>JAFUFB010000025.1 GCA_017470145.1 Clostridia bacterium | reverse complement strand
GTATTTCTCCTTCATCGCCGCCCGGTGCTGCTTCCGGCAATTGCTGCAATAATTGGGATAATGCTCCAGCGTATTCGGGAACGTGAATACCTTTCCGCATTGTTTGCAGGTACGCTTGATCTTCCGGGGAGCTCCGGCGCGTTGCTTCTCTTCCCTTTCCTTTGCGAATTTCTGCTTGCACTCTTTGCAGTAATTCGGGATGTGATCCCAATTGGGATCATATGAGAACATCTTTCCGCATTCCTTACATGCCTTCTTTAACCGTGCCGGTTTCTCCGGAATCACTTCAGGTTCCGGTTTTGGTGCTTTCTTCTTCTGAAACAGACTCTTCAGCTTGTCTATCAGTCCCATGCAAATTCCTCCTCTTTGATTCATACAGTATACCTCATGACCACCTTGTAAGCAAATCAAAAACTGGCTGAATTACTCTACTCCACACCCCGCAAACTGTCTCTCCTATGCGAATTCCAGTTTACACTTTAGTAATTCAGAAGGTTGATCCCTTTGCAGATTCTACCAAAGTCGCCATTCCAAACTGCATCTGCTGATCCCCCTACTCTCATCACTCCTCTCTCAATTATGTATCCTTGTCCATATCAGCAAGGAACATTCTCCAACCCCTTAGACGTCAAGCGGAGAATTCTCCCCGGCCATTCTTCTATCATCTTTCGATCATGAGTTACGCAGATCACTGCGCTGGGAAAGCTGCGGATTATATTCCGCATGACCGGCGCGGACAGCGGGGATAAATTCCGAGTAGGTTCATCCAATAAAAGTACATCTGGCTGAGAAACAATCAGCCGCAGAAGCAACACCTTCGCTTTTTGTCCGCCAGAAAGGAATGAGATCGGATGCTCCAGCTCCTCCCTGCTGAATTTCATGGAGATAAGGGCTGTGCGAATAAAGGTCATCTGTTCCTTGCTTCCATCTGTGTTCAGATACGCCACCGGCGTTTGTTCAAAGTCCAGTTCGTCCTCATATCTTTGCGGCATATAGGCGATCTTTAGATTGGTTTTTTCCGCCATCTGTTTCCCCATGATTCGTAGCAATGTGGTCTTCCCTGTTCCATTCTCCCCGATCAGCAGCAGTTTTTCTGGTCCGCGGATTTGAAGTTCTATTTTATCGCAGAGTTTTCTTTCGCCGGCCTCCAGCCCCGGAAGGTGCAAATCCAATATGATCTTTCCCGCAGGAATCGGAGATATCTCCGTAAATTTCGCGAACATCGCATATTCCTCTGCCGGCTTCTCTATTGCATTCTCATCCTCTCGCTCAAAGCGGTGCTCCATGCTCTTGACCGCTTTCATTTTCTTTTTCAGCAATCTGCCGCCATGAGGATCTCCTCGGGAGATGGTCGCTTGAGCATGTGCCACAGCGTCTTCTATTTTTCGCAGCTTTTCATCCCGAATCCGACGATCGCGTTGTTCCATCTCCCATAAGTTTCTCTGTCGATTCAGTTGGCTTCTGCGCGTCTGCACATATTCAGAATATGGTTCCTTGGCCCATGTCCATCTCGGTTCCATTCGGCCATGCAGAGATTCCAGATGCAACACCTGTGTCGCGGTTCGGCTCAGCATCGTCTCATCGTGACTGACATACAGCACGGGCAAATTGCAAGTGAGGAGATATCTCTCCAGCGCCTGAAGAGCGCTAAGATCCAAATCGTTCCCAGGCTCATCCAGCAGAAGCATCGTCGGCTTTTCACACAGCAGCAGAAGCATTCTGATACGAACCTTTTCGCCTCCGGATAGATTCCGAAATGCAGTATCAGCCCAGCATAGGTCAGCCGGCATATCCAGTGATCGACAAATCGCCGCCAGCGCCCCTGAATCCGTATCCAGAAACGCGGCGCTTTCCGCGCAAATCTGATAGACAGGGAGTGCTTCCCAATCAGGCGAAACTTCCTGGCGAAGATATCCGATTTTTTCATGTGTAATATGTATCTCGCCAGATACGTCCGCCCAACCCTGAAGTGATTCCGGGGCCGCGATGGCTTTGAGCAACGCGGATTTCCCATTTCCTTCCTCGCCAATGACGGCCAGTCGTTCTGTGCCTGTCAACGTAAAGGATAGATCCTGAATCAGTGGCCGTAAATCCTGGTTGTGTAATATCGATAAATGTTGAACCGTCAGCATCTTCTGCACCTCCTTGGAGGCGTCAATCCGAAGACAGAGCGGCGCAAAAAAAGGCCGGAAGCTGCGCTCCGGAATTTTGACGCCTGAAATAAACCGCGACACTTCCGCGGCTGTCCCTGACATCAAAACTCCTTATTTGCGCATCTTCCCGCCCCTTCCTTTAAAATCTGTCCAAATCCTATCATGAAAAAGTCACCTGCGTCAAGCTCTTTTTTCATGTTAGAGACCTGACGCAGGTCATCCTCTGGGACGCTCAGAATAATGTATTATTCAAGCTCCCATCAAGGCCCATAGAATCAATCAATGTCCATCAGGTCCAGGCCGGTTAAACCATGCGCGTTCTTCCAGTTTCATTTTCTTTGGAGCTCTTGCTGTACCCTCCGGGATGCCGACTGGAAACAAGCAGACCAGCTCATATCCATCTGGAACATGCAGCACCTTCGCAATCTTATCTCCGATCCTGTCCGTATCCGTGATATGACCTTCGTACCAGCAGCTGGCATAACCTAACGCGCTGATCATCAGCAGCATATTTTCGATCGCCGCGGAATAGTCCTGAACCGCAAAGCAACGATCCCGATACGCGTTGATTCTCCGCGTTAGCACGCATACGATGGCTGGTGCTGTCACCGCGATCGGCGGATGATCATTCAAATCCTCCGCTCATAACATCCATGTTATCAGTGCTTTCGCATACTCTCCTGTATTTTCAGGATTAACAATCTGAAACGTTGTCGCTTCCTCTGCTGGAAAAGGATCATTTAACGAGTCCGTTTTTTGATTTTTTGTGATTTGGGTCTTGTTAACTGTGTAAAAGCTCGACAATTTTGCACCCAGCGGCAATGGTCATCCATGTCTCAAAACAGATCCAGCGTATTGTCCAGGTAGATCTCCTCCCGTACCTTCAGCTGATGCTCGGGCTTCGTCATATAGTAGAGTAAAAATTCCAGAACAATGGCGCTGCCCAGACTTCTCCCTTCAATTTTGAAATGGGAGAAGTGATTTGGCAAATAGATCTTCTGGATATCTTCAATGCCGATAAACGCCGGGCTTTTCATCGCTTCTGAAAAGCGATAGCCTTCGCCAGCCTTTGGCGAAACACAGATGTGATCCTCCATGGTCTCTCCCAGCGCCTTTCGGCTGACATTCTCATAGCAGGCTTTCCGCTCTGTGCAGCCCACCCAGCAGCATTCGTTACAAAGGAATTCAACCTTCTGCTTCTGTGGTACCAAAAGCCGGAAAAGGTCTTCAAAGTTCTTGTTCAGCCTGAAATCCGGTACCGCATATCGGAATTCATCCCGATTGAGCTCCGCCTCCAGCCGATCAAACGCTGTCAGCACCTTGGTCGTTGATGAAACGAAGTAAAATCCGGGATACCTCCGGCGAAGATACGCAAGCAGCAGGTCCGAATGAATGATTACCCCATTCTCTGCCGCACCATTATTCTCGAACAATCTGCATAGCTCATTGCATTTTCTGTCAGATAGGCAGTCTTCCGTAAGCAGGGAATTGCTGAAGGTCAGCCGGGCGGAAATCCCGTATTCTCGCATCAGCGCCGCCACCTTTTCCGGTTCTGCTTCCCCAAATCCTACCCGTCCGCCTCCCCAGAGGCAATCAGCGGGTGCGCCGTATATAGAGCCGATTTCGCACCAATCGTAGAAGTATTCTCTGTGCTGGCGATACAGGGGCAGGAAGACTCGATACAGCTCAAAGAATTCAAACAGCCCGGGAAGATGGTAGTATGCGATCATTTCTTCCTCCTTCAATCCAGCCAATTCGACGTGGACGGGTTCGAAATATCATCAACCGCAAGCGCAAGAAAACCGCCCAAGGTTTCACCTGGACGGCTTCTCGCGGGTACAAACGCCAACAATACGGCTGACGTTATTTCTTCGCCACAGCGTCCTTCATTCCCTTGCCAGGCTTGAACGCGGGAGCCTTGGTCGCCTTGATCTTGATCTGCTCGCCCGTCCGCGGGTTCCGGCCAACGCGGGCAGTCCTCTGCCGGGTTTCAAAGGAGCCGAAGCCGGGCAGAATCACCTTGCCATCCGCCACAATTCCATCAATAATCGCGTCCAGGGTAGTATTAACAACCTTCTGGGCCTCCGCCTTGGTGATCTCCGCTTTGGAGGATACTACTTCGATCAGCTCAGTCTTGTTCATCGTACTTTCCTTTCTGCCCTGTGGGCGTTGAATATAGAGGGATTATAGCATACATAGCTTCATCCGTCCACCAGGCCCCTGCTCTTTCCGCCATAGTTTTTTCAGCCGGACGAAAGATTTCTCTTCAGCTACCGGTGGAGCGGTAAAATCGCATGGCCCGTTGAAACAGCAGATACATGACGCCGAACAGAATGATCCCTGCCATGGGCGTCACGGCCGCGGTCCATCCAGGCCAGCCGAACAGCGGCTTTCCCAGCACCCAGGCAGCGGGTACGTGCATCACCAGGGCGAAGGGCGCGATGACTGTGAACAGCATCCGCAGGGGCCGGGGAAAGGTGTCGATGGGATATTCACAGGCGCTGCGCCCCCCGTAGGTCAGAGCGTTGGCCAGCTCGATGGATTTCACGCTGTGGATGCACAAAATCGCCTCGATCATGAACAGGCCCATGATCAGCCAAAATCCGCAGACAATACTTTCCAAGATGATCAGCGCCTTCTCCACCGTCCAGGCCACGCCGGACAGGCGGCTGCCCAGCCCGAAGCTGAAGGTGCCCACGGCGATGCAGGTAATCCGCCGGGGATCCACCGCCGAACACAGCACCTGGGTCAGCACGCCCCGGGGCCGTAGCAGCAGGGTGTCCAGCTGCCCGGAGCGCACCATCCCGGAGAAGGCTCCCGTAATCCCCCGGGCGAAGCATTCCGTCAGGTAGAAGGTCATGGACATCAGCCCGAAAAAGAAGTATAAATTCCCCGCCGTCCATTGGTTGAGATGGTCGAATCGGTCCACCAACAGTATCACCGCCATCAGCTCCCCGCTCTCCATCACCAGCTGGGCCAGGGTCTGCATCAGGAAGGAGGCCGGGTATTGCATCTGGCTTTTCAGCAGCATAGCCATGGATTTTCGGTATAATCGCAAAGTATCCATCTTTTTTCCTTTACCCTCCCTGGATGATCAGTCGGCGCTGATTTAGCCGCCATAGATAAGCCCCTATGCCGATCAGGATCACGGTCCATCCGGCCTGAATGGCCAGGATGCGGCTGGCCTCTTCCAGGGCGTATTCGCCGGTGTACAGCCGGATGGGCGCGTCCAGCAGCTGGGCGTAGGGCAGCAGAGTAATGACCCGCTGCCACCGGTCCGGGAAGAGGGTTAGGGGGAGTATATTGCCCGAAAAGGTCATCATCAGCAGGTTCATCATCGCCTGCACTCCTCTCGGGTCCAGGGTTCGCATGGTGAAGGCCATGGTGATATTCTCCATCGCGGATACGCAGCAGAGCCCCATCAGCAGCGCCGCCGAGGCGCATCCCAGCGCGGCCCAGGAGGCCGGAGCCGCCAATCCCCATCCCGGGGGCAGCAGAATAGCCAGCAGAATCATGGGCAGGGCCCGCAGCAGGCTGCCCATCCATTTCTGTGCCAGGATGCGGGCGTAATAGTATCCGTACAGGGATAGAGGCCGGCACAGGTCGTAGGCAATGGCGCCGGTGCGAATTTTCTCCATCAGGTCCGGGTCCGAAGCCAGCAGCATGCGGAAAAATGCCTGCTGCAGCCATACATAGGTGGTAATGGCGGATAAGGCCATGGGCTGGGGATTGCCCGTGTACAGCGCCCGATAGACGGCGATCAGCACCAACCCAAAGAAAACCTGGCAGACGACGCCTCCCAGCACCGCCCCGCGGTATTGGGTTTCCATACGCCGACGCATGCGAAAAATGGCCCCATAGGTTCGGAAGCTGCGCATTCTGTTCATCATCGTCTCACAGCTCCATTTCCTGGTACATCCGGGCGATCAGCCGGTCCACGTTCTGGGGCTGCACGGTGCACTCTCGCAGATGCCCCGCCTGCTGCATCCGGGCCATCATCTCTGCCGTGGGTATTTTTTTCGGCGCGTAGGTGATGATCCAGTTTTCCCCGTTCCGCCGAATCTGGCATCCCTCCGGCCATGCTGTCCCGGAGATTTCCTCCTCGTATCGCGCCGTAATGATCCGCTCCGTGTCGTATCTGGCCAGCAGATCTGTCAACTCCCCGTCGTAGAGCTTGCGTCCATGCCCCAGCACCATGACCCGGCTGCATAGGGCGGTGATGTCTTCCATGTCGTGGGTGGTCAGGAGGATGGTGGTGCCCCGCTGCCGGTTTTCCCATTGCAGGAATTCCCGCAGGGTCAGCTTGCTGACCGCGTCCAGCCCTATGGTGGGCTCGTCCAGGAACAGCAGCGAAGGGCTGTGCAGCAGGGATCCGCAGAGCTCCGCCCGCATCCGCTGCCCCAGGCTCAGCAGCCGCAGAGGGGTCCGCATCAGGTCCCCCAGCTGCAGCGCCTCCGTCAGCTCCCCCATCCGGGCCTGGTATGCCGCCTCCGGCACGTGGTAGATCTCCTTCAGCAGGGCGAAGCTGTCCGCGATGGGCACGTCCCACCACAGCTGGCTCCGCTGGCCGAATACCACGCCGATCCGCCGCACATGGGCTTTCCGGTCCGCCCAGGGGACCAGTCCGTCCACGGATACGCAGCCGCTGTCCGGCGTCAGAATCCCGGAGAGAATCTTTACCGTGGTGGATTTGCCCGCACCGTTCGGCCCGATGTAGCCCACCAGTTCTCCTTGGTTCACCTGGAAGCTGACCTCCCGCAGGGCGGAGATCTCCTCCTTGGGGCGCATCAGCTGCCCCTTTTCTCTTTTTTTGCGAATGATGAATTGCTTGTTCAGGTTTTCGACTTCAATAAAAGCCAATGGCAAAACACTCCTTTCCCTCTCGATCATTCCGTTTCATTTTTATAAATCGCAGAGGCTTACAGGAGCTATGCCATGCAAGCGTGTGTAGGCGGCATTGTATCAAAGAAGCGCGATCATTGTCAAGGACAATTTAAAGAACAATTCTTACAAAAACCATTTGCCAGCGGAACATAATCCGTGTAAAATCCCTTCATGGAAGCACGATACGGTTGGAACACGAATCGATCATCTACAGAAAGCATGCGCTGTCCTTTTTCAGCCGGCTCCTGTTATTACTCATTTTCTCCCATCGCAGCTCCCCTTAAACGTTAGGAGGGATTCCCATTGATCAGAAGCTTTTCCCAGAATGATCTGTCTGCCGTGATTCGGCTTTGGAACGCCGCCGTGGATGCGGGAGAAGTGGTCTTCTCCCTCATGACGGAGGATCTCTTTACCCAGAAATTCTTGCACCATCCGAACGCAGACCCCTCCCTGTATTTTGTGGCTGAGGAGGAAGGCATCCTACAGGGCTTCGTGCTGGGGATGGAAAAGAAATCCTTCCTGCCGAAGGAAACGGCCCAGTCCACTCCTGGCTATCTCCTGGCGCTTTTCGTGTCCAGGGAATATCGGGGGCGGGGTGTGGGCCGCGCCTTGCTGGCCCGGCTGGAGGCTGCCTTCCAGGCTCATGGGAAGGAGCTTGTCTCCTGTGGCGGCGCCGGCCCGGTAGATTTGCCCTGGTGCATTCCCGGGACTCCGGGCCATGATCATAACAGCGTTCCAGGCATGGATGAATCCTGCGCTGGTTATCCATTTTTACAAAGCCTGGGTTATCATCCCGTGGTCCATGAAGTGGCGCTGTATCTGGATTTGAATGATTACCGTCCCCTGGACGGCCTGGCGGAAAAAAGAGCCCGGCTGGAAGCGGAAGGCATCCAGGTCGGGCCCTATGAAGCGGCGCTGGAGTATGATTATGATGGAATGTGTGATCGGGTGGGCAGCGAGTATTGGCGCGCCGTACTCCGGTCGGAGATTGCCTGTCATTTAGCCCATCGTCCCAATCCCGATCCCCAGTTCTGGGTGGATGGGTTAGCGCCCGCGGGCCCGCGCCCCATTCTAACGGCGGTTTGTCATCCCGCCAAAGCGATTGTGGCCCAGGCCGGCCCCGTCGCCGTGCAGCGCAGCGGCCGTGGATGGTTCACAGGCATCTGCACGGATCCGCTGTATGAGAAAAAAGGCATCGCCACCGTGCTATTTAACGCCCTGATGCAGGAATTCATCGCCCAGGGCGCCCAGTTCAGCACCATCTTTACCGGCGCGGAAAATCACGCCCGCAAGGTTTATGAGCGGACCGGTTTCCGCCCCGTTCGCTCCTTCGCCATCATGCGAAAGAGCTTATCCGCCAACTGATCCGCCTCTGCAGCTAATCGATTGAATCAATCCTGCAGCTTTCTTCTGTTCTCTATGGAAACCAGCACCTTTTCCCAGATCACCGTACCTACGCCAACGATGAGGAACATATAATAGGTGAAAAACCGCCAGACTAGCAGCGCCAGGCCGATGCGATCCCCGGGGATAATGCCCTCATAGTACAGCAAGAATCCGCCTTCCTGGGCGCCGCTGGCCCCAGGAAGGGGCGTGTAGCAGGCGCTGATGTACAGCAAGAAGCTGATGGTGATCAGCTGATACCAGGGCGTTCCGGAGAAGCCAAAGGCATGATATACGAAATAAATCGCGCCAATGAGCCCCGACAGGCTCAAGGCGGAGCACAGAATCTGCACCATGATCTGTCCCGGCCGCTTGGCCAAATCCAACAGGGCGGTATGATAGGTGTCCAGCACATTGGTAGTAGTGGCGATGGCTGCCTCCTCGTTCTTCACCAGATGCATCCGATGGCCCAAATGGATCACCCCATTGGCGATCCGCTGGATCAAGTTCCGCTGGAAGGCGGCCATCAGACAAAGGGGCACCCCAGCGAAATTGATAACCCAGCCCGCCCGGGCCAGCCATACCTTGTCCCCCAGCTGCTGGAAGACAAAATCCCGATTCATGAGCCAGAAGGCCATGCACATGACGCTGATGGCAAACTGATTGCAAACGAAGCGAATGGTGGCCGTCATGGTGCCATATCCCACCGGGATGCCGGCCTTCCGGAGGCTGTTCACCTGCATGGGCTGCCCGCCGGCGCTGGAAGGGGTAATATTGCTGTAATAAAAGCCAATCAGGCAGGCATTCACCGCCCGGCCCAGGCTCAAATGGAATCCTTCCCGGCGAAGATAGATCCACCCGCTCAGCGCGTCGAAGAACATATAGGCAAACCAGCAGCCAAAAATGCCCAGGGTCCACAGGGGATCCAGGCTTCTCAGCGCCTCCCACGCGTTCTCCAGTTCGCTGTTGCTGAAGGCGATGACGATGACCAGCACGATACTGGCCACCACCAGCCCCAGGCTCAGCAGCTTTTTCAGGTTGATCTTCATCCTATGCTCTCTTCCGCTCGATCAATTCCTCGTATTTATGTACCACGTCTGTAATAATCTCATTCCAGGGTTTGGGAATCGTGTTTCGGGCCGCGACGCCCGCTTCCTGGGCTCTGGGCAGGCCCTCCCGAATGGCCCGGGCGATGTCCTCCGGCGTGTTTTCGCACAGGAAGCCATTCACCCCGTCCTCAATGCCTTCCGCGCTGCAGCTGCCTCGCACCAGCACAGAGGGCGTCCCGTTGACCGCTGCCTCCCGCACCACCATGGGGGCGTTATCATAGATGGATGGGAAAACAAACAGATCCGCTAGGGCATACAGGCTATGCAGCTCATCCCCGTTGCGGATGAAGCCCAGGAAGCCCGTCCGATCCCGAATGTCCAAATCCCCGGCCAGCTTTTCCAGATTGCTGCGATCCGGCCCCTCCCCCGCCAGCAGCAGGGTGAAATCCAGCCCCTCCTTCTTCAACAGGGCTGCCGCCTGCAGCACGGAATGGATATTCTTTTTCCGGCTGATCTGGCCCACAAAGAGCAGCACCGGCTTCCCTTCCGGAATCCCCAGCCGGGCCCGGGTCTCATAGGCCTTTTCATAGTCGATGTCATAAACATTGGTGCCATTGGGGGCTATATCGATGACTCCCTGATAGCCGTAGGCCCGCAACACCTCCGCCGTCTCGTTGTTCACCGCCCACACCGCATCGCATTTGTTGTACACGGAAAGCACCAGGTTCACAATGCCGCTGGAAATAGCCTTGCTGTGGGTGATTTTAAAGGCATCGTCATAATACTTGCTATGGAACGTGGCAATGATGGGAATCTGGGGATGCTCCTTCTGAATCTCCAACGCCACCCTTGCGCTCAGGAAAGGGGAATGGATGTGTAACACGTCAAAGGGAATTTTTGTAATTTCCCTTCGAAAGTCAATGCTCCAGTCCGGCACGCCTAAGCGATAATTCTGCCCCGGAATCTGCAGCCCTTTATATAAGATTGTGTTCAAGCCGTCGATGCGGGAATGGGCGGGATCCTCCGGCGCGATATAGTAGGCCGTATGCCCCTGCGCTTCTAACTCGTTGCAATATGCCCAGCAAACTCGCCCCACCCCGTCTTGCATAGGGGGATAGGTCTCGGTCAGCTCGCCAATAATCATGCGAGTCCTCCTCGTTCAAGGTGATGGCTCATTATATCGTGATTTCACGCTTCTGTCCAATTCCCTTTGATCAAAGGGAGTAATACTCCTTATACTTCAAACGTAAATCCGATAAAGTCGAACTGACTTCCCGGCAGGAAGACAAAGCTGACCTTTGTGTTTCCGCCCGGCACAGCCACCCGGAAGCTCTGCCGTCCCTGGTCACCGCCCCGGAATTTGACCACCTCCGTGCGGCTCTCCCCCGCCTCGTTTTCCATCCGCAGAGTAATGGCGTTCATCTCCAGGGGCGTCCGCCCTTCGATGACGATCCCCGCCTCCCGCAGGTCGCCGAAATCCATATTCTCCCAAATCAGGCTTACGTTGTTTCCAATGTCATATACCGCGTCCCCCTCCCTGCGGAAGCTGTCGCCGTACAGGGCATCCGCCTGTCCAGCCCGCTGCCAGCTAAAGGCCCGGCTCTGCTTTTCAAAATAGAAGCCCTTGAAGTGGAATTTCTTCTCCGCGATGAAGCACAGGGTGTGTACCCCGCACAGCCGCTCCGGCAGGGTGTAGCTCTCCTCCTGATATACGTTCCAAATGCTGGGTTTCTGATACCGCAGGGTATCGATGAGCTGTCCGCCCTCCCGGGGATCCCCGTCGTACATCCGGATATCGTAGGGATTCCCGTCCAGGGCGAAGATGGACAGGGTGATGCGATCGCTGCCCGCCGGGCCGAAGTTCACCTGGCGGAAGCCCACCATGCTGTCGCCGCTGTCTCGGGCAAAAGCGATGCCCTGCTCGTTCCCCGCGCCGATATCTCCGTCGCTCAGGTCGTGGAGCCCCGCGGTGATCATCTGGTAGGGATCCAATTCCACGCTGCCCAGCCCGCTGATTTCCAGCTCCATCTGGCTGATCTGCTCAGGATGGTGATCCGCCGCGTTGCCGTACAGCGCCCGCAGCATCACCCTTCCGTCGCCACAGGCCAGCACCCGTACCTGATCTTCCTCCAGCATCACCTCCGCGCAGGGGCTGGGAATCCCAGTTTCGTTGGTGACCTGCCAGACAATCTCCACCGGATCCGCGTTTTCCGGCCAAACCTTCCAGCCGAAGCGGGCTTCCGGATTCTCCGGCGTCAGCTGGCAGCTGTCGTTGGCGATGATCTCCACCCGACGCACCGGGATCTCCCGCGCCTCTATCGCCGCTGGAATTTCCTGCAGTGTGATGGGCAAAACCTCCCCCGCGGGCCGTTCCACCCCCAATTCCAGCTCCGCGGTTACGCCGCTGGTGGTACGCACAGCGATCCGGACCGGTTCCGCTTTGCCGCTGCTGCCCACCATGATCAGGGCTTTCCCGCCGAAAAGCCGCTTGGTTGTGCCCTTGTATTCGTCCGTATCGGAGGCGTCGCCGTTATCCAACCCCAGCAGAATTCCACCGCCACTGACCTCTACCAGCAGCCGATCCCGGGCATTGGCAACCAGGTTTCCTGCCCCGTCCAGCGCTTCCACCGTCACGAAGGTCATATCCTGGCCATCCACCAGCAAACGATCATCCTCCGCGGTCAGGCGCAGCGCCGCCGTATCCCCGGAGGTGATCCGCGCGTCCTGGCAGATCGCCTTTCCGTTCCGGTCATATCCCACCGCCCGCAGCTCCCCTTTTTCGAAGGGCAGCCGCCAGCAGCCGACGCATTTCTCCGGATCCCGCTTCTCCAGGGTCTGCACTCCCAGGCTCTGGCCGTTCAAAAACAGCTCCACATGGTCGCAACTGCTCATTACGGGCACGTCGATCATCTGGCCCGGGTTCCAATCCCAGGAGACCCCGATGTGAATCATGGGTCCTTCCGTCCACAGGCTTTGGAACAGGTAGAAGGCGTCCTTGGGGAATCCGGCGGTATCCACCTGGCCGAAATAGCAGCTGCGGGTATGGTAGGGGGTCGGCTCACCGATATAGTCGATGCCGCTCCAGACGAACTGACCCATGCTGTAGGGATTGTTCAAATCCTCTACGATCATCTTCTTCAGATCCTGGGCGCCCCAGCTACTTGTGCTGTTTCCCAGGGCCGAGCACTGCAGATCCGCGTCGCTGAGGATATTTTTTGCCAGCGGGAAATGGTAGATTCCCCGGCTGCTGAGCACGCTGGCAGTCTCGCTGCCGTAGATCACCCAGTCCGGATGGGCAGCATGATGCGCGTCATAGAACTTTTCGGCATAGTTGTATCCGGGAATCTTGATCTCCTCCGCGCAGCGCTGGGCGCCTTCCCAGGGCATGTAATTGCTGCCGAATGTCACCGCTCCGTGCCCCGCAGGGTCATGGGCGCGAACCTGGCCCCGCAGCAGGCAGGCCACCTCCCGGCCCCGGTCATCAGCGAACATATCATAAATCTCGTTGCCGATGGACCACATGATCACGCTGGCGTGGTTCCGATCCCGTCGGATCCAGCTAGCTACGTCCTCTGCCTCGTGCTCCGGGAAGAAGCGGGCGTAGTCATAGGTGGTCTTGGGCCGCTCCCACATATCCAGAATCTCGTCCACCACCAGGATGCCCATCTCGTCGCACAGGTCCAGCATCTGCCTGGCCGGAGGATTATGGCTGGTGCGCAGGGCGTTGACCCCCATCTCCTGCATGATGCGCAGCTGCCGCCGAGCCGCCTTGACATGGAAGGCTGCGCCCAGGGCGCCTAAATCATGATGCAGGCAGACGCCCTTCATTTTGATGTTCTCCCCATTGATCCAGAAGCCGCTTTCCGGGTCGAACCGCAGGGTCCGCAATCCGATCCGTGTCTGCTCCCGCTGGGGGCCCATGCCGTATTCCAGGGTGTACAGCGCCGGATGGGCCGGGCTCCAGGCCTCTCCGCCAGGAATCTCCCATCTCAAGGCCGCCTTGCCCTCCCGGGAGAAAGCGGAAACGCTTCCCAGCTCCTTTCCCTCCGGATCCCGCAGCAGGCCGAAAACCTCCCCTTCGCCCGAGGTCTCCACCTCCGCCCGCAGGGTCCAGCCCTGGGCGGTCTGCTCCGTGAAGGTGCACAGGCTGTCCGGCCGGATGTATCTGGCGGGCAGCTTCCGCAGCGTCACATCCCGATAGATGCCGCTGCCGGAATACCACCGGGTGTTGGGGCTCTGGTGCCGAATATGCACCAGGATCTCGTTCTCCCCCGGCCGCACCTTGCCACTCAGATCCACCTGGAAGGCGGTATAGCCATAGGGATGGCTGCACAGCACCTCTCCGTTCAGCAGCACATCGCAGTCCATATATATCCCGTCGAAGCACAGCAGCACCGTCTCCGCCTGGATATCCTCCCCCGCAATCCGCCGGCGATACCAGGCGTCGGCGCTCTCGTACAGATCTCCCGCCTGCCAGATCAGCCAGTCATGGGGCAACTGCACCCTTTTCCATTCCGCCGCCAGGGCTTCCTCCCGGCTGCTGCCCAGGGGCAGCTTGGTGAATTCCCATCCATCGTTAAACAACCAGGCGCCATATCCTTCCCATCGATTCATCGCTTCGTCCTTATCCTTTCGCAAAGTATTCCAGATGCAGCTCATTGGTGGAGGTATAGGCCCCCTGCATGCTCAGTTCATACTTCAAATGCACCTTCCCCGTCTCCAGCCCCATTTCGCAGCGCAGATCATGGGTATAGATGGCCATGGGCATATCCCCATAAGGGGTGTGATAAGTGGTCTCAAACCGGCGATTTTTCTTGAACAGCATGGAGTTATTGAAATCTCCCAGACGGTTCATGGTCACCTGGTCCTTCTTCAGCGCCAGCTGAATCTGGGACTCGACCACCTCGCCCGTGCTTTCATCCTCCTGGGTTTCCGTGTATTGCAGCAGATAAAAGGTTTCCTGGGGAATCAGGACCCCCGAGGTCAGCACCTGAATCGGATCGTCCGTCATGCCATTATAGCTGGCCAGGGAGGCCAGATTGATCAACACGGGAATCTCTTTGACTTCCGTCTCCATTCCTTCGTCGCTCCTTCGCATAGAAATGACTTCAGTTTACCTTCTTTTCCTTCGCTTGGCAAGAATCCCTTGCATCTTTTTCCGTCTTTGAGTAGAATAATCGAAGTGAAGAAGAAAGAAGGTGGATTCCCTGTGCGGCTGGAAGCCCGGGCGAAGATCAATTGGTCCCTGGATATCACTGGCCTTCGCCAGGATGGATATCATCTGATGGATATGCTGATGCAGCCCATCTCCCTATGCGATACCATTACCCTGCTTCCCGCGGAGGATTTTTCTTTGACCACGGCGGGCTTTCCGCTGCTGAAGGCGGATGATCGCCACCTGGCCATGCGGGCCGCCCGGCTCCTGCAGGAGCATACCGGCTATCCCGGCGGCGTCCAGATCAACGTCTTCAAGCGAGTTCCCGTGGGGGCAGGCCTGGGCGGCGGCAGCGCCGACGCCGCCGCCGTGCTCTGGGGGCTGAACCAGCTGTGGCATACCGATCTGTCCCTCTCCGAGCTGGAGGCCCTGGGGCTGCAGCTGGGGGCGGATATCCCCTTTTGTCTGCGAGGCGGCCTGACCCGCACCCAGGGCATCGGGGAACAAATGGAAAATCTGCCCTGCGGCCGGTATTATTCCCTGGTGGTGACGCAGCCCTGCCGAGGGCTTTCCACCCGGGAGGTCTTTCAGGCCTATCATGCCTCCGATCGAGTGCTCCATCCGGACACCGCCGCCGCCGCAGAGGCTCTGGCCAGCGGCGATTTGCTTCCCCTGCGCCGGGCCCTGGGGAACGTGCTGCAGCCCGTCTCCGTGCGCATGCGCCCGGAGATCGGCAAGGCCATCTCGAAGCTGAAGGAGGCCGGGGCGGAGATTGCCCTCATGACCGGCAGTGGCAGCGCCGTCTTCGGGGTTTTCCGAACCCCCGCCAAGGCCCGGGCCGCCTTTTCCTCCCTGGCGGTTCTCTGGCCTGCCACCTTCCTGGCCCGAACCTGCCCGGAAAGTATCGTCCTGCTGGAAGAATAAAAGGAGGTTCATCCTCATGAAGCGCTTTGGTTCCTTCTGTCTTTCCCTGCTGTTGCTGCTGTCCCTTTTCGTCCCCGCCTTAGGGGAAGAAACCCGCCTGGAGCCCTCGCCCCTGGTGCCGGATTATGTCCAGTGGCTGCTGGAGGTCGCGGCGGAAGAGGTTGGCTACCGGGAAGGGGATCACGGCTGGAGCAAATACGGGGAATGGGCGGGAGACCCCTATGCCCAATGGTGCGCGGAGTTCCTCTGCTGGTGTGTGGATCAGGTGGATCAGCGCCATGGCACCCATCTGCTGAATCGGGTTTATCCCCTCTATTCCGGCCAGAACACCGGCCGCGCCTGGTTCATCAAGGCGGGGCGTTTCGTCGTCCGCAAGGGGGAGGTGGATGGGTGGGGCTATGAATGGTTGAAGGGGCAGGATTCCTTTATTCGCACGGGGGATTACACTCCCCAGCCAGGGGATTATGTCTTCTTTACCTGGACCTCTGGCACCGATACGGACCATGTGGCCCTGGTGGAATATGTCGCCCGGGACACGGCAGGAAAAAGCTGGATCCATGTGATCGAGGGCAACAATCCCGTGGGCGTCGCCCGGAATGTATATTCCCTCTATGATACACAGATTTTAGGCTATGGCACAGTGCACGACCTGGCGGATATCACCATGCGCTTCGGCAATTCCGGCGAAAAGGTCCGCCAGCTGCAGGAATCCCTGGCTTATCTGGGCTATCTGGAATCCCGCTTTGTCACCGGGGATTTCGGCAACGCCACCGCTAGCGCCCTCCGGGCCTTCCAGAATGCCCATGGGCTTCGGGGCAGCGCCATTGCCAACATGGAAACCCAGCGTAGGCTGCAGGATGAGGTGGATTTAAAGAGGGATCAGGATCCCGCCACCTGGACGGTCATCGATGAAGAGGATGACTAAAAAAACGCCCATCGGGCGTTTTTTTCATTCAATGTCAATCTCTCCGTCGAACACGAATTCCGCCGGGCCTGTCATCAGCACATGGCCCGTATCTTTCTTCCATTCGATCTGTAATTCCCCGCCGTTGAGCCGCAGGGTGGCTCGCCGTTCCGTCAGGCCGTTTAGCGCTGCCGCCACCAGCGTTCCGCAGGCGCCGGTGCCGCAAGCCCAGGTTTCCCCGCTGCCTCGCTCCCAAACCCGCATGCGGATATGCTCCCGGTCGATGATCTGGGCGAATTCCGTATTGGTCCGCTGCGGGAAGGCAGGATGGAATTCAATGGAAGGGCCCCATTGCTCAATGGACCAATGCTCTACCTCCTCCAGGAAAACGACGCAGTGGGGGTTGCCCATGCTGACGCAGGTGATCGGAAATTCCCTTCCCGCCACCGTCAGAGGCTGGGAAATCACCTGCTCCGCCCCGTCTACCGTTTCCAATTGCACAGGAATCTGCGCCGCGGATAAGGCGGGGGCGCCCATGTCCACCGTGACGCTGCGCACCTTTCCCTCTTCCACCTTCAGCGATAGCTGCTTGATCCCTGCGCCGGTTTCCAGGGTGAGCTCCGTTTGATCCGTCAACCCCCGCTCATACACGTATTTTCCCACGCATCGGCTGGCGTTGCCGCACATCTCCGCCTCGCTACCGTCCGCGTTGAACATCCGCATGCGGAAATCTGCCCGGTCGCTCCTCAGGATCATCACCAGCCCATCGCTGCCGATGCCGAAATGCCGGTCGCTGATTTTTCGGGACAGGGCCGCAGGATCGGCGATGGGATTTTCCCTTGTGCAGTCCACGTAGACATAATCATTCCCGATGCCCTGCATCTTTGTAAATTTCATTCCACAAACCCTTCCGCCGCAAAGGCAATATGCTCCCGCAGGGGCAACTCCTCGCTCCGCTCGGGCTCCTCGTCCCGGATAAACTTGTTCAGCTCCTGCAGCCGTTGAATGCGGCTCTGGACCCGATGCCCCGTCAGCGCCTTGCTGCGGTATTGATCAAAGATGGCCCGCACCCCCATGGTGACGGGAATGGCTGCCCAGAACCCGGCCGCGCCGACCACCGCCGCGCCCACGCCCATGGCCGCCCCTGTCTTCGCCATGCGGAATGCCCCATCCTTCAGGCCCGTTTTCCCCGGCTTCTTCTTCAGCAGGATCTTGCTGCCCTCGCTGACGGTAATGATGGCGAAGGGCAGCACCCCTGCCACGTTTTCCATCAGCTCCGTCAGCAGCCCCGTCTCCTCCAGCAGTCCGGTATCCACCGCAATCTCGTCCATATAGGTCAGGCCCGTAGCCAGGGTGTCCACCACCGTGTCCCGCTGCCGCTTCTTGTATTCCTTTACGATTTCTTCATATGTCTTCATGGCTCTGATCCTCCTCTCCGTTTACTTGACCAGCTTCCAGACCAGGATTACCGCGATGGCGGCCACCGCCGCCACGACAATCAGGATGGTCAACTCCCGAATCCGGTTCCTTTCCTTCTTTTCCTTCCGGCTCTTCTCTTCCTTGATTCGGGAGCTTTGCTGTTTCTCCAGGGTGGCCAGTCGGTTCCGCAGCTCCGTAACCACTCGATCCTGTTCCTGCTCCTGCTCCCCCAGGGCGGCCTCCAGCTCCTGAATTCGGCTTTCCAGCTTCTGCAGCCGGCGATCCTCCGCGTTCACAATCTGGTTCACTTCGCCCCGCAGCTTGTTCTGGTCCTCACACAGGCCCTCCGCCACCAGCGTCATCTCCGCGGTGAAGGCTTCGATCAACTGGGTGCTGTCCTCCCCCTTCACCATGCGCAGAGCGTCGTTCCAAAGTTTTTTCGGTTTCGTCATCAAGGACGTATCTTCGCTCACTTTTCGTTGTTCCTCCTCTTGGCGTCCCCACTGATCCATCGTTTTTCGGATAAAGGAGACACCTCTCTTATTTAGGCCAGCTCCGTGAATTCACCAGGTTATATTTTCAGGGTAAATCGTTCTCCTCGAATCAGTTGCAATCCAATATACAGCGGCCGATCCTTTTGATCATACACCACCTGTTCCACCGCCATCAGGGTCGTCCCCTCCGGAATCTGGAGCAGCGCTGCCTCCTGGGCGGAAGCATTCCGCAGCGAAAGATCGTATATACTTTTCTCCGCGTTAATGCCATATTCCTGCAAGGCGTGGTATAGACTTCCTTTCAGGTTCGCCCCCTCCAGCCATCCATATGCGGAGGAAAAATGGTTGATTTCAAGAATCACTGGCTCCTCATCCGCCTTCAGCACGCGCAGAATTTCTATCATTCCGGCTTCTGGCAACAGTGATAGAATCCCTCTTTCTCGTTCCGTCGCCGCAATCTGCCGACACTGCACCTCGCCCACGGAGGGCTTTTTGCCCATCTCCCGACAGGCATGATGAAAGCTCTGTACCTCCCGGTGAGCCGGGGCGGGCTTCGGCTGGGCCACAAAGGTGCCCTTCCCCTGCTTCCGTTCCAGCAGACCTGCCGCCGTCAGCTCCTGCAGCGCCCGCCGCACCGTTACCCGGCTGACGCTGTATCGCGCTTCCAGCTCATGCTCCGGCGGTATCCGATCCCCTACAGGATAGACGCCTCGCAGGATATCCAGCCGAATCTGCTCCATCATTTGCGCGTACAGCGGGCTGGCGCTTTCCGCCCGCAGCATCCTTCCCGGCATGTTCCTTCCCCCTGTTCTATCGTTGTATTGTTATATAATGTATCAATACAACATAAGATTATAATCTTTTTAGCCGAGAAATGCAAATCGAGGAACAGCAAATAAACAAACAGGAAAGAACAACTCCCACAGGAAGATGATCCTGCGGGAGTTGTTTCGATTGTTGCTTATCTGAAGCTGGCGTCAATCAGTTTTCCATTGAGTGCGTTGACCTCCGCCCAGGCCGTATACTCGCGGCCTTCTTCACGATAGCGTATCTGCCAGGATGGTACAAACGCCATGCCGTCAGCTTTGTTTTCCGCTCGTACTAGCATGTAAGTCAGCGCTACGCGCTCGATAGAACCCACCGGCAGACAGTTTCTCGTGTTAGCGACTTCCTGATACAGCGTGGTGACAGCCTCCTCGATGGAGATCAGATGATCAGGCGTGTTCACCAAATCGCCCTGATTATATTGACAGCGCAGGCTTGCAGATGTAATCCCACGGCTGCTAACAAACAGGTGCAGCTCCTGATTTCCCAAGCTGGGGTGGGTCACGCCCAGCGGAGTATAAACCAGATAATATCCTTCCTCTTCGGCTGTAGCGGTATCGTAGTCATGCCTGGGAGCGTTGCTGTACCCAGTTCCTTCAAACATGAGGCGGT
Source organism: Clostridia bacterium (assembly GCA_017470145.1). GTDB lineage: Bacteria > Bacillota > Clostridia > Christensenellales > Aristaeellaceae > Aristaeella. The sequence goes on along the minus strand of JAFUFB010000025.1, from coordinate 198,939 downwards.
TGTAAGCTTCTCCCAGGGTGCGGATGCGATTCAGGTTCATGTCCAGCGCCCAGGCCAGCTCAAATCCCTTCAGACCAAGTTGATCGAACAATTCTTCCGCTGTTTCTTTCGCTTCCTCCAGGGTGATCAAGGTGAGCTGATCTTGCTCCAGCGTAATGTCACTAGGGAATATATCCGAATTTCCACCATACACGCTTGCTGCAATGCTGGCAATCCCAAAGGAGATCGACTGTTTAGGCCACAGAACAGGCTCAAGGTCCGGATTCTCGCTTTCTCTCTCCCGAGAGTTATAGTCGAAAAGTTCCTCGGTATACTCCATGTACCATGCTCCCTCGGCTGCGAGCTGCAGTTCTGCGTGATCATTGAAGGTAATCCAGATGTCGGAGTGTTGCTCCGCGATGCCGCTCTGATTGAGCCATTCCGGGTTTATTTCTTTTCTAAAGTCATACTCAATTGCCTGATAAACCGGCAGGGTTCCGTTTTCCTGATATTCCGCAGGGAGCAGGATCTCGTACCCATCCTTTTGAATGGTATCAACTGAGACCCCCTCGGTCTTCTTTTCTTCCGTCGCGGCTTTCATCATCACCGGCTCAAAACTAACCGTCCAGGCCTGAGGGTTCATTTTGTCGTCAGCAATCCTACCGTCCGCTGTCCATTCATCTACATCGATCGTAAACTCTACCTGATAGGTTGTTCCATCTTCCAGGGCATATCCTCCAGTTTCGAAGGAGAATGTGATGGAACCATCCTCATTTCGCAGATTGTAAACACCTGTATCTCCCGTTGAAATCATGGAGCCTTCATCGACCCCAATCTTCGTGGGATAGCAGTCAACGGACAGCATCTTGCCGCCAGAGGTTTGTGCCATCTTAATCAGCGCCTGTGCCTCCTCGCCCTGGGACGCTTCCTCCAGATCCCATCCATCCACCAAATCCATAGGCAAAAGCACGTTCTTCTCATCCTGGACCCGCGTTGTTCCAACGCCGTAGATTCCACGGTCTCTGTAGATCACTTCATCCAGGGTGAATTCTACGCCATCCAGCACGACCGTTTCCCCAATTTGTGCCACCTTGCCGCCCTGCAGCCATTCTCCCAGATCCTTGTTCCAGTGCTGGCCGAAAAAGGCCGCAACCTGGGATGAAAACAGCGCATACGCTGTACCCAGCAGGGCAAGTCCCGAAGCAATGCACAATACCAAAGCCAATGATAATTTCTTTTTCACAGGTTCTTCTCCTTTCGCGTTCGCAAGAACCCGCTGCGTGAGCCATGGATCCTCCTGCAAACCGGAAAGGGCCATATTCATTGCCTTCTGAACTTTTTCCTGTTCTTCATGCAGGTTCATTCATTGTCACTTCCTTCCATCGCGGCGCGCAGTTTTCGTCTTGCGCGGTTCAATCGGCTGCCGACGGCCTGAGGACTGATCTTCAGCACCTCGGCGGCCTCTTCGTAAGTCATTCCCTGAAACCAGCACAGCAGCGCAACTTCCTTCAGCTTCTGCGGCAGCTTCATGATTTCGACGGTCAGTGTTTCATCCTTTGCTTCCACGGTACAAATCGGCTCCGGAAGCATGTCCAATGTGATTGACCGATCCACATGTCGGAACCAGCTTGTCCGATGCAGATCCTTGCACACGTTGATCGCAATTCTGCTGAGCCAGGTTCTCTCCGATGCCTCATCTCTGTATCGGTCCAGATTTCGATATGCTTTGATGAAGGTTTCCTGCACCGCATCCTTCGCCAGCTCCTCATCATGCAGATAAGCATAGCAGAGCCGCAGCAGTAAAAGCTGGTGCCGTAGAACCATTTGCTCGATTCGCTCCTCATAACTGTCAGGGCCCTTGACAGTTCCCATGATTGCCCCACCTCCCTCGATTCGACCAGCAGACAAGCGCGCTTCATGTCAGGCAAATTCCGCCAGTCTCGTCAGGAACCACCTTTGCCTCTGGAATCTTCCCGAAGCTTCAGCTTGGTGCCTTCACATATTAGACGATACTTCTCTCGTTTTTTCAACATCACCCAAAAGAAAGTAAATGACCGAAGTAAATGATTAATAATCTGTTAACCGTTTGATTGGTGAGAGTAAAAAAACGGAAGCAATGATTTACAAAGCTTCCGGAAGGTCTTGGTGAGAAGATTCGAATTATCAGCTTCTTGGGCCCCATGGAAACAGCCCGGAGAGCCGAAATTCTTTATCTCATAGGCGTCCCAGATGTCAACTGAGGATTTTTAACCCCGTTTCAACCCCGTCACAGGAAATTACCCACTCCGTATTCATTCTGGCTGGTTCAGCTTTCCAGCGTGACATATATTATTCAAATTGTTCATTGACATGCCTTCCATTCAAGCACGTTAAGGAAATCTCTCGAAGTTAAAGCCTTTACGCTACTGACACCTTTGAAATCCTTAATATTAACTGTTATTGTGTAATCCGCTCTGAAAGAAGTAGCACAACAATCTTGGAGTGCATCTTCGAAATCTTTGAATTCAGTGTTGTTTACAGCTTTTAAGATAGCCTCGTTCTCAGCACCTGCAACCGTTAGCAATTCGCATATCTGTTTGATCCAATCTCTCCTGGTTTCATCCGGAAGTTTTCGAGTTTGATACCAAATGGTTGATAAGGAATGTAGCGCGATCGCACCATCTATTTCATCATCAGCGCATTTATGCATAATCGTATCTATTTCCTTAGAATAGAGGTCCTCCCTGCCAGACACATAAGTCAAAGCAACATTTGTGTCAATCAAAACTCGCATTATTTCCTCCCGTTATCCAAATGCGCCAAACTTCTCATCCAGCGCTATTTCTCTTTGAACAGCTGAAATATCATATTTTGCAGTTTCTTCTCTGAGTTGCTGCATTCTCTTATACGCCTTCATCTTTGGGCTATCTTCTTTTTTTAGCAAGAGCGAAGAGCTGTCCGCATTATCTTCTACAGTCATCATTTTTATCATTACCTGAATCACAACCTCAACCCTATCTTCAGGAAGTCTATCTATCAAATTATATGCTTGCTGCTGTAAAGTCATCTACTTCGCCCTCCTTCAAGATTTTCATTCCACCTTGTGGATCGACACAAAGCTTAATGCATTTTAACCCCTGTAATTCATTTCGTCAACTCGATCAATAAACGCTATCACTCATTAAGCGCTGTCACTCTTTACCAAGTCCGAATCGTGGACACATCACTGCGTTTCTTTGAGGTGTCCATGGGATCCAGCAGCTTCCCGGTTTGTGCGTTGACGTAGAGAAGATGCGAACCGCTGCGGGCATAAGGATTAAATTCAACCTGAAATTCTTCTTTCCAGAAATCATCTTTAGCGCTGGGAAACCAGTCGCAGTCTACCACCCAGGTTGGCACTAAAATCCAATGCTTTGTGTTGTGATCCGATTCTACGTAGGCCACATATCCAAGCTGAACCCTGCGAATCTTTCGGATCAACCCATCCTGGATCATCTTCTCGATAGCTGGCTTTCCAGCCTCGAAGGGAACCAGTGGAATATCCTCATAAAGGCAACCCTCTTCCTGCCACAGGTGGACAGACATGCTGTAGGAAACAAGTGAGCTGATTTGCAAATTGATCCAGTTATCGTAAACACCTTCCCACCGATGGTTTGTCCGCATTCGTCCATGCTGATAGGTCAGGTGTGCGTTCCCCAGCGCCGGGATACCGCGGATCCCCTGTTTGAAATCGAAGCCATAGCCACAATGATCCACCAGGGGAGCGTTATCTTTATCCCTGTATAGGCCAAAGGTATAAGCATCCCGAAGCTGCATATCTACGCTGCCTCCGCCATAGTTCTCCATGATTTCATTCAATTGGGCTGTGATTTGCGAATAGGCTTCTCCCATGCTCATGTCGTTATTCTCAGCCTTAAGGTTCCAATCGATTTCATCCGGAAGAAACACTTCTCCCCATTCGTGGCATCTCCCAGCGTATTTATCCGGTCTGTTGAATTCCCAATTCTGATCCATTGCTATCGTAATATCAACGTTATCTGAACGGATCCAGTTCGCCTCATCAACCTTCCGCCAGTTCCTCGGATACCGTCCATATACCTCATATACTGCTTCATCCAGTTCCGGGTGTGTTTTCACTCGAATAACCGGGGCAGTCTCTACATCAGGAACCATGATTGTGGTGTCCACAACGATCGTTTCGCCGCGGACGGTTTGATATTCATCTTGCCACCTGTTGCCGTCATATTGGCTGTAAAGCTCCTGAACCGTTACATATTTGCCTTTCGCAAAAGCGGCAGCAGGCAGCGCAAGCATAAAAGCTATGATCAGTGACATAATCTTTCTCATTTGACGTCCTCCCAGCTAAGATAACCCTGATACTTTTCAATTCCCTTATTCTTCTTCTGCTTCGGCGCGACATCTCCTGTGATGCTGAGGATATCTCCCGTCTGGGCGTCAATGGCGATTTTGGCGTATTCCAGCTTGCCATGGTCGTTGGTGGGGTAATCCGGATCGTCCTCTTGCATTCTGGCTTTTCCATTTTTACACCACCAGACTTCCACATGCCAGATGGGCTTCGCGGCGCCGGTATAGCCCTCCGGATCATCCTTTACGTCCACCGCGGTATATTGTCGACGGTGCTGAAAGAACCAGATGTGGGGCTTAAAGAGGCAATAAAAGCAAGGTTGACAGCCCCCAAAATTTGTTATCAGTAATGTTATCAGTAGCGCGTGATTTTTGGTGATTTTTTGTGACTTTTTGGCTTTTCGTGGAAGACAAAGAAAAACCCGGAAGCCTTGATTTTCAAAGCTTCCGGGACGTCTGGGTGAGAAGATTCGAACTTCCGGCCTCTTGAACCCCATTCAAGCACGCTACCAAACTGCGCCACACCCAGTTACCGATGAACCGCTGTCTTCGAAGAAGCCCCTTCCCTGACAGCGGATATGATTATAGCACGCTCTTCCCTGCTTGTCAATCCTTTTTTTGCGTTTTCGTCTTGTCAGAAGCGGTGGAATTACCGCCAAAAGTTTCGTCTTGTATCCCTTAAGGATTTGTGGTAAAACAGGCCCCGCATCCTTGAGAAATCAAGGCTGCGGAATTTATTCTGTATGGCGTCTATGGACGCTTCAGAAACAGGATGAGGAAAAAGATGACGCAGAAAAACCGTACTCGTGATTTAACCGTCGGATCGCCCATGCGGCTGATCCTCTCCTTCGCGGCCCCTTTGCTCTTTGGTTTCCTGTTCCAGCAGTTTTACAGCTTTGTGGACACCGCCATCGTCGGCAAATATCTGGGTGCCTCCAAGCTGGCTGCCGTGGGCGGAACGGGATCCATCAATTTTCTAGTGCTGGGCTTCTGCCAGGGCGCTTGCTCCGGCTTCGCCATTCCCATCGCCCAGGCCTTCGGCGCCAAGGATGAACATCAAGTTCGCAAATATGTGGCCGCCTCGACCTATCTCAGCGCCGCCGTCAGCATCCTGATGGCCATCCTCACGGGCATTTTCTGTCCCGCTATGCTGCGATTAATGAACACGCCGGAGGAAATCATCGCCGATTCTGTTTCCTATATTCGTATCATTTTCCTGGGGATTCCCATTACCATTCTTTATAACATGGCCAGCGGCGTTCTCCGCTCCCTGGGCGACAGCCGAACCCCTGTCTATTTCCTAATCTTAGCCTCCTTGGTCAATGTGGGGCTGGATATCCTGCTCATCGTCTCCGTCGGCATGGGGGTGGCTGGCGCTGCAGTCGCCACCCTGATCAGCCAATTGGTCAGCGGCATTGGCTGCCTGCTCGTGATGAAAATACGTTTCCCCATTCTGCGGATGAGCAAGGAAGAATGGACGCCGGATTTCCAGCTGATGAAAAGCCTGCTGTTCATCGGCGCGCCCATGGGTCTGCAGTTCTCCATCACGGCCATTGGCAGCGTCATCGTGCAATGGAGCGTCAATGGTTTGGGCGTCACCGCCGTGGCCGCGATCGCTGCTGGAGGAAAGCTCAGCATGTTCTTCGCCTGCTTCTTCGACGCCCTCTCCTCCACCATGGCGACCTATTCCGGCCAGAATTTGGGCGCGGGAAAAATCGATCGCATCTCCGAGGGACTGAAGGATAGCTCCATCATCGGCGTCATCTATTGTCTTCTAGCCACCGGCACAATTTTTGTGGCGGACCGGCAGCTGCTGGGCTTGTTTGTAGACGCTGCCAAGGAGCCTGACGTCATGGCCCTGGCCTCTCAGTTTATTCGCACGAATGCTGCCTTCTATATTCCCCTGCTCTTTGTCAACATTGTTCGGCTGTCCATTCAGGGCATGGGCTATACCCGGGTGGCCATGGGAGCCGGAGCCTTCGAAATGGCCGCTCGCACGCTGGTCGCCTTATTGCTGGTGCCCCGTTTAGGCTTCACTGGTGCCAGCCTGGCCAATCCAGCCGCCTGGATCATGGCGGATCTTTTCCTCTTTCCCTGCTATTTCCGCTCTCTGCGAATGGTTCGCCAGCGGTTCCTTATTCCTAATACGCCAGCCGCCTAAATCGAAACCATGGGGGTATTCCTTTGGAAATGCTGATTGAATTTATATCAGCTTAAAAGCATTTTACTTACTTCGTTGATTTACAAGAGTTTTCTCGCTCCCCCAACCCGGGGGCTTTAATCAGCATTTTCCTTACTTTTTCAGCGCATCAATTTCCTCCTGCAATTCGGAAATCTCCTGTCGTAATTCCTCCGCCCGGGTATTGGATTCCTGCAAGGTCAATTCTGCCTCCTTCAGGTCCTCCTGGGCGTTTTTCAATTCCGCCTGCAATTCTTCCTTCCGGGCAGCAATCTCCTCCCAGGTTACCCGGCTGACCGCTAATTGCTGCTTCAAATCCCGGAGTCGCGCTCGGTCCTGAAGATATATGCTTCCTTTCGCCCCCATCAACAGCAGCGCCGCTGCCATCGCAGCCACCAGGGCGATTTTCATTCCCCTTTTCATGGTTCCACCGCCCCCTGCTCTGTCTCCGCTGGACTATCTTCCGTTGTCTGCTCCAGCTCCTTCTTTTCTGCCCGCAGCTGCTTTCTTTCTTCCTTCAGCAGCTTCACCGTCTGCGCAGCCTTCTCCGCCAAGGGTTCAACTTCCGCCAGTTGAGCCTGTACCACTGGCAGCTCCGCCACAACCTGGTCATACTCATATTGTTGTTTCCGCTCTCTACCCTGGCTGGTCTCCAGACTTCTGGCCACGTCCTCTAATTCGAAATCCATCCCTGCGCGAAGAAGGACATATCCCGTCATTGTCACGCAAAACAACAGCATCACACCGATAAAAATGCCGCGCAGCCATCCCAAGCTCCTTCTCATCCTTCTTTCAGTTTCCTTTCTCTTTTGAAACGCGACCCCGACGGTTTCTCGGGCCCTCAAACACACTTATTCTCATTCGATGGAAAGAGGATTCTTAGGAGCCAAGGTCTCTCGTTGGGCTCTTTTATCCTTTTCCAGCCAAACGGACAGCACGGCCACATCCGCGGGGTTCACCCCGGGAATCCGCCCCGCGGCGCCCAGCGAAACAGGTTTTTGCTTTTCCAGCTTCTGCCGAGCCTCCAGCCGCAGGCCCTCGATGGAGCCATAGGGAATATCCTCCGTTAGGCGCGTCTCTTCCGCCTGGCGCGCCTTTTTAATCAGCGCCTCCTGCTTTTCCAGATACCCGGCATATTTGATGGATATCTCCGCCTGTTCCGCCACAGGGGCAGAAATCTGCCCCCAGCTTTCCTCCAGCTCCGCCAGGTCCGCCAAATGGATTTGTGGCCGACGAAGCAACTCCTCCCCGCTCAGGGATCCTGCAGTTTCCGGCTGGTCATGCCTGCGAAGCCACTGACCCATTCTCTCCCCAGGGGCAAACCTGGTGGCACGCAGCCTGCGCAGCGCTTCCTCCGTCTCCGCCTTCTTCTGTCTGGTTCTTTCCAGCCGCTCCGGGGTGACTAGCCCAGCCGCCGCGCCAATCTCCGTCAGCCGCAGATCCGCGTTATCCTGCCGCAGGAAGAGCCGATGCTCCGCCCGGGAGGTCATCATACGATAGGGTTCGTCCGTGCCCTTGGTGGTCAAATCGTCCGTCAGCACGCCCAGATATGCTTGATCCCGAGTCAAAATGATCTGTGGCTTCTCCTGCAGCTTCAGGGCGGCATTCATCCCGGCCAGCAGCCCCTGAGCGGCAGCCTCCTCATAGCCGCTGGTACCGTTGATCTGGCCTGCAAAGAACAGCCCGCCAATCCGCAGGCTCTCCAGCGTGGGCCGCAGTTCCCGGCTATCGATACAGTCGTACTCGATGGCATAGGCCAGCCTGGTCAGCTCGCACCTGTGCAATCCAGGAATGGATCGATACATCCGCCATTGCACATCCTCCGGCAGAGAGGAGCTCATCCCCTGCACATACCATTCCAGGCTATTCTTCCCCTCCGGCTCCAGAAACAGCTGATGACGATCCTTGTCCGCAAAGCGGACGATCTTATCCTCGATGGAAGGACAGTATCTGGGGCCAATGCCATGAATCTGCCCGCTGTAGAGCGGCGCCCGGTGCAGGTTTTCTCGAATAATGCGATGGGTCTCCTCGTTGGTCCAGGTCAAATAGCACGCATAGGTATTTTCCAACTTTTTCCCCTGGTTCAGGAAGGAAAAGGGCGTGACTGGTTCGTCCCCCTTCTGAATTTCCATCTCCTCAAAATCGATGGAATCCTGGGCCACCCGGGCAGGGGTGCCTGTTTTAAATCTGCGCAGCTCGAACCTCAGCTGCCGCAGGCCTTCCGATAGTCCGCTGGCATTCATCAGACCCTGGGGCCCGCCTTCATGGCTATGCTCCCCGATAATGATGCGGCCCTTCAAGTATACGCCAGTGGCCACCACCACCGCACTGCAGGGGATACGCATCCCCGTAGCCGTGGTCACGCCCACTACTCGGTCCTTTTCTACCTCGATGGACACAACCTCTCCCTGGCGGATTCTCAGTCTCGGCTGCGACATCAGGGCCTTTCGCATCCGGTTTTGATAGGCCTGCTTGTCCGCCTGGGCCCGCAGGGCATGCACCGCCGGCCCCTTGCCCGTATTCAGCATGCGGCTCTGCAAAAAGGTATCATCAATGGCCAGGGCCATCTCTCCACCCAAAGCGTCGATCTCCCGTACCAGGTGGCCCTTCGCAGATCCGCCGATGACTGGATTGCAAGCCATCAGAGCGACGCCATCCATGTTCAAGGTCAGCAGCAGCGTATCCATCCCCATGCGCGCCGCCGCCAGCGCCGCCTCACACCCCGCGTGTCCCGCGCCGATCACAACCAAGTCTGCCATAGAGTTTCTCTCCTTCTCCTGAAAAAACAGCCCTCGCGCCTGGCCGACCGATGGATCGGCTTCACGAGGGCCGCATTGCTTCTTCCGTAAATCAATCAGGGCTCCGTCTGTACCGGCTTTGGCACGAACCGATGATAGCTTTGGGACGGATAGGAATCCTCTGGGATGCTGCGGGTATATCCTTCCAGATCCCGCCAGCCCGTTACATAGATGGAAACTGTGCTGATGCTGGTGGTGGGCTGCACATAGTCACCGAACTCGAAACGATAATGCTCGGATCGCTCGTCCGGCCCCAGCTCCAGCCGATAGCTGCCCTGGAAGGAATTGCTCACCCCATCAGAGTTGCAAACCAGGGGATTGCCATCCTGGTCGAAGGTCTCGATGGTAAAATAGACCCGATCCACGGTGAAATCGCTGCGGTTCCGCAGGCTGATGCGGATATTATCCCCTTCCATGTACAAATCATCCACCACGATGGCGCGGTTAAAGTCCGCCACCCGGACCTCCGCCTGGGCGGAATATCCGCCATCCTCCGTGACTCCCGTCAGGGTGGTTACGCCGCTATGCAGCCCCCGGAGCCGGCCAATATTCTTCGAATCGGACACCGAGGCGATGTACTCGTCATCCACGGTAAAGTGCACATTCTGGTTGTTCGCGTTGGAGGGCTGAATAATCGCCTTGGCGTTCAGCGACCGCTCCAGCTGAACATGGTAAACCTGATATTGGATGGAGATGCCCTCCACCGGCTGGGTCACGGTCACTCGCACCTGCCCCCGCCGATTAGAACCATCCGTGGCGGAGGCGGTGATGTTGGCGGAACCCCGGGTAATGCCGCGCACAAAACCATTCCCATCCACGGTGGCCACCTTCGGGTTGGATGAGCTGAAGGTTACCTCCTGAATGGAGGCGTCCTCCGGCAGCACCTGCCAGCTCAGCTGCACGGCGGATTGAATCGGTAAGGATACCGGTCCGCCCGTGAAGGTGATCTGCGTTACCCGCTGAATTACCTGCACCTTGATGGAATTGGAGATTTCCGGATTGCTTTTGCTGGTGGCGGTGATGTAGCATTCGCCCCGCTTGATCCCCTTCACCTGACCGCCCGAGGAAACCGTGGCGATCCCCGGGTCGCTGGAGGACCAGGTAATCGATTTCTCGTTGGCGTTAGTCGGCAGCGCGACGGCATGCAAGTATCCAGTTTGCCCCGTGGCCAGGTTCAGCCCATCCTCCTGAAAAGTGATCCTGGTCACCCCCTGGGCAATGTTCAGTCCAATGCTCGCCGTTTTCCCCGAACCGTCTACCGCCTTGGCCTCAATGGTCACGGTCCCCCGCTTCACCGGCGTAACGACGCCATTGGCATCCACGGTCGCAACCTGAGGATTTTTCGATGTCCATTCCACGCTTTGAATGCTGGCGTTGGCGGGCTCCACCGCGGCCTTCAAGGTCGTGCTTTCTCCAACATTGACCGTCTTCCCCGCTGAGGAGCTAAGGGTCAGTTTGGTCACAGGCTGGGTTACCAATACGTGGAATTGCTCCATGACCTCTGGATTCTGGGCGCTGTAGATGGTCAGGTCGCATTCCCCGGCTTGGGCAGCTTTTGCCGTTCCTTGGGAAATCTTTAGCACCCCTTCGTCGGAGGATTCATAAACCACCTTTTTGCTGTTGGCGTCAGAGGGAGTGACGGTGGACCGCAGGTCGAAGCTACGCCCCGCAGGAATCAGGATGACGTCATTTTCCGTCTCCTCCCGCAGGAGCCCCTGCAGGATAGCGTCCGTCGGGCGGTAAACCTGCAGCCTGGTGGTATTCAGCGTAACATTCGTTACCCGCCGAATTACGTTCACCGTCACCGTAGCGCTCCAGGATTTTTTCTCCGCCTTCAAGGTGGCCTTCACGGTGACCTGGCCCTTCTTCAGGGCTGTAATGGTGCCGTCCGCATCCACCTTCGCAGTCTTGGCATTGGCGCTGGAATAGGTCAGGGTTCCGCCCGCTTCCGGCGCACCCTCCATCTGCAGCTGAGCCTGGGCTGTTTCCCCTTCGAAAAGATCGATGCTCTTCTCCGCAAAGCGGAACACGTCCGTCGCCAAAGCGCTGAAGGCAATTAGCACCAGCGCCATCGTCAAGATCAGCCCGTATCCGGCTCTTTTCTTCATCAAACTCTCCGCCTCCTTCGGTTTTTAAGGAAAAAGGATGTCGTCGCCGACACCCTCTCAAAATACGCCTTTAATGGGTCTCCAAGTAGGAGCGAACCAGCTCCTCAATGATCTCATCCCGCTCCAGGCGGCAAATCATGCTCCGCGCGGAATTGTAGCTGGTAATGTACGTCGGATCTCCGGAGATGATGTAGCCAACCAGCTGCGTGATCGGATCATACCCCTTGGCCTGAAGCGCCTGATAAACGTACAGCAGAATGTCCTGCGCCTCGTTCCCCGATTCCTCAATGGGCTGAAACTTCATCGTTTCAAATCTATCTTGCACGGCGGATCCCCCCATTCCTTGCTGAAAACAACCTTGCGATGATTATACTCCCTTTTCTTACATTTGAAAAGAGGTAAATGTAACAATTTCAACATCCAATCAGCAATTTTTTCCTTGCGTCCCCTCTTACTTTTCCGTATAATATCGGGGTGCGCGTTCCGCGCAGAAAGGGCGAAAGGGAGGCAGTATTTGTAATGGAAACTGATCGCAGTAATTTTATTTGGGATGCCATCGAGCAGGATCTTTCGGACGGCCGATATCAGGAGATTCATACCCGTTTTCCTCCCGAGCCCAATGGCTATATGCATATTGGCCATTGCAAAGCCCTGATCATGGACTTCCTGACGGCGGAAAAGTTCGGCGGAAAATGCAACCTCCGCTTCGATGATACAAACCCGGCCAAAGAGGATACCGAATATGTGGAAAACATCAAGAAGGATATCCATTGGCTCGGCTTTCACTGGACCGGTGGCGAGTTTTACGCCTCGGATTATTATGACAAATGCTATGAAATCGCCGAGGACTGGATTCGCCGCGGCCTGGCCTATGTGGATGAGCTCAGCAAGGATGAGATGCGGGAATATCGGGGAACCTTAACCGAGCCCGGGAAAAATAGCCCCTGGCGGGATCGGCCTTGGGAGGAAAGCCTGGATCTGTTCCGCCGCATGCGGGCAGGGGAATTTCCGGAGGGCAGCAAAACCCTGCGGGCCAAGATCGACATGGCCTCTCCTAATGTGGTGATGCGGGATCCCGCCATGTATCGCATCCTGTATAAGGAGCATTGGCGCACGGGCAATAAATGGTGCATCTATCCCATGTATGATTTTGCCCACCCCATTGGCGACGCGCTGGAGGGCATCAGTCATTCCATGTGTTCTCTGGAATATGAGATTCACCGTCCCCTGTATGACTGGGTGGTGGAAAAAAGCGCGAATATGCTTCCTGCTCGCCCGCGGCAAATTGAGTTCGCCCGTCTGAACATGACCCAGACCGTCATGAGCAAGCGCTATCTCCGGGCCCTGGTGGAAGGCGGATATGTCCGGGGGTGGGATGATCCGCGGATGCCCACCCTGACGGCCATGCGCCGCCGGGGATACACTGGCCAGGCCATTCGGGATTTCGTGGATCGAATCGGGATGAGCAAGGCGGATTCCCTGGTGGATTTCGCCCTGCTGGAAAGCTGCGTCCGGGCTGATCTGGATGAGCGCTCCGCCCGGGCTATGGCGGTGCTTCATCCGGTGAAGGTGATCCTAACCAACTGGCCGGAAGGAGAAGTAAAAACCCTCACCATGGAAAATCATCCGAAGCATCCGGAGATGGGGACGCATACCGTCACCTTCGGCCGGGAGCTGTATATCGAGGCGGAGGACTTCTTGGAGGAGCCCGTCAAGGGTTATAAGCGGATGTATCCTGGTAACGAGGTGCGCCTGAAAGGAGCCTACATTGTCCGGTGTGATGGCTGCGAGAAGGATGCGGAAGGAAATATCACCGCTGTGTACTGTACCGTTGATTTTTCCACTGAGAGCGGAACCCCTGGCGCCGATCGGAAGATCAAGGGTGCTACGCTGCACTGGGTCCATGCCGCAGATTCCGTCGCCATCGAAGGCCGGCTTTATGAGCCGCTGCTGACCGCCGACGGCGCGGAAGCGAAGGAAGATATTGCTGCGCCGGAGGAGGCCGAGATCACGGAGGAGGCCGCTGACCTTCCGGAGGAAGAGGCGGAAGAAGCCGCTGTGGAAAACAGCACGGATCGGAAGCTGAAGGAGTTCATCCGCCGGTTGAATCCCCACAGCCTGGAGGTGCTCCATGGCTGGGCTGAACCCTGTGTGAAGGAGGGGGATCCCGGAACGACCTGGCAGTTCATGCGGATTGGATACTTCTGCAAGGATCCGGATTCTACAGATCAGCTGCCCGTCTTCAACCGCACCGTTGGTCTTCGGGATACCTTTGCCAAACAGGTGAAAAAGTAAATCACATCTTTTAGGAAGGGAGTTTCCACAAATCATGAATGTCAGAACCAGATTCGCCCCCAGCCCCACCGGTTTTATGCATCTGGGCGGCCTGCGCACCGCGCTGTATAATTACCTCTATGCCCGCAAAAACGGCGGCCAGTTCATCCTCCGTATTGAGGATACGGATCAGGAGCGCTTCGTTCCCGGGGCCACGGAGGTCATCTATGAAACCCTGAAGGGCTGCGGCCTTACCTGGGATGAAGGCCCGGACGTAGGCGGCCCCTGCGGTCCCTATGTTCAGAGCGAGCGGAAGGATCTGTATCTGCCCTACGCCCAGCAGCTGGTGGAATCCGGCCATGCCTATTATTGCTTCTGCTCCAAGGAAGAAATTGACGCCCGTCGGGCCGCTGTGGAGGCCGCCGGCGGCACCTGGAAGTACGACAAGCATTGTCTCCACCTCTCCAAGGCGGAAGTGCAGCGCAAGCTGGATGCCGGTCTTCCCTGGACCATTCGCATGAACGCCCCCACCGAAGGGGAAACCAGCTATCACGACACTGTCTTTGGAGACATGACCTTCCCCAACGCAGAAGCCATGGACGATATGGTGCTGATTAAGCAGGATGGCATGCCCACCTATAACTTTGCCAACGTGATTGATGATCATCTGATGGGTATCACCCATGTCATGCGTGGCATGGAATATCTGTCCTCCACTCCCCGTTATAATTTCCTTTACGAAGCCTTCGGCTGGGAGGTGCCCACCTATGTGCATCTGACCACCGTCATGCGGGACGCGCAACACAAGCTGTCCAAGCGGGATGGAGATGCGTATTATTCCGATTTCGTGGACAAGGGCTATCTGCCGGAAGCCCTGATTAACTACTTGGCCCTGGTGGGCTGGAATCCTGGGGACGAGCGGGAGGTGTTCTCCCTGGAGGAGCTGGTGGAGGCCTTTGATATTCACCGGCTGAACAAATCCCCCGGCATTTTCGATGTCGCTAAGCTGACCTGGTTCAACGCCGAATATATTCGCAATCTTGCCCCCGAAAAATACTTGACCATGGCCACCCCCTGGTTCGATCAGGTGCTGGCTGGCAAAGGTATCGACTATGCCCGGCTGGCAGAGCTGACCCAATCCCGCACAGAGGTCTTCCAGCAGCTACCGGAGATGGTCTCCTTCCTGGCGGACCTACCGGATTATGATCTGGAGCTGTATACCCATAAAAAGATGAAGACCAATCCCGACGTAGCCCGGGATGCGCTGCATCTGGTGCAGCCCGTGCTGGAGGCTCTCCCCCAGTGGGACGAGGCCGCGATACATGACGCGGTTATGGCCGCCATTCAGGAAGCCGGGCTCAAGAATGGTGCCGTTCTCTGGCCTCTGCGCATTGCCATCGCCGGCGTGGCCAACACCCCCGGCGGCGCTTTTGAAATCGCCGGCCTGTTAGGGCGGGAGGAAACCCTTCGCCGCCTGCAAATTGGCCTGGATCGCTTAGGATAATAAGTCTTCAGCGCAACGCCCCCTGCGAGAGCTTCTCGCAGGGGGCGTTCTGTTATTCTATGTTTTCAAAAAAATCATCACCGATGACGTCCGCTCCAACGGTGGAATGATAGAGCCCGAAGAGGGAATTATCATATTCTCCGCCCTCTTCAATCTCCCATCCGTGAACCACCTGGCTCTTATGGAAGTCCAGCGCCTGCTGGGCAGCTTCCAGCCCAGTCAGTCCGCCGAAGGCTGTCAAGGGGCGCTTCCAGTCCATGGTAATCTGGTTTTCCGGCCAAAGATGGATGTAAGCCTTCTTGACCTCCCAGGTACCATATTCCGCGGCAGATGCTGGCTCCACCTCCGGATCCGCCGCCAGGGGGATGCATTCCCGCCCCAGCCAGGAAGCCGCGCGGTGGATTCCATGGCCGTATTCGCCATTCACGTCATGCAGCAGCAGCACATCCGGCTGAAACTGTCGGATGTATCCGACCAGTTTCCCAAGGACCTTTTCCTCCGCGTGCCAGGTATGCAGTACCTTTCTCACGTCCGTGTCTGAGAAATCCCGCAGATGCAGATAGATCGGATGAATCCGTACCCCGCAGGCCCACAGCGCATCGCAGAGCTCCAGCCGGCGCATCCTGACGCTCATGGCGCAGGTGATCACCAGGGTATTCTTCTTCAATTCTCCCGCGTAATAGGGCAATGCCCCGCCGAACCACAGCAGCTCGTCGTCCGGATGTCCAGCGATCAGCATCAGGTCGATTTTCCCTTCTGGCTTCTGCCATAGCTGAATGTTCTCCGCAGGCTTTCCCTCCGTCAACACCCGCATTTCGCAGATGCTCATCGGCGTTCCGGGGTTATCCCGCCCCACGATCCTGCATTCCCTGCAGGGAGGAAAGCTGATGTATTCCGCGTAGAAGTCCCCATCGCTGGTGACGATGGTTTCCCATTCCTCCCCGTCAGGAACCTGAACCGCCAGCGGCACCGGATCCCCTTCCCACTGGATGTACAGGGCCCCCATGGGCTCCCCGTCCGTTACGGTGATCTCGATATAGTGCACGCCGGATCGCGGCGCAGTCTCATAGGGATAATTGTAGGCGCCGTCATTCAGCGGATGATGGGGCCCGCCTGCTCTTCCGTTATAGAGACAATGCTCGCTGATATCCAGGGTCTCCGCGCCCTCCCAATGGGGAGTATATGTCACGGTAGTTTTCGGCTCCGGGTTTGGGGTGGTCTCCTCTTTCGCTTCCTCCTCCCCCGGTTCAGCCTCTTCCCGCGTTTCTTCCGCTTTCTTTTTGCGAACGACTGTTGTTATGACCTTTGGTTCGATGGTCAGAATATCTGCTTCTTTTGTCTCCTTATCTACCGCTTCTGCGATTTGCTCTTCCGCTTCCTTTGCTGGAACATCGCTTGTATCCGCTTCCTTCGTTTTGACGATTCTGGTCTCTACGATCTTTACTTCTGCTGGCTTTGCCGTTTGTGTTTCAATCTCCGTTGCTTCCCCATCGTTGCCTATCTGAATGCTGACCACCTCTGCCTGGGCCACTAAGCAGATCAGCAGGCAGAGGCACAGCGCCAGTATCCCAATTTCTCGTTTTATGCTCATGGATTCCTTTCTTTGTTGCCTACCTGATTGATCTGCTTTCTCGCCTCCAGCTTTCTTTCCCGCTCCTGGAAGGAGTACACGCATCCGCACCAATCCTGACGATAGAGCTGATATTCCGCGGAAAGCTCGATGGATCGTTTGTATCCATTCTGCTTTTTAAAATCGCTGTGCAGAAAGGCAATCCCGTATGTTTCCGCCAATCGTTCCCCAATCTCATTGATCCATCGGGAGGATTTGTATGGGCTGATGGAGAGGGAGGTGGTGAAGCAATCATATCCATGCTGCTTCGCGTATTCCGCGGTTTTTCGCATCCGCATTTCATAGCATAAATAGCATCTTTCGCTCCGCTCCGGCATTTCTTCCCGGCCTCGGGCGATTTCTTCGAAGGCTTCGTGCTCGTATTCCGCGACGATGACCTGTACTCCGCCGTCGGGTCGAAATTCCCGGACAAACCGCTCCTCTTCCCCCGCACGCCGCAGAAATTCCTCCTCCGGCTCGATATTCGGGTTGTAGTAGTAGATGTCCACGTCAAATTCTTCCTGCACCCGCTCCAGCGTGGCCGAGGAGCAGGGCGCACAGCAACAGTGCAATAAAAGCTTAGATTTTTGCATATTCTTTTGCGATCTCGCTGGCCAGTCTGGCATTGTTGTATACCAATTGGATGTTGGAATCCAGGCTGTCGCCTCCCGTCAATTCCGCCACCCGCGCTAGCAGGAAGGGCGTAATCTCCTTGCCCTTGATCCCCTGCGCCACAGATTCCGCCACCGCCTGGTCAATCGCCTGGTTGATTACCGCGTCGTCCATAGCATATTCTTCCGGAATAGGATTGGTCACCAGCATGCCGCCCTTCAACCCCATGGCCTGCTGGGCATGGAACGCGGCGGCGATCTCCTTCGCGCTGTCCATGCGATAATCCACCTGCAGCCCGGAGTGTCGGGAATAGAATGCCGGCAGCTCTTCTGTGCCAAAGCCGATGACGGGCACGCCCCGGGTCTCCAGATATTCCAGGGTCAAGCCCAGGTCCAGAATCGCCTTTGCTCCCGCACAGACCACTGTCACCGGTATGTTGCCCAGCTCCTCCAAGTCCGCGGAAATGTCCATGGTCTTCTCCGCGCCTCGATGCACGCCACCGATGCCGCCGGTGGCGAAGAACTGGATACCCGCCATGTGGGCGATCATCATCGTCGTGGTCACCGTGGTGGCGCCATCCTCGCCCCGGGCGCAGATGGCCGCGATATCCCGCCGACTGACCTTGGCAATCTCCCGGCCCTTTTTACCAAAATATTCAATTTCCTCCGGGCTCAATCCCGCCTTGAGTCGCCCACCAATGATGGCGATCGTCGCCGGCACCGCGCCGCTTTCCCGGATGATTTTCTCTACATTCAGCGCCGTTTCCACGTTCTGCGGATAGGGCATGCCATGGCTGATGATGGTAGATTCCAGCGCTACCACCGGCTTCCCTGCCCGCAACGCTTCCGCTACCTCCGGGTAAATATCCAGAAAAGGATTATTGCTCATTTTTCTTTTTCCTCCATCCAATGCTTTTTCGCTGCACCTTGTTTTGTCCCGCAAAGGGATGCTTTTCACCTGGCCGCAGCCACCAGTTTTTATTTCCAATCCAGGGGATAATCCTTTACCGCGTATTCCAGCTTTCGCCCATTGTTCTGCAGCACCGTCAGCACGGAGTCGATGTTCGACCCGGTGGTGTAGGGCGTGGGGATAAAGTCGTTTCGATTGCTCCGGGAGGAAATCCGAATCGGAATAATCCGGAATCCCCGGGAGGTGCATACCCCGTCCTTTACCCGGAAACGAATCTGGAAAACGAAGGAGCTCATGTCCGAGGGCTTGGAATTGCCCGAGAAGCAGAAATTCCCCAGGCTGTAGCAGATGTATACACCGTTATATTCCTCGATGGGATTCATGCGATGAGAGTGGTGCCCAATCACCAGGTCCGCCCCCGCGTCCACCGCCAGCCGCCCCATGCGAATTTGGTTGTTCGTGGGCGAATAATCCAGCTCGTTGCCCCAGTGGAAGGAAACGATCACCAGGGGATATCTCTCCTTGGCTTCCGCGATATCCGCCGGCACCTTGTCCCATAGCTGATCGTACCGGTCGATGCACAGGTAGCTCAGCATGGCGATCTGAATCCCCTTCACCTCGAAGATCCCCATATGCTCGGAGTTGGACCATACGATGCCCGCCTCCTCCAGAGTGCGCTGGGTCTCTTCGTATACTTCTTGCCCGTGGTCCATGATGTGGTTGTTTTCCAGGGAAACGGCTTCAATGCCGTTGTCCGACAGTATGGATACGTAGGAGGGCGGCGCGCTGAAAAGGAATTGGTTTTCTCTTTTATTCGCGGGCACATAGGTGGATTCCGTGAGCGTCCCCTCGAAATTCACCAGAGTCATATCGTCCTCCAGGAAATACTCCCGCATGTTTTGCATCGTGAAGTTGATGTCCCCGCCCTGCTCCTTCAACTCGTCCTCAAAGATGTTCTTCTTCTTCCGGGAATCCCCGCCGATGGTGAAATCGCCCGTGCAGGTAATGGTAATAATGGAGCTGCCGTCCGTGTCCAGAATTTCCTTCTTCTCCGTTACCACTTCTTCGATGATGTCCTCGATCAGCAGATCCTCATCATCCTCGTCCGCGTATTCCGCCACACCTGAAGCGCTCATCAGTAGCAGACTCGCCGCCAGCAGCAGGGATAACCATTTTTTCATGCTCAGTTTCCTTTCACTTCCTGTACGAATTCCGCAATTCTGTCCAGCGCGATGTTGAGCTTGTCCAGCGCCGTGGCATAGCAACAGCGGATGTTCCCCTCCCCGCAGGGCCCGAAGGCGTTCCCGGGTACAGCCGCGATGCTCTTTTCCCGCAGCAGCCTAGCGCAGAATTCCTCGCTGGTCAGCCCCGTGGAGCGGATGGATGGGAAAACATAGAAGGCGCCATAGGGCTCGAAGCAATGGAGCCCCATGCTGCGGAAGCTGTCCACCATCAGCCGGCGCCGCCGGTCATAGCTCTCTCGCATGGTGAGCACATCCTCATATCCGTTTTCTCTCCCCAGCCGCAGCGCTTCCTCCGCCGCCACCTGCCCCATACGGGGTGCGCACATAATGCCGTATTGGTGGATTTTATTCATGACGTTGATGATTTCCTTCGGCCCGCAGGCATAGCCCACCCGCCATCCAGTCATGGCGAAGGCCTTGGAAAATCCGTTGATCGTAATGGTCCGCGGCATCATTCCCGCTTGGGTAGCAAAGGAGGTATGTTGTTTTCCGTCGTAGATCAGTTCCGCGTAAATCTCGTCCGAGATAACCATCAGATCGTGCTTCTCGATGATGGGCGCAATCGCTGCCAGATCCTCCTGCTCCATAATGCCCCCGGTGGGGTTATTAGGATAGGGCAAAATCAGCAGCCTTGTTTTCTCCGTGATGGCGGCTTCCAGATATTCCGGCTTCAGCCGGAAGTCATCCTCTTCCCGGGTCACTACGCCCACCGGCGTCCCCCCCGCGAAGATGACGCTGGGAGAATAGGATACATAGCTGGGTTCCGGTACCAGCACCTCGTCTCCCGGCCGAACCATGGCCCGCAGCGCCAGGTCAATGGCTTCGCTGGCGCCGACTGTTACCAGGATCTCCGTCTCCGGATCATATTCCAATTGGAACCGTCCGGAAAGGTATCGACCAATCTCCTTCCGCAGGGAAAGGAGCCCCCGGTTCGGCGTGTATTGGGTTTCGCCATCGATCAGGGAATTGATGGCCATGTTCCGGATGTGATAAGGGGTTTTAAAGTCCGGCTCGCCCACCCCCAGGGAGATGGTGTCCTTCATGGTGGAGGCCAGGTCGAAAAAGCGCCGGATGCCGCTGGGCGGCACCGCCACAACCTCCGGGTTTAAGAAGCGATCATATGTCATGGGCTGACCACCAGCCTGTGATCAGATTCTTCCCCTTCGAAGATAACCCCTTCTTCCTTGTATCTCTTCAGCACGAAGCTGGTCGCCGTCCCCGTCACCAGCTCCAGGGTACTCAGCTTGGCGGAGACGAAGGAGGCCAGCTCCCGCAGCGTCCGCGCCTCTACCAGCACCAGCAGATCGTAGGCGCCGCTCATCAAGTAGACGCTCTTCACTTCGTCGAAGCGGTAAATCCGCGCCGCGACGGCGTCAAAGCCCATATCTCGCTGGGGGGTCACCTTCACCTCAATCATGGCCTCGACCCGCTCCCGGTCTGTCAAATCCCAGTTGATCACAGGGGCGTAGCGTAAAATGACCCGCCGTTTTTCCAGATTCTCAATCGTGGCCGCTACCTCCTCCAGCGAGGCCCCGGACATAATCGCCAGCTTTTCCAGAGGCAGCCGGCAATCCTCCTTCAGCAAATCCAGCAAGCAAGATTCCAGTTTCGTCATTGCTTCCATTCCTTCCGTAAAAATGATATACACATTTATCATTTTACAACAGAAGCCCTCCCCATGCAAGCCAAAAAGGAGATGGCGCAATCATTCCGCGCCATCTCCTTCGGGCTATTTGGGTTTGCCGTGTGATGCTTCATTCGCTCCTGAAGACGCAATCACGCTCTCCTTATTGGCACAGCTTTGCCACCTGGGGCTCCAGCTCCGCCAAGGCTACGCCCGCGGCCTCCTGATCCTTCCCCCGGCTGAAAAGATATGCCTTCAGCTTTGGCTCCGTTCCGGAGGGGCGAACGATGAATTTCTGGCCGTTTTCCAGGTTAAATTCAATCACATCGCTCTTGGGCAGCCCGGTTTCGTCAATCAGGTAATCCACCCGCCGGGCCGTCTGCACTGCGGGATCCGCAAACTCCGCCAGCGGCTTGCGCAGCTCCGCCATAATCTGCGCCATCCGGTTGGCACCATCCTGGCCCTCGTATTGGAAGGTCAAGGTCTTCTGCGCAAAATACCCGAATTCTTCCCGTAGCTCCTGCAGCCGGTCCAGAAGAGTCTTTCCTTCCGCCTTCAAATTCGCCGCCATTTCGCAAAGCAGCAGTGCCGCATTCACAGCGTCCTTGTCCCGTACAAAGGTACCGGAAAGGTATCCATAGCTTTCTTCAAAGCCAAACAGGAATCGATCCGTCTGACCCTTCTCGTCCAGGAAATGGATCTGTTCACAGATGAATTTGAACCCCGTCAGCACACTCTTGAGCTCAATCCCCCGCTTTTCGCACAGGGCGTCCGCCATGTTCGTGCTGACGATCGTCTTGACCGCCACCGGGGGCAAATCGCTCTTCTGGGCCTTGTTCCGGCTCAGATAATCCAGCATCAGCACGCCCATTTCGTTGCCGCTGATCAGGGTGACGTCGTTGCCAACCCGTACGCCCGCGCCCATCCGGTCCGAGTCCGGATCGGTGGCGAAGCAGAAATCCGCCCCCGTTTCCACGCATTTTTGAATCGCCAGGTTCATGGCTTCCCGAATCTCCGGGTTCGGATAGGGGCAGGTGGGGAAATGCCCGTCCGGGTTTTCCTGCTCCGCCACCACATCCACCTGGATATTTCCCATTCGGCGCATAATCTCGCGCACAGGCACATTCCCCGCCCCGTTCAGCGGAGAATAAACCACGTGGAGCGGCGTCTTGCTGGGCTTTACCTGCAGTGTCAGAATCTGCTGATAATAGGCTTCAATCGTCTCTTCTGTAATATAGGTAACGACGCCCTTTTCCAGCCATGGCGCCAGCTCCGGCAGCTTGTCCGCCAGCATGGGCTGCTGCTGGATATACCCGGTAATCCGGTCCGCCGCCTCCAGGGTAATCTGGCAGCCGTCGTCACCATATACCTTGTATCCGTTGAATTTTGCGGGGTTGTGGCTCGCCGTCACCATGACGCCGGCGGAGCATCCCAGGTGACGAACAGCGAAGGAGAGCATGGGGGTGGGCTGCAGCTTGGGATAAAGGAATACCCGAATGCCCATCTCCGCCAATGTGGCCGCCGTCAGCTCCACAAAATCCCGAGAATGGATCCGGCTGTCGCAGCTCAGCGCCACAGAGGGATGCTCATAGCTTTCCTTCAGATAGGTTCCCAGCCCCCGAGTAGCCCTGGCTACGGTGAAGGAATTCATTCGATTGGTCCCCGCCCCCAGAACGCCCCGAAGGCCGCCGGTGCCGAAGGCTAATTCCCGATAGAAGCTGTCGTTCTTCGCCGCCTCGTCCATTCCCTTCAGGTCTTCCAACAGCTCTTGGGGCATGGCCGGACAAGCCAGCCACGCTTCATATTGGGCTTGAATACTGCTGCTCATGATGCACCTCCGAATTATGATATTTATTGAAGTAAGTGGATTCCCCAACCCAAGGCCTCCGCTATCCGAGGGAAAGAAAAAACGCACTTTCGTGCGAATAAATTGTTTTATACCGCGCCCTGCTGCGGCGTAGAAGCGTACATTTGATTCTTCCGGAAGGGGTGAATACGATCGTTGCTCCAGGAAAAGCCATCCAGCGTCATGTTGATGCCATATTCCGCAAAAAGATTGCTCACATCCTCGAACAGCACATAGAGATGCCGCGCGAAGAAGCCGCCCGCGCTGCCACAGGGCTCGCACAGCAGGCTGTTCATCCCGAAAACACGGATTGGGTCATACCCGTCGAAGGCAAAGGAGGACCCATACAGGCTTTCCTCCTGCCCCTGCAGATGATTTGGCGTGGAAGGCAGCCAGGAGGATGCATTCCGCAGCAGGCCATAGAAGCACTGCATCACCCGGCCAGGCAGCGTAAAGCACAGCTCGTCCATGAAAAGGCCATGGCTGTCGTAGGTAGAGAAAGACAGAATACCATTTTCGTAGAAGAGCACGGTGAACCCCCCGTCCGCCGGCAAATCCCCATTCTGGCCAAAGGGGCGAAACTTGTATTGAAAAATAGGCTTGTAGCCATACCTGGCAATCACCAGCCTTCCGCCCCCTCTCTCGAAAAATCCAACCAATATGATAGTCTGAATTGGTGTCATCGTCAATACGATTACACTACATATTGTGGTCAAAAGTATTAACTTTTTGTAATAATCGTAATATTCCCTGGTTTACTCCCCTTTTCTTGTGGTCTTCTCCCTCCTTCTCCGCATCATCTGGTGGAAATATTTCCACTTTGTTACGAAAGGCAAAAAAGAAGAGGGCGACCAAATCTGGCCGTCCTCTTTTCTGGTTTTTCGGAAATCAATACCGATCCTGACGCTGGGCTTCGAAGCACTCACGGCAGTACACGGGCCGATCTCCCCGGGGCTGGAAGGGCACCTGGGTGGTCTTTCCGCAGCCATCGCAGATGACTTCGAACATCTGCCGAGGGCCATTGCCGCCGTTCTGAGCGCGGCGGGCGGCGCGGCAAGCGGGGCAGCGGCTGGGCTCATTCTGGAAGCCCTTCTCCGCGAAGAAAGCCTGCTCGCTGGCAGAGAAAACGAATTCGTTGCCGCAGTCACGGCAGGTCAGAGTCTTGTCCTCGTACATGGTAACCAAATCCTCCCTAATAAAAATGTTATTCGACCCGCGCCATTGGACTTTGAACTGAGCTCTTTCCATACGATGGCGTTGGGTGAACAACCATGAGGGAAGCGTTTCCAGTAGTGGACCAGTGCTGGGGTACGTTTAAATTATAACATACCTTTTCGCGTTTGTACAGTCTGGTGAAAAATTTTCCCTATGGCTGGCAAAAATTTTTCTCTATGGCTCTATGGCAGACGACGCAGCCAAGCAATCTCGAAAATCATGCCCTTGCGCATCGTTTGCCAAAGTGATATACTAACCCTCGTTGAGCGGATGTGGTGGAATGGCAGACACCGGGGACTTAAAATCCCCTGGCCTAACAGCCGTGCGGGTTCGAGTCCCGCCATCCGCACGCCTTGCGCCGCAAGCCTTTGTGGCGTTTTTCTTTCGCATAAAAACTCCCTCCGCCTTTAAAGACCAACCGGATCTGATTCTCACCTACAGAAAAACATGAACTTCTTTTGAACAGGGTCCTATTTCGAGTAAGATTGTTATTTTACTTCTGTTCTTGTTCTTTCCTGCAACTCATCATGGTTTCTGTATCTTTAGCACCTGATCCAGAATCTCTTCCGCCAGCTCACGCTTCGTCTGCAGGGGGCATTCTATTTTCCCTTCCCGGGTGATCAGCGTAGCGATATTGGTGTCCACCCCGAAGCCCGCGCCGGGCTGGGTCACATCATTAGCCACGATCATATCCAAACCCTTCTTAGCCAGCTTGGCTTCCGCGTGTTCGATCAGATGATCCGTCTCTGCGGCAAAGCCTACAAAGATCTGCCCTTCCCGCTTTTTTGCCCCGATGGCCTTGGCCACGTCTGGAGTTTCCACCAGCCGCAGCAGGAATTCTTCGCCCTTCTGTTTCTTGATCTTCCGGGTCGAAACCTCCTCCGGACGATAATCTGCCGGGGCCGCTGCCTGAATCACGATATCCTGGTTAGGCGCCTCCACCTCCATGACCCGCAGCAGATCCTCCGTGCTTTCAATTGGAACCACACGAACAGCCTCCGGCACCGCGGCGGTGGTGCTCCCCTTTACCAGGGTGACCTCCGCCCCTCGGTCCCGGGCAGCCTCGACCAGGGCAAAACCCATTTTTCCGCTGGAATCGTTGGTCAAAAAACGGACGGGGTCCAGCCGTTCCCGGGTGGCGCCTGCGGTCACCAGCACCTTCTTCCCCTCCAGATCCTTCCGGGGATGCAGGATGCTATCGATGGCCGCCACGATGTCCACAGGCTCGCTCATGCGCCCATCCCCTGTATCCCCGCAGGCCAGGATGCCATTTCCGGGGCCCACAAAATGGACGCCCCGCCGGCGCAGGAGAGCCACGTTTTCCCGGGTGGCCTCTGCGGTCCACATGCCCGTGTTCATAGCCGGAGCCACCAACACCGGGGCCTTCGTGGCCAACACGGTGGTGCTCAGCATGTCGTCTGCAATGCCATAGGCCATCTTGGCCAGAATGTTTGCCGTGGCCGGCGCGATCACAAAGATCTCCGCCCGCTTGGCCAGGGCCACATGCTCCACATTCCAGTATTCCGGGGCCTGGAAGGTATCCACCGTCACCTGGTTGGCGCTCAGGGTCTGGAAGGTTAAGGGCGCAACAAACTCTGTGGCATTTTTCGTCATGATGACGCTGACTTTCGCGCCTAAATGCCGCAAACGGGAGACCAGGTCCGCGCTTTTATACGCGGCGATGCCTCCCGTTACGCCCAGCACGATCTCTCTGCCGGTCAAATCCATATTCAATTACTCCTCTTCCACTGGCCGGTCGTAACTCAGCAGCCCGCGGTTGATCTCCTCCACGGCAGCCTTCAATGGCTTCATCCCCTCCGCGTTGATGGCGGGGGCGGATCCGCTGACGATCTCTCGGGCGCGCTTGCTGGCTTCCACCACCAGGGTGTAGCGGCTGTCAGTGTGGTTCAAAAGCTCCAGTACATTCGGGTCTACAATGGACATCTTCGGTTTCCTCCTAAGTATTAGTGCACCTCAGTCATGCGAAGGGATGTTTCACTCCGGGGCCCTTTACTCTCCTACCCTTCCTCGATTTCCGGGAAATAGCGAACGGAGTTTTGCTTCTCCGCTCGGACGATGGCAGCCAGCTGATCATAGGCCAGATCCAGATCGTCATTGACGATCAGGTACCGATACCGGTTCATCTGGGCGATCTCCCCCCGGGCATTGTTCAACCGACGCTGAATCTCCTCCGGCTGCTCCGTATTCCGGGTGTGCAGCCGAACCTTCAGCTCGGCATAGCTGGGAGGAAGAATAAACACGCTGACGCAGCTGGGCTCCTTTTCCATCACCGTGCGGGCCCCCTGGGGGTCGATATCCAGCAGTACATTCTGCCCCCGCTCCATCCGCTCATAGACCTCGCTTTTCAGCGTGCCATAGCGATGGTTGTGGACGCTGGCGTGCTCCAGGAAAGCATCCTCCGCCAGCAGTTTATCATATTCTTCCTCAGAAATAAAGTGATAATGCACATCCTCGATTTCATTTTTTCGCTTTCCCCGCGTTGTCACGCTGACGGAGAAGCAGAAGCTGGGATCCTTGTTTAACAGCTTATCCACCAGGGTTCCCTTTCCCGCGCCCGAAGGCCCGGAAATCACCAGCAGCATTCCTTTCCTGACTTCCTTCATGCCTGTGAAAGCTCCTTTCGAGGGTTTGTTCTTCCGGCAATGGTCTCCGGCAGCAAGGGGGACAGCACCAGATGGCCAGAGTCCATCACCAGCACCGCCTTGGTCTTGTGGCCGCAGGTGGCGTCAATGACCTCCCCCCGATCCCGGGCGTCCTGAACCATCCGCCGGATGGGGGCCGCCTCCGGGGCCACCACGGAGATGATCCTCTCCGCCTGGGCCAAATTCCCGTATCCAATATTTACCAGATGCATGCCTTACTCCACGTTCTGAATCTGTTCCCGCAGCTTTTCGATTTCGCTCTTGAGATCCACCACCCGCTGAGCGATCTCCGCGTCCTGGGCCTTGGAGCCGATGGTGTTGACCTCCCGGTTCATCTCCTGAATGAGGAAATCCATTTTCTTGCCGATTTCCCCTTCCGCACCAAGGTATTGATTCATCTGGCGCAGATGGCTCTCCAACCGGGAAAGCTCCTCGTCGATGGCGCATCGATCTGCCATCAGGGCTACCTCCTGGGCCAGCCGCTGGGGATCCACCCCATTGGCACCCAACTGGGCCAGCCGAGCTTCCAGCTTGGTCTTATATTCCGAAACCACCAGGGGCGCCCGCTCCAAGATCCTCTCCCGCAGCTCCGCCGCGGCGGCCAGGTGAACCCGCAGATCCTCCCGCAGGTGCTCCCCTTCCCGGGCCCGCATGGCGGTCAGCTGGACGATGGCTTCCTCCAGGGCTTCACCGCAGAGGCTTTGGACGATGTCCTGATCCATCTCCCGTTCCGTCAGGGTAACCACCCCTTCCAGGGCCATCAGATCCCGCAGCTCCAGGCGCTGGCTGCTTTCCAGGGCCTCGCCGATCTGCTTCGCGGCCTGCATGTATCCCCG
Source organism: Clostridia bacterium (assembly GCA_017470145.1). Classification (GTDB taxonomy): domain Bacteria; phylum Bacillota; class Clostridia; order Christensenellales; family Aristaeellaceae; genus Aristaeella. Next base: position 171,195 of record JAFUFB010000025.1, on the reverse strand, counting down.
GGCCAGATGCAGATCCATCTGTACCTCCTGGGCACCCTCCTCCGTGTTCCGCACGTTGAGAAAGACGTCCACATGCCCCCGCTTTATCCCGCTGGAAAGCTTTTTCCGCGTCACTTGCTCTAAAAAATTCAGATTCCGCGGCAGCCGCAGGCTGATGTCCAGAAAACGGTGATTCACCGTTTTCAGATCCGCCGTCACCTCCCAGCCCTCCCGGCTGGCCCGGCCGCTGCCGCAACCCGTCATGCTCTGCAATCCACATTCCTCCTTGGTTTGCCCAATTGATTATCTTATCACTTTCCGCTCACCGCGTCAAACAATCCGCCCAGGCTGAATCGATCCACCGGCAAATCGCTGACCGCCTCCAGGATATTCCCCAAATGGTGGGCGTCCGAGGACCAGAGCCGCCGCTTGCCCGCGATCAGTTTCTCGTTCACCGGCAATTCCGGCCGCACCTCCACCACAGGGAAATCCACGTCTTCCGGGAAGAGCCCCAGGTTCACCAGCAGCCCATGACCCCGATTGATATGAGCAGGCACCGCGGCCCCGCCATGCTCCCGGATGATGGCGGTGCATTCCTGCAGGGTCAGATCCGTGGCGCCGATCAACAGCCGATCCTCGATGTCCTGTACCTCGTCGTCCGTGTTCATCACCAGCTGATTACCGAAAAAGTCCGGTTTGTTCTTCATGGGCGGCAAGTGGCTGCAGAAAATCTCCCCTACTTCCACCGCCACATCCACCTCTCGGAAATAGCCCAGCAGGTGCACCTCTTCCTTGGTGGTAATTTCCATTCCTGGCAGAAAGATCAGCCCGTAATAATCCGCCGCTTCCTTCACATAGGGCAGGTTCCGCCCCGTGTTATGATCCGTCACCGCGATGGCGTCCAGGCCCTTCAGATGGGCCATGCCACAGATGTTGGCCGGTGTCATGTCATCATCGGCGCAGGGGCTGAGGCAGGAATGCATGTGCAAATCCACCCACATGGCCCTTATCCCTCCCGAGGCGTCCCCGGCAGCCCGGCCTGCGCCATCAGGGCGCACAGCTCATAGGCGGTTTTGCTGCTCTGCAGGACGCAGATATCCTCGTCCTTCGCCTTGGCCAGGGTGGCCTCCTCCATCTCGATATCCTCCGGAATAATGACCGCCGCCATCTCCATCAGGCTGGCCACCGCGATGACGTTCATATGGGTCTGCACCGTGATCCAGGCCATGCCCGCTTTCCCGTGGGCCATGACCCAGCTCAGCAAATCGCAGGTGTATCCACAGGTCACTTCCGTATCCTTCGGCGCGTCCGGCGTCATGTCCTTCGCGCCGGTCAGTTCAATCAGTTCTTTAACAGTCATGGTTGAATTTCTCCTTATTCTCTTGTCGTTTCGGCAATATCCACCATCTGTTGGGCCATGACCCGCAGCTGATCCTTCATGCGGTGGATGCAGTCCATCTCCCGGGCGTTTCCCTGGACGATATCCTCCGCAAAGGTCCGGCAGGTGGGGCTGCCACAGCTGCCGCAGTCATACCCTGGCAGGTTGGCATAAATTTCCTCAATTCGCTCCATCTTCCGCATGGCTTCCACCAGGTCGTCATCCAGCTTCATGGCGGAATTTGGCAGGATGCGGCGGCTGTCGTACAGGTTGTACTTGGTCATCATGCCTGCCTCTACATTCAGCTCCGCGTTCCGAATATCCACCAGCCGGCGAATCCAGTTCCGGGCCACGTAGGTGTTTTCAAAATTCAGTGGCCCGCCGACACAGCCTCCCGTGCAGGCGGCGCCCTCGAAGAATTCCAGCCCGTTCAGCCGGTTATCCTCAATCTCCTCCAGCACGCGGATGCAGTTGGCGATACCGTCTACAGCCATGCTCTCCGTCGGGCACACCGCGTCGCATTCCCCGCCGCTGCGGGCCCAGCCCACCCCGAAATCCGAGGAGGTTTGCAGCTCCTCCACCACCGGCGCCTTCCGTAGCGCGGCGCTGAGGGGACCATAGATATCCATGACGCTGATGGCGCCGTCCACGGCGCTTTTCTCATGGCCAATGGGGTTCTGAATGGCCGTCATCTTTGCCGGGCAGGGGGTCAGGAAAAAGCATCCAATCTCCTTTTCCTCCACCTGATATTTCCGGGCGAATTCCTTCTTAGCGATCATGGCCGCCACCTCCATGGGCTGGCGGATATCCACGATATGATCGATCAGGTCCGGAAAGCGAACCTGAATCAGTCGAACAATGGCCGGGCAGGCGGAAGAAATCACCGGCCGGGGCAGGTCCGGCTTTTTTAGCCTTTCCCGAATGGCCCGGCTAACCACATCCGCGCCGCGGGCCACCTCAAACACGTCGTCAAATCCCAGGTCCTTCAGAGCAGAGAGCAGCTGGGAAATGTGCTGCAGATTCTTGAACTGCCCGTAGAGGCTGGGGGCCGGCAGAGCGATTTTGTACTTCCATCCCTCGATGACGCTCAGGGGATCCGTCACTGCCACCTTGGCGTGATAATCACACACTCGGATGCATTCTCCGCAATCGATGCAGCGCTCATCGATAATGTGGGCGCTGCCGCCCCGAACCCGGATGGCTTCCGTGGGACATCGCTTCAGGCAATTGGTACAGGCGCGGCATTTGTCCCGTTCCAGCCGCACCGAATGAAATCTCTTCTGTTCCATCTATCACACCTTATTTTAGTGCAAAACTCATGGTAATCGTGGTTCCGACGCCCACTTCGCTCTGGATGTCGAACTCCGTGGCGTTCCGCTTCATGTTGGGCAGGCCCATGCCAGCGCCGAAGCCTAGGGTCCGGGCCTCCTCGTTGGCTGTGGAGTATCCCTCCGTCATGGCCTTTTCGATGTCCGGGATGCCGGGCCCCACGTCCTTGGAGATCAGGGTCACCTTCTCCGGCTCCACCTGCAAAATCAGCTCGCCGCCCAGGGAGTGGATCACCAGGTTCAGCTCCACCTCGTAGCAGGCGACGCTGACATGCCGCAGCACCTCCGCCCCGACGCCCAGCTGCTTCAGCGTCCGCTTAATGGTGGTGGACGCCTCCCCTGCTGTTTCATAGGCGCCGGCCTCCACCGGGAATGTCTTTTCAATCAGCACGCCCATGTTCTCACGCTCCCTCCGCGCCTGCGCGCTTCTTGGTACCCGGCAGGCCGTGCACATAAAGCTCACCGCAGGCGGTATATGTGGTCATTTCCGTGCTCAGCACCGTGATGCCGCTTTCCTCCGCTTCCTCCAGGATCTCCTCGCTGGGCAGCTTCCCCCGGGAGAAGACGATGCAGGTAATGTCCAGCATCTCGCTGGTGCGGACCACGTGAGGATTGATGAGCCCGGTAATCAGCACCGTCTTGTCCTTCACGAAGGCCAGCACATCGCTCATCAGGTCGGACCCGCAGGCCGTGTCCACCGGCTCATCCATCCGATCCCCGCCAATCAGCACCTTTGCTTCCAGAATGTCTTTCACTTCTCCGATGGTCATGTTTCCCGTCTCCTCCAAACGTATTTTCGCGTCGGACCCACAGGGCGAAAGGATCTCCCCCGCCGGGCCCCGGATTATGTTTCATTGGGTTCTTTCCCGACGCACCAGCCCCGGGTCTTGTTCACCGTCCGCTCCACCGCGTCCTTGCTGTTTTTCCAGTCCTCTTTCTCGAATCGGTAGTCGAATTTCTTGATGAACCAGGAGATGTCCTCCTGAATCCGGTCCAGGTTCTCCCCTTCCATTTTGGCCAGGGCCTGAACGAACTCGCCCAGCTCCTTGGTGTTCAGCTCCTCCGCCGCCACCTCCAGCAGCTGCCCCGTGTGGGGGATGCAGAGTCCTTTGCCAGAGAGGAACTTCCGACGGAATTCCCCGTCGTTCTGATAAAGATGGAAGAAGGTGTGCAGATAGCGCAGCATGTTGTCGTTAATTGTGTCGCACATGACGCAGGTCCCGGCCATCTCCTGAATCTTCTTCGCCTCCTGCACCACCGCCTCCTTGGCGCTGCGGGCCTTGCCGTTGATTTTATCTCCCAGCCCGGCACCCGCCAGCGCCTGCCCTGCCTTCTCCAGGGCTTTCCAGCTTTTCTCCAGCCGCTCCCGGTTCTCGATCATGTGGCTTTCCAGCATCAGGGCATGCCCCAGCCGATTGCTCATGGTGAAAAGCATGGCGTGATGCTTCCTGCAAAAGCCCCGGGAGTTCACCTGGATGCGGGTGTCCGGCTCCATGACGGAGGCCCCCAGATATCTTTCCGCCTCCCCCAGCTCCGTCCGCCGCTCCAGGGCGCAGAGGAGGCATTCTCCTTCCAGCTTCGCCGCGTCCCAGATAGGAATCGTGTCAATGTGATATTTCATGCTTCGTTTCCCTCGTCCTCGTACTTCTCCAGCCGCACGCCCGCCTCGTCAAACAGCTCCAGCGTGAAGGGATCCGGGTATCCTTCTTTATAAACCACCCGCTGAATCCCGCTGTTGATGATCATCTTGCAGCACATGCTGCAGGGCTGATGGGTGCAGTACAGGGTGGCTCCGTCAATATTGACCCCCAGCTTCGCCGCCTGGACGATGGCGTTCTGCTCCGCGTGGACTGCGTAGCAGGTTTCCATCCGCGTACCGCTGGCGATGCCCAGCTTATCCCGCAGGCACTCCCCCCGCTCCCGGCAGGTCTTGATCCCCGCCGGCGCGCCGTTATATCCCGTGGTCATGATCCGCTTGTCCCGCACAATGACGCAGCCGATGCTCCGCCCCTTGCGGAAGCAGCTGGACCATTCCGCGATGGTATAGGTCATCTTCATAAACCGATGATCCCATTTATCCATGATGCTCCCCGCCTTTCACTTCTCCACGTCTCAGACCTGTCGAATATGGAAAATACTTCACCGCTTTGAATAATCTATTATACAAAAAACCACCCTTCACGTCAATAAAAAAACCGAAATCGAACGAAACCATGTTTCGCCCCATCTCGGCTGAATATGTGTCTTTCTTTGAAGCAAGAAAAACGTTATCTTCCCTTAATGTAGCTGCGCCATCACCGCGGCCAGATCATCGTGGATTACCAGCGTTGCTCTTTCTTCTCCCGGAATCGCCTCTTTGTTCAGAATCACAAGATGCTTTCCCCGGAAATTGTCAATGAAGGAGGCCGCCGGCTGCACTGCCAGGGACGTGCCCGCGACGATCAATGTGTCCGCATTCGCGATTTCGCGAACCGCGCCAATGCAAACGTACTTTTCCAACGGCTCCTCATATAGCACCACCTTGGGCTTGATAACGCCGCCGCAGTCCTTGCACCGAGGAATCCCTTCCGATTCAAGAATATATTCCATGGGATACGCCGCGTTGCACTCCATGCAATAGTTTTCATGGATAGTCCCGTGCAGCTCATAGACCCGGATATTCCCCGCCGCCTTGTGCAGGCCGTCGATGTTCTGTGTCACGATGCCCTTCAGCTTGTCCTGCTTTTCCCATTCGTAAAGCTTCCGATGGGCCGCATTGGGCTGGGCATCCGGGTACAGCAGGTGCTTGCGATAAAAGTCAAAGAAGATTTCCGGATGCAGGTCGAAAAACGTCCTGCTTAGAATCGTTTCTGGAGAAAGATGTCCAAACTGTTCGGAATATATCCCCGTTGCGGATCGAAAATCTGGAATCCCGCTGGCGGTGGAAACCCCAGCGCCGCCAAAGAATACTATCCTTTTAGATTGATCTATAATCTCTTGCAATTGCTGAATCTTTTCCGATTGCATTTCTTCGCCTCCCTGTTTGCCCAATGGCTTCAAAAAAGCGGACTGCCATCATATCCTATGGCAGTCCGCGAGTGCAATTCGATCAAATATTACTTGATCTGCGTTTCACGGCCCTGAGGCTCCGCGTAGGTATCCGCGGAAATCTTCCCAGCCAGCACATCCTCCACATAAGCCATCACAGCTTCGTCCATGGGGATGCCGGTATCGAAGGAAGAGGTGGACCGACCAAACACATTGTAGGTATCGCCGCCTGCCGCGCAGAAGTTGTTGGTCACCACAGCGTAGGTCGCGTTTTCATCGAACGCTTCTCCATTGATGGCTGTGATGGTTACACGGTTGATGGAAGCAGGAGCATAATAGCTGCTCTCCTTGCCATCCAGCACATAAACCTCGCCCTGATCATAGGCCTTGGTGGTATCCAGGGTCCAGGTAATTCCGGAGGTCTGCGGATAGCCGCCGATGGATTCCGGCGTGCAGAAGGTGGAAGCTTCCAGCGCTTCCAGCAGCTCGCTGCCCGTCACATAGATCACGGCCACAGTGTTGCCGAAGGGCAGCACGGTGTTGATATCCTTCTTGGAAACATCGCCCACGTTAATCGCCGCGCGGATGCCGCCACCATTGGTGATGCCAACCACTGCGTTGGGCTCCACCTGCTCGATGCCGCCTTCCTTCACGACAGACCAAACCATAGCGTCCGTAATCAGATCGCCCAGGTTGGTTTCCTCGGTGCGGTTGCCGGGGGCCTTTTCGCCATTCAGCACGACCTCAGAGGTCGCGAACACAGCACTGTATTCTGCGTCCACTTCCGCAGTGATCTTCTCCGCCACAGCCAGCACGTCGCCGTCCACACCGTTCATGGCATACAGCTTATTTCCCAGATAGGTGGGCAGCAGGAAACGATTTTCAATGGTCTTGCTTTCGTCGTCGATCACCACCACGCCCACGTAAGCAAACTTGGTGCCAGTGGACTGGATGGGTTCACCATCGGGGCCCGCGGTCATCACGGTGTGGCTATGACCATCGATTAGCAGATCAATGCCGCTTACCTTGCCCAGCAGGTCGATGGACCGATAACCATTCGCCCGGCTCTCTTCATCCACGCCCAGGTGCACCAGGCCGATAACCAGATCCGCATTCTCGCTCTTCAGCGCGTCCACGGCGCTCTGGCCCGCTTCGTACAGCTTGTCAAAGGTGGAGAAGGTAATCATGTTGATCAGACCGGGGTTCACCTTGGTCACGGTTTCAGGCGTATCCAGGCCGAAGAAGCCAATCTTCAGACCGCTTTCCGTCTCGATGACCTTGGTACCGGGCAGGATCGACTCGCCCGTTTCATCCAGCGTGATGTTCGCGCACAGCGCGGTGAACTCCGCCTTGCTCAGGTTGTCCATCAGCTGAGGATAACCGAAGTCAAATTCATGATTTCCCAGGGTGATGACGTCGTACTTCGCGGCGTTCATCATATCGATGGCGGCAGCACCTTTGCTGGAGCTGACATACACCGTGCCCTGGCTAAAATCGCCAGCGTCCGCCAGAATCACCTTAGCGCCCAGGCCTTCAAAATAGGTCCGCAGGCCGGCAATCCAGGCATAGCCATCAATCTGTCCGTGCACATCGTTGGAGTGCAGGATCACGGTCTTTCCCGTGTAGTCGCTGGCTGTGGCCGTGCGAATATCCGCCGCCACCCCGCCATCCTCCGCGAAGGCGAAGGAAAGGCTCAGCGCCATGCACAGGGCCAGAATCAGAGCAATAATCCTTTTCATGGTTACCACGACTCCTTCCTCAAATAAAGAATAGGAACGGTTGACACCCTTATTTTATCGAATCCTTTCCCGTTTTACAATCCGCAACAAGCAACGATTTTGTTAACTTATTGTCGGATTTTCTTCACACTTTTCTTGAAAAAAAGGAATTGACATTCTGGTTGTCTTGTGGTATCATATCGGGGCTGTCGAGAGATGGCTGTGGGCTCGTAGCTCAGCTGGATAGAGTGTTTGACTACGAATCAAAAGGTCGTGGGTTCGAATCCCGCCGGGCTCACTGAAAAGGAGACTTCGAAAGAGGCCTCCTTTTCCTTGTGTTTCAAGGGCTACAGCGATCTGAATTCGATCATTGTAGCGAAGGCCGTTTACCAGATCTGACAGGCGAAAACGTTTTTCTATCGATTTATACGTATTTTTATCAGACTGAAAGGTTCAAACGGGGTTCAGATATCTTCAACGAGTGACGCAATATATTCGGTTAAATGACTTCAGATAAGTGCCTCATTGGAATAGTACTTGACATTACATGTCGACGTGCGTATACTATTTGAAGTAGACGCGCGTCGACTTTTGGGGAGGTAGTGAAGATGACTGTACAGGTCACGGAAGCTGAATGGAAGATCATGGAATGTTTGTGGGATCATGCTCCCCAAACCATGGGAGAGATCACGTCAACACTGGAACCGGTAACCGGCTGGACTCGCCAGACGGTCATCACCCTGCTGAAAAGAATGACTGAAAAAGGCGCTGTCAGCATGGATGACTCTGCCAGGGCAAAGACGTATGTTCCGCTGATCACCCGGGAGGAGGCTTCCACAACTGAAACACATAAGTTCCTGAATCATGTGTTCAAAGGGAAAGCTTCGCTGCTGGTCAATCACCTGGTGGATAGCGGTGATCTTTCCGCGCAGGATCTGGAAGAAATACTGAATGTTATGCGCGGAGAAAAGAAAGAAAAGAAATAATCCCAAAAACGAAAACAAGATGCCTCGTGAATCGTCTGTATAGATGGGAGGTTTATTTACTATGCGTTCAGCGTTGGTTTTTAACTTTCTGATCGAAGCAAACATCATGGCTTCGATCGCGATTCTGCTGATGATTCCACTGCGGAAGCTGCTGAGAAAGCAAATCGGCAATACCTGGATGCCCTTTGATCAAGGTGCGGATGTTTCCACGATTTTTGATGTGGCAGTATATGCGCATGACGGCAGTATCTGCGGATACAGGATCGCTGTTCCTGTAGGTTGATTATCCGATTGTATGGGATAGCAATAGTTATACAAAACCGAGGAGGTACGGATTTATGAAACGGGTATTCGTGTTTGTGATCACAATGCTTCTGGTGCTGACTGTCGTGATCGGCGCGCTGGCAGAAACGCCAATGCGGCAGATGGATGATTGCATCGTAGAACTTGTTTCTCTTGTTCCGGCTGTGATAAAGCCGGGACATTTTTATGAGAAAACTGATGAAACTGACGTAGTGCAGTCATTTTCTCAAAAACGAAATATTAATCGCTCCTTTCCAGTCTATAATAGTGAAGGACCAAATCGCGGGTAAATCATCCGCGATATCCAGGAGGTGATATGTTTGAGCAATGTCAAGGACCCTGACGAAGCTCAAAACCCGAGTTTTGAAGATCTGGTAGCGCAGTATCAGGGATCTGTATTGCGGATGTGTTTCCTCTACCTGTGCGATAAGACACTGGCTGAGGACGCTGTGCAGGAAACGTTTTTGAAGGTGTACAGGGGACTGAATGGTTTTCATGGTCAGAGCAGTATCAAGACATGGATCATGAAGATTGCCATTCATACTTGCTATGATATGAATCATTCCGGATGGTTCCGGCATTTTGATCGGCGGATCACACCGGAGATGTTGCCTGAAGCGACAGTCCCATTTGAGGAAAAGGATGAGGAACTGATTACAGCTGTCATGCGGCTCCCGATCAAACTGCGCGAAGTGATTTTGCTGTTTTACTATCGGGGATTCAGCATACAGGAAATCATGGATTCGCTGGGTGTATCCCAGTCAACCGTCACGGGACGGCTGAAACGAGGAAGAGATAAACTTCGCGGATTGCTGGAAAGGAGGGATTCCGATGCGTGAAGCTGAAGAAAGAGCAATCTTCCAAAGTGCTGTGGATCGGCGTCTTTCCGGTCTGCAGGAGAATCCGTTCCTGGCTCAGCGAATCATGAACGCTGAGAAGGGAGAAACAAAACCAATGAAAAAGAAATTTTCTGCCGGATTAATATTTGCCATAGCCATTTTGCTGATTGCTGTGACTGCTCTTGCAGTTGCACTGCTTTCACCAAAAGAGATCGTGGAACAAGTAGCAGTTCCATTAGCTCAGGGAAACTCCCAAGAGAACTATACCTATGAAGAACTGAAGGAATTGATTGCTTCTCTGAATGAAAATGGAATTACATTGGATGAGGGTTCTACCCTGATACAGGCTTTTGAAAGCGGACGAGGTTACTGGGAAAGAAATGCAATCTACGAAATCTGTCGGGCAGCATTCGGAAAAAATGAGGGCGCCTGGAGTGTTGAGCAAAGACACTGGTATGGAGAAATGATGGTTACTGTTGGCGCCTGGGATCGCAATGATTATCTATTGCCGGGGACGGGCGATCTGACGGAGCAAGAAGCCAGAAAGCTTGCAGTGAAATCATTGAAGGATGCATACAGCGTGGAGCTCCCCTCAGAAACCAACGAGGATTGGTTGGTTGGCATAGGATTTGCGTCAAATTATTATGATGAGGGCGAAGACGGCTATTGGATTGTAGAATGGCATATAAACTTCAGCCGCCCTACGAAGCCGAATGTTTTGGTTTACGATGTCGTTTTTGACCGTCACGGTAATAATGTCCAGACTGATTATCATGAAGAACCAGAATTAAACGAGCGGGCACTTCAAATGTATACTGAATTGATGACCAATGCTTCGAGAGAGCAGGAGGCTATAAAGAAGTACGGCGAAATCATGTACTTCTGGCCGGACGAGGTAAAAGTTGAAGTATACGGTGCTACAGGGTTGCCCTATGCAATTCCGGAGCAGGCGGAATTAGATCAGGCACGGGAGGACGCGGAAGGATTCATTGCTGAGAAATACGGATCGGATGCTCTGGGTAAACTCGGAGACTATCAGGTGGGATATCTATTCCAGCGGCTGGAAAACGATGAGTATCATCTGACACAGTTAATGTGGGATATAATGCTTACAACAGATCCTGAATACTTGTCGGATGGCTATCGAGTACAGTTTCAAAGAGTGATTCATCATGAAACTGGAGAGGAAGAGATCACAGATCTGAGTGTTGATCATGCGCATCTGGGAAACGGTTGAACAAGTTGTTAGCGGGATGAGAACAGCCAACATGGAATGTAACAGTTTCTGAAATGGCAGGAAACGCCATATCGATGAAAGAATACTACGCTGTGTTTCGTTTACTTGGGTGAGGCGTCGCAAGCTGATGTCACGCCTTGGACGGAGGTGCCACGATGAGAAGACGATTGATGGTTTGCCTTGTACTTGCACTTCTTGTGATCAGTGGACTATCTGCTGCATCTGCAAAGGGCTTCAAAGTCCAGCTGATGGAGGATGGAACAGAATACACGCATTTTTTCGGAGGCTTCCCTTGGGACATTCAGCCTTTTACCATTTCGTTCCAACAAGCAGGCGACCGTGTAATCTGCGGGGTTTGGATGCCCAAGGCGACGCCTGTCCATCAGGACTGTGTTCTTGCGGCCATAGGATCGCTGTTCCTGTAGGTTGATTATCCGATTGTATGGATAGCAACAGTTATACAAAAACGAGGTACGGATTTATGAAACTGCAATTTGTGTTTGTGGTAACTATGCTTCTGGTGATAACTGTCATAATCAGCGCACTGATACTATGCGCAATTCGCAGTAAAGGGACAGGAAGCAGGATCGCCGACTGTGGCTATGTTCGCCATACAAATTGCCCCTGTGTTCCGGGTGGTCTGGTTGAACTGCAATCGGGATGAAATAGATTATCAGGGAAACGGTTAAGAGAAGGAAAGCAGAGATGATGCCGGTAAAAAAGTCCTGGTAGATTCCGGAATTATGTCGGTTGAAGAGCTTTAGAGCTTGCTGGACGACATACGCAACAATAAAAGAAAGAAGGTCGTATTGAAAATGAAAAAATGGATAGCTTTGATTGTGACACTGATTCTGGCCATGGGAAGCCTGTTTTCTGCTTATGCGGATGAAGCTGCAGCGCGGATATTCGATGCAGCGGCACAGCTTTTGACCGCCACTGAGAATGTCACACTGACAGGCAGCGCTACATTCTCCCTGGATGGAGAAGCATTCAAATATCTGGAGACATCCTATGTTCAGGACGGAGTAAATTCCAAATGGGTACTGGATCTGTCTTCTCCAAGACGCGATGGAAGCCTTCGGGAGAATGGGTTTACGGCGATTGCAAATAATCGATATAAATATGGAATGGAAGTGTGTCATCCTGGGACATATGTTGTTGCGGAAGATAATCCGCAATCTGCTATCCTCAGATCCAGCGCGCAGCTAAACCAGCTTATAGCGCTTGGCCACAGTGTTTTTGCCCAGGTCCCTGCGCTGTCAGAAGATGCGTTCTCATTTTCAGATGGCAGACACTTGACCGTTCGCCTGGATGGGGATCAGATTCCTGATTCTATAAGCAATATTCTAAGTCTGGGCATCTGGTTAGCGGTTCAGCGAACGATGAATATCGTGGACGATTCTATCTCTGCCCCGCCTTATCCAGAAGAAGCTGTAAAAATGGAAGACTATATTACGCCCACCCAGGCTATCATAAACATGACGGAGAAATATGAGCTGTCACAGTTTTCCATGGATGCAGAGATGAATGAAATGGGACTGTTTACAGAAGTGAACGGAACAGCCCGCATTGCACTGCATACTTTTCTGGATGGAGTTCATGAACTCCATATTTCATTCGCGGGAAACGCTTCGGATTATGGGGCCAGTACTGTATCAGCCTTTGACCCGGATGAATATGGGGTAATACCGGCAGAAGGAACGTATCTTCCTCTGAATGCTTATTCAATAGGGTCAGGGGCTGCACGGACTCAGGAAGAGGCAACACCACAGATGGCCTGGTATGAAAACCGGGCGAAGTTTATCTTTGAAGAAGCAGGTTTTGACCTTGATTTGATGACAAACATAGAAGCACAACAGGATGATGAAGACGTGACTGTGATAATCAACAACGCAAATAACTCTTTCTTTGCTTACTGTGTGCTGAATCCGGACGGAAGTCTTGTGGAATTCAGAAATATAACGAACCCGTGGAGCGAAGAGGAGATCATTCGCGAAAGAGAAGACATTACAAATGATTTGATTGAAGAATGCTGTGTGAAGCTGAATCGCTATATGGAGGCCATTCAGCCCGGACTGAGCAATGAGATCAATGGATATAAGTTGGATGCTATTTTCCAGGATAATGAACAAACGTTTGTTCGCCTGGTAGACATAAGCACCCAGTCATTATTTATTGTGCGATTGGCTCCGTCCTGGAGAGTGGATACCCTGCATATTCCGAGGAGTAATGGATGATCGTCCATACCAGTGAACAGTGTAGCTTATCTGACAGATGATACGCAGGAGATCTGCAGAGAGGAAGCTGAAGCTTCTACCTATGAGTTATGGAAGCTGGTGACTCGTGCTTTCGGCGGGCAGCCCGCCATGCTGGTGAATAATCTGGTGGATTCCGGAGATATGTCGGTGGACGAGCTGCAGAGCTTGCTGGATTCCATACGCAATAAGAATTGAAAAGAGGATCGGTCATGAAAAGAAAAATCGCAGCTGTGATCGCTGGGGTATGTTTATTTAATACTCTTGGGACAGGATTCAGCGCTTCATTCTGTAACGCACAGGCAGAAACCGCGGAGAAGCAAACTTATTGGGTGAATCCTGAAGGCGGGACAAGATATCATTGGATTCATCATTGCGCATCCATCCATCCTCGGTATTATGATGGCATGATTGAAATTACAGAAGACCAGCTCAGTATGTCTCCCTATGATCTTTTATCTCCATGTTCTGTTTGCATGGGTCTCTCAGAAGACGATTCTGATACTGCTTCGGCTCCTTCTCCTGCGACACAGGATATACCAGAATCAGGTTCTATCGAAGAAACTGTGATTCAGAATGCAAAGGACCTTTTGACAGAAGTATATGGATGGTCCTATGAGGATTCTGAGAAATTTATTTTTCACTGCGATGAAGCGAATGGATTGCTGGAATACTGGCCGGATGAAGGCCATTCAGAATACTGCTACAGGCTGTATTTTGATCAAGTAACAGGAAGAACCATGGAAGCGGCAACGCCTTTTTATCAAGGGGACTATGAGAATTATCCTGGTGAAGGAAACATCCGAGAAATAGCAGACGCATTCGATAAGAATGATTGGCTTCATCATTGGGATTCAAACAGTATCCAGTTGTTTTCTGATAAGCTCTATCGATGGGGTGTAATTATACCGACGCAGCGGCTCGAGGAAGGATTAAAATCAGGGAATATCACTGCGAGTGAAGCTATCAGGGAGCTCTGGCTTTCCTGCCTTGGCCCTGAAGAGGGTTGGACGCATGCCGCATCGATGTGGCTGAAGGAGTTGCTGGGGGAAGAAAATATAAACACAACTGCTTCTGAAGCAAGGGAGCCAGAAGAGAAACCGTCTCAGAATGAAGACGTCAGGATCGAACTGGAAAACAATATAGTTTGTACCGCATCCTATTTTGTCGAATCCATTCCAGATGAAACGAATCTGGAACAATATATAAATCAGGGATGGAAACTGGTGGAGGGCGTACTAGCACAGTTTTCCAGAGAAGGTGATGAAAGCTTTGACGATTCTGATGACCAGGGATTGTTTATTCTGGAGAAGGATTCTACCCGAATTGCAGTTTCACTGATTCGCGAGCATGGGCGGTGGGAACCGCATGCTATTGGACCGTGCGTCCTATCAGATCGTGAGATTTCCGTCACGATGACTCCTTTGATGCTTTTGCCTCGATTTCGCATCAATTACGGAGAACAGAATGGAGAAACAGTTTCCTGCATTTGCGAGATAGATGCGGACGGCATGATTCATCTCAATAAGTATAATATCACATTTGGTGATGCTGAAAAAAGCTTCCAGCTCTATGATAACGGAAATGATCGATGGACTTGGATCACGTCAAGTTCTGGGGAAAAAAGCAATGGAAGCCAGAACATGTACATCAGCAGCGCGGAGGCAATGTTGCGGTTTGGTGAGCTGCCGAAGACCTCAGAGGACTTTGTCGAGTGGAACCAAACACCATTTCCAGAAAACTATGCAATGGTGAGCGGAGTTCATTTACGGGAGAAGAAATCTTCTCACTCCCGGGATTTGGGATTGCTGAATCCCGGAACAATCGTTCAGATTCTCGGGAAAGCGGACGGAGATCCATTCCCCTGGTATGAAGTACGGCTTGGTGATCTTAAGGGCTTTGTTTCCTCGGTTTATGTTTGCCTGGATGACAACGATCAGCCAACAGCCAGCTCCTATACGCTGCTCCCCATGGGGGAAGCAGTTGAAGAGACGAACTTGAAATCCGGAACAGGGCTGTTTGATCGCACAGTCACGAAAGTTGCGGCCGGTACCCCAATGCATATTCTCTTTGAGAAAGACGGATGGTGCTACGTATCTATTCCCAGTGGAGATTTAGGTTGCATAATGGATGCTGAGGGAACATATGGCTATTTCAAGCGTAATGCACTTCGCATGGGACTTACGGATTATGAATTGGTTTTAAATCGCAACGGTAACTAATAGAAAAGCTTCCATCAATGCAGACGGAAGGTTAATAAGATCGCTGAATGGAAAGATCCGTGTGAAAATCTTTATCGGAGGTTCGTGGTCATGAGGAGAATCCTTTGCCTGGTCTGTATGTTCCTGATCCTGTTTGTTGCACCTTTGAATAAAGCTCATGCTGATGAAATACCCACCCATTATATTGAGGCGCTGCTTCTCTCTACTGTATCAGAGGGTCTGGGAGAGTTTGGCGCTGTCGGTTACGATATTCTGGGGCAAAAAAAGGAAGGGAACGACTGGTATTTTTATCTGGCTGCCTGTGTAGGACGATATGGATATATGGGTGGGTATTGTACACAGTTTTCCGGATGGAGCGGCCCCATTACCCTGGTATTCCAAAAAGGATACAGGGACTGGGTCCCAAAGGAAGTTCTGCAGGTGGAGGATTATAGCGAGATTCCGGAAATCATGCCAAAGAACATGGAGAAGAAGTTCTTGCAGGGTAGGTTTTCCGAGAAGAAGATCAATCAAATGCTGCAGGAATACATTGATATGTTTCGTCGTACTGATACACCCATGGGCAGTTATGCGGAGGCAGGAGGGAATCTACCAGGAGTTATCATTGTTGCGGCGAATATGCTGATGGCCTTTGATGACCCGTGGCCGATGGGATGCACCACGGTTGAAAGAGTAGAGGATGAGAAGCGAATGCTCTATACCCGCACCTGGATTCCAGATGAAGGTGTGGATGAAAAACTGACAACATCCTTTGATGACGTCAGCTATCCGTATGAATGGGGAGGAACCACCGGAACCGAAATACTGACGAAGATTCGGCAGGAAGACGGGAAAGCCTTAGAAACGATTACCGCGCATGCTACGCTTGAGGAACTGACAGTCTTGCTTCAGGATGAATATGGCTCCATCTCCTATACCCTGCCGTTGGTAATGACTGAAGGACATTATCCAGAATACCGGCAGCCTACGGTTACATGCGAGGGCCTTTGCAGGATGGATGTGGAGGTTTTGGAAAGATACCTGGCGGAACTTGCCGGCGAAAGAAAATCTGAATGGATGACCGAAGCCCAGGTGAATACTTCGGACGTGGAGCGATTCACGCTTCAACGGGACACATGCTATCATCGCCTTTGCCATGAAATCCTGACAGACGGGCGATGGGAAACGGATTGGATCAACAGTCAGATGATCGAAAACCACTGCGAGGCGATGAGCATGCGCTTTTCTCCAGGCGAAAGCGTCCAGGAAACCGGTCGTTTCAGCCGTACCGTGACGGATCAGGTATGCATTTACGCCGGGGATGAACATCCGAATATATGGATTGAACTATCCAGGAAAAGTAATGGTTCCTGGCAGGTGGATACTGTGGACAGCAAGTATTATATTGAACATGCATATTTGTTTGAAGACTGCATGCTCATCCAAAACTCATCACTTTCATCAGACAATCATGCGCTATATATGCCGCAGGCGATCAATCGGGAAGCGTCATCTTTCCGAACCAGGGATATCTTCGAAGCTTATGAAACGCTTATGCGGCTGCTTACTTGGGACTTTGACCTGGCAATCAGAGAGCAGTATGTGAACGGAGCCCTGATGGATAACTACGCGGATATTGGAGATGCGGAAGTATTGTATGCCCGACTTGGAATCGACAAATCGGTTCCTGTATATGTATATCCGGATAAAAAAGCATCACGCGCCGCAAAAGGGAAAGCCGCTGTATCGCTGAAGGAACCCGTGGCATTTCTCTGCCGCGAGGGAGACTGGCTTATGGTACATTATGAAACCGGGAAAGGAAAGCATCGGACAGGCTGGGTGATTATTCATGATGATCCGATCTTGGAGCGGATTGCGAAAGTCTCCATGGAGCCCAATTTTACAAGGGATAACGTCAGCGTAAAAACAAAGACCGTACTGGTTGACGATCCGATCAATAACAGCGGCACGCTGTGCACATTGAAAAAAGGAACAAAAGTAACCGTGTTGGCTCGAAAGGCGCCGTTATACTATGTGGAGACAACTGTCAGCGGGAAAACATACCGGGGATATGTTGTAGGCGAGTGCCTGAATCAAAATTAATACATAGGAAAAGCAGTTTGACGCATCGGTAAAGATTCAGTATAATTAAGGTATCACCTGAAGGGAGCGGAAGCAATGTCTCAGAAACGGAAGACCCAGGCTTATCCGCCGGAAGTCTACAGAAGGGTCGAGATGTTCCGGCTCTTCGATGACACCTTCATGTCCAAGGTGTTTGACGGACAAAAGGAAGAGACGGCGCTTCTGCTTCAGATCATCCTGGAGGATCCGGGAATCAAGGTGATTTCCGTACACGCTCAGATGGAGATCAAAAATCTTCAAGGACGGAGTCTCCGTTTGGACATACGCGCCAAGGATTCCAGCGGCAAACTATTTGCTGTGGAAGTACAGCGAGCTGACGCCGGCGCAAAACCAAAACGGGCTAGATATATCAGCAGCTTGATTGATGCAAACGCGCTGAATAAACGTCAGGATTTTGAAAAGCTTCCTGAAACCTATGTGATCTTTATTACTGAGCATGATGTATTGGGTGGAAACAGGCCGATCTACCATATCGACCGAACGATTCAAGAATCTGGTGAACTGTTCGGAGATATGGAACACATTATCTACGTGAACGGTGAAAACAAGGACGATACCGATCTGGGAAGATTAATGCATGATTTTCACTGTACACAAGCCGATCAGATGAACTATTCACTACTCGCCGATCGTGTCCGATTTTTTAAGGAGACACAGAAAGGAAAGGATGCTATGTGCGCTATAGTTGAAAAATACGCTGCGGAAAAAGCGACAAGCGAACGGAATGCGGCTATTGTAAAAGGCTTCCGCAGCGGATTGACAAAAGATCTTGCAAAGCAGATGTATCCTCAGTTAAGGGCATCTCAGATTGAGAAGCTATATGCTGAATCCCAGAAACCCGTCCGCTCTCATAAAGGACAATGAGTAATCGAATCGCAGATGAGTGCGGGATAGTTGATTGGGATCAAAGGTTTCTTGTGGTTATTTCCCGGTTGGGGTTCAGATCGGGGTTCAGAATTGCCTTCTGAAAGCCGGAACCTGTTGGAAATACTGACATGGCGGCTCGTGCAGGGTAGGATCTACGAATCAAAAGGTCGTGGGTTCGAATCCCGCCGGGCTCACCAAACCAGACTCATCCGAACCTTTGCGGACGGTCTGCCTCATGTACCACGCTCAAATAAGCGGGTTGTGGTCTACACCATCGCGGTGTAAAAGAAAATCCCCAGGGAATTCTCCCCGGGGTTTTTCTTTATCATTCGTTAGCGGCAATATTGTCAGCGTCAGGCGGTTCCGTCCGCTCACCCTTCGGCTGCTCTACTTCTGGCAGACCCGTCGCTACGGCCAGCAGAAGACTGGTGACGAATCCGAAGGCTCCGGCGCTCACCACGCCCAGCCAATCCACCTCAGTGATGCCTACCGCTCCGGTGCCGATGTAAGCCAGGGCGCTCTCTGCAAACGTCCTGATCGCCCGGATAATAGCCGCCTTCAACCAGCTCTTATACATAGCTTTCATTCCTTCCTTTCCTCCACCTCTCCGGTGATGAGATAATTCTCTATGTCCGTCTGGGTCTTTTTCATTTTCTCTGTCCCGTTTCCGTCCACCAGGTGATGGAGGATGTCCATCTGGCTCCGCAGGATCAGCCGCAGCTCCTTATCCTGTTCTTTTGTCTTATCCTCCAGCGCCTTCAGCCGCTTGTGGTCGTTGGACAGCCTGTCCTGTATCGTCTGCTCATCGTTCACTTTCGGTTTCCGTACCTCTCTCACTTTGATGATCAAATCCAGCCACAGCACAACGATAATTGCTAATCCGATCAAGACGCCGAAAAATATCCACAGGCTTTCCGGGCCGAATCCGATGATCTGTGTTGCCTCGCTCATCGCCATCACCCCCGCCCGTTGATCATGCCGATGATCTCGATCTGTTCGGAGATGGTGACCAGGGCGTTCTCCATGGCGCTCAGGGCCTTGTCGATCTTCTCTTGGTTTTCCTCTGTAATCACATCGTTTTGAATCCCTTCCCCGATGTATTCCAGGTGGTTCGCCATCATCCATCCGGTTTTCCCGTCCGCGATGATCTTACACCAGGCTCCCTGATCCTCGACGATCTCCACCGTGCTGCCAACCTTCACCGCCTTGATGCGGCCATAGCTCGTCCCAGGGCCTTCCCGCAGATTGACTGTCGTGCCGCCTTCTCCGGTGGCCAGTACCACTCTCGCCTCCATGCTCATCTTCTCCTTTTTGTCCTCTCTTGGCATTGTTCCTCCGCCACCGCTGGTGGAGTTTCTTCCCGTGTTGCCATAGTCGATCTTTTTCAGCCTTCCGTGCCATTTCCATTTCCCGATGGTAGTATCCATCTTTGGCTGCGGTGATGTCATGTGTCGGATTCTGAGCGGTTCCACGCTTACCACGACGCCCACATGGTAATAATCCCGCAGGTCGCCGTTATAGCTCCCGCCGCCGGGCTTGTAGTAATCCGGCAGGTCGTATTTCTCCTGTCCCGGCTCCCATGCCTTGTATACCGCCTCGCCGATCTGCAGGTCGCCGGTTCCGGCGATTGGCCGTAGCTGCTCCATCTCGCTCCGGGCAGCGTAGTTGCTGCCGTGCAGCCCGTGCCAGTCGCCCCCGGCCCGCCGGATTCCGCCGATGATCAGCCCGATGCAATCACATAGCCCCCGGCTGCCATCGTATCCCTTTTCATAAGCTGGACCCTCCGCCGCGATCTGCTCCACCCGGCTGACGAAATCCGCCGCCGATATCTTGCTCATTCATCATCGCCTTCTCTCTGGTCTGCCGCCGTTACCAGGGCCACGATGAAGATGGCCACCATCGCCCCGACGAATAACCCCGCCGCAAACGCGATCATCCTGTCCATTCTCCTTCCCTCCGGTGGTTGTTTCCTTTTCGAAAATAGCCACTTTTTCCGTCTCTTCTACCATGGCAGTTTGTGCCCGTCTCCGTCCGTTGGATATTCCACTTCTCTGGGCGGCCGCAGCATCCTGGCCTCGATCTCATTGGCCGCCGCGTGCAGCACGCCGATCAGCTCATAGTCCATCAGCTCTGGGATAGCCCTGATAATCTCGTTTCCGTCCATCCTTCTCACCCCTTCGGCCTCGGCCCGCAAATCTTGATGGCCTCCGCCTCGGTGATCTTCCCCGCGTCCGCGTAGGCCCAAACCTCCGCCGCCGTGATCTTCTTCGCCTGGTATTTCATTTTGATGATGCTAAACATCCTTCACCCCTCCTTACATCTCCAGCAAAAAGTCCTCAATCGCCGCCACCCGTTCCTCCAGCGTCGGCTCGCCGCTCTCCTCCTGGCTGCCGTATTCCCACCAGCCTTCGAAGTCCCGCTTGATGTCCCTCTCGGTTTCTTCCCGTTCGGCTTCCAGCTCGAATTGCACCTCGTCGTAGATGTATACCTTCTGCTCCGTGGCCTGTCCCTCTTCGCCGCCCGCTTCCGTCCGCATCTCTTCCCGGATGTTATCCGCCAGCCGCACGAATCGGTTTCCCTCCGGCATAGTTCCAATGGTCACCTTCGAGGGTCTCTCTGTGCTTTCTGTATTTCTCCACAGCATCTTGCATGATCTCCTTTCTTGCTCGTTCCTGTTTTCGTCCCCAGTATCCCATGATCTTTCGGGCCATCCGCCGCAGCGTAACCACCTGGTATTTCTCCATGAATCGGTAGCTGTCCGCCCCTTGGATGATCCCGTTCCGGCTGATGATCTGCGCTGCCCGCTGCCGCCCGATGGTTCCCGTTTCCCGGTATTCCCTCCAGGCTCGCAGGTAGCTCCTCCTCGTCCGTTTCGCGTTTCTTCCCCGCATCCGGCAGTGTGTCCGGCTGATGCGGTATCCTGCCACGTCGATGGCCGGGCATCCTCTCCCGGCGGGGCTGGCCCGGGCCTTGCGTTTCCGTTCCTCCTCCCGCTCCATCAGCCGGATCGTGCCCGTCGTGTGCTTGCTCTGGATGCCGAACCCGTCCAGAAGGTATGCCCCGCATATCTTCGTCCCTTCCTTCAGGCCCTTCTTGCTCCCGCTCATGAAAACCACGTCGTCCATGTAGCCCGCGCATCCCGCCACCATGCGGATTCGCTGTCCCCGCCGTTTCCCGGCTGCACTCAACGCTTCCCGGATGGCGTAGCTCATCACCAGGTTGAATAGCCAAGCGTCCAGAAATCCGCCGATGATCAGATGCCCGCCCGGAGCGTACCGGGCCATGACTTCCAGTCCCCGGAGGATCCATGTCGCGTCCGGTATCTCTCCCCGGATGATCTCAATCACGTCCCCGTACATCGTGCTGCCGTAGGCGTTCTTGCAGTCCGTCTTCCGAAAGTATTTGATGTGCCGCTTCCGCAGTAGCCGCCTTACCTGGCGTACCAGCCTTGTCGGCCCTCGGCCCGGTAGGCTGGCGTGCTGGCAGGGGAGGATTCTGGCCTTCAGCAGCGGTTCCAGCCCCAGCTGTAGGCAGTGCCCTAATAGCTGCATCCGTATGCACAGATATGCGATGTCTCGCATCTTCCCAGTGGCCGCGTCAGCTCGCCTGTGGATTTTTACAAGGTCGAAGTCTGGGTCAATGCCCCTTTCGATCTCCCGGATCATGTCCATCAGCGCGTCGGCCCTTTCGTCCAGTATGGCGTACTTGATGGGGAATTCGTGCCCCGGGTGGTCGATCTTGTATTCCCGGATTTGGTTCCGGCTGTACCCCGTCCATTCTTCGATGTCCGTCAGCACATCGTTCCGGTTCCATTTGCCGTCAAAGCATTTCTCTACCGCCGCGTAGCATAAATCCCTGTCCAGTTCTCGATATCGCTGCTTCAATCCTTGTCCTTTCCCCTTTGGCTTATGTCTTCCCTTTCGGGTTGTGCGCTTTCGGTGTGGCTTCAGCGGTTTTCGGTTAGCCTGTCCTTTGGACGGTTCTCCCCGGTCTTTGGCTCTTCGCCCCTTGGGGGCCGCAGGCGCAAGCTCTCTTCTACTCGCCGCGAGCGGTGGCTTTTCCGCCGCCCCTGATTTCTCAGTGCTGGGATAAACCGATTTTCATTTCGCGGATTTGATCGCGTATTGGATGCCCATTGGCATCTTATTTCCGGCGAGAGAGCTGGTTTCTCCCTTCGCCTTGCCGAATTCCGGGAGCGGCCATTCCAGTTCGCGTTCGAGGGCGTATTGTTGCCATTCGCACAGGCCAAGCCCGCATTAGCCCCATTGTTGAGATTCGCAAACAGCCAGGGCGTGCGTACGCCGGAGCTGCCATTGAAATTGAAGGCCGACACACGATCAAACCCTTGGGCCGCTCCGGGGCGGTTTCCCGTCCCCGGAGGGCCTTTGGCATGTCCTTCCCATGCCCATGTTTCTGTGCCTTGTTGGATGCTGCTTTGAGGCGCAGCTGCCTTTCGGTGGCTTCACCGTTATGGTGGTTGTTGGTTTAGTTGGTAGGGGCCTTATCCGCACCCTCAATCTACGCGACTGTCCACTGGACAGCTCGCTTGTTTCGGGTGAGAGCATCCCCCTTGAAATTTCCTCCACCGGAGGTCAAAGGGGATGCTCCCCCTCTGGTCGGCTTACGCCGCCCATTCACCCCGCGTCTTCCCAGAACCCGAAAGCCGGGAGCGGCCATGCCAGTACGCGCTCGAGGGCGCAAGGCTGCCACTCGCACAGGCCAAGCCCGCATTAGCCCCATTGCCGAGATCCGCAAACAGCCAGGGCGTGCGCACGCCGGAGCCGCCACCGAAACCGAAGGCCGACTTCAGGTACGTGCTGCCGCTTCCGGGGAATCCTTCCGGCATCAGCATATCGTCCTTGCGGATTTGGAAGTGCCTCGGATATTGCCATCCAGAGTTCGACCCCGTGAAGGTTCCTACCAGCGTGTGGCTGGCGCTAATGCTCCCGCCCTGCTTTGTCGCGTCCCGCACTACGTATACGCTGTAGATGCTCTTCGGGTCGCGGTCTGCGTTCCAGTCGCTGTTCCATAGCGGGTCAAGCCCGATGGCATACGCCCCATCGATCACCTCGATCCCGCCGATCCGCGCCGGGGTCTTGCCGTTCGTCACGTTGTACAGGCTGCCGTCCTTGTGGCCCGGGAGCCGCTCCGTGCTGCCAGGTGTCCAGGGCAGGGTGCATACGTGGCTTTCCGCCGTGGTGGTGAAGGGGGCAGCCACGTCCAGGGTCACTCGCGTGTAGGCCGTCCCGTCGATGGTGACGCTCTCGATGCCGATCACGTTGCCCCGGGCAATCTTTCCGTCTCTCGCCGCTTCGCCCACGTCCAGGAAGCTGCCCATGACGATGTTCGCCCCCTGTGCCGTGGTCAGTACCACGCTGGTGACATCCTCCTCCGCCACGCTGACAACGTAATCATAGTTGTAGCTCGTGCAGCCCTCCAGGATGCCGCTGTTCTCCAGGTTATAGTGGCGGAATTGCCATTCGTCCAGCAGGTGGCATCTCTCCGTGTCGCTGTATAGGCCCTCGTAGGCCCCCATCTTCCGGGCGTCGCTGATGCCGTTGTTCGCGCTCCTGCTGATGGCGGTGGTGTTCTCGTTCCGCTCCCATCCTTTGCCGTATCCGCTGCCGCTGGTCAGCTTCCCATCCTTCGTCAGGCTCCCGCCGAAGGTCGCCTCCCAGTGCATCGCCCGGTGCGTTCCGTCCGGGGCCACGTCGCTCTCGTAGGGATACATCCCGCCGCCCTGCCGCGTTGCCCGGGTGTGGTATTCGTAGCTCCCGTCGGTGAAACGGATGTGCCACAGCCCGATGCTTCCGGTGTATACCGGGGCCAGGTTCCCCGTGATGTCGAATTCATCGTCGATCCCTTCCACGGCCTTGATGTCCATCGTCCCGTCTGCCTTGCTGATGCCGTTGAACCGGACATACCAGTACATCGGGTCTTCGTCCATCCAGTGGAATTCGTTGGCGGATACCTCCGTGCAGAGAGGAGCCGCCTCTTTCCCCGCCAGGTCGGCCATGGGGGTCAAAGCGGTGTTGCCGTTCGATACCCGATAGTCTGGCCCCCGCAGGGTGTAGATTTTGTCCCCCCAGGCTTCGCCGATCAGCGTGAACCAGCGGGTGAGGAGAGCGTAGCGGTCGATCTCGCCCTCGTTGCGAGCGATCAGATCGCAAGCCAGCCGCCACCACCGGCGGAATAGCGCCGTCGTGTTCGTTCCGTCGATGCTGCCGCTGAAAGCCGCGTCCAGCACCGCCGCCGATACGCTCCCCGCTTGAGCCTCCAGGGCGTTAGCGATGCGCTCCAGCTGGTTGTTTACGCCGTAGTTCTTTTTGGTTCCCATCTCGTTTTCTCGCTCCCTTCTTTAATCGTCCGTTTCTTCCAGGATGTAGAAATCTCCATTCTCGTCCATCCGCAGCAGGTCGTTTCCCTGTGCTGCCACGATTGCGGCCAATACATCCGCCTCCGCCTTCTCCGCAGCCTCCTGGGCCATCCCTGCCGCGCTTGCGCTGCCCGCAGCCTGCTCAGCACTCCGGGCCGCTGCGTTGGCGTACTGCTGCACCGCCTGGCTCGCCCCGCTGGTGGATGTCCGATCCTCCGCCGTCTTCTGTGCATAATACTTCGCGTTGTTCTGGTACGCCGGATCATCTTCCCCGACGTCCACCCCGCCCCGCTGGCCAACGGCCCAGGCTTCGGCGTCGCCGATCTCGCTATTGAGGATGGAAATCTTTTCCAGCAGTTCCTCGACGGATGGGATAACCTGCCCAGGATCCACGATCGCATCCGTCGATGTCTGATATACGTGGCCCGTGCAGGCGCCCACCGTTGTGGAGCCGACTTTGATAACGATGCTGATGATCCCGACAATGGCGTAACATTCCGCGGGCAGGATGATGCTGGCCCTGTTGCCGTCGAGCGTTCCGCTGACGATCACCGTCTCGCCGTCTGCCCGGATAACGTATCCGGTAACGTCCCCGGTGATGGAAGCCTCTGCGCCATCGTCTGTGATAATGACGCCGATCCGGTTGGCGCCGATGTCCCTGGAAAAGATGTTCCCACCCAGGCGCTCCACCGTGACTGGCTTTTTCAAGTCGTTCTTTAGCCACTTTTCGAATACTGCCATCTTGCCCTCTCCTTCACATTTTGTCCCTGGCTTCCGCCTGCAGCTGGATGATATGTTCTCCTTCTGCCGGTTCCGGCTCGCCCTGTTCGACGATCAGCTGAGGCTCGCCCTTCGCCTTGTCCTCATACATTTTGACCGTTGCAAACAGATCATTCACAATCGCCGCCACGCTCCGGAGGCTTTTCAGGCTCTCCGCGATAAGGTTTACGTTGTGTTCCGTCGGCTGCAGCTGGAGATTCTGCGTGTTTACCATGGCTTTGTTGATCAGGTCGATGGTGGTCTGTAGAGTTACTTGAGTGTTCATTTTGTTGTCCTCCTTGTTAATTCACTGTGATGTAATATCCCTTTGATCTATCTCCGCAACTTACATTGATGAGAATATATGTCCTCGCAGAACTCGCTCCGTTAATAGATCCTAAACTTGTTTTCCCTGCAATGCTCCCCGTCCATCCAGATGTCATCGTCGCAACTGGGCTATGCGATGCGCTCCCGCCTCCACTTCCAGAATTATCCGGCGGCGTCTTCCACTCTCCCCAATAGATGATCTGCCCTGCGGCGTTTGTCGCTGCCAATCTCAGGGGAACGTCGTAGCCCAACACAGCTGCGCTGCTGCTGACAGCTTGATTGCTTACAAGCGCCACCGTCGTCAATGCGCTGTCCCATCTATCCGGCGGTACTTCCCACCTCGCTCTATAGTGTTTCTTCGAATCGCTCGTAACATAATACAGATATATGTTATATCCGTATGCCAGCTGGCCTTGACTCTGTATGTTAGGGCTGCCATCGTAGTCCAGCCAACTTCCTATCTGCGCTCCCCAGTCATATCCTGCTGCATATCTGTCTGCCGGAGCCGTTATTTTGATGCTGTCTCTGGCTACATTGTTTCCCCTGGCGCTTACTGTAAGCGTCTCTCCATAGTCGAGCGTTCTGTCGCTTGTCGGGTAGATCGTCACCGTGCAATCCGCGCTTTGCAGCGTCCCACTTGTTGACGTGCTTACCTTGAACGTGTTGCCGTCCCACGAACTTGATAGTCCCGTAATATCCGACCCGGATTTCTTCGTGTTCGTTACGCGGGCCACAACTGTCCCGGTTCTGCTGCCGTTGCGGATGTAGGCGTAATCATCATCAAGTGTCAGGTAATATTCTCTCGTTAGTGTGCTCCCGTCCACCGTCGTAGGCGGATAATTCACCTCCAGCTTATCGTCCGTGCTATATGACGTTTCGCTGCTGAATTTATCATGTGCCGCCTTCCACCCTGCGTCATATGCTTCTGTTCCGCTGGCGCTTCCGGTGTTGCTCGCCATCACCGTGCCGCCTACCAGAGCGCTGGCCGATGGTGTGTACTTGTGCGTGCTGGAATTGTACGTTATCCCCGCCTGTGCGCTTACCGCGTACTCCGTCGCCGTTCCGGTTTCGGATAACACAATCTTACTCGTGTTGGTGTTTAGCGCCATCTTGACGCTTCCCGCGCCTGCTGTCTTCCCGGCGTCATATACCTTGCCGACGTCCAACGCGGCGACCGCCTGATCGTCCGGGTTCCGTAGGTACACCTTCGTTGTCGAGCTGTATCCGCTGCTCACAATGTCGAGATAATAGCTCTTTGTGACCTGTGTCCCGTCCACCGTGCCGCTGGGCGCTTTGAAGGTAGCGATGGCGCTCGATGTATTCGTCCCTGGCCAGGATACATCGCCCTGGGCCGCTGTCCATCCGTTCCCGTATTGCGGGTTATCGATTCGGGCTCGTACAACGCCGTTGTAATCTTGAATATAAGCCGCCACTTTGCTCTGGTGAACGGTAAAAGTTCCGGTGACGCTGTTCCCAGATGGGAAGTTCTCTGCCGGGCTACCTGTGACGGTGAACGTGGCCGTGTCTCCCGTGTTATCGCCGCCATACGCGACACTGAGTGTGGCGGCCTTGCTAAAAGTTCCGACGTCCGTCCATTGGGTATCCAACAAACCGATTTTTCTTATCGTGTATTCTGTCCCGTTCTTTATAATGGCGATATCTCTGAGTGCAGTTCCAACATTCACATTTCCGGCTTTCGATCCATAAATGGTGTATGATTGCGCCATTATGTCGCGCGTTGCAAGATTGCCGACCATTCCATCGATATCGATATGATCAGCGCTCAGCTTGATCGTGCTTACTCCATTATTGATGGCTGCCACGATCTCTGCCGGTTTGATCTTTGCGTTGTTTCCTGTTCCTTCCACAATCAGACCGATTCTGCCAGCCTGCACATCGATGGCGCTTTGCAGCTCCTCTTTGTTGTTCTTCACCTCCGCCTTGATTTCGTTCGCCGTTTGGGTGATATGGCTTTCTGTTTCATCCAGCTTGTTGGTGTAGTCACTCGTGAGGCTTTCCGCCGTCTGGGTGATAACACCTCGCAGCTCCTGGCCGGTTTGCGAGTTTAGTGCGGTGTAATCGCTTGTGAGGCTTTCCGCCGTCTGGGTGATAACACCCCGCAGCTCCTGGCCGGTTTGCGAGTTTAGTGCGGTGTAATCGCTTGTGAGGCTTTCCGCCGTCTGGGTGATAACACCCCGCAGCTCCTGGCCGGTTTGCGAGTTTAGTGCGGTGTAGTCGCTTGTGAGGCTCTCCGCCGTCTGGGTGATAACGCCTCGCAGCTCCTGGCCGGTTTCCTGGTTTAGCGCGGTGTAGTCGCTTGTGAGGCTTTCCGCCGTCTGAGTGATAACGCCCCGCAGCTCCTGACCGGTTTCCTGGTTTAGCGCGGTGTAGTCGCTTGTGAGGCTTTCCGCCGTCTGAGTGATAACGCCCCGCAGCTCCTGACCGGTTTCCTGGTTTAGGGACGTGTATTCACTTGTCAGTCTCTCAGCCGTTTGGCTAATTGTCCCTCGCAATTCGTTGCCTGTCTGAGTGTTCAATGCGGTATAGTCACTCGTCAGCTGCTCTGCCGTCTGGGTGATCGTTCCCCGCAATTCTTCGCCCGTCTGGGTATTCAGCGCAGTATAGTCGCTCGTCAGCTGCTCCGCTGTCTGGGTGATAACGCCTCTCAGCTCTTCCCCTGTTTCCGTGTTGAGGGTGGTGTAATCATTCGTGATCTGTTGCGCGGTTGATGCGATTTCCTGCCGGATATTGGTATCCGTCGTCGCCAGCTCCGTCCTGATCTCCCCGGCGGTGGCGTTTAGATCTGTCCGGATCGTTTCCAGGTCTTTCGTCGCCTTGGAGATGGTCACAATCGTTGCTGCCAGGTTATCTTTCGGTGTGCCCAGCTCTGCCTCGATGTATCTCTCTTTCAGCGTGTCCCATTTGGCCCGGATACACTTCGCATATGCCGATACGCCCAGCTTATCAAACTGTACCTGCACCGTGTCGCATAGATCGACGCGATCCTGCTCCGTTTCCTGGTTTACGAATTTGATTGTCAGGTTGACTTTCGGCACGCCGACATTGTTCACTTCGATGTAGCTCCGGGCCACCGTCCGCAGATCCTCCGCCGTCGGCGTCCCATCAAAGTATGATGTCAAGTCTACAGGTAGCACTCGGGAATATCCCTGCGCTGCCCCTACCTGCATCACCTTTTCTGGCAGTGTAATGAGTACATTGTCCTCCCCGCTGAAATAGTAGGGATAGACCGCCGTGCAAACCTCCGCGTTGTTTTCCTCCTGCTTCAGATCGATCATGTTCTTCCCGTACCGGATCGCAACGCCTCGATCTTTGCCTCTTTCCGCCTTCAGTTCGCACCGGTACCCATCAAAATGCCATTCTCCGCCGTAGGTTTCCAGCAGGTTGCCGTCTCCCTTGCCCAGGATGGAGCGAATGCTCTGAGGATATCTCGATTCTGTGGTTTTATCATCGTCGATATCTGTCGAAAGCGAGAATGGGCACGGTGACGGATATACCGTTCCCGCGCTGGTGATTTTCGCCATCGCGTCCCGGATCCCCGCCGCCTTGAATGGCGCTGCCACGTATCCGGATAGATCGTAGCTGATATGCTGTGCGTTGATCGTTACCACGCCGCCGATGGGTTTACTGATTTTGTAAACCCGGAAGGGTTGTGGCCCGTCCGCATAATTCGGTTTGGCCACGATCAGCGATCTTAGCCCGATCTCCCGATAATAGGCCCCGCTGATGGGATATTTCATCTCTAGCTCGTAGGATCCGTTCCGGTTTTCTTCCGCCTCGCAGGAGATCGCGCTGGATAGGACGCCTACGCCGAAAGATTCCCATCTGGTTGCGTTTTCGTCAAAAAGAATAGGGTACATCCTGCACCTCTTTAGATTTCGTACCATCGCGGTGTGATTGATACTTTGGTTATGCTTCCCGTGAAACTGATTTCATTGTCCCCCGGCTCCAGCTTTGCAAATTCGCTCGTGCTGGAGATGATTTTAGCGTTGATCTTCGTGCCGTTCCCGTCAAAACAATCCATTTCCTCGCAGTCTATATATGCGCAAGTGTCCGGTATCTCCGAACAGCTGAAAACGGTTTTCCCGATGGTCAGCGTTCCATTGCCATTTGTCGTTCCCTCAATATAAATGAGCGGCCGCGCCGCATACCCTGTCCTATTGTTTATAACTGTTTTCCTACTGATAGGAATTGCCGCTTTTCCGGATATTAGGTATCTTTGCGGCTTGCAGTTAAACTCAATTGTCGCCCTGCCCATTCTCCCAATTGGCAGCGTGGAGATATCCATCGGTCCCGCAAAATATGCCATGCGATAATGCCCCGGGTCGAAGTCGTCCCACAGCTCGCAATATCCGGTTGGCGCACATAGCCATTTTGCGATGTTATCAAAATCGCCGTGGACGGAATGCTTTTCTCCGTCCCCGGCGATGATCTCGTATCGTTGCGTCACGTTGTCCCACGCATCTTGGGCCATGATGATGTCTCCGTTCCTTCCTGGAACGGTGTATCTGTCTATCTTTCGTTGCGGCCTTGATATAGATGGGTATTTCTCTATCTCTATCCCGAATTGATCCGATCTCGCGCCATTCCAGCTGATTATGCCTCTCACGCGAAAGCCGCCTCCCGTCTGTTAATGTTCGCCTGGATTCTCTCCATGATGATATCTCCCAGCTCGTAGATGTCCTGGCCCTCGCTGCCGTATACGTTGATGGTCACGTTCGCCGTGTTGGATTCGTCTCGCACGATCTCCCGCAGATCGTCCAGCGCTCCGACGAATTCTGGCCGTCGCTCGCCGACGCCGATAATGGTAGGCCGGTCGAATACACCGCCCTTGTCGTACCATTTCACGCCCACGTTCGGCACAGCGCCCGTTTTCGCGTTGAACTCTCCGGACATGTAGAAATGCGGTAGGATAACGTAATTCCCCATCTGGAGCTTCGCGCTAGCCATCATCTTCGCGATCTGGTTGATCCCGTCCACGATGGCGTTGTACGCTTTCACCATGGCGTTGTTCGCCGAAACGGCGATGTTGTTAAACGCCCCGGTGAATAGATTCTGCAGCTGCGTCAAGAATTGGCTCGTATTCTTGCTCATCGTCGATGTAATGTTGCTCATGGCCGTCGTGGCGTTCTGCTGCATGGTGTTTAGGCCCTTCGTGAAATCATTGGCTGCGCTGGTCATCTGGGTTCCGATGTTCTTTGCCAGGTCTTTCATGGCGTTTGTTGCATCCGTGCTGAATGTTTTCAGCTTCTTGGCGCATTGGTCTGCCTTGTCGCCCAGCGTGTTCAGGTCTGGCCCCGCCTTCTTGGTCAGGTCGCTGATGGCCTTCTCCAGGTCGCGTAGGTTCTTTGCGACGTTGTTTTTCACCTCATCGTTCAAGCTCTTGATGGAGGTCGAAAGAGACGTGATCGCCGTGGACATGCTGGTGGTGTCCGCAGCTTTCGCCGCCATATCCTTCAGCGCGTCTCCGATGGCGATAATCGTCTCCGCCGTTTTCTTCCGGTTCGCGTTTTCGCCTTCGTTGTTAATTTCCTTGATGCTCTTGGCCACCGTCGCCAGCGTGGCACCCAGGTCAAATACGCTGGTTTCTTTCGTCAGCCGGATAATGGCGTCCGTAACGGTCGAGAATCCGTCGCCCGCTTTGATGGCCGCTTCGCCGATGGAGTCGAATACGCCGCTCAGTTTGTCCAGGATCTTGGCGATGCTGTCGTTTACCGCCACAATTCCCTTGCTAATGCTGTCAATCATGCCGCTGATGGCGTCACTGACTGCCTTAATCGGCGTCGCCAGGGAAGTGTTGAAGTCGGAGAATGCGCCTACGATCTGCGTCAGGTTCGTTCCCACGCTGTTGACGATATCGACAACCGCATCGCCGATGGTTTTGATGGCCGCTGCCACCGAATCGATGATCGGCCCTACCTGGCCCAGTAGGTCGCTGAAGCTGCTAATGATCTTTGGGATATTGTCGACGGTGTTCGATACCATCTCCGTGATCTGCGGAATGTATGGTGCTAGCGCTGCCACAATGTCCGTGATGGCGTCCGTGATAGTCTTCACCAGTCCCGTAAAGGAGTCGATGATTTTCGGTAGGTTCTCAGATACGGTCGTCCACATCTCCGTGATTGACGGAATATAGGGCGCAATCGCTTTGACGATGTCCGTAATGGCGTCCGAGATGGTTTTTACAATGTCGTTAAACTTATCGATGATCTTTGGGATATTGTCGACGGTGTTCGATACCATCTCCGTGATCGCGGGGATGTATGGCGCGAGCGCTGCCACAATATCCGTGATAGCTGTGGATACTGTCGCCACCGTATCCGTGAATGCTTTTGAGATATCCGCCGCCATCGGCTCCACCGCTTTGATGATGTCCGCAATCCCGGCGGAGATCGTCGGGAAGGCGTCCGTAATCGCGCCGGTGATGGATTTCAGAATGCCGTCAATCGCCGTCGTGATCGCCGGGGCGTTGTCCGTGATACCGGTCAAGATATTCTTCGCAATCTCGCCGCCCTTGGCCAGGATGTCCGGCAGCGCCTCCGCCACCTTGACGATGATGTCGCCCATGGCCCCGCTAATGGTGGCTAGCACATTCGGCGCATTGGTGGCGATGCCCTCGATCAGGCTGGAAATGATCCCTCCTCCCTTTTCCAGCACCTCTGGCAGCTTCTCCGCAATGCCGGATACAAAGTTCGTGATTGCCGTCGCCGCGCCTGATATCAGGGTCGGCGCGTTGTCCACAATTCCCTTTACCAGGTTTGCAACCATGTTCGCCGCCTCTACCAATATTTGCGGTGCCTCCGCTGCAAGATCTGTGACAATGGTAGTGACAATCGTCGTTGCCGCTGCCATCAGTTGCGGCAGGTTCTCGCTGATTCCGGACATGATCGACTTCAGAATTTCCAGCCCCGAGCTTGTCAACTGCGGAATGAGGCCGGATAGCGCCGCAATGATATCCGGGATCAGCTGTGTAATGGCGTTGACCACGGTTGGCAGCTGTTCCGTAATCGCCCCCATGATGGAAGCTGTGGCTGCAACCAGGCCTGGCAGCAGACTAGATACCAGTTCTGTAATTCTTGGCAGGATGATCGGTGCCGCCGTAGATATAAAATCAGCTACACCATTAAAAGCCGTCTGAACCACTGGAAGAACGTTGTTTAATAGGCCGCCGCCACTCTCGCCCCCGAAAATGGAAAGCATCAGATTGTCGATGGAAGTTTTAATGTCATCTCCGCCGCCGGCAATGGAAACCAACAAGTTATCCCATGCCGCCTTCGTCATCCCTGCTGCTCCGGATATTGTTGTCATCGCTTCCTTCGCCGTTGTGCCCGTGATATCCAGATTTTCCTGTATCACATGGATGGCCTGATAGACATCGCTTAGATTATTGATGTCGTATTTCACACCCGTTAGCTTTTGAGCGTCTGCCAGCAGGCGTTCCATTTCGGTTTTTGTGCCGCCGTATCCCAGCTTTAGGTTGTCCAGCATGGTATAGTTCTGCTTTGCAAATCCCTGGTAGGCACTCTGGATACTCGCCATGTCCGTGCCCATTTTGTTCGCGTTGTCGGACATGTCAATCATGGCCATGTTGGCAATGTCTGCTGCTTTGGTCGTGTTTCCCGAAACGGATTGAATCAGGGAGGCGGAGAAACTTGTCACCGATTCCATGTAATCGTTCGCAGATACGCCCGCAGTTAGAAAAGCTTTTTGCGCGTTTTTTTGCACGCTGTCGCTGGCGTCCTTGAATAGCGTATCCACGCCGCCTACCAGCTGCTCATAATCCGCAAAAGAGCTTACAGCATCTTTTGTTACCTTCGCAATCGCGCCGCCTACGGCCGCGAATGCTGTAGCGGATACCTGGCCCAGCTTTTTCATAGAATCTCCAAAGCTGGACAGGAAGTTTCCCCCTGCGGATTTCCCGGCGGATTTTGCCGCCTTGTCCGTGCTGCCGGTCAGCTCTTTGACGATTGACTGTTGGGAGCCCTTTAAGGATGGAATTATTGTTACAACCGCCCTTGCAACCTCATGTCCCTCTGCCATTCTTCTTTTCACCTCCCAGCATTTGCAGCCATTCTTTTGCTTTCATTACCGTTTTGAACGCTCTCTCTTTCCCCCTCCAGGATCGTGGGTATTTCTCCATCTTTTTCGGCAGGCGATCCGTTCCTTTGGCTGCCATCACCGCAAAAAATTGTGCAAGAATGTCGTAAATATCCGCGAGGATTGCGTTTGTCTTAAATGTTGTTGACCATTCGGCGATTTCCGGATTGACTTCCGCCGCGACGGCGGAATCCGGCTTGGCCGATTGTAAAAAAGACCCGAGCGCTCCCCATGACAGGGAGCGCCCGATGTCGTCCAATGAATATCCCGCTTCAACGAGCAGGTCATGCTCTACTGCAGCTTTGTGCGCCTCTACGAATTCCGCGAGGCTTAAGATTCCCCCAGGGTTGTGCCCTCGGTCGCCTCATTGGCGTTTGTCCATGTGTCCACGAGTTGCTTGTATTCGTCCATCGTCATATCATCCAGCGTCTCGGTAGGGATATATTTGCAAAAGATTTCGTATACGGCGTCATCCACCGTCATTTCGTCGCCCTCTTTTGCTGCGTTCCGGAGATTTGCCAGCTCTTTGCGCTTCATGGACCCCGCCAGGGGGATGGCGTATTTCTTCTCACCGATTTCAACGGTGACTGTCTTCTTTTCGCTCCCAATTTTTACGCTCTTGGCCATCTTTCAGTCCCTCCTATTTTGTTAAGTCTCTTTATTATGCCGCCGGGGTGTCCTTGGTAAATTTCCACCCGCCCGTGATGGTGATTTCCCAGATCATCGCGCCATTGGGTGTCAGGCCTACTTCGGAAATCTCCGTAACCATGCCGTGAGCGCATGTCCAGATCAGATCGTCGCCGCCGTCCTTGCCATAAAGGACATAGGATTCTTCTTTGTTCTTCAGCCCGTCGGACGCGTCCACGGTAAAGCCGGTCGCGGTTGCTTCTACGGCATCCTCGCCGAAGATCGTCTTCATGGATTCGCCGTCCGTGCTGATGACCGGGACCCGCATGCTGCCCTTTTCCGTCTCCACCGTGCGGGCCACGGACAGATCCCACAATTTGATGGATTCCGTCGATCCGTATGGCGTCCACGAAGGGCCGTCCTCGCTTACCAATCCGGCGATTTTCCACTTGCTGTCGGTTCCGCTGGTCAGCTCCAGCACCGCCGCGCCGGTTTTCGGCATGCTGTTCGGGCTTCCCACTTCGTACGGCGCATGGAAAAACATGCCGGTCGCATTTTCGTTGCCAACTGCCACGTTTACTTTCATTTTTGTTTTCCTCCGTTTCGTTTAATCGTTTTTGTTGCCATGTGCGCCACGATGCTCATTCTCGCGGAACACATCTTCAAATCAGGTCGAACCGGGTCATTGCCCCAGCTCATGGCCGAGCTGGTCGATACATGCAGGATTGGCGTATTTTCTCCGCCTGCTACGCCTTTCAGAATTCCGATGGCGTCCATCAGATAATCCAGTGCATCTGCATTGTTCCTCGCCCGCGAATCCAACACGATTTCGAATGTATCGATCTTGTTTGCGTTGCTGCCACCCACCTGAGAAACCAGAATGTTCGGCAGTTTGTATGTGTCTGGCAGCGGACGGCAATATATGTTGATGTAGTCCTTTAGCGCGATTCTGATCGCGTTTTCAATGTCTATTGACCTCTCGATCTCCATTTTAGCCGCCCACCGCCCTGCTCAATGCTTTATCCTCCGCCTCCGCGATTCTGCTTTTGATGTCCGTCGTATACACGAATCCCATAGCGCGTTTGCTGCCGAATGCGTTTGCTATTCTCGTTCCTGCTCCGAATCCTTCTCCACCTCGCCGGTTGTTCGCGTTTGCGCTGGCCTGGATCTTTTCCGTTGCGCTTTTTACAGCTCCCATCGTTCCCTTGTCGCATAGAATCGCCGAGAATCCTTCGTGCACCCATGTAATTTCCGTTTTCTTTGCCATTATCCCGACCACCTTTGGAGTTGCACCTGGATGTGCGATACTCGTCCCGTCGGTGAGCTCCATTTTCTCGGTTCCCCGATAATCTGGAATTCCTTTCCTTCGTATACGATTTTATCGCCAGCCATCACATCTGCCTGGGGCGGCAGAAAACAGGTATATACATCCGTTATTCCCAGCGTTCGGTTTTCCTGTGAAAGCGTCGTGTCTGTATTCCCCGCAAAAATCGGTTGCATAGAGCATCCAGCGATTTCCGCGTCGATGGTGTTTGACCAGTCCATCTCTACAGATCCGCGCCTGGTGATTCTTCCTGCCCGGATTCGGAGAATGGTATCTCCCGCCCAGGATGGCAGCATCAGAACACACCTCCCAGCTTATATGGTTGCAGCACGTCCGCTTCGAGAGAGGTCAGCGCTCCAGCTCCTCCGCCGTTGGCCCAGGAATTTGCGTAGCTGATGGATACACCGCCCGCCGTTTCGCTGGTTACGCCCGCCGTTCCGGTAATTCCCCGGATGGCCTTGTTGGCGATTAGCTCCCGGATATTGGCCATCATGCTCTCCCGCAATCCGGCCACATATTTCACCGTGACCTGCGTCCTTCGGTCGCTCACGTGAAGTCTGGCATTGAATATATGCAGCAGGCCGCCCTGGTCTGCTGAATAATCCGTACATTCCCGGCCATCGACCTCGATAGATTCGATCTTTTCCACATGGGCCGCCGGTAACAATATCAGCAGGTCGGGCCCCACGGCTTTGATCCTCCCGTTGCCGTACAGCATGCGGTCGGTAAATTCGCATTCGCAAGAAGGATACAGATGCCATCCGCAGTAGTTTCTCACGGCCATGGAGGCTGATTCGATGATGGCAGGCAGCCGATCTGCATCGCCTGCGTATTTCCCCGCCGTCACGGTTTGGAATTCTTCCGGGGTAATCATCCCGGTGGAAATCGCCTCCTCCGGCAGCAGGTAGCCCCATCCCGGCGCTTGAATTATCTCGCCGTTCATTTGGTTGCCACCTTTCGCGCCTTATTCGCGGGCTTATCCGGCTTTGTCTCCGGTTCAGCTTGCGCCTTTTCGGCCAGCTCTACCGCGTCAGCAGGCTGCTTGCCTTCCTCGAATTGCCATTCCTTCCCGTTGATAACATAGCTTTTCAGCATTCTGTATCACCTTCTTTCAATGCGGCGGAGGAGCTATCTATGCCCCTCCGCCATCTTTGCTTACGCTTTGATAATCGCCTTGAATCCGGCGGGGCGGCGAACCGCCAGGGCCAGCCGTTCCTCCGCCCGGATGGTCATCAGGTTCTTGATGAAATCATCCTGATCGGTGTTCACGGCTTCCACGCTGACGCCGCCGTTGCTCACGACAGATCCGCAGGTCTTGAAGGCCCCGACGATGATCTGACCCGCGCTCACCGCAGTGGTGACGCATACGGGGATGCCCCAAAGATTCGGCACATTCTGAGCGCCGAAGAATCCGCCGCCGTAATAATCCTGGTTGCCGTTCTTCGCGACCCGCAGGGTGTACCAGGTGGCCGGGTTCATCACGATGGCGTCCGCCGCAAATCCGGAGTTCTCCTGCACGTCCATGGCGGCCTGGAGAATCAGGTCGGCGATCTCCGTCGCGGTACTCGCGGCCTTCCAGCCGGTGCTGTCCTTCTGGATGCCGGAGGTGGCCAGCAGATCGGTGATCAGCTTTTTCTGCTCCGTCAGGCCCAGATGATACAGCAGGCGGCCATTGATGGCAGATGCCAGGAAGGCGTAATCCTTGATGTATTCATCAGATTCTTTGATGAAGCAGGCGACCTTGTCCAGGGACACGGTCACAGGGGACGGATCCGCAAAATGCACCTGAGGCTTCGCCGCGCCTTCCGCGGTCACTGCCGGGGCGCCCTCAATCGCGCCTTCCACCAGGTACACCAGAGTGGAGCCGCCGATGGCTTCCGCGCCGAACAGGTTTCTTACCACCAGATCGGTGCGCGGCCCAGTGACCACGTTCCGGTCAAAGGTGGTGGCAAAAGCGTCCACACCCTCCGCAGCAGGGGTCACCTGCACGTCACTGTTCGCCTTGAAGGCGGCAGCGGTTACATCGAAGCGCCGCCCGATCTGGGCGGCCTTCAGGCTCCGGACGAAATGCTCGCCCAGGTTCCGGGCTGCCTTTTCTTCCGGCTGCTTTTCGTCGCGCTTTTCGCCGATCATGCCCAGCAGCTTCTCCTTCTCCTCCGCCATTTCGATGGCCTTCTGGGTTTCCTCGATCTGGGCGCGGATCTTCGCGCCCTCTTCGATGGCATCCTTTTCGCCCGCAGCGATGCGATCTTTCAATTCCGCCAGCTGTTTCTGCAGCTCTTCCAGCTTCTTTTTCATTCTCTTGTTCCTCCTTGTTTACAGCATTTTGTTGATATATTCCAGAAGGCGGCTCTTTTCCTGGTTGATCTTCTCCGAGTCCTCCGCTTCCGCGTTGCCCTTCGAAGATTCCTCCCCGTTTTCGTCGCCCTCTGCGTCCAGCTCGCCCAGTACATCCTGGAGCAGCGAGATCGCCTGTCTCAGTTTTTCCGTGTCGGATTTGCTGTTCCTCCGCCCGGATTTGACGTCCACTATTCCGGCGTCATCATTCGCCGGAACGGTTACCGCCGAAATCTCGAACAGATCCAGCTCTTGCAGCTCATAGGCTTTCTGGTTGTTTTCCAGCGTGACCTCTCCTGCCTTTTTCACATCGTAGGCGAAAGAGAATTTGCGCAGCCGCCCATCCTTGTACAGTTCCCGTACCTTCTGGGCCTCTGGTGTGTCATCGAAAGTGGCTACAAAATGTAGGCCGTTCTCGTCCTCCTCCGCCTCCGCCGTGCCGATGAAAGCATGCAGGTCGCCCATCTGGTGGCTCCACAGGAAGGGGATTCCCTTCCCGCCATTCCACCGCTCTTTCAGCGTCTTGGCGAAGGCCCCCTTTTTCACAACGTCGCCATAGCTGTCCGGTTTACGAATCCAGGTGCTTGCATATCCTTCGATGCTGCCGTTGCCATCGTCTCTGTACTTACATAGTACCCCAAAATTCTTATGTCTCATGCTCTCACTCCTCAATGATCGTGATGCTTGTCGTGCAATTGCACCCACAGCTTTCGTCCGGGTCGAGAGAATCATCTCCCGGCCAATCTGCGCCGTTGGAAAAGGTTTCGTGGATCGGCACGGTTTCTCCGTCCATGGCCGCGTGGGTTGATCGGGCGTTCGGCCCCGCATTCCAGGTCTTATAAACCTGCTTCTTTGAACCGCCGCCCTCCGCCTGGCGGGTTGCCTCCTCTGTGCCCCATCCGGACATGGTTTTCGCGATGGCCGCCCCCAGCAGGGCCGCTTCGAATCCTTCCCGTTGCTCGAATTCATGCTCCGCCGCCTGGCGTTGGCTTGGCGCGTCCTCGCTTTCGTCCTCCCTGGCCCGTTCGATGGCCGCCTTTAGCTTTTTGAGCGTCTGCTCGTTAATCACCTGGGCGCGAGCCTCCGCCACCTTCCGGATGTAAGCGATAATCGCGTCCTCGTCGAATTCGCTGCCGATGGCCGCCGCCATGGCCCTCCCGTGATCCGCCGCAATGGCCCTCATGATCGGCTCCAGGTCTTCCGCCAGCTCTTTGTCCCATCTCGCCGCGTCCCACCAGCTAGCCGCTTTTGCTCCCAGCTTGGGCAGGATGCTTTTCTGTTGCCGCTGGAAGTATTTCTTCAGCGTCTCCTCCGCCTCTTCCAGCTCCTTTTCCGTTGGTTTGACGTTTATTTGTGGCTTTTTCTTCGCCTTGGCCCTTTGGATAAAGCTCTCTTTGTAGCTTGTTTCCGCCAGGTTGAGCCGGGTGTCTCGTGGACTGGCCTGCCCGCCTTCAATCACGTTGAGAGGGACGATCAGCTCATCCCCGCCTTCGATGGGTGGCAGGTTGTTGTCCGCTCTAGCCTCATTCCGTGTCAGCCACGGCCCGCCCACGGACGCCTGAAGGATGCTGGCCCGTTCCTCGAAGCTGCCTTTGAGCTTTTCCGTCAGGTCGAATTCGACATAGGTTCCTTTCTCCGCGCCGATCATCGGCAGCAGGAAAGAGTTAATCCTTTGTTGCAGCATTTGGAGTGTCGGCCCCAGGCATTCGGCGTACAGTGCCCGGGCGTTATCCTTGCTGCTTGCGTAGGTTTGCGTGTCGCTGTGCCACACCAGGGAAGGGTTGATGCCGTAGGCGGCTGCCACCGCCTCCCGGCTCAGTTTGATGGATTCCGCCCATTGCTGCTCTTTGAAAGACGTGGAGAATGGTTTAATCTCCATGCCATCCTCCAGCAGTGGGATGCTCCCGGCCTTGCTGCCTCCTGGCCCCCAGGCTTCCCGGAAAGCGGTGATAAATTTCTTCCGCGCTTCGTCGTTCCATTGGGCGACGTCCTTGGGCCGGATGATCTGGGCGTTGAGCCGCCCGGAGGAGCGCCACAGCTCTTTCCGGAAGCTCCCGGCCTGGATCTGTTCCTCCAGTGTCTGCCGCAGGGCGCTGATGGGGCTCACGTATCCGCCCGGATTGCCAGGGGAATAGGTGCAAAATCGGATAAATTCCTCTCGCGGTATTTCGATCTGCCCGCCGCCTTCGCCTGTGATCGCATAGATCTTGTTCGGGCCGTAGCTATTCGCCTTCTCCGTGCTGGTAATCCAGTCGGTGGGAATAATCCGCAGTTGCAAGCCGGATTCACTTTTTGTGTCCGGCAGTTTCCAGACATATACGCATCCAAACAGCAATAGCTCGATGGCCAGGCCCCGGATAAACTCATATTCCGTTTGGTCTTCATTGGGCCGCCATAGCAGCAGGGCCGCTTTGCTGGTTCTGTCTCGCTCTCTGCCGTCGTCTTCCGTCCGCCGATAAACCTTCAGCGGCAGCTGGGCGATGCTGTTCGCCAGGAAATTGACCACGGCAGCCAGGTTGTCCTGTGTGTTGTAAAGCTCCCTGGCCGTGTAGTTTAATACGTGCGTTGGCGCGTCCGGCCCAAAGTTATATTGCACGATTGTCGGGCGGAACATATTCCGCCATCTTTCGACGATGCTTGGCATTTTATCCGCCCTTTCTCGTTAGATGAATGATAATTCCGCGCCTGCTGAATAGGCGCTCTCGTAAATCTTTTTCCCGTTCTGATTTGGCCTTGTGGCTGCCGTGTAGGCCATGATGCAAGCGAACAGCGGGGCGATATCGTCCGGGCTTTTCGTCCTGTCCGGCAGGGCCACGCCTCCGCCCATCTGCTTGAGCTGCATGGTCTTTCCCGGCGTGTCCATCACCGGCTGCTGCAGGTGGTAGATCTTCGTCCCTTCCCGGTCTTGCAGGCAGGCGGAGACGCCATCAAAGAAACGGCCCCAGCCGTTTGTCAGCTCCGCGCCTTCGATGCCGATCCGCTCCACCCCCTGTAGAGTGCATATCTGCTCCGCCAATCCGGACACCGGCGCCCCACGCACCTGGAACGCCAGGCTCATGGGCCGCATGGCCGCTCTTTCCCGAAACCAGTCGATGGCCCATTCTGTGCCCACCCGCCTGGCCACGACTTCGATGTGCCAGTTGCCGTCTTCCCGCATGCCGCATACACCGATGGATGTCCATCTGCGATCTTGGGACAGGTCAATGCCATAATAGACCTGATTCCCCGCGGGGATGCTGGAGTTGTTATCCGTCCCTGCGTCCCAGGCTCCCTCAGGGAATGGCGGAGGCAGGATGGTCTCCACCTGTTGGCACATACACTCGGATCTGAATTTCGCCTCTGGAAAGGTAGCCCGGTTGCCCAGCAGCGCCCTTTCGGTCAGCAGGCCATACCCCATGGCCGGGTTCGCCTGGGCCAGGGCCGGTATATCGTCCGTCGGTGCGCCATCCGGGGCACTCCACTCGAATAGGCCCAGGGTATTGGCGTCCACATCTCCGCCTAAATCCATCTTTTGCCCCAGGGCCTGCGCTCGCAGCTGGCGGAGGACGATACTATCCGGGTCGCCTGCATTGGAAAAGCAGACTATCAGTCCATTGGGCTTCGCGTTGGTGCTGGCCGCTGCCGCTGACCATGTTTCCCAGTCTCGATGCTCGCGTACCTCGTCCAGCATTACCAGGTCGTTACTGTCTCCGCGCCCGGCCCGCCTGGAAGGCGCTCCCACCTTATACCTCCGCCCACCGTGCAGGTCGATGCGCTTTTTGCCGTTCGTCCTGCTGATGCGGACGATGTCCGCCGATAATTCCGGGTAGGTTTCCTGGTCATTGCATACCGCCTCCCAAACCTCCTCCGCCTTTTCCAGAGAAAGAGATGTGCCAAAGATGTTTTGCACCATTAGCACGTTCAGGAAGAATGAGGCCAGTACCTCGGATAGCACCGTTTTCCCATTCTGGCGAGAGATGAGGAATAGCACCGTCCGGTATCTGAAGCGCCATTCCCCGGATAGCTCCCCGATGATCTCCAGGGCGTGGATCAGCGCCCACTCCTGCCAGGGATATAGTTCTTTGCGGAGGATGGTGGTGGCGTATTCGATACACGCATAGCCCAGGGTGGTTTCTTCCGTTAGCTGGCGCAGCTCATGGGTGTACAGCCGCGGCTCTGTGATTCCCTTCACTTTGCGATCCTCAACTTGTTCCGCAGATCGTCAATGGATTTCACTTCCACCGGCGCTGTCTTGTTGGCCAGAATGTCCTGCTGCACCTTGACGATGGAGCAGTAGTCCCGGAACATGGCCCGGATCTCTTGCAGCGCGGGGTTGCTTTTTAAAACCTTCTCACCCTGGGTATTGGTGACGGTTTGCGAAGACTCCAGCTCTTCGAAGATGGGGATTTGTTCCTTGACCTTTTTCCGCATAGCCTTCTCGATCTTGCAGATGGTTACAACCTGGTCTTTCATGTTCTGATCGATGTTCTGAACCATCAGCTTTTCCGCCTTCGTCATCGCCGTTCACCGCCTTTCTGCCTGGCCTAAATCAAAAAAAGTTTTCAAATCCGCGGAGGGGGAAAAGACTGCCGGCGTGGGTCTCTTCCAAAATCGCGCGCGCGAAGATTTCAACGCCCCTCCCCCTTGGGAGGAGGCGAATTTTCGCCAGTTTTTCGCGATTTTTGTCACCAGATTCTGCTCCTCCGGCCCAGGTCATTCTCTCCGTTTGACCCGTCCCCTCTCGCTCTGTTGCATCCCATGTGGGACGCCAGAATGTTATTCAAATCCAGCTCCAGCTCTGGGGCCTTCGCTACCGGTATCAGGTGGTCAGGCTCCCAGGATCCTGGCCCGCTGGATGGCTCTTGATAATAGTCAATCTCCATTCCGCAGATGTGACATTTCGCCCGGTTCTTTTTGTCCCGTTCCCATGCCATCTTGCGAACCTGCGGCCATCTTCCCGATCTGCTACTCATTTGTGTTTCCCTTTCCCGCCGGAAAAACAGGAAACGCGCCTGTGTGCGCGGCGCGTTTCCCATTTCGGAGGTGACCAACCATGAAGATCCTTTCTTCACGCATACACTTTATCATAGGGGTAATATGTCAGTCTATGACATTTTGGCCTGGATGATTCGTTTCGCCTCGTCGATAAACCTGCAGGTCTGGCGATATTCGTATCCGATTCTCTCCGCCACGCTGTTGATGTCTTTGCCTTCCATGTATCTCAGCCGAATTACTTCTTTGTGCTGCCATTTTGCCAGCCTCGGCAAATAGCTGGCCAGTTCTTTCCGCATGGCCTTTAGCTCCCTGCTGGATTGGAGGTAGGATTCTTCCGCGTCAACGATGCCCACCACATCCCTTTCCATTCGCTTTCCGTCTCCGCCGCCGCTGGGCATGCCAGTAATCTTGGGAGAGATGTCCGTCGCCCTGGCCCGGATCATTTGCAGCGCCTCCGCCTTTCTCTTGACTTCCTTGTCTTTCGCCATGATGGCGTCAAAGTCTACCACGGTCGCATCCCTCCCTCGTTTTTACGCATCACACATCGGATATATACCCCGTCGATCACATCGCTGTAATATACGCTGCAATCCACGAATCGATACCCAGGATATACCTTCTCCATCTCCCGCTTTGCCTCGTTCATCATGTCGTGGGCGATTCTCCGCACTCTGGCGTTGCTGCACCGGCTGTCGCTGGTGGATGATTTCGGTTTCTTCAGGTTCCGGCTGCCATTCCATCTGCGAATGATCTTCGCGCCAGGATCGATGGCCCGGTCTTTATGCTGTTTGAAGATGTATTTTGTAATGGCTTCCAGGCCCCGCTCGTCCGGCTGCAGCCTGTCCGAGTCTGCCCGCCCAGCTCCCGGCGTCGCTCGCCAGATTCTTTCCAGGTGGTCTCGTTCTATCCCGCCGTTGACCACCAGGTGGAAATGGATTCGTTTTTCGTTTTCTCCTTCGCCGCCGCCCATGGCATAGACGTATTTCAGCGGCGGCAGGTTGGCCGCCTTCCTGGCCCGGCGCACCCGGCCAAAGAAGTTTTGCAGATCTTTCATGGCTCGCTTTTCTGTCGGTTCCGTCTCGTAGGTCAGCAGCAGGTGCAGGTCTTCCCGGGTGAAGTTGGTTTCGATCATCAGGATGAGGTGATGCTCCGCCCGTTTGTCGTTTAGTCTCTTTTGCGCGTCACTGCTGACGTTCGCTTTCCTGGCCCTGGCCTCCGCCCGCTGT
Source organism: Clostridia bacterium (assembly GCA_017470145.1). Lineage (GTDB taxonomy): Bacteria > Bacillota > Clostridia > Christensenellales > Aristaeellaceae > Aristaeella. Next base: position 126,870 of record JAFUFB010000025.1, on the reverse strand, counting down.
TCCCGGCCATAGATGGGGTAGACCTCCGCCTCCAGGCGTTCCCCGGCCCAGGTTGTCCGCGTCCGGTATCCCATGGTCCCGACCTTGACGGCTGTCGGTTGGGCAGACCATATGTTTAGCTGCTCCATCATGGCCGTCTCCTGCCGGTTGAATAGCGCTTCGTATTCCCAGCTCATGGTCTGCCCTCCCTTCTTCGTCTTTCTCGTTGCTACCCGGGGGCATCATTCGCCTGCCCCCGGCCCCCTGGCTCATGGTGACTGTCGTGTTCATGGACAGATACCTGAGGGTGAGGTGGCCAGGTCGGTGGTGGCTTTTCGCCCGCCCCCGTGACTGATTTAATAATATCCTATACAAGGCCCTAAAGAGGGAACCCGTCCCCTCTGTTCGCGGCCCTCCGCCGGGCACTTATTCCATGAAAGTGGGCAGGGAAGGGGTTGAACCTTCCAGCGTTGGCACATCGCATATATCTTGGGAGGATTCCCCTTTCTTCCTAATATATATTGATACGCTCCGCCGGGCTGCCCATGTAAAGCGCCTGGATACCGGCTCTCTGGCCGCGTTTAATCCAGGCTGGTGATTATTTCGTTTAGCTCTCGATCTTCGTCTTTTCCATGATGGCCTTGCAATTGGGGCAGATAGCAGCGTAGTGCATTGGATATATCTCCATTTCTGCCTCTTGGCCACAGTGCTCGCATTCCGCGAATTCGTCATCCTCGAATGCGTTGTAAACGCGCCATACGGATGTCAGCCGTTCCTCCGCCTGCTGGTTTTCTGTTTCTTTCTTCTCCTGGTTTCTCTTACCGAATCTGAACAATTTCATCATGCGCCCTCCTCTAAGTAGTCGAATAATGTGGGTACATCTCGCTTGGCGTCCGCCTGGCGGAGATACCCCAGCCCATCCCGGAAATAATCCGGGTTTAGCTCTGTGGCCATTCCTTCCCGGCCCATCTCGACGGCCATAAACGGCACGGTCATGATGCCGCCGAAGGGATCATAGACGGTTTCGCCGGGGTTGCTGTATCGGTTGATCAGCCGCTCTACGATGTCCAGTTGCAGCGGGCAAACGTGCATCTGCCGCCCGCCCCTCACCTGCTCGCTGTTCAGCGTCCGCATGCGGTTGACGTCGTCCCATACTTCGCCCTGCCAGCTCCCTGGGGCCACGCACATAAACGTTGCGGGCAGATGGCCCTCCGCATCCAGCTTGTTGGCGATCTCCAGGTGTTCGTGATAGTCGTACACCGTTCCCCGGCTGAATTCCCGGTAGACCTTTTGCAGGTCGGTCATTGGAATGTTCATCAGCTCCTCTTTCGTCACCAACCTGTCTCCGCTGCTCCGCCAGAAGGCGTGGGCGTCCAGCTGCCATTGTGCCCTGGTGTATTCTTCTTTGCTTTTGACCACCTTTTCATCCGCGTAGGCGGTGGATCTGTCCGTTGGCAGTTTCCGGAAAAGCAGAATGTATTCCGGGCAACCGACGCCCATCTTGCTGCCGTCCTTGCACTGTTCCGTCCATCCCAGGCGGTAGGTCTGATTGTTTTCCCGCACCACGTCCGTTACCACGGTGATCATGCCGATGTACTGGAAGCCGTGCTTCATGTAGTGCTGAATGGTCATGGCGTGGAAAGGTTCGATGGTTGGCATGCCCGTGCCGGTGGCGTTCCCGAACATGACCCGATCTTTCGTGTGGCAGGCGTAAATCCGCCCCGGTTTTAGGCAGCGAAGCAGGGAAGGCGCCAGGTAGTCCATCTGTTCAAAGAAGCGCTCTGTGTCCTCGTTGTGCCCCAGGTCGTTATAGCTCGGTGTATATTCGTAATGGTTGCTAAAGGGAATAGAGGTCACGATCAGGTCAACGCTGTTTTCTTCCAGGTTGGCGGTTTCCAGGATGGTGTCGTTATGGAAGATCCGGAAATGTGCCCCGGATATCTCTGTCCTTTCCACGCCGATGCTCCTTTCCATCTTTTTGATGATAATCTGATTGTTCAGCCCGTAGCAGCGCATCAGGGAGGCCAGGCGGCTCTGCATCTCGTTGTGCCGTTCCCACTTGTCTTTCAGCTGCTTGAGGATCTCCTCTTCGCTGTCCATGTAGATGATATCTATAATCACCTGTTCCTTTTGCAGGAAGCGGTATATCCGGTGAATGGCCTGGATGAAATCATTGAATTCGTAATCGATCCCCACAAAGATGGCCCGGTGGCAATGCCGCTGGAAGTTGCAGCCGCTGCCGCTGATTTCCTTCTTTGTGGCCAGGATGCGACTTCGCCCTTCGCTGAAGTCGATGGTTCGCCGCTCCCGCGTGTCGATGTCCAGGCTGCCGTATACTTCCACCGCCTCTGGGATCTGCTTTTTGATCTCGTGCCGTTCCGCTTCCAGGTCGTGCCAGAGGATGAAATGGGCTTCCGGATCGCTGCCCACGATCTCTTTCGCCTTGGCCACGCGCTCCGCGATGCTCTCCCGCTTCTCCCTGGCCGCGTCCTGGAGGCTCAGGGCCGCGTCCCGGATCATCTTCACCTGGCCGTCCCGGTCTATCCCCGCGTCCGCCAGGTTGGTTTCCAGCTTGTGATATCTGACTTCCATCTCTGGCAGGGAATATCCATCGTCCTTGTATCCCAGGTCGGATGGCTTTTGAATACACAGCGCCCAGGAGGATACCCATAACCAGAATTCATCCTGCTTGTGAGGATACAGCGTCAGATTGTTCGCCTTGGTGCTGTCCCGCTGGAAGAATCTGGTGAGGGCCTGGCCCGTGTCCATGACGTCCAGATATCCGGCGTAGTGGATCAGCTCCTTGTATTTGTTTGGCGAAGGCGTCGCCGTGGCGACCATCTTGTATTTTACGTTCTTGAATTTGTCCAGGAATGTCTGATAGGTCTTGCTGCCGAAAGAGCGGAGAACGGATGCTTCATCCAGGCTGGTGGCGGCGAAGTAGGTCGGATCGATGTCCCCGTCCCGCACTCGCTCGTAGTTCGTCAGCAGTACCTGCTCTTTATGCTGCCGTATCTCTTCCATGTTCCGCACATAGGGCGGTTCATAGTCCCATCCCAACAGCTCCACCGCATCCCGGACGAATTCTTGCTTTACGCCCAGTGGAACAACGATCAGCGCCTGGCCATTCTCTTCCTCCGCCGCCAGGCGGCAGAATTCCAGCTGCTGCACACTCTTGCCCAGACCAAAGCTTTCGAAAAGCGCTCGCTTCCCGCCGTGCAGCGCCCAAATCACCGCGTCCCGCTGGTGGGGCAGCAGGCGCTGGTTGACCTTCTCCGGTTCGACGTCGAATCCCGTCTCTGGTGCGATGACCATCTTGGTTTCGAGAAATTCTTGATAATTCATCCTCTCTCAGCTCCCATCACATCGCCCGCCGGGGCCATTTCGCCGTCTTCGTCCTCGTCCCAGGGGAATACATCCGGCGGCTCGTTCCCGTTTTCCATGTCCTGCCGCTGCCATGCGGCGGTTTTCCGCGCCTCCCGCTCTGCTCGGAGTGTTTTTATTTCCTTTGTCATATGACGAATCACCGCCGCCGCGTCGGTCTTCAGCTCACTGACGCAGTTCCGCCCGCCGATCTTCCGATAGGGGCAGAGTCCGCAATCGCGCCCTGTGCTTTTGCAGCACCCCAGCGCCGTTGCGATGACCTCATAGTCTCCATTCCATTGCCCGCCATATCTCACATCTTTGGCGATGTCCCGCAGGTCTTTTACCACGTCTGCTGTCTTCTCGGATTGCTTCCCGTTATCGGACATCAGCTTGTCGCAAGCCTCAACCAGGTTGATCGCTACGCATAGACTGTTATATCTGCTCATTTTGTTTCCTTCTCCTTCTCCTGCTTGATCTTCTCTTTCGTGTTCCTTATTAGTTGATCAACCTCCGCCATGTACATGGCCTTCTTGTTCCGGAGGATGATGATCTCCTGTATTTTGATCCCGCCCAGCTGCTGGATGGCTTTTTCTTCTCTGGCCCGTTCCGCTTCCAGGTGCTCCAGCGCCCGCTCCAGGCGCATCCTGTTTGTTATACACATCTGGCGACCTCCTGGGCGTAATAGCTCAACTTGTCGAATTTGACGATTGTCCAGGGTTCGTCCCCGTCTTGAATCAGGGCCATTACGATCTGCTTCGCAATTCGCGCTTTCGGTATCTGGGCCGCGTCGTATAGGTAGATGCTGAAGCGCTGCTGCATCTTGGTTACGTCCGTTTCGCCCTCCGGCCCGGTGATGGCCTGTAGATATTCGTTTCCCTTCTTTACCAGGTAAACCGTCCGTTCGCCTCTCATCTGCGGCCCTCCTTCCTGGCATATGTCCATTCGATATGCTGGTTGGCCATGGGAATGCTGCCGATATACTGCGCTTCCCGCTGCCGCTGATAGTCGATCTCCATCCAGGCGATGCCTCCGCCCATGATGACCACGGCGAAGATGGCCATGGCGATGCAATTTGCCTTTCCGCCCAGCTTTTCCATGATTGACTCTTTCCGTCCTTTCATGGTATAATCCCTCCTGTCATTGTCTGGGGTTTGTGCCCGTTGGCGTTCGTATCGCCAGCGGGCGCTTTTTGTTTGTCTCATGATGCTTTTCCCCTTTCTGTCTTCCAGCGCTGGAATTCTGCTTCATTCTCCGGGATGGCGAAGAATGCGCGGATCTCGTCCAGCAGCTCGATGGCCAGACTCTTGTATTCCGGTTTGATCGCGGTCATCTCGCATTCGATCGTGGCCGGTTCAGTTCGCTTTGCCATGGTTAGCTCCTCCCTATACGTTACGCAGTTCTTCTCGTTCTCTGATGAATTCATCAATTGTCATCTGGCTTTCTCCGATGATCGGCAGGCCATCTTCGTCGTATTTCAGGAAGATGCCGCTTTGGTTGCTGCATTTCATGCTCCCCTTGGCCCCGATCTTTATGCTAATGTCCGGCTTGATCTCCATCATCTTCATCTCCAGCATGTTGTCCGACGCGTTTCTGATGTCGATCTTCAGCTTCGCCGTCACCGTTCCTGCAGCCAGGTCTTTTTCTGTTAGGTTGGCGGCTAATACTCTGATCGCGCTGTCGAGGTTGATGCGGAATTCTTCCAGCACTTCGCTGTTGAGGCTTAGCACATGTGCGTTCATTGGCTCGCTCCTTTCAAGCTGTGCGCCGCTAAATACTGCCAGCTCTGCGGTGGTCGTTTTAGCCCGAATTCCGATAGTTCTCTCGGTTCTCTAAACTGCTCGACTTCTGCGATGTGCCATCCGTAAAGGAAGTCTTTATCTCCGAGATACTTCTCGAATTCCCTCACGGTTAGGCAGGTATACAGTCCATCCTCCGCCGTATGTTCTCGCCCATCTATCAGCGCCTTGCCGCTCTTCCTGGATACCTTCACGATTCGATCTACCGTGATCCTTCCGATGACCTTCTGCGTTTTGCCAAACATATGCGCCGGCGCGTCAGGTATTTTGATAAATATCGGAGTATCGCTTTCGTGCACATAGCCGTTGTAAAGGCCATCGCCCTTGTGAATTACTTCCACGACCTTTCCTCGGTCGGCGGTGCAATATACATACGCCGTAAACGGCAGCTCCAGCGCTTTCGGAAAAGTCTTTCTGATTTCCAGGTTCTTTTCCTTGAATGTGAATATCATGTCGCACCATTTCGGGCTGATCGAGATAATCACACCTTCTTTGTCGGTCATTGGTTGGCTCCTTTCATCGTTTCTTTTCCGTCAGCGCTACAGCAGTGCGCCCCATTGTTTAGCCATTGCCTTCGCTATCCCTGGAAAGGTTTTACTCCTTATAGTTCGTCTTTCCTCTCCACTCTTTCTCCGTGTTTCTTCCCAGCTTTTCGTCTTCCCGTTTTTGTTTATCCCGTATATCTTTTTGTTGTCCGGTCTTGACAGATCGTTCTCCGGCCAGAGCGGTGGTAGACCTTTCAGCCATAAACAGGTGCGCTTGCAGCAGTAATTTTCTTCGTCCTCCTCGCTCTCCGCGAACATGTACGGATCGATGGTTTGATCTGGTTGCCTATATACGCTATTCATCACGCCTTGCGGATTCTCGATGGCAATTCTTTTGCATTTGGCATTTGCAAACATCATGAAGAATCCTTCCGCCTCAATCCGCTTAATAGTTCTTTCTACTATCGCCTCCGCTGAAGCGCTTTTTAGGCTGTGGTGCCTGTTCCCTACGTTACTCAGGTAGGTGCACGGTGGATGTGCGATGATCAGATCCCAGCGGCTATTTACATAGACATACGCCCCATCCTGTGTTGTGAGCGAGCAGTACCCATCTCGTATGTATGGATTCATCGCTTTTTGAATATGCCATTCCGGGTGTCCTCCGGAGCACGGTTTGATGTCGAGGCTGTATGCCTCATGGCCAGCTTCTCTGAACGCTTTGCACACTTCTTGGGATTCTTCGCAGGCTATTAAAACTTTCATTTGGTCGTCCCTCTCTTCCCGGCTTCCCACCACTCCCAGAATTCGTTTTGACAGTGTTGGCAGATTTCATGCCTGGTCTCATTGAATCTTTCTTCTTTGTCCCTGCTGAAAAACAGGTATCTCGCAACGGTGACATTTTTTCTCAGCCAGTATTTCTCTCCGTCTTCAATCGGGCCGCCGCATCTATCGCAGAAATATCTTCTCATCCTGTCGCTCCTTTCTTAGAATTTTGCAGCGATTTTATCTATCAGCTCTTTGATCGCTGTCAGGTCGCTATCTCCTGTCACGTTGACCATGTAGTGTCGGACGCCACATTTTGAGATTAGAAAATACTCATCTCCCTTGACCAGGTGAAATTTGCTCCGTTCCCATTCACCAAAACGGGCCATTTGCCTGTCGTCCATCCTCATGTAGTAGATATCGATCTCTCCATCCGTTATTTGGTCTAGTAAGATCTGGATTCCATCGGCTATGTGTTGCATGGTTTTTGTGCGATCCTGTTCCATGGTTGGCCCTCCTCAATACGTGAACCCGACATAGACGATCTTATCGCCGCCGAAAAAGTTCATGTGGTTTGCATCTTCGACTTTCTCGGCCTCATACTTCGTCTTTCCTTCTCTCCTGATCCGACCCCCGGTTTTTACCCAAACCGGCGCGGTTTCCGAATCCACCAGCCGGAAAAACTCATGTTTCTTGATTTCTCTTAGCTGCTTCCTTTCCATGGTCGGCCCTCCTCTTTGCGTGTCTTTTAAGCTACTTCTTCATCAAAAAAAATCATTGCGGTTTCGTCGTTGTCAAGCGCCAGTTCCCTTCGCAAGAGGCTTATCTCTTGTTGGGTGAATTGGCTCGTCCCAGTTGTTTTTCTGAACCATGCAGTTCTTGAAATTCCCAACGCTGAACATAGCCCATCTACCGTCTTTCCCATCATGATCATTCTTGCCTTCAATCTCTTAACGTTCATCATCTGCTCCTCCTCTCTGTCTTCATGAGGTCGTTTGCATTGCCTATTATAGTGTCATAAAAGACACCTGTCAATGCTTTTTAGAAAATTTTGTTGCAAAAAAGACACATTCATATTATAATCACTTCCGCAATAGGGAGGTGTCTTCATGAACGAGATCGGAAAGATGATGTATGATCGGAGAAAAGAGCTTGGTTATAGCCTTGAGTATGTCGGTAATTATGTCGGTGTCGGAAAGTCAACTGTTCGAAAATGGGAGAATGGCATGATCAAAAACATGGGGCGCGACAAAATAGCGCTGCTCGCCAAAGTTCTTCAGTTGTCCCCGGTTGATTTTGTCCCGGTCGATGGCCCTCAGATGACAGATGATGAGGTTCGTCTTCTCGCTGCCTACCGCGCAGCTTCACCAGATATCCGAGAGGCAGCTCTGGACATTCTGGAAAAGAGCGCTGCAAAAAATCAAGAAAAGGCTACACATACCGAGAATGTGGCTGTGTCTTGACTATCTTCCGCCTCGGTGCGGATAAATAAGGAGGATGTTTAAACATGGAGACTACTACAACTGCAACCGCTACTAATCCTTTCAACACGCTTCTCGGACTGCTTTTTATTGCACTTATCGTCTTTCTGATCTATTGTAAAAAGAAGAAGAAAAGCCCTATCCAAACTATTCTCAATTTGAGCATGCGAAAAAAGACCGGCGCAAATAACGCCAAAAGAAATGCTGATGTCTACACTGTTGATGGTGTTCCCACTGTCAGCTCGCCGAAAAAGAGAGCTTCTGGCGGCAGATCGTCTGCAAGAAAAGATTATGGCCATTATTCCAAACTGATCAGCATTGCAAAATTCCAGAAAGTCGCCTTTGGCGAATACGTTGTTTTCGACCTTGAAACAACCGGCTTAGATTCAGATCATGACATGATCGTTGAGATTGGGGCAGTGAAGGTTCGGAATGAAAGAATTGTCGACAGATATCAGCAGCTTATCAATCCTGGAATACATATTCCAGAGGATGCGTCAAGCGTTAACAATATTACGGATGACCTTGTAAAGAAAGCTCCAACAATCAGTAAAGCGCTGCCTGGGTTCCTGTCATTTGTGGACGGCAATGTGCTTGCGGCGCATAACGGCGGTTTTGACGCCTCTTTCCTTGATAATGCCTGCCGTCAGTGCGGTCTGGAGGCTCCGGAAGCGTATTTTGATACGATGAGGTTGAGCGTCTACTGGCCGAATCTACCAAACAGGAAGCTGTCTACTTTTCTGGATGCTGCTGGTATCAAAAATAGCGAAGCGCACCGTGCGCTCTCTGATGCAGAGTCGTTGGCAAAGTTGATCATTGCTTCCATGAAAAAACTATAATTGACCGAATCAAGATGCCCTGCGGATGTTGGAAGATCATCCGGCCAAAGTGGCCCCATCTTCCGAAAAGACGGCAATATAATCATTGTTGAAAGTGAGGTGTGGATATGACAAAGCTTCGCCGCCGTATCTTCGAGATCATTAGCAAGGCCGATGATGGCGATATTCTTAGCAAGATATTTGATGGCCTGATAATGGGCCTCATCTTTCTAAGCGTCCTATCCATTATCCTGGAGTCTTTCGAAAGCATCAATCAGCGCTTTGCTTACGCCTTCCACGTTTTCGAGATTATCTCCGTCACCGTCTTCTCGATTGAGTATCTCCTCCGGATCCTGACGGCTGATTTTCTCTTTCCGGATTCGAAGCATCCCCGGCTCAAGTATATTTTCTCTGCCATGGCCATGATCGACCTGGCTGCCATTCTCCCGTTCTTCCTGCCGTTTATCTCCGTTGATCTGCGCTTCTTGAGGATGGCCCGGCTTTTCCGGTTGTTTCGGCTGCTCCGGATTTTCAAATTGGGCAGATACTTTGACGCCCTGATGATCGTTATCTCTGTCATCAGGAAATCAGCCTCCCAGCTGATTGTTTCCGTCGCCTTGTGTCTCTTTGTGATGCTGTTCTCCGCCATCATCATGTACACGGTGGAGAATCCCGTCCAGCCGGAACAGTTCCCGAATGTGATCGCTTCCCTCTGGTGGGCCATCTGTACGCTCACCACCGTCGGATATGGTGATATCTACCCCGTGACAGGGATAGGCCGTTTCCTGGCCGCCGTCATCAGCCTGGTCGGTATTGGAATTATTGCCATCCCCACCGGTATTATCGCTGCCGGATTCTCCTCCGCCATTGAGGATCGCGAGGTTGCCGCGCCGGATCCTGCTCTGGTTCTCTCTGAAGGCATCACGCCAGATGAGGCCCAGCTGCTCTCCGCCCATCGCGCTGCCGATCCTGTGACGCAGCGAAACGTCCGTTTGATTCTGGGCGTGGATTCCTCCGCCGATTGATGATAGGAGGATGATATCATGCAGCGAAAGAAGAAAACAGCTTGCCCGCCGAAGACTGCGGTGGCCTATGCCCGCTATTCCTCCGCCGGGCAGCGGGACGTGTCCATTGATCAGCAGCTGAAGGATATCCGGGCCTATGCGGAACGGGAAGGCTATACGATTATCCACGAATACGCCGACCGGGCAAAGTCCGGCTTTAAAAATGCCTCCGCCCGCGTCCAGTTTCAAGAGATGCTTTCCTCCGCCTCTTCCGGCCTTTTCGATACGGTCATCGCCTGGAAGGTGGATCGCTTTGGCCGCAATCGTCGAGACTCCGCGCTCTACAAGGGCCAGCTTCGTGATCAGGGCGTGAACGTGGTTTACGCCATGGAACCGATCCCCACCGGGGCCGCCGGTGTGCTTACCGAGGGCATGCTCGAATCCATCGCGGAATGGTATTCCCGCAATCTGTCAGAGAATGTGATTCGTGGCATGCGGGATAATGCTTTGAAGGGATTATATAACGGTGCTCACATTCTGGGCTATCGCCCTGGGCCAGATCGAAGGTACGAGATCGATCCCGCCGAATCCGCCATCGTCCGGCAGATTTACGAAAAGTATATCGCCGGTCATTCCGCCGGATCGATCGCCAGTGAGCTGAACGCTCTTGGCCTTTCAAACACTCGCGGATTGCCCTTTAGCGTCGATTCCGTGATGCGTGTGATAAATAACAAGAGCTATATCGGCGTTTATCGTTGGGGCGAGCTGGAGATTCCCGGCGGCATGCCCCGAATTGTAACGGATAAAGAATGGGAGGACGCGCAGCGCATGAAAAAGAAGACAACCCGCCATTTTAAGAATAGCCCCGCCGACTTCCTTTTGACCGGGAAAGCGTTCTGTGGTTTGTGCGGTCGCCCCATGGTTGGTGATTCTGGCAAGTCTCACACCGGCGCAATGCACTATTATTATACCTGCACCGGTCGGAATGGAAAAAACGGTCTTTCGCCGAAATGTGATAAAAAGTCCGTCCGTCGCGATTGGTTGGAAACGAATGTATTAGATTTCATTTATGACCGGTGTCTCACCGGCCCAGAGCGGGAAAAGATCGCGGATGCTATCATCGCCGCCCAGCTGGAAAGCGAGAAATCATCTCCCCGTGCTGCCATGGCTGCCGAATTGAAGGAGGCGGAAAAGAAGATTTCAAATATCAACGATGCTATCGAGAATGGTATCTGGAATTCTTCCACCTCTATCCGGCTCAAGGCGCTGGAAGATGCAGCAGAGCAGCTCCGCGCGTCCATCGCGGAGATAGATCTGTCCCGGACGCAGCTGCTGGATCGTGACCGGATTCTGTTCTTCCTGGAAAAGATGTCGCAATATAACCGCGATGATCCCGATCGAAGGCGGCAGCTGATTTCCACGTTTATCAATGCGGTGTTCGTCTTCGATGATCATCTTCTCATCGTGATAAACGCCGTGGAGGGCAACGTCACCGTCTCGCTCTCTGATCTTGTCGATTCCGATGGTCCCGAAGGTGAAAAGGTTCGAGATTCGTCTTGTCTGGCTCACCAACGGAAAACCCCGGAAGCCTTGAAACATAAGGCTCCGGGGTTTTCTTATGGAATTTGGGATGATGTCCTAAATGGCAGGAAATTTTACCGCGTTTGGAAAATTTTTGTTCTATTCCCCACAAAACCGGAAGCAAACTGGGATGGGATTACGAATTTCTCGTTAGGGTAAAGGAAAAAAACATCCTTCACGGATGGTTTTTTCCTTAGGGTATATAGTCGAAATGACCCACAGATGAATTACCGCTGCACGCGACCCGTGCCGGATCCCTTCATCAGGGATTCGACCTCGGCCACTGTCACCCGGTTGTAATCTCCGGGGATGGTGTGCTTCAAGCAGCTGGCCGCCACGGCGAATTCCAGGGCATCCTTTTCGTTGTCGTAGTTGTTCAAGCCATAGATCAGGCCGCCGCCGAAGCTATCGCCACCGCCAACGCGGTCCACGATATCGGTAATGCTGTACTTCCGGCTCAGGAAAAAGTCCTTGCCATTGTACAGGCAGGCGCTCCAATCGTTGTGATTAGCGCTCTTGCTCTCCCGCAGGGTGATGGCTACCCGCTTGATGTTCGGATACTTGGCCATGGCGCTGGCCGCGATCTTCTTGTACAGCTCCACATCAATCTGCCCTTCCTGCACGGCGGAGGCAGATTCCGCACTCAGCCCCAGAGACTTTTGGAAGTCCTCTTCATTGGCGATGACAGTATCCACGTACTTCACCAGCTCGGTCATGACCTCGTCGGCCTTCTTGCCATACTTCCACAGGTTCTTCCGGTAGTTCAGGTCGCAGGACACATGCACACCCAGCTCCTTGGCAGCCTTTACGGCTTCCAGGCTCAGGTCCGCTGCCCCCTGGCTGATGGCCGGGGTGATGCCGGTCAGATGGAACCAGGTCGCTCCGTCAAAAACCTTTTTCCAATCGATGTCCCCCGCCTTGGCTTCCGCGATAGCGGAGCCAGCCCGGTCATACACCACCTTGGAGGGACGCTGCACCGCGCCGGTCTCCAGATAGTAGATGCCCAGCCGGCCCTCCTTGCGGACGATATCATTGGTGTTCACGCCGAAGCCCCGCAGCTCCCGGATGCAGGCGTCCGCAATATCATTCTTGGGCAGCACGGTAACAAAGGAAGCATCCATGCCATAATTGGCCAGGCTCACCGCCACGTTCGCTTCGCCGCCGCCAAAGGTGGCTTCCAGCACCGGGCTCTGGAAGAAACGCTCGTAAGCCGGGCTCTTCAACCGCAACATAATTTCACCAAAGGTAACTACTTTCGCCATGGGAATCAGTCCTCCTTCAAATAAGGTTATTCTCGCTCTCCGCTCTGCGGAGGAGCTTTATTCGTATTTTACTTCTGCAGCAGATGGATCGCGTATCCAGCGATTTCATCCTTCAGATAGATGGCAGTCATCTTGCCGTTCTTGAAGCTGGCTTCGCTTTCATCCACGAACTGGAAGCCCCGCTGCTCCAGATGCCACTTGGCCCGAGTGATGGAATTGGTGGCGATGCAGATGTGTCCATGGGTCCCCTTGAAGGGCTTCTTCATCATCTCGAACCCAGTGCCCACGAAGGTGGAGGAATTACCATCCTTGATCTCCCATCCCAGAAGCTTCGCAAACAGCTTCGCATCCTCCATGGCCTTTTCGGGGCTGCCACTGTTGACGCCCACATGGCGCAGCTCCAGGCCCAGCATCTTATTCACCGCAAAGCGGGTCAGCTCAGTAATCCGGTTCCAATCCTTGGCGGCCACCGCGTCTCCCGGAACCATCCAGCTGCCGCCGCAGCACAGGATCTTCGGGAAGGAAAGATAATCCAGCATGTTGTTCTCGTTGACACCGCCAGTGGGCATGAACTTCAGATCCCCATAGGGGGCCGCCATGCTCTTGATCAGCTTGATGCCGCCGATGGCTTCCGCCGGGAAGACCTTCACCGCCTTCAGCCCGAAGCTGAGAGCCACCTCGATATCGGAGGGGTTGCTGGTGCCCGGGCAGACCGGAATCCCCTTATCGATGCAGTACTTCACGACGGTGGGATTCAACCCAGGACTCACGATGGCGGCCGCGCCAGCGTTCACCGCCCGATCCACCTGATCAGTGGTCAACACCGTGCCTGCGCAGAGCAGCACATCCGGCAGAGCTTCATGCACCCGGCGGATCGATTCCTCCGCCGCGGCAGTCCGGAAGGTAATTTCCGCCACAGGCAGACCGCCATCGGCCAGCGCCTTGCACAGCGGCACCGCGTCTTCCGCGTCGTTAATCGCAATGACAGGAACCAGGCCCGCCAGAGAAAGTTTGTCCAGGAAATCCATGATCAATAGCACTCCCTTCTTTTCGTTTGAATGCCTGAAAATTGGCATAGAAACTCTGCATGAAGGATAGCATGAAAAAGCCTGCAAGTCAATGTAAAAAATGAAAGCTTCCACCGATTAGGCTGGTAAAAAAATCCATTTGAATTGCAAAGCCGATGCGGGTTTGATAAAATGTCTTCCGAATTTGACGAGGAGCGTGAAATTGCTTTGGAGCATTATTTAGATAACGCAGCTACCACCCAGGTCTGTCCCGAAGCGGCCGAAGCCGCCCTACAAGCGATGACGGAGATTTATGGAAATCCCTCCTCCACCCATGCCAAGGGCCGGGAGGCCCGAAAGCTGTTGGATCAAAGCCGCCAGGAGGTGGCCGATGCCCTGGGTGCCCGCCAGGCCTCCGAAATTGTCTTTACCTCCTGTGGGTCCGAGAGCGACAACTGGGCTCTGCTTTCCGGCGCAGAAAGCAAAAAGCGCCAGGGGAGGCACATCATTAGCAGCCTGGTAGAGCATGACGCTATTCGCCGCAGCCTGGAGGTGTTGGAGTCCCGGGGCTTTTCTGTCACGCGGCTCAAGCCGGACGCCACTGGCCGAATTATGCCCGAAATGGTGCGGGAAGCGCTGCGGGAGGATACTATCCTCGTTTCCCTCATGATGGTGAATAACGAAACCGGCGCAGTCACGGATATTCATGCCATCGCCGATGTGTTAAAGAAGGCTGCTTCCCCTGCCCTCCTGCATACCGACGCGGTGCAAGCCTTCAAGAAGGTTCCCTTCCAGGCCCGATCCTTGGGTGCGGATCTGATCTCCATCAGCGGGCACAAGATTCACGCGCCGAAGGGGATCGGCGCCCTGTATATCAAATCGGGTGTTAAGCTGAAGCCCCTGATCATTGGCGGCAGTCAGGAATCGGAGCGCCGGGCAGGCACCGAACCCCTGCCCCAGATCGCGGCCTTCGCCGCCGCCTGCCGACAGGATGCCCAAATTAAACATATTCAAGCCATGAAGCATCTGGCGGTGGAAAAGCTGACTGCCTTGCTGCCGGAAATGCGATACCTGGAAACGGAAGCGCCTCATCTGCTGAATATTTCTATGCCAGGCTGGCGCAGCGAGGTGCTGATGAATTTCCTGGAAAGCCAGGGCATTTATGTGTCCAAATCCTCCGCCTGCAAGCAAGGGAAGCGCAGCCATGTGCTGGAAGCGCTGGATATGCGTCCCGAGGTGATTGATGGCGCCCTGCGCATTGGGTTCAGTCGCTTTACCACGAAGGAGGATATCCTGGCCCTGGCGGATGGTTTGGCTGCCGCCCGAGGCTTAGCCCACCGATAATAATCAAAAACGCCGATATGTAGCATATCAGCGCAAAAGTATTCTGTTTTCTCCGCCCATTTACCAGTGCTTTTCTTGCTCCCCCGCTCCGCGGGGGAGCTTTCATCAATGTTTGCTTACAGCCCTAATTTGCAAAGAACTATCTAAAACTGAACCCCAAGCTCCTTCAGCTTCCTTTCTGCCTCTGCGGCGCTGCCGTGAAACACGATCCCCTGCCATCCACAGGCAATGGCTCCTGCCACGTTGATAGGGGCGTCATCAATAAAGACACACTCCTCTTCCTGCAGGTGAAACTCCTCTGTAAACAGCCGATAGATCGCTGGACAGGGCTTCACCGTCTTCACATGGGCAGAGATCAACGTACCATCAAAGTATTTCGCGATGGGCAGAGGCTCCCAATAGGAGGGCTGATTTACGCTGGCATTGCTCAGCAGATAAATACCGTATCCAGCAGCCTTTAAGCGTTTCACCAAATCCTCCATGCCAGGAATCATCTGCCGGGGATATGCCCAGTTATGCAGCAGGTTTTTCGTCTTTTCTCGCAACCGTTCCGGAATTCGGGCTAGCACCTTCGGTTCAAAGCTATCCTCGGTTTCCACGCCCATATCCATCTGGGCCCATTCCACGCTGACGAACAGCTCGTCATGGATGATTCGCCGATCCTCCGGGTTGGTGATCCCCGCGATATCCATAAACTCCCCGGGTTCAAACTTAATCAGCACATTTCCCATGTCAAAAACGATGTTTTTGATCATTGCAACTCCCCCTCCTCATATGATCAGCTTCCCATTCCGCAGCCCTTTGGGATAATGGTTCTTTATCATCCCATCGCTGCCCTTGCCCCATCCCAGGGCAAGGCCTTGCCAGGTCAGAATCACCCATCCCTTCATATCTCCCGGGATAGTCTCCCCCGCCATGTATTTCAGTGCTTCCTCGTCCGTCAAAGCCACCTTAGGCATATCCGGTCGGCGCATTCCCACCGCAGATGCGTGGTCTGGCAGGAACAGCTTTCCTCGAATCTGACCCAAATGGAGCCCCAACCGTAGCACATGGATGCCTTTCAAGTCGGGGATGATTTCCAGCCGTGTTAGGGTCTGGCCAAAGGCTGCGTTGGGGCGCTCCGTTCGGATGCCGCTCTGCTGCCAGGCTTTGTAGGCCTCCGCTGGCAGCCGGAATGCAGCCTCCCCCGCAGCCAGATAAGCTTCCGCCTCCCCCGCCTTCCGCAGCTTGGCTACAAACTGTCCCTCTCCTCGGGTGCGATGCAGCCAACAGGTGTGGAAGCCCTTTCCCCCCACAATTCCCGGCACTATGAAAGGCTCCAGGGAAAATTCTGGATGCTTATCCAAAAACCGGAAAATCTGCTCCTCGTTCTCCGCTGGGTTCCAGGTGCAGGTGGAATAAATCAGTCTCCCCCCGGGGCGAACCATCTCCGCAGCCCGGTCCAGGATCTCCGCCTGCCGCTCCGCGCAGCCCGCGGACTTCTCCAGCGTCCATTCCCTCCGGGTTTCCGGATGTCGTCGGAACATGCCCTCCCCGCTGCAGGGGGCGTCCACCATGACGCCATCAAACCCCTCTGGCCAGTTCTTTGCCAGCTGTTTCGGATAAGCGCAGGTCACAATCGCATTCGGGATGCCCATCCGCTCAATGTTTCGGCTCAAGATCCCCGCTCGGGAGGGCACAGGTTCGTTGCACACCAGCAGGCCTTTCCCCGCCAGATCCGTGCCGATTTGGGTACTCTTTCCCCCGGGTGCCGCGCAAAGATCCAGAATCTTTTCTCCCGGCCTGGCGGCCATCACCGCCGCGGGCAACATGGCGCAGGGCTCCTGCAGATAGAAGGCCCCGGCCTCATGGGCTACGGTGGTTCCGGCCGGAGAATTCAAATCTAACTCCCACGCGTTCCGAGCCCAGGGGATGGCCCCACCCGTATCCCGGAAGGGCTTTTCTCCGTCCTTCCGAAAGGGATTCATCCGCAGTCCCCGCAGGGGCGTCCCCTCCAAGGCGGATAAAAACGCGGGCAGCTCTTCTCCCAGCTGCCCGCCAATTCTTTGCACAAAGACCTCCGGCAGCTGGATTCCTTCCATCATTCCATCCACTCCGGAACCATCCTCCGTTCTATTTCCATCCATGGGGTCTGAAGCCTGCACTGCTCCAGAATTGTTTTTTCTCCAACGGTGATCACCCGTTGGATTCCCATTTTCTCAGCACAGGCCAAGACCATCTTCTCTCCCGCCTCCACCATCTCCGGCTCCGTCCGATCCGCCAGGTTGGTGTTGTTGACCAGGAGATCAATCCCCAGCCTTCCGCGGGCGCCGATACGTCCTGCCAGATCCAGAATATCCTCTTCCCTTTCCGTCAGAGGGCGCATACAGTTGATCACCAGCAGGGACAGCGTCTCCGCCCGATGGGCTTGAAACTGGGGTGCATATCTTCCCAGCGCCGCGGCCCCGGTATCATCCCCGCCTACATCGAAAATCACATGATCGGAGGGGAGCTCAAAAACGCTCTGGATTTCCGCTGGCAGCGCAGGAATATCCACAGTGCTCAGGGCAAAGGTGGGCGAAAAGGTAGTGACCCCCGCCGCTTCCAGCTCCGCCTTCTTTTCCGCGCTGCGGAAATAGGGATTGACGATGTCCAGATCCACCAGAGTGGTCCTTTTTCCATCCGCCGTGAAGCGGAAGGCCAGATTCAGGGCCAGCTCCGTTTTCCCGCTGCCATAATTTCCCGTCAGCACAATGAACCGGGGAAAAGCGATTGATTGTCTCATCCTTCGTCCCCCTCCTCTGCCTTCCAGCTGCGAGGATATACCGGCCGACGATAGGCCGCGTATTGATCGATCAGCTGGTCTGGGGTGGCGGTTTCCCCCGCGTCCTCCGCCAAAAGCTGGGCCACGCGTCGCCGCTTCCGGGGCAGAATCGCCTGTTCGAAGGCAGCGGTGGTCCCCTCCGGCTGCGGCCGTTCCCAGGCTTCTGCCGGCCGACTCCAAGCATCCTCCTCCGGCGCTCTGGTGAATTCATCTCCCGGAACAGTCATGGGAGTGGAATGGTTTTCCCGTCGGTTTGGCTCAGCTTCCGCCTGCATATAGCCATACTGCGGATCTATCTCCTCTTCCTGGAAGGCTTCCGCTCCTTCCTCCCGGGCCAGCCTTCTCCTTCGGAAAAAGCTGCGCCAGGCGCGATAGGGCTGCCAGCGGAACAGGTAGATGATCAGATCCAGCACCATTCCCACCAGGCAAAGGCCCGCTGCCAGCAGCTTCCAGTTCTCCCCGATCCATCGTAGAAAGGTGCCGCTCTCCGGGGAGGACGCCGTGGTCCAGACCTGGGCACTCAGCGTTCGAACCCATCCCAGCATAGCCTGGAAGATGGAATTTGCCAGCGTTCCCATCTGCTTTCTCTGCCGCTCCCTTTCTTGCGCCCTTCATCCCACGGTCACAGTTTCTTTTCCCTTTTTATGAAACGCTGATTTATTTAAACATCAGCCTAAAAGCCTTTTGCATACTTCGTTGATTTACAAGAGTTTTCTCGCTCCCCCGCTCCGCGGGGGAGCTTTAATCAGCGTTTTCTTTATGCTCCCTCCGGATCAGACTCCTCCGCCTCCACCGGGCCGACCTCTACCGTCACCGTGATGGTGTCGTTGCTCAGCACGGCATCATCGCTGGGCTTGGATACCTTTATCTGGAAGCTGGTGGTTTCATCCAAGCCCGCCAGGTCGATCAGACGCTCGCTCAGGGCCAGCTCGCCCACCTCGCTCAACACCTCGCTGCGGGCTGCCACCGTCACCTTTTCCGGGCTCACATGCACCGCCTTGACCTCGTATCCCTCTGCCGGCTCGTTCACCATACCAATCTGGCTGGCCACCTGGAAGCTCCTGGTGGGCAAAATTGTAGCCTCCAATACGACGCTGTCCAGCATGACGTTATCATAGCTGACCTCCAGCAAGGGGTTGGTAATCTCCTCGCCGCTTCGGCTGTATAATGTCAGCCCGGAGGTGAATATGGTGGTCCCTTCCGCCCAATCCACCTCTTCCGGATTCAGGAACACCCGGGCCCGGCTGATGCTGCTGACCAGGCTCTTGGGCCCGCTAACTGCCACCAGCGGAGGATCCACGCTGGGGGTGGACATATACCAGCCCTCCGGCGATTCCCCCACCACGCTGACGGAGACAGGGATGCGATAGCGAACCACATAGTCCTCCACCTCCACCTTGACGGAGGCAGGGTTCAGGCTGGTGATGCGGCCATAAGTGGTGGAATTGGAGCTGGCCAAGCGCAGCTCCTGTTCCCCTGTGCCGGTGATGCGGCTGAGATCCAGCCGCACGTTGTAACTGGAAATCTCCGCGCGCTCGTATTGCTGCTGGGGCACGGCGGCCACCGCCGTCACCCCCGTCAGAGCCTCGCTCAAATCGCTGGTAATGATGTATCCATTGCGCTTCATGGTATCCGTCCCGGTCACATTGACGCTGACGTCGTTGAAAACCTTGTCCCGGGTCAGGGATACATCCTGGCTGATCAGCCCTGCCCATAGCACGATGCTGATCAGCAGCGCCAGCACCTTAAAGCCCCAGTTATGAAACACGATGTGTTTCCCGGCCTGCAGCAGCTTGGCCGGAAAGGATTCCTTTTGCTTTCGATTGCTCATGCCCGGGCCTCCTTCCGATCTCTCTTAATGCGATTCCAGAAGGAAAGCACCCAGGAGGTTTCCGGCGCGTACATCTCCTCTAAAATGCTTCGCAGATCCTTCTCCGTCAGCGGGCGGCGAAGCATGCCGCCCCGGGCCAGGCTCATAGTCCCCGTCTCCTCCGACACGATCAGCACTGTGGCGTCGGAATTCTCGCTCAGCCCGATGCCCGCCCGATGGCGGGTCCCCAATTCCCGGGAGACGCCGCTGGCCTCCGTCAGCGGCAGAATGCAGGCCGCCGCCTCCACTCTTTCGCCGCGAATGACCACGGCGCCATCATGCAAAGGGGTGTTGGGCTCAAAAATATTTTCCAGCAAGGGGGCGGAAATCTCTGCGTCCACACGGGTTCCGGTGTCGATCACGTCCTGCAGCCCCGTCCGCTGTTCGAAGCAGATGAGGGCCCCCACCCGTCGGCGGCTCAGGTCCATCATGGTCTGCGTGATTTCGGCCACGATCCGCTCATGGGCGTCCCAGCTGGCCACCTTCTGGTTCCCCTTGCCCAGCAGGGTGCTCCGGCCCATTTTCTCCAGCCCCTTCCGAATCTCCGGCTGAAAGAGGATAAACAGCACCATCGCCCCATTGTTCAATATGATCTTCAGCAGCCAGTTCAGGCTGGTCAACCCTAAAAGGGAGCTCAGCATCACAATGACCAGCAGCAGAAACACGCCCTTCAGCAGGGCGCTGCTCCTGGTGCGCCGCAGCAGGATCAGCAGCTCATACAGAATGACCGCCATGATGATGATATCCAGGATATCCACGATGCCCAACCGATGGGTCAGGTTCCAGATCATGTTGTTGAACATCGTGCCAAAGTCATTCATCCAGAAGTGCCTCCTTCGCGGGGATCTTTTGCGGGAGAATTATAGCATGAAAAACGGGGATTTGAAAGTGTAATTCTTACAATTTTTTTATCGATTTGTAACAACTTTTCCCTGAACACAACAAAACCCCTCTCACCGATAGGTGAAAGGGTGTTTTATTCTCGAACGCAAAACCCGCAGCTTTCGCTTACACTGCGGCAGCCTTGCTCAGCTGCTTAGCCAGACGGGCCTTTTTGCGATTGGCAGCATTCTTATGCATAACGCCCTTGGTCGCAGCCTTGTCGATCGCCGCAACGGTGGCGGAGAGCTGCGCCTGCGCGTTCTGGGGATCCGCGGCGACAGCGGCGTCAAACTTCTTAATGGAAGTACGCACACCGGTCTTCACGATACGGTTCCGCAGATTCTTCTTCTCGCTGACCTTCACACGCTTCTTGGCGGACTGGATATTCGGCAACGTGGTTCACCTCCCTCAGGAATCCGGATAAAAATCACCGACGAATATAGTATCACGGTTCCCCTCGAATTGCAAGCTTTTTTTCTTTCAAATTTAAGATTTTTCCCCTTTTCACCCGGGCCTCCGTGGTTTATAATAAAGGGGTCAAATCAAAGGAGGACATTTTCTTGGCCAAAGAGCGAATCGGAATTTTGGGTGGCGCCTTCGATCCTATTCATCAAGGGCATATCCAGATGGCCCAGGCCGCGCTGGATTCCTGCCAGCTAAACCGGCTGTACGTCATTCCCGCCGGGGATGATGCTTACAAGGCCTGCGTCGTGGGCAAGGAGGATCGATGGAAGATGGTGGTGGCCGCCTGCTCGCAGGATCCGCGGCTCGTCCCCTCCCGGTTCGAGATTGATTCCCCCGCCCCCTGCTATACGGCAGATACGCTCCTGGCCCTGCGGAAAAAGCATCCCAAGGCTGATCTTTTCTACATCCTAGGTGCCGATGGCGTCTTCAAGCTACATCGGTGGCATCGCTTCGAGGAAGTGATTGCTCAGTGCACCTTTCTGATCTGCCCCCGTCCGGGGGAGATGCTGTTGGAGGCCTTCAATGCGGAAAAGGCCCGGCTCACCGCCCTGGGCGCTAAATTCATGATGATTCGGATGCAGCCCCTCTCCATCTCCTCTACCGAGATTCGCGATCGCTTAATGCAAGGGCTGCCTACCCCGAATTTATATTCTCCCCTGCGGGAATTCTGTACCTTGAAGGGCCTGTATGGCATGCCCCTTCGGGAGCCGGAAGCGGACGCCTGGATCGACAAGCTCTTTGTGGCCCTGAACCCTCGGCGCTTTGCCCATTCCCTCTCCGTGGCGGGGTATGCCCGTCGCTTGGCCCGGGTTCATGGCGAGGATCAGCGTCAGGCAGAGCAGGCCGGCCTGCTGCACGACTGCGCCAAATGCATGCCCCTCAAAGAGATGCAGCGTATCGCCACCCAGCATTCCCTGACGGATGATCCCACCATCCTTTCCAGCAATGCCCTGATGCATTCCCTGGTAGGCGCCTGGGTGGCCCGGAATGAATATGGCATGGCGGATCCGGAGGTCCTGGAGGCCATCGCCTATCACAACACAGGCCACGCGGGCATGTCCCGGCTGGCCATGTGCGTCTGTCTGGCGGATTCCATCGAGCCTACGCGGGAAAGCTATCCCCTGCTGGAGCAGGTTCGCGCTCTGTCCGAGCTCTCCTTGGAAAGAGCCCTGCTCATGAGTCTGGAGGGCACGGCGGCCTTCGTTCGCTCCCGAGGGAAATATCTTCATCCCCGTACCCAGGAGACCATCGCCTGGCTGAAAACATTACCTGAAGTTCGAACCCATAAGAAATAATCAAGGGAGGCAAAGTATATGCAGGATCAGGAACTGATTGTTCAATTGGCCCAAACCCTCTATGACCACAAGGCGGGCGAAATCGTCGCCTTGAAAACGGGGCATCTCACCGTCCTTTGCGATTACATGGTCATCGCTTCCGGCCGCACCGCCGCCCAGGTCAGCGCCTTGGCGGAGGATGTGGATGAAATGATGGCCAAGGAGGGCCTTGCCCTCCGCCGCTCGGAAGGCGGCCGCGAGGGGCGCTGGGTCGTGCTGGATTATGGGCACATCCTGGTGCACATTTTCCACCGAGACGATCGTGCCTATTATCATCTGGATCGGCTCTGGACGGACGGCACCAATACCATTCCCCTGCCCTTCGATCAAACCGTGGCGGATTAACGTAAATCCCCCCTCCGACTTCTCGGAGGGGGATTTCGTTTTAGCGTCAGGGCAGAGTGACCAGTTCCTCCACCCAGGATTCCAGCGGCATGGACACGTCCGGCGGCAAAACAGCGCTGGCCGCCTTCACGGCGGCGGTAGCCGCGTCGGCCACGAACCCGGCGGAGGCGCCGGCGCCGGTCACTCGGACATTGATCACATGCCCGGCGTCCGCCGCCGTCACCGTGTATTGCTTGTTGGTGGACAGCAGCTTTTTTTCATCGCTGTACCACACTGCGGTGTATTCCGCGTTGGCCGGGGTGACGATCAGCTTGACCGTATCCCCCACTGTGGGCTGATAGGGATCCAGCCGGACGGATTGAATGTCGATGGTCGTGGGCGCGGGCGTAGGCGTCGCCGTGGGCACCGGCGTGGGCGTAGCCGTGGGCACTGGGGTCGGCATCAGCGTCGCCGTCCCGGTGGGCGGAATCAGCGTAGGCACCGGGGTATATACCGGGGGATACACCGGCCCCATGCCCGTGGTCAGGTATTGGGACATCATGTATCCGTACTTTTTATCGATCTGGATATAGGACCATCCATCGCTGGAGCGGCGAATTTCCATCGCCGTCCGCCCGACGGGATATAGCCCCAGCACGTTGGAGCTGTTGACCACCGGAGCGCTGCGCATCCGGACGCCTTTGCCGTTGGCGCTAGTAACATAGGCGATGCGATTCACGTCCACCCAGGTCCGCATAACAGGCTGCGCCGTGGGCTTCGGTGTCTCCGCCGGCGTCCCGCTGATGGCCAGATATCGAGCATCCATGTATCCAATGCGGTAATCCGAGGTTAGCACCCGAGCCCAGCCGTTCTCCTGGCTCAGCACCGTCACTACGGATCCATTTTTATAGCTGGTAATCACCGAAGCGTCGTAGCTCGGATTGGACCGCAGCCGCAGCCATCCGCCAAAGACCGTAGCATAGGTAGCCGCCAAAGCAGGCGCCGCCAGGGCGCATAGCATCATCGCCAGCAGCAGAATGGAAACAATCCTTTTCTTCATCTCTAATTCAGGCTGCCAATAGCAGCCCTCCTCCTTCCAGAAAAGCGAAAAGAAACAGACGCTCTTTTCCTTCCCCTTCTATCGCGTTCTATGATACCGAACCGGATAATGAATGTCAAGCAGATCACAAATTTGTTACAATATTATGACTTCAAGTCCCTCACGATGGCAATCAATGCTTGCAAGGCTTCCTGCATCTCTGCCTCCGTGTTTTGATCGCTGAGGGTGATGCGCAATCCTCCCCGGGAAAGCAGGGGCCCCTGCCCCAGGGCTGCCAGCACATGGCTGGGCTCTGAGGATCCGGAGGTGCAGGCGCTGCCGCCAGAGCAGGCAATGCCCATCAGGTCCATCCGCAGCAACAATGCTTCGCCGTCCACCCCTGGGAAGGTGAAATGAATGTTCCCCGGCAGGCGGTCCTTCGGATCGCCGTTGAGGATGGCCTCTGGAATCGCCTGTTGTACGCCCAGAATGAACTGATCCCGGAGAGCGGCAATGCGCGCGGTCCGCTCCGGAATCCCCTGGGAGGCCATCTCAATCGCCTTCCCCAGCCCCACGATGGCCGGTAGGTTCTCCGTCCCTGCCCTCAGGTTTCGCTCCTGGCTGCCGCCATGGATCAGGCTTTGCACCTTGGCTCCCCGGCGGATATACAGCGCGCCAATGCCCTTCGGGCCATGAAATTTATGGGCGCTCAGGCTTAACAGATCGACCCCCAGGGCCTGCACATCCAGGAGCACCGCCCCCACTGCCTGCACCGCGTCCGTGTGGAAAAGAATTCCCTTCCCCCGGGCGATTTCTCCTACCCGGGCGATGGGCTGCAGCGTGCCGATCTCGTTATTGGCCGTCATCAGGGAGATCAGGATCGTGTCTGGTCGAATCGCCTGTTCCACCGCTGCGGGGTCCACTTTCCCCCATCTGTCCACCGGCAGATACGTAACCTCAAAACCCATCCCCTCCAGCCAGTAGCAGGCATTCAGCACCGCGTGGTGCTCAATCACGCTGGTAATGATGTGCTTTCCCTGGTTTTGATTTGCCAACGCAGCGCCCTTGAGGGCCCAGTTGTCGCTTTCGCTCCCCCCGGAAGTAAAATAGATCTCCTGGGGCTGGGCCCCCAGCGCCGCGGCCACCCTTTTCCGCGCTTTGTCCAGGGCCCGGTGGGCTTCCCGCCCCGTGCCATGCACGCTGGAGGCATTGCCGTAGCATTCCATAAAATAGGGGGTCATCTCCTGAAAAACCGCCGGAGCCAGGGCCGTGGTGGAGGCATTGTCCAAATAAATTCGATTCATCATGCTGCTGTTTCCTTTAAGTGCGATTGCGCTATTCCATCTTTTGTCTTTTTGATCGCGAGGCATTTGCCCCGCCGGGTCATTATACCCGTCTGCCGGAGGGAACGCAATGCCCCGTTCCTTTTTCGATTTTTCCTCTTGCCGTTTTTTCTCGAATTGGGTACAATCCTTTTATTCTTTCACCTGAAAGGAAGGAGGGCTGACGTTTGAAGCATTTATTGCGACCGGGGATGGCATTGCTGCTGTCTCTTTGGCTGCTTTTTCCTTTATCTTCTCCCGCCCTGGCGAAAACCTGGCGTCCCTCCTCCGAGGCGGACGCCAGCCAGGAGGCCCTGTCTATCTTTTCTTACTGCGCCTTTCATCCGGAATATGGCGATGAAGATAATTTCCGTCTGACTCGATGGGCCCAGGAGATCACCCTTTGGCTGGGCGGCGCGCCTACCCCGGAGGATCGGGCGGTAGTGGATGAATTCATCCAGCAGCTGCAGCAAAACGTGCCCCATCTACCGCCCATCCATCGGGTCAAGATTGATACCCAGGCCAATATTCGCTTGTGGTTCATCCCCCTCTATTCCATGGGATATTATCTGACGGATTATGTGGAGGATAACTGGGGCTTCTTCACGTATGAACATCCCCAGTGGCGCATCGTCTCCGCCCGCGTCGGCATTGCCTCCGATATCACCACCCAGGAGGAGCGGAACCACCTGATTCTCGAGGAACTGGTGGGCGCCCTGGGCTTGCCCGGAGATCACGAAGTTTACGAGGATAGCATTCTGTATCAGGCTCCCACCACCACCCAAGCCCTCAGCGATCTGGATTGGCGAATGCTGAATCTGCTCTACGACCCGCGGGTTTTCCCAGGGATGACGGAAGGCCAGGCCCGGGAAGCGTTGCGGGAAAACTGATTTGCTCAAATCAGCAAGAAGGCATTCTGCCTGCTTCTCTGATTCTTTCTCGCCCTCCCGCTCCGCGGGGTGTTTTTCATCAGTGTCTCCGAAAAATGTCCTAAAGAAAGCCACCTGAGACTCCTCAGGCGGCTCCTTCTTTATGCTCTCAATCCATAGATTCGTTCCGCGTTCTCGTAGGTGTAGGCGGCCAGCTCCTCCGGATCCTCCCCGCGGATCTCCGCCAGCTTTTCCGCCACAAAGCGGACATTCGCCGGCTCATTCCGTCTGCCCCGCACCGGTTCCGGCGCCAGATAGGGGCTGTCCGTCTCGATGAGCAGCCGGTCCCGGGGAACGATCAGGGCCGCCTCCCGCAGCTTGGGCGCCTTCTTGAAGGTCACCGGCCCGGCGAAGGAAATATGATACCCTAACTTCAGATATTCCTTCGCGATTTCGCTGCTGCCGCTGAAGCAGTGCAGAATGCCCGGGGTCAAATGCCCCTTCATGCTCTTCATGATTTCCAGCATGTCCCCATGAGCGTCCCGCACATGGAAGGCTACGCTGGTTCCCAGTTCATAGGCCAGTTCCATCTGCATCCGGCAGACCTGCTGCTGGGTTTCCCGGGGGCTCAGGTCATAGTAATAGTCCAGCCCGATTTCTCCGATGGCCTGGGCCTGGCCGGACCGAATCCAGCCTGCCAGGGTGTCCAGATCCCCCTCCTGATAGCCTTTGGCTTCGTGGGGGTGGATGCCTACGGCGCAGACCACCTCCTCGTGCTCCTGGGCATAGGCCACGCAGGCAGCGGAGGTAGCCATGTCGGAGCCGATCACCGCGTATCGGGTAATGCCGTGCTCCCGCATCCGGGCCAGCACATCCTCCCGATCCTCGTCGAATCGCTCCTCGTTCACGTGGCAGTGGCTGTCAAATAGCTGCCTCATCCCACGATCGCTCCGTCTTCCACGCCCTCGGCCACCTCCAACAGCCGCAGGTTCCCCGCGTCGTCCAGGGCGGAAAGGATCATGCCCTGGCTCTCGATGCCAGCAATCTTCCGGGGGGCCAGGTTAGTAATGGCAATAATCTGCTTGCCCACCAATTCTTCCGGCTGATAATATTTCGCGATGCCGCTCAGGATAGTCCGCTCCCCGTCAGGGCCAAAGCTCAGGCGGAACTGCAGCAACTTGTTGCTCTTTTCTACCTTGAAGCAATCCAGCACCCGGGCCACCTGCATCTTGCACTGGGCGAAGGTATCGAAATTGATCTCCGCCGGGAACTCCGGCTCCTCGTGCTTCGCTTCCTTCTTGTCGGTTTTCTCCGCGGCCTTGGCTTCCTTCTTGGCGGCTTTCTCCTCCGCCTTGGCCGCCTTCTTATCTTCCTTCTCCCCGCCGCTGAGGGCTTCCAATTCCTTGTTTACATCGATTCGGGGGAAGAGAGCTTCGCCCTTGTGGACATGGATTCCCTCCGGAAGGGCGCCGAAGCAGCCCAGGGAATCCCAGGTCTGGAGCGACTCCTCCGCAATCCCCAGCTGCTCGAAAATCCGTGCCGGGGTGGAGGGCATCACAGGCTGAATCAGCACCGCCACAAAGCGGACGCATTCCGCCAGGGTCAGCAGCACATTGCCCAGCAGCGCTTTCTTCTCCGGATCCTTCCCCAGCACCCAGGGCTGGGTCTGGTCGATGTACTTATTGCACTCGCCCACCACTTTCCAGATCTCCGCCAAGGCCTGGGAGAACTGCAGCTTGTCCATCTGCTCCTCCACCAGGGCCGGCAGCTTGGCGCAGTGCTCCCGCAGCTCCACGCCCACGGGCTCCTCCGTCTCCTTGTCCCAGGCGGGCAGGATGCCGTCGAAATATTTCTCGATCATGGCCACGGTCCGGCTGACCAGGTTCCCCAGGTCATTGGCCAGATCCGCGTTCATCCGGGTCAGGAAGGATTCGTTGGTATAGTTCCCGTCGGATCCGAAGGGCATCTCCCGCATCAGGTAGTACCGCAGGGCGTCCACGCCGTACCGGGCCACGATGGGGCCGGGATAGACCACATTGCCCTTGGATTTGCTCATCCGGTCCGCTCCGAAAAGGAGCCATCCATGGCCAAAGACCTGCTTGGGCAGGGGCAGCCCCAGGGCATGCAGCATAATGGGCCAGTAGATCGTGTGGAAACGTACGATCTCCTTCCCCACCAGGTGGATATCCGCCGGCCAATACTTCTGGTACAGCTCGTCATTATCCGTGCCATAGCCCAGGGCCGTAATGTAATTGCTCAGCGCGTCGATCCAGACATACACCGTGTGCTTCGGGTCGAAGTCCACCGGGATGCCCCATTTCACGCTGGTGCGGCTGACGCACAGATCCTGCAGGCCGGGCCGCAGGAAGTTGGTCAGCATCTCGTTGGCCCGCTTCGGAGGCTGGATGAAGTCCGGATGGGTCTCGATGTAATCGATCAGCCAATCCTGATATTTGCTCATCTTGAAGAAATAGCTTTCTTCCTTCATGGGCTGGCAGGGGCGGCCGCAGTCCGGGCAGACCTTGACCCCGTCCTTTTCCACCAGCTGGGTGGGGGTCCAGAAGCTCTCGCAGGGGGTGCAGTACATGCCCTCATATTCCGCCTTGTAGATGTCCCCCTGGTCATAGAACTGGCGGAAGATCTTCTGCACCACCTTCGTGTGCCGCTCCTCAGAGGTGCGGATGAAGTCGTCGTACTGGATATCCATCAGCTTCCACAGCTCTTTGGTTTCCGCCACGATCTTGTCCACATACTCAATGGGCGCAATTCCCGCTTCCGCGGCCTTCTTCTCAATCTTCTGGCCGTGCTCGTCCGTGCCCGTCAGCATATAGGCGTCGTATCCCGTCAGCTTCTTGAAACGGGTCATGGTGTCCGCCGCCACAGTGGTGTAGGTATGGCCGATGGTCATGTTCCCGGAGGGATAATAGATCGGCGTAGTGATGTAGAACGTCTTTTTCCCGTTGGTGTTGGTCATTGTTCGGCAACCCCCTTCTTCTGTCCAGCAGGCGTCAGGGCCATCCTCCCCGAAATACGCTTGGCCTGCCGGCTTCCATCTTCTGTAAAAAAACGGGCTGTTGCGACGCAACAGCCCATGGACTTTTCGCTCTTACTGAGCTTCGGCCGCGGTCTCCACCGGATAAACGGAAACCTGCTTCTTGTCGCGGCCCAGGCGCTCGAAACGAACGATGCCCGTCTCCTTGGCGAAGAGGGTGTCGTCCTTGCCGATGCCTACGTTCAGGCCGGGATGAATTTTGGTTCCCCGCTGCCGAACCAGGATGTTGCCCGCCAGGGCCAGCTGGCCGTCCGCCCGCTTCGGCCCCAGACGCTTGGACTCGCTGTCCCGGCCGTTCCGGGTGGAGCCCATTCCCTTTTTATGCGCGAACAGCTGCAGATTCATCTTCAACATGGTCATTTCCTCCGATCTTTGATTTCGAATGTAACATATTCGGGATACGCTTCCTGCAAATCGGAAAGCCCTTGCCCCAGGGCGCCCATCAGCAGCTGGGATCCAAATTCCCTTTCCCCTTCCTGGGGTGGGAGCTCGAAGGCCAGCAGCCCGGTTTCTTCCTCCACCTCGGGGAGGACCGAAACCCCTAATAAGCTCTCCATGGCGTTGACGCAGGTAATGCTCAGGGCCGAAACCCCGGCGCAAACAATGTCGCTTCCGGCCTCCGCGTATCCGCTGTGTCCTGAGGCCCGAAAACCTGCGTATCTTTCACCCTTCCGATACAGGATGGCGGAGATCATTACGCGTTGATCGCGGTGATTTCCACCTTGGTGTAGGGCTGACGATGACCCTGTGTCCGATGATAATTCTTCTTGCTCTTGTACTTGTAAACCCGGATCTTCTCGCCCTTGACCTGGGCCAGGACCTTGCCCTCGACCTTGGCTCCGGCAATCACAGGATTACCCACCTTGATTTCGCCCTCGCCGCCGATCATCAGCACGTCGAAGGAAATCTTGGAATCCGCTTCCTGATTCACCTTGTCGATATAGATAACATCACCCTGGGAAACCCGATACTGCCGGCCGCCTGCCGCGATAATCGCATACATAGCTCAGCGCCTCCTCATAAATACTCGCCGGGAACCTTGAGGTTGCGCGCAAGGCGCATTAAAAAGACCTCTCCCGAGCGGCTCACCGGCAAAAGATATCATGAAATGCCCTTTCTGTCAAGGGATTTTTTCGTTTTATCCTTGAAATCTGTCCCTTGATCAGGTATCATGGCTCTTGATGAAGAAAGCTCGTTCCCGATGAATAGAAAATAGCAGGAGAAAGGAAAACAAATATGATTGCAAAAACACCCCCGATGGGATGGAACAGCTGGGATTGTTACGGCGCGGCCGTCACGGAGGAGCAGGTGCTGCAGAATGCCCGCTATATGGCGGAGCATCTGAAGCCCTATGGCTGGGAATATGTGGTGGTGGATATCCAATGGTCCTCCCCCGCCGCCATCAACCATGATTACATTCCCTTTTCAGATCTCTGCATGGATGAATTCGGCCGACTGATCCCGGCGAAGAATCGCTTCCCCAGCGCCGCGGGCGGCAAAGGCTTTGCCCCCTTGGCCGAGGAGATTCACCGCATGGGCCTGAAATTCGGCATCCATATTATGCGGGGCATGCCCCGGGAGGCGGCCCGCCGCCATCTGCCCATCGAAGGCAGCAGCGCCTTTTGCCACGAGGTGGCGAATCCGAACTCCATCTGCTTCTGGAATCCGGACATGTACGGTCTGAAGTGCGACCTGCCCGGCGCCCAGGATTATTATGACAGCATCTTCCGGCTCTATGCCAGCTGGGGGGTTGATTTCATCAAGTGCGACGACATCGCCCGGGAATATCCCCATTGCCAGCGGGAAATCGAGCTGATCTCCCTGGGCCGGGATCATTCCGGCCGGGACATGGTGCTGAGTCTCAGCCCCGGCCCCGCGCCCCTGGAAAAGGCGGAGCATCTGAAAACCTGGGCCAATATGTGGCGGATCACGGATGACTTCTGGGATGACTGGAAGCAGCTGCGGGCCATGTTCGAGCGGGCGGAAAAATGGTGCATTCACGCCGGCCCCGGCCATTGGCCGGATGCGGATATGCTGCCCGTGGGCGCCCTGCGGCAATGCGAGGATCCGGAGAGCTGGACCGGCTTTACCCAGGCGGAGCAGCGGACCATGATGTCCCTGTGGTGCATGATGCGGGCGCCGCTGATGATCGGTGGAGAAATGACCAAGAACGATGATTTCACTCTGAAGCTGCTGACCAACGGTGCCTTGCTGGAAATCGAGAAGGAAAGCTGGGCAGGACACCCTGTGCGCACCAGCCAGGAAGAATGCATCTGGGTCGCCCCCCGGAAGGATGGCCAGGGATTCTATGTGGCCCTGTTTAACCTGACCGAGGAAACCCGCGCCCTGAAGTTTGACCTTTCAGACGTGGAGCAGGAGGGCCCGAGAAACGCCCGGGAGGTTTGGACCGGTCAGGAATGCCAGGGAGTCATCACCCTCCAGGCGGAGCTGGCGCCCCACGACGCGGCAGTTTTCCGGGTGGATTAAGTCATAAAAATCCCAAATTATGAGGGTAGGCGGAAACGCCTGCCCTACTTTTTTATGGAAGCACTGAAAAACGCTCCCCCGCAGCGCGAGGGAGCGAAAATAAATTGGCAGTAGATGCTTTCACACTAAATGGTAACAAATCATTCTTTCCTTAATCGACCTCGGTCTCGATGGCCCAGGAGGGGGTCCAATAGGGCTGCTGATAGATATCCGTCAGCTTCCAGGTGGCCAGGGTCCGGGTGCCGCCGATGGGCGTGTTGGCGATTTCCACCTCTTCTCCCAGGGTAATGGGGTCCCCCAGGAAATAGCTGTCCTTGTAGTTGCCTTCGTAATCATAGTAATCGCAGAGGAACTGCAGCTGGTCTCCCGCGCCCACTTGAATCAGGTTCTTGGCTTGGACGTCGATCTCTGCGTCCGTATACACCAGCTCCGCCCCGGCCAGATAACCGTAGGGCTGGTTGTGGTCGAAGTTCAGCATCAGTTTCACCCGCTGGCCGTTCAGCAGCGCCGGGATGTATCCAGAGATCAAATATTCCTCCTCCCCGTTTTCCACGGTGCCCAGGTAATAGTACGCCACGGGCTGCCCGTCGATGGAGATCCAGGTGTTGTCAAAATCGTATACCAAATCGTTGCCATCGATGGTGAAGAGGTTATCCAGCCCCAGATCGATGTAGCCTTCTCCGTCGTCCACAAAGACGTTCAGGGCGATATCCTCCACCTCCGCCCATTGGCTCTCGCTGAGGGTGATTCGATCCCCCGTCCAGACCAGTGCCGCCGCGTTCAGGTGATGGTCCGCGATATACTGGGCCGCGGTTTCCGCCGTCAGGTTCCGGCCACCGAACAGGTCATAGATGCCGCCGGAGCTGCCGCCGCCGAAGAGGCCCCCCAGCAGATCCGTCATGGAATCCTGGGAGGAGGTGTACCCGCCGGAGTAGCCGCCGCCCATCAGGGAACTCAGCAGGCTGCTCTGGCTGCCATAAGCGCTGCCGTATCCGCCGAAGCTGCCGTAGGAGGACACCGGCGTGCCGGCGGCCACCTGACCGCTGACCTCCAGGCTGGCAAATTCCTGGATGCACCGGGCGTAGTCCTCATCCATGCCGATGGCTTGATAGGCGGATACCGCCTGGCTCACCTTGCTTGCCTTGCGATAGGGGAAATAGATGCTGAGGCCGTAAGCATTGCTGATGCCGCCGCCGGTCCGGTTATATTTCACCGCCCCCTGCAGCGCCTGGGCCAACTGTTTGCCCTCGCTGGTGCCCAGATTGTTGGCGAAATGCACCAGGTCAATCTGATCAATCTGGGAGCTCTGACCGAATTCCCGGGTGCTGGACCGGGCCTTGGATACCTTGGCGTATTCCTGGTTCTGAATCAGCTCGTTGGCGCCGACGCTGAAGGCCTTCAGCTCCGCCGGCACAGTGGCTTTCAGCTCTGCCAGATCCACCACCGACAGGGTGGTGGATTGGCCCCGGCACTGCTGATTGCACACCGATACGAAGTCGTCCGCGATCATCTTGCCCACCTGCACCGTGGGCAGGGAGGTATTGGCGCTCAGCTTGTTCAGCCAATTGGTGTAATACCAGCCCACGCCAGGCTCCGTCTCCTCGCTGGCGATGAGATAATCAGCATACTGCTCCAGCATGATGCCGTTTTCCACCGTAGCCATGAGGCAGGCATCAAAGCCGATGAAGTCGAAGGTCACCCCTGCGTTTTTCAGGGCGTTGTTGATCCCCGCCAGGTTCATGGACCCGCTGGAGGAGAACTTCTCGTCATAGCCAAAGCCGCTGACGGAGCCGCCGCCGTGGTCCCATAGGATCAGCTCCATTCGGTTGGCCGGAAAGTTTTCCGCGCCGTATTGGATGAACTTCGTCAGGGTGGCGGGGCTGGTCATGGCCCCGGTGCCCATATCCTTCTCCAGGCAGTACAGGGATCCGTTCTTGATCTGATAAATCTGGTTGGCGGTGTTGGAAATGACGTTGTTCTTCCACCGGCGGCATCCACCGGTGTAGACAATCAGGTTCACCTGATCCCCCACCGTGGCGTTGGCCATTTCCTTCAGGTCCGCCGTGCCCATGCCGTTCTGGCTCTCCAGATCCGTGCCGCACATGTACATCAGGATGGTCACGGTATCCTTCTGGTTCCCCAGAATTTGGGTCCGCTTGGCCCGGGCTCCGCTGGCCACAGTTTCATCCACCTGGGCGGTGGAAGCGGAGGCGCCGCTAAGGGTGTTCGCGGAGGTAGAGCCTCCGCCAAAAGAGGCAGAAGAAGAGCTGCCGCTCCCGCCCATGCTGGAGGACAGCAGGCTGAAGAAATCATTCCCGCTGGAGGCGGGCACGGAGCTGCCAGTATAGTCGTACACGGAGGATCCGCTGGAGCTCATGAAGGCGCTCAGCAGATCGCTAAGCCCGCCGGAGGAGGAAGTTCCGCCTCCCAGCAGGCTGCTGATGGCGTCCGCGCCAGAGGAGCTGGAGCTGCTGGTGCTGGAAGGATAGCTGGAGGAACTGGTGGTCTGGCTGGAAGAGGGGGCGCTGGGCAGGGAGGAGCTATCGTCCCCGCCGCCGAAGAGCCCGCTCAGCTGTCCGCCCCCCAGCAGCAGCACCAGTACGGCAATCAAGGGCAGCAACTTTCCGCCGCCTCCGCCGGAAGCCCGCTGGGTTCCTTGGGAGGTTGTAGCCCTTTGGGCATTGCCAGCGTTCCCACCGGCTGCTGGCCGCTGGGGCTGCGCTGGCCGCTGGGCGCTGCTTTGTCCCGCCGCTGGTCGTGTACCAGAGGAGTTGGGCGCCGCAAAGGGATTGCTGTTGGTGGGCCGCTGGGCACTGCCTTGCCCCGCCGCTGGTCGCGTGCCAGAGGAACTGGGCGCCGCGAAGGGATTGCTGCTGGCTGGCCGCTGGACACTGCTCTGCCCCGCCGCTGGCCGCGTGCCAGAGGAGCTGGGCGCAGCAAAGGGATTGCTGCTGGTGGACCGTTGGGGCTGCGCTGGCTGCTGCGTCTGGCTCTGGGGCCGGGAGGTTCCGTTCCCTACTGGGCCTGTGCCCAGGCCCTGGCCCTTCTTCTCTACGCCCTTGCCTTCGGAAACAACTTTCTTTTCCCTGGCCCGGGGTCTTTTCTGCTGATCCATCTTCTTCTCCTCCCTTTTACTCTTCATTGATTTGCTTGTAAATTCGAAGTGATGCGTCCTGCATCAGGCGGCTATAGGCCGGCACCTCCACGCCGCTGCCAAAGAAGCACAGCACGAAGGGCTCTTTCCCCCCGTCGATGATGGCCGCGTCATGCACCACCCCGCTGAGCCCGCCGGTCTTATGGGCAATGGAGTGCTCCGGCAGGATCTCGTCGAAATGCCAGGGAATCAGGGAATCAGACTGCTGATTCTTCAGCGTCCGCATCATCTCCCCGCAAGCCTCCGGGCTCACGATTCGTCCCCGATAGATGCGTTCCAGCATGTCCGCCGTTTCCGCGGAGGTGGTGGTATTATCCTGCCCCCGTTTCAAGGCCTCCAGATCCATCATCCTTCGCCGAAAGCGGGTGTGCTCCAGCCCCAGGCCCTCCAGATAGCCATTGACCTGCTCCATTCCCGCCAGATCCAGCAGAATATTGGTGGCGGAGTTATCGCTGACGATGATCATCAGCTCCATCAGGTCCCGCACACTCATTTCCTGCATGTCTCGCAGATAGCTCAGCACCCCAGCCGAAGGGGCGATCAGCTCTGGCCGGAAGACGATTCGATCCGTCAGCCGAAGCTTCCCCGCCTGGGCCTGCTGATACAGGCAGGCCATGAGATAAATCTTGATGACGCTGGCGGAGGAGTGCACCGTATCCGGCGCGTAGGAGAAGCTTTTTCCCGTGTGCAGCGTCTTCACAACGCAGCTCACCTTTCCCGGCTGTTTCTCCATCGCCTGTGTTAGCCATTCCAAATTCCAATTCATGCGCTTTCTTCCTTTCAGCTCCAGCTGTCCCAAACCTCCGGCGCGTATCCAACGGTCATTTTATTTCCATTCCGGACGATGGGAGTCCGCAGCAGCCAGGGCGCTTCCTGAATGGCGGGAATCAGCAGGCTTTCCTGATTGTAATAGCAGGCAGGATGCTCCTTGACCTTTTTATCCTCCCGGTCGATCAGCTTTTCCAGGCCGATTTGCTGAATCATCAGCTTGATCTCCCGCTCCCCCAGTTTATGCTTCTTCAAATCCAGGGCCTGGACGGGGATCCGCCGCTCCTTGAAGTACCGTTCCGCCTTCTGTACGTCGAAGTTCTTCTTTCCGCTATAGATCTGGATATTCATCCTCATTTTCTCCCATTGCGAATGTCCTGCCCCTCCAGGGGAAGGTACAGGCAGCTCCGCCGATCCGTCAGTCGGGAGGCGATGCGCTCAGAATATCTGCCCCGCAGCTCCTCCTGGTTCAAATTGGTACTGATGACTGTGGGAAGGTTTCGTCTTTGCCTCTCGTTAATCAGGTTGAACAGCTGCTCGATGGTAATGTTCTGCATCATGGGCTCGCTGCCCAGGTCGTCCAGCATCAGAATCTCCGTCCCGATCAGCTCCTCCAGCTGGCCATCGTTTTCAAAATAGCTGCGCCGGGCGATTTCCAGAAAGCTGTAGGCGGAAATCAGCAGCACATTCTTCTCCCGCTCGATGAGACGATTGGCCATGGCGTGCAGCAGGAAGGTTTTGCCCAGTCCGGATTTTCCCGCCAGAATCAAATCCCGGGGCTGCTGGTCCGGATACTGATCCGCCCAGGTTTCGCAGGCCTTTCTTATAATGCCCATGGCCTCCCGCTGGGACAGCCGGGCCCCGGGGCGCTTCTCGTCGGGGAAGATTTCCATCTGGAAGCGCTCGAAGGTTTCGTCGCCCCCCTCCGGCAGCCCGATGGCCGCTCGCAGCTTCGTTTGATAGTTTTTTCGCACGCAGCTGCATTTTTCCTTAATCCGCTCCCCGATGAATCCGGTGTCCTGGCAGAGGGGGCAATCATAGATCGGGGCCAGATAATCCGCCGGATAGCCCTTCTCCTGCAGCGCCTGGCGAATCTCCCCGGAGGCCTGTTCCATCCTCTCCGGCAGATTCTCCGCCGCCGCTTCCCCTCGCAGGGCTCCAAAGATCCCTGCCTGAATCATCTGTTGTCGCTGGCGCAGGAGCTCCGCGATGTCCGGATATTTCTCCCGAATTTCCCGGGCCCGGTCCGTGGCGATGGCCTCGTTCCGCGCCTGCAGCTCCTGCTTTTCCCGCAGCACTTCCTTTAATATATCCTCACGCACGGCTGTCCTTCTCTCCCTCCAGGCGCATCAGCACCTCCTCCATGCTCTCCTCCGGCCCGCTGTAATCCCGCTGACTGTATTGCTGGGCAATGACCTGCTTTGCCGCTCTCGTCCCCGGCGCCGTGGCGGCCGGTTTCGCTGCCTGGTGCTGCTCCCGATCCAGCAAAATCTGTTCCTTCGTCCGGATTCCCTTTTCCGCGTAATCCCGCAGAATCTTGTTTAAATAAGCCATGGGCTTGTCCGCTCCGCTGGCGCCCTCTGCTGCCAGCAAAATCAGCTCCGGAGCGAAACCCAGCTCCTTTTCCCATTCCGCCACCAAGGCCCGATCCTTCGCGCTCATGCGGTTTTTCAATCCCCACATCTTCCGCAGCTCCATCATCAGCTCGCCCTGGGCCCGGAATTCCTGGACATATTTTTCCGCTTCCGCCGTGGAAAAAATCCCCTTTCTGCTCCAGGAATCCAGCATTTTTTCCACATCCTCCACGCTGCCGCCGGATCGGCCGCATTCCCGGGCCGCCAGCAGCACCATGTCCTCGGGGTAGACCTCCCGCACCTTCCGATACCATTCCAGGTGCCGCTCCGTCACGCTGCCGCTGCCCAGGGTCTTCAGCACCCGTCTCAGCTCTGCGCCCTCTTCCCGGGCCTGCACCACGCCGGAAGCCTCGATGCGCGCCCCGCTGGCGGATCGTTCCCGAATGTTCCGCAGCACACCGTCCAGGAATCCCATGGAGGGATCCCCCTTGGCGGTCTCCGCACAGGCCTCCTGAATGGCCTCCGGGGTAAAGCCCCATTCCTGAGTCCATTTTTTGTACAGCGCCAGCTGATCCTCGGAGGGCAGGTTCCGCTTCCCTAATCTTTTCAGCACCGCCTTGGTCCCCTGGTAGAGGGCCTGATCCCGGCTGAGGAAATCCTCCGCCTCCTCCACGGTCTGAACTCCCTCTTTTGCCATTTGCATGGCCACCTGCTGAGCGCTCTGGATGGCAAAATTCTTGCCCTTGTTCCGCTCCATGTGCTTCAGTAGCATGATCACCGCTTCCGGGGGCAGCTTCAAATCCTCCACCCATTCATAGCAGGTGCGAATCTCGCTGCCATGGAGCCGCCGCCCATGGTCGAATACGCCGTACAGGCTGTCCGCAAAGGCCTCGTATTCCGGATCCAGCTGAGGCTCCGCGCCACCCATAGCCCGCTGGCGCGCGCTGATATATCGATAGGCTGGCGGGTCATCGCTGACCCGGCGCACCAGGCCCTTCCGCTCCCAGTATCGATAGGCCCGGGCGATCTCCTCCTCCTCTAGGTGCAGCTCCCGGCTCATCTGGGCCAGGCTCATCTCCGCCTCCGGATGGTAGCAGCGCATGAGGCCGTACAGGTACACCCGCACATCCTCCCCCCGGGCGGCGGGCAGGTATTCCTGGATAAATTGATTGTCCACCGGAGTCATGTCGAACAGGGCGTACCGGTCGTCGAACTGAAATAACACGGGGGCGCTTTCCTCCTTCTGCTGCTTCTCCATACCCTGCCAGTATACCACGACTGAAAATAGGTTTCAATCCGCGCTTCTCCCTCCGCCGCGAAAAAAACAACCTCTCTTTGTCATAGAAATGTAATTTTTGCCGCCTTGACGCAGCCCTGAAATGGTGGTATCGTTTCCCGCGGTGGGTCTTTAAGACGGTACGGGTTGCCGACAAGATGCGACCAGCATGGACGGGATGTCGTGGCTTGCGGGCAGGTTGTGCCAGCGGGCTTTTTCTTTTGTCCGCCCTGGCCTGCCAAGAAAAAAAGCAGGGAGGTCTTCGATTCTTATGAAACTGGTGTATGGACTTAGCGACAAACCCCCGATCAAGAAAAACCTGGTCTACGCCTTCCAACAGCTGCTGGCCATCATGGCTGCGACGCTGCTGGTGCCGATTCTGGTGGACGGCTCTGGCACCTATATGAGCCAGCCCGCGGCCCTGTGTGGCGCCGGCTTCGGCACGCTGTTCTATCTTTTCGTCGCGACGCGGAAAAAGAGCCCGGTCTTCCTGGGGTCCTCCTTCGCCTTCATCAGCCCCTTGGCCGGGGCGGTGGCCTTCGGCTTCCTGGGCATCTTCCTGGGCGCTGTCTTCGCAGGCCTGGTGTATGTGGTCATCGCACTGATTATTAAGAAGACCGGCTCCGAGTGGGTCAATAAGCTGCTGCCCCCGGTGGTCATCGGGCCCACCGTCGCCCTCATCGGTCTGAGCCTTTGTGGCAGCGCTGTCAACAATCTGAACAACACCGCCGCCGGCAGCTATAATCTGGTGGCAATTCTGGTGGGCGTCATCGCCTTCTTCATCACGGTGTATGCCTCCGTCAAGGGCAGCCAGGGCATGAAACTGATCCCCTTTGTCATCGGTATTCTGTGCTCCTATGCGCTGGCCCTGGTGCTGACGCTGATCGGCAATTCCGCTGGCATCGACGCCCTGAAGCTGGTGAACCTTTCCGCCTTCGAAGGCATGCAGCTTTTCAAGGTTCCCCGGTTCACCTTCCTGGGCATCTTCGGCGCCTATCCGGACGCCACCAATCGCGTCTCCTCCATTGCCGATGTGGTCAGCATCTTCGTCCTGTTCGCCCCTGTGGCCTTCGTCACCCTGGCGGAGCACATTGCCGACCATAAGAACCTGTCTTCCATCATCGAGCAGGATCTGATCACCGATCCCGGTCTCCATCGGACGCTGATCGGCGATGGCGTGGGCTCCATCATCGGCTCCTTCTTCGGTGGCTGCCCCAACACCACCTATGGCGAGTCTGTGGGCTGCGTCGCCATCACTGGCAACGCCTCCATCAGCACCATCGCCATCGCCGCGGTGTATTGCATCATCCTCAGCTTCTTTGATCCCTTCGTCTGCTTTGTAAACTCCATCCCCTCCTGCATCGTGGGCGGCGTTTGCATCGCGCTGTATGGCTTCATCGCGGTTTCCGGCCTGAAGATGCTGCAGCCGGTGGACCTGAATGACAATCGCAACCTGTTCGTCGTGGCCGCCATCCTGGTGCCCGGCATTGGCGGATTGACCCTGAACTTCGGTGCCGTGACCGTTTCTTCCATCGCCACTGGCCTGATTCTGGGCATCCTGATCAATGTCATTTTCAACAAGCGGGCCGCGAAATAATCTGGAACGCAGTTCAGAGGAACACGCTGGAAGGGCAATCCAGGAAGCAGCCTACTTTCCCACCGATTGAATTTTCTCCGCGTTTCCTATTCAAACAACCCGAGGGTTGCATGTAGCCCTCGGGCTCTTTCTTTCAGGAGGGATCAGACTTGAAACTGAAATCCATCATCATGGATGAAGCGGCGATCCGGCGCAGCATGACGCGCATCACCCATGAAATCATTGAGAAAAATAATGGCACGGAGGATCTTTGCCTCCTGGGCATCCAGCGACGCGGCGTTTCCCTGGCGGCCATGCTGCAGGAGAATTTGCGCCGCTTCGAAGGGGTGAATATTCCCCTGGGCAGCGTGGATATCAGCCTGTATCGGGATGACCTGACAGAGCTCAGCGATCTGCCCGAGACGGGGAAGACCCATATCCCCTTCGAAATTCAGGGCAAGAAGCTCATCATCGTGGATGATGTGATTTATACCGGCCGCACGGCCCGCGCCGCCCTGGAGGCCGTTTTCCATTATGGCCGCCCTCGCCTGATTCAGCTGGCGGTGTTGGTGGATCGGGGTCATCGGGAGCTCCCCATTCGGCCGGATTATGTGGGCAAAAATCTCCCCACCAGCCATTCGGAGATGATCTCCGTCCTGGTGGAGGAATTCGACGGCAAAACCGAAGTAGATCTATATCAACTATGAAAGAGACTCTCTCGTAAAGCGAGCGAGAAAACTGAAAGATTCCCCGCGAAGCGGGGAAATAAACTAAAAGCGCTCCCACTCCGCGGGGGAGCAAGAAAAAAAGTGCTAAAAGAGGCTCCTCCGTTTTGTGGGGGAGCCTCTTCTTCTACAATTAAACTCACAGCGTTTTCATGGTCGGGAACAGCAGCACATCCCGAATGGCGGCAGAATCCGTCAGCAGCATGCACATCCGGTCAATGCCATATCCAATGCCGCCGGTGGGGGGCATGCCGATCTCCAGGGCGTTCAGGAAATCCTCGTCCGTATGGTTCGCTTCCTCATCACCCGCGGCGAACTGCTCCTCCTGGGCGGCGAAGCGGGCCCGCTGATCGATGGGATCATTCAGCTCGGAGTAAGCGTTGGCCATCTCCCATCCGTTCATGAAGAACTCAAACCGCTCCACATAGTCCGGATCCTCGGGCTTCCGCTTGGTGAGGGGTGAAATCTCTACGGGATGATCCATGACGAAGGTGGGCTGAATCAGATGCTCCTCCACATAGGTTTCGAAGAACAGATTCAGGATATCCCCCTTCTTGTGCCGGTCCTCGTATTCGATATGGTGCTCCTTAGCGATGGCCCGAGCTTCCTCCAGGGTATGGATTTCGTCGAAGTCCACCCCCGCGTATTGCTTTACCGCGTCCTTCATGGTGACCCGGGCAAATGGCTTGCCCAGGTCCATCTCCACGCCATTATAAACGATGGTGGTGGTCCCCAGCACCTCCTGGGCCACGAAGCGATACATGTTCTCCGTCAGGTCCATCATGCCGTGATAGTCCGTATAGGCCTGGTACAGCTCCATCAAGGTGAACTCCGGGTTATGCCGGGTGTCCAGCCCCTCGTTGCGAAAGACGCGTCCAATCTCGTATACCTTTTCCAGTCCACCCACGATCAGCCGCTTCAGATACAGCTCCAGGCTGATCCGCAGGCGGAAGTCCTCGTCCAGGGCGTTGAAATGGGTTTCGAAGGGCCGGGCCGCCGCACCGCCGGCGTTGGCCACCAGCATGGGGGTCTCCACCTCCATGAAGCCCTGGCTGTCCAGATAGCGGCGGATAGCGCTGATAATCCTGGAGCGCTTGATAAAGGTATCCTTGCTGTCCGGGTTCATGATCAGGTCCACATACCGCTGGCGATACCGCAGGTCCACATTGGTCAGCCCGTGGAACTTCTCCGGCAGGGGCTTCAGAGACTTGGACAGCAGCGTGAAGGAAATGGCATGCACTGTAATCTCGCCGGTCTTGGTCTTGAACACCGTCCCCCGGATGCCAACGATATCGCCGATATCGTCCTTCTTGAACTCGGCGTAGGATTCCTCCCCGATGGCGTCCCGGGCCACATAGACCTGGATTTCCCCCGGCAGATCCTGCACATGGCAGAAGGAAGCCTTGCCCATGATGCGCTTAGTCATCAATCGACCGGCGATGGCCACTTCCCGCCCCTCCAGGGCGTCAAAGTTTGCCAGAATGTCGCTGGAATGGTGGGTCACCTCAAATTTGCGAATCTGATAGGGATCCTTCCCCGCCTCCTGCAGCGTCTTTAGCTTATCCCGGCGGATCTGCTCCTGTTCGCTCAAATCTTGAATCACTGTATTCTCAGGCATGGTATCTTTTCCTCATTCAAATCTAATATTCCATTTCGTCGTGCGAAGGGATGTTTCACTCAGAGGCCTTTGGAAGACGTTGGCACTTAGCGGGTGGCGAGGGCGAGCCTCGGAGGGGTTTTTCACGCCCGGAAAACAGTCCAGTGGACTGTTTTCAGTGAAAAACGGGCGGAGCCCCGGGCAATCTCCCGCGCGCATCAGACTACATCTTCTTGATGCTGATGACCTTGTAGTTCAGCACGCCGGCGGGGATGGTGATGCTCACGGTTTCCCCCTTCTTGGCGCCCTGCAGCCCTGCGCCCACGGGGCTTTCGATGGAGATCTTGTCGTTGAAGGGATCCGCCTCGTTGGCG
This sequence comes from Clostridia bacterium, assembly GCA_017470145.1. Lineage (GTDB taxonomy): Bacteria > Bacillota > Clostridia > Christensenellales > Aristaeellaceae > Aristaeella. The sequence goes on along the minus strand of JAFUFB010000025.1, from coordinate 84,494 downwards.
CCAACGATGGCGTATTCATAGGTTTCCCCTTCGTCCACGTCCTTCACCTTGACGATGGTGCCGATGGAGACCTTCTCGGTGGTGATCTCGTCGTCCGCCACCACTGTCGCCGTCCGGATGGTGGCCTGCAGCCGGGTGATCTCCGCCTCTACCTTGGCCTGCTCCTTCTTGGCCTCGTCATATTCCGCGTTTTCGCTCAGATCCCCAAAGCCCCGGGCGATGGCGATCTGCTCGCTGACCTCATTCCGCCGGACGGTAATCAAATAATCCAGCTGTTCCTCCAGCTTTTTCAGGCCGCTTTGGGTTAAAATCGTCGTTTTCTCTTCTGCCATGGTCTTTCACTCCCATTTCATAATCAAGGCGCACCCAGCAGCATCCGCCGCAGGTGCGCACAAAATCGTCCCTCAAGACGGGTTGCATTATACCCAACCGAGCCCTTCTCTGTCAAGCGTTTCTTACGGTTTCCTCCCCACGCTCTCTCCAGGAATCAGAGCTCAGTGAATCTTAGTTCTTCAGCCGCTTGTCGCTCTTCCGGGCCAGCCAGGTGCCGAAGGTCTGAATAATCTGTACCAAAATCACCAGAATCACCAGCGCCGCCAGCAGCACCGCGTGGTTCGACCGCTGCTGCCCCTGGGCAATGGCCAGGTTACCCAGTCCGCCGCCGCCCACCGCGCCGCTCATGGCGGTATAGCCCAGGATGGTGGTAATGGCCGTGGTAAAGGAGGTAATCAGGCTGGGAACGCTCTCCGGCAGCATCACGTGGAACACCGTTTGCCAGGTGTTGGCGCCGGAGGACTGGGCCATTTCAATGATGTTGGGGTTCAGCTCTCGCAGGCTTCCTTCCACCAGCCGGGCCACAAAGGGAAACGCGGCGATGACCAGGGGTACGATAACGCCTCCATCCCCCACCGCGGAGCCCAGCATCATGCGGGTAAAGGGCATCAGCAGCACGATTAGGATAATGAAGGGTGCGGACCGCAGCAGGTTGATGATCCAGTTCAAAATGCTCATCAGCCACCGAGGCAGAGGCCGAATGCCCTTGGCGTCCCCCGTCACCAGGATGATCCCCAGAGGCAGGCCAATCAGGATGGCAAACAGGGTGGACATCAGGGTGATGTACAGGGTGGACAGGGTGGCCTGGAAAAAGTCTTCCCGAATCAGCACCATCGCGTCCGCGATCTTCTTCTCGCTGAAATATCTGGCAAAATAATCCATCGCTTATTCCTCCTCCCCCGTCGGCGTCTGGCCCATCTGCTGGGCATATTCGCTTTCCACCTGAACCCGGACATTCCCCGTGCCGCTGAGATACTGCACCGCCCTGGCCAGCTCCTCCGGCCCGCCGGGAATGTTCAGCAGCATGGTACCATACACCTTCCCGTCCAGGGTACGGGTGGTGGCGGAAAGAATATTGGCCGCAATCCTGCACTCCATGGCCATGGAGGCCAGCAGGGGCTTTGTGGCCGCCTCCGCCCCCTGGAACACCAGCCGAACCATCTGGTTGTGCTCCGTGCCCAGGGTTTCGATGCCGGCGGACATATCCGGATACACCAGCCGCTTGGTGGCCCTGGCCTTGGGGTTGGAGAACACCTCGCTGACGTCCCCCTCCTCTACCACCGTGCCATTTTCCAGAATGGCCACTCGGTTGCAGATCTCCTGCACCACGCTCATCTGGTGAGTAATGACGATGACCGTGATCCCCAGCTTTTGGTTAATCTCCCGAATCAGGGTCAGGATATCATGGGTGGTTTTCGGGTCCAGGGCCGAGGTGGCCTCGTCGCACAGCAGCACCTTCGGGTCCGTCGCCAGGGCCCGTGCAATAGCGATGCGCTGCTGCTGCCCGCCGGAGAGCTGGGCTGGGTAGGCCTTGGCCTTGTCCGCCATGCCCACGGTGGCCAGCAGCTCTGTCGCCCGCTTTACGGCCTGATCCTTGGGCATGTGGGTCAGCTTCAGGGGCAGCATAATGTTCTGCAGGCAGTTTCGCTGCATCAGCAGATTGAAGCTCTGGAAAATCATGGTCACATGATGGCGCATCTCCTGCATCTTCTTTTTGCTCAAAGACCCCAGATCCACGCCATCCAGCCGTACATTCCCCTCCGTGGGGCGCTCCAGCATGTTGATGCAACGCACCAGGGTACTCTTGCCGGCGCCGCTCATGCCGATAATGCCGTAGATATCCCCGTCATGGATGGTCAGGTTGATGTTCCGCAGGGCGTCCACCGTGCCGCTGGCAGTCACAAAGCTCTTGGAAAGGTTACTGATTTCGATCAAGCGCAAAACCTCCCTGTATTTCCATTATCGAAAAAACGCACAAAGGCACCGGCTGAAAATTCAGCCGGTGTCGAACAGGATTGCTCGCTTTTTTTACTTCGCGATCAGCACGTTCAGGTCAGCAGTCTGGCCGCCATAGATGGCCATGGGCTCCACATGGATGGGGGCCACGATGGCGATGTGGGTGCCATTCTCTTCGTTGAAGTTTTCCTGATAGGGGATGTGGGCGAAGAAGTTCGCGTACACATCGCCGGCTTCCACGAAGTCATTGGGGGTCACGTAGTCGGTCACTTCGATGACGTCCAGGGTGATGCCCTTCGCCGCCAGGATTTCCTTCGCGATGTCCGCGATGGGCTCATGGGGCACGGGAGTCACGGCCACGCTGACGCTCTGGCCGTTCAGGGCGTCGTAATCCACATCCGCGTCATAGCCGTCGGTAGGATTCTCAATAACCGCTACCACAGAGCCATCAGCATAGTTGGCGGCGATGTAGTCCACCACCTGCTGGCTGGTGAAGGCGGCGATCAGGGCCTTGGTCAGGTCGCTGTCCTTGTTGTCTTCCTTCACGCACAGCACGTTGGCGTAGGGAGAATCGGCGCTCTCGATGGCCAGGCCATCCACCGCGGGATTCAGGCCATTGTCCAGGGCGTAGTTGTTGTTGATGATGGCGAAATCCACATCCTGCAGCAGGTTCGGCACATTGGCCGCTTCCGCCAGCACGAATTCCACATCCGCCACGCTGGAGGTAACATCCTTATCCGTCGCGGTGATGCCCGCATCTTCCTTCAGAGTGATGGCGCCGATGGACTGCAGCAGCAGCAGCGCGCGGCCTTCGTTCGTCGCGTCGTTGGGAATCGCGATCTTATAGGTGTCCGCCACCGCGGCGCCCACCGCCGTCAGAACCAGGGCCAAAGCCAGAACCAAGCTCAAAATCTTCTTCATCTTTTCCATCCTCCTTCGTTTCCTTCCGGGATTTTCCCGGAGCCGCCCCTTTGGGGCGATGTCCCTTTCCTCTTGGGATGGGTGCATGATATCACCGGAAAAGCCATTTGTCCAATACAGAATCACTATGGTAAGTCATAGATTCTCTTTATGACTTTTTCAGCAGCTTCAGCGCCGTTTCCGCCAGCTCCCCTACGGTTCTGCTCTTCCGCAGCACCGCCTTGATGGCTTCCTTTTCCAGGAAGTTCATCTCGTGATCCTTGTTCTTGTCAAACCATTCCACCAGGATCTGCAGGTCTTCCTTCTCCATTGATTTTCCCTATCCTTTCTCCGGTTCCAGCCGCAAAATGATCAATTCGCAGGGATCATTGATTCGCGGAGCCCGGGCACCATTGGTCATCCCCCGGGAGATCATCATCCGTCCCCCGTCGTGTACCCCGTGAGTCAGCTTTGGAAAGAAGCCCTGCCCCGGCGCGTACAGCCCCTGGCCGAAAATCTGCACCTGTCCCCCGTGGGCGTGGCCGCAGATGGTAAAGTCGATGTCCCGCCCCTGGACGTAATCCCGCCACATCTCCGGATGGTGGCACATCAGCAGCTTGAATTCCTTCTCCTGTTCATACTGGTCTAGAAAATCCCGATTGGCGATTCCACTTTTCTGGCTGGAAAGCCCGCCGATGCGGATGCCCTCGAACAGGGTGCTGTCATCGTCCAGCCAGATGACCTCGCTCTTCTTTACCAGCTCCATCCATTCCCGCCGATAGGCGCATTTCCGCTCGTGATTCCCCATGGAGTAAAACACTGGCGCTGCCTTCGGCGCCTCCTGCAGAAAACGAGCCGCCTCCGCGTAGGTTTTCCGGTGCCGGTTCACCAAATCCCCCGGCACCAGGATGGCGTCCGCCTGGCGAAAATCCGGCATTACGTCGTCGAAATTCCCGGTATGCAGATCCGCCGCCACCGCCAGGGTCAGGGGCTTGGAAATCTTCGCGCTGTGAATGGTGTGATAGACCCGAACCCGCTGCTTAGCCATGCTTTCTTTTGTCCCTCCAGGCCAGAATCATCAGCCCGCCGCCCACCAGGAAGGCAAGCACCACCACCGCCATCACTTCCATCGTCATGATCCGCGCCAGATGCGCATATTGGGCCTCCAGGGCCAGGCTGGCTTCGCTGATCATGCCGCGGATGTTCATCCCCTTGATCAGTCCCAGCGCCAGGCAGCTCAGCAGCCCGCAGGCGCTGATGGCGCCGCCGATGTACTGCCCTGCCGCCTGAATTCGCCGGCTCAAGAGCAGCGCGATCATCCCCGCCAGGGCCAGGCTGGCCAAGCCCGTGATCACCGGCACCTTGCCCAGTAGCTCCACCATCTGGTGCAAATCCACCCGGTCGGAGACCAGGCGCACCCCCGCCTGCACCAAAAGATCCCGGAACAGCACGGCGCTCCTGCGCACGGAGTTGGAGATTTCCCCCTGGATGTCCTCTACCGTGCGGCGAAGCAGCAGGGGATCCACCGTCGCCAGGAAGGCCTCGTCCCCCTGGACTCTTTCCATCAGTCCCTCGACGGCGAAGGTGGGCTCCTCCTCCATTTTCCCTGTCGCCAGAGCTCCAGTCCACCAGGCCACGATCTTCCGGTCAAATTCCTCCACCGCTTCCTGCGTCACCAGGCCCTCCAAATCCTGCCAATCCAAACCCCGCTCCTCCGCCAGGGCATCCAAATCCCCCTGGATGCGTTCCATCTGCCGCCCCACCGCGTCCGGCGCCAGGGCCACTTGGGTGTGCAGTCCCGTGGAGGTCATTCCCTGCAGGCCCAGCAGAGAGGCGGTCTGCCCCCATAGACAGGGCGCCAGCACCACGGCCAGCAGCGCCGCCAGAATTCTCGCCCCCAGGGCAGGGCGCTTTGTTTGCTTTCCGTTGCTCATTTTGTCACCACCAGTTTGATTGCCAAATGAATCAGATTCTTTATGGTTTCTCCGTATCTAACCGCCCCCAGGCCCACCACCAGGGCAGTGGGCAGCGCCAACAAAATCGGCGTCAGCCACATGCGATCTCCTGCTTTATTTTTCACTTTTCCTCGTCCGCTCCCTTCTCCGGTGTCTTTTCTGCTGGGTATCATCCTGCATGGGCGCCTCACCCCGCAGCTCCAGCAGTCTGTCTCTCAGCTTGGCCGCCCGCTCAAATTCCAGATCCTTGGCCGCCAGCAGCATCTCTTCCTCCAGCTGCCGGGCCAGGGCGTCCCGCTCCTCCTCCGTCAGGGGCTTTTCGCTGCTCTCCTCCACCTTCTTGGTGATCTCCAGCACGTTGCGAATCGCCGTCCGCACGGTTTCTGGCGTAATGCCGTGGGCCTCGTTGTAGGCCTCCTGCAGCGCCCGGCGGCGGTTGGTTTCCGTCATGGCCTTTTCCATGCTCTCCGTCAGGGTATCGCCGTAGAGGATGACCCGACCGTCCACGTTTCTGGCCGCCCGGCCGATGGTCTGCACCAGGGAGGTTTCCGACCGCAGAAAGCCCTCCTTGTCTGCATCCAGGATGGCCACCAGGGCCACCTCCGGCAGGTCCAGCCCTTCCCGCAGCAGGTTGATCCCCACCAGCACGTCGAACTCTCCCAGCCGCAGATCCCGCAGCAGCTGCATCCGCTCGATGGTCAGGATATCGCTGTGCAGGTATCGAACCTTGATCTCCAGCTCCTTCAGGTATTCCGTCAGGCTTTCCGCCATGCGCTTAGTCAAGGTGGTTACCAGCACTCGCTCCTTCCGGGCGGTGACCTGCCGAATCTCCCCCACCAGGTCGTCAATCTGCCCGGTGGCGGGCCGCAGAATCACCTTGGGATCCAGCAGCCCCGTGGGCCGGATGATCTGCTCCACCACCTGCTGGGCCCGCTCCCGCTCGTAGGGGCCGGGGGTGGCGCTGACGAAGATGGTCTGCCCAATGCGGGCCTCGAATTCCGGAAACAGCAGCGGCCGGTTGTCGAAGGCGGAGGGCAGGCGGAACCCATAGTCCACCAGCGTCTCCTTCCGAGCCCGGTCCCCATTGTACATGGCCCGAATCTGGGGCACAGTCACATGGCTTTCGTCGATCAGGGTCAAAAAATCCCCCGTAAAATAGTCCAGCAGGGTGTATGGCGCGTCCCCCGGCTTTCGCCCGTCGAAATATCGGCTGTAGTTCTCAATCCCCTGGCAGTAGCCAATCTCCCGCATCATCTCGATGTCGTATCGCGTCCGCTGGGCGATGCGCTGGGCCTCCAGCAGTCGGCCCCCCTCCTCAAATTCCGCGATGCGGGCTGATAGATCCGCCTCGATCTCCCCGATGTGCTCCTCCATGTGGGCCGGGTCTGTGGCATAATGGGTCGCCGGGAAAAGGGCCGCGTGCTCCAAGGTGGCCAGCACATGGCCACTCACCGCGTCGATTTCGCAGATGCGGTCAATCTCGTCCCCGAACAGCTCGATTCGGATGGCCTTCTCGTGCTCCCCGGCGGGGATGATTTCGATGGTATCCCCTTTGACCCGGAAGGTCCCCCGGACGAATTCAATCTCGTTTCGCTCGTACTGGATGTCGATCAGGTTCCGCAGCAGGCGGCTCCGGGGAATCTGCATCCCCGGCCGCAGGCTCAGCATCTGCCCCTCGTATTCGCTGGGGTCCCCCATGGAGTAGATGCAGCTGACGGAGGCCACGATGATAACATCCTTCCGCTCCCGCAGGGCCGCAGTGGCGCTGTGGCGCAGGCGGTCAATCTCGTCGTTGATGGAGGCGTCCTTTTCGATATAGGTATCCGAGGAGGCGATGTAGGCCTCCGGCTGATAATAGTCGTAATAGCTGACGAAGTATTCCACCCGGCTGTCCGGAAAGAAGGCCTTCAGTTCGCTGCACAGCTGGGCCGCCAGGGTCTTGTTGTGGGCGATGACCAGGGTGGGCTTCTGGATCTTCTCGATGACAGAGGCCATGGTGAAGGTCTTGCCACTGCCGGTAACCCCCAGCAGAATCTGATCCTTCAGCCCCTCCCGCACGCCTCGGGCCAGGGCCTCAATGGCCTCCGGCTGATCCCCCGAGGCTGCGTAGGGCGCTTTCAATACAAATCGATCGTTCATCTATTTTTCTTTCCAATTTTATTCATGCTTCGCTGCGTAGAAGGGCGTTTCCCCTTTGCGCAGGCGCTACCAGTCTTCCTTTTGAAAAATGGTGATGGCGGCAGGTTCCTGGGCCTTGGGGTAATTCAAGCGAATGATCATCCCATCCTGCCCGCAGCGGGTATCGGGAAAAATATCCGTCGCCGCCGCCAGGCCCTTCTCCGGCTCCTCCAGGCTGGTGCTGAAATGGGTCATCACCAGCTGGCTCGCCGCCCCGTCCCGGGCCAGCTCTGCCGCCTCCCGGAACATCATGTGGTGATTCTTCACCGCCAGGGGGTATTTCTCTTCGTCAGCGTACATCCCTTCCAGAATGGCCAAATCCACCCCAGGAGTATATTTCCGCAAGGTCTCGCAGGGGCGGGTGTCCGTGGAAAAGACGAAGGAAATCCCCTTCCGTTCGGGGCCCATCACGTCCTCGGAATGAACCTTTCTCAGCCCTACCCGGACGCTCTCCCCCGCCTGCAGGCGCTTCCATTCGCTCATGGGAACCTTCAGGGCCTTCGCCCGCTCCGGGTCGAAGGCTCCCTTCCGCTCCAGCTCCAGGCGATAGCCGTAGCAAGGAATTCCGTGATCCACCGGAAAGGCCCGAATCCGCAGCCCGATCATTTCGAAGGTCGCGCCCTCCGGGGGATATTCATGCAGCCGCACGGCGAAGCTCAACTTCGGCACGATGACGCACAGTCCTTCCACCACCCGCTTCAGCCCCGCAGGGCCGTAGATATCGAAAGGCTCGTCCTTGCCCGCCTTTTCCAGGCTCAGCAGCAGCCCCGCCAGCCCGGTGCAGTGATCCCCGTGGAAATGGGTCAGCACCAACCCCTCCAGGCATCGGAAGCCCCAGCCCAGCCGGCGAATGCCCACCTGAGTCCCCTCGCCGCAGTCGATCAGCATGGCCCGGCCGTTGACCCGCACATAGAGGGAGGATAAAGCGCGATCGGCCAGGGGCAAGGTTCCCCCCGTGCCCAGCAGGCAAAGCTCCACCATCCGCGCTCCCCTCCTTCCTTCAGATGTGCTTACCTATTCTATGAACTTTTGGAGAGAATGTCAACGGATGGCTGCGCGGGCAATTCATCCGCGCGGCCTTTCAGGCAAGGATAAAAAAAGCGAGGGAAGATTTTCTCCCTCACCATTTTTAGTGCTCCCGAATCGACTGCAGGAAGGCCTGAGCCCGTTGCGTCTTCGGGTGTTCAAAGAATTCCTCTGGCGCGCCCTCTTCCAGAATCGCGCCATCTTCCATAAAGATGACCCGGCTAGCCACCCGCCTGGCGAAATTCATCTCGTGGGTCACCACCAGCATGGTCATGCCCTCCGCCGCCAGCTCGGTCATGACATTCAGCACCTCGCCGATCATCTCCGGATCCAGCGCGCTGGTGGGCTCGTCGAACAACATGGCCTTGGGATGCATGGCCAGCGCCCGGGCGATGGCTGCTCGCTGCTGCTGCCCGCCGGAAAGCTGGGCCGGCACCTTATTCGCCTGATCTCCCACGCCCACGCGCTTCAGCAGCTCCAGCGCCTCCTGCTGGGCTTCCTTCTTGTTCCGCTTCAGCACGTCCACCGGCGCCAGGGTCACGTTGTCCAGAATCGTCCGATGGGGAAAGAGGTTAAAGCTTTGGAATACCATGCCGATTTGACTGCGCAGCTGGGCCAGCTTTTTTCCTTCCTCGGGAATCTTTTCTCCGTCGATCAGTATTTCCCCGCTGCCGATGGTCTCCAGCCGATTAATGGTCCGGCAAAGGGTGGATTTTCCGCTGCCGCTGGGGCCGATGATGACTACTACCTCGCCCTTGGTGACAGACAGGTTGATATCCTTCAGCACATGCAGATCTCCATAATATTTCTCCACATGCCGCATCTCGATGACTGGCGTTTGTGCGCTCATGCCTTTGCCCTCCTGCTCTCCATCGTTCCTCCGCGCCGGGCCAGAGAATCCGACAGCTTGTTCAGTCCATAGTTAATCAAAATGTAAATCACCGCCACCACCAGGTAGATGGAAACCAGCGCGTCATAATTGGAAATCAGCACCTTCGCGTTCTGCATCAGGTCCGCGCAAGAGACGATGTAAGCGAAGGTGGTGTCCTTCAGCACGATAACCATCTCCGCGATCAGGGTCGGAATCACGAACCGGAACGCCTGGGGAAAAATGACCCGATAAAAGGATCTCCGCTCCGTCATGCCCAGGCTCAAGGCCGCTTCCCTTTGCCCCTTGGGGACGGCGTTAACGCCGCTGCGCAGGGCTTCCGCCACCACGCCGCAGGCGGAGATGGCCACCGGCAGCGTGATCTTCCAGAAGCCCGTCAGCTTAATGCCCGTCTTCGGGAAAACCAGGAAGAAGAAATACACAAACAGCAGCGTAGGCACACCCCGGGTAAAGCTGATGATGCCGGCGCTGATTCGCCAGATCACCGTGTGCCGATTGAGCCGGGCCCGCATGAGAAGAAAGCCCAGGGCAAAAGTAATGGCTCCCGCCGTTACCGCCACCCGCAGGGTGGTCAGCAGGCCTTCGCCCAGGAAACGCCAGGTGGTCCATCGGGTGAAGAAAATCCAGTATTTTTCCCGGAATTGGCCGGTAACGTTGAATCGGTCGATCACGGCGTAAATCAGCCAGGCCAGCAGGACCAAGGCGATCCCCGTACCGATTCGAATCCAGGTTCTGGTTTTCGGACCGGGCTCTTCGTACAGGAAATCCCGGATGGATGTATTGTTTTTACTCATCTCAGGATCCTCACTTTCCGATCAATTCGGCTGCCCACGAAGCCAATCAGCACCGCCGTGGCGCAATAGAAGGCGGCGGAGATCACGAAGGCCGTCACCCCACCCGTGGCATGGGTGTTGATATGGGACACCAGCCCCGTCAATTCCCGGGGAACCATGGGCACCGTGCTGCCCAAGGCCGTGGTGAGCATGGTGGCCACCAGCAGATTCGTCATGGGTAACACGGAATAACGGAGGGCCTGGGGAATAATAATCCGCCGAATCATCTGTAAAAAGCTCATGCCCAGGGCCCGAGCTGCCTCAATCTGCCCCTTCTCGATCATGTTCATGCCGCTCATCAGGTATTCCGAGCAGAAGGCGGAAGGAATCAGCGTTGTGGCGATCAGCACGCAGGTGGCATAAGGGAAAAGCAGCTTCAGCTTCGGAAAGGCATATACCAGCAGAATCAGCAGCGCGGCGCCGGGAATGTTCCGGAAAATCTGAACATAGAAATCCCCAAACCGGCGCAGGGGAATAATGGGGCTCACCCGGGCCACGGTAATCAAAATGCCGAGCACAAAGGCCATGCCGAAGCTGAAAAAGGTCAGCTTCCAGGTTGTCAGGAGCGCCTGCAGATATTCACTGCCATAGGCCGCCCACAGCGCGGAGATGCTCATGCCAAAACCTCCAAAATGGGAGCCCTTAAGCTGCGTGCAGCCCAAGGGCTCCCATCAATAATTGATTCACCCAGTTTTTGCGGCCCAAAGCCGCGTTTTTCCAGGCGGCGGAGCGAAGCCCCGTCTCTTCCTCGGGATTATTCCGCGATGGCGGGAACGGCCGGAGCCGCCTCGATGCCAGTGCGGTCGCCCAGGCTGATCTGCCACAGCTGCGCCCACAGGCCCGCGTCCTCAATCTCCTTCAGGAAAGCGTTCACGAAGGCCACGCCGTCGCTATCCTTCGGCACACCGATGCCGTAGGGATCTTCCGGTCCAAACACATCGCCAGCGATCTTGTACACGCCAGGATTCTTCACGATGGAGTTCAACAGCAGGGTGTAGTCCGTCACATAGGCGTCCACCCGGCCGTCTTCCAGGGCCTGACGGGCCTGGGCGTCATCTTCGAACTCTTCCACGATGGCTTCGGGAGCGAACTCCGCCAGCAGAGCGGGGCCAGTGGAGCCGGCCTGGGTCGCCACGGTCTTGCCAGCCAGAGAATCCACGCCTTCGATGCCTTCGTTATCGATGGCCACCAGCACGGACTGCTGAGACACGTAGTAGGGGCCGGCGAAGCTGATGACTTCCTGACGGCTGGGGGTGATGGAATAGGTGGCGAACACTGCGTCCACCTGATCTTCCGTCAGCACGGATTCACGGGTGCTGCTGTTTACCTGGGTCAGCTCGAACTTGGTTTCATCCCCCAGGATGTAGCGGGTCAGCAGCTGATACAGGCCGGCGTCGAAGCCGCGAACGCCGTTGTCCGTCTCGTCCAGCTGGCTGAACAGGAAGGAAGTCCGGGTGCCACCCACGCGGAGGATGCCCGCATTCTTGACCTTGGTCGCCCATTCGCTGGCAGCGATGGCTTCCTCACTGGCCACGGGGCCGGAGGCCAGCAGTGCGTCGAACGCCGCCTTGTCGATGGCTACGCTCTTGTCTTCCTCCGCCAGAGCGGCGGTCGCGGCCAGAATCAGGGCCAGCGCCAGAATCAGGGAAAGAATCTTCTTCATGAAATTGCGCCTTCTTTCTTCTAAAAAATGTTTCCTCCGAAGAGGTTGGGGGTACTTTACCATAATAAACCTATCGAGTCAATAGCTTTTTGAATCCCATCTTTCGAAATACAATGAAAATGCAATCCACCCTTTTTTCTTCCCCGATCGCATGGTATAATATGCCTCGCCGCGTTCGGCGGTAGTATATTAAGTAGAAAGAAAGAGCAATGAAAAGACCCCGCATCGGTATCCCGCCCTATTTTAATTACCAAATCGGCGAAGAGTACATGCCCGAAGGTTATCTTCGCGCCGCAGATTGTCTCAATGCTGACCTGGTGACCCTGCATTACGATATCCCCTTGGGCCATATGCCCGCCCTGGTGAAAACCCTGGATGGGCTCATCCTCTCCGGCGGCGTGGATGTAGATCCGCGGCGCTATGGCCAGGAGCCCACGCCTCAATGCGGCCGCATCAATCCGGACCGGGATAACATGGAGTTCGCCCTCATTCAGGAGGCCCTCTCCTGCCAGCTGCCCATCTTGGCCATCTGCCGGGGGATGCAAATTTTAAATGTAGTGCTTGGTGGTACGCTGCATCAGGATATCCCTACCGATTTTCCCAGCGCAGCCCATGAACAGCAGAATGGCCGACATTCCCTCAGCCATGAGGTGAACCTGGTTCCCGGCGGCCGCTTGGCGGAAATCTATGAGGGGCAGGAAAAGCTGCTGACCAACAGCTTCCATCATCAGGCGGTGGATCGTCTGGCAGAAGGGCTGATTCCGGAAGCCTATGCCCAGGAAGGGTTTATCGAGGCGTATCGTGGGCCCGGTTCCCAGTGGATCCTGGGGGTGCAATGGCATCCGGAGGTTTCCTTCAAGGTGGATCCTCCCTCCCGGCGGATTTTTACTCGCTTCTCCCGGGAGCTGCAGTCTTAGTTGCATATATGCATTATATTATGCATATTGAAGACTTCTTTCAACCCCAAATTTCCGTTGAATTTTCTTGTATTTATTTTGAAATTTGTGCTTGACATTCGTGCATAAATGGTGTATATTCCCCCGCGTACCGAAGATATGTAAGGAGGTTTTCCCCATGAACAAAGCGGACATCAAGAAGGTCGTCCTGGCCTATTCCGGCGGCCTTGATACATCCATCATTATTCCCTGGCTGAAGGAGAATTACAACAATCCCGAGATCATCGCCGTCTCCGGCAACGTGGGCCAGGCGGACGAGCTGGAGGGTCTGGAAGAAAAGGCCTTGAAGACCGGCGCGTCCAAGCTCTATGTGCTGGATCTGACGGATGAATATGTGGATGAATATATTATCCCCACCATGAAGGCCGGCGCCATCTATGAGGATTATCTCCTGGGCACCAGCCATGCTCGTCCCTGCATCGCCAAAGGCCTGGTGGATATCGCCATCAAGGAAGGCGCGGACGCTATCTGCCATGGCTGCACCGGCAAGGGTAACGATCAGGTTCGTTTTGAGCTGGCTATCAAGCATTTCGCCCCCAATATGCCCATCATCGCCCCCTGGCGGGAGTGGAGCATCCAGAGCCGCGACGAGGAAATTGATTACGCCGAGGCCCACAATATTCCTCTGAAGATTACCCGGGAAACCAACTATTCCAAGGATAAGAACCTCTGGCATCTGAGCCACGAGGGTCTGGATCTGGAGGATACGGGGAACGAGCCGCAGTACGAGAAGCCCGGCTTCCTGGAAATGGGCGTTTCTCCCATTGATGCGCCGGATGAACCGACGTATATCACGCTGGAATTCGACAAGGGCGTTCCCGTGGCGTTGAACGACGAAAAGCTCTCCGCCAAGGAGATTATCCTGAAGCTGAACGAGCTGGGCGGCAAGAACGGTATCGGCATTATCGACATCGTAGAGAACCGCCTGGTGGGCATGAAGTGCCGCGGCGTGTATGAGACTCCCGGCGGGACGATTCTTTATCGGGCCCATGAAGCCCTGGAGTCCGTGACCCTGGATAAGCTGACCATGCATGAAAAGCAGAAGCTGTCCATCACCTTCGCCGAGCTGGTGTATAACGGCCTCTGGTTCTCCCCCCTGCGGGAGGCGCTGTCCGCCTTCGTGGATAAGACCCAGGAGCACGTGACCGGCAAGGTGCGGCTGAAGCTCTACAAGGGCAACATCATCAAGGCTGGTATCTGGAGCGATTATTCCCTCTACTCCGAGGATATCGCTACCTTCGGCGCCAGCGACTATAATCAAAAGGATTCTGCCGGGTTCATTACCCTCTTCGGTCTGCCCACCAAGGTGCAGGCCATGGTGGACGCCCAGCATAAATAATCGATCTATTGAAACCGCCTCGGGAATAATTCCCGAGGCGCTTTTTGATTATCCAAAATTTACGATGAATACCGCGTTCTCCCCTGTCTTGCTCTCCGCGCGGATCTTTCCGTGATGAATCTCCACGATGGACTTCGCGATGGCCAACCCCAGCCCTTCCCCGCCAGTTTCGCTGTTCCGGGAGGCGTCCGTCCGATAGAAGCGATCGAAAATCCGCTCCAAATCCTTGGCCTCGATTCCCTTCCCTGTATTCTCCACCCGCAGCTCCGTAACCCGGTTTTTCTTTTCCAACGTAACCCGGATGACGCCATGCTCGTCGGAGTATTTCAGCGCATTGGACAGCAAAATCACCACCAGCTGCTGCACCATGGCCTCGTTCCCAGTAATCTTTACGTTCTCCTGAATCCGGCTTTCCAGCGTCTTCCCCGCCTCGAACACCGTGCTTTCGAAGGGCAGCAGCACCCCCAGCACCGCCTCGCTCAGATCCATTTCCGCCAGATCCTGGCCCACCGTTCCCCGATCCATCCGGGCCAGGGTCAGCAGGTTTTTCACCAGGCTATCCGTCCGCTTGACCTCGGATTGGATATATCCCAGATATTCATTCTCGCCGATCTCCCCTTCCAGCACGTCCGCATTGGCGCTAATCACCGCTAAGGGAGTCTTCAGCTCATGGCTGGCGTCCCATACGAATTGCTGCTGTTTAGTGAAGGCCTCCTCCACCGGCTGAATCATTTTCCGAATCAGGAACCAGGCCCCCAGGCTCAGGGCCAGGCAGGCAATGCCTGCCACCAGGACCGTCACCTTCAGCACCCGCTGCCCCGCCAGCATCTCCAGCCGAGCGTCCAATACGATCAGCAGCTGCTGATCCTCCTCTGTGTCCACCAATCGGTAGAATTGATCATCGATTCGCCCGCTGCTCCGTCCCTGCTGGCACACCTGATCTGCGAATGCCTGCAGCGTTTCCTGATTGTATAGCTCCGCCCGGTCGCTCTCCCAGGATTGAATCTGCCCCTCCCCGTCCAGCGTCATGGTGTAATAATTGGATAGGCTGGCCACTTCCTCCCGGCTCATCCCCCGGCCCCGCAGCTCGCCGAAGCCATCCAGGGGTCGAAAATCCCCCCATCGGAATCCACCCATGGTAGGGCGGGACGCAGTTTCTGTCTCTCCTCTGCTTCCGGGAGAGCGACGGCTTTCTTCCTCCCCTTCTGGCTTAGGCGGCGGGGTGACCCCATCCAGGATTTCCGGCGGCGTTCTGTCCTCTCCAGCTGGCAAGACACCGCTGCTCTCCGCGATGGCTTCCAGGGCAGATTCCGCCTGGGAAATGATGTTCTGATTATTGACCTCGTAGATGGCGACCACAATCCCGATGGAAACCAGCACCAGCACGCCGATCACGAGCATGCTCATGCGCCGCCGCAGTCTTTTGATCATCCTACCTCCGCCCCTTCCGCGTCAATTCACTTCCAGGGAATATCCCAATCCCCGGCTGGCTTTGATCTTTACCTCTGACCCTACAAAGGTCAGCTTCTTCCGCAGGAAGGATACGTAAACCTCCAGGTTATTGTATTCCGCTTCGCTGTCGAATCCCCAGATACGCTCCTGAATCAGGTCCTTGGGCAAAATCTGCCCAGGGTTCCGCAGGAAGTATTCCATCAGCTGGTATTCCTTCGCTCCCAGCTTGATGTCCTTTCCCGTCTTCGTGCAGCGTAGCTTCCCTTCGCTTTCTGAAAGCTCTATGTCCCCGGCGCTCAGCGTCATTCGAGGAGCAACCTCTCCCCGCCGGGTAATGGTCTTCAGGCAAGCCATCAGCTCCGCCGTGTCGAAGGGCTTTGGCAGATAGTAATCCGCCCCGGCGGTTAAGCCATGCACCCGGTCCTCCACCCCGCCCCGGGCGGTAAGCATCAGTACTGGAGTATTTACCTTCTCTTCCCGCATGCGGCGAAGCACCTCAAACCCGTCCATCCCGGGCAGCATGACATCCAGAATCATGGCGTCGTAGCTTTCCGTCAAAGCCCAGTCCAGGCCATCCGTCCCGGTGTATACGGCATCCACCTCGTACCGCTCCTTTTGCAACAGTTTCACCAGCGCGGAGGATAACCGTTTCTCGTCCTCCACCAATAAAATACGCATCCTTGCTTGCTCCTTTCCATGCCGCGCCGTTCCTTGCTTGCGGCGTGAGCTGGAATTCCTCTTCCGGCTCATTATAATTTCTTTGTTTCCCCTTTTCAAGCGGAGAATGCCAAAGCGCCGCCGGCCTTCCAGCCCGCGGCAAAGGAAAAGTTTTATCCGTTAATCGCTGCATCTTCCGTCGTGGTGGCGGTTTCTGTCTCCGTGGTGGTGCTCAACCCGTTGATGGCTTCCGCCTGTTCCTGCGTCAGGATTCCCGCTTCTACCAGCTTCGCAATCAGGTCTCCCTCCTGGGCAGTTACGTCCGCGGGCAGCTCGGGAGGATTCTCGCCCGCCGTGGGGGCCTGCTCCCCTTCAGGCTTTTCAGGAGGGGTTGTGCCTTCCGCAGGGGCCTGGCCATCGGTAGGAATATCTGTCGGAGTTGTCCCTTCCGCGGGAGCCGTCCCCTCCGCAGGCGTTTGGTTTCCATTTGGGGTTGCTCCGGTCACTCCGTCCGGCTTGGAGGGCACGTTCTGCTTCAGATATTCTTCAATCTTGTCCGCGGTTTCCTGGTTGATAATCCCCTGTTCAACTAATGCCTTCAGATCCATCTGCTTTCCTGGCCGCTGACCGCGATTGCCCCGCTGGAATTTTCCGTTTCTACCGGGTTGCGTCGCGGTCTGTGTATCCTGGGTGTTCTGATCGTTGGTGTCCGGAGTCTGCGCATTCTGGGTGCCATTCTCCGGAGTTGTTGTGTTAGGCGTAGCGCCCTGCTGCTGATCCTGTTGCTGATTTCGCTGGCCAGGCTTCCCATTTCTCATGCCGTTTCCTGGATTCTGGTTCTGGTTTCCAGGCAACTGCCCTTGCGGGGGCGTTTGCTGATTCTGGCCATTGTTGCCAGGGAGCTGGTTCTGACCGTTACCAGGCATTTGACCCTGCTGCGGGCCCCGCTGGTTCTGGCCATTGCCAGGGAGTTGGTTCTGACCGTTGCCAGGCATCTGGCCCTGTTGATTGCGATTGTTGCCAGGCTGTCCGCCCTTAGCCACAATCACCGCTGAGCCATTATTTGCTGTGTTTACGCCTTCGGCCAGGGACGGCATCGCCGCTGCGGCCACGAGAAGGGATACCGTCAGGATCCCAGCCATCATTTTCTTGCTCTTCATTTTCATTTACCTCCTTGGTTTCGTTTTTTTGTTTCTTTGGGTTCCACTTCCGTCTTTGTCATCGGCGCCGTTCCTTGATGACATGCGTATCATAGTACCGCTTCCTTAAACCAACCTTGAAGGAAACGAAATATTTTCAAAAAAGAAAACCCTCCCCGAAGGGAGGGTCTTATTTCAATTAACCTTCTATCAATTAGTTGGCTTCGGGGGCCTTGAAGCTGATCATGGTGGCGCCGGTCATGGCGTCAGCAGACAGCAGGCTGATGGGAGCCACTTCGATGCTCAGGGTCTCGAAGGATCCTTCGTAGCCGCCCTCGGTCTTGAACTTCAGGGTCAGACGGCCATGGGCCTCTTCGCTCTTCGCCAGGGTGTAGGAAGCTTCGATGCTCTCGCCAGCGGCCAGAGTCGCGCCTTCTTCCAGCAGGTTAACCACATCGCCGGTCACGTTGTCGGTCAGGGTCAGCTCGGTCACGGCTTCGCCAGTCACGTTGTAGATAGTATAAGCGCAATCCCAGTTCACAGCCTTGAAGGTGATCATGGTGGCACCGGTCATGGCGTCAGCAGACAGCAGGGTGATGGGGGCCACTTCGATGCTCAGGGTGTCGAAGGAACCTTCATAGCCGCCCTCGGTCTTGAAAGCCAGCTTGAAATAGCCGTGAGCTTCCACGTCCGCGGGATAGATCTTCTCAAAAGCCACGAAGCCATCCACGGCCAGGCCTTCAGCGTAATCTTCGCCTTCCAGCAGGTTGATGGTTTCATCGCCGTTGTTAGCGGTCAGGGTCAGTTCGGTTACGACTTCGCCAGTCGCGTTGTAGATCACATAGGAAGCGGGCTGCTCAGTAGCTTCTTCAGCGAAGGCAGCAACGCATCCCAGCGCCAGAGACAGGGCCAGAACCAGTGCAAAGAGCTTTTTCATAATAGAAAAGCCTCCTTCAAAATATTTCAGGACTTTCTCCTGTGCCGATATTGTACCGCGAACCTCCCAGATTGTCAATCTTGTTTACCTTGTGCAACATTAAATTTTTACCCACCTTAATTGAACCTGTCGTTCCACCTATATCAGCAAATCCTGCATCACCTGTTGCTTATTCAGCGCCTTCAGAATCTCAAGCCGGCCATCCGGAAAAAGCTTTTTACAACTGCTGCTCCACCCAGGACAGCAAATCCTGCATCACCTGTTCTTTATTCAGCTCATTCAGGATTTCGTGCCTGCAATCCGGATACAGCTTCAAGGTCACTTTTTGATGACCAGAGCCCTTGAGGCCCTCCGCCACCTTTTTTACCCCCGCGCCATACTCACCCACCGGGTCCTCCGCGCCGCTGATGATCAGTATCGGCAGCTCCTTCGGCACATCCTGATACCACTTTTCCTCATTAACCCAGCTGTTGACGCTCACCAGGTCATGCATTCCTTGCACGGTAAACAGAAATCCGCAGTAGGGGTTCGCGATGTACCGATCCACGATTTTCTGATCTCTCGTCAGCCAATCGAAGGAGGTTCGATTCTCGAAACGCTTGTTGTACGTGCCGAAGGCCATCTTGTCCATCGTCTTGCTCTTATGCTTCTTCCCCTTTACCTTGCCGATCAAGGAAGCCATGGTCTTGCCAGCCCCGGCGGCAGGATTTGGTCCCCCTGTGCCCATATAGATGGCCCCCGTGATGCCATCCTTCGGATACAGAGCGCAATAGGCCCGGCAGATAAAGGATCCCATCGAATGACCCATGACAATCACGGGTACGCCAGGATACTCCTTCTCCGCGCGCTGCACCACCGTCCGGAAATCCTCCACCAGGCCCCGCCATCCATCCTTCTCGCCAAACCAGCCAGTTTCCTCCATTTTCCGGTTCGACTTTCCATGGTTGGCCATGTCATGCATATAAACCGCAATGCCATGTTTCGTCAAAAACTGCAGAAAAGGCAGATACCGCTCCTGATGCTCCGCCATGCCATGATGAATCGCCATCACCGCCTGGGGCGCCTCCGCCGGCAAATAAGCCCGAGCAAAAATCTCCCCCACCCCCGTGGCGGAAGGAAACCAAAACTCCCGAATCTTCATCCCACGATCATCCACGTTCATGTATTTTCCTCCTCATCGCTTCTGTTATCTGTACAATTCGGTGCACATCAAAGCGATTCCTCTGCTCTTGGTGAAATTAATAGTCATAATCATTCCTGAAGAATTGATTGTAGATTATATTAATCTCGATTCAACTCTTTCTCAAGCCCTTGACGCAATCCGGACAAAAATGATAAAGTAAGCTCACGAAACACGCGCTGCGCTTTGAAAGGAAAGGATGGAGTTCTGATTCATGAGTGAGATTATCAAGACGGCTGGCCTGGACGGCGAACGGTATGTTCCCTACGCGGAGCGGACAGGCAATGAATCCATCGTGTATTTCACCCGGGATTTGTCCGCGGAGGGCCTGCGGAAGCTGTATCAGCGGGTGAATGGGCATATCCAGGGCAAGGTCGCCATCAAGCTGCACACCGGCGAGCAGTATGGCCCCAACATCATTCCCCACCCCTGGGTGAAAAACCTGGTGGAAACGGAGCTGCCCGACGCCACGATTATCGAAACCAACACCTATTATGAAGGGGATCGGGACACGACGGAGAAGCATCGGGAAACCCTGAAGGTAAACGGATGGACCTTCTGCCCCGTGGATATCACGGATGAATTCGGCACCACCGATCTGCCCCTGAAAGGCGGAAAGTGGTTTGACCACATGACCGTGGGTAAGTCCCTGCCGGAATATGATTCCATGGTAACCCTGACTCACTTCAAAGGCCATACCATGGGTGGCTTCGGCGGCAGCAACAAGAACATCGGCATCGGATGCGCCGATGGCAAAATCGGCAAGTGCATGATCCATGCCCGCAACAGCCAGGTGCCGGAGGAGATGTGGTGCGTGGAGATGGAGGAGCTGATGGAACGCATCGCGGAATCCACCAAGGCCACCATTGATTATTTCGGAAAGAACATCTGCTATATCAATGTCATGCGGAACATCTCCGTCTCCTGCGACTGCGAGGGCTGTCTGGCGGAAAAAGTAGTCACCCCCAATGTGGGCATCCTGGCCTCCACGGATATTCTGGCGGTGGACCAGGCCTGCGTGGATATGATCTATGCCCTGAAGGATGAGGATGGCGCGGCCATGCGGGAGCGGATTGAAACTCGCCATGGCCATCGTCAGCTGTCCTACATGCAGGAGCTGGGCATGGGCAATCGGAAATACGTGCTACTGGACACGGATCACGCCGACGCCCGGATTCAGCCCGCCGACGCGGTGGAGGGCGTGGTTCCCTTCGTGGAGCTGCCCGAGGTGGCGGAGCGCCGGGCCAAGGCCCAGGCCGCTCTGGAGGCCGCCAACGCGGCGCTGGAAGCTGCAGCGGCGGAAAACTAAAAAAGTGCTTGAAAAGAGCCCTCTTCCGAAAGGAAGAGGACTTTTTTATGTTGCCGGAACATCTTCCTTTGTTAATCAACATTGTCCTTGAAAACGCAAAGGCAATGCTGATTTGTTCAGATCAGCATGAAAGCATTCCACTTGCTTCGCCTATTTGCAAGTGAATTTCTCGCTCCCCCGCTCCGCAGGGGAGCTTTATCGTTCTCAATACGCAATCATGGGCAGGCTCTGGGGCTTTTCCGCGGTGGGCTCCTGAGTGCCATTGTTAATCTCATAAATCTCTTTCGCAGTCTGCAAGGCCGCCTTTCGCATCTCCTCATGGGGCCGCAGGGTGATATCAAACAGGCCAATGTTATAATTCTCCCCGTCGAAGCGGCCCAAAGCGAACTGATCATAGCACTGGAACCAATGGCATCCCACGCCATTGGGATGGGCTGCCACCTTCTGGCAGTAATGCCGATACGCCTTTCCACGCTCCGCCTGGTTAGGCACTGCCTCCAGCCCGGTGGCCGGCAAGCCCGCGTCCAGGGCTCCGAAATGGAATTCCCCGATCATGACGGGCAAATCCACTCCCAATTCCCGCACCCGCTCAATGGCCGGGGTGGGATCCACGGCATAGCAGTTGATGGAGAACACATCGAAGGCGTCCCATCCAGAAACCAGCAGCGGGTCGGAAATCCAGGCCCAGCGCATGCCCAGAATCATGTGATTCGGATCCACCGCCCGGCAGGTCTCGGCGGGAATCCGCATGTATTTCTCCGTCAGGATGGCGGAAAATGCCCGCAGATCCGCCTTCGCCTGGTCAGACAAGTCCGATGCCTTCTGCAGGGGCTGGCGCAGGGCCTCAAAGCTGCTGAATTTCTTCCCCCAGGCCTGGCTCAGCGCCTCCGCGGAGCCATACTTCTCCCGCAGCCAATCAATCAGCGCTGCCTTGCAGGCGGTGTCCTCCGGATCCCGCAGCACCTCATCCGCGATGATCAAATCATCTACGAAGGCCCAGGAGGGCTCGTTGCGCAGGAAATACCCAATCATCCAGGGATCCTCCCGCCGTTCCGCCAGCGCTTGAGCACATCGCGTCGCCTCCGCCTGATATTCCTCGGCCAGCACATCCGGGAAATCCCGGAAGATGAAATGCTTCGTCCCCGGGAATTCCGGCAGGCTGGTCACGTAGGGCATTTTGCCATACAGCGCCGGCTCGCTCCAGTTCCCAAGGGTATTGATTCCCATGCGCTTCAGTTGCCCCGTAATCATCCCCTGCCATTGAGATTCCCAGGCATCACCAAAGGCCCGCTTCAGGCTCCACCGCTCGTAGGAAAACAGCACCATCTTCCGATCGATCTCGCCCCAGGGGAAGGGGCGCTCCCCGTATAGCTCCGGCTCCTCCTCCCGGGAAGGAATCTCCCCCAGCAGATCTTCCACCCCGTCGATTCGGGCGTCGCATCGGGCCACCACGCAGTCGCATCCCAGGCTGAAGAAGGCGTACCCCTCTGGGTCCACCAGATACCAGCGCTCTCCCTTCTTTTTCTTTCCGAAGAATCCGACCCCCTCCGCGATCTTCTGCCGCCGGTCTCCGCCCCAGGAAGTCCAATTATCAAAAGGATAAGCGCTTTCCTTCCCCGCTTCCTCCCGCAGGAAGTTCACCAGGGTCTCTTCCTCCTTGATCTTCCCCGGCCAATCCATCCGCGTGTACTGTCCGAAGGGATCGATCCAGGTTTCCTTCGGCAGGGGCAGCGGCGCACAGGGCGCATCCTCATAGCAAACCTGGCTCAGCCGAATATGCACCGGAGAGGCGGCCGTCATGCTGACCAGCTCCGCTCGCTGAATCTCCTGCCGCTGGATGCGGGAGCCATGGATGACGATCTTCTGGGTCCCCACCCGATGGCCTGGAAAAAGGATATGCCCATCCATCCAGTTCAAATCAATAGCCACCGCCGCCAGCCAGCGGGGCATCATTCCAAAGCGAATGATCACCCGCGGCGCCTCTTCCGCCCCATAGAGCCGAACTTCAAAGGCCTGGGCGTGATCCTCCAGCACCTCCAGATGGAAATTCAGCCACCGCTCCTCCGATTCCGCCATCCCCGGCAGGGATATGCCGCCCCCTTCGTTGGACAGACACAGCAAATCCTCTCCTTCCAGGATTGTTCCAGCCAGCAGATTCTCCGCAATCGTGATATGTCGCATGTTCTTTTCCTCCGTTGATTCAAAATGATTCTTTCCGCGTGCTTTGCTGTTTCATTCGGCAATCACTGTATCTTTTCCTGCCTCGGCGCATAGAACATGCAAAAAGAGCCCTCCCTGAAAGGGAAAGCGCCAGATAACCCTTATCATCCGGCCAATGAGTGAAGAAAAGGCTCTCCCCCGGAAGGGGGAGAGCCAGAAGCTTAGCCTCTATGCGATGGATTAGTTCGCGGCAGCGAAGCGGTCATACTGAGCCTGCTTCACCTTCAGCAGCTCTTCGATCTGCAGTCCCTGCAGCGCGGAGATGTAGCTGTCGAACTCGTCCTCGATGGAATAGGTGCCGCTGATGAAGCCAACAGCATGCTCGTCCACGTAGGTCTGCAGGTCAACCAGG
Source organism: Clostridia bacterium (assembly GCA_017470145.1). Taxonomy (GTDB): domain Bacteria; phylum Bacillota; class Clostridia; order Christensenellales; family Aristaeellaceae; genus Aristaeella. The sequence goes on along the minus strand of JAFUFB010000025.1, from coordinate 61,220 downwards.
TACATGCTCAGCGTGGAAGCTTCCTCGGTCGTGGAGTACACGAAGGGGAACGGAGCGCGGATGTAGGGCTCTTCGAAGTCACGGTCGTTCTGCACATGCCAGGCAGCCAGCAGGACGTCGGTGGCGGGAACGCTCTGCTGAGAGGGCATGTTGGGCGCGTTGATGCCCAGGCCCTGGAACCAGGTGGAGTCTTCCGTGGTGCGGGGCAGGAAGTGCCGGGCGCCATTCTCGTCCACTTCATAGGTCAGGCCTTCTTCGCCCCAGACATACAGATCCTGAGCTTCTTCGCTCATGGCGTAGTCCAGATACTTGATGGCCGCTTCCAGATTCTGGGACTTGGCGTTGATGCCGAACACATTGCTCACAGGGGTACGGCCCACATAGAAGCCTTCATGATCTCCGCTCAGAGGAGCAGCGCCCACGAAGATGCCGTGCTCGCCGTCATAGCCAGGAGCGTTCTGGGAATACAGGGTGGACATCTGCCAGGAGAAGTCGAAGGTGACGCCGGTGGTGTCGTTGGCGCAGCGCTCGACGGTCTGGTCACGGTTCAGGGTAGTGAACTCGACTTCCAGCAGGCCTTCGTTGTACAGGCCGTTCAGGAAGGTCAGGTAATTCTTGTAAGCTTCGGTCTCGTAGGCGGCGTAGTGCACTTTGCCTTCGTCATCGGCGTAGAAGCCGCTGACCAGATCCAGACCGAAAGCGGGGCCGAACATGTAGGGCAGGAAGGCGCTCTGAACGCTCATGGGGATCTCATCGGTGGTATCGCCATTGTCGTTCATGTCGTTTTCCTTGTAGTACCGCAGCATTTCCACGAAGGCGTCCAGGGTGGTGGGCGCTTCGATGCCGGCCTTCTCCAGCCAGCGGACGTTGTACATCATCACGGGCTGATAGTTGTTGGTCACCACGGTCTGGGGCACATAGTAGATGTGTCCGTCCACGGCGGTCAGGGAGCCCTTGATGATGGGATTCTCATCCAGGAACTTCACATAGTTGGGCATGATGTCGAAATGCTCATCCAGGGGCTCGAACAGGCCAGCAGACAGATAGGTCTGGTTGGCGTCCAGGTCGGGCAGCTGAATCACATCGGCCAGATCCTGGCCAGCGGCCAGCATGGGGCTGACGGATTCGGCATAGGTGCCGGGATCCAGCAGGTTCCAGTCCACGGTGACGCCGGCGTTATCCGCGATCTTTTTCAGCAGATAAGCGTCCTTCAGGTCCACGGTGGAGTAGTAGGAGTTGATGGCCAGCTGGCTGACGGTGCCGTTCTCCGCGAAGGCGGAAGCGCAGCCCAGCAGCAGGCACAGGGCGAGCAGGATGCTCAGGGTCTTTTTCATGGGGTTACCTCCTTTTATTTTTTGCGGATCTCCATCCGCTGGGAAACAAAGTTGGACAGAGGCTGTTATCTTGGGTATCCGCTTTTCCAGCGGGCATCCGGTCGCCCGCATTGTCGCGACTCGCCGCAGGCGAGCTCGCTCTGTGCGGGCTCTGATAGATTTTTTCGAAATTTCCCGCACTGCGGGTCGAAAAAATCTATCCCGGTCGCCAACATAGTCGCGACTCCACACTGTGGAGATCGCTCCTTGTTGGCTCTGTTAAAATTTTCCGCAATTTCCCCCACTGGGGGGCGGAAAATTTTAACCCTTCACCGCCCCCAGCATCGTTCCGCTTACCAGATACTTCTGCACAAAGGGTGTGATGCAGAAGATGGGCACAGCCGCCAGCACGATGCAGACGTAGCGAATCTTCAGGGTGTTCTTCGCCGCGGCGTCCGCCGCCGCGGTTCCCGCCTGCTGCAGCACCTCCGCTGAGGACATCAGCAGCACCCGGCGCAGGAACATCTGCAGGGGCTGCAGCTCACTTTTGCCCAAGTACAGCATGCCGCTGAAGAAATCGTTATACCGAGCCACAGCGTAGTACAGCGTCAGCACCGCCAGGGTGGGCTTGATCAGCGGCACCGCGATGTGCACCATCATGTACCAGTCGCTGGCCCCCTCCAGGGACGCGTTTTCGAACAGATCCTCCGGCACGCTCTCCATGGCGCTGCGGCAGATCATCATGTTATAGGTGCTCAGCAGCACGGGGATGATCATGGCCAGGCGGCTGTTATACAGTCCCAGGCCCGTCACCACCATGTAGGTGGGAATCATGCCGCCGCTGAAGTACATCGTGAATACCACGAAGAAGTTCAGCTTCCGCCGCAGGAAGAACCGTTTCCGGCTCAGGGGATAGGCGGCCAGGCAGGTGAACACAACGTTGGCCAGGGTACCGAACACGGTGTAAAACGCGGTGTTCAGATAGGAGGTCCACAGCTGCTTGTAACCCATCACCATGCCATAGGTCTCCGTAGTGAAGCCCTTGGGCAGCAGCCACACATCCCCTCTCGCCACGGCCGCGCCGTCGGAGAAGGAGATGGAAATTACGTACAGAAAGGGATAAGCGGTTACCAGCACCGCGAACAGCACCAGAATCCAGATGATCACATCCAGCGTCTTGTCTCCGGCGCTCTCCGTCAGGAAGGAATCCGGCTTATGCACTCTGCGTTTAGCTAAAGCTGTCATTCTTTTTCACTCCTTCCCGAATCTTACCAAAGGCTGCTGCCCGTCACCTTGCGGCTCAGGGTGTTGCTGCCCACCACGAAGAGGAAGCCCACCGCCGAGTAGAACAGGCCAACAGCGGAAGCGTATCCGAAGTTCTTGTTTTCGATACCCTGGCGGTACACGTAGGTGGCGATGACATCGCCGGTCTCGTACACCGCGGGAGAATACATCAGATAAACCTTTTCAAAGCCTACGTTCAGCAGGTTTCCCAAGGTCATGATCAGCAGCAGGATGATGGTATCCGAAATCATGGGCAGGATCAGGTGAATGATCTGCTGCCAGCGGCTGGCGCCGTCCACCCGCATGGCCTCGTACAGAGAGGGGTCGATGCCCATGATGGCCGCCACGAAGATGATGGCGTTGAAGCCGAAGCTCTGCCAGGACCCGGAGATAACGTACAGCTTCCGGAACCAGCTGGGCATGCCCATAAAGTTGATGGCTTTGCCGCCGAAGGCCTTGATCATCTGGTTGATGATGCCGCTGGAGGGGCTCAGGAAGTTGGTCATCATACCTACCACCACCACCGTGGAGATGAAGTAAGGCAGGTAGGTGATCACCTGAGCCACCTTGGCGAAGCGCTTCGCCCGCAGCTGGGTGATGCAAATCGCGAAGATGATCGGAATCGGGAAACCGAAGATCAGGGAATAGAAGGAAAGCAGGAAGGTGTTCCGGATCAGCCGCCAGGCGAACACGGAGCTGAAGAACTGGTTGAACCATTTCAGCCCCACCCAAGGACTGCTGAAAACCCCGACGAAGCCGCTGCCCATTTTGAAATCTTCAAAGGCCATGGCCAGACCAACCATGGGCAGGTAGCAGAAGATAATGTAGAAAAGAAAAACCGGCAGGAACATCAGAATCAACTGACGATCCCTGCTCACCAGTTGACCCAGGGTCTTCTTCCCCGGCTGGAAGTCGTTCACCGGACGTGCCATGAAATTCCTCCGTTTCAAAATAAATGATCTTGTTTTCACCGCGAGGAAGCTCCTCGCCATGGCAAAACAGTACCAAAAAAACAAAAAAACAGACAAGCATCAAATCGTGCTTGTCTGTTTTGGTTCCTTTTTTCGTCACTTCATTAAGGATGCTTCAAATCCGGCCAGGGCCAAATTTGATTCCTCTTCACACGCTATCCTCTGTATTCGCTGGGGTTTACACCCATGACAGCCTTGAAATTCCGCCGGAAAGTCAGGATATTCGTAAATCCGCACTGCCCGCTGATTTCCTCCAGACTCAAATCCGTTTCCTTCAGCATCTCCACCGCCCGATGAATCTGCCGGTCCCGCACGTAGTTCAGGAAGGTCTGTCCATACCGTTTTCTGCAAATCAGGCCCACCATCTTGGCTGAAACGCCAAAGCGATCCGCCACGCCGTTCAGGCTCAGATTCGGATCATACAGGTGCTCCTCCAGATATCGGCAAATCTCTTCCTCCAGAGATTGTTCGTTTTCCTCCCCTTCCTGCAGGGGCGCCTCCTGCAGGCTGGCGGCGAATACCTGGCGATAATAAGCAAAGATTTCTTCCATGGTCGCCGCGCCACGGATGGGTTCCATCCGGATGTGAATCGTACTCAGATCATAGGCGTTTCGCAGGGCCTTCCGAATGGTCCAGTACAGCTCGTCCGCCAGCTGCCGGGCTTCCACGGCGGGCAAATCCGCCTCCACCATGTTTCGCTGATAAATGTCGTCCAGCAGGCCGTTCAGCCCCGCCAGATCCCTCTCCTTCAGCATGCGTACCATCTGCTTCTGGGCGTCCTTGGGAAAATAGTATCCCGGCGCGTTTTCCACCCGGTCCTCCGGGAAGTAAACCGCGCCCCGGCCTCCGGTCAGCATCTGCGCCAGCGAAGTCTGCGCCTCCCGGCAAGCCGCGTTCAGCCGCTCCAGATCATTCTCCCGATGGCCCACCCCCAGGGTGATCACCGTGTTTTCATCACCGATATGCTCCTCCAGCGCGTTATACAGCCCATAGAAGAAATCTTCGAAGCCTCCCTTCTCGTCGCCGGCCGCGATGACAAAGGTGTTTTGCAGATTTTCCGGCACGGCCACCACCTGAATTTCCTCGCCCCCCGCATCCCGGCAAACGGAGAGAGTCAGCTCCTGCAGATCCTGGTATCTACGTTCCGCCGCAGGGATTTCCCGCGTAATGGCCAGGTTTACCAGTCCTACGGTGTAATAATCCCGCTTCAGCTCGGTGAATTGCTCCTCCACCAGCATTTCCGTCCGCCCCACGCCCCGAATCGCGGCCTGCAGCATTCCCTGCTTCGCGTAAGGGGTAATGGTGACCATCCGCTCCCGATATCCGTTTCGTTCGCCAATGAGGCTGGAAATCCCATGGATGATGGCGTCAAACTCGTTTCCCTCCTCCCCGGCGCTGGGCTGGGCAGGCTTTTCTACCAACTGATGGATTTCATCAATGGGGCGATAATATCGGCGGGATAGCCAGTAGGTCACCAGTACAAAGAAGATGCTGGCCAGCGCCATAATGAACAGTGGAATCCAGGCGGACGCCGGCAGCAGCCGGGAAATTAGCTTTTCTGGAACCGTCACCTCGTATTCCAGGGTGTTGTCCACCAGGCTCCGCGTCCGGAACACCCGGCCTGTCGCCTCCCCGGAAAGATACGCAGTCTGTCCCCGGCGCAGAATCTGGACCGAAGTTCCTTCCGCGGTCCGTTCTCGAAGGGCCATTCGAATCTGATCCTGCTCCATCAATACCAGCACTTCGCCCTTGATGGAGCTTTGGCTGCCAAAGCCGGTATATGCCTCTCCATAGATCAAGTATTCCTTGTTCAGCATCATCTGGTTGCCGCTGACTTCCATCAGCTGAGCCGCAGTGGTCACGCCGAGATAGGGCGTGGTCTGCAGCGCCTGGCAATTGCCCTTGACTGAGTATACATTCCCCGGCAAATAGACCTTGTTCTCCCCCTGGAAAGCCAGCATCACGTTGTATAGGCTGGTGCTGCGTACCGCGCCCAGGATTCGGGTCAAGTCCCCCAGCATGTTATACAGCTGCAGGGAGCTCATGGTTTTCTTCTCCACGTACACCGTCTGCAAGGCGGATCGAGCGCTCTCCGAAGCGTTCACTGCGGCGCAAAGCATCTGGGCCTGGATCAGCTGCTGATCCATCCATGTTCCCCAGGACTCCGCCTTCTGTTCCCATTCCCGGGTTGCCAAATCCGCCGCCTCCCGACAATAGGAAACCACGGACCATCCAATAAAGATTCCAAAAACCAGCACGATGATCAAGGTGTAGGATAAAAACAGGCGCTTGAACACCCCGCTGCGAAAATAGCTTCCGCGGCCTTTTCCCTTCTCCCTGGTCTGTCGCATCTTCTTTACCTTCTTTATCGTTCTTTTTTGAAACGTTGATTGATTTCCTTCATCATGAAATCATTTTTCTTCCGTCGTGCATGACCATCTTGATCTCCCTTCCTCCGCTCCCGGAAGAAGGGCCCTCAGTCTTTGATTCTATTCCCCGACGTGACTCCTTCGTATCCATGGGTCAGGGGATCATAGGAGCGCCGGGCCTGCACGGTGACATGGTCGTCCATGAAACTCACCACCATGTCGAACCCGCAGGGGCAATTTCCGATGGCGTGGACCCGAATCCGCAGCTGCCCGTCCGCGAACCATCCCGCAGACACGGTGGCCGGTTCCTGCTCCCATCCCGGATAGGTGATGGATAAGGTTTCTCCGGGCTGGAAGGGCAGCTCACAGGCGCCCCGGTCGTTTTCAAAAACCAGCCTGTTCTCCGCCACCCGCAGGGATTTCCACCGGAGGTCGTTCTCCGCCGGGAAGCTATACTCCCCTTCCGTCACCCGCTTAGCATCGGCGTCGTTGAAAAGCGTCAAGGCCGGCAGCTGCAGCTCCGCCGGGGCCATGTCCTCCCGGTCCAGCCAGGGATACAGCTCCTCAAAGAAGGCGTCGTAGATCCGCTGCATGCCGTTGGGATCCAGCCGCACGTCCGCGATGGTGCACAGCACCGCGTCCTTCTCCGGGCACAGCACCGCCAGCTGGCCCCCCATGCCGTACAGCACCCATCCGGCCCGAGTCCGCCAGCACTGCCATCCGTAGCCGTATTTTTCCTCTTCGTTCCCCTGCAGCAGGGTGTCGATCTGCTTCTTTTGCATCTCCGCCACGAACCATCCGGGAATCAATCCATCCCCGCCCCGGCTCAGGCAGAGGGCCACCTTGTTCAGGTCCCGCAGGCTCATGCAGAGCCCCGTGCCCCCGGTGCATTGGCCGGAGGGATCCCGCAGCCAGTACCGTTCATCCTCGCAGCCCAGGGGCGTAAACAGCCGCTCCTCCAGGAAGTCGATGACTTCCTTCCCCGTCAGCCGCTTCACCAGGCTGGAGAGCACCTGGCTGTTGCCCGTGTCATAGTTGAACACCGTGCCGGGCTCGTGGTCCGGCTGGCCCACGAAGAAGGGCTTCGTCCAGTCCTCATCCTCGTATTCCCGGTAAGCGGTCACCCGATAGCAGGTCGCCATCCGCAGCATATCCCGAATGGTCAGGTGCAGCAGGAAGGGGCTGGGATTTTCCGGCAGCAGATCCTGGAAATAATCCACAATATGGTCCTCCAGGCTTAGCTTCCCCTCCTCCATCAGCATGCCCAGGGCGCAGGCCACCATGGTCTTGCTGACGGAATACATCCGGTGGGGCTGCCCCTCCTGGAAGGGGGCGTAATAGGCCTTCACCTGCTCCTGCCCCCCTACGGTCAGGATGAATCCATGCAGATTCACGTCCTCCCGGCGAATCCGGGCCACGAAGCGCTCCACTCTCTTTTCCAATCCCTGCTGCTTGCTGCTCATTGCTGTCCTTCCCTTTCTTTCCTTCCTGAAAAAACCCCGGCAAAATGCCGGGGAAAGAATCTGATGTGTAAATCTTATTTGCCAAAGATGCCCTTGACCTTATCCAGCAGGCCGGTGCCTTCCTTCAGCAGATCACCCGCGTTGGAGCCCAGGGCCTTGGTCACGCCGGCGACGATTTCCTTCACCTGGTCGGCATTCACTTCGAAGCCAGTCAGCTCCTTGATCACGGCGGCCGGATCTGCGGTCAGCTTCTTAATCAGGTCAGAATCCCCCGTCACCTTGGCCACGATGTCAGAAATAATCTTTTGAATATCCATGGGTAAAGCCCTCCTTCAGTTTTTGATGGATCCATTATACCCCTTTCGGACCCGGTTTGCAAGTTGGGGAAAAGCGCTCAAATGCTCCTCCGCGGAGCGTGTGAAGCGAGAAAGCCCTTGTAAATCAACGAAGAAAGCCAAGTGTATTTGTGTTGTTTCTCCTGAGCAACAAGCTCTCCCTGCTCATGCAAACAGTTTTTTCAAATTCAGCGCCGCCTGCTTTACGGCGTTCTTCTTTTCCCCGTTTAGCACCAGCTCCTTCTGGGCGTCCCGCAGGCTCAGCCCCTGGTCAATCATCTCCCGCACCAGCCGGGCCTCCAGGGGCAGCTCCGTCTCCGGCGCTTCCACCTCCGGGGTGGGCACCTGATGCAGGTCGATCACCAGGCAATACTCCCCTTTTTCCGCCTTGGGATTATCCCGCAGCTGAGCCAGCACCTCCTCCGGCGTCCCCCGGATGGTCTTTTCATACATCTTGGTCAGGTCGCAGCTGACGCTCAGCTGGGCCTGGGGCAGCTCCTCGACGATAGCCTCCACCAGGTCCTTGATTCGGTAGGGGGATTCATGCACCACCGCGATGGTGGATTTCCCTGCTATCTCTCGTAGCTTGTCCTTCAGATCCTTCTTCTCCCGGGGCAGGAAGCCGTAGAAGCTGAATTCCCTGGTGTCGAACCCGGATACGCTGAGAGCCGCGATAGCGGCGCAGCAGCCCGGCACCGGCTGCACCTCGATGCCTTTTTCAATGCAGGCCTTTACCAGGGCATATCCCGGATCGGAAACGCAGGGCGTTCCCGCGTCGGTGGTCAAAGCCACCGTCAGATCCTCCGCCTGCATCTTCTCCGCCAGATATTCCCCCTTGGTGCCCTCGTTGTGCTGATGGCAGCTGGTCAGGGTGGTGTGAATATCGTGAATCTGGCACAGCTTCCCCGTCGCCCGGGTATCCTCCGCCGCGATGATGTCCGCGTTTTTCAGGGTCTCGATCGCCCGGGGGGACCAATCCTGCAGATTGCCAATGGGCGTCGCCACCACGTACAGCTTTGCCATCTTCTCCTCCTGCCAGTTCCTCTTTTCGTTCATTTTAGGAAGAAAACAAACGCCTGTCAAGCGAAGAAAAAGCTCCTCCGCAAAGCGGAAGAGCGATGAATTCTATGTCAGCCAACGAAACGATGTTGTTTCATCAAAAAATGCCCGAAAAAAAGCTCCCCCGCGAAGCGGGGGAGCGAGAAAACCCTCTTAATCAACGCGGAAACGTTGATTCAAGCAAGCTCTTCAATTATTTGCCATAGGTCGCGTTGATCTGCGCCTGCAGCTCTTCGGTCACCAGGTCCGCGCCCGCCGCCCGCAGAGCATCCTGGAACTGAGCCACGATCTCTTCCGCGGTCACGTCATACTGGCCGAAGCAGATGTACTTCATGTACTCGTTGTACACTTCGTTGCACTGGTTGATGTAGCTCTGAACCATCGTGTTGTCGAACACGAACGCTTCGTAGGGATACATCACAGCGATGGCATCATACTCATCATACAGAGCGTTGATGGCATACCAGTTCATGGCAGCGCTGGGGATCTCCAGATCGTCGTTCCGGCCCCACCACCAGTTGGTGGAGATGCTGTCGTTGTCGGACACATAGGTGTCGGGGGTATAGCGATAGCCATTCTCGTCGATGGCATAGGTGCGATCCTTCAGGCCGTAGTTGAACAGGGCGTACACATCGGGATCGTTGCGCAGCAGGTCATAGACCATCAGGGTGCGCTCGGGATTGGCGGAAGCAGCGGACACAGCGGCCACACCGTGGGTCACCAGGTCGCGGGTCACATAGCCAGCTTCCTTGCCCCAGTAGTAGAATCCGACGTCAGCGTCTTCATCCGTCTCGTACATGGTGTTGTTGCTGTCAGCCTTGGGAGAAACCAGGCCAGTCCAGGTCTGGGTGTGATGCTGCTCCAGAGCGGTCTTGCCCTGACGGAACTCGGTCCGGTTGTCGGAACCGGTGTTGGACAGCACGTCGGTCGGCCACGCGCCGATCTCGTCCCATTCCTTCATCAGCTTGGCATATTCCACCAGCAGATCGGTCTCTTCCAGATACAGGTTATTGATGGTGTAGGGATCATCCAGATAGCCGCCCCACAGAGCGCCGCTGGCCAGACCATCGATGGCGCGCCACTTCTTGTAGGAAGTGATGTAGCCGCTGGCGGGATAGGCCGTGCCGTCCGCGTCCCAGATGGCGATCAGGTCGTTGCCATAGGTTTCCTTTACGTACTTGACATAGGTGGTCAGGTCCGCCCAGGTCTGGCAGCCATTCTCCAGGCCAGCTTCCTTCGCCCAGTCCAGACGATAGGCGAAGCCGTGGTTGGTCCACTGAGAATAGTTATCTTCGGGGATGAAGTAGATGTCGCCTTCATAGGTGCAAACATCCCAGTGATCCTGCGGCACGGTGGCGTAGGTCACAGGCGCGTACTTCGCCAGCATGTCGGGGGTCAGCTCCAGGAAGCCGCCGCGCTTGGCGTTCGGCCACGCATCCAGCCAGTCCGTGGAGGAACCGATCAGGTCGATGGAGCCATCCATGGCCGCGATCCGCAGGTTGTAGTTGGCCAGATAATCCGTCCAGGAGATCCAGACGATATTGATCTCGGCATTCACCTTGTCGGTCAGGATCGCATTCAGCTGAGCCAGCATTTCATCGTTGGCGCCGGTGGTGGGAGCGTCACCAGTGGTCATGTAATTGATCACAACGTGATTGGACGTGTCCACGTCGGCCCACTTGTCGGCCCAAACCTGAGCAGCGTTCGCCGTAGAGATTTCCTCTGCGGAGGACACAGCGCACAGGCTCAGAACCATCAGCGTAGCCATGAGAAGAGCAACAAACTTTTTCATGGGGAACCCTCCTATAAAAATATTTTATTTTCAGGGCCTAAGCCCCGGAAACCAGTTTTTTGCGCCTGCTTCGCAGGCGATAGTTAGTTTTTCTGCGTGCATTCCAGCGGGGTACCGGTCGTCCGCATTGTCGCGGCTGCCCACTGGGCAGCCCGCTCTGTGCGGACTCTGTTAAAATTTCGCGAAATTTCCGCCGCAGGCGGTCGCGAAATTTCTCACCGGTCGCCAACATAGTCGCGACTCCACGCTGTGGAGATCGCTCCTTGTTGGCTCAGATAAAATTTTCCGCAATTTCCCCCACCGGGGGGCGGAAAAATTTATCCCTTAACCGCCCCGACCGTAATACCTCCAATAAAATACCGCTGCACGAAGGGATACAGGAAGATGATGGGGCCGGTGGTCATCATGGCGGTGGCCATCTTCAGGGATTCCGTCGGCAGATTGCTGACGCTGACGTACTGGCTGGCCACGGAATTCTTCAGGCTCTGGGCTTCGTTCACGATCTTATACAGCCGATACTGCAGGGGCAGCACGCTCTTGTTCTGCAGGAACAGGGAGGACTGGTACCATTCGTTCCAGTATCCCAGGGCCAGGAACAGGCCCACCGTCGCCAGGCCCGGCTTCAGCATGGGCAGCACGATGGAGTAGAAAATCTTGAAATCCCCTGCCCCGTCGATCTTGCCGGATTCCGTCAGCTCATGAGGCACGGACTTGGCGAAGTTCTTCATCAGGATGATCAGCCAGGAGGAAACCATCAGCGGCAGCAGCACCGCCAGGTAGGAATTGTTCAGGTGATAAGTCCCCGTCATCAGCAGATAGTAGGGAGCCAGGCCGGCCTGGAACAGGCTGGTAAAGTAGATGAAGAAGGAAATGGCATTGCGGAAGGGGAAATCCCGCCGCTGCAGCGCGTATCCCGTCATGGAGCAGATGAACAGGCCAAACAGCGTGCCCACCAGGGTCATCACAACCGTCAATCCGTAGGATTCCCAAATGGTGCCGCCCTTGATCACCAGCTCATAGGCCGCCGTGGTAAATTCCCGGGGAATCAGGGTCACGCCGTAGGAGATAATGTTGTTCTCCGTTTCAAAGGAGGTCCCTAAAATCACCAGGAAAGGAAAGATACTAGCGATTGCAAACAGGCTGATAAAGACATATCCAATCCCCCGGATCACATAATCCGAAGCTGTCAGTTTGACTTTGGATACGCTGTCCAGCATATCATCAGAATTCTTGGCCATAGCGCACCTCCATCAATCAGAACAGGGAGTAATCCGGCTCGATCTTGCGGACGATGGTGTTCACCGTCAGCACCAGGATAAAGCCGATGAGGGACTGATACAGACCCACCGCCGAAGCCGTGGAGAAGTTGAAGTCGGACACCGTCGCCCGATAGACGTACATCTCGATGATATCCACCGACCGATACAGCGTAGGATTCCGGCCCACCAGGTTCCAGAACAGACCGAAGTCGCCCTTCACAATGCCACCCAGGGCGAACAGGATCAGGATGACCACCGTCGGCCGCAGGGAGGGCAGAATAATGTACCGAATCTTCTGCCAGCCGTTGGCGCCATCGATCATGGAAGCCTCGATCACCGCCGCGTCGATGCCCATGATGGCGGCGAAATAAACCACGGAGTTGTACCCCGTCTTCTGCCACAGGTGCACCAGGGTAATGATCAGAGGCCAGGCGCTGCCATCCTTGTACAGCCGCAGCGGCTCCTTGCCCAGCTTGGTCAGCACCACGTTCAGGAAGCCCGTGTCGGAGTTCAGCAGGCTGAACACCAGCAGGCCCACCAGCACCTGGCTGATGAAGTAAGGCAGGAACATCATGGTCTGGGAGACCTTCCGGAAAGCCTTGGACTGGATTTCCTTCAGCAGAATGGCCACCACCACCGCCAGCAGGTTATCCAGTAGGATGAAGATCAGGTTGAAGATGATGGTGTTCCGGGTCAGCGTCCATAGCTGGCCGGATTTCGCCACGAAATCAAAATTCCGCAGGCCGATAAATGGGCTTCCGAAGATGCCTTTGCGATAGTTGTAGTTCACAAAGGCCACGTAGATGCCCGGCAGTGGTGCGTAGCTAAACGCGATGAAGTAGATAATTGCCGGAAGGCACATCAAGATGAGGGTTTTCGAGTTCCAGATCTTTTTCCCGATCGCCCTTTTCTGCGAATACGGCGCTGGAACCCTTGGATTGATGGTTGACATGTTCCGCCTCCCCTTCTTTGAATTTGCGCGATCCCTCTCGCCAGCGACAGACGCCCTCCACATAGGAAAACCAAATCAGTCAAAAGGTAGACCTTTTGACGGCAAGCAAAATCCTATCTCCTCTTACCGAAAAAGGAAAGACATGCGTCTTTCCTGGCAAGATATCGCCCGAAATGAACATGTTCAGAGTATAGCACATTCCGGTCAATTTGTCTACCTTTTGACATTACTTTGTGGAAGATATATCTTTCCTGCGTATCAACAGAATTAGGAAAGCCTTGTGGATCAATGATTCATTTGGAGCAACGGAGCAGAAAATCTGTCAACATATTTCCATCGGTTATGAATATTTTCTTCTCTCCGGGATTGACAGCGGATAAGCTATATGGTATGAATGTTCCCGAATCAAACAAACACACCGGAGGTTTATTCTCATGGGCAATTCGATCCGTTTGGACCTTGATTGGCGCTTCCATCTGGGGGATGTGCCAGATGCCGACTTCATGGGCTATGATGATTCCGGCTGGCGCCGGGTGACCCTGCCCCACGACTGGGCCGTAGAGCATCCTTTTGACCGATCCTATGCCAGCGGCACGGGGTACCTTCCCGGGGGCGCCGCCTGGTATCGCAAGCACTTTGCTCTCTCCGAGGAGGAAGCCCGGCAGCAGGCCCGGCTCACCTTCCAGGGGGTCTATAAGCACGCCAAGGTCTGGGTCAACAGTAATTTCCTGGGCTCCCACGCCTATGGCTATACCAGCTTTTCCTTCGATATCTCCGCCTTCCTGCACGCGGGAGAAAACGTCATCGCCGTCCGGGTCGAGCATAACGACGTGGCGGATTCCCGGTGGTACACCGGCAGCGGCATTACCCGCCATGTGGATCTGACTCTCCATGACGCCGTGTCCTTCCCGGAATATGCCCCCTTCGTCTCCACCCTTTCCGCGGACGCGGAAAAGGCGGTGCTCCGGATTCAGGCCGAGGTTCCCGGAGCAAGTGCGCTGCGCTATACGCTGCTGTCCCCGGAGGGAAAACCTGTCGCCACCGCGGATGCCACAGGGGATACCCCGGCGGTAACCCTGCAGGTGGACGCGCCCTCCCTCTGGTCCCCGGAGCATCCCTTCCTCTATCCCCTGAAGGCAGAAGCGCTCCAGGATGGCCAGGTGACCGACACTGTATGCCTCCCCGTAGGCATCCGTGCTTTCCGCTTCGATCCGGATCAGGGCTTCTTCCTCAATGGGGAAAGCATGAAGCTGAAGGGCGTCTGTGTCCATCACGACGCCGGCTGCCTGGGGGCCGCCGTACCCAAGGAGGTGTGGCGCCGCCGGCTGTGGAAATTCAAGGCCGCCGGGTGCAACGCCCTGCGCACCGCCCATAATCCGCCGGATCCGGACCTGCTGGATCTCTGCGACGAGCTGGGCCTCCTGGTCATGGACGAGGCCTTCGACGAATGGGAGGGCACGAAAAACAAATGGTGGCAGGGGCATAATGTCTATCCCCCGAAGCATTATGGCTACGCGGAGGATTTCCCCCTCTGGCATGAGGCGGACCTGCGCTCCATGGTCCTGCGGGATCGGAATCATCCCAGCATCATCCTCTGGTCCATCGGCAACGAAATCGATTATCCCAATGATCCCTATGTGACGCCCCTTTTCAAGGAAGTCCTGGGCAATAACGACGCCAACAAACCCCTGGCGGAGCGGCTCTATGATTCCCGAAAGCCGGACGCCAGCCGTCTGGCCGTGGTGGCGAAGGAATTGGTGGAGATCGTCCATTCCATGGATGACACCCGCCCCGTCACCAGCGCCCTCTCCTTCCCGGAGCTCAGCAACCGCACCGGCTATGCCGACGTCCTGGATCTCTCCGGCTATAATTATCGGGAGCACTTCTACGAGGAGGATCACGCCACGTATCCGGACCGGGTGCTCCTGGGCAGCGAAAACAGCCATGACCCCAAGGCCTGGCGGGCTGTGGTGGGCCATGATTTTATTTCCGGCCAGTTTCTCTGGACCGGCATCGACTTCCTGGGCGAATGCAAGGGCTGGCCCCTCCGCATCAGCCAGGCGGGCATGCTGAACCTGGCAGGCTTCGAAAAGCCCCTCTTCGATCAGCGGAAATCCCTCTGGACGGAGGAACCCTATGTCCGGCTGGCCGCCGGCGACGGGGACAGCGACCGCCACGGCGTCTGGAATGAGCATCACCGCTGGCAGGGAGCCCCCGGGCAGAAGAAGATCGTCTCCTGCCATACCAATGAATCCGAGGCAGAGCTGTTCCTGAATGATCAATCCCTGGGCAAGAAAACCCTGACCCCCGAGGATGGCTGCCGGGTCAGCTGGGAGGTGTCCTATCAGGAGGGCGCCCTCCGGGTGGTGACGCCCCATGGGGAGGATACCCTGCAAACCCTCCAGCCCGCCGCGGAGCTGCAGCTGCGAAGCGACCGCTCCGCTCCCCTACCCGCCGATGGACTCTCCATCGCCCAGGTGGAAATCTTCCTGCTGGACGCCCAGGGCCGTCCCGCTGCGGATGAAATCATCCATGTTCAGCCCATCGGGAATCTGACCCTGCTGGGCATCGAAAACGGCATCCCGGATGATCTGACCCCCTATGGCGAATCCTATCGCTCCACCCTGGATGGCCGGGCCATCACCTATCTCCGGGCTGGATGCACGCCGGTGCCGGCTCGGCTCCATGTCTTTACGGATTCCGGATTATCTGCTGATATAGATCTATAAATTCTTATATTTTTTCCGCCACCCGCAGCTTGGCGCTGTGGGCTCTGGGGTTCCTTTCGATTTCCTCCTGGCTGGGCTGGATGGCTCCGCCTCCCAGGATTTTCACCACCGGCTTCTTGCCACAGGTACAGATGGGAGCCTTCGGCGGACAGACGCAGGGGTTCTTGAGCCGCTGGAAGCAGCGCTTTACCAGCCGATCCTCCAGGGAATGGAAGGTAATGACGCAGATGCGCCCGCCGGGCTTCAGGCAGTCCACCAGATCCCGAATGGCCTGGTCCAGGGGCGTCAGCTCGTCGTTCACCGCGATGCGGATGGCCTGAAAGGTCCGTCGCGCCGGGTGCCCTTCGTCCTTTCGGCGAACGGCTTTGGGGATGGCCGCGTCCACCGCGTGCACCAGGTCAAAGGTGGTCTCCAGGGGCTTCTCCGCCCGGTGCTCACAGATCATCTTCGCCACCCGGGCCGCCCATTTTTCTTCCCCAAAATCCCGAATGATCTCCGTCAACTCCTGCTCCGAGGCCCGGTTCAGCAGCTCCGCGGCAGTCTCCCCCCGGCTGCGGTCCATGCGCATGTCCAGGGGCGCATCCTCGTGGTAGCTGAAGCCCCGCTCCGGGGTATCCAGCTGGGGGCTGGAAACCCCCAGATCCAGCAAGGCTCCATCCAGCGCCGGCGCTCCCGCCTCCGCCAGCAGGGCCTTCGCGTCGTGGAAGTTGCCGTGGATGGCCTGGAAACCGGGATATTCCTTTAGCCGCTGGCTGGCCGCGGCGATGGCCATCTCGTCCCGGTCGATGCCGTATAGCCGGGCCCCTTCCCCCGCCTGGGCCAGGATGGCGGAGCTGTGACCTCCGCCCCCCAGGGTACCGTCGCAGTAGACGCCTCCCGGCAGGGGGCGGATCCACTCCAGCACCTCCCGCAGCAGCACCGGCTCATGTATAAATTCACCCATTGGTTTTATCCTCATTTTTCTGGAAAGCTCATTGACGTGAAAGAGTTATGCTCCCCCGCTCCGCGGGGGAGCTATTTTACAGGACGCCAATCATCCTAAAAGCATTCTGCTGTCCCGCTCCGCGGGGAAGCTATTTTACAACAGGACAATCATCCGAAAGGCATTCTGTTTCCTCGCTCCGCAGGGAAGCTTCTGAAAATACTCAGTAATTCTCAATCATCAGCTGCGCCTGGAATTCCGCCAGGGTCACCCCCTGCAGGTCCTGCTTCCAGGCCTTCACCGTTACCTTCTGCTCCCCATGGATGTCGAACCAGTTATCGCTGAAGACGCAGTCCGCCTCCTTCAGCCCCAGCCGCACACTCTTGGCGAAGCAATCGGCGCTCAGATTCAATACAAACTCCTCCGCCGTCTCACTTACCTGGACGTCCATCTTCGCCGGCAGGAATTCGAATTCCTTGGGCCTTACCAGCAGGGTCGTCCCTGCGGAGAGAGTCTCTCCCGCCCGGATCAGCGCATACTCCAGATACCGGGTCCGCTTCTCCTGCCTGGATTCAACCAATCCCGTCAGATCGATGTCCATCACCTTGCGGGAGCTCAGGGCCTCCGCCGTGATCTCCGTCTCCCATTCCCGAATCACCGCCGCGCTCCGGTTCCGCAGCCGGCAGACCACCCGCAGCTTCTCCGCCCGGGGCGTATCGTTAGTCACATGCAGCGCCGGATGCAGGGGATCCGTGTCATCACAGCTCAGGAGCATCGGCGCGTAGAACCGCCGGGCCGCATAGTGCAGCCCCTTCCATCGGCCGAAATAATCGATGCTGCTCCAGGAGATGACGGGGTTAGAATCATTCACCTGCCAATAGGCGCTGCCCATGCAGCGACCCCGGGCCCGGCGCATGTGCTCTACGTTGGAGCGGATGCAGTCCGCCTGCACCAGCTGGGAGCAGTAGATCAGCCGCTCAAAGTCATAGGGGTAATTCACCATCTGGGCCAGGTAATACATGACCTTTTCATTGCCCTGGACGCATTTCTGATGGGCCTGGATCACGTTTCCCGTCAGGTCCAGATCCTTCTCCTCCGCGAAATATCGAATGGTCTTCATATCCGGCAGGCTCTCGAAGCCGTATTCGGAGCAGAAGCGATAATAGAATTCCCGGAAGGCCTCGATGGGCTTGAAGTTATGCCACACCGCCCAGTAATGCATGTCCCCCGCCCGGTTGGAGGAGGCATCCTGGATGCCCCCACCGGAGGAGGGCGAAGAAGGCCAGTAGAAGGTCTCCGGATCGTGCTTCGCCATGATCTCGGGAATGATGCCCTCGAACAGCCGCAGGTAGTCCCTCCGGGCCTCCGGGTCCTCCGGCAGGCCCCAGCCCTCCCAGGCGGATTCAATCTCGTTGTTGCCGCACCACAGCCCCAGGGCTGGGTGGTTCCGCAGGCGGATTACGTTGTCCCGAATCTCCGCCCGCACGGTCTCCTCAAATTCCGGCGTAAGCACGTAAGCCGCGCAGGCAAACATGCAGTCCTGCCAGATGATGAGGCCATTCTCGTCACAATAGTCATAGAAGTCGTCCGAAGGATAATTGCCTCCGCCCCAGACTCGGATGAAGTTGTAATTCGCGTCCTTGCAGTCGGAAAGCAGCTTTCTTGTCCGCTCCGCCGTGGCCCGGGGATAAATCTGATCCTCCGGGATGTAGTTAGCCCCCATGGCGAAGACCTTTACCCGGTTGTTGATGAAGCAGAATTCCCTGCCCCATTCATCCTCCGCCTGGCTGATGGTCAGGGTTCGCAGACCGATCCGCCGCTGATGGGCGTCCAGCGCCTTCCCATCCTTCTTCAATTCCACCCTGCAGGTGTAGAGGGGCTGCGCTCCCAATCCCCGCACCCACCATAGCTGAGGATCCCGAATCTCGATTTCCGCCTGGCCGTCCTTGATCTCCGCGGAATAGGTTTGCCCCTCCGGCCCGATCACCGTCAGGGTGGCGGATACCCCTTCTCCCCAGATCTCCAGGTTCGCCCGGCATCCCAGGGTCACCTTGCCGGCCTCGTGCCGCTGGATGTAGTATACGTCCAGAATGCGCCCCTCGGTGTATCCGGCCACCGAAACCTCCCGCCAGATGCCCATGTCCGGCAGAATGGGGCCCCAGTCCCATCCGAACATGCAGTGGGGCTTCCGCAGGTGCTGATATCCGGGTAGGGTGCCCTCCACGCCCCACAGGGGCCGGGCGGCCTGCTTTTCCGTCACGTATCGATTTGGCGACTGAATCCGCACCCGCAGCAGGTTTTCCCCCGCCCGGGCGGCCTCCCGAAGGTCGAATTCCCAGGTCCGGTGCATGTTGTTGGTCTTTCCCACCAGCGTATCATTCACATAGATCTCCGCCAGGGTGTCCACCCCTGCCATCCGCAGATACAGCCGGTCCGACTCCAGCAATTCTTCCGAAATCTCAAAGCGCTTCTCGAAGGTAAAGTCCCGGTCGCAGACCCCGGTGGAGATCCATTCATTCTCTCCCACATAGGGGTCCGGAATCTCCCCGGCCCGAATCAGCGTATCGTATACCGAGCAGGGGATGTCGCATGCATGTCGCTTTTCCCCGTCGATCATGGTCCATTGTTCATTCAGCTTCATTTCCTGCATTGTTGTTCCCCTCCGCTTGCTTGGATGAACAGTATTTTGGGCGGAGCCTGCGCTCCGCCCAAAAGTTTCTCTCTCTTTACAGGCTTTCCTTCAATTCGGCAATTCGGTTTTCCAGGGCCTTGGCCTTCTGCTCGTTGGCGGCCAGCTTCTGCTTTTCGCCCTCCACCAGGGCCGCCGGTGCCTTGGAAACGAAGCCCGGATTGTTCAGCATGCCCTGGGCTCGCTTCATTTCCTTGCCCAGGTTGTCCAATTCCTTCTGCAGCCGGGCGATTTCCTTCTCGAAATCCACCAGGTCCCCCAGGGGGATGAACAGCTCGGCCGCCACCGTCACGGCGGAAACCGTCTTTTCATTTACCTGGTTCCGGTCCGGAATCAGCTCTACGCTTTCCGCTCCAGCCAGACGCTTGAAGTATCCCTCGCCGTTCTCCAGCGCTGCGTTCCATCCCTCCGCCGGCAGCAGCATCAGCCGCGTCCGCTTGGAGGGGGCCACGTTCATCTCGCTGCGCAGGTTCCGAATGGTGCGGATGATCTCCATCACGCCCGCCATCCGCTTTTCCTCCTCGGGGAAGCGGAATTCCGGCTTTTCCTCCGGCCATTTCTGCAGCATCAGGAAGCCCTCGCTCCCCGGCAGATACTTGTACACCTGCTCCGTCAGGAAGGGCATGAAGGGATGCAGCAGCTTCAGCAGCGCCTCCAGCACGTACAGCAGCACGGCCTTCACCGTCTCCTTGCTTTCCCCGTCCTCGCCCAGCAGCCGGGCCTTGCTCAGCTCGATGTACCAGTCGCAGAATTCGCTCCAGGCGAAGTCATAAATCTTCGTGGCAGCCAGGCCGAAATCCCCGTCCTCCATGTGGGCGCTGATCTCGGAGATGGCCTCCTCCAGGCGGCTCAGGATCCACTTGTCCGCAATTTCCAGCTTCGCCGGGTCGATCTCGCCCCGCTGGCTCACGTTCATCAGCACGAAGCGGGAGGCGTTCCAAACCTTGTTGGCGAAATTCCGGGCGGATTCCACCCGGTCCTTGCTGTATCGGGTGTCGTTGCCGGGGCTGACGCCCATCACCAGGCTGAAGCGCAGCGCGTCCGCGCCGTATTCGTCGATGACCTCCAGGGGATCCACGCCGTTGCCCAGGGATTTGGACATCTTCCGTCCCTTTTCGTCCCGCACCAGGCCATGGATCAGCACCGTCTCAAAGGGCGTCTCCCCCATGTTCTCGATGCCGCTGAAGATCATCCGCGCCACCCAGAAGAAGATGATGTCGTATCCCGTTACCAGCATGGTGGTGGGATAGAAATATTTCAGATCCTCCGTCTGGTCCGGCCAGCCCAGGGTGGAGAAGGGCCACAGCGCCGAGGAGAACCAGGTGTCCAGCACGTCCTCATCCTGCCGCAGCTTCTGGCTGCCGCACTTGGGGCACTGGCACAGGTCCGTCCGGCTGACGCTCATCTCGCCGCAGTCGTCGCAGTACCAGGCAGGAATCCGATGGCCCCACCACAGCTGCCGGCTGATGCACCAATCCCGGATGTTCTCCATCCAGTTGTAGTAGATCTTGCTGAACCGATCCGGGATGAACCGGGTCTTCCCCTCCTTCACCGCCGCGATGGCCGGCTCCGCCAGGGGCTTCATTTTCACGAACCACTGCTCGCTCAGCCGAGGCTCCACCACGGTGTTCCCGTGGCGATAGCAGAAGCCCACGTTGTGCTTGTAGTCTTCAATCTTTACCAGCAGGCCCAGCTTCTCCAGCTCAGCCACCACGGCCTTCCGGCATTCCATGGGATCCATGCCGTTGTAGGCGCCGGCGTTTTCGTTCATGGTGCCGTCGTCGTTGGTGACGGTGATGATCTCCAGATTGTGCCGCTGGGCCACCTCGAAGTCATTAGGATCGTGAGCGGGGGTCATCTTCACCGCGCCGGTGCCGAAGTCCATCTCTACGTAGTCGTCCGCCACCACGGGGATTTCCTTGTTCATGATGGGCAGAATCACCTTCTGGCCCACCAGGCTGGTATACCGCTCATCCTTCGGGTTCACGGCCACGCCGGTGTCCCCCAGCATGGTCTCCGGCCGGGTGGTGGCTACTACTACGCCCTCGCTGCCGTCCGCGCCGGGGTAGCGGATATACCACAGGTGGGAATCCTGCTCACTGTACTCCACCTCCGCGTCGCTCAGGGCGCTCCGGCAGCTGGGGCACCAGTTGATCATCCGCTGGCCCCGATAGATCAGGTTCTTTTCATACAGGCGGACGAAAACTTCCCTTACGGCCTTGCTGCAGCCCTCGTCCATGGTGAAGCGCTCCCGGCTCCAGTCGCAGCTGACGCCCATGCGCCGCTGCTGGTTCACGATGCGGCCGCCGAATTCCCGTTTCCAGTCCCAGGCCCGCTCCAGGAACTTTTCCCGGCCCAAGCTCTCCTTGGTCAGGCCTTCCTTCCGCATGGCGTCCACGATCTTGACCTCCGTGGCGATGGCCGCGTGGTCCGTGCCCGGCAGCCACAGGGTCGGATCCCCCTTCATCCGGTGATACCGGATGGGCGCGTCCTGCAGGATGCAGTCCATGGCATGGCCCATGTGCAGCTGGCCGGTAATGTTGGGCGGGGGCATCACGATGGTAAAGGGCTTCTTGCCTTCCTCCCGATGGGCCACGAAGGCGCCGCTTTCCTCCCAGGCCTGATAGATGTCGCTTTCGATGGCCTGCGGATCAAACCGAGTCGCCATGTCGGCGCCGGTAATCTTCTTCTCTTCCATTTCCCTTCTCCTTCGAATACAAAAAAGCCCCGTCCCGCGAAAGGACGGAGCTGTCTAACCAAGGTCTAAAAATGCGGTCGACAATCAAGCGTCCTTCTTTTCGTCCTTATTGACGACCTGGACGCCGTTATAATAGCCGCAGTTCTTGCACACACGGTGCGCCAGCTTCATCTGGTGGCACTGGGGGCACTCCACGATCCCCGGCAGCTGCAGCTTCCAATTGGCGCGACGGCTGTTTCTGCGAGCCTTGGATACCTTACCCTTCGGTACAGCCATGTTTACACCTCCTCTATTTGATCAAGCAATTGCCTCAGCCCCGCGAAGGGGTACTGAATCCCCGTTTCCTGGGGGATATCCGTCCGGTCCGTATATTCAAAGCCCGGACAATCCTCCCTGCAAAGGAAGCGGATCGGCAGAGCCATGACGGCGTAAGACATGACCAACTTGTCCAGGGAAACGCGATGCCCTTCGTAGGCGAAAATCTCGTCGTCCTCAGGGTCGCCATTCCGGATGAATTCCTCGTCGAATTCGTTTTCTACCTTCGCCGAGGCCTCCTGCAGGCAGTTGGCGCAGGGAGCGTGCGCGATGGTGTCAATCCGCCCTCGCACGGAGACATTCCCCTCGTCGTCGGCCATGAACGTCCCCTCCACCCCACAATCGTCAATCTTCACGATCGTACCGTAGATCTCCTGATCCGCAATGGCCTGCGTACCGGAGAAGGGAAACTCCTGACCGGGCTGGGCTAAAGCCCTGGAAACATCCAGCTCCATGTCCTCACCTCAAAAGTGACCGTTTAGCATTATAGTCATTCAAAAGCTTTTTGTCAATAACAAAATCAACAACTCTGGGGTTTTTCTGCCCCTCCCGGCTCTCGCTCGCCGAAGCAGCGTCTCCCCCTTCCCCTCTTTCCTTCGGCCCCCGAAAGCGGGCCGTGTGGGGCGCAGCCCCGAACCACAAATAATCCTGTCCCTCTCTCATCGGGGGGCCGAAGGGGGGTCGGGGGGCGACCGGAAAGCCCCCCCGAGGATTAGTTATCTCTAACCTTCCCAGTAGTAACCAGATCCAAAGTATCCCGAGCGATCATAATCTCCTCATTGGTGGGAATGACGCAAATCGTCACCTTGCTGCCATCCTTGCTGATGACCTTCTCGCCCCGGCCCTTGTTCTTCTCCGCGTCCAGCTCCGCGCCCATGAACTCCATGCCGTCCATGACCGCCGCCCGCAGCACATCGTTATTCTCGCCGATGCCCGCGGTGAAGCAGATGATGTCTACGCCGCCCATGGCCGCCGCGTAGGAGCCGATGTACTTCTTAATGCCGTAGATCAGCATCTCCATGGCCAGCTTGCCGTTCTCATCCCCGGCGTCCGCCAGCGCTTCCACGTCCCGGCAGTCGCTGCTCTTGCCGCTGATGCCCAGCAAGCCGCTCTTCTTGTTCATCATGGTCAGCACTTCGTCCACGCTGATGGGATGGCCCACGGGAGTGCCATCGTCATTCAGGGGATTGTTGGCGATGAACTGCACCACGGCGGGATCCAGGCTGCCGCTGCGGGTGCCCATCAGCAGGCCTTCCAGGGGCGTCAGACCCATGGAGGTATCCACGCACTTCCCGTCCTTCACCGCGCTGAGGCTGGAGCCGTTGCCCAGGTGGCAGATGATGATCCGCTTGCCCTCAGGCTTGATGCCCAGGAATTCACACACCCGGCGGCTGACATAGCGATGGCTGGTGCCATGGAAGCCGTAGCGGCGAACATGCAGCTTCTCCTCGTACATCTTCGGCACGCCGTACATATAAGCCTTCGGAGGCATGGTCTGGTGGAAGGCGGTGTCGAAAACGGCAATCTGGGGCGTCCCCTTCATCACCTTCTCGCAGGCCTCGATGCCCATCAGGTTGGCGGGGTTATGCAGCGGCCCCAGAGGGAAGCATTCCCGGATGGCAGCTTTGACTTCTTCGTTCACGACCATGGAGGCGGTAAACTTGTTGCCGCCGTGCAGCACGCGATGGCCCACCGCGCCGATTTCGTCCGTGCTCTTGATGACGCCATATTCCGGGTCCTGCAGAATCTTCAGCATCAGCTGGGCCGCGGCTTCGTGATCCGGGATCTCCTCTTCCACGATGGTGCTCTTCTCCCCCGCGGAATGCTTCAGGCGGCTGCCCTCGATGCCGATGCGCTCCACCAGGCCCTTGGCCAGCTCCTTTTCGCCCTCCATGTCGATCAGCTGATACTTCAGGGAGGAAGAACCCGCGTTTACAACCAGAATTTTCATCTTCATGCGCTCCTTAATTTCTTATTTCTCTTCAGGGAAAAACCTTGCTCATTATACATGCCTTCGCTTCCTTCAGTCAAGCGTTTGGCGGCATAAAACCTTCATCCGTCGGTACTTGAATATACTTTTCCACCACAGCGGGATCCCCGCCCCTGTCCAGGAATCGCTGGATGGCAGCCTGCAGCTGCCAGCAGAATTCCTCCAGGCAAAGGTTGTTCTCCCCCATGTATTGCGCCACCGGGATGCCCACGTACCGGATATGCCAGGGCTCAGTGTTGATCTCCGTAATCTCGTTCTTGTCGTCCGGATATCGGATGATGAACCCATATTCCTGGCAGTGCTCCGCCATCCATTGGCATTCCGGCTCCCGCATCATCTTCTCGTTCATGGATTTGTCCCGCCAGGAGTAGGGCACCACGTCGCATCCCAGCCCCGTCTGGTGGTCGCTGGCCCCGGGCTTGGAAACCCATCCATCGTCCTTCCCGTTATGGCTGGCCAGGCGGTTGTTGTACATGGTCTTCTGCGTCCGGTAGGCCCGGTAGGCGCTCTTCAGGTAGATCTTCTTCCCGATGTCCTCCGCCATGTCCGCCGCCATTTGGTGCAGCGCCTCGGCGCAGGCCTCCTGCAGGTACCACCAGCCTCCGGAGGGGGTCACAGCGTAGTTCAGCCCGCCCTTGTCCAGGCTCTTTTGCACCTTCACCATCTCTGGCACGTATTTTTCGTCCAGCAGGTAGTGCTTGTTGGCCAGGCGGATGTATTCCGGGTCCATCTCCTCCAGGCTCAGGGCGAAATCCCACTCCACGTCCCCGTATTCGATGGCGTCCAGGTCGATGTCTTCGATAATCTCCTCGATCAGCAGATCATCCTCCTCTTCCCCCTCCGCCGCCGCGAAGGGCAGGCTCGCCATCATCGCCAGGGCCATCAGCAGGCAGAATCCTCTTTTCATCTTAATTGTTCCTCAAATCGCCCCAGAAGAACAGCGCCACTGTCCCCGGCCCCGTGTGGGCGCCGATGGTGGAACCGATGGGGAAAAGCTGCACCTTCCCGTCCAGCTGGGGGAACCGCTCCTCTACCAGGGCCGCCACCGCCTTCGCGTCCTCCAGACAGTCGGAATAGCTGATGAAGCACTTCCCGGAGTATTGCCTGCCGCCCTGAGCGTGCTGCTCCATGCGGTTCACCGTCTCCCGAATCACCTTCTTCTTCGTCCGAATCTTGTCCCGGGGGATCAGCCGTCCCTGATAGTCCACGTTCAGCAGCGGGCAGATGTTCAGCATCCGGCCGAAGAAGCCCGCCGTCTTGCTGACCCGCCCGCCCCGGATGTAGAAGGTCAGGTCCGTGGAGAAGAACCAGTGGTGCAGGTACAGCTTGTTGTCCTCCGCGTATCGGTATAGCTCCCGCAGGGAATATCCCTCGTCCCGCAGCTCCGCCAGCTTGTCGATCAACAGGCCGTATCCGGAGGAGGCGGCCAGGGAGTCCACCACATAGATCTCCCGCTCCGGGTATTCCTTCCGCAGCTCCTCCGCCGCGGCCCGGGCGGAATTGATGGTGCCGGAGATGCCGCTGGAAAGGGTCAGATGGATCAAATCCTTCCCCTCCGCCAGGAAGGGCCGCCAGAAGTCGATGTATTCTGTCATGTTGATCTGGCTCGTCCGGGAATCCTCCCCGTCCAGCATCCGCTGATAGAAGGTGTGGGGGTCCATGGAGGTCCATAGATCGTCCGGATGGCTCTCGCCCCCCAGCTCGTAGTGGAAGCAGATGAAGGGCACCCGCAGCTTTGCCAGATGCTCCCGGCTCAGGTCCGCCGTGGAGCTGGTGGTCAGCACATATTCGCTCATAAAACAGTCATCAACCTTTCTCTTTCCGTTCCGGAAGCCTTGCTCAATAAATCGTAAAAAAACAAACCTTAATATACTCCTTTTCCACCCCCCGCGCAAGGGATTTTCCCGCTTTTTTCAAGCCCTCTTCAGCCATTGTTCACCCGCCGCCGGCAAAATAAAAAAGCGCAGCGAAGAAACAACCCGGGGCTTGTTTTCCCCCGGCGGAATGGAGTATACTGTGGAAGGAGGAATACAAAACGGAAGAGGGAGCCTGGGATAAAATGACCATTTTGATTGTGGATGATGAAGCGCGGATCAGAACGCTGATCGCGAAATACGCCGCCTTCGAAGGCTATAACACGGAGGAGGCGGAAAACGGCATGCAGGCCGTGGAAAAGTGCCGGGAGAAGGCCTATGATCTGGTGATCATGGATGTCATGATGCCGGAGCTGGATGGCTTCTCCGCCGTGCGGGGAATTCGCAAGGATCGGAACACTCCGGTCATCATGCTCTCCGCCCGGGGCGAGGAGTATGACCGCATCCATGGTTTCGAAATCGGCGTGGATGATTATGTGGTCAAGCCCTTCAGCCCCCGGGAGCTGATGATGCGGGTTTCCGCCGTGCTGAAGCGCAGCGGCGCTCTGCCGGAGGTGGCGGAGGAGATCGTGACCCTGGGGGATCTGGAGGTGAATTTCACCGCCCGCCGGGTCTCCGTCCAGGGCCAGGAGCTGGATCTGAGCCCCAAGGAGTATGATCTGCTGTTCTATATGGTGCGGAATCGGGGCATCGCCCTGACGCGGGAAAAGCTGATCAGCGATGTCTGGGGCTATGATTTCTTCGGCGATGATCGCACCCTGGATACCCATATCAAGCTCTTGCGCAAGGAGCTGGGCCCCTGCGCGGATCGGATTACTACGCTGCGGGGAGTGGGTTATCGCTTTGAGAAGGATTGACGAGAAAAGAGCCCTCCTCCGCCGGGATTTGCGTTCCGGCCGCCTGGGCATCCAGGGTAAGCTGCTGATCCAGCTGACGCTGCTCATCGCCTTCGTCATTTCGCTGATCTGGATCTGCCAAATCGCTCTGCTCTATGGGTTTTATCAGAATTATCGCAGCGGCCAGGTTCATTCCGCCGCGGATACGATTTTGCAGAATATCGACCATGACGATCTGGACGAGCTGGCGGACCGCATCAGCGCGGATAACGAAATCTGCATGCTCCTCCTGGACGCGGAGGGCACGGAGATTCTCTCCATCGACCATGTCCGCTACTGCCTCCTGCATCGTATGAGCTCCCGGGAGCTGCAGCGCCTCATTGATCGTACCCCGCCGGATGGCGAGGAGCTGGTGGAGATGTTCAATGTGGATCCCTTTCGCAATGATCGCTATCATGCCGCGGAGTTCGAGGGCGCCGTGCCCCGGGAGGAAAGCTCCACCGGCCGCAGCATGATCTATGCCCAGCGGGTGTTCTTTGAGGATGGCGCCTATGGCACCCTTATGATCAATGCCCAGATCACCCCTACCAGCACCATCCTGGCCATGCTGAAGCGCCAGTTTGTCTATATCGTGGTCCTGATTCTCCTGGTCACCGCCATTATTGGCTATCTCATGGCCGCCAGCGTTTCCATGCCCATTATCGAGACCAACCGGGCCGCCCGGGCCCTCAGCCGGGGGGAATATCATCGGGCGAACCATAGCAATGGCTATCGGGAGATCGCCGAGCTGAACGATACCCTGGTCCAGGCCGCCGAGGATCTGAAGAAGGTGGAAACCCTCCAGCGGGAGCTCATCGCCAATATTTCCCATGATCTGCGTACCCCTCTGACCATGATTCAGGGCTACGCCGAAACCATGCGGGATCTGCCGGACGAGATGAACCCGGAGAATATGCAAATTATCATAGATGAGACCAATCGTCTCTCCTCCCTGGTCAATGAGGTCATGGAGTTCAGCCGCCTCCGCACGGGCAATATGCAGCTGAGCCCCTCCGTGTTCGATCTGTCGGAGATGGCGAAGGCCATCGTCCAGCGGGTCAGCGCCATGACGGAGAAGGATGGTTATCGCGTCTGCTGCCTGACGGAAGGCCCCTGCCCCGTCAAGGGGGATCAGGCCCGCATCGAGCAGGTGGTCTATAATCTGCTGGGCAATGCCTTGACCTATACCGGCGAGGATCAGCGGGTCACTCTGCGGACGGAGGAGAAGGGTGCCTGGATTCGCGTCAGCATCAGCGACACCGGCAAGGGCATCGCCGAGGAGGAGCTGCCCTATATCTGGGATCGGTATTACCGCACCCGGGAGAGCCACCGCCGTGCAGTCATCGGCAGCGGCCTGGGCCTCAACATCTGCCGAGGCATCCTGGAGAATCATCAGGTGCCCTATGGCGTGGATAGCGTCAAAGGCCTGGGCACCACCTTCTGGTTCGAGCTCGAAAAGGCCGCGTGAAACACGGTGAAACACGGGGACGGTCTTTTTCGTTTCATTTTTTGAAACACGGGGACGGTCTTTTTCGTTTCATTTTTTCACCCATGAAACACGGGGACGGTCTTTTTCGTTTCATTTTCCCCCCATAGCAAAAGGGACGGCCCTGCTCGACTCATTTCCATTCCGAAATGGGTCAATCAGAACCGTCCCCGCTTGCTTATCCATTCACCGTGTCGTACATATAGGCGTAACCCGTCCCATCGTCAACCACGATCTCGAACACATAGCCATCCTTGGCGCTGAAGGTCACCAGCCACTCCCGGGTATAGGCGTCGTATTCCACGAAGGAGTAATAGTTTTGCACCGTCGTGGCCGTCACTCGCTCGCTCCCCGCCCATTGATCCGTGGATAGCAGATAACTCTGGGCCCGCTCCAGCACATCCGCGGTCTTCATCCGCGCCGTACCGGTGGTGTCCGCCTTCGGCCGAACGATCCATCCCGCCGCACCCCGCAGGCTGATCAGCATCCAGTTGCCCTCTGTCCGAATGATGGGATAGGTCTCTCCCCGGCCCAGCAGGCCCACCCGCTTGGCGTTGGTGGCCTTCCAGGCGTAGACGGCGGTGGATTCCTCCGTCGTGATGTATGCTGGGTCCAGCAGCACATAGTCTTCCAGCACATAGCCGCTGACGCCCTCGTTCTCCGATAAATAGCATTCGCACCATCCGTTCCCCAGGGAAACGGCGGCGAATTTATCTCCATAGCTCAGCCGCTTGACGGATTTGGAGTTGGCGTTCTGGCTCGCCCGCACCGTCACGTTCTTGCTGATGACCA
The DNA here is from genome assembly GCA_017470145.1 of Clostridia bacterium. Classification (GTDB taxonomy): domain Bacteria; phylum Bacillota; class Clostridia; order Christensenellales; family Aristaeellaceae; genus Aristaeella. The sequence goes on along the minus strand of JAFUFB010000025.1, from coordinate 32,053 downwards.
CCGCGTCGAAGCCAATCTGCCCCGGGCCCATGGGCTTGGTGATCTCCGCCAGGGACAAGCTGGCGCCCAGCATCAGCAAAGCCACTAATAATCCTACAAAGCGTTTCATTTCTTCTTTTCCACCTTTCTTGCGCCCTGCGCCGTCCGGCGATGGTCGTGATTCGGCGAACCGCAGTAGGGGCAGTGCACCGGCTTGGATATCTGAACGTTCACCGGAAAGATATACCCACACCACTTACAGATTTGAAAATGCATCATGCCCACCTCCGCGTCTTTTTTCCGGCAGCTCCGCTCCCGTGCAGAGGGATTATATCAGAAGTGAAAAGAAAATGAAATACTTTTGTAAAAATTTTTCCATCTCCGGCAAAGGCGCCGCATAGCTTCTTTCCTCCCCGGTGGCCGGGTCTGGAAAGGTCAGCTTCCAGGCAAACAGCCCGATTCCGCCCTTTCCCGTCCCGCCATATCGACGATCATGCAGCAGGGGCATTTGCCGGCTTGCGCATTGAACTCGGATCTGATGCGTCCGGCCGGTCTCCAGCCGAATTTCCATCAGGGAAAGGCTTCCCCCGGTTTCATTCGCGGGATGGTCATCTGGCAGCGTCCCCAGCACGCGATATTGCAGCGCCGCGGGCTTGACCCCCTTGCGCATTCTCTCCACCACGTAGGTTTTGTTTCGCCGGGCGTCATGGTAGAGTAAATCCTCCCATCGCCCCTCCGTCTCCTCCGGGGCTCCCTGGGCCAGGGCCAGGTAGGTCTTCTCCAGGCGCCGCTCCGCGGAGGCGCGGCTCAATTCGGCCGCGGCTTTACTGCTCAGGGCATAGACCATCACGCCCCTGACTTCCCGGTCCAGCCGATGCACGGGGTATACCTGCTCCAGTGGCCAATGCAGCTCCTCCGTGATCATTCGCCCCAGGCCCTCCCGCTCGGAGGAAACCCCTTCCGGCTTGACTACCACAACCCAGTCCTTCGCCCGCTCGATCACGTATAGCTTTTCCGCCATATTTCTCTCCTGCGTCTACAAAATTCGGGAGCCCGCCGCAGCAGTCTCCCAGGATGTAAAACGTTAAGATACACCCATATTGTAAAAAAAACCGGAAGCCTTATCTTTCAAAGCTTCCGGCAGTGGGATTAGTAGGACTCGAACCTATGACCCCCACGATGTCAACGTGGTGCTCTAACCAGCTGAGCTATAATCCCAAACGCCAACCATGCGGTCAACATTGGGAATTATACCACGCTCAGCCCCGAAAAGCAAGCATTTTTTTTACCGTTTCCGGAAAACCGGAATTTCATCAATCGGAGCGGCCACCCGGATGGTCTTCCCGCCGGTGACCACTTCCCCGTTTCTCCGCGCAATCAGCGCGTTCTTCTCCGCAATGAATTGCATACAGCTCAAATCCTCCTACACCTTTTCCAAAACCATCGCCGTCCGGACGGGGGCATAGATATAGAATCCTACGCCCCGGTTCGGCAGCTGCTGCGTCTGATACTCATATTCGTGGCTCACCAGCCCCGCGCCGCCGAACCTCGCCTCGTCCGTGCTCAAAATCACGCGATACTTCCCTTCCCCTGTGGTGTGGCAGGGCAGGAAGAACTGCTGCTCGCTGTAGCTGTTGTGGAAGTCGAAGAGGAAAATCAGCTTCCCCCGGCTGAAGGCGATAATCTTCTTGCTTTCGTCTACCCAGAGGCTCACCGCCTGGGGATCGTTCAGCAGCCCGTGGCTCTTCGCCATCTGGATCATGGCCCCGTCGAAATCGTTCAGCCATTCGTATTTCAGCATCCCGTTATCCACCAGCGACCATTGCCGCCGGCAGTATTTGTAGCTCCATCCGTTGCCTTCCCTTGGGAAGTCGATCCATTCCGGATGGCCGAATTCGTTCCCCATGAAGGTCAGGTATCCATTCCCCCCGCTGGCCAGGGTCAGCAGCCGGATCATCTTATGCAGCTCGATGGCCCGGTCCATGGTCAGGGAATGGTAATCCTTGTTCATCCCGGTGTACATCTCCGCGTCCGCCATGCGGAAGATCAGCGTCTTGTCCCCTACCAGGGCCTGGTCGTGGCTCTCGCAGTACCCCACCACCTTCTCCTGGGGCCGGCGGGTGGTCATCTCGTACCATAGCCCGCCCATGGACCAATCCTCGTCCCGGGTCTCCTTCAGCAGCTTGATCCAGTAATCCGGCTCGCCCATAGCCAGCCGATAGTCGAACCCAATGCCCCCCTGCTCGATGGGCAGGCACATGCCCGGCATGCCGCTCATGTCCTCCGCGATGGAGGTGGCGTTGGGGTTCACCTCGTGGATCAGCTCGTTAGCCAGCTGCAGGTAGTTGATGGCGTCCAGGTCCGTGTTCATGTTGAAATACATGTGGTAGTCCGTGAAGGCGGAGCCCAGCCCATGGTCATGGTAGATCATGCTGGTAATGCCGTCGAACCGGAACCCGTCGAAGTGGTATTCATCCATCCAGAATTTCAGGTTGCTCAGCAGGAAGTGCAGCACCTCCGGCCGCTTGTAGTTGAACAGCCTCGTGCCCCAGGCGGGATGGCGCCCCTCGCCCCCCTCCAGGAAGTATTGCCCGTCCGTGCCGTCCTGGTATTGCAGCCCCTCGCCCACGTTGGGGCAGGCGTGGCTGTGCACCACGTCCAGCAGCACCCTGATGCCCATGCCGTGGGCGGTGTTAATCAGATATTTCAAACCCTCCGGCTCGCCGTACCAGCTGCTGGCCGCGAAGAAATTGGAAACCTGGTATCCGAAGGAGCCGTAGTAGGGGTGCTCCTGAATCGCCATCAGCTGCACCGTGTTGTATCCCAATTTCTGAATCCGGGGCAGCACCTTCTCCGCGAATTCCGCGTAGGTGCCGATGCGCTCCTCCTCCGTGGCCATGCCGATGTGGGCCTCGTAGATCAGGGGCGCCTCAGGGGCCCGATCCCGGTATCCTGCGTCCGTCCATTCGTAGGGCGCCGGATCCCAAACCTGGCTGCAGAGCACGTGGGTCCGCGGATCAGGCACCACGTGGGTGGCGTAGGCCGGTAGCCGCTCGAAGCCCTTCCCGTCCTTTTCCACCCAGATCTTGATGTTCTGCCCATGCTTCAGGGCGTCCCGGCCCGGAATCTCAATTTCCCATACGCCGTTGTCCTTCCGCGCCATGGGGTGCGTGTCCCGGCTCCATCCGTTGAAGTCCCCCGTCAGGTAGGCCGCGTCCGCCCCGGGCAGCCATTCCCGGGCCACCCAGCCTTTCTCCGTCCGATGGATGCCGAAATAAAGGTATCCATCCGCGAAGTCGCTCAGGCTCCGGGCCTCCTCGACCAATTGGCTCCGCCGGGCCTTGAATCGCTCCATCCGCAGGTCAATCTCCCCGCTGTAGGGAGCCAGCCAGGGGTCAATCCGTGTAATCTCATAGGGACTTACCAGTTTCCTAACGTCCATCCTTTTCTCTCCTTTATTCTGTCTTTACCAATTCTCCATTCACATTATAATACTCTTTCTCCATTAATATATGATTTTCATCATACTTATATACAATCTCACTATACCCCGCGCAAATATTTACCCCTTTCCCATTCTTCCCATAATAACTCCTCTTCACCAAGAACCCATCCTCATCCAGGCTCTCCACATACGCCGCGTACCCCGACGAATTCTCCGTGTTGTCTCCTCTCTTCCCCTCGAAGCTGACCTTCACAATCCGCCCCGCGCTGTCATATTCATATTTCCGGGTGGCTACGCCCTCCCCGTTCTCCTTCGCGGCATCATTCTCGTCCAGGTATGTCTCCCGAATCACCTGTCCCGCCTTGTTCATCTCCCGCCGCAGCCCGGTGTATCCTTCTCCCATGGCGATCTGCTGCCCCTGCAGGTCAAATCGCTTTACGGTGTAAGCCCGGTCGCTTTCCCATTTCTTCTCCTCGTATCCGTATCCCTTCCCCAGGTCCATCATCTGGCCTCCCAGGTCGTAATACTTTACGCTGACCTCCCGGTTCTTCTTGTCCAGCTCCCGCTTCATCGTGGCCCATCCGTCCCGGCAGGCCGCGGCGCTGCCGTCCGCGTGCTCGAATCGGATGCCCGTCACCTTGTTGCTCTTGTTTACGCTCTGGATCATCACGGCGTATCCCAGAGGTGTGTCGATCTCTTTTTTGTCCTCGCCGTAATAGGTGGTCTTGGTCAGGGTTGTCCCCCGATAATCGTTCTTCACCTGGGCGTAGCCCAGTTTCGGCACCACCACCATCGTGTTCGTCGCGTCGTAATAGGTGGCCACCGTAACGCCCCCCGCCGAGGTGTATACAATCTTGACCCGGGCGTATCCGTCCGCGGATTCCGTCTTCTTTCCCTCCGCGTCCAGGTAGATGATCTCCTCAACCCGATGCTTGTTGCCGTATGTCAGCGTCCGGCCGTAATATCCCCCGATGGCCGCCACCGGCTGCCCCGCCGCGTCATAATATTTCTCCGTCACGGAGGTGCCGCTGTAGCTCAGCGCCACGCTGGCGTATCCCTCCGGCGCGGTGCCGCTCTGGCCCTCGTCATTGATCCATGTCCGGCGGATCACCTTGCCGCTCTTGGTCTCCTCCTGCCATTCCGCCATGCTGCCGCCGATGCAGGCCCCCGCCAGCATGGCGCCAGCCATGATCCCCGCCAGTATTTTCTTTCCCTTCATATTTCCACATCCCCGCTCAGTTGTTTCTTTTCTGTTCATTATACCCATTCTCTCCCGCCTGTGTCAAATGGGCTCTTCTTTCCATCATATGTTTTACTACCAGATAAATCCCGACGCCCAATGCAAACAGCGCCGCCAGCGCCGCCCATTCTACGCCCTTCAAATCCACCATGAAGAACACCTTCTCCAGCGTCGTGGCGCAGAGGACAAACATCCCCAACGCCCCGCCCGCGATGATGCCCCGGGCCAGGTTCAGCGGCCAACAGGCCCGTATCAGCACCACTACGCCCATCAGCCCCGCAATCCAGGTGGACAGCGTCGAACAGGTCTCCGCGCTCCATCCAATGTGGGTCAATAGCATGGCCCCCGTGGCGCAAATCGCCACCGCCGCGCCCCCCGGCAGCGCCTTCCAGAAAACATTCCGCAGGAAGTCTCCCTGGATTCGCTCCTTGCTCCTTTCCATGGCCAGGAAGAATCCGGGAATCCCCACCGTCCAGGCGCTGACCAGGCTCAGCTGAATCGGCTGGAAGGGGTAAGCCCCCGGGGAAACCAGCGTCAGTATCCCCAGCAGGAAGCTGAAGATGGTCTTGGTCAGGAATAGCGTGGCGGATCGGGTAATGTTGTTGATCACGCGCCGCCCTTCCATTACGATCTCCGGCACCGCGCCGAAGTCGTTCTCCATCAGCGTCAGCTGCGCCGTGTGCCGCGCCGCGTCCGCTCCCGCCTCCATGGCGATGGAGCAGTCCGCCGCCCGCAGGGCCGGGATGTCGTTGACCCCGTCCCCCGTCATGCCGACGGTGTGCCCCTTTGCCTGCAGAGCCTCTACCAGCTTTTTCTTCTGCTCCGGTGTCACCCGCCCGAACACCGTGTATTCCTCGCAGGCGGCGGCGATCTTCTTCTCCGTGTCCAGCTCCCGGGCGTCGATCCATCTTTCGCTCCCCGCAATGCCCGCCGTCCCGGCGATGCGGCTTACGGTCTCCGGATCGTCCCCGGAGATCACCTTCAGCTCTACCCCCTGCTGGCGGAAATATTCCGTCGTCTCCCGGGTGTGGGGCCGAACCTCGTCCGCCAGGCAGCAGATGCCCCATATCTTCGTGATCTCTGGCAACTTCTCCCCCTGGATCTCCCCTTCGCCTTCCGCTAACACCAGCACGCGCTTCCCCTGCCGGGTGGCCTCCTGAATTCGCGCCTGTAGCGCTTCGGGAATGTCTTCTCCTAATACGTATTCCGCCGCCCCCAGAGTCAGAGTCTTCCCGTCCGCGAAGCTGGCAGCGGATCTCTTTCGCGCCGAGCTGAAGGGCTGTATGGCGATGGGCTCCTCAGTTCCCGGCATGATGGCCTCCCGCAGGGCTTGCAGCGTGCCGCTCCGCTCGTCGAATGCCCCCAGGAATCGGGCCATCGCCTGCCGGAAGCCCTCCTCCTCTGCTCCCTCCGCCGGAATCAGCTCCTCAACTCGCATGTTCCCGCTGGTCAGCGTCCCCGTCTTGTCCAGGCAGAGCACGTCCACCCGCGCCAGGCTCTCGATGCCGTATAGCTCTTGCACCAGGGTTTTCCGCCTCGCCAGCCGAATGATGCCCACCGCCATGGCCATGGAGGTCAGCAGCATCAGTCCCTCCGGAATCATCCCGATCATGGCCGCCACCGTGGAGGGCACCGCTGTTTCTATGGGCAGCTTCCGCCAGAGGGTCTGTTTCAGGAACAGCAGCACCCCCATGGGAATCAGCGCCATGCTGTCCCATCGGATCAGCCTTTTCATCTCCTTCATCAGGCCGGATTCCGCCTTCCGCCGCCGCTTCGCCTCCCGGGTCAGCCGGCCCGCGTAGCTCTCCTGCCCGACGTAAACCACCTGGCAGATCATCTTCCCCTCCGTCAGGTAGGATCCGGAGTAGAGCCAGTCCCCTTCGCCCTTGGGGATGTCGTTGCTCTCCCCCGTCAGCAGGCTTTCCATGGCCCGCCCGCCCCGGGAGAGGGCGATGCAATCCGCCACGATCTGGTCCCCGCCCCGCAGGATCATGATGTCCCCTTCCACGGTCTCCTCCGGCCCGATGGTGATTTCGCGTCCGTCCCGGATGACGTGGACCTGGGGCGCGTGCAGCAGCTTCAGCTTCCGGATGGTGTTCCGGGCCCGAATCTCCTGGAAAATGGCGATCCCTGTGTTCCATATCACCACCATCAGGAACAGCATGTTCCGATAGCTCCCGACCAGGATCAGCGCCGCCGCCAGCAATAGGTTCAGCCCGTTGAACAGGGTAAAAACGTTCTCGGTAATAATCTGCGCCGTGGATTTCCCGTCATCCCGGGGCAGGATGTTCGCCTTTCGTTTAGGAACCTCCAGGGAGGATAGCCCCTCCGCCCCCGTCCGTTCCCATCCCTTCGGCAGCTCCGATGGCAAATGCAGCTCTGTTTTCATTTTCGTCTATCTTTTCTCCTGTCATCCATGCGGGGGAAAACCTCGCCCCGCATCGCTTTTCTTCCCTTGGAATTATACCGCATAAAAAGGCCGACGGCAATCTCTGCCGTCGGCCCGATTTTTTTCGAAACCCTGGGATCAATTTAAAAGGTTGCCAAGTAGTTGACAAGTTGATCACACGCTAAATCGCGAGATCTCCACTGAAGGTCTCCATCGCGAAGGCGCATCACCTGGCCTGGTACTCTGTTTTTGCTTCCCGGAGGAGCGCTACATATCGTGGGCGTTCATCGATAGCAATATCCATATAATCCATGGCCGCATCCATTGTCATATGCTGCTGAATTTGATTTTTCTTCAATCCGTTTTGCGAGTTTGATAAACCATTGGCCGGCGGAGCTTTCGCTCCGCCGGCCATCACCATTACTCAGCGACTTTCCAATCGACCAGCTTTCTATCGGCTGAATCGAAATTCACACCAATCTTATACAGTTTTCTGTGGTCAGCGATAAACGGCAGCGCATAGTCCTTGTCGTCAATCTGCCTTAAGGCCTCATCAGCACTCTTATCGCACTTGAATTCAAACAGATATATGTAATCACGAGTCTCTACCTTGCAGTCGATTCGACCGGTGTATGTATGCATTTCACAATGAGTGAATTTACCCAGCAGCGTAAAGGTAAGATAAATCACTGCCTGAAAGTAGTGCTCAAAGGGATCGCTGGCAAGCGTATAAGTGATGTTCGCAAATAAAGCAGTAAGCAAATCACGCATACCATCCAGGTCGCCCTTTTCAGCATACTCTCTGAGTGTGAAAATGTCTCTCCCGCTTCCTGCACCACAATCAGAAACATATTCCGGCATTAAGCTTTCCAGGAATCCATACTTCACTTCGCGATTAGGAAATGAAAGTGTGTACATACTTCCACTCTCATCATAGTCAGTGATGGTAAGATACCCACTTTGGTATAAAAGTGGAACAGGATCTGTACCCTCGCCTGTATAGTCCGTCAAAACACTATCACTTGCATAGATTGTCTGATCCGAGAACTTTCGCACATCAAAACTTGTTTCTTTTAATTGTTTAACCAGAAATGTCGGTGTCCCTGTCGCAAACCAATATGAGCCAAATTTTTTCTCATAGAAAGCCTTCAGAAGACTAAATGGATTATATACTCCTTCAGAAGATGCGTTGAAATGATATCCATCATACCATTCCTGCAGTTTGTTCATACACTCTTCGTTCGTCAGGTTCCGCCGCTTAGCCAGCCGCTCGACCTCTGGGGAGAAGTACTGTAGAATCTCCTTTTGAGTGATACCGCATGCTCCGGCGTAATCCTCATTTAGAGAGATATCGTTCAATTGATTTAAATCGCTGAAAATACTCACCTTATGGAACTTTGTGACCCCTGTGATGAAAACGAATTTGATGTACTCATCACGACTTTTCAGCACGCTGAAGAAGCCCTTGAAAACAGCTTTGTTATGCTCTTGTAGTTCGGGATGGTCAGCAACGTCAAGGAGCGGTTTATCATATTCATCGACAAGAACAACACATCGATGCCCCGTCTGCTCATATGCTCGTCTCAACACTGTCTGGAATCTTTCTGAAAGTGTATCGCCACCTCTCTGGCCACCAACGTATCGTTCTTCCCACTCTCTGAGTTGAAAACTCAGTTTCCCCTCTAACGCATTTTGTTCCAGGTAATTGGCCCCATTAAAATCAAAGAGGAATACAGGATACGATGTCCAAGCATTGGGGTCAGCTTGCTCCAACTGGTCAATCATAAGGCCAGAAAACAGTTCTTTTTTGCCCTCCCAGTAGGCGCGGAGTGTCGAAAGCAGGAGGCTCTTCCCAAAACGTCTCGGGCGGCTAAGAAAGTACTGCTTCCCCGTATGCACAAGTTTATAGATGTATTCTGTTTTGTCAACATAGATGTAGCCATCTCGACGCAATCCACCGAAGTCTTGTACGCCAATCGGAAGTTTTCTCTCCATAGGGGCCGCCACCTTCTCAACTCATATTCCAGGAGGACTGAAACCTTAATCACATTATGATGAGAGATTTCTAATCCACCATGCACATTCTACCATACTCCAGAACGCATTGCAACGAGGGTATAGGGGGATGTGCCTCGCAATGGACAATCGAATTCATGAAACGAGGCGGCCCTGGTCCCCCTGTTCTCTCGTCACTTTTTGCTTGACATCGCCCGTGACATCACTTATACTGGATGCAGGGAGGTGCGAGATGTCCCAGTTTGATAAGTTGCTTCGACGCATACGCTCGCTAGATAAAAACCTGCGTTTCGAGGAACTCCAGAAAGTTCTGGAGCATTACGGATACATTATGAGCGGCCCCGCCAGCGGAAGCAGCCATAAGACCTTTCGAAAGCCCGGCAAAATGCCGATTACGATTCCTCAACATGATCCCATCAAACGTGCGTATGTTGAGCATGTAAAAGCAGTTGTAGAAAGCGAGGACGACAATGAAGAAAACAATTGATTATTACATGTCGCTTCCTTACCACATGGAGGTCATCCCCGATATGGAAGAAGGCGGCTATACAGCAAGGTTTCCTGACCTTCCCGGATGCTTGACCTGCGCAGAAACATTTCCTGATTTGATCCAAAACGCACAGGATGCAAAACAAGCATGGATCGCCGCTGCTCTTGAAGAAGGCGTTGAGATTGCCGAACCCGATAGCGAGTCAGACCTTTCTGCTTACTCTGGCCAGTTCAAGCTGAGAATGCCGAAAAGCCTCCACCGCACTCTTGCCATGAATGCAAAAAAAGAAGGTACGAGTATGAACCAGTATTGCATTTACCTGTTGTCCAAAAATGATTCAGCACGCACAGCCGCAAGCCCTTCCCTATAATAGACTTCCCCACCCAGGCTTTCACAGAATATCTTGCCGCTCATTGCTCACCCTACTCTATTCTTGTCAGAAATTCGTTGGGCATAAGAGCCATTACCTTACTCAATTTATAGTCCTTTACATTCCGCGTTATAATGTAATCAGCTCCTATTCGCGCTGCAGTCACTGCCTGAAGAGCATCTTCATAGTCATCCCATTTCATTCCTACCGCATCTCTGAGATCGCTTTCTCGCAGTTCCGAAAATTGGAAGATCAGGGACAGTTTTTTCATAACATCCTCTATGGAGTCTGGCGTCAACTCCTTACGCATAAAGTGGATGATTTTGGAAAAGGAAATCGACGCTGCGGAGTCATATTTTCCAGAAGGTACAGTTCATCAAGGTGAGTATGTGTATACATCGGATGGCAGATTGCTAAAACTTGAGCGTCATGATTGGCAAACAGTGAAAGCTAACACGGAGACAATTGCCGCGGCAAAAGTGCAGAGGCCAATAAAAGCACTTGAAACCTTGGAGAATCAGCAATCTGAGTTTGACAACGATTGCCCCGAGATGACTGATGAACAGATAGCGCTTTATTTAGAAAGAGCGAGACATGAGAAGCTAGTCATGAGCTAACCCCTTGATCAGTCAAATCTTTCAATGCACTGCCACATATGTCTGTTTGGGACTCTTTGGTTTGTCTGGCATCGTCATCCGAAGTCTGCCCTGATCGAGAAGCGGCTGCACATATGCCGACATGGTGAAGTACCGCGACTTCCCTACAAACTCGGTTATCTCCTCTCTTGTTCGTGGTGTGATACAAAACTGAACCACAGCTCTGTGGAGATCTGTTCTGTCGATTTTATCTGTCTCCATCGCCGTACCGTTACGAAATACCACTTTGAACACTGTCCGATGATCATTGAATTCCGGTTTTGGAAGATTTGCATCTTCGAATTCCTTTAGAATGGTCGGAATCCCGGAGTACCGATTTTCTGTCACCTTCATCAGTTCCAAAATATTTGCGATCACAGGGTTCCGTGTCTCAGGTCTTCCTTTGCCCAGATCTTTGACAGACCCTCCCCCATAGAGGCCTCCCTTGCTGACAATCTCCATGCGATCCCGATACATCTCAATACTGATCGGGGTATTCTCCGTCAGCACGCTGTAATCACGATGGACCAATGCGTTCAGAATCGCTTCGCGAACTGCAACAATGGGATATTCATCTTTGTCTGCCCGTTGTCCATTACCATCCACAATGGTTTTTGTCCGCATGTTTTTTCTTACAAAATCGACGGCTTCCTCCAGCATCTCCGGGATCGAACCCGTAATACGCTTGTTGTCCAGAAAGCGTGCACCATCCGCGTCTTTCTCGCCCATCATAGTGCCTGGAATGGCTACAGCCGTAATGCAAAGCTGCGGAAACCACGTCTGCGGGAACAATGCAAAAATCATTGTCCCTGCCAATGTCAACTCACCATCCCGGATAACTCCCATCATTTTTAGAATCTCTTCATCCGAAAGCCTGGCCACCTTAGGTCTTTCCCGCTTAACCGCATTTAGATATTCTGAAAGTTTTTCCTTGTCACACAGATCCAATGAACAACCCTGTGTGGCGCGAAGCTCATCGTGAATCTGCCTTCGGAACGCCTCGTAACTGTAGACCTCGTATTCGCTCATAGGCTCGTCAGCATCACCCACTCTGACGTATGAGCCCTTCAATCTTCCCATACCCTTATAGAAAACAGGTCGTGACCAATATTCCACCGGGGGAATTTCCGCTGCCAGTACAATCTTTCCGTCAATTTCTGTGTTCGTAAACACAGCTCTCACCGGAGGTTCCATCTGATTGCAGGCTTCCATCGCCTTCTTCTGGGCACTTTCCACATTGTAGACGCCGACCGCTTTATAGTTGTCTTGTTCCGACAGTCCAAAGATGATTGTTCCGCCTTCATCCTGATTAGAGAAAGACGAAAGGGTGTCATAAATCTTCTTCGGAAAATCTTTTTCTGTCGCCTTGAGTTCAACCGTCTGAAACTCAGTCTGGCGGCTCTGTACCTTTCTGACCAGACTTACAAGTTCTTCTTCCCTCATAAGCTTGGCAACCTCCCTTCAACTTCCCCTCCATATTACCTCTAAGTTGGCAAACTTGTCAACTTTTTGGGGAGAATATCAAGTGATTTTGAGAGGTTACCAAGTATATTCGAAAGGTTGCCAAGTTCATTTGAAAGGTTGCCAAGTAGTTGACAAGTTGATCGCACGCTAAATCGCGAAATCTCCACTGAAGGTCCCCATCGCGAAGTCGCATCACGTATCCTGGTACTCTGTTTTTGATTCCCGGAGGAGCGCTGCATATCGTGGGCGTTCTTCGATAGCAATATCCATATAATCCATGGCCGCATCCATCGTCATATGCAGCTTATTTATCGCCCGCTGAATGCCTGATACTTTTTCCTGTTCAGCGCCTTCTATTCTGCCTTCTATTCTGCCTTCTGCCATGCCTTCTGCCTTGCCTTCTGTCCGGCCTTCCGCCTTGCCTTCCGCCTTGCCCTCCACTCTGCCTATCGTCTTGCTCTCGTCCAAAGCCCTTTGCAACCACTCTGACATTGTGCTAACCTCCTTCCAAACAGTAGCCTCATTCTGTGCATTTTCAAACAGATGATCCTCGTCCATAACGTTCAACAACTGCAATACTTCCTGAATATGATCCAGCTTTTCCTGACTGGGTATATAGTTTCTGTTTTCTCTCAGCTGTACAAAATAATCCGCTACAACCCGAAAGTCACTCCGGAACAGATTTACCTGTTCTCTCGTCAGCCATGCGATTTCAAACAGGTTCACCCTCACATTGGTTACATAGGGTTTAAACATCTCCGGAACTTCCAATGCATCAAACAATTCCAGTAGCTGATTCATACCCAAAATGTAGGCTTATACAATTCCCTCAAACAAGATTTTATCACCGAACTGCACTCTCTCAACGCCAGGCTTTTTGTCTCTGATAAAGCTGAAACTAAGTAGATATCCGGTGGCCAAGCCCCAATAATCAAGATAGTCGCTGATTTGTTTTTCTCCATCGGCATTGTACCGTTCACCACGCCATATCTTCAGCTCCACGATATACCGCTGCCCGAGATAATGAATGACCAGATCCATACGTCTTTGACTTCTTGTCTGCTCCTCCACGCTATATGTGCCTGTACCGTTGATAATCCCGGAAACATAAGTGATGAACCGTTCTCTTCCCTCCTCTTCAAGGAACTTCTCTGTTCTCCCTTCGTGAATCCGATTGTGTTCCTTGATAAAGTGCTCCATGATCTTTGGAATATTCAGCCAGCCGTCTTCTTCCACAAACATGGGTTTGGTATCCGAAGCAAGCTGCTTGATATCGTTATTCTTTTGGTTCTCCCCAATAAAATGAACATAGAGGAGCATCTCAAAGATACGGTTAGCAACCGCTATTGTGTTATGATTATTCCTGATAAAGCCATACATATGAAGCTGCTGCTGTTCTTCATCATATGGTAGCCATGCGTATGTCTCGCCCTTCAAAAGAATATCTCTTAACTGTTTTCTTAATTCTGGATAGTTCACTAATTTCCCAGTAAGAGATTGAAATAGTGAGTTATTTTCCGATAGGATCACTTTTACTGTTTCATCGACACCATATTCCGTCCACGCATCCGCAAGCGTAGAAAAACGAGCAGGAACCATCTTTTCATCTAATAACTGGCATATGCGACTGACCAGATACGGATAGCCTCTTGTATAATCTCGAATTTGTTTCGCTATTTGTGTGCTGTTCATACCCGTATGATGATCCGCTTCATACTCGTCAAGCATCCCCTTAATACCTGATTCTGACAAGCTCATATCAATATCAAAATCGGCAGCAATATTCCAGGGGCTATTCACTTTATGCTGATCTGCATCACGGATTTTGCTGCGCAGATGTTTTATATCAGTAACGCCCGCGAGGATGACGGATTGGAATGTTGGTATTTCATCTGTATCCCGGCTAATATAGCCATCTCTGAGCTGTGCTAGGAAATCTAAAAACACCTGATTGTTGGTCGCACTGTCTACCTCATCTATCAGCAACACAACTGGCTTTTTTGCAATTCTGCACCAGCGACGGATTAACCGCATCATGTCTCCCATCTTGCGATCTTCAGGAGCACTTGACACAAATAGCTTTAATTGTTCCGTAATGCCCGTCGGGATCTGGAATAATCCATATTGCTGTTTTTCTAAAATCATCTGGACAAAATCCTTGCAGAACGATTGTTCATCCTCAAAGGAAGCATACCCCATGCCTTGAAAATCTAAACTGATAACATCATACGCTGAAGTCAGATAATTCTTTAATGCATTCAGTGTAGTCGTCTTCCCATACTGCCTTGCACGGTTAATTGTGAAATACTCGCCGTCATCGACCATCTTTTTAATCTCTTTCACTCTTTCGGTGAGATCAACCATATAATGCTTTGACGGAATGCATACCGCTGTGGTGTTAAATCGTTTCACGCTCGATAACCTCCCCCAGGTGACGCATCAATCCTAATGTCTACTTCACCATCCCTATTGTACCATTATCCTAGTTCCATTGCAACTTATCCAAAAAAACAAAAAAGCGGCTGGCAGAGCAAATCACTCCACCAGCCAAACGTACTTTTATCGGTCAACCTCAATGCTCACGCCCGCCTTGTCACCACTGAGGTTTCCCGCACGCGAAGCCAAATCACCTAGCCTGGTACTCTGTTTTTGATTCCCAGAGGAGCGCTGCATATCGTGGGCGTTCTTCGATAGCAATATCCATATAATCCATGGCCGCATCCATCGTCATATGCAACTTATTTATCGCACGCTATCCATCCAGCAACTGGAAGCTGGAAACGGCAAAGCTCATGAACTGATCGAGATTGAGGATGAGTGAAAAGATCTGGTCAGATGAAGCATCTATATCAGGTTCCCTGTCTTTGTCTGTTAATCTCTATCAGATCATCAATCGCGACTTCAGGATCGAAGGTATGAAATGCCAGATAGTTCCGTTTCATGGTTTTTGCCGGAGCCTGACGATAAATCTTCTTGCTTCCCTCTTTCCTCGCACATGCCCAATAGCGGTACAGATACCCGATCCAGTAGAGAACATCCGGAGCATATTTTTCACCGTCCACGCTGAGATCTTTCTCATCGCTCAGTTCTTCGATAAGGTATTCCTCCCCCATCCATTGTAGCTTGTTATACGGCGAATCCAGATGCTCCGCCACCTCTGAATTCATAAAGTCGCGGATAAATCCTTCACTGGCATAGTCTGTGGAGCGTTCAAACAAACGGCCCTGAATATCACACAGCTTTAACTGAATGCTGTCCATGACTTCACCCCTTTCTCCCGGTTTCCTTCAGGATTTCATCAAAGAACAGCCCTTCACGGCGATAGTCCCGGCAGATCTCATTAGCCAGATTTACGCCTTTTATCCGATTCGCTTCGCTCAGGTCCCGCAGGAAAGTTCTCTCCAGGTGGGAAAGCTCTATCTCCGTTTCGATTTTTGCATGTTTGCATGCCTTCTCGGTAATCGCCACATACTGCAATCCCAACTGAAGCGCTGACAGGCTCATCACAAGCGCCTTGTCCGTGATATTACCCAGGAAGAAATTGTCCAGCACATAGAACATCCGATCATCCGCAATACTGCCAGCAATCACGTCATACCCTTTTCGCATTTGGGCATAACGCTCGTATAGCTGCGTACCCCTAGCCGCATCCATCTTCCCTCGGTTATATGCCACCAGCATGGCCCATTCCAAATCAGGCTTCACGGTCAGCACACGCAGGTCTGTTATGTCAAGGCTGATGATATAAAACTTGGACTGCTCGAAATCGCTGATCAGCGTCAGCGGCTGGTACGGATCGGTCCCCATATAAAAGCCCTTTCCAAAGTCACAGCGATCTCTGCTGATGGGTGCGATAGAGCCTTTGATTCCGGATTTTGATCCATGGAACAAGAGCATTTTCCCGGATGACGTTTGGAGTGCAGTGACTGCCCTTTCTATCTTTTTCCGAATCATCTCCTCCAGATCAACACCACGCTCTTTGCACACATCATACAGCCGCAGCTGGGCTGCCTTGTTGGGAGTAGAATGCCCATTCTCCCATCTGTTCACTGTTGCAAAGGAGATCCCGATCATTTTTGCCAGCTCTTCCTGGCTGACATGCAATCGTTCTCGGATTGCGAGAATCATGTCGTTCATTATGTCCTCCTTTATAACATTTCATTCGTCTCTATTATAGCGTTTGTTATATCAGAGGTCAATACTATCAGGAGGATTCCTATGCTTTTTTCTGTGTCCAGTAATCAACTTTCTCCTAACATGATCATGCAATGCCGAATTCAGTAAACAACTGTTTCCTGTATGTTGCATCATTCAATGCCCTCTCTAAGTCCTGTTTTCTATCCAATGACAGAAGCTTTGACACGAGCGCAGCCACTCTGCTTTCTGCCTCTTGCTCCTTCTCCGCATCATGCAATTCCATATAAATAATCTGATCATAAAGCGCCATCATGATACTTCTCTCCCCTGCCTTGTGTACTTCGCTATAGCTTTCTCAGAATATCTTGCCGATCATTGCTCACCCTACTATATTCTTGTCAGAAATTCGTTGGGCATAAGAGCCATTACCTTACTCAATTTAAAGTCCTTTACATTCCGCGTTATAATATAATCAGCTTCTATTCGCGCTGCAGTCACTGCCTGAAGAGCATCTTCATAGTCATCCCATTTCATTCCTACCGCATCTCGGAGATCGCTTTCTCGCACATCCGCAAATTGGAAGATCAGGGACATTATTTTCATAACATCCTCAATGGAGTCTGGCGTCAACTCCTTACGCATGATGTACACGATGTCTGCAAAAGACAGCACCGATACAAACCCCTCTGCCTTTCCTGTTTCGCAGAGTTTCCAAACTTTTGCTGAGTCCACATGATGTGGTTCCCGTTTCTGTAATACATCCAGAATAATGTTGGCGTCAATCAGCAACCGCATATCTTTCCTTCATTCTCTCTTTCCGGGCCTCTTTAATCTCCGTATCCCCGCTGAGTATCCCTGTAAGCGAGTCAGTCAAATAAGATACTGTAGCTTCTCTTGGAATGAATCGTCCTACTTCCCTGCCATTTTTCGTAACAATGATTTCCGTTCCTTCCTGAAGAATGGCAAGATATCTGCCAAAATTATTCTGCATTTCTGTTGCCGTCGCTACTGCTGTGTTTCCAATCATCGTAATACACACCTCGCTTTCTTTTAGCTAATTTAATTATACTCTACATTAGCTAAAATGCAAGACATGGTTGAACGGTGGCTATTGGTATTGATTGAAAAAAATTGACTGGCGGAGCTTTCGCTCCGCCGGTCTCGATCATTATACTCAATTCAGACTTTTCTGGAAGGGTCAATCATCAAAGAAAATCCATAATGGGATCGGAACACAAATTCTGACTTACTGTGCAACAGCCGTATAGCCGATAGATTCTGCAAACTTTACCAGTTTTTCCATAGGCCATTCACTCATCTGCGCGATGTAAGTTAAAGGTTGCTTTGATCTAATCATATTCGCCACTATTTTCTCTTCTCTTGCCTCAGCTTGCTTTGCGATTTCTTCAGCAAAAACGACTCCTACAGCTTCACTCATTTTGCCTTCCTCCTTCAATAAGCGGAATGTGTCTTTATTGCTCTCTATACTTGTACGGAGAACATCTCCAAGGTGATCCTTTTCAGGGCCATCCGGAGCTTTTTCATATGCTTCCTGAACAGCCTCAATGTCCTCCATTTTTGCACCGGGTATGATGATTTTAAAAGCTTCCCAACCTTTCCCAACAACATCCAAATCAACAACTTGATATAAGAATAACGTCATTGGCCCCGTAACTTCCCATACTCCCTTTGATCGAATAGAGATACTACAACCTTTTGCTTTTAGCTTTTTGAAAGTCTCCCTTGGATTTCGGTATTGAAGGACGGTTACAGTAACCTTTTCGATCGGAATCTCGTCCACTTTCCGGTCAATCGTCATATACATTATCGCATAACCCTGTGCCTTATAAAAATCATTGCTGTTAATTCCATCTCCGAAGCCCTTAAACTCAATCACATTATGTTCATTGAAAAAGCTTCCAACCTCATCAGTCAGCAACTGGCTAGGGTCCTTTTTAAGAACGACCGCGTCTGTTCTTGGTGCTTTTTCACCGAGAGTAAGTTCCTTAATGGTCTCCATGAATTCGTAATTGTCATCATACTTTGCCTTTAATGCTGCAATTAAACCAGCATGGTAATCCACACGATGCTCCTCTGCCATCTTGCTGCCTCCTTCCCTCTTTGGTTTGCTCTCTTTGAGCTTCAACTTATTTTACCGCTTCCAGTCCATTCCGTCAACGTTCAAACAATGGTAGCTATTGGCATTGATTGAAAAATTGACCGGCGGAGCTTTCGCTCCGCCGGCCTTCGTCGTTACACTCAATTCATCCTTTGCTGAAAAAATCAATCGTCAAAGAAAATTTCGTCATCGCCCTCCAGCTCTTCCTCCATCGCAATCTCCGGGTCCGCCCCGAAATAGCTCTCCAGAATGGCCTGGGTCCAGGTCACATGGGCCGTGATGTAGTAGTTCTGCAGCTGCGGGTTGTAGAAGTCGAAGTAGATGTTGCTGTAGATCGGGATCGTCGGCAGCACTTCATTGTACCGCTCTTGGAAGCTGATCCACTTGGATACGTATTCGTATACATCCAGCGGGTCCGTCTTCCGCATGTTCACCGCCAGCTCGTACAGCATCTCGTCGTCGGAATAGGTGTTGTTCCAGATCAGGTGATTCGCCGTGTCCTTGTCCTCCGTCGAGTAGGTGATCGCCGGATCCACAATCACGTGGAAGTTCGTCGCCAGATAGATCATGTCCGTCGTCCGCTCTTCCTCGCGATAATACCGCTTCAACAGCGTTTCCATGTCCTCCGGCACCAGGGTCACCTTGATGCCCACCTCCGCCAGGTTGTCCAGCCAGTTCTCGTTGATCGTGTCCACGATGTGGTTCCCCCGGGGATACATCATCGTCAGATCCAGCGCCACCAGCTCGCCGTCGATCTCCTTGCAGCGGACATCGTCCTTCTCCGGGTCATAGGGCTCGCCCTCCCGGTTCAGGGTCCATTTCGCGTCGTTCAGCAGGGCCTTGGCCTTGTCGATGCCGATCTTCTCCGTCCGGTCCGGGTCCTCTTCCAGGTCGTATACGTTGTAGTTCTCCAGCTGGTCCAGGTTCAGCAGGCTCCAGGCGGCGATCATCTCGTCGTATTCCTCGTCCGTCGTGGCATACATGTATTTGTGCTTCGTCCGCTCCTCGATCTCCTCCTCCGTGTAAACCACGTCGTTTTCGAAGTTGACCGGGTATTCCAGCTGTCCCGTGCAGATCAGGTATTCCCATTGCTCAATACCGTAATACCCATTCACCACCTGGCCGAATCCGGAGGTGTAATCCTGGGTCATCTGGTCCCGATCCATGCACCAGGCCAACGCCTGACGAACTTCCTTCTCGTGCACCGTGGGGTTCTCGTAGGTAAAGGTCATAAAGGATAGGCCGATCCGGGGATAGTTCTGGAAGCGAATGCTGGCGTCCGTGGAAGCCTCTTCGTCTTCTTCCTCTTCAGAAGCCTCCAGATCCTCCTCCAGCTCCTCGTCGTCTAAATCCTCATCATCGTCCACCGGCTCAATGGTTCCCGTCGTCCCACTCCCCATGCATTCCAGGATGGTGGGCCCGTAAACCACCTTGTTCACCAGGTGGAATTTGCCGCTGGCCAGATCCTCCGCCATGGTGTCGTTGTCCGCCACGCTGAAGGAGATCTTCTCGATGGTGGGCTTCACCAGGTACATGGGGTTGTCGTTCCCCTCTTCGTCGATCCGCTCCACCGTGAAGATGTTCGGCCCGGTGTGGTTGTTGTGGACCAGGGTGCCGCTTCCCACTCCCGCGTGATCCTGCACGTCGAAGTGGAAGTTCTCCGGCAGCGTGTTGTACATCCACGCGCCCTTGAAGTATTCGTTGATTTCAAAATGCGCCGTCTCGTAGTCGTAGTCGATGAGCTTATAGGGCCCGGAAACGACGCTGGGATGGCTGTTGTATCCCGTGTCCGGGTCCAAAATCGTCTTCTGCAGCAGCTCCGCCGTGTAGATGGGCTCCACAATGGTTTCGTCCTCGTTGCCGATGCGGATGCCGTATCCGTATCCATCCCCCATGTCGTAAGCGTCCCCAGCATATACCTTGCATCCGGGAGCGATGACGTGGATGGGGTAAGGCACGCACAGCAGCAGGCCCGTTTCGAAGAAGTAAGGCAGGAATTCATGGTCCAGGGTGATGGCCAGCTGATGGTCATCGATGACCCCCACGCCCGTCAGATAGGGCAGCTCCCCCGTCAGGTATTCCTCGGATCCCAGGATGTGCTCGGAGCGGTAGATCTTTCCGCCGATCTCCTCGATTTCATGACTCATCATCAGCAGGATGCTGAAGGCGTAATCCCAGGCCGTGATGGGCGTGCCGTCGGAATAATACAGATCGTCGTACAGGGCCAGGAAATAGGTCTTGTTGCCAAGATCATCCTCCGCCACCATGACGCTTTCGACCACGGATTCGTCGATCAGGTAGGTGCCCTGGTTCTGGTCCCAGTTCACCAGGTTGTATCCGTGGATCAGCGCCCTTACGTCGATGTCGGCCGTGTCGTTGCCGAACATCTCCGTAAAGAAGTCGCCCTTGGTAATGGTGGGATGCCCCACCCGCAATTCATTAGGGTAGATGATGTAGGGAACATATTCCCCTTCATCGTCCAGGTAGTATTGGTTTCCTGTTTCGTCCAGGTAGATGGGATACCCCGCCTCCGTCGTCTGGGGATTCTCCTCCACGTCCAGATAGGGGGTATACGCCTTCTCTTCGACTCCTTCCGCTTCCTCCGCCAGCGCGGTCAGCGTGCTGGCGAGCGAAGTGAGGCACAGCACCAGCGCCAATAGAAGGGACAGGTACTTCTTCATTTTCATTTTCGCTATCTCCTTTCTCTTTTCAATCCGCTCCTCCCTCTCCCCTACTTGCCTTTTCCAGGCTTTCGGGGAGAGGGATTCTTTTCGGATGGCTGATGCTTAGTCGAAGCAGTCGCCTACGTGGTTGATGATGACTTCAATGCCCAAAGGCGTTCCGTAATCATCGATGATCGTCGTCGGAGTTCCGGGCGTTCTGGGCTGCACGGAGGGAACGACCACCGGGCGATACCTGTTGGTAAAGACCGTTGTCGATCCGGATGTGCTGGCGCCGACCTGGGTGTATCCAGGCACGCTCGCTTCGCTCCAGCTGTAGGTAATGGGTTGTCCGTTCTCGTCCTCCGCCGGCAGGTCGTTTACCGTCACGCTCCAGCCGTTGCCCGCGCTCAGCGTGAAGCTCTGGCCGTTGGACAGCGTGACCCGCACGGTGGCCGGCCGCATGCCGTAGGCGTCGCCGTCATCGTCCCAGACCTTCGTCACAGAGGCTGAGGTCTTCGGCGGTTCGGGCGTCGGTGTCGGTTCGGGCGTCGGCGTCGGAATCTCCGTCGTTTCAGGTGTCGGCGTTACGTAGATGGTCTGGCCGGGCCGATAGATAATCTGCGGCGTCGGGCTCACGACCGGGGCCGGCGTGATGTAGATGATCTGCGGTGTCGCCGTCGCCACAGGTTCCGTGGGTTCGGGTGTTACGTAGATGATCTGCGGCGTCGGTGTCGGCACGGGCTCCGTGGGTTCAGGCGTTACGTAGATGATCTGCGGCGTCGGTGTCGGCACGGGCTCCGTGGGTTCAGGCGTTACGTAGATAATCTGCGGTGTTGCCGTCGCCACGGGTTCCGTGGGTTCAGGTGTCACATAGATAATCTGCGGTGTCGCCGTCGCCACAGGCTCCGTCGGTTCAGGCGTTACGTAGATAATCTCCGGCGTCGGTGTCGGTACAGGCTCCGTCGGTTCAGGCGTTACGTAGATGATCTCAGGCGTCGGGGTTACCACAGGTTCAGGTGTGATAATGATCGGTGTCGGTGTCGGCACAGGCTCCGTAGGTTCGGGCGTTACAGTCACGTATACGATCTTCTCCCGGATTTCAGGCGTGGGCTTCGCGTGGTTCACCACGACGAATCCATCATCATCAGCGTTACCAGTGATAGAGCTGATGTAGTCAGCGCCCACATTGTCTTCCGTCAGCGAGTAGAAGATCGGCCGACCGTCGTCAGTAAACAGCGGCTTATCCCAGCTCGCCACAGCGTTGTTCCCTGTTACGGTGGTCGTATCGGAACTCACTACTATCAGCTCGCCAGTTTCCAGGTCTCTTGTGTACCCGGTCAGCGTCAGCGTAGCGGATCCGCCAGAAGCATCTGTCCAGCTCTTTTTAGCCGTAAAGCTACCCGCCCCAGAGGGAACCTTGTAATAGGTATTTACCAATGTTGTTACGGTGCCGTTCACCTTGTTCTCCGTCTGGCTGTAGTTCTCCGGCAACGTTCCCTCGCTCCATCCATAGGTGATGGCGTTTCCGTCCTCATCCTTGGTGGGCAGTTCCTTGATGGTCGCCGTCCAGCCATTCTCTTCGCTCAGGGTGACGGTGTGTTCCGCCTTGTCGGATTCCACACCATTGATGGTCAGCGTCACTTCCAGCAATGTGGGCAGTTCGGTGTTCCCGTTGTGTACCCAAATCTTCTGCACGGTGGCTTCGGTCTGATCCGGCGCGTTATAGGTGTTAACCAGCGTCGTCACAGTTCCAACCTTGCTCTCAGAAGTCAGACTGTAGCCCTCCGGCATCTCGCCTTCGGTCCAGGTGTAATCGATCTCCTCGCCTTCTTCGTCGTACTTCGGCAGATCCTTTACTGTGTCATGCCAGCTGTTGGCTTCGTTCAGAGTCACAGCCGTGCCGTTGCTCAGCGTGACAACCAGTTCTTCGGGCAGGTTGGTGTTCCCGTTGTGCACCCAGATCTTCTGCACTGTCGCTTCGGTCAGCTCAGGCGCGATCTTCTTGTTCACCACGGTTACCGTCTTGCCGCCCGCGATGGTCATGTCGTAGGTGGTGGTGGTAACGAACACGCCCTCTTCGTTCTGTTCTTCCTTCGCGGTGGCAGTGATGATCAGCATGAACTTCTCGTCCGTCTTCTCGTAGCCTTCCGGAGCCTCGATTTCCTGCACATACAGGTACGTGCTCTTCTCGGCCTCGGGCAGGTAAGACTTCAGATCGTCCGTGGTGATCTTATAGCCATCCAGTTCCAGAATCTTTACTCCAGCATCGGTAAACACCGCGAATTTCGCGCCATTCAGCTCAGTGCCTTCTTCGTCAACCTTCTTGATGTTTACTTCGCTGGACTTTTCGTCCGTATCGGTCTTCTTGGTGTTGATAACGGTGTATTCCTTGTCGCCATCGAAGGTGTAGGTGATGACGGTCACAAACTTGCCATCCTTCATCTTTTCTTCGCTGGCGGCCTTAACGGTCAGCTCAATCGTCTTATCGCTTGCTTCGTATCCATCGGGAGCCTTGGTTTCCTTCAGATACAGCGTCGTCGATTCGCCAGCCTTGGGCAGGACCTCGGTCAAATTCTCCGTGCTGATGGTGTATTCGCCGGCCGTGAAGGTAAGCACCTGCTTGCTATCCACAGTTTCCAATGCGAATTCAGCGCCGCCCAGTTTAGTACCGTTCTCGTCAACCTTGATGACCTTGACGGTGTCGTGGATTACTTCTTCATCCGTCTTCTTGGTATTTTCGATGGTGAAGCTCCAACCTTCATCCGCCTTGGTAACTTTGGCTTCGTAACCAACCGCGCCGACGATTTCTTCAACCGTGTATTCGATTTCAGTTTCGGTTACCTTACCCTCATCATCCAAAGCGAACTTGTACAGGTTCTTCCATTCACCATGCCAGCTGTTGCTGTCAGACAGGGTGATGGGCGCCAGGGTGGCAACGCCATCCGCATACAGCTGCACCATAACCGCGTCATGACTGGAAACAGTTTCCGCATCGCTCCAGGTCTTGTCTACTGTCACATCGACCTTTTCAGGTGCGTGCGTGTTGGTCAGTATCGCGATCCTGGTGGTGTCCTTATTCGCGCTTACCAGGCCTTCGGCAGCCGGTGTATAACCTTCAGGATAATTGATTTCCTTCCAGTAATACTCGGCTTCCACGCTGCCCAGATACTTGGGCACGCCCAGCGCCATGACAGTCCAGTTGTTTTCTTCCTTCAGTACCGCAGTGTTCGCCAGCGGGCCGCCCACAGTCGTCCTGAAGTTCCACGGGGTTTCAGTCTCGCCAACCTTCCGGATCAACTGAACGGTGATGTCTCCGCGCAGTCCATCGCGGTTGTTGTCGTCCTCCCAAACCTTCATCACGGTCAAGCAGAACAGCTTGTCGCTGTAGGTATTGGTGATCTTGGTTTCGTAGCCAATGATGTCGCCATCCTGTACAGGTTTGGTTTCAAGGCCGCTCATGCTGTAGTTGAGGGACGCCAGGGTTACTTCTTCACCTTCGAAGGTAACCTTCTCGGTATTCTCAATCCAGCTGTATACGATCTTGTCGCCGTTCTCGTACACCGGCAGATCATCCACTGTGGCCGTCCACTTGTCAGCCTTAGGATCATCTGTCTCGGTCGGCAGCGTCACGGTCGCTACGATATCCTCGGGGTTATTGTTCTTGATCAGGTAAACCGTGATCTTTTCAGGACGCCTCTTGGCAGTATTGCCGTTGTCGTCCCAGATCTTGGTAACCTGTGCCTTCGTTGTCGTTTTGCCATGGGTGTTGGTGATGGTGCCGCCATTTTCGACTTCCGTCTTATCGGCGGTGTAACCATCGATGGTGTCTTCCTTCACGGTGTACTTGATTTCCTTGCCTGTGCTATCCAGCTTGGGCAGGTTCTCAAACTTCACTGTAAAGGCGTTGTCAGCATTCTCCAACACAGTCTTGGTTATCGGCGCGATAATTTCAACTTCGGTTTCACCATTCATCAGATGCACGCTGTCCGCGTACTCTGCAGCGGTGGGACGAATACCGTCGTTGTTGTTGTCGTCCGCCCAAACCTTGGTGATCTGAACATCCGCCACGACTACCGGGTTCTCCACGGTATTCAAGGTGAACTCACGATCATTGCCGATCTGGACAGTGGCGCTATCGCCGCCGTTGACCACCTTGTCATTGCCGCCGTTCTTGGTCAGAGCGCCTTCCAGCACCTTCACCTTGAGGGTTACCTTGCCTTCCGCACCGGCCGCAACGTTCTTAATGGTCCAGGTGACATGGCCGCCAGCCTTTTCTCCGGTGTGTACACCGCTGTTGGAGGCTTCCACAAAGGCTACGTTGTTATCAAGCTTATCCTTGATCACCACGTCAGCAGCGGTCGTCTTGTAGTTCTTGTAGCTGATTTCGTAGGTGATTTCGTCGCCCACATTCACAGCGCCCAGGATACCAGTACCGTTATGAGGCGCGATTTCCTTCTTTTCAGGTTCTTCGGGCACGGGGTTCGTGACAGTTTCCACATACTGCTCAGAATCGTTGCCGACCTTCACGCTTGTGGTTTCACCGCCGTTGACCACTTCGCCCGGTCCTCCCTGGGACTGTTTCGCGCTCTCCAGGACCTTGACCGTCAGCGTTACGCTGCCAGACTGCCCGGCGGGCACATTCTCCAGCGTCCAAGTGACGATGCCACTCTCGTTCTTGCCCTCGTCACTGGCTGATACGAACTCGACGTTCTTGTCAAGGGTATCCTTGATGACGATGTTCGCGGCTTCGGCCTTATAGTTCCTGTAGCTGATCTTGTAGGTGATTTCGTCCCCTACCTTCACAGCGCCCAGTTCGCCAGTGCCCACATAAGGCGTGATTTCTTCCTTCATGGGGCCTTCGGGGACGGGGTTCTCGACAGTTTCCACACTGTACTCAGAGTCGTTGCCGACCTTCACCGTCGTGGAATCTCCGCCGTTGACTACCTTGCCCTCGCCGCCATTGGAATAGAGAGCGCCAGGCAGCACTTCAACAGTCAGCGTTACCTTGCCGGTTTCTCCAGCGGGAACATCCTTGATTGTCCAGGTGACGATGCCGTCCTTGTTTTCGCCGGAATTGCTGGCTTCAATGAACTTCACGTTCTTATCCAGCGTATCCTTGATCACCACGTCGGCAGCTTCGGTCTTGTAGTTCCTGTAGCTGATTTCGTAAGTGATCCTCTGTCCAACTTCCACAGAGCCCAGCACGCCGGTGCCTTCGTACGGCGCAGTCTCCTTCTTCTCGGGCTTCTCGGGCACGGGGTTCTCAACGGTTTCCACAGACTGCTCGGTATCGTTGCCGACCTTCACCGTCGTGGTTTCGCCGCCGTTGACCACCTTGCCTTCGCCGCCATTAGAGGTCAGAGCGCCTTCCAGTACCTTCACCTTCAGCGTCACGCTGCCGGTAGCGCCCGCGGGCACATTTTCAATCGTCCAGGTAACAGTGCCACTTTCGTTCTTGCCATCGTCGCTGGCGGATACGAATTCTACATTCTTATCCAGCGTATCCTTGATGGTAATCGTTGCAGCAGAGGTCTTGTAGTTCCTGTAGCTGATCTGGTAAGTGATTACGTCGCCTACGTTCACAGGACCCAGCACGCCGGTGCCCTCGTAAGGCGTAATCTCCTTCTTCTCCGGTCCTTCGGGCACGGGGTTCTCAACGGTCTCCACATGGTATTCGCTATCGTTGCCGATCTTCACCGTTGTGGATTCGCCGCCATTGACTACCTTGCCCTCGCCGCCGTTGGACTTCAAAGCGCCTTCCAGCACCTTCACTGTTAGCTTCACGCTGTCATTCTTACCAGCCTCGACAGTCTTCAGCGTCCAGTTCACGGTGTGGGTTGCTTCGTCGTAAGCACCTTCGTGGTCAGCGGATACAAACTCAACGTTCGCATCCAGCTTATCCTTGATGGTCACATCAGCAGCTTCGGACTTATAGTTCGTGTAGCTGATTTCGTAGGTGATCTGGTCGCCAACCTTCACAGCAGGTTGTTCGCCAGCACCGTTTCCAGGCGCAGTTTCTTTCTTGTGCGGTTCTTCGGGCACGGGGTTCTCGACGGTTTCTACGCTGTACTCGCTGTCGTTGCCAACCTTCACAGTCGTAGATTCGCCGCCGTTGACAACCTTATGGCCTTCAGACGTTTTCGCACCTTCCAGTACCTTGACGGTCAGCGTCACGGTACCTTCTGTATTCGCGGCCACATCCTTCAGCGTCCAGACGACGGTGTGGTCATCCTTCACATAGGCACCCTTGTCGCTTGCAGAGACAAACTCTACATTTGCATCCAGCTTATCCTTGATCACCACGTCGGCAGCTTCGGACTTGTAGTTCTTATAGCTGATTTCGTAGGTGATCTCGTCGCCAACCTTCACTGCGCCGAGTGTTCCGTTACCAGAGTAAGGAGCAGTTTCGTTCTTGTGCGGTACTTCGGGCACGGGGTTCGTCACAGTTTCCAGATACTGCTCAGTGTCGTTGCCGACCTTCACATAAGAATCCGGGCCGTTTACTACCTTGCCAGCCGCTTTCGCGCTGTCCTTCACCTCGACAGTCAGAGTGACCTTGCCGGATTCGCCAGCAGGAACATCCTTGATCGTCCAGGTTACGACACCGCCTTCCACCTTGCCTTCGTTAGACGCACTTACGAATTCAACATTCTCGTCTAGCTTATCCACGATGGTGATGGTGGCAGGATCAAACTTGTAGTTCTTGTAGCTGATCTCGTAGGTGATCTGGTCGCCCGGTTTCACGCCGCCCAACACACCTGTGCCTTCGTAAGGAGCGGTTTCCTTCTTTTCCGGACCGTCCTTATAGCGGTTAATCAGGTAAGTGATGCGGCCAGTCTCATCCTTCGCGTCAGACTGTTCGTACTGGCCGAGGTTAGTGGTATCTTCTGTCCAGGTATACTCAATCTCTTCTCCATTGTAGTAGATCGGCAGACCCAGTACCATCTGCGACCAGTGGTTGCCTTCGTTCAGGGTGTATTCTTTCTCGAACTTTTTGCCCTTCGCGTTTGTCAGGGTAGTTACATCAATGGTCTCGGTGCCTACCTTCGCGCTCAGAGTGACCTTCAGTTCCGCAGGACGCTTATCCTCGTTGCCCTGATCATCCCAAACTTTCAGCACTGTCAGGCACATCCGCTCGGTATCGTAGGTGTTGGTGATGGTGGCGTTGCCGTCGTCATCCACATCGAACGCGCTGATGGTGTAGCCTTCCGGAATTTCTTCCAACCAGGTATAGGTCTGCTCGACGCCGTCCTTATACTTGGGCAGGTTGCTGATCTTCAGTTCCCAAGTATCAGCATCCTTAACGGTGAACGTTGCTGTGTACTGAGGATCTGTGCTCTCAGCACCAGTATAGGCTGCACTGACTTTGAATTCCGCATACTTGACGTTATTCGCGTACAAGTTCAGCGTGATCGTTTCAGGACGTACGTTCTTCTGGTTCGCACTATCATCCCAGATCTTGGTGATCTTCACTTCAGTGGCAACCGGCCCATGAGTGTTGATGATAGATTCGCCGTCAGCTGCTTCGGTCTTGTCAGCGCTGTACGCGTTTTCAATACCAGTCAGCTGCTTGATTAGTGCGTTGATACCAGCCAGGTCTTCAACAACCTGATAGACGATTTGAGTTCCGTCCTTCTTTTCAGGCAGGTTCTCGTACTTGATGGTATAGTTGTTGCCATCAGCAGTGATAATCGGCGTATAGCCAGTAATCACATCGCCATCTGCCTTCAGGCTGATGAACCTCGCATAATCGGTAGCATTCAGGCGCAGACCATCATGGTCATCACCATCTGTCCAGGTCTTAGTGATCTCAACATTCACATAGGAAGCAGTGTTAGTGAAGATCACTTCCACAGGATCAGTAGTAAGGTCGCCAGTAGTATTGCCACTATCGGTCTGGACAAACCTTGCGGGGACGTTGACTTCTTCCACTTTATAGGTCGTTCCGTAAGGAATGCCCTTCAGCGTGATGCTCTCAGTGTCCTTCAGCCACAGCTGCGCAACGCCGTCCTCAATGTACACGCCGCTGTATTCGCCCGTAATCGCCGGGCTCAGCGTCAGCGTGAACAGGAACGCTTCGCTATGGTCGCTGGTGATGTCACTCACAACCGCCTTGCTGATCGTCAGCTCAGTCGTCTTCCTCGTGTTCGTTACCAGCGCGGACTTGGTCTTGTTCTCTTCGATCTCGCCGGTCTCGCCGCTGTACGTCACGGTGTAGATGTTGCCATCCTCACCCGTCAGCGTCTCGGCCACCGTGTAGGTCACGCCAATCGGCAGACCCTCGATGACCGCTACCTCGCCGTCCTTCAGCATCAGTGTCGCAACACCAGCCGTGAAGGTCGCGTCGCCGTACGTTCCGGTGATCGTTGTGTCGTCCAGGGTCACCGTGATGGTGAATTCCTTGCTATGGTCAGCAGTAATCGCGCTGATGACCTTCTTGCTCACCACCAGGCCGCCCTCGGTCTTCGTATTCGTGAACGCCGCTACGCTCGTGCCCGTCGCACCGATCGTGCCACTCTCGCCCACGCTCGTCGTTACGAAGTTGTCAGCGTTCGCCTCAGATTCGGCCACACTGTAGTCAACACCTGCCGGCAGACCACTGATGGTCACCGTCTCGTTGTGCTTCAGCTTGATCTCCTCAGACACGCCGTTCGTGAACTTCACGCTCGTGACAGCGCCGGTTGCGGTGTAGGTCTTCTCGCCCGTCACGCCCGTCAGGGTTACGATGAACGTGAATTCCTTGTTGCTGTCTGCCGCGTTGCTGCTCTCGACAGTCTTCTTAATGGTCAGCTCGCCAGTCTCGCGGGTATTGGTGAAGGTCACGGTCGCGTCTTCTTCCAGCGTGCCCGTCTTCACCGCCGCGTCAGGCGTCAGGTTCACTACGTTCGCTTCAGCAATCTCATAGGTCACGCCGGTGGGCAGGCCTTCAATCTTCTTGCTGCCAGCGCCCGTGATGGTCACAGTCGCAGTGCCGTTCTCGAAGGTCGCCTTTTCAGTTGTACCTGTGATTGCGAACTCGCCAGTGATGGCTTCGCTCAGTTCAATTGTGAAGGTGAATACCTGCTCGGCATCCGCCGCTACCTCGCTCACCAGCGCCTTCTCAATCGTCAGGTCGCTGGTCTTGCGGGTATTCGTGTACGCTACTGTCGCCGCTACATTATCCTTGTTGATTGTACCTTCAGCAACATACTTCGCTTCGCTGCCGATCTTCGTCTCGAAGCGGCTGTCTGCAACTTCGGTGACCTTGTAGGTTGCACCATACGGGATACCCGTAATGGTGATGCTTTGACCACCCTTCAGCCAGATCTTAGCAACGCCATCCTCGAAGTAAATGTCGTTATAAGTTCCGCTGATGAAGTTGTCGTTGTACTTCAGTTCAACCTCGAAGCCGAACAGAATATTCTGATCGCCATCGATCTCACTGTCAACCGTCTTTCTGATGGTCAGCTTGCCAGATTCATACTTGTTGGTGATGGTATCGCCTTCGCCATCGCCATCCGCATAGGTTGCAGATTCAAGACTCAGCACACCGTCCTCAGACTTGATGACAACGGTCAGGGTCACCTTTTTATTGCCGGATACGTAGGTCATGCCGGGGATCTTGTCCGCATCATCGGGCACATTCTCGGTGATCTCGTACACGTAGGTGCCGGCTTTCTTGTAGGTGATTTCACCAAAGGTCGCCGTACCCTCGCCGGTTACAGAGGCAATAGTCGCGCCGAGCGTTTCGCCTGTCTTGTCAGTACTTTTGTCTTCCAGAGTGAAGGTATAGACGGACAGCGGCGCATTATCGCCTTCCACAGCCTTCTTCACAGTCGGCGTGTAGGTGACTTCGCTGTACACGTTTGTGATCGTCTGAATACCAGTCTTCCCGTCGGTCAGACCAGAAACCGTCAAATCATCCGCAACCGTGAAGGTTACGGTATGATCATCCTCGTCATAAGTCATACCGGGGATGTTACCCGCAGTCTCCTTTACCGTGAAGGTATAGATGCCGGGGGTGGTGATATTGGTGATCACAAAGCTCTTGGCTTCGTTCCGCTTCAGCACGAGGCTGGAGGCAGAAATAGCCATGTTGTTTGTTCCGCTCTTCTGCGGGTTGCCCTCGCCTTCAGTCAGCGTCACGGAGAAGTCTTCGTTACCGGTATAGTCACCAGTCACGATCTTCTGCACCGGGATTTCCACATCCACCTTGCTGTTGGTCAGCTTGGTCAGGAAGATCAGGGTCGTGCCATCCTTAACATTTTGCTGAATGGTTTCAGGGTCACCAGCGATCCAGCCTTCGGGAGCTCCGGCTTCAAAGCCGCTTTCTCCGATCTTGCCTTCAACCCAGCGATAGCTGTAACGGTTGCCGTCGGAATCCATCTGATCCTGAGCCACAGCCACAGCAGACCAGTTATTGTCCTCGTTCAGCGTAATGTAATTGACGCGTTCCTTAGTTACACCATCTTCAGAGGTTAAGAAGATGTCCCCGACAGGAGTCCAGTCAGAATCCTTTGTGGTTTTCTTCTGCAGCTGAACGATGATTTCGGGCAATTCATCTCCGGAGTATACTTCGCCGTTCACGATCCACTGCTTCGTCACCGCGATGCAGTATTGTCCGGAAGTATAATGATTGACCAATTCCGCCTTCGCTTCTGCGTTTGCTTCAACATTAACATTGACATTTGTAGTAGACAATGCTTCAACAAAGGTCAGACTGTTAATGTCAGCCTCCCCTGCTCCAGTATACTCTTCAATTTTGTAGGTTCCTACGGGAAGGTTGCTAATTGTAGTAGCTGTTCCAGAAGTTACACTCAGCCTTGCAGTACCAGTCGGTTCAGTCTTGCTGAGCGTACCATTGGAGTTGGTCACATACCAAGTCTCACCGTTCTTATCCACGTAGGATACTCTTACATAGAAGGTATGAGATTCTGTAGATTCGGTACTGTTGACAAGGATGGATTTAGTGAGAGTGAGGGATCCATACATCTCTTCGTAGTTGTTGACCAGTTCAACGGTGCCTTCCTTGGCGTCCATCGTCAACTCGGCGCTGCCATCAGTTGTACTGGTCGTCAGCGTGAAGTTGCCAATTGTCCGCAGACCTTCCGTCAGCTGCTCAGCTAC
>JAFUFB010000006.1 GCA_017470145.1 Clostridia bacterium | reverse complement strand
GATCAATAACAAGATCAAAGTCGTTCGCCGACAAGCTTATGGGTTTCCAGATGATGAATACTTCTTCCTGAAGATTATCGATGCGTCAAGAAGAACCTATGTCCGGAACCCTAAAGCCCCCAAAGTTTTGCATTGAAGCTTATTTTTCGCCCCTTACGAAGCCCTTTCATGCCGCAGCACCACCATTACCGTCTTGGCCAGGATCTTCAAGTCCTGTTAGTTCTCTGTAATTTGGATTGCTTACTTGTTTTATAAAATCATAAACCGATCTATGATAGTTTTGTCTTCCTACTCGGTGCAAACAATCCTGATTTTTTTCTTCCACTATTTAATAATCTCTCGAGAATGATCTATCCCCTTCGCTTTCGGCAAAGCGATGCCCATGAGGCCGGCGATGGTGGGGGCTACGTCCCGCATGGGCATGACGGGCATTTCATACCCGGCGCGGATGCCCTTTCCCCAGACGGCGAAGAGGCAGTTTTCCGCCTTGTGACCAGGGCCAAAGCCGTGGGTGGCCTTTTCTCTTTTGCCTTCATCCAGGCCGTCGCTAAAGACCACCTGATCCGCTGCCTCACAGGCAAAGGCCACTTCTTTTACCGCGTTCATCCGGTCCAAATCCGCCCGGGAATACAGGCGCAGGATGCCATTTTCCGCCAGATGATCCTGCAGGACAGCCAGAGCATTTTCCACATCCGCATTCTGTCGCTTC
The DNA here is from genome assembly GCA_017470145.1 of Clostridia bacterium. Lineage (GTDB taxonomy): Bacteria > Bacillota > Clostridia > Christensenellales > Aristaeellaceae > Aristaeella. The sequence continues at coordinate 105,410 of JAFUFB010000006.1, read as the reverse complement.
GCGAAGAAATAGGCACTCTCCCCATTGCTCTGGACGCCAAAATCATCGGCCAGGCCCAGCTTCTGCAGGCTCTCCGTCAGGTTGATGGTCTTGGAAATATCCGACTGGCCGTGATCGCTGACAGCTATCAGCAGAGCGTTTTCCATGCCGGGGGTTTCTTCCATGGCTTTTCGAATTTGATTCAGCCGATCCTCGTTCCGCTGGATGGCGGAGATTGCCTCCTTACTGAAGACACCATGATGATGCCTCATTTCGTCCAGATCGATCAGATGCACCGCCGTTAGATCCGGCTTTTTCTTACGGATTGTCTGGGCCGTAATGGCAGCGGCGTAATCACTGAGACCGGGCTCAGAGATTCCCTGGCGCAGGGAGCCGAAACGCCTTTCTGAATCCAGCACAAAGAGAGGAGTGCCATAGCGCAGGGTTTTCAAGACTACATTTTCTCCCAGCAGGGGATGCACCTCTGGGAAGCACCAATCTGCCGTAGGGTTTTTGCAGCACACCGGCCAGAGCACGGAGCAGTTTTTTCCTCCGGCGTTTTTTACCGCATCGAAAAGGGTAGGCACAGCAATATGCTTCCGCTCCCAGTACCAGACCCGCTCCTTTCCGGGAGTTTCCGGTTGATAGGGTTGATTCTGCCCCACATGGGTATCCACGGGATCGCAGCCGGTAATCAGGGTCACATGGGCCGGATAGGTCAGGGCAGGGAAGACTGTCTTCACCTGCCGGCAGACGCTACCCTCCTGAATCATCTTCGTTAAGCCACCATCGGGCCTTAAGTACTGAAAATCCGCGTCAAAAAAGGCATCCAGGGAAACCAGCACCACTTTTCGCATCGGTTTAAGCTCTCTTTCTTCTTCTACTCAAGCAAATACTGATTCTTCAGATCAGCAGGAAATCTTTTTGCTTTCTCTTCGTTTTCTTCGTTTCCCCGCTCCGCGGGGGAGCTTTTTCGTGTTTCACTTAATTTATTGCTCCCGCTCTGCGGGGAAACAATCTTATTGAAACCATGGAGAAAAGATACCATCCCTCCCGTCCCTCGTCAACTGAAAAAAAGGAAAAGGGTAGAAGTTGAATCAACCTTTTTTATCAAAAGTGGGGATGAAAAGCCTATTTCTTACAAAAAATTGACTTTTTAAGGAAAAGTTGTGGCAATTTTGTGGGGAAAATTTGACAAAAGTGGGGAAAATGGTTAAAATATATCCTGCTTGGGTACGATGCCGCCTTCGCTCCAGGTGGCTTTTGAATAGATGGATGGGTTATCTCTTGATTCTGGATAGAGGTTACACTTTCCTCCCAAGGAGAGGAAAGAGACCTTTCGGAGGTGCGATGAATCGATGGGTCTACAAGTCAGGATTACTCATTTTTTCCACAGCGGTTTCTCCCTGGAGGCCGAGGATCTTCTCTTTGTATTTGACTACTGGCGAGGGGAACATCAGGAATTAAGCGGCAATAAACAGATTTTACCGGAACAGTTGAAGAAATACCGAGCGGTTTACGTTTTTATCTCCCATGAGCATATTGACCATCTGGATCCCGTGGTTTTCACATGGAAAGAGTACGCCAATGTTTCCTATATTGTGTCCTCGGATATGCCGGTAGGGACCCGGGGGAAGCGCATGGCCCCAGGGGATCAGTTAGAACTGGAGCAGGATGTCTCCGTGACGGCCTTTGACTCTACGGACCTGGGAGTCTCCTTCCTGCTGAACATTCAAGGTCACCAGTTTTTTCACGCGGGAGACCTGAATTTCTGGCATTGGCGGGATGAATCCTCCCTACAGGAGATTGAGGAGGCAGAAAGGGAATTCGTCACCGCCGTTCGCCCTCTCAGCCAGGAGCACATTGACGTGGCCTTTTTCCCGGTGGATCCCCGGCAGGGGACCATGTTTGAGGCCGGCGCGAATTACTTCATCCTGGAGGTCAAGCCCCGGCTATTAATTCCCATGCATTATTTTCACCGGACGGAGATCATCCTGGATTATGCGCGGACAGCAGGCTCCCGAACAACGGAGGTGCTGGCCATGCCAGGTATTGGAGATCAGATTCTGGTTGAATTCGACGAGGAAGGATTCTTAAACATTTCCTTCCCCCTGGACGAGGCAGGGGGGGAGGGAGGAAAGGATACGGTGGATAACATTTCCTCCGATAATCCCTTCATGGAATCCGACCTGCCCCTTTCTCAACTGGCGGAAAACGAGGAAGAGAAAAAAGATTTGTAAACTATTTTCCACAAGATATTCACAATGTGGATTATGTTTTCCACATAGGTTGTTGAAATCCGAGAAGCCTTATTTTTCAAGCTTCTCGGGTTTTTTATTTGGAAGAAGCCTTATTTTTCAATCCTTCCAGCCTGTGGATAACTATTTGGTCGTGGATTTTCTCGTTTTGGGCAAATTTAGGGGAACGATCTCATCCAGCGCCAAGGCATACAGGGCTATTTCCTTTACCCTTTGGCCTGTTAGCTCTTCAATGGCTTTGGCATACCATTGGAGCTGGGGGGCATACTCTTCCCGCAGCTGGTCCGGCGATTTATTCCGATCCGTCTTATAATCCAGAATCACCCATTCTTCCCCTTCCCGGAAGGCGCAGTCGATGACCCCCTGGAGAATCATATCCTGATCGCGTTGAATCAGGAGATTGAAATTCCACTCCCTATGGACTTCATCCGCCTGCAAAATCCGCTGCCCCATGGTGGATTGCCAGAAGGACAGAATTTGCTGGTCGCGAATCACCTTTAGCTCCGCTGGCGAAACCATATGATGAGAGATCATATAATCCTTCTGTTGTTGCAGCACCTCTGCAGGATCCACCCCCTGCTTCAGCTGATCCAGGTTCATCAGGGACAGCAGCCGATGGGTCAGGGTGCCTCGCCAGGCGGCAGTCATTTTTCCTTGCTTCTTCATGAAATCCGGCGTTTCCGGTAAATCGGTATGAGCCAGGCGCTGGGCCAGCTGATCCGGCATTCGCTTCTGTTCCGCAGTCTCCTCCTGCTCCTCTTCCTCCAGCTGTCGCTGGGCATTTCTGATCAGGGAAGAGACGGATCTCTTTTGCAACGTCGGAGAGGGCTCTTGCTCCTCCTCTTTTTTCCACAATTCATCCACAACCGGTGCAGAAATGATGGAATTCAGCCAATCTGTTAAATTGTGGATATCTGATCCTTTTTCCACAATTTGCTGTTGATTTACGTCTGAAACCCTTATTTCATAAGGCTTTGTGCCTTGTGAATAACTTGTGGATAAAATTTTCGAATCTGCCTGTAAAAAAACTGGCATCCACCAATCCGTGTAGGACTTGGCCCCCAGAATTCGGCCATCCCCTTCGGGCATAGACCAGAGGGGATTGGTATCTTGGCAGGTCAGCAAATACAGCTTTTCCTGGGCCCGGGTCATGGCGACATACAGCAGCCGAACCTTCTCCGCCATCTCCTCCCGCTTCTTTTTCCAGGAAAAAATCTCCGTAGCCAATGTGGGACGAGAGATGCGATGAGCTGGATCCTTATAATCCACACACATACCCAGGCGGGAATGAAAACAAATCTCCCGCTGATCCGCCCGCACCGCGCTTTTATCCATGCCCGCGCAGAACACCACGGGAAACTGCAGACCCTTACTCTTATGAATAGTCATGATTCGCACCAGGTCATCCTGCTCGCCCAGGAGAGTAGCGGCCTGCTGATCACCAAAGGATTGCTGTTCCTTCATATAATTGATGAACTGCCGCAGGGTCACGATACCTTTTTTCGCTGCCTGGGCAGCCTGCTGGGCCAGCATTCGGAGGTTTGCCTGCTTTACATCTCCCGCCGGATCCACAGCAACGATGAAATAAATCCCTGTTTCCTCATATAGCCGCCAGATCAATTCACTGACGCTCATGGTCTCCGCCATGTTCTGCCAGCGATGCAGTTTCTCCATGACGAATCTGCATTTTTCTCCCATGGAGGACTCCTCCTCCAAACAGGCATGGAAGGCCTCATGGAAGGAGGAGTCCTTCTCCATATGCTTCAGGCGAATCAGGGCCAACTCCTCATCCGTAAACTCAAAGGGTGGTTCGGAGAGAACGGAGAGGAGAGGAATATCCTGCAGGGGATAATCGATCCAGTCCAGCAGATTCCGAATGATCTGTACCTCCCGCAGCTGATAATAATCTCCGCTGCCATCGAAGAACACGGGAACCTCCAGCTTGGTCAAGAGCTCCGCCAGCAGGGGGCCATCCGTCTGAACAGCGGGCATCAGGATCACACAATCTCGATACTGATAATACCGATCCTTTTCCGGATAGGGGGTCTGACGCAAGGCGGAAATCTCCTGCTTCAAATATAGCGCCAAGGCCTCCAGATCTGAAAGATCCTGTTCTCCTTTATCAATTTTTTCAATAATAATCGGTTCCGTACCAGTAGTTTTTCGACCAGGGACTAATTCTTCTCGGCGGCTATAGCGAATCTCCGTCACGTTTTCCTTCATGATGCTGCGGAAAACCATATTCGTCGCTTCCAGAATCTCTGGACGGGAACGGAAGTTGGACTGCAGATAGATGCACTCCGCCTGGGGATCATTGGCTGCTTCGATTTTTCGAATTCTCTCCATAAAGATGATGGGGTCCGCCAGACGAAAGCGATAGATGCTCTGCTTTACATCGCCCACCATGAAGAGGTGATTTTCTTTCTCCTGCAGCAGGTCAATGATGTGATTCTGAACAGCGGAGATATCCTGACATTCATCCACGAAGATATATCTCCAGGTGGCATGGGCCTCCTCCCGACCTAAGGGATCGGAAAGAATTTGAACGGCATATTGCTCCAAGTCTTGAAAATCCACCAATGCTCTAGATTTCTTTTTCTGCTGGAAAAGCTCTTCAGTTTTCAGGAATAGTTGTTGCAAGGTTTCCAAGGATTCCCGAATATTTTTCCATTCCAAGATGGCTTTTTCTCGATCCACCATGAGGAGATCGTCCAGTTCACCAAACTCCTTTTTGAATTGGTTTCTGATTTTCTGATAACGATCCTTCCAATCGCTCTCCTGGGGCGTCAATCCTTTAGGCGTTTTCAATCTGGCGAAGGACGCGGATACAGTGCCTGGCTGGCGCTGATCAATTTGCGATTGTTTCACGTGAAACAATTTCGCGTCTTCTCTCCAGGTATCTTTATAGGATTCGATTGCACAAACATTCGAAAACATTTCATACATACGCGACAGAAGTATTTCAAGATGGTCCAAAACATCATGAGCCATGTCATAGACCGTAGAAAACCAGGGATGAGATTCGTCAAAGGTGGATGGAATATTTTCAATGTGCTTTTTCATCCATTCCGCAGGATTGGGTAGGGACAGAAGGAAGGTATCCATCCGATGAAGCAGGTCTTCTGCTTGACGAAGATCATACCTTTGTTTCAATAAAGAAAAGGAAGCTTCCTTGTTTTCAGATAATTGATCACAAGCATCCTTAAAGGCTTCATGAAAAAGCCGCTGTCTTTGAGATGAATCACAAATCTGAAAATTAGGGTCCATCTCTACCATTTGAAATTGATTTCGAATCAATTGCTGACAAAAGGCATGAATGGTGGATATCTGCATCAAATCTAATTTATCTAATGCATTCAAAACTGAGGGATTGCTTCTCTCCTGGAAAAGACGGTTTCTAATCTTTTCCTTCATTTCAGACGCAGCCGCATTCGTAAAGGTCATGATCAAAAACTGATCAGGTTCTACTCCTTCTTTTAGAAAGCGAACGATACGTTCCACCATGACAGCGGTTTTTCCGCTGCCAGCCGCGGCACTGCAAATGATTTCACGAGCATTAGATTGAATGACACGTTGCTGGTCCAGGGTCCATTCAGGCATGAGATTGATCCTTTCTTTTGAAAATGTTTCACGTGAAACATTTTGGGTTTAGGTAGGAGTTTTTGCTTGCAGCATAATTCCATGTATTTTTGATCGACAGAGGATCTCATTGAAGGAATTTATTTAGTCATTCAAAGACAGGCTCTTCTGAAAATTTTAACTTATGCATATCCGGGCCTTCTTTGATCAGCTCTACCTGTGCTATTCCTTCGGGATTATGCACATGATAGGTCCGATTATTTTGATATTCCGCCAGGTCTCCTTCGTCGGAACAGGTAATAAAGGTTTGCACACCAGAAACAATATCCAGTAAATTCATTCGACGATTTAAATCCAATTCGCTCATGACGTCATCCAATAAAAGAATGGGATATTCATTTGTGATGCGAGTAAAGATTTTCATCTGGGCCAGTTTTAGGCTCAAAGCCGCGGTACGAATCTGTCCCTGGGAGGCGAAGGACTTCATATGTTTTCCATTCAAGGTCAGTATCAAATCATCCCGATGGGGGCCGGATTGGGTGGAGCCCTGCCTCATGTCATCCTCTCTTTGCTTTTCCAGCAGCTTCTTTAAAAAGAGGGGATCATTCTCCTCCGAAGGTAACTGTGACCGATAATGAATAATGAAATCTTCTGTATCCTTTCCACTGATCTGCTGATACAGCTGATGACCAATGGTAGAGAGCATCTCCGTATATTTCACTCGCTCTTGATAAATCACCTTCGCATGCCCCACCATAGCCATTTCAAAATCCACTATCATGGGATCGGGCCGCGTATAATCTATCTTCGCTTGTCTCAGAATGGCAGCGCGTTGAGACATAGCCGCCCGATACTGCTGCAAAGAAACAAAGTAATTTCGACTGATCTGGCTGATCATCATATCCAGAAATTTCCGACGAATGGAGGGTCCTTCCTTGATTAAGCTTAAATCCTCGGGGCTAAAGATAACGCAGCGAAGGACACCCATCATTTCGGATAGGCGTGCTGCTTTCTTTTGATCAATCCAGACGGATTTTACATTCTCTTCTCCCGGACGGAGACGAACCTCAATATCATTTCTGGAATACTGATTACGAACAGACATTTGGCAGGAGCAGCCAGCTTCCCCCATCATTACGGCGCCTGTATCCTGATTTATGCGATGACTTTTTCCCAAGGCACAATAATGAATGGCTTCCAACAGATTCGTCTTGCCAGACCCATTCTGTCCAAAGAAAATGTTAATCCCTTCGTGGGGAAGGATCGTCATTTGATCATAATTCCGGAAATGAACCAGTTTGATCTGTTCAATCGTCATGGAAAGCACCTCATGATGTGAAAACAGCGCGACTGGATCATCAGACGCGCTGAGAAAAAATTCTTTTTAAGGAAGGTTCCGCAGCCTGCAAATTACTGAAAAACCCGGACAGGAAGAATCAGGTAAACATATTCTTCCCCAGAGGGGGGCATGACCACGCAGGGACTGACGTTGGAGTTGAAATTCATGTACAGCTCCTCATCCTCGACATTGCGGATAACATCGATAATATATCGAGAATTAAAGGCGATGTCGATATCGCTGCCGTTGAGATCCGCCTCCAGCTCCTCCTCCACATCGCCCATTTCGGCATTGGAAGAGATCCTCAGAGAGCCCGATTTAAAGCTCATCTTAATTAAATTATTCTTCGCCTCCCGAGCCATGAGGCTGGCCCGATCGATGGCGTCAGAAACCGCAGCCCGATTGGCCTTGGCTTGTGTCTTAAACTCCGTGGGAAGAATCCGCCGATAATCGATATATTCCCCCGCCAGCAGCACGGACCGTAGGCGAATATTGCCAAAGGTGCATTGCATGCGCCCCTGATCGAACACCAGATTACAGAAAGCTTCGTCATCCGGCAGGATGCGGCTCAATTCATTGATGACCTTGCCAGGAATAATGGCCTTAATGACTTCCTTATCCTCCGGCAGATCAAAGGGCTGGAACACCTTTTGCATGGCCAGACGGAATCCATCCAGCGCCACCAGGCGCGCCTCATTGCGGCTTACCTCCAGAAGGGTACCGGTCAAAATCTGTCGATTTTCATCGGTGGCAATAGCGAAGCTGACATGGGAGATCATTTCCTTCAGCTTCTTCTGCGGAATCTTGATATTGATGCTGCTCCGCAGATCGGAAATTTCGGGATATTCCGCCGCGCTCATAATGGCCAGGTTACTCTTGGTTTTCTGACAACGAATGGAAGCGGTACGGTCATTCTGCACGGAGACCTCCACCTCGCCGCCGGGCATCTTGCGAATCAGCTCGGTAAAGATCCGGCCTGGCAGTACAGCCTGGCCTTCCTCCTTAATGGTGGCATAATTGGTATATTCAATGGAAAGGGAACCATCGGAGCAGGTCAGGGTAATTCTTTCGTCCTCAGCAATGATGAGGACACCATCCAGAATCTGCTTTGCTGGCCGGGCGGTAAGGGCGCGAGTTACGGTCGTCAGACCTTCCAACAAGTCCTGATTGTTCATGGTAAACTTCATGGGGGAAACGTTCCTTTCGACTGGGTGTCCAGGCCGAGCCAGAACACCATTATAATATATGAATATAATAACTCGTCATTGTCGTAGGAGCTGTGAAAACGGTGGAAAAGTGGAGAAAAGGCTGAATTTTCAAGGTTTACAGGGAAGAACAAACCTGTGCATAATCCGCCTATTTTTCAACAGCTTACCTGTATAAATTCCTTGCTTCAGGGGTGAATTCCTGCTTTCATCTCGAAAAAATTTCGGAAATGTGACAGAAAAACACAATTTGACATGATTCCGAAAAGCTTTTTCCACGAGAACCATGGAATTCACAACGCTGTGGAAAAAAAATTTGGTGGAAAACATCCCTTCGCTGAGACTAAAATACATCCCTGTTTCTTACAAAATAATCCACCCCGCTCCAGAGGGTAATGACGCAGATCCAGACCCCTGCGATCATTCCCCAGGTGGAAGAAAATAGGGGCTGACGGAACAGAAGGATAGCCAGAATCAGAATCATCTGGCTGGCGGTCTTGATTTTTCCCAAGGGGCCAGCGGCAATGACCTTGCCATTCGAGACGGCGATCATACGCAGGCCGTCCACACTGAGTTCCCGGGCGAGAATCAGGATCACCATCCAGGCGGGCACCAGCCTTAAATAGGAAAGCATAATGAGGGTGGAAAGCACCAGCAGCTTATCCGCCACGGGATCAATAAACTTGCCGAAGGTGGTAACCCAATGATTTTTCCGAGCCAGATGACCATCTAGAAAATCCGTAAAGGAGGCCAGGGCAAAAAACAACAGGGCGGCCCAACGGCACCAGGGGGCGGAAAGATACAGCAGCAGCACGATGACAGGAATGCAGAGCACCCGGAGGATGCTCAATCGATTAGGCCAATTCATAGCATCTCTCCCATCAAATCATAGGTCTCGGCTCGGGTGAGTCGGATGGGGACGAAGGAGCCGATTTCCGGCTTCTTTTCGCCATAATGGAATACAATTTCACCATCGGTTTCCGGGGCCTCCAGCCGACTGCGGCCCAAGGCCAGGGATTCCGCCTCGTTGACGTCGGTGACCAGAATCTGTTCCACCTGGCCCAGGCGCGTTTTATTCTTCTTCAGGGAAATCTCCGCCTGCAGGGTCATGAGCCGATCCAGGCGCTCCTGCTTCACCTCTTCCGGAATCTGATCCTGCATGCGGGCAGCGGCGGTGCCTTCCTCTGGGGAATAGGTAAAGGCCCCTAGGCGGTCAAACTCCGCTTCCTGGACGAAATCCAGCAGCTCCTGGAATTGTTCCTCCGTTTCGCCGGGGAAGCCGGTAATGAGGGTGGTCCGCAGGGTAAGACCCCGCTTCTTCGCCCCTTCCACGCAGCGAAGGATATCCTCCCGGGAGCCCAGGCGATGCATGCGCTTCAGAATATCAGAATTGATATGCTGAATGGGGATATCCAGATATGGACAGATGTTGGGGGTATCCGCCAAGAGATCCAGCAGCTCCTCGTTGGTTTCGTCGGGATAGCAATAGAGCACCCGCAGCCAATCCACTCCCGGAATCTGAGCAAGCTTTTTCATCAGGCGGGGCAATTGAGTATGCCCTCCCTGATCCGTTCCCCAACGAGTGGTATCCTGAGCCACCAATACATGCTCCCGAACGCCCCGGGCGGCCAGGGTAGACACCTCCCGCAGAATCTCCTCCTCGCCGCGGCTGCGATAGGGCCCGCGGATGAGGGGAATGGCGCAGAAAGTGCAATGATTGGAGCAGCCCTCGCCGATACGGGTATAGGCGGTATAGAAGGGCGTGGTCAGCAAGCGATCCTGCTCAAAATAGGAAAGATCATCCTGGCAGGCGTGAACCCGTTGGCCGCCCAGGGCCTTCTCAATCTGATCCGGGAGGGTGGCATATTGATTGACCCCCAGCAGCAGATCAATCTCGGGCAGCTCCTGCATCAGATCCTTTTCGTATCTTTGGCTGAGACAGCCGGTGACCACCAGCAGCTTACATTTTCCCGTCTGCTTATATTCCGCCATTTCTAATATGGTGTTGATGGATTCCTCCTTGGCGGGGTCGATAAAGCCGCAGGTGTTTACCATCAGAATATCCGCCTGTGCCGGATCGGAAACTACGCGAAAGCCCCGGTCTCGCAGCAGGCCCAGCGCGGTTTCGGTATCCACCCGGTTTTTATTACAGCCCAGGGAAATCGCGCCTACGGAATACGCCATGTAAAAACCTCCTTTGCAAACAGGGAGAGTATACCATGAATCAAGGGTTTTGAAAAGCTCGTTGATTTTATTTGGAAATACCAGTATAATCTTGGATTGGAAAGCATTCCTCGTGGGGGAAAGAGTGAAAGTCCCTGTTTTCTCTCCTTCGGGGAAAAGACATCTGAAGCGTTCTCAGAAGAATAGAAAGAAAGGAAAGAAAAAGAAAATGCGTATTGCTCTGATCAATGAAAACAGCCAGGCGGCCAAGAATAGCCTGATCGAAACCACCCTGCGGAAGGTGGTGGAGCCCATGGGCCACACGGTGGACAACTACGGCATGTATACCGCAGAGGACGAGGCCCAGCTGACCTATGTGCAGTGTGGCCTGCTGGCCTCCCTGCTGCTGACCACCGGGGCGGCGGACTATGTGGTAACGGGCTGTGGCACTGGCGAAGGCGCCATGCTGGCCTGCAACAGCTTCCCCGGTGTCATTTGCGGCCATCTGGTGGATCCTTCCGACGGATATATGTTCGCCCAGATCAACGACGGCAACTGCGTGGCCCTTCCCTTCGCCAAGGACTTCGGATGGGGTGCGGAGCTGAAGCTGGAGATGATCTTCCAGCAGCTGTTCGGTTTCGGTCATGGCAACGGCTATCCTAAGGAGCGGGTGGTGCCGGAGCAGCGGAACAAGAAGATTCTGGACGGAGTGAAGGCCATGACCTATCGGCCCCTGATCGATATACTGAAGGATCTGGATCCGGAATTCGTGAAGGCCACCATCGCCGGAAAGAATTTTGCCGATCTGTTCTATGATAAGTGCCAGGATCCGGCCATCGCCGATTTCCTGAAGCAGCTGTAATAAAGGAGCCCATCCATGTTTCGTAAATTTAAGGCAAAAGACATCATCTTCCTGGCGGTGCTGGCGGCGGTGACGACCCTGTTCGGCGCCCTGGCGATGCCCGTCATGCGCAGCGAGCTTTTCGGCATTCAGACCCTGGTGACTTGCCTGTTCTATTCCCTCTTCGCGGTTATTGGCCTGCGGAAGGTGGGCAAGCCCGGCAGCCTGACGCTCTTCGGCCTGCTGACGGGGTTCCCACTGTTGTTCATGGCCCCGGTCATGTTTTTCAATAACTTCCTGGGAGCCCTGCTGGCGGAGATCATCGCTCTGGGGATTTTCCGGAGCTATGAGAAAAGCGCGGCGGTGGTGACGGGGGCGTCCCTGTTCATGATTCTGACCGTGCCCCTGAGCCTGCCCTTCTCCATCTGGCTGAACGGCTCCAGCTATGACCATTTCATCCATGGCCAGGCCTGGCAAACGGCGCTGATCTGCCTGGGGGTGGTGGTGTTGAGCGTAGCCGGCACCCTGCTGGGGCTGAAGGTGGCAGGGGAAATGCAGAAGGCCGGAAAGCTGCGGCCCTATGGAGAGTAAGCCTTCATGTTTGAGCAATTTCACGCCCGGCGGCCGGTGCATCCACTGGCCGCCTTCTTTTGCAGTTTGCTGAGCTTGGCAGTGGGCATGGTCTGTGCCGGAAGTCCCTGGGTCTTCGCCTATCTGACCTTCCTGGGGGCGGTGTATCTGACCTACGGACTGTATACCGCTCTGCTGTATATGACCATCGGCATGGGGGCCTTCGGCATCATTACCGGGGGCATTACCGCCCTGATGAACGGAAATCTAGATCGCTTCTGGATTTCCCCGGCAAGATGCCTGGTTATCGGGGTTTGCATTGTGCCCATGCTGGCGGTGCCCCCGGCGCTGCTGATTCGCTGCCTGAACCAGATGAAGCTGCCCCGGGGCGTGACCCTGGGCATGCTGATCACCGTGCGCTTCCTGCCCACCATCTGGGGGGAGGTGAGCCAGATTCGGGCGGCCATGAGAACCAGGGGCATTGACACCCGGCTGAACTCCTTCCGATGGTACCGGCCCTCTAACCTGTATCGAGCCTTCCTGATCCCCCTGGTGATGCGGACGGTGAATTTGTCCGACACCCTGTCCCTCTCCGTGGAAACCCGGGGCTTCGACCCGGCGGAGCGGGAGGCTACGGTGTATCATCCCGTCGGCTTCACCCGGCGGGACGGAATCTTTGTGGCGCTGACCATCCTGGCGGTGGCGGCGATGCTGGCGGTGCGGGGAGGCATGGGCAGATGATCAAACGAGAACTGCTGGCGGCGGCGCCGGGCTCCGTAAAGTATATTGTGGCGACGGTGATCATTCAGCTGGTCCGCCTGGTAGGGAACATGGCGATGGTGTTCACCGTGGCCTGGTTTTTGCGCCGCATCTCCGAGGGCGCGCCCCTTTCCCTGGAGGAAATCTGGCCCCGGGCCCTGGCTATTCTGGCCTTGGGGGCCCTTCGCTGGGGGGCCACCTACGGGGCTGCCCGAACCTCCCACTTCGCCTCGGCGGACGCGAAACGGGCCCTGCGCCGGCGGCTGTACGAAAAGCTGATCTGCCTGGGTCCCGGATACACGGAAAAGGTGTCCACCGGCGAGGCGGTGCAGGTGTGCGTGGAGGGCATTGACCAGCTGGAAACCTATTTCGGCCGGTATCTGCCCCAGTTTTTCTATGCCCTGCTGGCCCCGCTGATCCTCTTCGGGGCCGTGGCGCCCCTGAGCCTGCGGGCGGCTATCGCCCTGTTCATCTGCGTGCCTCTGATCCCTCTGGCCATCGTGCTGGTGCAAAAGCTGGCGAAAAACCTGCTGCGGAAATACTGGGGGCGGTACACCCGGCTGGGGGATACCTTTCTGGAGAACATGCAGGGGCTGACGGCCCTGAAAATTTACGGCGCGGATGAGCAAAAGCATCGGGAGATGAACGAGAAGGCGGAGGAGTTCCGGGATATCACCATGAAGGTGCTGACCATGCAGCTGAATTCCATCATCATCATGGATACCGTGGCCTATGGTGGCGCCGCCCTGGGCATCATCCTGGCGGTTTCCGAGGCCTTAGCGGGGAAAATCGCCCTGTGGCAGGCCTTCGTGATCCTGATGCTGTCCGCGGATTTCTTCCTGCCCATGCGAACCCTGGGCAGCTATTTCCACGTGGCCATGAACGGCATGGCCGCTAGCGACAAGATGTTCGCTATGCTGCGGCTGGACGAGGAGGAGCAGGGAGCGGAGGCTCCGGGCTTCCCCCTGGAAATGGCCGCCCGGGATCTGACCTTTACCTACGATGGAGAGACGGACGCCCTGTCGGGCGTCTCCTTTGACCTGCCCGCCCAGGGCATTACCGCCATCGTGGGGGAAAGCGGCTGCGGCAAGAGCACCCTGGCGGGGCTGCTGTCCGGCGGGCTGAAGGGGTATTTCGGCTCCCTGACCCTGGGGGGCAAGGAGCTGTACGATCTCAGCGACGAAAGCCTCTTCCGGACCCTGACCCTGGTTTCTGCCGGGGATTATATCTTCAGCGGCACCGTGCGGGAAAACCTGCGCATGGGGAAGGCGGAGGCCACGGAGGAGGAGATGGAGGAGGCCTGCCGGCGGGCCCGGCTGTGGGACTGGCTGGCGGCGGGGTCAGGGCTGGATACGCCCATCGAAAATGACGCCTCCAACCTCTCCGGCGGCCAGCGGCAGCGGCTGGCCGTGGCGCGGGCTCTGCTGCGGGATACCCCTATGTACATTTTCGACGAGGCCACCAGCAATATCGACGCGGAAAGCGAGGCGGCCATCCTGGAGGCCATCTATGGCTTCCGGGGGAAGAAGACCGTCCTCATGATCACCCACCGGCTGGAAAACGCGGTGGGGGCGGACCGAATCCTGGTCCTGGACCGGGGAAGAGTCGCGGGCCTGGGGGATCACGAAACCCTGCTCAAGACCTGCCCGGAGTATCAGGCGCTGTACACCGGCCAGGCGGAGATGGAAAAATACGCGAAGGGAGGAGCCCGGGCATGAAGACCAGACGAAGCGGAATTCGCGTCATGGCGGGGCTCATCGGCCTGCTGCGGCCCCTTTCTCCCCATATGCTGCTGGCCATCCTGATGGGAGTGCTGGGCCATCTATGCGCCATCGCCATCCCTGTAGGGGGCGCCTGGGCTCTGTATCTGGTCTGGGCGGGAGAAGGGGAGGCGGCCTGGCGGCTCTTCCCCTGGATCGCGGCGGCGGGGCTGATGCGGGGGGCTTTGCATTACGGGGAGCAGAACCGGAACCATTACATCGCCTTCACCCTGCTGAAAATCATTCGGGACCATGTATTTGGCGCCCTGCGGCGGCTGGCCCCGGCGAAGATGGACAGCCGGAACAAGGGGGAGCTGATTTCCACCGTCACCAGCGATATCGAGCTGCTGGAGGTGTTTTACGCCCATACCATCTCCCCCATCGCCATCGCGGTGGTGGTGAGCCTATGCATGCTGGGCTTCTTCGGTTGGCTGCACCCCTGGATGGCGCCCCTGGCCCTGGGGGCCTATGTGTCCGTGGGGGCCCTGCTGCCTATCTCTGCCGGCGGGCGCATGAAGGAGGAGGGGGTCCAGGTGCGAGAAGGGGCGGGAAATCTCTCCGCCTTTCTGATGGATTCCCTGCGGGGGGTCCGGGAAATTTTACGTTACGGCCAGGGGAAAGACCGGCTGGAGGCCCTGGATGCCCGGTCCCGTGAAATCGGGGAGGCTCAGGGGAAATTGGCCCGGAAAAACGGGTTTTATGGCGGGATGACGGAGATGGTGATCCTGCTGTTCGATCTGGGCATGCTGCTGCTGTGCGTGTACCTGTATCAGCGGGGGGAGATCGGCTTACGGGAGGCGCTGCTGGCCCAGGTGGGGCTCATGTCTTCCTTCGGCCCGGTGGCGGCCTTGTCCGCCCTGGCGGGGAGCCTGACCAATACCCTGGCGGCGGGGGAACGGGTGCTGAGCCTGCTGGAGGAGCAGCCGGAAACGGCGGATATCCTGGTGGGGGCTGAGGTCTCCTTCCGGCAGATGGAGATGCAGGGGGTGGATTTCGCCTACCCGGAGGGCACGAAGGTGCTGGGGGATTTCAGCCTGGAGATTCCGGAGCGGGGGATTATCGGGATTACGGGCCGCAGCGGCACGGGAAAATCCACGGCCCTGAAGCTGCTGATGCGCTTCTACGACCCTCAGGCGGGGCGGGTAACCCTCAGCGGGCGGGATCTGCGAGAGATCAAAACCGCCTCCCTCCGGCGGAATCAGGCCTACGTGACCCAGGAGACCCAGCTGTTCAACGACTCCATCGAGAACAATATTCGCATCGGCCGGATGGACGCCACCCGGGCGGAGGTGGAGGCGGCGGCGAAAATGGCCAGCATTCACGATTTCATTCAGACCCTGCCCCGGGGCTACGACACGGGCATCGGGGAGATGGGGGAGATGCTTTCCAGCGGGGAGCGGCAGCGCATCGCCCTGGCGCGGGCTTTCCTGTCCCAGGCCCCCCTGATCCTGCTGGACGAGCCCACCAGCAACCTGGACACCCTGAACGAGGGCCGAATCCTGAAAAGCCTGGACGAGGTCAGAAAGGAAAAAAGCATCGTGCTGGTCAGCCATCGCCCGGCGGTGAAGGCGGTGGCGGATCGCAGCTTTATGGTACAGGAAGGATGAAAAACGCCCTGGAATTGCGACAGGTGACCTTCGCCTACGGGGAAGGGGCGCCGGTGCTGAAGGACCTGGATTTCTGCCTGCCCTATGGCCAGTTCGCCGTGCTGCAGGGGGTTTCCGGCACGGGAAAATCCACCCTGCTGTCGGTGATCAACGGGGTCATTCCCCAAATTCAGCCGGGAAAGCTTTCCGGCCAGATTCTGCTGGACGGGGAGGAGGTTTCCTCCTGGAGCATGGCTCGGCGGGCTCGGAAGGTGGGCAGCGTGCTGCAAAACGCGGACGACCAGATCGTCCACGACCGGGTGGAGGACGAAATCGCCTTTGGCTGTGAAAATCTGGGCGTCCCCTCCTCCGAAATGGAGGGGCGAATTCAGGAGGCCCTGCGGCTGGCCCGGCTGAAGCCGGATCAGCCCACCCGGAAGCTCTCCGGCGGCCAGAAGCAGCGGCTGATGATGGCCTGTGCCTTCGCCATGGGGCAGCGAACCCTGCTGCTGGACGAGCCCCTGGCGAACCTGGACCGGGAGGGCACGGTGCGGTTGCTGCGGGCCCTGAAGCAGATGACGGCGGAGGGCATGGCGGTGCTGCTGATCGAGCATCGGCTGGATATGGTGCTGCCCTATGCCGACGCGGTGTATACCCTGCGAGAGGGGCGGCTGCGGCGGGAGGCGGACCCCCAGGGCCTGATGGCGGAGGTGGACCAGATTTTGCCCTACGACGGGGAAAACCTGACGGGAAAGAACCGGCTGATCTCCTTGAAGGACGTGGATTACACCCTGCGGGGGGTGGATGTGCTGCGAAATGTAT
Source organism: Clostridia bacterium (assembly GCA_017470145.1). Lineage (GTDB taxonomy): Bacteria > Bacillota > Clostridia > Christensenellales > Aristaeellaceae > Aristaeella. The sequence continues at coordinate 88,549 of JAFUFB010000006.1, read as the reverse complement.
CCATGGACGTGATGGAAGGGGAGCGGCTGACCCTGCTGGGTCCTAACGGCTGCGGCAAAACCACCCTGATGAAGGTGCTGGCCCGGTTGCTGTATCCTTCCGCCGGGGGCTATGAGCAGCATTTGATTCGTTCCCAACGGGTGCATCCCATGCCGGAATGGTTCCAGGCGGCGGGGTTCGTTTTCCAGGATCCCTCCAGCCAGCTGTTCATGCCCACCTTGCGGCAGGAGATCGGCCGCAACGCGAAAAGCCCGGAGCGGGCGGAGCGAATGATGGGGCTCTTCGGGCTGGAGGGCTTGGAGGATCGGCACCCCCAGAGCCTCAGCGAAGGGCAGAAAAGAAGGGCCGGAATCGCGGCGATTTGCGCTTCCGACCCGAAGGTATTGTTCCTGGATGAGCCCACCGTGGGCCAGGATTTTGATCATCTGCGGCAGATGGTGGATTCCCTGCGGACGCTGCAGAAGGAGAGCGGGTTCGCCATTGTGACGGTGACCCACGACAAAAGATGCAAGGAGGCCCTCAGCGATCGAAGAATCATCATGAAGGCGGGGAGGATTATACGGTAAAATTGAGTTAATCCGCGTGCGTTGAGACGAATATAAAAGAAACAGCAATGAAGCTTTATGCCATTGCTGTTTCTTTTTGCCCTTTATTTCGCCTCGTACCAGTTGCTTCCCCGATGGACTTCTGCCACCAGGGGCACCTGCAGTTGAATCACCTGCTCCATGGCTTCCTGCAGCAGCTTCGCCGCCGTGTCCGCCTCCTCCGGCGGGCACTCCAGCAGCAGCTCGTCATGCACCTGCAAAATCAGCTGGCTTTGCAGCTTCTCCCGCCGCAGGGCTTCCTCTACCCGCACCATGGCCAGCTTCATAATATCCGCTGCCGTACCCTGAATAGGGGTGTTCATGGCGGCTCGTTTGCCGAATTCCCGGATGGGAGCCTTGGGGCTCTGCAGCTCCGGCAGATACCTGCGCCGGCCCATCAGTGTTTCTGCGTATCCCTTTTGCGCGCCTTCCGCGGCCGCGGCGTCCATGAACCTCTTCACTCCCGGATATTTCTCGAAGTATTTTTCAATAAAGGCCGCAGCTTCCTTGCGACTGACGCCGGTGTTCCGGCTGAGGCCAAAGCCACTGATGCCATAAATCAGCCCGAAGTTCACCGCCTTGGCCCGGCTGCGCAGCTCCGGCGTTACCCATTCCGGGGGCACCTCGAAGATTTCGCTGGCCGTGCGGGCGTGAATATCCTCCCCCTTCCGGAAGGCGTCGATCAGGGCTGGATCCCCGGAAAAATGGGCCATCAGCCGCAGCTCGATCTGGCTGTAGTCCGCGTCCAGCAGGGTCCAGCCCGGCCGGGGGATAAACACCTTTCGCAGCTCCCGGCCTTCTTCTGTCCGCACAGGTATGTTTTGCAAATTCGGCTCCGAGGAGGAAAGACGTCCCGTGGCCGTGGCCACCTGATCAAAGGTGGAATGGACCCGGCCCCCTGCGTCCACCAGGGGCAGCATGCCCTCCACATAGGTGCCGTTCAGCTTCGTCAATTTCCGATAGCGCAGCAGGGGCTCGATCACCTCCGGCGCTTCCCACCTGAGTCCCTCCAGCACCTCGGCTGAGGTGGAGTACCCCTTGGATGTCTTCTTCCCATGGGGCAGCTTCAGCTTTTCAAACAGCACCTCCCCCAGCTGCTGGGTGCTGTTCAGGTTGAATTCCCCTTGACCGCAGGCCTCGATGACCTCCTTGCGCCGCTGGGCAATCTCTCCCGTATATTCCTTTCCCAGCTCCCGCAGATAATCCGTGTCCACGGCGAAGCCCTCCCGTTCCATCCGGAACAGGGTATAGCTCAGGGGCATCTCCACTTCCCGCATCAGCTTTTCCATGCCCTCCGTCTGGATGTTTTCCCGCTGCCAGGCCGCCAGGGACCACACTGCCGCTGCGTCCTCCGCCCAGTCTGGGCAAAGGGCCTGGAGCCGATAGCTCTTCTCCTGCGGGTTCAGCAAATAAGCTCCCAGCATGGTATCCCACCCAAAGGCATCCGGCAGGGGCAGGCCTATCTGGCTCAGGCGGTGCAGCATGCGCTTGCCGTCATGCACCAGGGCTTTTCCCCCAGCCAGGGCCGGGGCCAGCAATGTCATGACCTCCAGGGGATCCAATCCCGGGGTCAGTAAATCGCCCCCCAGGGTGACCCGGGCCCGGGCGCCCTGCTCCGCTGCCAGTGTCAACTGGCTTTCCCCGGCGAAAATCGCAAAGGGCTGATCCTTTCTTTTTTCCAGCCAGGCCGATAAACTGGCAGCATCCGTCAGCTCCTCCCATTCCTGAAAATCCAGGAGCTGGGGGCCTTTTCTCTCCGCTGGGCTCTCCGAGACGCTTTCCGTGCCGGCCGCTACCTTGGCTGCCGGGCTTCCATTTCCCTCATTGATCCGCCGCACCAGGGAGAACAGCTTCAGCCGCTGCAGCGCCGGGATGGTGTCCTGCCATTTCGGCACGCTACAGGCTTCCAGGGAGAAGGATACCGGCGCGTCCCGATGGATGGTGGCCAGCTCCTTGCAGAATTTCGCCTGATCCGCCCAGGTGGTCAGCTTTTCCCCTAATTTTCCCTTTACTTCGCCTGCATGGGCCAGGATTTCCTCCAGGGTGCCATATTGCTGGAGCAGTTTCACCGCCGTTTTGTCCCCCACTCCTGGCACGCCGGGAATATGGTCGCTGCTGTCCCCCGCCAAGCCCTTCCAGTCCGTCACTTGCCCGGGGGTAAAGCCGTATTCCTCGTACACCTTCTCCGGCGTAAAGCGGATGGTCTCACTGATGCCCTTGCGGGTAAACATCAGCTCCGTGCCCCCGCCCACCAGCTGCAGCGCATCCCGGTCTCCGGTCAGCAGCAAGGGGGTTACCCCCGCCGCCGCCCCCTGCAGGCTCAGGGTTCCCAGCAGGTCATCCGCCTCCCAGCCCTGCAGGGAGAAGCGGGCGATGCCCATTTCGTCCAGCAGGGGACGAATGGTTTCCAGCTGCTGAATCAGCTCCGGTGGCGTGGCGTTGCGGCCTGCCTTGTATTCCGGATAAATCGTATGGCGGAAGGTGGGACCATGCTCATCAAAGCAAACCGCCAGATACTGCACGTTTTCCTCCCGAACCACCTTTAGCAGCATGTTCAAAAAGCCGTAGATCGCGTTGGTATAAACCCCGTCCGCGTCCATCAGGGGCAGGGCGTGAAAAGCCCGATGAATCAGGCTGTTTCCATCCACAATCAGAAAAATATCCTTCATCATTTCTCACCATCCACTTCTAAAACGACGCACGTTTTCAATCGATCCAGGCTGTAACTTACAATATTTTTCTACCTTTTGCAAGGGTGTGGAAAGAAATAATACCATTCCCTATGAAAAATAACTTTTGCTATATTGCTCTTTGTGTCGTTTATTCTATGCTGGATTTGTGCTATACTTCCACTATCGGACCAAGATGCCCGATGGGAAAGGAGACATTCTTCATGGGACGTATTATGTCAATCGCGGCCGGATTGGCCATTGGTTATTTCCTGTATCAGTACTTTGTGAAGGGGAGAAGAACTGTAGGAAGGCTGCACCGTAGCCTCCGGGATCGGAGGCTGGCCGGTGTCTGTGGCGGTATCGCGGAATATCTGGGCATCGACCCCACCATCGTGCGCCTGGTATGGGCGGTGCTGGTTTTCGGCTGGGGATCCGGTGCGATGATCTATCTCGTCTGCGCCCTGGTGCTACCAGAAGAATAAATGCATGATGAAAAAACAGCAATGGAGGCAAGCTCCATTGCTGTTTTTTTAAGGTTTGTTATCCCTGCAGGCCCTGAGCCTGGCGGAACATGTTCTCGATCACGATATCGTAGATATCGCCCTTGGTGGCGCAATAGGCCACCACCAGCCAGGGCTCGTTGGTGTGGAAATGGAGCTTGATCAGATCCTCATCCCCCACCACCAGTAGCTCGTTGCCTTCAAAATGCTCGGCGATGTAATCCCGAATTTCGAAATCGTCTAAATCCTCTTCTGTTTTCTCAATCAGCAGCTGGGTGTCAAACTTATACTTTTGAAACTCTTCAATTTCTTCCAGCTCGCTCTGGGTTAATTCACTCATTTTACTTTTCTCCCTCTTCTGTTTCAGTCATGGCCATGGGCGGAAAACCCCGGGCCACAAGCATCATACCATATTTTATGTGCAGTTTCCACACTTTTTGTCTTCTTTATGTTTTTTCAGTTGTGAAACGGTTGTCAGGGAAAAGGGAAGTGAATATACTTAATCCCGTCCTTTTTTTATGGAGGAACGACAAGAAGGAGGAAAAGACAATGAAGAAGATCGCAACAATCGTACTGGCGCTGGTGCTGGCGCTGAGCTGCTGCGCGATGGCCCTGGCGGAGGATCTGCCGGTGGTAAAAATCGGCGTGTTCGAGCCCGCCTCTGGTGACTCCGGCGCTGGTGGCAAGCAGGAAACCCTGGGCATCCAGTACGCCAATAAAGTAAAGCCCACCGTGACCATCGGGGACACGGAATACAAGGTGGAGCTGGTGACAGCGGACAACGGTTCTTCCGCGGACAAGGCGCCTTCCGCCGCCCAGAAGCTGGTTTCTGAGAACGTCAGCATCGTGCTGGGTTCCTACGGCTCCGGCGTGTCCATCGCGGGTTCCGATTATTTCAAGAATGCCAACATCCCGGCTATCGGCCTGACCTGCACCAATCCCCAGGTGACCGCGGGCAACGATCACTATTTCCGGGTTTGCTTCCTGGATCCCTTCCAGGGCACGGTGCTGGCCAACTACGCCTTCAAAGAGCTGGGCGCCAAGACCGCCTACTGCCTGGGCGAGGCCGGCAACGACTATGACCAGGGTCTGATCACCTTCTTCCAGCAGGCTTTCGAAGCCCTAGGCGGCGTGGTGTATCATGACGATTTCCAGAACAACAACTCTGACTTCACTTCCTTCTTGAGCAACGCTCAGATGTACGGCGCGGACCTGATCTTCAGCCCAGTGTCCATCGCTTATTCCACCCAGATCGTTTCCCAGGCGGCCAGCCAGGGGATCACCATTCCGGTGCTGGGCGGTGACACGCTGGATTCCAACGTGGTGGCCGGCGCGGCGAAGGGCACAAGCATTGATCTGATCGTGACCACCTTCTATCAGGAAGGCGCCAACGCGGAATTTGACAACGGCTTCAAGGCCTGGCTGGCGGAGGATGCCGAAGCCCTGACCAACAACGGCGGTAACGACATGATCGCCGGCGTGACCTGCATGGGCTATGACGGATACTTTACCGCCCTGGCGGCCCTGGAAGCGGCCGGCACCACCGACAGCGCGGCGGTGAAGGCTGTGCTGCCCACCGTGGAGATCGACGGCGTGTCCGGACACATTGCCTTTGACGAAACCGGCGACGCCATCCGCACCTCCGCTTTCGTGAAGAAGGCTAACAACGAGACCGGCGACTGGGAATTCGTTGCGGAGCAGACGGTAGACTAATTTCCATCAATCCAACCGCTTATATTTCGCGCGGCGGGGGCGGCTGCCTCCGCCGCTATTTCGTACTTATTTTCAATCAATGGTCCGAAAGGAAGTGTTCCGGCCATGTGGGATACCATTTTTCCTTACCTGCTTTCCGGCATTTCGGTGGGCGGGCAGTATGCGTTGATCGCCATTGGGTACACCATGGTGTATGGCATTCTGCGGCTGATCAACTTTGCCCACGGTGATGTATTCATGGTGGCAGGCATCATCATGGTGTACATCGCGGCTTCTGGCGTGCCCCTGTGGGTGTCCGTGCCGGCGGTGCTTGTGATTACGGCCCTGGTAGGGTTCCTGATCGAGCGGGTGGCTTATAAGCCTCTGCGGACGGCGCCCCGGATGTCCGCCATGATCTCCGCCATCGGCGTCAGCTATACCCTGCAGAACCTGGTGCTGTACATCACGGGCGGCTTGAACAAGCAGTACCCCGCCATTCCGCTGATCTCCGATTCCATCAAGATCGGTTCCGCCACCACCAAGGTGGTCACGGTGGTGACCCCGGTGCTGGTGATTCTGCTGGTGGTGGCCCTGGTGACCCTGATCAACAAGACCAAGATCGGTATGGCCATGCGGGCGGTATCCAAAGATTTTGAGACCGCGCAGCTCATGGGTATCAAGATCAACAGCGTCATCTCCACCACCTTTGTCATCGGATCCTTCCTGGCGGGGGTGGGCAGCGTGCTGTATTTCACCAATTATCCCACCGTCATCCAGACCTCCGGCGCTATGCCCGGCCTGAAGGCCTTCGTGGCGGCGGTGTTCGGCGGCATCGGGTCCATTCCCGGGGCGGTGATCGGCGCGTTCATCATCGGCATTATGGAAAACCTGATCAAGGGCTTGGACGTGATTCTGTTCAAGGCCGGCCTGATTACGAAACCCCTGGGCCTGGCTATTTTCTCCGACGCGTTCACCTTCGCGCTGCTGATTATTATCCTGGTTGTCAAACCCACCGGGCTTTTTGGTGAAAAGACGACGGACAAGGTGTGAGGTGAAAAAGATGATGAAAAAAGAGAAAAAGCCAGCCTTAATCACCTGGATCATCGTTGCGGTGATTTACGCGGCGGTCTTTGTGGCCGAGCAGGTATTGCCTCCCACTTCCATGCTGTTCACCGTGCTGAAAAAGGGCGCGACCTACGCCCTGGTGGCGGTGTCCATGAACCTGCTGAATGGCTTCACGGGTATCTTCTCCTTGGGGCAGGCGGGCTTCATGATGATCGGCGCCTATGTGTACGGCATCTTTACCATCCCAGTGGAAAGCCGGCCGGTGGTGTACCAGTACTATGATGGCGGGCTGATCCAGTTCACGGTGCCGGTGGTGGTGGCCCTGGTGCTGGCGGGATTGGCCGCGGCCTTCTTCGCCTTCCTGATCGGCCTGCCGGTGCTACGGCTGAAGAGCGACTATCTGGCCATCGCCACCCTGGGCTTTGCCGAGATCATGCGGGTGCTGATCCAGTGGAACAACATGGGTCCCCTGACCAATGGGTCCAACATGCTGCGGCTATATCCCTCCTTTAACGATTTCAACATCAAGGACGCCAGCGGCAATGTGACGGTGTACCTATCCACCCTGGTGCCCTTCCTCATCGCCGGGGTGTGCATCGGTCTCATCGTGCTGCTGCTGAACTCCGGCTATGGCCGGGCCCTGAAGTCCATTCGGGACGACGAGATCGCCGCGGAGGCCATGGGCATCAACCTGGCTCATCACAAGCGGCTGGCCTTCTGCATCTCCTCCTTCTTCGCGGGAGTGGGCGGCGCCATGCTGGCCATGTATCAGACCACGGTGCAGGCCAAGTTCTTTACCACGGCCATGACCTATGAAATTCTGCTTATCGTCGTCATCGGCGGCGTGGGCTCCGTGACGGGCAGCGTGCTCAGCTCCTTCCTCTTCGTGGCGGCCAGCGAGTGGTGGCTGCGGTTCCTGGATGAAAAACAAATGATCGGCAATTTCGAGGTGCCGCTGCTGCGCAATGGCTTCCGGCTGGTGGTGTTCTCCATCATCATCATGGTGGTGGTGCTGTTCTTCCGGAAGGGAATCATGGGCACGAAGGAGTTGCCGGATCTGTTCCGGCGGAAGCGGAAGGAGGCGGCGAAATGAGCGAATTGGACGTAAAGGTGGTTCCCGATGTGGAAACGGCGGGAGAAACCGTGCTGAAGCTGGAGCATCTGACCATGCAGTTTGGCGGCGTCATCGCCGTGAACGATTTCTCCATGCATATCGACAAGGGGGAGATTGTGGCCCTCATCGGCCCCAACGGCGCGGGGAAGACCACGGCCTTTAACTGCGTCACCAGCGTTTATCAGCCCACCAAGGGGAAGATTTACTTCCACGGCAAGGAGATCGGCAGCGAGAAGCTGCACATGACGCCGGATAAGGTGACGGCCCAGGGCATCGCCCGGACCTTTCAGAACATCCGGCTGTTCTCCGGCATGACGGTGTTTGAAAATATTATGACCGCCATGCATCTGCGGCGGAAGAGCAACCTGTTTACCCAGGTGTTCCATCTGAACGCGGAGGAGGAAAGGGCGAACCGACAGAAGGCCTGGAAGCTGCTGGAGACGGTGGGCCTGACGGACGTGGCGGAGGAGATGGCCACCAGCCTGCCCTACGGCAAGCAGCGGCTGTTGGAGATCGCCCGGGCCCTGGCCACGAATCCGACGCTGCTGCTGCTGGACGAGCCGGCGGCGGGCATGAATCCCCAGGAAACGGACGAGCTGGGGGAATTCATCGTCCGGATCAAGAAGGAATTTGATTTAACCGTGTTCATGATTGAGCACCATATGAACCTGGTGATGGATATCTCGGACCGCATCTATGTGCTGGATTTCGGCAAGCCCATCGCCAACGGCACCCCCGAGGAGGTTCAGCAGAACCCGGTGGTTATCGCTGCTTACTTGGGGAGCGAGGAGATCGACGCCCCAGTGGGGCGTCCGCCGAAGGCGGAAGAGAGCCGAGCGAGTCAACCGAAACAAGCAGAGGCCCCGCTCCAAGGGGCATCTGCGCCGATTGAGGTTGCGGAAGGTGAAGAGGAGGTGGAGGAAGCATGAGCCTGCTGAAAGTGACGGATCTGGTGGTCAGCTATGGCGGCATCGAAGCCCTGAAGGGCATCTCCTTCGAGGTGGAGCAGGGGCAGATTGTGACCCTCATCGGCGCCAACGGCGCAGGCAAGAGCACCACCCTGCGGACCATCTCCGGCCTGGTTCGGGCCCAGGAGGGCCGGGTTTATTTCGAGGGCCGGGATATTACGGATTACGGCACCCAGAAGATTGTGGAAACGGGCATCGCTATGGTGCCGGAGGGGCGACGGGTGTTCCCCAACCTGACGGTGCTGGAAAACCTGCGGATCGGCGCTTATCTGCGGAAGGATAAGGAAGTCATTGAGCAGGACATCGAATATATCTACGACCTGTTCCCCCGGCTGAAGGAGCGCTCCTGGCAGCTGGCGGGCACCCTGTCCGGAGGTGAGCAGCAGATGCTGGCGGTGGGCCGGGCCATGATGACCAGGCCCAAGATGATCATGATGGACGAGCCCAGCTTGGGCCTGGCGCCCCTGGTGGTGAAGGATATCTTCCGCATCATTCAGACCCTGAAGGAAACGGGGATGACGGTACTGCTGATCGAGCAGAACGCCAACGCGGCCCTGCACGCCTGCGATTACGCCTATGTGCTGGAGACGGGGCGCATCACCATGGCGGGCACCGGGGAGGAGCTCCTCTCCAGCTCCGCCATTCAGGAGGCCTATCTGGGCAAGACCAGTAAATAATCGCCGTGTTACATGCGTGCGGGAGTTCCCCTCCGGGGCACGGCTCGCGCCTCCGTTCCAGACGTAGCGGCACAAAGCGGCTGCCTTCGGGCGAGCCCTCGCCACCCGCTAAGTGCCGACGTCTTCCAAGGGCCCCGGAGTGAAACATCCCTTCGCATGCAGTAAAATATTGCTTTACAATCAGGGTCAAAATCAATTACAATGAGGCCGGAAACCGGGTGGTTTCCGGCTTTTTCCAAGGAAACGGATGGAGGCAGAAAAGTGAGCAGATTAGGAGATTTAATCCGCACGGAGCGGATTCGGCAGAAGATGACCCCGAAGCAGGTGGCCCGGAAATGCGGCGTCAGCGAGAGCTACATCATGGCCGTGGAGGCGGGAACCCGGATCATCGGGGATGACCAGGCTCGGCGGATTTTGAAGACCATCGGCCTGCGGCAGCAGAATGAGGCGGAGTTCACCCTGGACGACATCGCCGCTACGGTGGATCTGGCCCAGGTGCAGCCTGCCCTAGCCGCCAAAGCCGCTGCCCCCAAGCCCAGGGTCAAGGAGGCGGAGAAGGTAGCCTCCACGGAGGAGGACAAGGAGGAGGGCGTGGCTGGCAGCATCTGGTTGGACGCGCTGCAGAGCGTGATGAAGCGGGTGCCGGTGATGAACGCCGTCATGAAGCCCGTGCGATACAAGCTGGTGCCGGTGGAAAACGGCCGCATCGAGGGGGCCAATCCGGACAAGGTGTTCTACTACCTGGCTCCGGACGACAGCATGCGGGGTTTCCGCATCCATAAGGGAGATATCGTGCTGACAGTGCCGGCCAACAGCCCGGTGGACGGGGCGGTGATGCTGATCAATTACAACGAGCATCGCTACCTGCGGAAGATCAAGATCCTGAACGATCGGCAGATCCTACTGCAGAGCTATGACCGGGAATATGAACAGGAAACCGCGGACATCAGCGAGGTGGGCTTCCTGTCCCGGTGCGTGCAGGTGACCTTTGAGCTATAAACAAAAAAACGCTGATGGGGATCCATCAGTGTGAAGTATTTTAGGTTGCAAGCTTTTTCGCTCCCCCAATGGACGGGGGAGCGATTTTTAAAATACGGACTGCACCAGGAACATGTAGAGCACGGTGCCAATGACGACGCTGAGGATGCTGTTCCGCTTCCACAGGTAGGTTCCGCTGACCACCGCCAGGGCGATGATTTCCGGCAGGGCGTGGGGCGCCTCCCCCAGGGATACATCCTTCAGGCAGTAGACGATCAGCAGCCCCATGGCCGTGTAGGGCACAACCCGGCCCAGATACATGATGTAATCGGGCACTTCCTTGCCCCGGCCGAAGATCAGCACGGGGAGAATCCGGGTGCCCAGGGTCATGAGACCCATGACCAGAATCACCAGCAGCGCGTGGGAATTAAGCGGCATGGGCGGCGCCTCCCTTCTTTTCGATCTTGTCCCGCATCAGGGTCAGGACCACGATGATGATGATCATGGCGGGAATCAGGAAGATTTCCCTCCCGAAGATCAGCCGGCAAGCCAAGGTGGCCGCCAGGCCCAAAATGGCGGGGATGTGGGACTGGGAATCGATCCATTGCTGGATATACACCGTCACAAAAAGGGCAGTCATGGAAAAATCGATGCCAGTGGAGTTGAAGCTCAGAAGGGAGCTGAGCCATCCGCCCAGGAAGGAGCCCAGAATCCAGGAGAGCTGATCGAACAGGGTTACCAGCAGCCGGTAGCCGCTGGTGTTGACCCCCACTGGGCCCTCATCCTTGCTGAGCATGGCGTAGGTTTCGTCGCACAGGGCGTAATACAGGTACCACTTCCATTTCCCTTCCTGCTTGTATCGGCCGATCATGGAGATGCTGAAGAAAACATGCCGGGCCGAGATCATCAGGGCGGTGATGGCGGCCATCAGCAGGGGGCCGCTGTCCAGCATGGATACGCTGACGAATTGGCCGGTGCCGCTGAAGATGACCACGCCGGAGAAGATGGACCACAGGGGCCCGTAGCCATGCTCCTGCATCAGGATGCCAAAGCCGGCGCCCAGCACGATGAAGGTTACCATGATGGGCAGGGAGGTCCGCAGGGCGGCGGAGATTTCTCGTTTTGTAATTCTCATAAACCTGATTCCCCATTGATAGATAAATGTGTGGTGTTGCGTTCGATGACGGCTGCCGGGGGGGCAGCCGCATAGCAGATTATCATAACCCGGCGGCCTGCGCAAGCCTTTACTTTCCGCCCGGCCTGGGGTAAAATAAGCGGGCAGGGAAGGCCTGACCGGGGTTTTCGGCCGGGAGAGAAGGATTGGAAAACATGAAAAGAACATTAGCGTTGCTCAGCGCCCTGGGGCTCATGATCTCCGGCGCTGCGGCGGAGGAGGATGGAATCATGGCGAAGATGGAAAAAATGGCCCTGCGGGACAAGGTGGGACAGCTGTTTATGGTTCGGCCGGACGCCCTGGAGGAGCGGTTCGGTCCGGCGGAATTGGAGGATAACAACCGGACGGGGACCACCCGGGTGACGGACGAGATGCGGGAGCGGTACGCGGAATACCCCTGCGGGGGCTTTGCCCTTTTCCGCAAGAATATCCTGTCCCCCAGCCAGCTGCGGAGCTTCGCTCAGAAGCTGCATGGCCTGGGTGAAATTCCACCCCTGCTGGCCATCGACGAGGAGGGGGGGCGCATCGCCCGCATCGCGAACCATCCCACCTCCTTCGGGGTGAAGAAGTTCCCCTCCATGGCGGAAATCGGCGCGGCGGGGGATCCGGCCCAGGCCTATACCCTGGGGAAGACCATCGGGGATTATCTGACGGCCTTTGGCCTGGATATCGACTTTGCTCCGGTGGCGGATGTGAACACCAATCCCCAGAACGTGGTCATCGGAGATCGGGCCTTCGGAAGTGATCCGGAAAAGGCGGCGGAGATGGTGGCCCAGGTGGTGGCCGGGCTCCATGATGGGGGCGTCCTCTCTTGCGTGAAGCATTTCCCCGGCCATGGGGATACGGCGGCGGATACCCATACGGGGTACGCGGAGACGCTGAAAACCTGGGAAGAAATCGCCGCCTGCGAGATGATCCCCTTCCGGGCGGGCATTGCCGCCGGAACGGAGCTGATTATGACAGCTCATATCGCCGCCCCCAATGTGACGGGCAGCAAGGAGCCTGCGTCTGTTTCTTCGCTGTTGTTGACGGAAAAGCTGCGGCAGGAGCTGGGGTTCCAGGGCGTGATTATCACCGACGCCCTGGCCATGGGCGCCATTCATGAGCATTATTCCTCCGCCGAGGCCAGTGTGGCCGCGCTGCAGGCGGGGGCGGATATTCTACTGATGCCCTACAATTACTATGAAGCCTTCGATGGTGTGCTGCAGGCCGTGGCGGAGGGGACGCTTTCGGAAGAAAGGATCGACGAGAGCGTCTATCGTGTGCTGAAGCTGAAGGAAGGCAGATTCAGGGAATAAAGAGAAGAAAATACAAACCCGCCGGGAAAGCGAAAATCTTTCCCGGCGGGTTTTGCTTATATGCTGATCTTCCCCATCACTACGGGGTGTGCGGCCCCGGTGACAGAGGGGACGTTATTGCAGATACCATGGACGCACTCATTGGCCAGCACCGCGAAGGCCACCGCTTCCTTGGCGTCCCCATCGTAGCCCAGATCCTCGTTGATCTTCACCGGCATGGGCAACAGGCTCCGCAGATCCCGCAACAGGGTGGGATTTCGGCTGCCGCCGCCTCCCACCACCAGATAGTCCGGCTGAGCGGGCAGGAATTCCCGTACCGCCAGGGCAATACATTCTGCCGTGAAGCGGGTGGCCGTGGCCACCAGGTCCTCCGGGGAGAGGTCATACTCCTTCCCCTTCCGGATCAGGGCCTCCACAAAGGCGGCGCCATACACCTCCCGGCCCGTGGTCTTGGGAGGGCGCTGGGCCAGATAAGGATCGGACAGCAGCCAAGAGAGAACCTCTGGATGGGCCTGGCCCCGGGCGGCAAAGGCGCCGTCCTGATCAAACCGGGCCCCACCTCCCGTAAACAGCTCCATCAATTGATCCATCACCATATTGCCGGGGCCGGTATCGAAGGCCAGGGTATCTTCCGGCGTGCCGTGGGCCGGCAGCAAGGTCAGGTTGCCAATGCCCCCGATGTTCTGCAGGGCCACGTTCAGATCCTCCTGGCGATACAGCAAATATTCCGCGTAGGGCACCAGGGGGGCTCCCTGGCCGCCGGCGGCCAGGTCCCGCCCCCGGAAATCGCTGACCACCGGGCAGCCCAGCCCTTCGCAAATCAGGGAGGGTTCTCCCAGCTGCAGGGTGCCCCGAACCGGATACCCCAGATAGTCAACCGCGGTGGGCTGATGATACAGGGTCTGGCCGTGGCTGCCCACCAGATCCACCTCCTGGGGGGAGACGCCCGCCTTTTCGCACACGGCCAGGCAGGCCTCCAGGGACAGCTGCCCCAGCAGGAAGGAAAAGAGGGTCAGATCCCGGCTGCCGCCGGCCTCGCCCCCCGCCAGGCGCAGGATCTCCCCCCGTACCGCTTCCGAATAGGGCAGGGAGACAAAGCCCAGGGGCTTGACCCGGGTTTCCCAGCCATGGCCGGTGATCTCCACCAGGGCCGCGTCCAGGCCGTCGGCGGAGGTGCCGCTCATGAGGCCAATGACCCGCAGGGTTTCCTTGGAAAGCAAATCAAGCATGGATTCTTTTCCTCCATTCACTCCACATGGTGGCAGGCCACCAGATGATCCGGCGCGATCTCCCGCAGGGCGGGCTTATGCTTCCTGCATTCCTCCGTGCAGCGGCCGCACCGGGTATGGAAGGGGCAGCCGGAGGGGGGATTGGCAGGATTGGGCACATCCCCCTCCAGCATGATGTGCTGGGATTTATGCAGGGGATCATGGGAAGGCACCGCGGAAAGCAGAGCCTGGGTATAGGGATGGGCGGGATGGCGATAGAGCTCCTCCGTGTCCCCGGTTTCCATCAGGGAACCCAGGTACATGACCCCCACCCGGTTGCTGATATGCCGAACCACGTTCAGGTCATGGGAGATGAACACCAGGGAAAGCTCCATCTCCTGCTGCAGCTCCATCATCAGATTCAGAATCTGGGCCTGAATGGATACATCCAGGGCGGAAACCGGCTCATCCGCCACTACGAAGCTGGGATGGGTAATCAGGGCCCGGGCGATGGAAATCCGCTGCTTCTGGCCGCCGGAGAATTGATGGGGATAGCGCTCCAGCTGGTCCGGGGTCATGCCGATGCGGGAGAGCATCTCCTCCACCCGCTCCCGCAGCTCCCCGGCGGAAAGGTCGAAATGCACCTTCAAGGGCTCGCTCAGCAGCTTCCATACATTCATGCGGGGGTTCAGGGAGGCATAGGGGTTCTGGAAGATGAACTGCATATCCCGCCGCTTCAGGCGGACCTGTTCCTCTGTCAGGGCGCTGAGGTTCTCCCCGCCGAAATACACCTCGCCTCCGGTGGGCTCAATGAGCCGCAGCACGGCGGAGCCAGTGGTGCTCTTGCCGCAGCCGGATTCGCCCACCAGGGCAAAGACCTCCCGGGGACGGACCGTAAAGCTGACGTCCTCCACCGCGTGCACATGGCCCACCACTCGCTTCATGAGGCCCCGTTTGATGGGAAAATAGACCTGCAGATGGCGCACGTCCAGCAGCGCGTCCTTTGGGTTGATTATACTCATTGTTCCACCTCCTCGCTGTGCAGGAAGCAGCGGCACAGATGGCCAGGGACCACCTCCGTCAGTGCTGGCATGGCCTGGCGGCATTTCTCCATACATTTCTCGCATCGATCCGCGAATCGGCACCCCTGGGCCCATTGCCCGCCGGGGGGCACGATGCCGGGAATGGTATACAGCTTTCGGCTTTCCCCGCCCAGGGAGGTGACCGCCCGCAGCAGCCCCAGGGTATAGGGGTGGGCTGTCTGGCCGAAGAGCTCCACTACATTGGCCTGCTCCACCACCTGGCCCGCATAGAACACCGCCACCTCCTCGCAGGTTTCGGCGATGACCCCCAGATCGTGGGTGATCATGATGATGGAGGTATCATTCTGCTCCTTCAGGTCGTTCATCAGCCGGAGAATCTGGGCCTGGATGGTCACGTCCAGGGCGGTGGTGGGCTCATCCGCCAGCAGCAGCCGGGGATCGTTAATCAGGGCGATGGCGATCATGATGCGCTGTAATTGGCCACCGGACAGCTGATGGGGATAGGAGGTCAGGGTTTGCTCCGGCCGGGGAATATTCACCCGGCGCAGCATCTCCAGGGCCCGATCCCGCATCTCCCCCCGAGCCAAGCCCGGGTGATGGAAGGACAGGGCCTCGTACATCTGCATCTCCACGGTAAAGATAGGGTCCAGAGAGGTCATGGGCTCCTGGAAGATCATGGAGATCTCCTGCCCCCGTACCTCCCGCAGCTCCTTTTTGCTTAGCTGCAGCAGCTCCCGCTCCCCCGCCTTGCTGTCATATCGAATGCTGCCCTCCGCCACCCGCAGGGGATAGGGCAGCAGGCCCAAGATGGCGTTGGCGGTAATGGATTTGCCGCAGCCGGATTCCCCCACAATGCCGAAGGAGCGCTTCTTGGCGATGTTCAGATCCACCTTGTCCAGCAGGCGGACGCTCTGTTTGCCCCGGAGGGTGGTAATTTTCAGATTACGGATTTCCAACAGGTTTTCCATCTGTTTGCCCCCTCCCGCTTACAGCTTCAGCTTCGGATCCAGCACATCCCGCAGGGCATCCCCCAGGATGTTGAAGGACAGAATGGTCATAATGATGAACAGGGCGGGAAAAATCACCAGCCAGGGGGCCCGCTCCATGTATTTCCGGGCGTCGGAAAGCATGCTGCCCCAGGAGGGGTTCGGGGGCTGAATGCCCAGGCCCAGGAAACTCATAGAAGCCTCCGTCAGGATGGCGCCGGACAGGGCCAGGGTGGCCTGGACGGTGAAGGGGGCCATGACGTTCGGGGTCACGTGCTTAAAGAGGATGGTCATTTTCTTCAGCCCGATGCTGCGGGCATTGGCGATATAGTCCGTGGATTTCACGGTCTTCACCGAAGCCCGCACCGTCCGGCAGAAGACGGGAATATTCACGATGCCGATGGCGATCATGGTATTGACGATGCTGGGCCCCAGGGCGGAAACGATGAACAGGGCTAGCAGGATGGAGGGGAAGGCGAAGATGACGTCCATGACCATCATGATGATGGATTCCACCTTGCCCTCAAAGAAGCCGGCAATCATGCCGAAGAGATAACCGAAGCCTGCGGCGATGCCCACCGCCACGATGCCTACCACCAGGGAGACCCGGGCGCCGTACACAATGCGGCTGAACACATCCCGGCCAAAATTGTCCGTGCCAAACCAATAGGCGGCGCTGGGTCCAGTGAGCTTATCCTTGGCGTGCATCTTGGCCACGTCGTACTGGGCGATCCAGGGAGCGAACACCGCCAGCAGAATGACGATGCCCACGCCGATCATCCCCGCCCGGCCCATGGGGTCGTTCCACAGCTGACGCAGGAGGCTCTCGTTGCCGGGGAGCGCGCGATTCTTTGTGGATTTCCCTTTTTTGAACATGATTTCGCGCCTCCTCTCTTAGCTGTAGCTGATCCGGGGATCGATGTAGGTATACAGAATATCCACCAACAGGTTCACAATGACATACACAAAGGCGATGAACAGCACGCAACCCTGCACCACCGGGAAATCCCGCTGGGAAATCCCCGTCAGGGTATATTGCCCCAGGCCGGGGATGGAAAAGATCTGCTCGATGACCACCGTGCCGCCCATGAGCCCGCCGATTTGCATGCCGATGAGGGTCACAATGGGGATGGAGCTATTCTTAAAGGCATGGCGGAAAATGGTTACCCGCTCCGGCGCGCCCTTGGCCCGGACGGCCTTGATGTAATCTTGTCGCAGCACCTCCAGCATGGAGGAACGGGTCATCCGCATGACGGAGCCCGCCATGATGGAGCCCAGGATAAAGGCCGGCAGGATCATGATCTCCATATTTGTGCCAAAGTTCTCAAACAAGCCCACGTATTTGACCGGGGAATAATAATTGAAGGCCTTGGAGAAGAAGAGGATCAGCAGCGTGGCCGAGGCGAAATTAGGCACGGAGACCCCCAGCAGCGCCACCACCCGCACAATGCGGTCGATGACGCTGTTTCGCTTCAGGGAGGACAGGATCCCCAGGGGCAGGGCGATGATCCAAGCGATGACGCAGGCCAGCAGCGCCAGCTCCGCCGAAATTTTGAATCGCTTCATGATCTCCGGAAAAACTGCTTCCCCTGTTCGGAAGGATTCTCCAAAATCTCCGGTCACCGCCTTGCCGATCCAGGAGAAATATTGCTCCACCAGGGGCTTGTCCAGCCCCAGCTTCGCTTCCCACATGGCTCGCAGCTCCGGCGTTTCCTCAATGCCCAGGATGCCGGACACCACATCCCCGGGAATCAGCTGCATGATGACGAAGATGGCAATGCTGACGCCAATGAGAATCGGAATCAGCATCAACAGCCTTCGAATGATATAATCCCGCATGATCGTCCCCTCTTCATTTTCCGGAAATATCAGACCAGGGTGCGGGACAACCCGCACCCCGATCCATCAGGCCCCGTCTCACTTACACGTTCTCAGAGCCCCAAACTCAGTTTTACGAAAATCAATTATTTCGCCAAGGTTACGCCCGCGAAGTTATTCGCGTTGGAGGCGTTGGGCGCGAAGCCCTGCAGCGCGGTGGAGGCCAGGAAGTATTCCTGGGGACTGGCCACGATGGCCACGATGCAGTCGTCCAGGATGATGTTGGTGGCTTCCTTGTAATACTCTTCGCGCTTGGCGGTGTCCGTCGTGGCGACGGCCAGCTCGCACAGCTCATCCACCCGAGCATTGGAATAATCCTGGATGTTGGCGGAGGAACCGGTCTTGAAGAAGAAGGCTACTGCCCGGCTGGGATCGCTGCCCGCGCCGTTCTGGCAAACCATGATATCGAAATCGTGACCATTCCAGGCGTCCAGATACTGGCCCCGTTCCACATCCTGCACGTTTACCTTGATGCCGATTTCAGCCAGCTGCTGCTCCACCACCAGGCCGGTGTCCCGGATGCTGTCCAGCAGGCCCACGATAATGTTGGTCTCGAAGCCATCGGGATATCCGGCTTCCGCTAGCAGGCTCTTGGCCTTCTCGATATTCTGGGTGTAATATTCATTCTCTGTTACGTCCACGGCCCAGTGGCCCAGAGAGGCGGGCACGAAGCCGGAGATGGTGGCCTTGCCGTTGAATGCGAACTCGATGATCTCTTCCCGATCCAGAGCCAGGTTGATGGCCTGCCGCACCAGGGGATTGTCGAAGGGCGCCCGGTTCACGTTCAGGAACAGACCCGTGTAGTTCCGGCTCTGATAGGAAACGGTCTGGATGCTGTCGTCGTTCTCCACCAGGTCCAGCATGGCGGTGTCGGCGGAGATCAGATCTACCGCGCCGGTCCGCAGGGCCGCCAGACGGGCGGAAGCGTCGGTCAGGACGTAGAACTCGATAGCGTCGAAGGTGGCCTTGCCAGCTTCGTCAAAATAGTTGTCGAAGGCCTTGACGGTCACGCTGTTGTCCGGCACCCATTCGCCCAGGGTGTAGGGGCCCGTGCCGCCATCCGCCAGCAGCAGGCTGCCGTCGTTGGCTTCCACCACGTCCTTATCCACGATGGAGCAATAGGAGGAGGACAGGTTGGCCAGGAAGGGAGCGTTGATGTTCTTCAGGGTGATCTTCACAGTGTAGGGATCCACGACTTCCACCGTGTCGATATCACCGGCATAGCTGCTGGAATTGCCCAGGGCGCCGACTTCCGGATCCAGAATCCGCTCGAAGGAATATTTCACGTCCTCCGCGGTCATGGCGCGGCCGCTGTGGAAGGTAACATTCTCCGCCAGATGGAAAATGTAGGTCACATCGTCCGGCTGCTCCCAGCTGGTGGCCAGCTCGGGAATCACGTTCAGGTCTTCATCTACATCCACCAGGGTGTTGTACATCTGGCCGATCATGCGCATGGAGGCCACGGCGGAGATGGTATGGGGATCAAACCCACCGGCCGCGTCCGCGTCCACGCCGTATTTCAGCACATTCTCCTCCGCCAGGGCCGTGGGCATCAGGGAGATGGCCAGCGCCAAAGCGAGCACCAAAGCAAACAGTTTCTTCATGGAAAAGGCACCTCTTTCCTCATTATATTCCAGGCGCATCCGCGCCTTGGTTCCCCATTTCGGTTCACCGAAAAAGAACATTCCTCGCGAAGAAACACCTCGCTATGTACTTTTCCGAAAAAACCTGTCGTTTTTGTTTCAACCAGTTCCCACTTTATCACAATTTGCCAGATTGCACAAGCCCTTTTCGTATTTTTATGCAAAAATGGCCGGGAAAGATTTTCGCTTTCCCGGCCATTTGTAAGGATAAATAGATCATTTATTATTCCGCGTATCTCATGAAGGCGGTCAGCAGCTCGGGGTTGACGCATTCGGCGGTGGCGCGGTTGAAGAGCCCGAAGCGCTCGCCGTTTCCTTCGAAGAGGTTGTTGTCCCACCAGCAGCAGGTGATGCCCCGGGCCCGGGCCTGGGCCACGTACCAGGAGATCCAGTCCACCCGGGACTGCAGGTTGCCGTTCTTTTCCATGGCGCCGAATTCACCCATCAGCACCGGGACGCCCTGGGAGACGTACCGCTGATACAGATTCTGCAGGAAGCCGGAGACTCCTGCCTTCTGGCTGTTGTTGTCCAGGGAGAAGGTGTCGATGCCGGGCTGCTGCAGGGCGAAATCGTAGGGGGAATAGGCGTGGGCGGAGACGATGATGCGGTTCTCCGCTGAATCCTCCGGCAGGGTAAAGGCCGCTGCGCAGGCGTAATCCGGGTTGGCGTCGTAGGCGGGAACCATCAGATAGCGGTTGGCGTTGTTTCCGCCGGTGGCCCGAACGGTATCCACGAACACCTGGTTCAGCCGGACGATGCAGGCCATGGCCTCCTGGCATTCCGGGCTGGAGGCTTCCCACCACCATTCATGGGAGGTGCCGGTGAGCCGGGGCTCATTGATGGATTCAAAGATCAGATGTTGGTCGAAATCCCCGAAGCGGGCGGCTAGCTGGCTCCAGATGGTTTGGATATATTTCTCTGAATTCTCCAGATGCGCGTTGTCCGGATAATAATAGGCAGGATCATCGTCGTGATGAATGTTGAGGATGACGTACATGCCTTCCTCATAGACCCAGGAGACCACCTCGTGAACCCGGTCCAGCCAGTCGACGTCGATGGTCCAGTCTGGGGACAGATGGTTATGCCAGCTGACGGGCACGCGGACGGTGTTGAAGCCGGCGGCCTTCAGGGCGGAGATCAGCTCCCGGCTGGTCTTCACGCCGCACCAGGCGGATTCATAATCCATCTTATTCCGCAGCCAGGTGCAGTTGGAAGCATCGAAGGTGTTGCCCAGGTTCCAGCCAGCCTTCATGTCCCGAATCAGGCCCAGGGCCTCGTTGTCCGGGATTTCTTTGGCGACGATGTCTAATTCAGGAATCACGATTTCTTCCCCCAGGGATGGAAAGGACAGCAAGCACAGGGCCAGCGTCAGCAAAACAGAAAGAATGCGCTTCATTATTTTCCTCCGCTCGCTCAGGTGTTTTTTCGCACCCCGCTCTGCGGGGTGCTTATTTCAGGGTTTGTTTAAATCTTCTTGCACTCCATGTAGAATCGCTTTTCGTCCGCCTCGCCCATGGAGAAGGTTTTCCGGGGCAGCACTCCCAGCTCCTTCACCACGTCGAAGAAGGTATGCTTATCGATGGCGGGCAGCAGGAAGCCCACTGCGTCCTTCTGGCGGGAGAGCTCCCGCAGGGCGGCGGCGCCATGGATATAGTCGATATTGGCCTTGGGGTGGCTCTCCAGGAAGTCATCCAGGAACAGCTGGATGGTTTCGCAGGGGATGGCGCCCTCCGGTTTTTTCACCACGACGGGATATTCATCCTTCCGGATGTTCATGATAAAGGTATGGCCTTCGCCTTCCTCGGACACGGTCATGCCCCGTTCCTCCGCGTACCGCTCCCAGCAGTCGTACAGCTCCTCAGGAGTGGTGCCGGTGATGAGCCGATGAATGGGCTCGAAGAGCAGGGCTTCGTCATGAATGTTCTCAATTTCGCACAGGGCGAAGCGGGCAGGATGATTTTTCCGCTCTTTTTCGGAGAGGGTCCCCTTGATTTCCTCCCAATAGGCCTTGGCGGTGGCCAGGGAGTGATTGCCATCCCCCACGGCCAGCAGCAGGGGATGCTCTCCCAGTTTTTCCTGCAGGGCTTTCAGAGCGTGATCCACCTGGGCCAGGTCCTCCGAGGCTTCCACCGCAAATCCTGCCAAATGGCCGCCGCCCTGCATGAGGTCGAAATCGTACAGCTTCCGCAGGGCTTCCGCCTTCTGGGCCAGGGGCTCCAGCACGGTGCGCTCCGGATCGTCGATGAGGATCAGGATATGGCTCAGCTCCACGGGAGCGCCCCGGCGAATCTTCAGCCGGGCGGGCAGCCGCTCCGCGATGGTCTGCTCTGTAGGGCGGATCAAGGGCCGGCTGCCGGGGGCGAAGTCATATTCCTCCAGATCCACCGTGCCCACCAGGCCCAGGCGAGTGCCGGAGGGGGTGGTACGCCGACAAAGGACGAAGCCATTTTTCACCACGGGCTGCAGCACGCCCTGCTGCAGATAATCCGCCATGGTGGCGTGAATCTTTGGAATGCGGGCGTCGCTCTCCCCCAGATAGCATTCCGGCAGCATCAGCCGCAGGGTGGAGGGCTGATCGCCCACGAGCTCCTCCACCTGCTCCCAATAGGCGGGCTGGGAGGTATACTGATCACAGGCCAGGCAGGCCCAGGTTTCCGGGGCGATCTCCGCGCTGGGTAGCAAAATCTGGGCCGGGCGGAAGGCGTTTTTCTTTTCAGGCATCAGGGGTACGTCTCCTTCTTTAATCGCGGTGAGGGTACACCAAAACAATTATCCCCGCAGGGGATGGGTACAGTTTACACCAAATAAAGCCGGGATGCAATGGATTATTTTGGGGTTCACTGGTGGCAGGGAGGGGAAAGAAAAGTCCCCCGCTTTGCGGGGGAGCATGATTGAAAAAGGGATTTCGCGCTTTTGTGGAGGTGGGGGAGCTGTCAGCGGCAGGCCCCTTACTGGAAGCCCCAGCTGTGGAGATAGTCATAGGAACGGCGGAGGCATTCGAAGGGATCCTCTCCGTGGCAGTCATCCTGCTCCACCAGCATATACTTCGTGCCGGCGGCTTCCGCTTTTTTGAAGACCCGGGCGAAATTGATGTTGCCTTCACCCACCACGGCCATAGACCGGCCATAGGCGTAATCTTTCAGATGGATGGCAGGCACCCGGCCGCTGAGGTATTCCAGCCACTGGGCGGGATCGCCGCCGCCGGCCTGAACCCAGAAGGTATCCAGGGTGAAGCCCATCTCTTCGGCGGGGATGGTTTCCGCCAGAATCTGCAGGATGGGCTTGCTGTCCCGCTTGATGAACTCCCGATCGTGGTTATGATACATGAAATACTTCCCGCCGGCCTTTAGCTGCTTGGCCACCTGGGGCCAGGTTTCCATGAATTTTTCAAAGCTCATATCCCGCTCCGGGTCGAAGGCCCAGAAGCCCAGACCCACCAGATCGCAGCCGAAGGTATTATGGTCGGCGATGACCTGGTCCATCTCCCCCAGCAGGCGGGGCGGAGGCGTATGGGTCAGGACGCAGCGAAGGCCATTCTTCTCCAGGTTTTCCTTCAGCCAGTCCGCGGGGAAAGGGCAGGTGCCGGAGATCTGGACTGTGCGATACCCGATATCCGCCACCTTCTTCAGGCTTTCGGCGAAGTCCTCCAGGTTTTGACAATGCTCCCGGACGGTGTAAAATTGCGCTCCAATTTCCATGTGGTTTTCTTTCCTTTCTATAGATGATATGAATACAGCGAAGGCGCTTCCCTTCGCGGGGGTTACGGATTTTGCTCCGGGGAGATGCGGACGGCGTTGACCATGGTGGGATCCTCCTGCTCGGCGCTGTTGGTGGGAAAGATGACGCCACGGCGCTCCGGCGAATAGCCCTCGGCGGGCCGGGGCATCAGCGCTTCCGCCAGCAGCGCCTTCCGCCCAGCGGCCTTTTTGGCAGAGGAGGGGGGTGCCCATAGGTCCGCACATAGGCGCGATAAAAGGTGGTATAATCCTCAAAGCCGGCCCGGTTGGCGGCCTGGGCGGCGGAGAGCCCGGCGGACAGCAGCATCTGGACATAGGACATGCGCCGCTTTTGCACATAGGCCTTGACGGTGGTGCCCGTAGCCTGCTGGAAGAGGGTGTTCACA
This sequence comes from Clostridia bacterium, assembly GCA_017470145.1. Lineage (GTDB taxonomy): Bacteria > Bacillota > Clostridia > Christensenellales > Aristaeellaceae > Aristaeella. The sequence continues at coordinate 64,946 of JAFUFB010000006.1, read as the reverse complement.
TACCCCCGGGAAAGATAGAACCTTTCCGCCAGGGATTCCAGGGTGAAGGATTCGGTGTAATGTTGCTCCACCCACAGCACTAGTTCCTGCTGAATGGTGTTGGCGTGGGGCGAATGGGCGGCGGGGCGGCCCTGGGTTTGCTGGGCGGTGTAAAGGGTGGCCAGGACGGACTCCACATAGATGGGCAGCAGCATGCCGGCGGTTTCGGTGTTCGCCAGATGGAGGGTTTCCATGGCCTCCAGGCATTGCAGCAGGCCGCTGTGATCCATGTTTCGCCAGATGCAGGCCTCTCCCCGGGATTGATCCGTGTCGAAGAGATGCTTGGGCAGCACCTCCTGCAGCAGCACCCGGCGCTCCACGGAGAGGCAGGCTTCGTCAAAATGCAGGGTAAAGCGCTCGTAGGTTCGATCCGTGTTTACCAGCACGCCGTGACGAATCCGGGGCGGGATGGCCACCAGGGTATGATCCCCCACCCGGTAGGGATGATCCTCGATCATGAACTCCACATCGGCGGAGATGGTGTAGATCATCTCATAGAAGGGATGGGAATGCATGGCGTAGGTGCCGTTGGCCTGGGTAGAGGCCTTATGGGCAAACTTGCACAGGGGCGAAGCCACGTCCGAAATCCAGATGGCCTTGGGGCCCTCGTTGGGCACATGGGCGTTGGGGGCGCTGACATCCACGGGCATCCCGTTTTCCTGCCTGGCCATATGATCCCTCCCTTCTTTGCAGGATGAATGCATTATATAGAATGGGCGCACGAATTGCAATGCGCAGTGTGCAAAACGCAATGTTTTCTGTGCTTTTTTCATATAATTCGGGAAATAAAATGCCTTTTTTGCCAAGTTTGTGAATTTTGCAATGTTATGCAGCTAAAATGCAATAGATTCAAAACGCAAACTTTCGCTATAATGCAATCACATCCAGCGCGGAGCCAAAATCGCGCTGAGAAAAAAATAACCAATTTAGGACAAAGGAGGATTCTCATGAAGAAACTGCTTTCCCTGGTGTTGGCCCTGTGCATGGTGCTGACAGCAGCCTCCGCCTTCGCGGCGGCGAACCTGCTTTCCACGGCGGATATCTATCCCCTGGATGGCACGAAGACCATCACCTGGTATTCCCAGGACTCCCACAATGTGCACACCGACTACTCCGATTGGCATGAATCTCCCTTCCATCTGAACCTGAGCAAGCAGCTGGGCATCAACATCGAATGGATTCTGCCCACCACCGGTTCTGACGGCGGAGTGTTCACCAACACGCTGCTGGCCGACCCCAATAACCTGCCCAACATCATGGAAGCCTATTTCATGAACAACGCCCAGCAGTATCTGGACGATGGGCTGATCTGGGATCTGACCCCCTATCTGGAAGAGTATGCCCCTGCCTACTGGGCCTGGCTGCAGTCCAACCCCGCCTATGACAAGGCGATGAAGACCGACGAAGGCCAGTATTACGCCTTTGGCTTCTTCCGGGAAGACGGCGGCTGGAACGATTCCTACCAGGGCCCCGTGGTTCGGCAGGACTGGCTGGAGGAATGCGGCCTGGAAATTCCGAAGACCATCAGAGAATTTGAAAACGTGATTCGCGTGTTCAACGAGAAGTACAACGGCGCCACCTTCACCTCCGCCTTCAGCCCCCGGTTCTATCAGATGGGTCTGTCCGGCGCCTTCGGCGCTTATGGCAACGTGAACGCCAGCTATCTGTACGAGATTCGCGACAACAAGGTCATCCTGGCCCAGAGCACGGATGAGTATCGCGACTGGCTGCGCTGGTTCTCCGGTATCTATAAGGAAGGCCTGGTGGACACCGACCTGCTGACCGTGGACGACACCAACGTGCAGCAGAAGGTGGAAACCGGTCTGAGCGGCATCGCCCTGACCTCCATGGGCCAGATGAACCTGTGGAACAACCACATGGAAGCCGCCGGCAACGGCCGCCCCTGGATCGGCATCCCCTATCCGACGGATGACGAAGGCAACATCTACTCCATCTTCGGCGGCAGCGGCATCGGTTCCATCACCGGCGTCATCACCAAGTCCGCGGACGAAGAGACCATGAAGACCTGCCTGCGGGCCCTGGACTATGCCTATTCCGCGGAAGGCTTCCTGTTCTGGAACTACGGCATCGAAGGCGATTCCTGGTACATGAGCGAAGAGACGGGCCTGCCCGCCTGGACCGACCTGGTGGCTAACGACACCTCCAACGACCCCATGGTGAAGTACAACGGCACCACCTGGAGCGGCAGCTGCATCCAGGCCACCAACCTGCTGTATCTGAAGAACAGTCAGGCCTCCATCGACGCGGATGACGCCTGGTTCTATCTGGGCATGGGCCGGGATACCGATCAGATGGACAAGGTGCTGGAAGTGACCTCCGGCCACAAGTGGCCCACAGGCGTGACCTTCACCACCGCCGAATCCGACGAGCTGGATCTGTACGACGCCAACCTGGGCACCTACGTGGTGGAACAGTGCACCTCCTTCCTGGTGGGCAACAAGGACGTCAATGACGACGCTGCCTGGAATGATTTCATCAGCGGCCTGAGCCAGTATCACGTGGATCGCGTGCTGGAGCTGCGCCAGAACTGCTACGATCGTTATCTGTCCCGCTAAGAGGCAGGGAATAAAAACAAAAGGGTCGGCGGAATGCCTCCTGAAAAGAGGACTCTGACCTGACCGGTCAGGGAGCAGCGGAGGGCCCGCGAGAAACGGGCCGCCGCTGCTCCCTCTCTATTTGCAACATGCGCGCGGGAGTTCCACTCCGGGGCACGGCTCGCGCCTCCGTTCCAGACGTAGCGGCACAAAGCGGCTGTCTTCGCGCGACAGCGCGCTTGCCACCCGCTAAGTGCCGACGTCTTCCAAGGGCCCCGGATCGAAACATCCCTTCGCATTTGAGTGGAAAAAAGGAAAAGGGGGGCTTACGACATGGCCAAAGAGAAGGCGGCGATCAACGCGCACTACAAGCGCCTCTCCCTGGGAAAGAAGATCACCCGGGATTTCAGCCATAACAAATACAAGTATCTGATGATTCTGCCCGTGCTGGTCTATCTGGCGCTGTTCTGCTACAAGCCCATGTACGGCATCCAGATCGCCTTTAAGAATTATCGCATCACCCGGGGCATCGAAAACAGCCCATGGGTTGGCTTTTACTGGTTCGAAACCTTCTTCAACGATCCCTATTTCTGGCGGCTGTTGCGCAACACCTTCCTGATTTCCGGGCTGACCATCCTCTTCGGCTTTCCGGCGCCCATCGCGCTGGCGCTGATGCTGAACGAGGTTCGGCACAACAAATTCAAGCGCACCGTTCAGACCATTACCTACATGCCCTACTTCATCTCCCTGGTGGTGCTGTGCTCCCTGGTGAAGATTTACACCCAGCAGAACGGCCTGGTGTCCGACATCGTGGCCTTCTTCGGGGGCACGAAGCAAAACTGGCTGCAGGATCCCAAATATTATCGGCTGATCTATGTGATCTCCGACATCTGGCAGGGCATTGGCTGGAACTCCATCATCTACCTGGCGGCCCTCAGCGGCATTGACATGGAGCAGTATGAAGCGGCCCGCATCGACGGCGCCAACCGCTTCCAGCAGCTGATCCATATTACCCTGCCCGGCCTGCTGCCCACCATTATGATCCTGTTCATCCTGCGGATGGGCTCCATCCTGAACGTGGGCTACGAAAAGACGCTGCTCCTGTATCAGCCCACGACCTACGAGGTGGCGGATATCTTCTCCACCTATACCTATCGAATTTCCCTGGGCGCCACCTCCGGCCAGCCACAGTATTCCCTGTCCACGGCGGTGAGCCTGTTCAATACCATTGTGAATCTGGCCTTCCTGCTGTTTACCAATTATCTCAGCAGCAAGACCACCGATTCCAGCCTGTTCTGAGAAAGGAGGGAAGGATACAAAATGTCTACCGTTGCGAGAGTGAAGCATAACAACCACATCAAGGAATCCACAGGCAGCAAGGTCTTTACTGCGATCAACGCGTTCCTGCTGATCTTCCTGTGCGTGATTACACTCTATCCCATGTGGTATTGCCTGGTGGCCTCCTTCACCTCCACCAGCTATCTGTCCGCCCATCAGGGCATCATGCTGCTGCCCCATATGGTTACCACCAGCGCCTACAGCCTGGCCTTTACCCATCCACTGCTGCTCAGCGGATACAAGAACATCCTGCTGATCCTGCTGGTGAGCCTGCCCCTGAATATCCTGCTGACGCTGTTTACGGGATATTTCCTGGCGTCGAAAAATGTGCTGCTGAAGCCCGTGATTCAGTTCCTGATCATGTTCACCATGTTCTTCAGCGGCGGCATGATCCCGATCTACTTGAACATTCGGGACCTGGGGCTGTATAATACCCTGTGGGCTCTGATCCTGTCCGGCGCCATTAGTGTGTATAACTGCATCATCTGCCGCACGGCCATCCAGGCGGTGCCGGAGAGCCTGACGGAATCCGCTTATTTGGACGGTGCCAACGATCTGGTGATCGTGTTCCGGATTACCCTGCCCCTGATCATGCCCACCATCGCGGTGCTGCTGCTGTATTACGGCGTAGGGCACTGGAACGCCTGGTTCCCGGCCAGCATTTATCTGCAGGATAACAACAAGCTGCCCATTCAGAACATCATGCGGTCCATCCTGATTGCCAACTCCAATCTGCTGAATTCCTCCGGCAGCGAGACAGACCGGGTGGATGATTTCGCGGAGACCATTAAATATTCCACCATTATCCTGACCACCGTGCCCGTCCTGTGCATCTATCCCTTCCTGCAGAAGTATTTCGTGAAGGGCGTGATGGTGGGGGCGGTGAAGGGATAAAATTTTCCGCCCCCCTGCGGGGGAAATTGCGGAAAATTTTATCTGAGCCAACAAGGAGCGATCTCCACAGTGTGGAGTCGCGACTATGTTGGCGACCGGTACCCCGCTGGGATATACGCAGAAAAACTAACTTCGCGGCGAAGCCGCAAAATCCTCGCAAAGCGAACCTAACAGAGGTGCAATATGCCAAACTTTGATATCGTAAGTTCCTTCCAAGACCAAGCCTGGCTGGCGGACAAGAAGGAAAAGCTGGACCGCAAGATGCGTTACGCGGTGGAAAAGGCCCGCCAGACCCCCTGGATTCCCTACACCACGGACGGCAAAAACTGGAAAGAGAACCGCATCGGCTGGTGGACCAACGGCTTCTGGCCGGCCAACATGTGGCAGATGTACCGCATGACCGGGGCGGAGATCTATCGGGAGGAAGCCCTGCGGGCGGAGACCATGCTGGACGAGGCCCTGCGGGATTTCAAGAACCTGAGCCATGACGTGGGCTTCATGTGGCTGATTCAGAGCGGCGTGCGCTATGCCCTGGAGAAGAATCAGGAGAGCTACGATCGGACCCTTTTCGCGGCGGAGACTCTGGCGGGGCGCTACAACTCCAACGGATTCATCCGGGCCTGGAACGGCCAGGGCCGGGAGGGCTGGGCCATCGTGGACTGCATGATGAACCTGCCGCTGCTATACTGGGCTACGGAGGAGACGGGGGATCCCCGGTTCCGCCAGATCGCCATGAAGCACGCGGATACCACCATCGCCCATTTTGTCCGGCCGGACGGTAGCTGCAACCATATCGTGATCTTTGACGCCGAGACGGGAGAATTCCTGGATAACCCCGGCGGCCAGGGCTACGAATCCGGCAGCAGCTGGAGCCGGGGCCAGAGCTGGGCGCTGTACGGCTTTGTGCTGTCCTATCTGCACACCGGGGCCCAGCGGTATCTGGACACGGCGAAACGGGTGGCGAATTATTTCATCAGCCAGATTGCGGACGACTGGATGCCCCGGTGCGATTTCCGCCAGCCGGCGGAGCCGAATCTGAAGGACAACGTGGCGGGAAACGTGGCGGCCTGCGGGCTGCTGGAGCTGGCCCGGGCCCTGCCGGAGCTGGAGGGGAAGTTCTATTTCGACGCGGCGATCCGGATTCTAAAGGCCCAGGAGGCGGACGCGGCGGACTGGAAGCTGGAGGATCCCGCCATCTTCCAGAAATGCACTTCCGCCTGGCATGATGAGCCGGGGCGGCACATCACCATGACCTACGGGGATTACTATTTCATCGAGGCCATCAATAAGCTCAGCGGGGATCCCCTGCTGTTCTGGTATCCCAACAAATAAGCCAACCGCGCGAGGGAGTGAAGCATTCCTTCGCGCGATGCGCTATCCAAGAAAGGAAGAAAAAGATGCGGAAAATCATTCCACTGAATGAGGATTGGCTGTTTGTCCAGCGGGAAGCGGAGCCGGCGGTTTGGCCGGTGGAGGGCCAGCGGGTGAATCTGCCCCATAGCTGGAACGCGGTGGACGGCCACGACGGCCATGATATTGAGGTGCCGGCCAAAGACTGGTCCCAGGGGGATTTGCAGGGCGCGCCGGTGGAGCATTACGCCCGGGGCAGCTATTGGTATTTCCATGCTTTCGAGATCCCGGCCCAGCCTCTGCCCGGGGGCCGGCTGTATGTGGAGATCCCCGCGGCGGGGCTTCAGGCCGTTCTCTATGTAAACGGTCAGAAGGCGACGGATCACGAGGGTGGCTATTCCGCCTTCCGGGCGGACGTGACGGAGCTGTGCCACGGGGGGGAGAACCTGCTGGCCATCAATGTCAGCAATGAGTATCGCAGCAATGTCTATCCCCAGTATGCGGATTTCACTTTCTATGGCGGGCTGTACCGTGGCGTGAAGCTGATCAGCGTGGCGGCGGCCCATTTCGATCTGGATTATCACGGGGGCCCCGGCGTAACGGTGCATGCGGAGCCCACCGCCTGCGGCGCAGATTTCCATCTGGATGCCTGGGTGAAGGGCGCGGACGAGAATTATACTGTGCTCTGGACTCTGCTGGATGCCTCGGGCCGGGAGGCGGCCAGCGCCCTGCGCCCCGTGGCGGCCCCGGGGGTGACCCTGCCGGTGCCGGGGGCGAAAAAATGGAGCCCGGCGGAGCCGAACCTGTACACGGTGCAGGCCCAGCTGGTCCGCCGCAACGAGGTGGTGGACGAGGTAACGCTGCGCACTGGCGTCCGCTCCTTCTCCTGCGACCCGGCGAAGGGCTTCTTCCTCAACGGCGCGCCCCTGCCCCTGCGGGGCGTCTGCCGCCATCAGGATCAGCTGTACAAGGGCAACGCCTTGACTCGGGAGGAGCATTATCAGGACGCCCGGATCATCAAGGAGCTGGGGGCTAACGCCATTCGCCTGGCCCATTATCAGCACTCCCAGGACTTCTACGACGCTTGCGATGAGCTGGGCTTCGTGGTTTGGGCTGAGATCCCCTTTATCACCATTATGAACGAGGATCCGGCGGCCCACGAGAACTGTGTATCCCAGATGACGGAGCTGATTATTCAGAGCGCTCATCATCCCTGCATCTGCTTCTGGGGCCTGAGCAACGAGGTGTTGCTGGGGGGCAAGCTCAGCGACCAGCTGGTGGAGAACCACCGGGCGCTGGAGAAGCTGGTGAAGCAGCTGGATCCCACCCGACTGACCACCCTGGCCCATGTGGCGGGGACGCCGGAGGATTGTGACCTGCACGAAATTACGGACGTGGAGGCCTATAACCATTACATGGGCTGGTATGTGGGCACCATGGCGGACAACGGCCCCTGGCTGGACGCCTACCACGCCAAGTATCCCAACCGCTGCATCGGCGTTTCGGAATACGGGGCGGAGGGCATTCTGACCTATCACAGCGCGAACCCGGAGGCGAAGGATTATTCCGAGGATTATCAGACCCTGTATCATGAGCATCTGGCCAAGGTGTTCCACGATCGGCCCTGGGTGTGGGGCAGCTTCCTGTGGAACATGTTCGACTTCGGCGCCGCCGCCCGGAACGAGGGAGGCGTGGCTGGAAGGAACAACAAGGGCCTGGTGACCATGGACCGGAAGATCAAGAAGGATAGCTACTATATCTACCATGCCTACTGGACGGAGGAGCCCATGGTGCATATCTGCGGCAAGCGCTATGCCCAGCGGGCGGGGGACAGTACGGAGATTCGGGTTTATTCCAATCAGCCCCTGGTGAGCCTATACCTGAACGGCGAGCTGGTGGAGGCGAAAACTGCGGACAAGGTGTTTGTGTTCCAGGTGGCGCTGCAGTCGGGGATGAATTCCCTGCAGGCGGTGGCCGGGCCCGCTTCCGACGCCACGGTGCTGGAGAAGGTGGCGGAGGAGCCGGACATCTATGCCCTGCCCTCGGTGAAGCTGCGGAAGGAGATGCGGGCGAAGCTGTTGGCCGGGGTCTCCCCGGAGGAGCTGGCAGCCCCGGTCTCCAGCAGCAAGGAAGGCTACTATTCCGCGGCGGACTTGGTGAGCGAGCTGGCAGCGAAGGCGGAAACCCGGCCCCTGCTGGAGCAGGCCATCTTCCTGGCCTTCAAGCTGGGCGAGTACGCCAAGATAGATGTGGACGGCATGCTGAAAAGATTCCCGGATGGGCCTCTGCAGGAGCTGGGGCCGCTGAAGGCGGATCAGGAGCTAAGCAAAGCGCTCAACATTCACCTGCAGCGAATTCCCAAGGAATAAAATTATTTCCACCCACAAAGCCCCGATCCCTTGCCGGATCGGGGCTTTTCGTCTCGCATGATGGCTGCGTTTTTCTCCGGGCTGTGTGGCATGACCCGCTAAAACGAGAAAGCAGATTGACCTCGAGGATCGCTTCCTGTATAATCATCTTGAATTTGGTTTGATCAAATCAAATGTCGCAATGGGCAGATGTGCTCGAATCATGGCGTACTGCCGATGGTGGGGCGATGGAGCGAGAAACCCAAATAGGGGCAGGAAACGCGAGGAGGTTGGATAAAATGAATGAGCGGCTAAAGAAAATCAAGGAAAAGATGGAGCAGGGAAAGCCAGTGGTTGGTGTGTTTGTCCTGTTCGCGGATTCATCGGTCAGCGAGATTGTGGGATATTCCGGGTGCGATTTTGTCTGGATCGACTCGGAACATGGGATGATGGATCGGCGGGAAATCTATCACCATGTGCTGGCGGCCCAGGCGACGGGCGCCTGTGCGTTCGTTCGGGTGCCGGGGGTGGAGTATTATCAGATCAAGAACACCTTGGACATGGGGCCGGACGGGATCATCTTCCCCTTCGTGAACACGCCCGAGATCGCCCGGCAGGCTGTGGAAGCCTGTACCTATCCCGCGGATGGCGGAAAGCGGGGCATCGGGCCGCTGCGGGCCATCAAGTACGGGATTGACAATGAGTCGGAATATCTGCGGCAGGCGAAGGATGAGGTGTGGAAAATTTTCCAGATCGAAAGCGTGGAAGCAGTGGAGCATCTGGAGGAGATCGCTAAGGTGCCGGGATATCAGTCCCTGTTTGTGGGGCCGGCGGATCTGGGCATGTCCATGACGGAGGTGGATCCCAAAGACAAGTCAGCTCGGATCGCGGAGGTACAAACCCGGGCGGCCCAACTGGCGGCGGAGAACGGGAAATACTGCGGGTCCTGCGCGGGGCCAACGAAGGAATCCTGCCAGGAGCTGGTGGATAGAGGAGTGCAATGGATGACCATTGCCCAGGATGCGCGGATCATCAGTGCTTACCTGGCGGAGGCCGTGCGAAATATTTCAGAGTAACGAAAGGCGCTGATCCATTTCTGGACCAGCGCCTTTTTTTGACATGATTTGAATTGCGCTTTCATTCACTTTATCCCTGCAACGCTCTTTGCCGCAGGGCAGCGGGATTCAGATCGGAGTTGACCGTGTGCCGCCCTTCCACCGCGATGGCCGCGGCTGCAGCGGCGGCCCGGGCGGAATTCGCCAGGGACAAGCCTTGCAGGAAGCTCCAGACCAGCCCCGCCATCATGGCGTCCCCGGCGCCAGTCATGTTCACCGGCGCTGCCGGGCAGCAGGGGATACGCAGTCGCTGATCCTCTTCCGCCGCGAAGACGCCTTCCGTTCCCAGGGAAATGAACACCCGCTTCATCCCGGTGGATAACAGCCTGTCCGCCGCAAGAAGCAGATCTGCCTCTGTTTGAATCGTGATCCCACTGAGCAGCTCCGCCTCCAGGCGGTTGGGCTTCAGCGTGTGGATGCACCCCAGAATGTCCCGAATTCGACCAGCCTTGGCAGCGGAGACCGGATCCACAAACAGGGGTGCTTCTACCCGCTCTGCCAGGTATCGCAGGCTTTCCTCCGGCAGGTTCGCGTCTGCCACCACCGCTGCCGCACTGGAGAATACATCCGCCTGGGCAGAGAGATAATCGGGGCTGATCTGCCGGCAAATCTCCATATCCGAGATGGCCAGATGCATATCCCCTGCCTCGTCAGCGATAAAGAGATAGGTGGAGGTAGGCGCCTCATGGGTTCGCAGAATTCGTTCGCAATCGATCCCCGCCATCGCGCATTCCGCCGCTACCCGATCCCCTTGGGCATCCTTGCCCAGGGCGGTCAGAAAGAGCACTGGCAGCCCCAGCAGGCGCAGGTTGTGGGCGATGTTCCGCCCCACGCCGCCGACAGAAATGCGAACCCTCCCCGGATTCGAATCCTCTGACCGCAGGGGCCCGGCGGACTGACCGCCGATATCCACATTGGCCCCGCCTACCACTACAACGGGGGATGCTGTTTGTTCTGTGTTTCGTTCCTGCACAGTCCTTACGCCTCCTGGCCCACCAACTTGGACAGGAAGGCCAGCGCCAGGCCCTGCCCCCATCCCTGAGGCCAGTTTTTCGTGATGTTCCGATATCCCTCCAGGTCCTTCATCACAGCGGTGCCGCCGGATACATTCAGCACCCGGCCCTCGGGGGAGATATTCTCCAGGAGGCCCGGCAGCGCTTTCTGGGCGCACTGGAGGTAGTAGGGATTTTCGGACCGGACCATGGAAGCGGCGATGCCCGCGCTGGCGGAGATTTCTTCATAGCTCTCCGGATCGTCCAGCACGGTGCGCCAGAGGCCCTTCTCCGTTTGCAGCCCCTTCAGGGCGGTCAGCTGTTCCGCCAGGGACCCCTGAATCTCCATGCAGGCAGGATACAGATACCACTGGGGGGTGCGCTTCAGAGCTTCCGCCATGGTAAGGGCCGCCCAGGCATTGGCCCGGCCCCAGTGCATGCCGGACATATGATCCTTATTCACATTGTTATATCCGTGGTACCACAGGCCGTTCTGCTTGTTCTGCAGATAGGTAATATGCCAGGCGAACTGATTCAGCGCATCCAGCAGCAGCTCCTCGTCCTTCCAGGCGACGCCGGCCCGCAGCATGAAATAGGCTGCCATGAACAGCGTGTCCGCCCAGGCCTGCTCGGGAAAATCGTTGTTGGCGCTGACGGTGTGCTGCAGCACCCGGTCGCCAAATCGCTCCGCCCGATTGCGCAGATAGTCAATATAGGTTTCCGCAAGGCGCTTGTAGGTCTCGTCCCCCGTCCATTCATGCAGGGAGAGCAGGCTGTGGCCCATGGCGCAGGTATTTACCGTGTACACCGGCAGGCCGAAGCCCTGATAGGTATCCACCCGCTCCTTCACCAGGGCCAGGTATTCTTCCTTCCCGGTGGCCTTCGCCGCTTCGCAGACCCCGTAATAGGCCACGCCGCAGGGCCAGTCCCAGGTCATGTCCATGGTCATGGTATGGCGGACCACCGCGTCAATGACCTTTTTGATTTCATTTTCGTCACATTCGATTCGCATGGGTTTTTCCATCCTTTCTTTTCGCTCCCCGCTCCGAGGGAGCGCTTACGTCAGTCATTTTTCCACCGGGGCGGACTATCTGGGCAAGTAGCCTTCTTTTTCTCCGCCCGATGCTCCACAAAACATCCGCAGAGCCCGCAGGTTCCCCGGCGCAGCCAGGGACAGCTCCGGCAGGCTGCCAGCCGCTCCTGTGCCAGGGGCTGGAGGGCCCGATCTTCCTCCGGAATCTGGGAGATCAACTCCTGTAGATTCGCCGCCAAGGTCGCCTCCTCCGGCAGATCCCGCAGCAGGCATTTCAGACAGGGCTTAGTTCCCGTCATGACAGGGTAACGCGGGCCACGGCGCAGGGCGGCAGGGTCAAAGCCACATCACCATTTTCCTCCACCTTTGCCGCCAGGGGCTGCACCGCCAGGGGAGAGCACTCGAAATCGTTCTTTTCGTGAATTTCCCCGGTCAGGACCAGGGCCTGGGCTTGTTTTGCCTGCAGACCCGTGATGCGAAGAGCTTCCGGCTGCTCCGCGTCCAGGTTCGCCACGGTAACCGTGTAGATGCCCTCCTTCTCCGAGGCGGAAGCGGACACCTGCTCCAGCAGCCAGCCCTCCAACCCGGTCTGCTCCGCCTGAACGAAGCAATCCACTTCCTTTGCATCTTGATGGGGCTGGAACAGGTCGAACACGTGATAGGTGGGGGTCAGGATCATCTTTTCCCCCTCCGTCAGGATGATGGACTGCAGCACGTTCACCGTCTGGGCAATGTTGGCCATGATGACCCGATCGCAATGATGGTTGAAGATGTTCAGGGTGATGGCTGCCACCAGGGCGTCCCGCATGGTGTTCTGCTGATAGAGGAAGCCCGGATTGGTGCCCGGCTCCACATCGTACCAGGTGCCCCATTCATCCACGATAAGTCCCACCCGCTTTTCCGGGTCATATCGGGTCATGATGGCGTCGTGTCCACTGATGAGCTCCTCCATCCGGGACGCTTTCTTTAGCGTCTTATAGTAATCCGGAACCGTGAATTCCGTGGAGCTGCCCTTTTCCTGCCAGCTGTCGCCGCAAAGGGTATAGTAATGCAGGGACAGCCCGTCCATATAGCGGCCAGCCTCCCGCATCAGCACCTCCGTCCACCGATAATCAAATTCGCTGGCGCCGCAGGCGATGCGGAAGGGGCGATTTTCCCCATAGGTACGGCAATAGGTCTGATACCGGCGATATACGTCCGCGTAATATTCTGGCCGCATGTTGCCGCCGCAGCCCCAGCTCTCGTTGCCCACGCCCCAGAAGCGAACGCCCCAGGCCTCCTTCCGGCCGTTCTTCCATCTTTCCTGCACCACGGAGGAATCCCCGTCGGAATTGGCGTATTCCACCCATTCCGCCATCTCCTGCACCGTACCGCTGCCTACGTTGGCGTTGATGTAGGGATCACAGCCCACCTGGCCGCACAGGTCCAGGAATTCATGGGTGCCGAAGGAGTTATCCTCCACCACGCCGCCCCAGTTGGTGTTCACCATGCGCTTCCGGTTTTCCTTCGGGCCGATGCCGTCCTTCCAGTGATATTCATCCGCGAAGCAGCCGCCGGGCCAGCGGAGCACCGGCACGCCGATTTTCTTCATGGCCTCTACCACATCCGTCCGGATGCCCCGGATATTGGGGATGGGGCTGTTCTCTCCTACATAAATGCCCTGATAGATACACCGGCCCAGATGCTCGGAAAAATGGCCGTAGATATGCTTATGAATGGTACCCTTGCTGCGCTTTGGATTCAGCGTAATGACCGCCATGATGGATATGTCCCCCTTTATATTTCCTTTCCTTCCGCCCCGTTTCCCAGGGCGCCTGTCACCTCCTATTAAACATAATTCCATCTTGTTCGTCAAGATGGAATGGAAAATAAAGTGAACAGAAAACGCGCGCTTAAAGGCGCGCGGAAGAATATTTTGAGCTGATTACTATACGTTCAGGTATTTCTTCATCTCTTCGATGTATTGCAGCCCCAGGGTGGTATGGACATTGTTTTTCCGGTCAATATAGCCAATTTCCATGGTGGCGTCCTCCGGGGCGTTGTCGGCAGCGAAGGGCACGGTGATGTAATCCACCCCGCTGAGCTCCTCGCAGATGATGCCGGAGCAAAGGGTATACCCCTGCAGGCCAACCATCAGGTTCAGCACTGTAGCCCGGTCGCAGCAGCGAATCAGGCGGGAATATTTCTCCGTGGACATCAGCTCCTCCGAGAAATAGAAGGGGGCGTCCCCCTGCTCGAAGGAAAGGCAGGGATAGGGACGAAGATCCTCCAGGGTAATGGACTTCCGCCCCGCCAGCGGGTGCCCCTTCCAGAGGTAGACATAGGCGTCGCATTCGATCAGGTGATGAAAGTTCAGCCCCTCCTGATCCAGCAGCTTCAACAGTGGCTTCCGGTTGCTTTCGTTCAGGTAGATGACGCCGATTTCGCTGCGCAGGCTGCTGACGTCGGTAATGACCTCCTGGGTTCGGGTTTCCCGGATGGCCAGCTCGTATTCCGCCACATCCGCCTGTTGCGCCATGGCCACAAAGGCCTTGACCGCGAAGGAGTAATGCTGGGTGGAAACGGCAAAGCTGGTCTTCCGCTTCTCGATCTTCCCGAATTCCTCCATCAGGTTCAGGTATTGCGTATCCACTTGGCGGGCGTAGGGCAGAAAGCGAATGCCCTCCGTCGTTAGGGTCACGCCCTTGCTGGTCCGGTGAAAAAGGGGCATCCCCAGCTCCTTCTCCAACTCCTTGACCGCGCTGGTCAGGGAGGGCTGGGAAACAAACAGCCGCTCCGCGGCCTTGCCCAGAGACCCTGTCTCCGCAATGGTGATTACATATCGCAGTTGCTGCAGCGTCATCAAGTATCGGCTCCTTTCCCCTGCTCAATTCCTACTAATCGAGTGGGTAAATGGATTGTATGCGAAACTGCCGTTTTTGTCAATTATATTTTTTCAAAGGAAGAGAAAGGATTTCCGCTTGAAGGCGGGGAGAAACTGGCATATAATGTGCCTCGCGTGACTGAGGGGGAGGGATTGCCTGTGCGCGCTGTTCGAAACCGGCTGGAAAAGCTGTTGACCACGGAGCTGTTTACCTATCCGGAGCTGCGGAAGATGTTCCTGACGCTGCTGCTGGATTCCTTCTTTATCTTCTTCATCGGTGTGCTGTCCAACATGCTGGTGTCCCGGGTCGGGGAGGCCGCCATGGCCGCTACCTCCCTGGTGGGCACGGTGAATGGTATGATTTCCATCATTTTTACCTCCCTGGCCTCCGGCGGCGCCATCGCCGTGGCCCGGGCCAAGGGTCGGGGGGACAATCAGGAGATCAAGCGGGCGGTGGGCGAGGTGACAGGTGTCTGCTTCCTGGTGGCCCTGGCCCTCTCCGCAGGGCTTTACGCCGGGGCGGAGACGGTGGTGCGGGCCCTGTATCCGGACGTGGAGCCCCTGGTGCAGGAATATGCCGTGCGGTACATGCGGATGATGTGCATCTCCTTCCTGCCCTTCTCCATCTTTAACGCGATTTTCAATATCTACCGCAATTTAGGCGATACCCGTTCCAGCCTGCTGTTGACCATCGTCATCAATCTGGCCCATCTCTTCCTGTCCCTGCTGTTTATCAACGGCTTCCAGATGGGGGTCGCCGGGGCGGGGCTTTCCTACATCGTGGCCCGGACCATCGGCATGGTGATGGCCCTGGTGTGGATTCTGTGGGTGCGGAATGATTATGGGGTCCGGATTTCCTATTTCTTCCGTTTCCGCCCGGAGGTGACCCGGGATATCTTCTCCCTGGGCATGCCCCTGGCGGTGGAATCCCTGCTGCTGCAGGGGGGCATGCTGCTGGTGAATGTGTATCTGGCTCGCCTCTCCACCATGGACATGGCGGCCCACGCCCGAGCGAACTCCATTCTGAACCTGTATCAGGCCACCTCCGGGGCCTTGACCTCCCTGGTGTGCACCGTGTGTGGCCAATGCTTCGGGGCGGGGAAGTATGATCTGCTGCGGAGCTATGGGCGAAATCTGATTCGGGTAGGGCGAATCGCCATGGCCTTGACCTCCCTGATTCTCTATCCCTTGACGCCCCTGCTGCTGCAGATGTACAGCGTGCCCCCGGAAAGCGTTTCCATGATTTATCTTTGTCTGGCCATTGGCGCGGTGGGGCTGCCCCTGTTTGCCTGCGACAGCAATATGACCGCCATGATCCTGCGGGTGGCGGGGGATGGGGCCTTCACCGGGGCTTGCGCGGTCATCGCCCTGGCGGCGGGCCGATGTGCCTTGGGGTATGTTCTGACCATTCCCTTTGGACTGGGGGTGCCGGGCATCTGGATCGCCCTGGTGGTGGAATGGATTCTGCGGGCCGTGGCCCAGCATCTGCGGATGCGAGGAGATCGGTGGCTCCATGTGAAGAGTGCTCACGCGTGAAGTATCAATGAGTTTACCCGGAAGGGAAGGGCAAAAATCCCATCGGGCAATTCCAAGTGGACAGAAAACCATATCAGGAGGGGAACACAGCATGCAGGAATCACAGGCAGAAAAATATCGAATCGAGCACGATTCCATGGGGGAGGTGCAGGTGCCGGCGGAGAAATACTGGGGCGCCCAGACCCAACGCAGCCATGAGAATTTTCCCATCGGGGTGGGGGTGGAAACCATGCCCACGGAGATCATCCACGCCTTTGGCATCTTAAAAAAGGCGGCGGCTCAGGCCAACGGGGCGCTGCTTCCGGCGAAGATGACGGAAGAGAAGCGGGCTGCCCTTTGCGCGGCGGCGGAGGAGGTGATCGCGGGGAATCTGCAGGACCATTTTCCCCTGGTGGTTTGGCAAACGGGCAGCGGCACCCAGAGCAACATGAACGCCAACGAGGTCATCGCCGCCCGGGGCAACGAAATCGCGGGGAAGCTCCTGCTCCATCCCAACGACGACGTCAACATGAGCCAATCCTCTAACGACACCTTTCCCACTGCGCTGCATATCGCCGCGGCCGTGGCCCTGCAGGATCGGCTGCTGCCCGCGGTGGAGGGGCTGATTCAGACCTTTCTTAGGCTGGAGGAGGAGAACCGGGATGCAGTAAAGAGCGGCCGCACCCACCTGATGGACGCGGTGCCCATCACCTTCGCCCAGGAGATCAGCGGATGGCGGGCCTCCCTGCAGCGGGACGCGGAGCTGATTTCTCGGGCGCTGCCCCCGCTGTACGAATTGGCCCTGGGGGGCACCGCCGTGGGCACGGGGCTTAATGCGCCGGAGGGCTTCGCCGTCCGGACGGCAGAGGAGATCGCCTTGCTTACGGGGAAGCCCTTCACCTCCGCGGAGAACAAGTTCCATGCTCTGACCTCCCGGGACGAGATCGTCTTTGCCCATGGGGCGGTGAAGGCCCTGGCCTGCGACATGATGAAGATTGCCAACGATGTGCGTTGGCTGGCTTCCGGGCCCCGGTGCGGCCTGGGGGAGATTTCCATCCCGGAAAACGAGCCTGGCAGTTCCATTATGCCCGGTAAGGTGAACCCCACCCAGTGCGAACAGGTGACCATGGTGGCGGTGCAGGTCATAGGCAACGACACGGCCATTTCCCTGGCCGCCAGCCAGGGAAACTTCGAGCTGAATGTGTTCCTGCCGGTCATCGCTTATAACTTCCTGCAGTCCGTCCGGCTGCTGAGTGAGTCCATCCAGGCCTTTACGGAGCGCTGTGCGGCGGGGATTTCGGCGAATCGGGAAAAGATGCGGGAGAATCTGGATCGATCCCTGATGCTGGTTACGGCGCTGAACCCCTACATCGGATACGAAAACGCGGCGAGAACGGCAAAGAAAGCCTATCGGGAGAATATCTCCCTGAAGGAGGCCTGCGTTCAACTGGGCTTCCTGACAGCGGAACGTTTCGACGAAGTTTTCCATCCGGAACAGATGGTATAAATAATGATTCCTCCCCGGCAGCGAAGGCTGCTGGGGAGGCTTTTATATGGCCTTCCAGCGCAAAAAAACCAGCAGAAAAACACTGTTTCAATTGACAAGCGTCACAATTCTCTGTATTACATCCATAAGGAAACGCAGATGAAAGCAGATGGATGATCTGGTGGAAGAAAGGGGAGGAGGCAATATGGCGCTGAAGCATCTGGTGATGATGCGCCTGCAGCCCGGGGTTTTTACAGAGGAGGCGGAGCAGGAGTATCGGGAGACCTTCGCCGCTTTGCAGGCCGCGCTGCCGGAGGATATTCTCTCCGTTCGGGTGGAGCGTAACGTGGTGGAGCGGCCCCAGAACATGACGGTGCTGGTGGAGATGCTGCTCAAGGACGAAGCATCCTTGCCGCTGTATTTGCGCCACCCGCTGCATCAGGCCATCGGCGCGAAATATAACCCGGCGGTGGAAGCCATTGCTTCCTTTGACAGCTGGACGGAGGAGGCAGGAGAGCAGGCATGAGATCGATGGAAAATTATTCCCTGCGCCTGCCTGCGTGGACCATTGGCCCGGAGGCGCTGAGGCAGGTGCCAGCCATCTGTGGCCCGACGGGAAAGCAGGCGGTCATCATCGGTGGGCAGAAGGCCATGGCCGCCCTGGCGGATCAAATTGCCGCCGCAGCGGCGCCGGAAATTCGCATCCTGGCGCGCCTTTGGTATGGTGGAGAAGCCTCGGAGGAGAACATTCAGGCCTTGTCGAGCCAGGAGGCGGTGCAGGCTGCGGAGATGATATTTGCCGTGGGAGGGGGAAAAGCCCTGGATACCTGCAAGGCCCTGGGGTTCCGGATGGGAAAGCCGGTCTACGCCTTTCCGACCATTGCGTCCACCTGCGCTGCCTGCACAGCGGTCTCCATTCTGTATCACCCGGATGGCAGCTTTGCGGCACCCTGTTTCTTGCCGGGCCCTCCGGTGCACACCTTTATTGATTCCAGTGTCATTGCCCAGGCGCCGCCCCGATATCTGTGGGCAGGGATGGGCGACACCTATGCGAAATATTTTGAGTCCACCATGTCCAGCCGGGGGGAGGATTTAGCCTGGTATCACGCCATGGGCGTGTCTGTCAGCCGGTCCTGCCTGGATCCTCTGCTGAAATATGGGGCCAAGGCCTATCAGGATCATCAGCGCGGCGAGGTGACGGAGGAGCTTACCCAGGTGATTCTGACCATCATTGTCACCACGGCGGTGGCTTCCATCCTGCTGACGGCGGATCGCATCATCGATTACAACACGGGGCTGGCCCACGCGATTTTCTACGCTCTGACCGCCTTCCCGGAGCTGAAGATCGAGGCGGAGCATCTGCATGGCGAGGTGGTGGGCTTCGGGGTGCTGCCTCTGTTGCTGGCGGATGGCCGGGAGGAGGATTTCCGGGCCATGTATGCCTTCAACCGATCGGTAGGGCTGCCAGTCTCCGTAGAGGAGATTGGCATTACCTCGTCGCAGATGGCGGAGGTGTTGCCGGCGGTGCTGAAGATGCACGATATCGATCATAACCCCTATCCCATTACGCTTGATCTGCTGAAGGAGGCTTTCCGGAGGCTGCAAGAATATCATGAAAAAGAAAAGAAAGAAGGAACAAGATGATGAAGAAACTGATTTCTCTGCTCCTGGCGCTGACCCTGTGCCTGCTGTCCCTTTCCGCCGCTTTTGCGGACGCGGAGGCTGGGAAGGCCTACAAGGCGGGCATCATCATGCTGATTGAAAACGGCGCGTTTCTGGATATGAAAACGGGTATCATCCAGGGGCTGGCCGGCCTGGGCTATGTGGAGGGCGAAAACCTGACCATTGATTATCAGTGCGCCCAGGGGGACGCCACCAATCTCCAGACCATCTGCCAGAACATGGCGGACAGCGATTATGACGTGGTCTTTACCATCGCCACCCCGCCGACCCAGGCCTTCGTCGGGCTGGAATCCGCGATTCCCAATGTGTTCTGCTCCGTGGCCGCGCCGGTGGTGGCGGGGGTCATGAGCGATCTGGACACGCCGGACATGAACGCCACCGGAACCTCCAACGCGATTCCCTCCGGGGATATCATTTCCATGGGCCTGCAGATTACGCCGGATGTAAAGACCTTTGGGCTGATCTACGCCACCAGCGAAGTGAACGCGGTGAACGCCATGAACACCGCCAAGAGCTGGTTGGACGCCAATGGATACGCCTATGTGGAAAAGACCGTCGCCAATTCCGGCGAGGTGCAGACCGCGACGCAGGCGGTGCTGGACCAGGGAGCGGACGTACTGTTCATCGCCAACGACTCCGTGGTGCAGGCGGCGGTGGATATCCTGGCTGAGCTGGCGACGGAGGAGGGTGTGCCCACCTACTGCTGCTCCGCCACTACTGTGCAGTCCGGCTGCCTGGCGACGCTGGCCATGAGCGATATCTACATTGGGGAAGAAACCGCGAAGATCGCTGACCTGGTGCTGAACGGTACGCCCGTGGCGGAGATCCCCGCGGAGGTTGTGCCCGCCAATATCGTCTCCATCAATCAGGATACGCTGGCTGCCCTGGGGCTGGAAGTGCCGGCTTCCCTGAGCGAGTTGGGTGAAGTGCAATATCTGACTGCGAACTGAGTTTTGGGTGGATCAGGAATAAGCCTCCGGCAAGCCGGAGGCTTATTCTTACCAATGCTTCCGCCAAAGGAAAGGAAAAAGCGCTCGCGCCTTCCCGAGGCATAAAAACGAGGGAGGAAGTTCTCCATGAAACTCCTGATTGGTTCTCTCCAGCTGGGATTGCTCTATGGCGTACTGGCCCTGGGCATCTACATCAGCTTTCGAATTCTCTCCACGCCGGATTTGACGACGGAGGGAAGCTTTGCCTTCGGCCTGTCGGTTTCCGCCGCGGTGACCGCCACCGGCCATCCCGTGCTGGCGCTGTTTGCGGCCCTGCTGGCGGGGGCTTGTGCGGGGGCGGTGACGGGCATATTGCAAACCCGCTATCGTATCCATCCGATTCTCTCCGGCATCATTACCATGAGCGGGCTTTATTCCGTCAATCTGATGGTGCTGGGAGGCTCCCCCAACCTGTCCCTGGTGCGGGCGCAGACCATCTTCAAGCTGATTCCTTTCCTTTCCAAGAACGACGCCATGACGGTGCTGCCCATTGTGATGGCGGTGCTCTGCGGCGGACTCATCACCCTGCTGTTTCATACGCATATCGGGATGTGCATCCGGGCGGTGGGAGACAACGAGGAGATGGTTCGCGCCTCCTCCATCAACGTGGATGTCTGCAAGATCATCGCCTTCTGCCTCTCCAATGCCTTGATTGCTCTTTCCGGCGCCCTGATCGCCCAGTATCAGGGCTATGCGGATATCTCCTCCAGCACGGGCATCCTGGTGGTAGGGCTGGCCTCTGTCATCATTGGGGAAGCGATCTTTGGCCGGCGGGGCGTGACCCTGGGGTTCATCTCCGCCCTGACGGGCTCCATCATTTATCGGTACATCATCGCCCTGGCCACCCGTTACAGCCCGCTGGATGCTTACATGCTGAAGCTGGTGTCCGCCGTGATCGTGGGCTTTACCCTGGCCATGCCCGCCATCAAGCGGAATGCGGCCCTGAGCAGGCAGAAGAGGGGAGGCAAGCGTCATGCTTGAATTGATTCAGGCCCATCAGGTTTTTGAAAAGGGAACGCCCATTGAAAATATTGCGCTGAATCATCTGGATCTGCGGGTAGAGGAGGGGGAATTCCTCACCATTCTGGGCTCCAACGGCGCGGGAAAGTCCACCCTGTTTAATGCGATTTGCGGCACCTTCCTGTTGACGGAGGGCCGCATCCTGCTGGACGGGGAGGAGATCACCTATCTGCCGGAGCATCGTCGGGCCCGGGTCATAGGCCGGGTGTTTCAGGACCCGATGAAGGGAACCGCGCCGAACATGACCATTGAGGAAAACCTCTCCCTGGCCCATTCCCGGGCCACCGCGAAGCCCCTGAGCTTCGCGCCCTCCCGCAGGCAGGTGGAGCTGTTTCGGGAGCGGTTGGCCGCCTTTGGCATGGGGCTGGAAAATCGGATGAGGACCAAGGTGGGGTTGCTTTCCGGTGGGCAGCGACAGGCGGTGACCCTGCTGATGTGCACCATCGTGCCCCCGCGGCTGTTACTGCTGGACGAGCACACCGCTGCCCTGGATCCAGCCACGGCGGAGAAGGTGATGGAGATTACGGAGCAAACGGTGCGGGAGTATCATCTGACCACCATGATGATTACCCACAACATGGGCTCTGCTCTGAGCGTCGGAACCCGGACCATCATGATGGACGAAGGGAGCATTCTGCTGGATATCGCTGGGGAGGAGCGGGCGGCCACCACGGTGGAGGCTCTGCTGCAGTGCTATTCCGCGAAAAAGAATCGTGCCTTGGATAATGACCGGATGCTGCTGCAATAAGAAGGGCAGGCGGTCGGAATTCCCTATTGACACCGTAGGAAATTCTGGTTACAATGCTGAATCATTGATTTTGAAGGGGGTGAGCCGCATGATTCGCAACGCCTTGTTGCGGTGCCGGATGTGGGCCGGGGAGCGGAATCCTGTGGCCCGCGCCTGGGCGTAACCTCGTGTTGATCCTGTCTTATCCAAGAGGGCGCGGCGCCTTTTGATCGAATAAAAAAATAAGAAAGAGGTGCAGAGAGATGCCGATTCGAATCAGCGATGAAATGCCTGTATCGCAGCGGCTGGAAGCGGAGCAGATCTTTGTGATGCATGAATCCCGGGCTGCCTCCCAGGATATCCGGGAATTAGAGGTCGCGATATTAAATATTATGCCCAATAAGGAGGACACGGAGCTGCAATTGCTGCGGCTCTTGTCCAACACGCCGCTGCAGGTGCGCCCCACCTTTTTGCGGCTGGATTCCCATATTTACAAGCACACCTCGGAGGACTATCTGCAGAAATACTATCGATCCTTCTCCTCCGTGAAGGATCGGCGGTTCGATGGCCTCATTATTACCGGCGCGCCGGTGGAGACCTTGCCCTTTACCGAGGTGGACTATTGGCAGGAGCTGACGGAGCTGATGGATTGGGCGGACAGCCATGTGACGGCTACGCTGCATCTGTGCTGGTCCGCCCAGGCAGGGCTGTATTACCATTATGGCATTGAAAAGCACCCTCTGCCTGTCAAGCTGTCCGGGGTTTATTCCCATCGCACCCTGTTCCGGGAGGAGCCGCTGACCCGGGGCTTTAACGACATTTTCCACGCGCCTCATTCCCGTTACACAGGGCTGCTGAAGGAGGAGGTACAGCGACATCGGGAGCTGGATATTCTGGCGGAATCTGACGTGGCGGGCATTTACCTGGTGCACGACCGGGAGAAGCGCCGACTCTTTGTGACGGGGCATCCGGAGTACAGCCGGGCCACCCTGGCCAATGAATATACCCGGGATCTGGCGAAGGGGATTCACCCCGCCGTGCCGGTCCATTACTTCCCGGGGGATCTGCCCGCCGGCATTCCCCAATTTCAGTGGAAGGCCCACGCCAACCTGCTGTTTTCCAATTGGCTGAATTACGAGGTGTATCAGCAGACCCCCTTCCTGCTGCATGAGGTGGGCAGCGTGGTGACTGCAGATTGATGCTTCAGGACTCATAGGGAAACACTGATGAAAGCTCCCCCGGGTTGCGGGGGAGCGAGAAAACTCTTGTAAATCAACGAAGTAAGTGAAATGCTTTTACGCTGATTTTGAATAAATCAGGACTCATAGATAAATCCTATGGGT
This sequence comes from Clostridia bacterium, assembly GCA_017470145.1. Classification (GTDB taxonomy): domain Bacteria; phylum Bacillota; class Clostridia; order Christensenellales; family Aristaeellaceae; genus Aristaeella. The sequence continues at coordinate 41,656 of JAFUFB010000006.1, read as the reverse complement.
CCTGATTTGTTTTATGTATTGGACAGAATTATCATTCTTCGATACAATGCGGTCATTCCAAAACGAGAGGAGATTTCAACCATGTCAGATATTAAGAATTCCGCCAACTGGTCCTTCGAAACCAAGCAGCTGCACATCGGCCAGGAGCAGGCCGATCCCGTGACCGACGCCCGGGCTGTGCCGATTTATGCGACTACCTCTTATGTTTTCCACAACAGCGATCACGCGGCGGATCGCTTCGGTCTTCGGGACGCGGGGAACATCTACGGCCGGCTGACCAACCCCACCCAGGGGATCTTTGAGGCCCGCATCGCCGCCCTGGAAAACGGCAGCGCCGCCCTGGCGGTGGCCTCCGGCGCGGCGGCCATCAGCTATACCTTCCAGGCCCTGGCCAAGGCGGGGGAGCATATCGTTGCCTCCAAGACCATCTATGGTGGTACCTTCAACCTGCTGGAGCACACCCTGCCCCTGACCAACAATATCACGACTACCTTTGTGGATCCGGATGTGGAGGGCAGCTTCGAGGAAGCGATTCAGCCCAACACCAAGGCCATCTTTATTGAGACCCTGGGCAACCCCAACTCCAACATCATCGACATCGAGAAGGTGGCGGAGATCGCCCATCGCTACGGCATCCCGCTGGTGGTGGATTCCACCTTTGCCACGCCTTACCTGGTGCGGCCCATTGATTACGGCGCGGACATCGTGGTTCATTCCGCCACGAAATTCATCGGCGGCCATGGCACGGCCATTGGTGGCGTCATCGTAGAGGGCGGCAAGTTCGATTGGAATGCCAGCGGAAAGTATCCCTGGATCAGTGAGCCGAACCCCAGCTATCACGGCATCTCCTTCTATGACGCGGTGGGTCCGGCGGCCTTTGCTACCTATATCCGCGCCATCCTGCTGCGGGATACGGGCGCGACCCTGTCTCCCTTCCATGCCTTCATCTTCCTGCAGGGGCTGGAGACCCTGTCCCTCCGGGTGGAGCGGCATGTGGAAAACGCCCTGAAGATTGTAGATTATCTCAGTAAGCATCCCCAGGTGGAGGCGGTGCATCATCCCGCCCTGCCCTCCGAGCCCAGCCACGCCCTGTATCAGAAGTATTTCCCCAATGGCGGCGGCAGCATCTTTACCTTCGAAATCAAGGGTGACAGCGATACCGCCAAGAAGTTTATCGACAATCTGGCCATCTTCTCCCTGCTGGCCAACGTAGCGGATGTGAAGTCCCTGGTGATTCATCCCTTCACCACCACCCATAGCCAGCTGACGGAGGAGGAGCTGCTGGATCAGGGCATCAAGCCCAACACCATTCGCCTCTCCATCGGCACGGAGAATGTGAACGACCTGATCGCCGCCCTGGAGGCTGCCTTTGCGGCGGTGAAATGATCGAGACGCCCGGGGAAAGGAGTGAACTCCTCTCCCCTGGGCAAATAAAACAGCGATAAAGGATTTCGGAACCTCCTTCCTGATCCCTGGACGCCAGCGTCACCATCCCCGCTGGCGTCCTCTTTTTTCATTTTCCAAGGGCTTGAGGCTGCCCAGGCCGAAAAATATGCCTTGTGAAAGCGGGGAAAGATATGGTATATTGAAGGGGCCGATAGGCAGTGAAAACAGACTGAGAAAAAGAGGGAGAAGCAAAATGGCGGAGAGAACAGAAACCCGGGTGGCTTTTATTGGATCAGAATGTTATCCCTTTGTGAAAACCGGCGGTTTGGGAGATGTGATGTACGCGTTGCCCCGGGCCCTGGTGCGGGAGGGGCAGGAGGTGCGGGTGATTCTGCCCCTGTATAGCTGCATCCCTGCCAAGTATAAGGAGCAAATGGTCTGGAAAGGCTCCTTCATGATGGACCTGACCCAGGATGGCCGTAGCTTCTTCGTGGGCGTCATGGAGCTGGAGAAGGACGGGGTGGTTTACGACTTTATCGAGAACAAGGAGTTCTTTGATTGGGGAAATCCTTATACTGGGCTGTGGGAGGATATTCCGAAATACTGCTATTTCGCCAAGGCGTCCCTGGCGGCGCTGAATTTCCTGGAATGGACGCCGGATGTGGTCCATTGCCATGACTGGCAGGCCGCGCTGGTGCCCGTGTATCTGCGGACCCGCTTTGCCCTGACGCCGGTGGGAGCAGCCCGCAGCGTGCTGACCATTCACAACCTGCGCTTCCAGGGCATCTGCAGCATTGAGCATCTGAAATATTGGACCGGGCTGCAGGATGATCTGTTTACCTATGATGTGTTCCTGGTCAACGATAACGAGGCCAATATGTTCAAGGGGGGCCTGGCCTACGCAGATCGGGTGACCACTGTCAGCGAAACCTACGCTCAGGAGATTCAGACGGATTTCTACGGCGAGGGGCTGAATGGGCATCTGTGGTATCACCGGGCGAAGCTGCGGGGCATCGTCAACGGCATCGACGTGGAGCAGTGGGATCCCCAGGCGGATCAGCTGCTGCCAGTTTCCTATGGCCGGGAGGAGATCCTTTCCCGGAAAGGGGAAAACAAGCGGGCGCTGCAGCGGCGGCTGGGCCTGCAGGAGGATGAGGGCAAGCTGCTGCTAGGCCTGGTGTCCCGGCTGACGGATCAGAAGGGCCTGGACCTGGTGGACGCGGTGTTTGAGCAGATGCTGGATGAAAACACGCAGATCATCGTCCTGGGCACGGGAGATCCCCGGTACGAAAATGCCTTCCGGTATTTCGAAAGCGTGCACAAGGGCCAGGTCAGCGCCTGCATCATGTACGACGAGAGCCTGTCCCATCAGATTTATGGCGGCGTGGACGCGCTGCTGGTGCCCAGCCTGTTCGAGCCCTGCGGCCTGACCCAGCTGATCGCCATGCGATATGGCACGGTGCCCATCGTGCGGGAAACCGGCGGCTTGAAGGACACGGTGGAGCCCTATAACGAATATACCGGGGAAGGCAATGGCTTTACCTTCGATCGCTATGAGGCGGATCTGCTGCTGGACGCGGTGCGCCGGGCCCGGGAGGTCTATTTCCAGCATCGGGATCGGTGGAACGCCGTGGTGCAGCGGGATATGGACAAGGATGTTTCCTGGACCCATTCCGCCCGGCAGTATCTGGAGTTGTATCATGAGCTGAAGGGTTAAGGAAAAGGACGAAAGCTCCCCCGCGCCGCGGGGGAGCAATAAAATCCGGGCAAATCAATGGAGCAAGCAATTCGTTTGCTGGCCGATTTGAATGAATCAACCTTTTCCGAAGAAGATGGGAAAAGAAAGGATGCGAAGGCGGGGATGAGGCAAGCCGGCAGGGGGAAGCATCCCTGGAAGGATACCTATTATGGAAGAAAAGCGAGGGAGAACCGGAGCGTCTGGTGCTGGAGCGGCTTGCTGGCGCTTTTGTGTACCTTTATTTCCTATCCAGGTATCTGGTATTCGGATTCCTACGTCCGGGTGGCGACGGGTAGCGCGGTCCTAAACGCCGTGGTGAAAACCCTGACGGGCCATCGCTTTGTGCTGGAAACAGGCAATGCCTTCACCGTGATTCCCTCCTTCTTCCTGGCAGCCAGCCTGGGGATGACGGGCCATGTGGGCGTCTATACCTTCGTGCAGGCCTTTTCCTTTTTCGCGGCAGTGTTTCTGCTCATTCGGGCCTTGAATCCTGCCTGGCGGAGGGCCCAGACACTGCTGTTTGCCCTGTGCCCCCTGGTCTATGGCGTGTCGGTGTATTATGAGGCGAATATCGGCAGCCTGGTGGGGATCATTGGGCTCCTGCTGCTTTTTCGGGACGCGGGGGAGGAGAAAACGGGCAAGGAGCAGGCGGTGGAATTCTTGCTGGTCGCCCTTAGCGCCTTCGTTGCCTTCGGATATCGGACCAATGCTCTGACGGTGGTGCCGGTGCTGGTGGTCTGGCTGTGGCGAGAAACAAAGGGAAAAGCAAAGCGATGGCTGCCCCTTTGCGCCATGGCGGCAGGGCTGGCCTTGGTCTGGCTGGTGCCATGGGCTTTTGGGGTCCAGAGCCAATCCAATGGCACCACCGGGTTTGTCTGGGAGATGATCACTACCATTCAGCGCATGGACGCGGACAGCCAGGCGGAATACGCGGATTATCTGGATGAAATCGGGGGAGAAGGCGCGACGCAGGCGCTGCTGGAGAGCAGCACCGAGGTTTCCGCCAACGATTTTATGTGGGGAGAAGCCATCAATACGGCCAAGCTTTCCGCCCCCGGCGCCAGCGGGAAAGCCATTCGGAAATATTTCCAGCTGATTCGGGAAAAACCGGGAGCATGGTTCCAGGTGAAGAAGGATTTCGTGCTGCGGGCCCTGGGCGTGCCGAAGGCGCTGGATTACTCGGAATATAATTATAACCGCTGGGAGGGCATGGGGGAATACGGCTTTAACGATTCCAGACAGCGGTGGGCTTTCTATGCCTCCTACCTGTGGATGAATGAAAAAATGAGCTTCCTGGTGGGCCGGCCCTGGGTGATGTTCCTGCTCTCTCTGCTGCTGATGATGATCGAATGGGTTCGAAAGAATGAAAAACGTCATCTGTACGTGGTGCTGTTCTGGACCGCTGTGTTCAGCTATGGCGCTTATCTGGTCGTCATCGTGGGCTTCGAGGTACGCTTCTTCTATCCCGCCCTTCTCCTGATGCTGGCTATGGATGGGGCAATCCTGCTGGAGTGGCTTCGGGCAGGGACGCTGTGGTTGGGAAGAAAATGGCGGAAAGAATGAAGACAGAGTACCATCTGGGGCCCGCGCGCGGGGAGAAATAGCTGGGGAAGAGAAAAAAACTGGGAGCGGAACGGGAATGAGCAGAAGAAGCAAGGTGATCATACAGGCCCTGATGGGAGTTCTGTTGTGTTTATGCCTCGGAGCTACCCTCACCTTTTTGTATGCCAAGATTAACACGCTTATAGACGCCGACGAGGCCTGCGAGCTGGTTCTGGGCAAGCTGCTTTCGGAGGAGCGCAGCCTTTTGTCAAAGAACTGGTTTTATGGCAATGAGCTTCGAATCCTGGATGTGCAAATTGTGAATTCGCTGCTATTCCGGCTCACGGATAACTGGCATATTGTGCGCTTTGCCTCCTGCGCAATTCATATTCTGCTGTTGATGGCCGTGTATTTCCTCCTCTGCAAGGCGGCAGGGATTACGGAGATGTATTCTTGCTCGGCGCTGGTTTTCGCCGTCCCCTTTGGTGAAAACTATCTTCGTTACGCGCTGATTGGATCCTATATTCCGCACTTTTTATTCTCCTTTGGAACCTGGGCAGTGCTCTTTCGCTATATCGACGGCAGGGAACGGGCCCGGCAAAGGAAAGCCGTGGCGGGAGCTGCTTCTCCCAGATGGAGAACGGCGGTGCTGCTGTTTTTGACGGCCTTGATCGCTTTGTTTGCAGGGCTGGAAGGGGCGCGGCAGTTCCAAATTCTGTGTTTGCCTCTGGCCATGGTGGCGGTTGTGCTTTCATTGCTCTCCGCGCAGGAGGAAAACCAGCTGGGTCACTCTTATTTTCCGTACATGGGATGGCTCGCCGCGTTCTGCATGGTGGAAGCGTTTAGCTATTTTGTAGGAAACAAGGTGCTGCACAATATCTACACCTATTACAGCTTCTCAGATGTTCGGTTTATCTATTTTAACTATGAGTGGTTGCCGGAGCTGATCAACGGCTGGGTGGGAAATCATGGCTATCAGGATGGGTTTGTTTTTTCCTCCATCATTATCAGAAATCTGGCGGCGGTCCTGTGGATCGTGATGACCTTTATCTCCGCGGGATATGGCATTGTTCACTTTATTCGCATTCAGAAGGACGAAACAGCGGATCGCACGATGGCCCTGAAGTATTTTCTGCTGGCAGTTTATTATGTGGCCGCCGCGGTGGTGTATATCCTGTTTTATACATTCACGAACATACAATCCTCGCCGCGGTATTCTCTGCAACTGTTGATCATGTCTGTTCCCATGATCTGCTTCTTCATCAAAATGGTCCGTTGGAATCGCTTTTTCAAGGGGCTGGTGTTATTCTGCACCTGCGGAATGGTCGCCCTGGGAGGCCTGAATTATTGCAGGAACTGGCGGGAAGAGGATCCAAACGCGGAATATTGGGCCATCGCGGAGACCCTGAGGGCGGAGGACTACAGCGAAGGCTTTGCTACCTTCTGGAACGGAAGCATCCTGACAGAGCTTTCGAATGGCCAGGTGGAGGTTTGGAGCTGGCATCCAACCATGACCCAGCTGGCCGCGCAGGAGGACCCGAGAGAGGTCTATCGCGTTCTGCAAAGAAAATCCCACGATGAGGCGCCGCCAGCGGGAAGGATGTTCGTCCTTCTTCAAAAGAGCGAGATTGCAGAGCTGCCCTGGGCGCAGCGGCTGGATGGTGGCATGGTGCTGTACGAGTCTGAACAATATATCGCCAGAGGGTATGCCGATTATGCCAGTTTCATCGCCGACCGGGCGGAATGAGTGACAGCGGGACATATGCAGTCCTTTTTCAAAGGGGAAAATAAACAGGGGAGCGACGATGGTCGCTCCCCTGTTTTGTCCGATGGTGCTTTCACGATTTAATTCAACAAAGAGACATATCCATTCACTTTTCTCGGTACCGCTCCTGGAAGGCGTAGATGCCGATGCCAGCAGCGATGGCGAGATTCAAGGAATCCACCTTATCATTGCTGGGAATCCGGACGGGCTGCCCAATCTGGGCGAATTCGGGAGGCAGACCGCGGCCTTCGTTGCCGAAAATCAGGGTTCGGCGAGGAGAAACAGGAGCATGCAGGGCCTCAGAAAGTGGAACGGAGGCATCCAGCATAAAGGGGTAATAATCCCGGGAGGCCATTTCATCCCGATAGGCCTCGAAGGTATCGTACATTCTGACCCGCAGGCGGAACAGGCCGCCCATGCTGGCGCGCACCGTCCGGGGATCGAAGAGATCCACGCAGGGGCGCACCAGGGCGATATCCTCTATTCCCAACCCCAGGGCCGTGCGAAGAATGGTGCCCACATTGCCGCTGTCGCCGGGCTGATGGAGCAGGACATGGGGCTGGGATGGATCCAGCGTGTCTGTAAATTTTTCAAAAACAGCGGCGGCATAGCAGTTCTCTTTTCCGCTGATTCGGGCCAGGGCGCGATCCGCCTCCTCCACTCGAACGCCAATTTCATGGGCCAGAGCGATGAGCTTTTCAGCGCCTTCCCGGCCTAGCGCGCCGGAGTGTACCAGGAGTCGACGAACCTGGTCCGGGCGGTATAGCAGACATTCCATGCTGGGGAAAATACCTGGAGCATAGCTATACTCCAGGTCTGATTTATAAGCGCTTAATGAAGGCATGATTCCTCCTTTTCCCGCGAGGTTTACCTCTGGGAATGAAAAGAAGTATAGTCGGTGGAACTGGGCCTGTCAAATAAAGGGCGGGAGGCCCGGGGATGAACCACGGGGCCAAAGAAGGGCAAGGCCAGCGCCAGGGGGAAGGTGTATCGGCTGTAGTTTCCGTTTGTGGGTCCCGTCATGCAAACCAGCAGCACAATCATGGGAATCAGGCAGAGGGAGATCATCTGGCGGTCCCGTTTCCGAAGGCTGTAGCAGAATAACAGAATCACCATCCATGGGTATAGCGAGGTGCTTACCAGCACAGACAAGGGAGTGGATTCTCTCAGCCAGCCCCAAAAATCGTCCGAAAGATCCCGAAGCCGCTTCAGCCGTACCGGCTGAGCCGGGGCGACCCCCACCTTTTCTGCCAGCTCCGTAATCCAGGAAAACAGGAAGCTGGTTCGCTTATAGGATTCGAAAGAAAGCAGCTCCTGATCCGGATAAAAGTATTCATATTTATTGTTTAAAAAGGCGGAGAGGTAAGTACTCGGATGTTTGACTCCCATTTTCGCCCAGGTGATCATATATCGGATCAGATCTCCCGAGGTCGCTTCTTCTCGATAGAGATCCTTTACGGGATCGGAAAGGTTCGGATCGTAGTTTTCCGAAATCTGCTCATAAATTAGCACTGCGTCGATGGCCTCCCGTTCTTCCGCCGTTACCTGATCGTCATGGTCCGTCAGATAGCGGGCCGTTTGTTGGAAAGGGATGGACAGCATCTCCCGCTGGCTGCCCGGAACGATTCCCAGGGCTGGAAACAGCAGATGAAAATAACCCACCGAAAACAGCACCACCGCCAGCAGCACCGCGGCAAACTGTTTCCTTCTTTCCCGATTCAGGAGGATGCTGCCTATGGCGGAAAGCAGGAGCACATATTGTCCTTCGTTTCGGAAGATAATCGTTCCCGCCCCGAACAGGAGCAAAAGCAACAGATTCTTTGTTCCACCGGTGGTCAATAGCTGATACCAGAAATACATGGTCAGCAGCAGAAACAGGCTATAAAACACATCCTTCGTGTTCATAATGAAGTAATTATGAATCAGGGGGCTAACGAAGATATAAGCTACCATTCCTACCGCATACCAGGGAGGAATGCCATATTTCCGGATATATTCCCGAACCAGAAATGCCACCGTGCCAATAAAAGTCAGAGCCTGCAGCCATGTGTAAAGATAGTACCCCGCGTTCCAGGAATGCAGCACCCGCTGTCCCACCACCAGGCACAGGTGAATCAGCATGGTATGGGCCACGGGATGATGGTTATTCAGATACCAGCCAGGCTTGCTCATCGGTCCGGCCTCGGTCTCCGCCAGGGCGGGAAAGCCAATGAGGGTTTGGCCCACGGTGTCGGAAACGATGAGCCCGGGATAGGAGATTAGCATCATCGGAAGATACAGGATCAGCAGCGTCAGTGCCACCGTTCGAAAAGGGACCCGGCGCAGCTTGTTTTCATACCATCCCCAGAACCTGCATTTTCGAAAGGAAAAGGCGGCCAGGCCCGGGAAACCCAGGGAGAATCTCAAATACAAATACTGAATCAGATGGCGAAACAGCAGCTCATACCCCCAGAAAACAATTAAACTTTTGATTAGCTGTCCATGCCGAAGGGTCAGCACCTGAATCCAGGAATTATACCTGGCGAAGGACCACCCCAGCACCATCATGGCCGCGAATAAAGCCGACGGCAGCTGCACGGTCAGCCCCGCTCGGCGCCCCAGCCTTCCGGCCCGCTGGACATTCCAGGTTTTCTCTCCCGCCTTTTCCCAAGCGTTAGAAATAGCCGTGTACAACAGATACAGCCCCGGGAGAAGCAGAAAGTGCGCCAGCGAGAAGGGATCAAAGGACATGCCCAGGTTCCAGCGCACAGCTGTGAACCCCTGCAGGCCCCAATAATCAATCATGGAATTCAATTCCAATTGGTAGGAAACGCCCACATAGGTCACCAGGGCCTGAAAAAGAATTCGAAGATTGATCGAACTCCGAATTTGGTTGCGATCCGCTCTCGCTTCCTCGTCGCCTCTCATCCGTAGACCACTGCTCCTTTCCCGCTCAAATTCGTCTTATGCTTGTCCTCGCTTCCACTGTAGGGGAGAGCTCGCTCCCCATCAGAACTTCACCACGATGACATCCTGCAAAATCTGAATGGAGCCCGCGTCCGGATAGCTGGGCATGGCCTGTACCTCCGGCCAGTTTTCCACCAGTTGGGCGTCCACCATTTGGGGTCCAAAGCCGCACCAACGCTCCATAAAGGATTTCCAGGCCCAGTCATTCATGAACCCCTGAATATTATTATCATAGGTGCCGATGGACAGGAAATCAAATTCCGTCAGGTTATACAGGTTCCGATCCTGCATGTTTTCCCGGTTTACAAAGGCTACCGGCAGCTCATCCCGGAAGCCCTCGATGGATTCGATGCGGGTCACCAGGGTGGTGTTCCAGGAAATGGCCTCCTGTTGCTGAAACACCGCCTTCAGATAGCATTGGTTGTCATACCGGAAATACATGATGCCTCCCAGCGCCATCAGCAGCGCAGTCCCCCGGCGGAGGAGGGGTTTGACCTTTGCCACAGGCCATTCTGCCTTGTCAACGAGGCAAACCAGCAGCACCATCTGCATCACCTGGCCATAGACCATCAGGCTGTGAATCTCCTCCGACATGACGAAGATAAAATTGCACCCCAGGGGCACCAGGGCCAGGGCTGCCAAAAGCAGCAACGCCTTCACCGGGCTCTTTTTCCAGGTTTGCATCGCGCAAAGGAGCCCCAGCAGGATGTCCAGGCAAAGCATCAGCCGATACACATTGAACATGGCCTGGGGATACATATCCCAGAGGGAAAAATGGGTCGGGTGGAAAAACTCCCGGTAGGCCACGATGACCCGGTTCAGGTAATCCCCCAGGGTGGCCGTGCCCATCTCGCTGATGCCCATATAGCTGTCCAGCTGCAGGTTTTCCTTCCACAGGAAGTATTGGCTCCCCGCAAAATAGACCCCCATGGCCCCCGCTACGCACAACGCCAGAATCAACACTCTCCCCAGAAGGGTACTCACCTTTTCTTCCCCCTGGATCAAATCCATGATTACGTCGATCAGGATGATCATCAGCATGATGGGGATAAAGGCCTGATAGATCCCCACCGCGCATCCGCACAGCAGGACGCCCGCCAGCTTTTTCCCCCAGGCGGCTTTGCCCTTGGCACAGATCAGTAGGCTGCCACCCACGATCATCAGGAGGGACAGCATATAATAATGGACGGTGAACATGAAGCTGAACAGTCCCGTGATTACGGGAAAAACCGCCATCATTATCCCCGTCAGCGCGCTGAGGGATCGGGAGCGAATCCGCCAGTGACTGACCAGCAGCCCCGCGGAAAGCCCGATGCACACCAGGGAATACATGCCGTTGACCGCGGGGATGCTGAATTGGCCGTTGCCATAGAACCATTTTTCGAATTCCACAATCACGTGCAGCATCCAGCGGCCCAGCTTCACCGTCGTCCCCGTCATGAAAAGTGAAAAAATATCATCGTGCCAGGACAGCTTGTTAAACAGCGCCATGCCATGGGTCAAGAGACCGCAACAGAAGGCCCCCGCCAGGGCATACCCAAAAACCTCTGGCATCCGGCTCCACAGCTGTTTTTCCCCCAGCGGCCATCTTGTCCAGCGCTTTGATCCCTTGTTCATGCAAATATCATTGACCGGCCCCGGGCCAGGTCTCTCCTCTCGACGGCAAAAATCCATATGGTATCTTACGCCCGTAAAATCCCACATTTCGAAAAAATTCGACAAGTCTCCCTTCAATCCCTGCCAGCCTTGACCTTCTCCCCTTTTTTTGCTATCATCTTCCCGGTGTCAGAAGGATTTTACCGCTGGAGGAGCCGTGTACGAAATTGATTTCCACGCGGATGATTATGCCGCGTCCCTTGAAAATTCCAAGCGCATCCTGGTGCTGCTGCGCGCCGGGCGGATCGACAGTCTCAGCGTAATGACCAATATGGGCTGTTACGCGGAGTGCATGGGTGTGCTGCGTCAGGAATGGGATCAGTTTCCCCGCAAGCCCCTGCTTTCTGTGCATATCAATTTGATCGACGGTTTTTGGCTCTCCTCTCTCCCGCAAAAACAGATCATTCACAATTCCTGGGGTAAGATTTTTCTTCACAACTTTTTGCCCGGCCGAAAAAAAATCATTGCCGACTATTCACGGGAGATGGAGGCGCAAATTCTGGCTTTTCTTCGGGAAACGGATGAGATCAAAGACGCCGACGGAAACCCCTTGGCGCTGCGGATCGACAGCCATGTGCACACCCATATGATCCCCTTGGTTTTTGAGGCCTTGATGCTTACCCTGGACCGGATGAATCTGGGAGGCAGAGTGCGGTTTATTCGCTGCTCCGCTGAGCCCCTCTCCATGTTCCTTTCAACCCCGGGGATTCCTCGATCCCTTTCTCCCGTCAATCTGCTGAAAAACCGGGTGCTGCATGCCCTCAGCCATTCCGTTCGGAGAAAGCTGCAGCGGGCGGGGATTCCGACGGGGGAGGTGTTCGGCGTGGCCATGACCGGCGAGATGGATTTGCGGCGCGTCTCCCTGCTGCTGCCCCGCATGCAAAAATATGCCCAGGGGAAGGCGGCCTATCTGGAGGTCCTGTCCCATCCTGGGCATTGTCTTTCCTCTGAGATCACGGCTGAATACGGCCCGGATGACCGAAAAGCCTTTCTTGCCCCGCAGCGGGACGTGGAATTCGATATGCTCATGAATCTTCCCCGATATGAATAATCAAAGGAGTTTTCGCTATGAATGCTAAGTCTTCTTCCCGCTGGAGCGAGGTCTTCAAATTTCTGGTTTCCGGCGGTATTTGCTTCCTGATTCAGTTTGCGCTGCTGGTGTTGCTGCGGGATGGCGCCGGGCTGGATACCCTGATTGCCCTGCCCATCGCCTTCCTGGTGGCCGTACTTGCCAACTACATTCTCAGCGTGCTGTGGATCTGGCCCTCTGCCAAGGGCAGTAACACCGCAGCGAAGGCCGGTTTCCTGGTCACCAGCCTCCTGGGCCTGGCCTGGAATGAGCTGCTGATGTGGATTTTCCGCCTGATCTTTGGCGAGGAGCAGGTGCTCTTCACCATCCTGGGCAAGGATATCTCCATGTACATGGTCAATGCCTGCATTACCACGGTGCTGGTCATGTTCTGGAATTTCTTTACCAAGCGGGCCGTGCTTCAGTCCAAGCTGCTTTCCCGCTTTTTCCGCTGAAAATCATTCGTGGCCCGGTATAGCTCCATTTCGAAATCCTGCCGATTTTTCTGATAGCTGGTTTTCAGCGTCAGCCCGGTAAAGAAGGCCTGCAGCGCCGCGATGCCCACAAAGCCGCAGGCGATCAGCGTCGGAAAGCGGGGCACCAGGCCGGTTTTTCCATACGTTACCAGCACCGGAATCAAGAACGCGATGGCGATCACCGCCAGCACGGCGGCGATCAGCCCGAAATAGCCCAGGGGGCGATAGGTGCGGAATAGCCGCTGAATCATCAGCAGCACCTTGAAGCCGTCGGAATAGGTGTTGAGCTTGGACTGGCTGTCCTCCGGTCGATTCCGGTATTCCACCACCACATTGCGTAAATCCATATTCTTATCCACGGCGTGGATGGTCATTTCTGTTTCAATTTCAAAGCCCTTGGACAGCACCGGGAAGGTCTTTACAAATCGATAGCTAAAGGCCCGATATCCGGTCATGATATCCTTGATATCCGTGTGGAACAGGCGATTGATGCTCCCCCGGACCAGGCTGTTGCCCAGGTTATGAAAGGGCCGTTTGTTTTCCTGAAAATAGGTGGAGGAAAGACGGTCGCCAATCACCATATCTGCCCGCTCTCTCAAAACCAGATCACACATCTCCCGGGCGTTTTCCGCTGGATAGGTATCGTCCCCATCCACCATGATATAGCATTCCGCGTCGATTTCGGAGAACATTCGGCGGATCACATTTCCCTTCCCCTGCTGGTATTCCCTGCGGACCACGCACCCCAGCCCCCGGGCAATCTCCCCGGTGCCGTCGGAGGAATTGTTGTCGTAGACATAGATCACCGCTTCCGGCAATACCTGTCGAAATTCCGTCGCCACTTTCCCGATGGTGGCCGCCTCGTTGTAGCAGGGAATCAGCACCGCAATTCGGTCCATCCTATTTTCCCTCCTCCTTCTCCTGAATCGCCACCTTCTGCGCCGTTTCTGTCACCTGTCGCTGCAGGGCGGAAATCCGCTGATCCATCAGGAATAGCTTGATGATCAGGAAAAAAATGACGATCAAAAACACCAGATTCGCCGCGCTCAAAACCCCCATCCAGGTGGCCAGCGCGGTTACCAGGTTTGGCAACAGCCCCATGAGCACCAGGATCAGGCTAAAGCATAGCCAGAACAGGGAATCCTCTGTCCGCATTTTGCTTTTTCGCACACGCTGCAAAACATAGAAGGCGGTCAGCAGGGACCCGGCGATCAACAATATACGCATCATTAACGACATGGCTACAGCTTCTCCTTCTTCATCACCCATTGCAGCACGAAGATGTTCATCCCCATCTGTGCCATATACCGGAAGGAGCGTCCCAGGCTCAGATAGCTCTCCCCCGCCTGACGCTCCCGGATGGACACCGGCGCCTCTCCAATTTTTGCTCCGCTGCGAATCAGGAAGGCCAGCGTATCCGGCTCCGGCCGGGCTACCGGGGAATAGGCCATATGGGCCATGACCCGCCGGCCGTACAGCCGCATGCCGCAGGTAGGATCCGTGACCATCTTTCCTGTCGTAAGCCGGACGGCCCATTCGATCAGCGCATTACCCACCATGCGCAGGCTGCGGGGCCGCTTCTCCGTCAGGAATCGGGACCCCAGCACCAGATCCAGCTCCTCCCGCTCCATCCTGTCCGCCATGGGCTGGATAAACGCGGGATCATGCTGTCCGTCTGCGTCCAGCTGCAACGCCCCGTCGTATCCCTGTTCGAAGGCGAATCTCATTCCCGTCTGAAAGGCGCCCGTCAGCCCCAGATTGGTGGGCAGGTTCAGCAGCGGATATCCGTTTTTTCGGCATACGCTCTCCGTCCCGTCCCCAGAGCCATCGTTGACGACGACGAAATCCACCTCCGGCGCCTTCTGCCGAAGCTCCCGAACCGTGGCTGGCAGGCTGGCTTCCTCATTGTAGGCCGGAATGATGACCAACAATCGCAAGTCCTGTTTCCTCCCCGTTTTGTAACTGTTGTCCCCCAAACCCTCGGAAATTTCTCTCCCGAAGGCTCAGCTGTTCCCCTGTTCTGCTCAAAAGCTGTTGACCTGCTGGATGACGTGCTGAATTTGCTCCTCCGTCATCCCCGGATACAGCGGCAGGCTCAGCTCCGTCTCCGCCAGTTCTTCCGCCACCGGGAAATCCCCCCGGCGGTACCCCAAGTCTGCGTAGGCCTGCTGCAGATGCACAGGGATGGGATAATGAATCAGGCAGTGAATCCCCGCCTGCTCCAAATGCTTTTGCAGTGCATCCCGCTCCTGCGTAAATACCGGGAAAACATGGTATACGTTTCCCTCCGCTTGCCGCAGCAGGCGAATCTTCGGATTCTGAATCCCGGCTTCGTAGGCCGCGGCGATCCGCCGCCTCTCCGCCGTCCACGCTGGTAGATGGGGCAGCTTGACCCGCAGCAGGGCGGCCTGCACCTCGTCCAGCCGGGAATTGACCCCGGCCCACTCGTGATGATACTTGACTTCGGAGCCGTAATTGCTCAGAGCGCGAACCCGCCGGGCAAGCTCCGGATCGTTGGTGATCACCGCGCCGGCGTCCCCCAGGGCTCCCAGGTTTTTCCCAGGATAGAAGGAATATCCCGCCGCCAGCCCCCAGGCCGCCGGACCCTTTCCCTGTCGCAGGGCCCCATGGGCCTGGGCCGCGTCTTCCACCAGCAGCAGGTGATGCCGGGCCGCCAAATCCGCAAAGCCCTCCATCTCCGCCATACGCCCGTAGAGATGCACCGGCATGATGGCCTTCGTCTTCTCCGTAATATGCTTCTCCGCCTCCTGGGGGGTAATCAGGGCCGTCTCCTGGTCCGGATCCACCAGCACCGGCCTGGCCCCTACATAGGAAATAGCCAGGGCGCTGGCGATAAAGGTGTTGGCGGGCACCAGCACCTCGTCTCCCTCTTGGACGCCAGCTGCCAGCAGAATCAGCCGCAGCGCGTCCAGCCCGTTGCCCACGCCCACGCAAAATTTAGCGCCGCAAAGGGCGGCAAATTCCTCTTCAAAGGCCTGATCTTCCGCGCCGCCGATGAACCATTCCTGGTCCATCACCCGTTTCCAGGCGGCGTCCAGCTCCCCCCGAAGGGGATCATGCATTTTCGCGAAATCTGTATAGGGAACCTGCACTCCGTTCACCCTTCACTCCTCCGATTTCTTGCTCACATGCGCCAGAAAGGCGTCATAATTCCGAATGTAGTCCGCCTCGTCGTACAGTTGATCTGCCAGCACCATTAGCACCGCGTCCTCCGAAAAGTCGAACATCTCCCGCCAGGTATTGGCGGTGATATACAGCCCCTTGTTGGGCTGGTCCAGGGGAACCACCTGTTTTTCCGTCCCGTCGTCCAGGAGGATTTTGCAGCTGCCCCGGACACAGACCAGCACCTGCCGCAGTGTCTTATGGGCATGGAACCCCCGGCGAACCCCCGGCTGAGTGTTATACATAAAGTAGCAACGATGAATGTCGAAGGGGATATTTTTGTTCTCCTCCAGAGAGATCAGAATCCCCCGATCATCGCCATGCTCCTCGAAATCAAAGGTCGTGATCTTCAACAGCTATCCCTCCCCGCATCGTCCAAGTTTCCCTATGATACCCCTTTTTCAGGCATTCCGCAATTTCTTTCTCCGGAAAAACGCCCTGCCCGGGCTACAGGGGTATTATACCTTGTTTCCCGGTGCCTTTCAACCAAACTCTTCCTCCGGCGATGCTTGCGGAAAGCAGGAAAGAGGAGTATCATGAATTTGTAGAAGAAGAAGGAGGCGTCGGACGGGTGAAGAGGCTGATTTCCCTGATGATGGTGCTGTGTATGCTCGTGGGCTTCTGCCCCGCGGGGGCGGAGAAAGTGGACAAGGAGGCTTCCTCCCGGGTGAAAGCCAGTCTGGGGGCTGCGGAGGCGGCGGAGGAAGAAATCAGGATGATTCCCGGGGAGGGGTATTCCTTTGATTTCACCCTGCGGCTGCATCCGGAGGCCTTTTCCGCGAAGCTTCAGGCGCGGATGACGGGCTATGTGGACCTGTTACAGGCTTTGCGGTTTCAGGGCACGTTTGTCCGGGCGCTGGAGGAAGAAATCTTTGAGTTAAAGCTTTCGGTGATTCCGGTGAACTATACTGCAGGCACGGTCGAGGTGCGCCTCTTGGGCACGGAGGAACAGATATTTCTGAAGTCCAGCCTGTTTGGAGACCAGATGATCTTGCTCAACTGCTACTCTATGCTGGCCTTCTGTTCAAAGATGTCCGAGCATTTAGGGATCCCCCTGCAGTATGTGGCCCTGGCTTATCCCTACAGCTGGAAATACGCGATGCATCTGATCATCGAAAATCTGCAATTTGTCCTGGCCACGGAGGATGAAAACGGCGTGATTCCGGAAATGTGGGTGAGGTATCTTTACGATTGCCTGCAATTCCGACTCAACGAGGATGAGCTGTTCTTGACGCTGGTGGATGCCCTTTGTAAAAACAAGGAGGTGGAGGAGTCCTTCCGGGCGATTGTGCAGGCGGTTCCGGAATATGTCCTGGAACAGGTTTTCCAGGAGCAGGAATTCCAAATTGTTCGGGAAAATGGCACCACCACCTGGCGCACCGCCAGTGGGGATATCTATACGGAAACCATTACGGACCAGGGCGTGACGGAGAAGGTGAGCCTGCCCTGGATGAAGATTGGCTATCTGCCGGTGTATTCCCTGGAAACATTCCGCGAGAACGATAGCGTGTCCGGGCATTTGCGGGCCCAGCTGCTGGGGGAAGGGCAGCTGCAGAATATTGTGAACCTGGAAGCCTCCCTGGTTTCCTTGCCCGAAACCTGGCCCACGGATTGTTACTCCCTGTTGAGCGTAAACCTGACGGGGGGGCTGCTGCCCAACGTGGGGGTGGCCTGCATTCTGTCGGGAGAGCGGAATGGTCATGTAAAAATCGAGCTGCGAAAGCCCACGGTGGAGATGGAGATCGGGGCGGTGATGCTGACCCTGGAAGGGGAGCTTCTGCCCTTGGAGGGAAACGTGCAGCTGGAAGACACCTCCCTGGCTTGGGTGGAGAAGGCGCTGGACCTGTTCGTTTCCAATGATGTAAAAATAAATGCATTTCTGCCCGATCTGGTTCGGCCCTTAACCCGGGGAGTGATGCAATTTTTGATCGGGATTCCGACCTCCGCCTGCCAGACGCTGATGGATGACATGACAGAGCTGGGAATCTTTGAAGTGCTGATGGGCGAGTAAGGGGTTGTTGGATTGAAAGCTTTATGGAAGAAGTGCCAGGCGATTTACAGCGCATATCGGGAACAGATCAATTATCTGATCGTGGGCGGGCTGACCACGGTGGTCAGCCTGGCGGTATACTGGCTTTGCACGGCGACCTTTCTGAACCCGGAAAACTCCCTGCAGCTGCAGGCGGCCAACGTGATTTCCTGGATTTGCGCGGTGACCTTTGCTTATTTCACCAATCGGCGGTATGTCTTCTTCAGCCAGGAGCAGAACAGGCTGAAGGAGGCGGGGAAGTTTGTGCTTTCCCGGGTCACCACGCTGCTGATGGAGATGGGAATCATGTGGCTGGGGGTGACCGCCCTGGGGATCAATGATCGAATTGTGAAGCTGGTGGCCCAGGTTATCATCATCATTGCAAATTATGTGTTCAGCAAGCTGCTGGTGTTTCGGAAAAAGAAATGAATTTGAAATGGCGCCGAAGGGAAGGAATCATCCCATAGGAGAAAGGGAGTCATGAGCAGACGAAAAGGATTGACAGTGACGGTGGCCTGCGCTGCGCTCATCGGTCTGCTCACCTTTGGATGGGCGATCTGGCAGAGCGAGGGATTCTTTACGCTGGTGGCGGACTTTAACGAGCAGCAGCTTCCCTTCGCGGCGGCGGCCTGGGAAGGCATTCATTCCGGTGCCTCCTGGCTATGGGGCGTGGATTTAGGCGCGTCCCTGGTGACGACATTTAGCTTCTATAACCTGGGCAGCCCCTTTTTTTGGATCACGCTGCTTTTCCCTAAGGAGAGCTTTCCCGCGCTGGTGGGGGGCATATTCATTCTGAAGTATATGACGGCCGCCGCGACGAGCTATGCATATCTGCGGCGGCTGACACGGAATGATACAGCGGTGATCGGTGCGCTGCTGTACACTTTCTCCGGATTCCAGGCGACAAATCTGATGTTTTATCACTTCCATGATGTGGTGGCCTTCTTTCCCTTGCTGCTAGTGGGCTTGGAGGAATATTTGACAGAGGATCGAAAGTCGGGCTTTATTTTCGCGGCGTTTTTGAATTGCCTGGTCAATTATTTCTTCTTCCTGCAGGAAACGGTTTTTTTGATTCTATACTTCGTTTTTCGCCTGTGGGGCAGGACGGATCTGCGCAAGGCAGGCAGAAAAGCGATGGGGTGCCTGTTCTGCGGGGCGTGGGGTGTCTGTATGGCAGGCATCCTGTTTTTGCCCAGCATGATTTATGTCGCAGGCAGCGAAAGAAGCGGTGTCAGCCTATCCCTTTCTAAAATCTTTTATTCACCGGCAGATCTGCTGCACATTCTGAAGGGGATTTTACTGCCGGGGGACACGATGGAGAGCCTGTCGGCGGTGCAGCAGTATAATTTCGATTCCACCTCCGCTTATCTGCCGCTTTTTGGCGTCGCGCTGGCTTTGGCGTATGTGCTGCGCAAAAGGGATGGCCTGGGGAGGCTGCTGCTTTTGCTGGCGGTGCTGTCCTTTTTCCCGCTGGGAAATGGCATCTTTCTTTTGCTGACGGGAGTTTATCAGCGCTGGTGGTTCATGTGGACGCTGATGATGGCCCTGGCGACGGGGAAGGTATTGGAGCGGCTGGAGGATTACCCCGTCCGGCGGGGGATCTGGATCCAGCTGGGAATGATCGCCCTTTTTTCAGCAGCCCTGTGGCTGCTGGCGCATCGGGAGGAGAGCGGAATTCATATCTATGATGGCCTTCGCCTCCGGCTGCAGCTGGGCATAGGCGCCCTGGGAGCGCTCCTGCTACTGCTTCTGCTGAGACGACATCCCTCTAAATGGCTGTTGCTGGGGCTGACATGCGTCTTTTGTGCGGGTACGACCGGGATGACCCTGTATGCCTATCGGGCCCAGGAGTGGTCGGCGGAAAAGGTGCGGCAGGATTATGAGGTGGGCCTGCAGTTGGAGACGCCGGACCCGCAGTACCGCTTCGCCTCGGCGGAGAACCTGCTGATGATGACGGGAAACGCCGGAGGATACGGTGCCTTCTCCTCCACGGCGGAGAACGGCAGCTATCGCTTCAATCAGCTGATGGATTGCTATTTTGTCAGCAACACCAGCGGGCGAATTCTGCCCTGGCTACCGGAGCTGCTGGGGGCGAAGTACGAAGTGCAGGAGGGAGCCCCTCCGGAGGATGCTGCCTGGCGATGGGGGCAGGAGGGAAGAGAATATTTTCTTTCGGAGCGGGAGGCCTGCCCCATCGGCTTTGCGGTGGACTGGTGGATTCGGGAGCAGGATTTGCGGGCTCTTCCCCGGGAGGAGCGGCCAGTGGTGCTGATGAATGCCTTTGTGGCTGAGGAAGCAATGGAAGCATCCTTGCGGGAGAAGAATACACCCAGGATGCAGGCCGCGGAGTTTACGGACCTCGATCCAGAGGAGAGCATTCGCCGGACGGTGAAGAACG
This sequence comes from Clostridia bacterium, assembly GCA_017470145.1. GTDB lineage: Bacteria > Bacillota > Clostridia > Christensenellales > Aristaeellaceae > Aristaeella. Next base: position 21,468 of record JAFUFB010000006.1, on the reverse strand, counting down.
CCGTAGGAGATTTTGTACGGACTGGGGACGGGTTTCGCTGCCGCACGGCCTGGGATCAGGCGCGGTATGTTTATTTCACCGTGCCCTATGATCAGGGCTGGATGGCACAGGTGGATGGCGAAAGGCAGCAGATTCTGGATTCCGGCGGGATGATGGTTCTTTTCGTGCCGGCGGGGGAGCACAGCGTTACCTTTACTTATCAAACCCCAGGCTTCAGGGCCGGGATGACGTTGTCCGCGGTGTGCTCGCTGCTCTTTGTGCTCTTTTTACTGCAGGAGCGGCGGAGGAGAAATGGCCTGCGGGGCCAAGCCCAGGGAGGTGAAGGATAATGGCGCAGAGGCAAACCGATGGGGCGAAAAAGCCAGCGGTACGGGAGTCCAATTTCGAGCTGCTGCGGATTTTGGCCATGATCCTGATCGTGGCGGGCCATTTTGGCTCCCACAGCGGATATGAATTCCCTCAGGGGCAGCTCAGCGGAAACAGGCTTTGGGTGGAGCTGTTTGAAATTGGCGGAAACATCAGCGTAAATGTGTTCGTCCTCCTGTCCGGATACTTCCGGATAGAATCGAAGGGGCGCAAGACGGGAAAGCTGATTCAGCTATGGCTGCAGCTAATCTTTTATTCCATGGCGATTTATTTTTCCTTCGTGGCCATGGGGCGGGCGCCGCTGGCCCTCGGGGAGATCATCCGGCGGGTGCTGCCCGTTTCCTTCATGCAGTGGTGGTTCGCCAGCACCTATTTTGTGTTGGCACTGCTTTCCCCCTATCTCAACAGGCTGCTCAGGCCCCTCTCCCGAAAGCAGTACCAGGGGCTGTTGGCGCTGGTCTTGCTTTGCTGGAGCGTGATGCCGACGCTGACGGGCCAAGCCTTCGAGGGTAACCATCTGTTATGGTTTATGTGCCTCTATGCCCTGGGCGGGTATCTCAGGCGCTATGGCCTGCAGATCCGCCTCTCCGCGGGGAAATGGATTGCTCTGTCGGGGGCTTGCGTGGCGCTGACCTATCTTTCGGTGCTGGTCTTGACGGGGCTGGGCGCCCGGTCGGCCTATCTGGAGAAGAACCGGTTCTATTTCTATGAAATTCAAAGGGTGCCGCTGCTGATGATTTCGGTGCTGCTGTTCGTGGGATTCAGTCGCCTGCGGGTCAAACCCAGCCCCGTGATCAATACCATTGCTTCCGCCATGTTTGGCGTCTATCTGATTCATGACCATTCCTATGTTCGCTATTTCCTCTGGCTGGATCTGTTCCATAACATGGATCATGGGGCGGATCCCACCCTCTTCCTGCGGTTCCTGGGAGAGGTAAGCGCGGTGCTGGTGGTGTGTACCCTGATTGAGCTGGCGCGACAGCATTTGCTGGAGAAACGGTATATGCCCTGGGTGGGGCGGGTGGCTGGCGCCATTGACCGAAAGTGGAACCGGCTGTTTGAGGAAGAAACGGAAGAGGGGAGGCGAGGCGCGTGACCCAGGCGGAGAAAAGGTTTTGGGACTTCATCCTTCGGCACCGGTGGAAGCTGTTTGTGGCCGTATCTACGCTGCTGTCCATGTACGCTCGCTTTGGGCTGCGAACGATTGTCAGCGGGGACATGCAGAACTGCCTGCTGCCCTGGTACGAGGGGATGCGATGGGAAGGTTTGGGAGCACTATCCCAGCAGGTGGGGAATTACAATATCCCCTACCAGACGGTGATCGCCCTGATGACTTATCTGCCGATTCTTCCCATTTATGCTTACAAGGGCCTGTCCATCCTGTTTGACTATCTGATGGCTATCGCGGTGGCGGTGGGGGTCCGGGACCTGACAGGGAGCAAAGCCAGGGCTGCTGCGGCCTATGTAGCGACGGTCATGCTGCCTGCGGTGCTGATGAATTCTGCCGCCTGGGGGCAGTGCGATTCCATTTTCACCTGCTTTATGGTAGTCGCCTTTGTGCTGCTGATGCGGGAAAAATCGGTGGCCGCTTTCTTGGCCTATGGCTGCTCCTTCGCCTTCAAGCTGCAGGCGCTGTTCTTCCTGCCCTTCCTGCTGTTCTACTATGTTTGGAGCAGAAAGATTTCCCTCTGGCATTTTCTGCTGGCGCTGGTGCCCATCGTGGTGTTCAGCCTGGGGGCTTTGCTGCAGGGGCGGCCTCTGAGCGCGCTGTTCTCCGTGTATCGGGATCAGGTGGTGGTGGAGGATCCCCGCATCGCCTGGAATTATCCTTCCTTCTGGCTGCTGCTGGTAAAAAACATCCCCTCCGATGGCTCGGATCGCTATCAGGAGCTGCATGTGCTGTGCCTGGCGGTGACGGTGATGCTGCTGGGGGGCATCATGCTATGGGCCATTCAAAGGAAAAAGCTAGAGCGGGAGACCCTGCTGCTGATGGCCATCTGGATGCTGTATAGCTGTGTGTTTTTCTTGCCGGCCATGCATGACCGGTATGCCTATCCCGTGGTGATCTTTACCCTGATGGCCTGTTTCGTGGCGCCGAAGCTGCTGCCGGTGGCCCTGGGACAGCTGGTTCTGGAAACCGAGATGTATGGCAGTGGCCTCCTCTTTAAGGTGCCGTTGCCCTGGGAGGGAATGACGCTGATCAACCTCGCCTGCTATCTGGGCGTAGCCTATGTGGCGGCCCGGGCCATCGGTGGCGCCGAAATGAGGATGACGGCGGGAAAGGCGGAGAGAGGATGAGAAAGAATGCGCGCTTTTTCCGGCGGGAGAAAAGCTGGCTCTGGGCGGCGGGACTGCTCTGCCTGGGGCTTACGCTGCGCCTGCTTTTCCTGGAAAAGCTGCCCTATGGGCTGAATCAGGATGAGGCCTCCGCGGGCTATGACGCCTGGGCGCTGCTGCAGGCGGGAATAGATCGAAATGGAAAAAGCTGGCCGGTGCTGTTCTTCTCCTGGGGCAGCGGGCAGAATGTGCTGATGAGCTATCTGGCCATACCCTTCATCGCGTTGTGGGGGCTGCGGCCCCTCAGCCTTCGGCTGCCCAATGCCATTGCGGGCTGCGTGACCCTCTGGGGCATGTGGCGGTTTGCCCGGAAGGTTCGAGGGGAGAAATTTGGCCTGTGGGCTCTGGGGCTGCTGGCCATCAATCCCTGGCATATCATGGCCAGCCGCTGGGGCCTGGAAAGCAATTTGCTGCCGGCGCTGCTGATGGGGGCCTGCTTCTTCCTGTCCCGGGCGGAGGAAAAGCCCAAAGCGCTCTTCGGCGCGGCCCTCTGCCTGGGGCTGGCGCCCTATGCCTATGGCACGGCCTTCTTTTTCCTGCCGCCCTTCCTGCTGTGGAGCGTGATTCGGCTGCGGAAATCCCTTCGGCCGGGGGTGACGGTGCTGTCCTTCCTGCTGTTTTCGCTGCTGATTTTCCCCATTGCCTATTGTCAGGCGCTGAATATCCTGGGGGGCGAGGAAAAGCGCCTCCTGGGAATGACGCTGCCCCGGCTGGTGGACGCCAGACAGAACGCCACCAGCATTTTAGGCGGCGGAGGGCTGGGCGTGGTTCGGAAGAATGTGCTGACCTTCCTGGAAATCCTGCATAATGGGGATGACCAGGTGGAGTACAATGCGCTGCCCTTCTGGCAGGGGGGAATTCTTTATTTCTTTGGGCTGCCCCTGGCGGTGCTGGGCGTCATTCGATCGATCCAGGAACGGGGGAAACGGCCCGGGGAATGGCCCATGCTGGGCTGGCTGGGCTGCGCGGCGCTGTGCAGTGCGCTGATTGATGGCAACATCAATCGGCTGAACATGGTTTGGATTCCGATGATCTATTATTCCGCCCTGGGGGGCTTCTGGCTGATGGATCAGCTGCAGCTTCGGCGGGCGCTGCCCCTGGCGGTGGCGGTGCTTTCCTTCCTGTATTTTGGCTATAATTATTCCACCCGGTTTGCCGCCCCTGGCCATTATAAGTATTTTCCGGGTCTGGGAGAGGCGATTTCGCGGGCGGAGGAGCTTTCGCCGGAAACGGTGTATATCACCTCCCAGGTGAGGCAGCCGTACATTTTTGCCCTGTTCTATACTACGCCCGCCCCGGAGCGCTTTGCGGAAAGCGCGGTCTTTCAGACTGATCTGGAAACGGGCATGCAGACGGTGGAGCGGATGGAAGGCTTCGAGTTTGCGGAGATAGAGCGGGCAGATCTGTGGATCCTGACGGAGGGGGAAGCCCAGGAGCAGCAGCGGGAAATTCTGGACACCTTTGGCCTCTACGCGGTTTGCAGATAAAAATACGAAAATAGAGAGAACCCACGGCAGAAAGAGAGCTATGCGATGAGAAAGACAGAGGAAAGATTCTGGGATCTGATGATCCGGCATCGGCTGAAAATCTTCATAGCCTGTGCCACCCTTTTATCCATGTATGCCCGGTTCAGTTTCCGGGGGTTCATCAGCCCGGATGTGGATATCTTCCTGATTCCATGGTACGATGTGATTCAGGAGCGGGGCGCATGGCGGGCCCTGGGGCAGCAGGTAGGGAATTACCAGATCAGCTATCAGACGCTGGTGGCGCTTTTGACCTACCTGCCGGTTCACAAGGTCTATGCCTATAAGATGCTTTCCATGGCCTTCGATTATGCCTTGGGAATAGTGGCTGGGCGAATGGTTCACGAGATCACAGGCAGCCAAACGAAGGCGGCGGCGGTTTACGCGGTGGTGGTGCTGCTGCCCACCACGGTGCTGAATTCCGCAGCCTGGGGCCAGTGCGATTCCATTTATACCTTTTTCCTGATGGCGACCTTTTTGCTGCTGCTGCGGGAAAGGCACGGCGCGGCGCTTTTCTGCTATGGGCTGGCCTTTGCCTTCAAGCTGCAGGCGGTTTTCTTCCTGCCCTTCCTCCTTTTTTACTATGTGTGGAGCCGAAAATTCTCCGCCTGGCAGTTTCTATGGATTCCGGCGGCGATGCTGCTGGCCAGCGTGGGCGGGTTGATCCAGGGAAGGAGCCCGCTGGATATCTTCCGCATCTATGCGGAACAGAGCGGCACCTATCAGCAGATCAGCCTGAACTATCCCTCCTTCTGGAACCTGATGGTGGTTACCCTGGCAGAGGACGGCGTGGATCACTACGCAGAGCTGCAGGGATTCTGTCTGGGCGTGACGGTGGTGGCGCTGGGAGGGATGATGCTGTGGCTGATTCGCAAGGGGAAGCTGGGAAAGGATTCGCTGCTGCAGGCGGCGACCCTGATGATGTATACCTGCCTGTTCTTCCTGCCGGCCATGCATGAGCGTTATTCCTATCCCGTGCTGATCTTCCTGACGGCGGCCTGCGCCCTTTCGCCCCGGATGATCCCGGTGCTGATAGGGGTGGTGGCCATTGATTTGCAGACCTATGGATCCTACCTGATGAAGAAGGAGGCCTTGTCCTGGGAACTGCTGACGCTGATGAATGTGGCCTGCTATGCGGGAACGCTGTATCTGACCTGGCGATCGATCCAGAAGGAGCCGGTGGGATGGATCGGGAAGGAGGGCTGACATGGATCGAGAAACGAATCGCGCCGCCCGGGGGAAGTGGGGAGCCATGGTTCAGCCCGCGGCCTGGGCTGCGTTTTTCGCCGCGCTGCTCTTTGGCCTGGTGGCCCATGGCATGGCGCTGCTAAATAAGTATTCCTGGCATGACGATATTTTTTCGCTCTTTCTGCAGGGGGAAACCATCACCTCCGGGCGGTGGATGCTGCATGTGCTGGGAAGACTGGAAATTCTGGTCTTTGGCGATGGACACTTCAGCCTTCCCCTGATGAATGGGCTGTTTTCCCTGCTATGCATCGGCCTCTCCGCCGGGCTCTTGGCCCAGGGGCTGCGGTTGCGCTCCCGGGGGCTGGGGGCGCTGCTGGGCTGCGTCATGGCGGCCTTCCCGATGCTGGCTGCCCTGTTTGGCTTCATGTTCGCGGCGCCCTATTACATGCTGGCGCTGCTGATGATGGTGGCGGGAGCGCTGCTGATCGGCGGGAAGCATTCCTGGGGCGCTAAGGTGGCGGGATGCCTGCTGAGCGGATGTGCGGTGGGGGTTTATCAGGCCTTTCTGCCGCTGCTGCTGACGGTGATCCTGCTGGCGGATATTCAGGCCATTGGGGAGAAGGGAGAGGATGCCCTCGCCCTGGGAAAGCGATTGCTGTTGCAGGCCGTCTGCGTGGCAGGCGTCATGGCGATCTACCTGGCGGGCAGCCATTACTTCCTGAATAAATATGACCTGGAGATGAGCCCTTATATGGGCCTGAACCAGGCGGATTCCCTGCCCCTGAGGGTGTATCTGGAGCGGGCAGGCCGGGCCTATGGGGAATTCTTCCGCCCGACCCGGAACGCTCCCTGGGATATGTATCCGCAGCATGCCTATTACCTGTATTACTTTGCCATGGGAGTCAACCTGGCCCTGGGCGCGGCGGCGGTGATTCGGGCTTGGAAGCAAAGCCGGGGAAAGGCTTTGCTGCTGGCGCTGCTGCTGGGGCTCTATCCCTTGGGCTGTAATTTCATTTTCGTGCTTTCCGCGGAGATTCACGGCCTCATGGTCTATGGCCAGGTGATGCATTTTGTGCTGTGCATCCTCCTGGTGGATCAGGTCTGGCTCCGGCTGGGCCGGTGGAGGCAGCTGGCTGGCAGCGCGGTGACGGTGGCGCTTGGGCTGCTCTGCGTCATGTATGCCAGGTATGATAATGAATGCTATTTCAAGACCGCCTTTTATCAGCAGGAGGCGATCTCCTGGGACACGGCCCTGGTGACGCGGATCAAGTCGGCCCCTGGCTTCCGGGATGAGCTGCCCGTGGCCTGGGTGAACCGCTATGAAATGCAGGACGCGAGCCTGTACAATATGGAGGAGATGAAGGGCCTGAGCCTGACGGGGTACGAAGAAACCCTGGAGGAATACGTCAATAACTGGGCCTGGGAAAGATTCCTGCAGCGCTGGTGCGGATTTGACCCGGAGACGGTGGACGAGGCAGAAGTGAAGACCTGGCCGGAGGTGCAGGCCATGCCCAGTTACCCCGCGGCGGATTCCATTCAGGTGATTCATGACGTAGTGGTGGTGAAATTTGGCGAAGGGAGCGAGGGAACGTGAGGGTAGCGCAGTGGGCTCGGAAGCGGCCGCAGCTGGCGGTGACTCTGCTCAGCGCCTTGCTCTTCGGCCTGGTGGCCCATGGGATGGGGCTGCTGAACAAGTTCTCCTCCCATGACGATATTGTGTCCCTCTTCGAGCTGGGGACCACCATCAGCTCTGGCAGATGGATGCTGCATGTGATGGACTGGCTGGAAACGATCCTCTTTGGACCGGGGCATTTCAGCCTGCCCCTGACCCACGGACTGTTTTCCCTCCTGTGCATGGCCCTGGCGGCCTGCCTGGTGGTGGATTTGCTGGGGCTAAAAAACCTGGGCTGCTGTGCAGGGCTGGCGGGGATCATGGTGGCCTTTCCGGCCATTGCGGGCCTGTTCGGATATATGTACACCCTGCCCTATTATGCGCTGGCCCTGCTGATGATGACACTGTGCGGCTGGCTCCTCTGCAAGGGAAAGGGATGGGGCAAGCTGCTGGCTATCGCCCTGGGTTGCTGCTCCGTGGGGGTGTATCAGGCTTTTTTGCCCCTGCTGCTCAGCCTGCCGCTGCTGTATGATCTTTCGATTCTGTTGGACGGGGAAGGGAATCTCAAATCCTTTTTCCGCCTGGCGGCGATGCAGGTGGCCTGTATGCTGGGGGTGATGGTCTGCTATTTTGCGGCGACCCGCTTTTTCCTGGCCAAGTTTTATCTGGAGCTGAACAGCTACATGGGCATTGATCAAATGGGGTCCACCAGCCTGGGCACCTATTTGCTCCGGGCGGCCCAGGCCTATCGGGAGTTCTTCTGGCCCCAGCGCAATGGAATAGCGGATGTGTTCCCGATGCATCTGTTTTATCTCAGCCGGGGAATGGTGCTCCTGGATGGCGTGTTTGCCCTTCGACTACTGCTCCAGAAAGGAAAGCAGCGCCTCTCCGTCGCATTGCTGCTGGCGGTGCTCCTGGGGCTGATGCCCTTGGCTTGCAATTTGATTTATGTCATGGCGGGCACGGTGCATGGGCTGATGACCTATGGCCAGGTGATGCAGGCGGCGCTGTTCCTCCTGCTGGCGGAGCGGCAGGAGTTCCGTTGGCCCAGGGTCAAAAGGTCAGTGGGGGGATTCGCCGCGACGCTGCTGGGCCTGGCCTGCGTGATGTATGCCCGGTATGATAATCAATGTTATTTGAAGACGAATTTTCAGCAGCAGCAGGCCATCTCCTGGATGACGACCTTGGCCACGCAGATCAAATCCACGGAGGGATATCGAGATGATCTGCCGGTGGCTTTCATGAATCAGGAGCAAATTTCGGACCAAACCCTGTATCATATGCAGGAGCTGGACTTTATCCTCCTGACGCCCTATGATGGCACCCTGGGGGACTACTTGAATTCCTACGGCTGGCGAAAGTTTATGGAGCGTTGGTGCGGCTTCAGCCCCGTCTATGCCAATGAAGCGCTGTATGAAAACCTCCCGGAGGTGCAGGCCATGCCCCATTACCCGGACGATGGATCCATTCAGAAGCTGGGGGAGGTCATTGTGGTTAATTTCTAAAGCCATCGCTGATTTGTTCCCATCAGCGCGAAAAGCCTCTTGCTTACTTTGGTGATTTATCATCGTTTCTCACCCCCGCGCTCCGCGGGGGTGTTTGCATCAGCACAGATTAAAGCCCTCCCTGCTCCGGGAAGGGCTTTGTGATGGATTGATTTACATGATACAGCCCGCACATCAGCGCCATGGTGGAGACGATGAAGGCCTTGCTGGCCAGCCAGTAATGGATATAGGCGTGGTTCTTGGTCAGGACGCACCAGGCAAAGGGAATGCAGGCGATGAGCAGAAAAGGCACCAGCTGCCGGAGGCAGGCCTGGCGGGCGGCGCCTTCCCGAGGCGTCTTCCGCAGGAGACGGAGGATCAGGAAAAGCAGATAGCCCAGGAAAAGCAGGGTGAAGGGGGTATTGAAGAAAAAGCGGATGTTCCCCCAGAGGGTAGCGCCCAGGGTGACGACCTCGCCATAGGCCTCATCCCCGGTCCGCATCAGGAAGGTGGACAGCCCTTCCTCGAACACGTTAAAGCCGGTGAGGGCAGTGCCGATGACCCATTTCATCACCCACAGGAGTCCATAGCCCATGCCCCAGAAAAATCCCAGCCGGAGCAGGCGCAGCAGGGCGTCCCGAAGCTTCCGGTCCGGGGCCAGATAGAAGGCCACCACCAGGGGCAGCCCCAAGGCGGCCATGGGATAGGTCAGTACATCCCAGTAGGCGGTGCAGATGCCGGAAAACAGGAAGACCAGATATTCCCGGCTTTGCATGCGTCCCTTTCGATGGAGGAGCAGTAGCGTTAACACGGATAGCAGGGAAATATAGAACCCCAGGGAATATTCCAGGTTCAGGCCCATCACCGCCGGCGCCAGCATGGCGTAGGAGATCAGGAGGGGCAGAATCATACCCCGGGGCCGGGAGCCGCTCCGCCACATCAGGAGGCAAAGCAGCAGCACCAGCCCGACCTGGAGCGCCATGTTCAGCTGGCGAATGCGATGATAGTCAAGAACCTGGAGCAGCAATCGGTAGATGACGCTGTATCCGTGCCAATAGCGGGAATAGGGCTCGAAACCTTCATATGCTTCCCCCTCGATATAGTGCTTCACAAAAATCTGGACGGGGTCAAACTCCCCCATGACGCCGTGATAGGACATCATGGCATATTCGACGGGGTGTTCCGAGGAAACGTTGCCGGCCATCAGCAGCATGATGGCGTCGGAATAGTTATCCAGCCTGCTGGAACACCAGGTGTGCAGATTGGGAAATTTCCCGGTGGCCTGGAAGATATCCGCGGAGCTGTCCAGGTGCTGATCCATGGGCTCTGCGGGCAGGAATTCGGACAGGATCAGCAGCCCCGTGCCCACCAGGGCGGAAAGGAGAATCAGCAGCAGGGACTGAGCGACATGACGCCAGAATTTTTCTTCGTTTTTAGGCTGGGTGGCTTCCATTGTGATTCGTCCCTTTCCTTGGCTCCGCCGCTTCGCCGCGGATGATTTCCGAAATCAGATAGCGAGGCCGATCCTTTAATTCGTTGTAGATTTGCGCCAGGTAGTATCCAATCAGCCCCAGGCTCAGCATCAGCACGCTGCCGATGAGCAAAATCAGCAGGATCACCGTGGTAAAGCCCTCCACCGCAGTGCCGGAAAAATAGCGCACCAGGGTTTGAATCCCCATGATCAGGGCCAGCGCCAGCACGATGCCGCCGCAGATGGTAATCAGCTGCAGGGGCGCGGAGGAAAAGGAGGTAATGTTCCGCACGGCGTAGCTGGTCAGGGTCCGGGAGCTCCATTTCGAGGTGCCGGCCTCCCGCTCCTGCACGTCGAATTCCACAGAGGTGGTTTTGAACCCGACCCAGGAGGAAAGGGCCCGGAAGAAGGCGTTCTTCTCGGGCAGGGACAGGATGGCATTCACCGCCTTCCGGTCCATGAGCTTGAAATCGGAGGCCCGGGACATATCGATCTTCGTAGCGTTGCTCATGAGCCGATAGAAGGTGCCCGCCGCGAAGCGATGCAGCACGGATTCGTTTCCCCGGCTGCGCTTGACGCCCTCGATAACCTCATATCCCTCCTGCCAAAGATGCAGCATCTGGATCAAGGTCTCCGGCGGATGCTGCAGGTCGCAATCCATGACGGCGCAGCAGTCCCCCTTCGCCTGGGCCAGGCCGGCCATGATGGCGGCCTCCTTGCCAAAGTTGCGGGAGAAGTTGACGCCCACCACATGGGGATTGACCTGGGCCTGATGCTGAATCCTTTGCCAGGTGGCGTCCTGGGAACCATCATTGACGAAAACCAGCTCGTAATCCATTTCCTCGGCCTGGAGCGTATGACCAATGCGCTCTACGGCCCGGTCGATGTTTTCTTCCTCGTTGTAGGAAGGCAGAATGATGGAAATCATGTACCGTTTTGTCCTCCTGATGCCCGGGACGTCCTATTGCGGGTGCCCTGGGCGGATACACAACTCAATATAGCGGGAAGGGAAAGGCCTTACCATTGCAGGGACTGCTGAAGGGCATCGACCAGCAGCTCCAGACCGGCGGCGTCCTCCGGGGAGAAGCGATCCTGCACAGGGCTGTCGATATCCAGCACGCCGACGATGCGATCCCCCTGCCGCAGGGGAAGGACGATCTCCGCCCGGCTGGCGCTGTCGCAGGCAATGTGGCCGGGAAATTGATGGACATCCGGCACCACCAGGGTTCTGCCCTCCGCCCAGGCGGCGCCGCAGACGCCCTTTCCCTGGGGAATGCGGATGCAGGCGGGCTTGCCCTGGAAGGGCCCCAGCACCAGATCCTCCCCCCGAACCAGGTAAAACCCGGCCCAGTTCAGATTCGGTAACTGATCATAGATCAGTGCGCTGGCGTTGCTCAGCAGGGAGGCAAACCAGCCCTCCTCCGCGGCGAAGGCCCGCAGCTGCTCCGCCATCAGGGCATAGTCCGGGCCGGGGGCGGCGGGCTGCCAGCCATCCTCGCCCCCGAGAACCGAGGGAAGGGTGATGGCCCCTGCTTCCTCCGGGGTTAGACGCTTTTCATGCGCATTCCGCGGGGACAGATCGGCGCGCACGCCGGTGGTTTCCCATTCGCCGTAGCGGTCCGTGACGCCCCGGGTTTCGTCCCAGTCCGTGAAGCCTTCCGGCGCCACATGGGCGTCCATATCGCAGCGCAGGAACAGGGTGGCCGACCCCGCTCGCCAGGGGCGGCCCAAGTAGGCCTGGCCCTCCGGGCAATTGCCGGAGAGGCGGCAGCGATGAAACACGAAGCCATAGGGCTGGGAGGCATGGGTGTTGGCGGCGGTGTACCATCCCCCCCGCTTCCCCATAAACAGGTCGCAGCCCTCGAACCAGCAGCGGTAGGAGCCGAAGATGAAATCCACGTCCCCCTCGATGTAGCAGCGCTCAAAATATTGCCGGCTGTGGGAGGGGTGCCCATCCTGCACCAGGGGAACCTGCTCCGCGGTGCCCTGCCGATCCCCCAAATCCGCCACCACGTCCGGAATCCGCAGAGGGCCGCAGTACAGGGTGTCCTGATGGGCAATCATCCGGCAGCCCTGCCAGAGGCCCCGGTCTCCCGCCGCGTAGACTGCCACTGCCTGGCCCACCTCGCGGCCATCGCCGGCGTCGTTGCGGATGGTGAGGTTTTCCACGGTCACATCCGCCGCGTTGACCATCAGGGTCCAGGAGCGGAAGGTGGTCCGCTCTGTGCCGTCCGGATGAAGCTCCAGGGCGAAGGAGGACCAGGTGAGAATGGTTTCCGCCGCGTCTTCCCCGACCAGGCAGGCGCCCTCCTTGTTGACGATGACTCGCTCGTGATAAATTCCCTTCCGGACGAAAACCTTCCGATCTCCCTCACGCGGGTCCGCAGGCAGCGCGTCGATGGCTGCCTGGATGGTGGAAAAGGCTCCGCTGCCATCCTTTGCTACGATGATCATTTTGTCTCATTTCCTTTCTATGGAGCGGGAAACGGGGCCTCCTGCCAAACAGCAGAAAAGCATTTTGCCGCTGACGAGGAGGAAGAGGGTGCCCTCAGGCGAGCTCGCGCCGCGGGAGGGGCTTTCGGTCTCGTTTCCCGGAATCTTTGCTGCTTCAAAGATTGCCTTGATTCTACCATAACTCCTGCTTCTCCGCAATTGGGCGAGGTCGCTTTTGGCTGAGGGCGAAATTGATCTTTTCCTGCTTTTGTGCTATCTTGGAGGCGGAGAAAAGGAAGAAAGCGTGGAAGGAAGCAGGCCGGGAAGGGGAAAAGCGAGCAACCCCTTGACAAGCGGAATGGAAACAGGCGGCTTTCCCGGCGAAATCACTTGAACCAGCGTTTGTTGGAAAGAAATGGAGGAAAAGTAGCATGGCTGAATCCAGCGCCGCCACCCGGCGATATGGATGCCCCGCCTGCGGCGGCGGGCTGCAGTATGATATCGCCTCGGGGAAGATGAAATGTGACCGATGCGATACATTGACCTCCCTGGCGGATTTGCCCCGGGAGGAGCCGGGGGACATGCTGGAGGTGAATGAGTTCCATTGCCCACAATGCGGCGCCGCGGTGTATTCCACGGACACGGAGGTGACCAGCTTTTGCAGCTTCTGCGGCAGCGATGTGGTGCTGACGGGGAAGCTGGGGCGGACCCGGCGGCCCGCCTATATCGTGCCCTTCCAGGTGACCCGGGAAAAATGCGAACAGGCCTATCGGGATCATTTGAAGGGATACCTGCTGGCGCCCTCGGCGCTGAAAAAGGCGGAAACCGTGTCCCATTTCCGGCCGGTGTATATTCCCTTCTGGTCTTATCGGGTGGAGGCCCAGGGCGTGGCGCGCCTGGAGGGCAAGAAGAGCTATACCCGGGGGGATTATCGCTATGATGAAACCTACGATCTGACCATGGATGCCGTCATCAGCCAGAAGGGCATTCTGTATGACGCCTCCACCGCCTTCGAGGATGAAACCGCCGCCCTTTTGCAGCATACCATGCAGCAGGCGGAGCCCTTCCATCCCGCCTATCTCAGTGGGTTTTACGCCCAGGGGGCGGACGTGCCGGGGGAGACCTATCACCAGGAGGCGGCCGCCAGCGCGGTCCGGCTGTTTATGGACCAGGTGAAGGAAGAAACAGGCATGGATTCCGTGGAGATGAAGGGTGATATCGAGGAAAACTTCGGCCTGCCGGACGCCCGCTATCAGGAGCAGCTGGTGATGATGCCCGTGTGGCTCCTGGCCCATCGCCAGGGAGATCGGGTGGTTTATACCGCCATCAATGGCCGCAGCGGCGAGGTGGTCTGTGATGTGCCGGTCAGCAATGGCAAGGTGGCGGGGGTGACCCTGGCGCTGGCTGCCGGGCTGTTTTTCCTGCTGCATCAGTTTGTGACCCTGAAGCCAGAGCTGCTGATGGCCCTGTGCGCGGTGGTTTCCCTGATCATTCAGTATCAATTCTCCGGGGCCCAGAAGCTGCTGTTCAATCGGCGCACCCGGGCCTATGAGCCGGACTTCGCCCTGGGGCAGCGGGCCTTCGTGGGGCCGGCTCAGGCCCTGCTGCGGAAGGGGAAGGAAGGGATTTCCACCCGGGGCACGGGGGAATCCGCCCTGGAGAAGCTGAAGGGCCTGGGGCTGATTCTGCTCGCCGTTCTGGGCTATGCTGGCATTCAGGCCCTGTCCATCCTGGGCTCCGCCTTTGGTACCGCCGGGGGCCGGAGGATGATCGTGCTGCTGGCGCTGCTGGGGGTTCTGGTGACCATGGGGGTCCATTTGGCCCGCCGGGCCGGAAAGGAGAGCCGAGGCCCCTTGTGGCCCCGGGCCTTGTCGCTGCTGGCTTGTCTGGCGGGGCTGGTGAGCGTGCTTTCCGGCCAGGCGGAGGATCTGATCTATTATGGTTGCGCGGCGGCCATGCTGATTTCCGCCGGCATTGAGCTGGTGATGATCAATCGCGCGCATAATGAATATGCCTCTCGACCGACGCCCTTCTTTGGGGAGAAGGAGGCTGCAGCATGAGGAAACGAATTGTTGGGCTGCTGTTGGCGCTGGGGCTGCTGTGCCTGGCTCTGGGGGCCCTGGGGGAGAACATGCCCTATCTTCAGGATGACGCGGAGCTGATGACCCTGGAGGAGGAGGCCGCCCTGTACGACGAGATGCTGCCCCTGTGCGAGTATGGCACGCCCCTTTTCTGGACGACCTATGAATCCGGCAATTACGAAACCCTGGCGGAGCGGTTTTTTCATCAGCGGCTGGGCCAGGGGGAAAGCGGCACCCTGTTTGTGATCAATATGCAGGCCCGCCAGCTGACCATTTTCTCCGATGGGGCCATTTATCGCACCATTACCAATGGCGAGGCGGAAACCATTACGGACAATGTGTTCCGTCTGGCGGGGCGGGGGGAGTATTACGCCTGCGCCAGCAGCGTGTACGCCCAGATCTATCAGCTCCTGAACGGGGAGAAAATCGCCCGGCCCATGAAATGGACCAGCAACGCCCTGCTAGCCCTGGTGCTGGCCCTGTTGGCGGTGTATCTGTACATCAGCCGCCGATATGAAACCCGGCCCCAGTCCGGCAAGCGGGGGGCGGCGCTGCCGATTACCGCGGCGGCCGCGGCGGCCTACGCCGCCAAGACGGCCAACATCCACGCCCGCATGACCAAGCAGAAGAAAACCAATATCAGCTCAGATTCCGGCGGGGGCGGCGGCCACGGGGGTGGCTTCTCCGGCGGGGGCGGAGGTGGATCCTCCGGCGGCGGAGGCAGCCATGGGTTCTGAGGTCCTGGCCAGGGGGGAGGGTGCATCCCGCCCTGATCTGCTGATCGCCGAGGGGGGGATTTCAAATCGGTGTTCCAACCAGAAAAAGCAATTCTCTCGAAAATCAAAAAACGCATTGCCAAGCGATGGCTTTTCCGGTAAAATGGAGACCAAAGAGAAGGAGGCTGTGGACATGGATCGATATCTTGCCATAGACATTGGCGCGTCCTCCGGGCGGCATATCGTCGGCTGGGAGGAAGGCGGCCAATTGCGGACGGAGGAGGTTTTCCGCTTCCCGAATGGGGTGACGGAGCAGGAGGGGCACTTGGTCTGGGATCTTTTCACCCTGCTGGGGTACGTAAAGGAAGGGATTGAGAAGGCCCAGGCCGCGTATCCGGACATCGTCAGCCTCTCGGTGGACACCTGGGGGGTGGACTATGTGCTGATGCAGGGGGAGAAGGAGGTCCTGCCCGGCTATGCTTATCGGGACAGCCGCACGGAGGAGATCATCCCTCGGGTGCATGAGGCCGTGCCCTTCTCCCGGCTGTATGAGCACACCGGCATTCAGTTCCAGCCCTTTAACACCGTTTATCAGCTGATGGCGGATAAGGCGGCGGGTCGGCTGGACGGGGTGACGGATTTCCTGATGCTGCCCTGCTGGCTGATGTACAAGCTGTGCGGGGTCAAGGCTCATGAATATACCAACGCTACCACTGGCGGGCTGGTCAGCGCTAAAACCGGGGAATACGATGGGGAGCTGATCAGCGCCCTGGGGCTGCCGAAGCATCTTTTTCCCAAGCTGCGCCAGCCGGGGGAGGTCATCGGGGAATATCAGGGCATGCAGGTGATCCTCTGCGCCACCCATGATACGGGCAGCGCCGTGGAGGGCATCCCCATGGCGGAGGACGCGCCCTACATCTCCTCCGGTACCTGGAGCCTCCTGGGGGTGAAGACGGAAAAGCCCCTGACCGACGCCGCCAGCCAGGCCGCCAACTGGAGCAACGAGGGGGGCGTGGGATACAACCGGTATCAGAAGAATATCATGGGCATGTGGCTGGTGAACCGGCTGCGGGCGGAGCTGTGCCCCGATACCCCTTGGGATCAGATCATCGCCGAGGCCCAGGAGAAGCATTTTGATCACCTGGTGGACGCCAACGATCCCATCTTCCTGGCCCCGGAGAGCATGAAGGCTGCTTTCGACGCCCGGCTGCCCCATCCGCCCAAATGCGTGGCGGGGTATTTCCGCTGCGCCTATCGCAGCCTGGCCCAGAGCTATCGCCAGGCCATCGCGGAGATGGAGCACAACACGGGCCGGAGCTATGACGCCCTGTATATCGTGGGCGGCGGGGCGAAAAACAGCTGGCTGAACCAGCTGACGGAGGAGGCTACGGGGAAACGGGTTGTGGCCCTGCCCATCGAAGCTACCGCCCTGGGTAATTTGCATATCCAAATGAAGAAATAGAAGGAGGAGTTTGCCATGTTAGTCAATACCAAAGCCCGGATCGGCGTTTTTGCCATCGCTCTGGGCGCCTATCTGCCCCAGTTTCCCGGCCTGGTTCCCGAATTCCAGAGCCAATACGAGGTGTTCAAAAAGCGGATTCCGGACAGTGTGGAGCTGATCGACGGGGGCATCGTCACCACCAAGGAGCAATCCATGGCCGCGGGGGATAAGTTTCGGGCCGCGGATGTGGATCTGGTAATTCTGCAGCTGCTGACCTATGCCACCAGCTATAACATGCTGCCCGCCGTGCGGGATCTGGATGTGCCGGTGGTGCTGGTGAATGTGCAGAAAAAGAAGGCTCCGGATTATGCCAACACGGATAACGAAACCTGGCTGGGCACCCTATACGCTTGCGGCGCGGTGGGCGAGATGGTGGCGGACCTGGAGCGGGCCGGCAAGCGGCATGCGGTGATCACCGGCGTGGAGGAAGGCGGAGATCCGGCTCTGCAGGCGGAGATTGAGGACTGGTGCCGGGCGGCCCAGGTGCGGCGCCGTTTCCGGGATACCAACATCGCCCAGATTGGTCGGCCCTATCCTGGCATGATGGATCTGTACATCGACGAGACCAATCTGTATCACCGCATGTGGCTGTATACCAAGCAGTTCGACTGGGAAAAGATGTGGGCCATCGCGGACAACATCACCGACGAGGCGGCCATCCGGGCCAAGGCGGAGGATATTTTGGATACCTTCGAGATTGAGGGCGACGCCACAGTGGAAACCGTGTGGGACATGGCGAAGTACGTGGTTGCCTTCGAGCAGTGGGTGAAGGATGAGCAGCTGGGCTTCGTGGCCAGCCACTATGACGGCTTCGCCCAGGGCGTGGCCGGGAAGCTGGATTCCATGCTGATTCCCGCCTTCTCCATGCTGATCAAGCAGGGAACCGCCTGCGCCGTGGAGGGGGACATCAAGGTGGCCATGGCCATGGGCATCCTGAAAACCATCGCCGGCACGGGCCAGCTCAGCGAGATGTACTCCATCGACTTTGATGAGGACATCTGCATCATCGGCCACTCTGGCTCCGGCGACGCGGATATCTCCCAGGCCCGGAAGCCCTCCATGAAGATCGTGCCCGTGTTCCACGGCAAGACCGGCGGCGGATACCTGACACAGTTCTATCCACCTACCAACAGCGATATCACCTTCCTGGGCATTACCCAGGACAAGGATGGGCACTTCAAGTTCGTGGTGGCGGAGGGGGTCAATGAGGAAGGACCCATCTTCATGTTCGGCGATACCAACATGCGGATGCGCTTCTCCATCAGCGCCCGGGAATTTTGCAACCGCTGGAGCGAGGCGGGTCCCACCCACCACATGGCCGCGGCTGTGGGCCGGCATATCGACACCATCCTGAAGGTGGCGAAGATCTTCAATGTGCCGGTGGATGTAATTACGAGATAAGAAAGGAAGATAGAGCATATGAGCATTTTGGATTTGGACATCATGAAGCGGTACATCCGCATGTGCAACGACGGCTGGCTCCAGGGCTGGCATGAGCGCAACGGCGGCAACCTGACCTATCGCCTGCTGAAGGAGGAAGTGGCGGAAATGGCGCCCTTCTTCGACGCGGAGCCCCGCCCCTGGGTCCCCATGGGCGTCACCGGCGCTAACCTGGCCGGAGAATACTTCCTTTCCACCGGCAGCGGCAAATTCTTCCGCAACGTGGTGCTGGACCCGGCGGATAGCCTCTGCGTGGTGGAAATCAACGACAAGGGCGATTCCTACCGGATCCGCTGGGGCCTGGTAAACGGCGGGCGGCCCACCAGCGAATTCCCGACCCATTTCATGAATCATTCCGTTCGCGTGGCCGCCACCGGCGGCGCCACCCGGGTCATCTATCACGCCCATACCCCCAACGTCATCGCCATGACCTATGTGGTGCCGCTGACGGATCGGGATTTCAGCCGCGCTCTGTGGAAGAGTGCCACGGAATGCCCGGTGGTTTTCCCTGGCGGCGTGGGCGTGGTGCCGTGGATGGTGCCTGGCGGCGCGGATATCGCCCTGGCCACCTGCGAAAAGATGAAGGACTTCGAGGCGGCGGTCTGGGCCCAGCATGGGCTTTTCGTCTCCGGGCCGGATTTTGACATCACCTTCGGCCTCATGCATACCATCGAGAAGAGCGCCCAGATTTGGGTGCTGCAGAAGAGCACCGGCCTGCCGGAGCTGCAGACCATCACGGACGACGGCCTCCGGGCCATCGCCAAGGAATTTGGCGTCACCCTGCGGGAAGAATTCCTGGACTAATCCATTCTTTCTTTATCATCACGGCGGGCTTCCGACAGCGGGGGCTCGTCGTTTTTTTCTTCCATCTCCGTCGCTTCCGGCCAGGAAGCTCCGCTGTTCAGCGCCGTTTCCGGCACTGTGGCGAAGGCGCTCTTCGGTGCAACCATAGCGGCAGGGGCGGCTTTATCCGCCCGGCGGGCAGGGGCTTTTTTCTCCGATGGCACCCGAAGATGCTCTGGCAGGTCCACGGCCTTCTTTTTCCCCAGCTTATCCCGAACGTAGTACAGTGCGTCGTTCCAGGAGAAGGGGGTAGCCTGGACGGGGATCCGAAGCCACCAGACGGGGGCATAGAAGAGAATATAGCATTTTTCTGGCCACAGCTGCACCCGGGCCACCGCCCGCCAGGGCAGATCCTGCTCCTCCAGCCGCAGCACCGGGTTTTCGGCTTCCGGGTCGATTTGATCCATCAACCGGGGGGACTTCAGCCGGGCCAGCAGCTTCAGGACGGTGGGCTGGGGGAGATACCTGGTTACGTGGACGCCCCGGCTGTCGATGACATAGTCCATCAGCTCCTTCCCCTGCAGCAGCAGAGCCAGGAAAACCAGGGCCACCAGGATGAGAAAAATCAGCAGCAGCGTCCAGGGAAATTCCCCCTGAAAAAGCTTTTCCACCGCGGAAACGCCGCCGGAGACCCCTTCGGCGATCAGCACCAAAATCAGCACCGCCAGTCCCGCGGGCAGCAGCCACCGCATCACCCTGTTCCAGCACATCCAGTCCGTCACTGGCCGCCGCTCCGTGACCCAGGCGGCATGGGTGGCAGTTTTGGCCAGCTTCGTGCCACAAAGGGGGCAGATGTCTCCGGGGGCAACCTCCCGGTTGCATTTTTTGCAATATGCTGTCAATGCCATGGATGTTTCCTTCCTTGCCTTCGGGTTTGAGGGCTTTTCTTCGGGGATGAATCAGGCTGCCCATGGGGCAGCGCCTGGGACATATTATACTCCGGTTTGACCGCATGGACAATTCCCCCGTCTGCTGATAAAATATCCCTTGTGAATTTGTTTCCCTGGAGGAAGGCTGGATGGAGAAGAATGATCTGCTCTCCCTGCGGGCGGAGAGCCTGGGCGCGGAGCTGGAGGGGGTTTGCCGCCAGGAAGGGATGGCGGTGTTCGTGCCCGGGCTGTTGCCGGGGGAGGAAGGGGAAGTCCGAATGGTGAAGGTGGAAAAGCGCTTTGCCTTCGGAAAGCTGATGACCCTTTCTTCTCCGCCTTCGCCGAGCCGGGCGGAGATCGATTGCCCGGTTTATCCCCAGTGCGGCGGATGCAGCGGGCGGCATATGACCTATGCGTCCACGCTGGAGGCGAAGCGCCAGCAGGTGGCGGATTGCTTCCAGCGCATTGGGCATCTGACCGTGGAGGTGCCCCCGGTGCTGGGCATGGAGGATCCCTTTGCCTATCGGAACAAAACGGCCTGGCCCGTGGGGGGCGAAAAGGGCGCGCCTCAGCTGGGCTTTTTCGCACCGAGAAGCCATCGCCTGATTCCCGTGCTGCATTGCCCCAACGCCATGGCTCCTACGGGGAAGATCGCGGAGGCGGTGCAGTTCTGGATGAAGGAATTCCAGGTGGAGCCTTATGATGAAACGCGGCACCGGGGGCTCCTGCGCCATGTGGTGGTGCGGGTGAATCGGCAGGGGGAGGCCATGGTGACCCTGGTGGCCACGGGAAAAAAGCTGCCCCATGTGGCGGAGCTGGTGCAGGTGCTTTCCTCCCTGGGGGTGGTTAGCCTGTATTTGAACATCAATAGCCAGCGCACCAATGTGATCTTCGGGCAGCAGTTCCAGCTGCTTTTCGGCCGGAAAACCCTGGAGGACAGGATGTGCGGCCTGCTCTTTGAGCTCTCGCCCGCCTCCTTCTTTCAGGTGAATCCCGCGCAGACGGAGACGCTGTACGCCACGGCGCTGGAATTCGCGTCCCTTGGGCCGGAGGATACCCTTTGCGATGTGTATTGCGGTGCGGGGACCATTTCCCTTATGATGGCGCGGCATTGCGCCCAGGTGACGGGGATCGAGATCGTGCCCGCTGCGGTGGAAAACGCGCGGGAGAACGCGGTGCGAAACGGTGTTTCCAACGCCTCCTTCCAGGTCGGGAGGGCGGAGGAGCTGCTGCCGAAGATGGTGCGGGAGGGGCTGCGGCCGGATGTGATCGTGGTGGATCCTCCCCGCAAGGGCCTGGAGCCATC
This sequence comes from Clostridia bacterium, assembly GCA_017470145.1. Lineage (GTDB taxonomy): Bacteria > Bacillota > Clostridia > Christensenellales > Aristaeellaceae > Aristaeella. The sequence goes on along the minus strand of JAFUFB010000006.1, from coordinate 298 downwards.
CGTCATCGAAGCCATCGCCCAGGCCGGGCCGGATCGGCTTGTCTATGTCTCCTGCAACCCCGCCACCCAGGCCCGGGATGCGGCGTTGCTGCACCAGCGGGGCTATCAGATTGAAAAAATCCAGCCGGTGGATATGTTCCCCTACACAGCGCATGTCGAGACGGTACTTCTTATGTCCCAACAAAAGCCGGACGACACCATTCATGTGGGAATCGACCTGAAACCTGAAGATGTAACGGTGGCTGAAAGCAAAGCCACTTATGCTGAATTGCAGGCATACATTGAAGAAAAGTACAGT
>JAFUFB010000024.1 GCA_017470145.1 Clostridia bacterium | reverse complement strand
CGCAAACGCAACAGTGCCCATTGCCAGCACCATGGCGAGTGCAAGTACCAGAGCCATCTTTGATGAATATTGAGGTTCAACGATAGTGGCAGGGATTTGTTGCGTTCTGTGATTAATAGGAAAGACCTGTAGAGTGAGGGATTCAACGGCTGATAGATGTTTGTTGTGGCGGTTTTGTTTTGTTGCTGCGATTTCTGCCTGTTGATATTCTTTCTTCATGATCCACAGATTCACGGTGGATGGGAAGGAGTAAATAAGCAATGGACGGAAAGCATTACAGCCATCATCCCAAACTGCCTGCAGGTTTTGGTAGCGTCCGCTATCTGGGGCCAGGGCGGAGGAAACCATATGCGGTGTTTCCGACAACGAAAGGAGCGAAGGCGCGCGTTAGGGCTATATGCTATGTAATGAATTGGGCCACTGGGGTGGCTGTGTTGGCTGCATGGCATGCGGGACAGTATGACCCTGGGCTTCCTGATAGGATCGAAGCAGGGGCTTCATTTGGAGGATTGAATCCGGAGGTTGATGCGCTGCGGGACGCCTTCTGTCAGCAGATGCTGAGTTACTTTCGCGCTTTCATTCCGAATGGCTGTTTTCCATGTACACTTCAGGAAGGGTTCGAGCAGTTTTATGCCTGGAAATACAGCGCATCCGCGCCGAAGCAACTTTCAGATTCGGCTGCGTATCACGACAGATGGGCTTTTCAGCGTTTTTCGGAGTTGGCGGGCCGGCAGATGGACAGCATCACTGTGGACGAGCTGCAGCAGGTGGTAAATCAGATTGGATTGAAACGGTCCGCGGTGGACCGGTCGGTAACACTGATCAAAGGAATCTACAGGCACGCCATTTCCCGGGAGCTTTGCAGTAGAAATCCGGCGCAGTATGTGCGGACTCCGGCAACGCCCGATTCGGTTTCTCATCAAGAATTTACGGATGAGGAGCTTCGGACACTTTGGGCGCATCGGAAAGATCCCATGGTACGGATGGTACTGATCATGTGTTATTCCGGGTTTCGGTGGAGCGCATATGTGAATATGGAAACGAACCTGGAGGAGGGATATTTCAAAGGGGGAGTGAAGACGGAGGCAGGACGAAATCGCATCGTGCCGATTCACAGTGCGATTCTGCCGTTAGTGGAGGAGATGTTGCGAGAGGGGAAAGGATATCACTGCGGATTTGGGCAGTACAAATTTATCAGGGAGATGAAAAAGAAGATGGCAGAGATCGGGATCGATGATGATGAGCGCCATCATACGCCGCATTCATGCAGGCACACTTTCAGTCGGTTATGTGAGAGCTATGGGGTGCGGGAAGCGGATCGGAAACGGATGATGGGACATTCCTTTGGGAATGATATAACAAATGGAATATATGGTCATCGGACGCTGGAGGAGCTGCGGCAGGAGATAGAGAAAATTCGCGTGTGAGAAAAATGTTTATAGATGAGCATCCCAGCATGACTTGGCTACCTGCCCGGGAATATCGCGTTTTTACATTGAAGCTCAAAACGAATTATGATATACTCCCGAAGGAAGGTGATGCGCGGGACGCCGGGTATTCAAGCGGAGATCATGACAAGTACGTATATTAATAACGATGTTCAATGACCTGAGCGAGCTGATCAGCCCTCTGATCAAAGAGCTGTATGGGAAACACCACGATGTACCAGACAGAAATGATTCTGCAGATGATACGAAAAGTGACGATGCATTTGGCTCAACAGAAGCAGAGCGTAAAGGAAGGGGTGTACTCGATTATGGGAGGGCATATTTTAAACTACGAAGCGAAGGATATCCTGAACCAGGGAATTACCCAGGGAGAAGAAATTGCGACCGAAAGGGACATCATTGAAGGGATCAAGCGGGCTATCAATAAGCAGAGATTGTCACTGGCGGACGCCATGGATTACATGGATATTCCGGTAGAGCAAAAAGGAAGGTATGAAAAGATCTTCCTGGAAACCTATCCGGAGATTTATCAGGCGGAATAAAGATTATGATTCTGCATCTACTGGAAGGACGCAGAAACGGGCGTGACTGGAATTGTGAGGGCTGTGACTGATCAGAACGGCAATTCCGCCTCTGATAACTGGACGAGCTCCCATTCCCCGACGGGCCAGCCAATCTGCTCTGCTTTCGCCTCCTTCTCCCATCCGTAGGTCACCGGCGGCAGGTTCGGGGAAACGATTCGCCGGGTATAGGGGCTGTAAACCATCGATATGGCGTTATCTCCCATGCGCAGCCGGCCAAAGAGCCGGTTTTTCAATATCTGCACCCGCACGGCGTCCTTCTTCTCCGGATCCCGCCCGCAGGTCAGGACCACGTCCACCTTGTTGGTGATATCCCCGGACCCGCTGATGTCGTCATTGCCCAGGGATCGATTGACCTGCAGTCCGCTGCAGCTTTTCCGCGGATGGGCCACCAGCAGAATGCACACATTATATTTCATGGCGATGCGCTTCAATTTGCCCACGAAGGCGCTCTGGCCCATGTTCAGTTCCGCCTGGGTGTTAGCTCCGTCCATGGCCGTCATCAGGTTATCCAGCGCGATCAGCCGGCAGCCATACTGCCGAATTACCTTCTCCACCGTTTGCAGCAGGATGGCGCATGCGTCCGCTCCTTCCTCCGGCAGGAGGCTATCGTCATACAGCCAGATGCGCCCCCGATACCATTCGTTGATCTTTGCCGCGGCGTCCTTGTCCATCTGGGCCACCTTTTCGTCGTACTCATTTTCGACGATGGACACATGGCGCATCCCCGCCAGCTGGAAATCCAGCCAGCCTTTGAACAGATAATCCTGCAGCTCGCCGGAATAGACGAAGATGGGATATGGATTTCCTTGATCATCCTGCTGGTTCAGGGCGTTGGCAATGATCTGGCTGAGGAAGGTGCTCTTGCCCTGGCCCCGTTCTCCGCTGATCAGCGTCACCTGGCCCATGATCAGTCCGCCCGTCGCCTGATCAATCTCCGGGAAACCGGTTTTCATCTTCTCCAAGTCGTTCAGGTCTACGGACTGCACAGTGGCCAGATCCCGCACTCGCTCTATCTGGGGCGCTTCCGCGTTGGCTACGGCCTTGCGCAGGGCCTCCGGGCCATACTTCCGCAGGATGTCGTTGGCGTCCTTTTCCTGCAGATAATCCTGGGGTCGCACCCCGCGGATAGGGGCCTTCAGCCTTCGCAGCAGCGGCTCCAGCAGCGTCATGCGACCATTTTCCCAATCCCCGAAGATGGTTATCCGCTGGAATTGGTTCAGCCATTCGCTGATCTGGGGCAGCCAGGTGAAGCCCTGGCATCCATTGGGTACGCTGAAGGCATTTTCGATTCCTGCCTCGCTGAGGCTGAGACTGTCCAGCTGCCCTTCCGTGATGACGCATTGGTCAAATTTGCCATTCCAGCCCTGGAGACCAAAGAGGATGGGCTGTGTGTCTCGCTCGAACCACTCCTTGTTTTTGTCCACCCCTGGGCGGAAGCGCATGTTTCGATACTTGATGCTCACCAGCCGTTTCTGCAGGTCGAAGAAGGGAAAGCACAGAATGTTGGGGTTATCCTTCCGGGCAGTTACGCCGTATCGCTCCGCCGTTTCCTGGCTGATGCCCCGGGAGGCCAGATAGCTCAGGCTGCTTTCCCGCATAGGCGGCGCCTGGACGGGTTGGGGCAGCTGCCTCCAGGATCGTGTCTGCTCCTGCGCCAGGGGAAAATTGAAATCCCGGCATAGCTCCACAAAATGCCCCTGCCGGCCGCAGCTGGAGCGCAGGCAATTGAACACGCCCTTCTCCAGGTGGATGCTGAAGGTTTCCCGGTCCCGATGCTGCCCGCCCTGGCAATAGGGGCAGTAGTGGAAAACCAGCTCGCTGCCCTTGCGGCGGGTTTCCGCTCCCTGGGCCGCGGCAAAGGAGAAAATGTCATCCTGCTTCAGTTCGTAGCTCATGGTCTTACTGATACCTCCAGAAAATGTATTCTTCCCAGCTGGAGAATTTGTCCCGATACTCCGGCGGAATTTCTTGGTTCTTTATGCCGGCCGCGTCAGCGATTCGGCCGGCTTTTATTATATCTTCTTTCGAAGATGGCGGTCGGTCTTCCGGTCGGTTGATCGGTTGGTCTGGGACGGCATTGCTCTCCTCCGGCCCTTTGTTCGCAACGTTTTCCGGCTCTTCGGCCGGTGGTCGGGAGGGCTGTTGGCTTCCCGGTCGGCTGGAAATGGGTGGTCGATTTTGTGGTGGGCCTTCCTGCTCCATCCCATATGCCACAAGGCGTAGAAGCGGTTGTTTCTCCGGTCGTTTCGCTCCTTTGGGCGGGAAAAACAGGATCAGCCCTTCTGCCTCCAATTGCTGCAGGAAATGCAGCGTTTTTTCATAGCTCCACTGCCATCTGGCCCGCAGGGTACGCATGGAGCAGAACACATCTCCCGGCTGGCAATAATCCCCTTCGGCATAGCAGGCCATGAGCAGCAAATCTATCCATGCCTGCCCGCGGGTAAAGGGCTCCGCCAGCCATCGATCCGTTTCCCCAACGCTACGCCAGAGCTTGATCCATCCTTTTTTAGCCATCGCCTATTCTCCTCCGATCCAGAATGGGATATATCAAAGAAAATCGCCGCCCTCCCATGGAAGGCGACGTCATCATATCATTTTAGTTGTGTCCTTCTGCGCCCTTTTGTGTCCTTTCGTGTCCTCGATTTTTCTGGAACGGTTGCGGCACAAGGCCTGCAGGTTTATTTTTGTGTTTCCAGGGAGGGGGGAATTAGACGCATATGGAGCTTCTGTTTGGGGTAATCTAAAAGCGGGCCACATGGATCATCGAAAAATGGGCCACCGTGGCAGCCAAGATTGGTCATGCAAATGTCTCGACAACGGCGGATATTTACAGCCATGTGATAGATGAGGCGGAGGGCAGGATGTCTGATACCATTGAGCATGCATTTGTGCCGAAGGTGATCGAATTCCCAAAGCAGAAACAAATATGATTTCAAATGAACAAAAATGCGGATTCCGTAAAAATGTCACACAGAGCATTGAAAATCCGGTTAGGACCGGTTATAATACAAATGGACAAAAATGCGGATTCCGCATTTTTGAATCATAAAATGGAAGGGTGATGAAATGGAAATTCGTAGAGATATCTACCTGAACAAGCTTATTTCTAAGCGCCACAATGGTTTGATCAAGGTCGTCACCGGTGTTCGCAGATGTGGGAAATCCTATCTGCTCTTTGAACTGTTTAGAGAGTATCTGAGGAAAGAACAGGTACCAGATGATCATATCATTGAGATGGCCTTTGATGCCTACGAGAATAAAAAATATCAAGATCCGGAAGTATTCTTCCTGTATCTGACCGACAAGATCAGCGATCAGGGTCAATATTATATACTGCTGGATGAAGTGCAGCTCCTCGATGATTTTGAATCTATCCTGAACAGTCTGGTAAGAAGGAAGAATGTAGATGTCTATGTGACAGGCAGCAATGCGAAGTTTCTTTCAAAAGATATCATTACAGAGTTTCGTGGGCGAGGCGATGAAGTGCATATGTATCCGCTGACATTAGCGGAGTTTATGTCCGTCTTTGAGGGTGAAAAGGCTGAAGGATGGCGTGATTATGTGCTTTACGGCGGACTTCCGCTGGTGCTTAGCTTTCAGACACCGGATCAGAAGACCGATTTCCTGAAGTCTTTATTTGAGGAAACCTATATCTCTGATATCATAGGGAGAAATAACGTCAGGAACAAAGAAGAACTGGAAGAATTGCTGAATATCCTATCATCTTCCATAGGCTCTCTGACCAATCTGAGCAAGCTGTCGAAGGCTTTTAAGAGTGTAAAGAATAAAACGATCAGCAAGACAACCATCAAACGTTATATCGATTATCTTGAAGACTCATTTCTGATTGACAGTGCGATTCGATATGACATAAAGGGGAAGAAATATATCGACACGCCATCCAAGTATTACTTTACCGACTTAGGCCTTCGAAATGCCAGATTGAATTTCAGACAGGTCGAAGAAACACATGCAATGGAGAATATCATTTTCAATGAGCTGAAGGTCAGGGGCTATAACGTGGATGTCGGTGTTGTTGTGATGAATGAAACAGACAAGGCCGGTAAAAAGATAAGAAAGCAGCTGGAGATTGATTTTGTCTGCAATAAAGGTTCCAAACGTTACTATATCCAGTCAGCATTTGCAATGCCGGATGAAAAGAAAATGCAGCAAGAGCAGAGATCCCTGATTAATACAGGAGACGGATTTAAAAAGATCATTATCACGAAGGATGCGCTTGCCCCACTGTATAACGAGGAAGGGGTTCTGGTGATGAACATTTATGACTTCCTGCTAAATCCTGAGAGTATGGATTTATAGAATATCCCCAAAGAGAATACTTTTAGTCGGTTATGCGAAAGCTATGGGGTGCGGGAAGCGGATCAGAAACGGATGATGGGACATTCCTTTGCGAATGATATTACGAATGGAATCTATGGGCATTTTATGACCCATGATGATGCTATTTGGTCCTATGCGGAAGAGTTCTCGGAAATGATACTCCATATGCATTCGTATATCAGAAAAAAACGTGCCGGATAAACATTTTTTCCGGAGAAAAAATGTGATAATATAACATTATTTCGTCGATTAATATTGAAATAGTGGCAATTTCCTGATATAATCTGTTTGATCAAAGGGGGAGGTGCTGCGAGGATGGAACGACTGCTGATGCAGGATTTAATTCACTGGAAGGATGATCCATATCGAAAACCTCTGATTCTGTGGGGTGCCAGACAGGTAGGAAAAACATGGCTGATGAAGCGATTCGGGGAGTCCTGCTTTCAAAGGATGGTCTACGTCTCTTTTTATAACAACAGGAGAATTGCTTCTATCTTTGATCAGGATTATTCTATTTCAAGGATTATTCAGGCGCTTGAGATTGAGCTGCATGTGGAAATCATCCCTGATGAAACGCTGCTTGTTTTTGATGAGGTTCAATATGCGCCAAAGGTGGTTGAATCGCTGAAATACTTTCAGGAAGATGCGCCTGAATATTATGTGATTTCAGCGGGTTCTTTGCTGGGGGTTGCGATTCACGAAGGCTGTTCGTTCCCTGTAGGGAAAGTAGATGAGCTTTGGCTTCATCCCCTGAGTTTTGAGGAATATCTGAACGCGAGAGGGGAGACGAGGCTTGGTGAGTTTATCAGGGATTGGAACCTCCCGGAGGTAACCAGTTTTAAAGAAAGATATACTGAACTCCTGCGGGAATATATGGTAGTGGGAGGAATGCCGGAGGTTGTGGATCGATTCTGCGGGCAGCAGGATTATCAGAAGGTCCGTGAAATGCAATTGAGCATTCTGAATCAATATGAAGGAGATTTTGGAAAACATGCCAGCCCTGGCCTGCTGCCGCGAATCCGAATGACATGGAACGCGATCCCTGCGCAATTGTCCAAGGAGAACAAGAAATTTTTCTTTGGTCAGGTGAAAACCGGGGCAAGAATGAAGGATTTTGAGCTGACGCTGCAATGGCTGAGGGATGCTGGCCTGATTCATCTGGTCTATAAAGTGGAAAAGCCGGCGATGCCATTGAAAAGCTATGTGGATTTGTCGGCCTTTAAGGTTTTCATGATCGATATTGGGCTTCTCGGAGCGTTAAGCGAATTGGATATTAGCAGCGTGTTGCTGGGAAATGATATCTTTGTAGAGTTCAAAGGCGCGTTTGCAGAGCAATATGTCCTGCAGCAGCTGATTTCTTCAACTTCCTATACCCCTTATTATTATTCTGGAGAAAAATCAACTTATGAAACGGATTTCCTGATTCAAAGGGGAAAGGATATTCTCCCGATAGAAGTCAAAGCAGAGGAGAATCTTCGCTCGAAGAGCGCTAAGTTTTATTATGAGAAATTTCACCCGGACTATGTTGTGCGCACATCCATGGCTGGAGCTGTTGATCAGGGCTGGATTCGAAACATCCCGTTATGGGCTGTTCAAAGCATATAGGGCAACCAGCCAGGGAAGTGTTACTTTTCTGGCGGATCACCCTTCGATAATATGCATATACTGTTTTCCATGAAACCAATTGGCTTTCCGTTACTTTCTTTTGCTCTGACCTCTGTTCTTCTGTCTGACAGCGATCCAATGCATGCAGGTATATACGGTTGCAAAGTGTCGCGATCTCCTTGTCCGTCACTTCACCGATTACTTGCAATGTATCAAAGCTAACCCCAGTTCCTTCCGTTTGGAGCTCTTTGATATCGCGTTTTTGCATTGAAGCGAATAACGAATTATGATATACTCCTGTCGGAAAGAAGGTGATGAACCTATGCCGGATATTCAAACGGAGACTATGAGCAGTACGCCATATGATGACGTATTTAAGACGATGTTCAATGACCTAAGCGAGCTATCATCCTTCTGATGTATCAGGCAGAAACGATTCTGCAGATGATACGGAAAGTGACGATGCATTTGGCTCAACAGAAGCAGAGCGTAAAGGAAGGGGTGTACTCGATTATGGGAGGGCATGTTTTAAATTACGAAGCGAAGGAGATCCTGAACCAGGGAATTGCACAGGGCATTACCCAGGGCATTACCCAAGGAGAAGAAATTGCTACCGAACGGGACATCATTGATGGAATCAAGCGGGCTATCAATAAGCAGAGACTGTCACTGGCGGACGCCATGGATTACATGGATATCCCGGTGGAGCAAAAAGGAAGGTATGAAAAAATCTTCCTGGAAACTTATCCGGAGATTTATCAGGCGGATTAAGCTTATCTGCCGGAAGGCCGCAGAAGCGGACGTGCCGGATGGATCAGAATATGACAATAAAAATAGCCGCGGATGAGTTTATTTCTCATTCGCGGCTATTTTTTTCGGTTCTCCCATCTCTGCCATATTTGACAAAGGGTAAGCCTTCTGATATCATCCTGTCATAAATTCATCCGCGGATGTGAAAAAATCTATTTCGCGGCTGAATATAATCGGAGGTTGACATGATCGGCAGACAGCGGGAAAAGGAGATTCTGCTGGAGAGATATGCAGGAAATGACGCAGAATTCATCGCCATATATGGGCGTCGCCGGGTGGGGAAAACATACTTGGTTGACGAAACCTTCAAAGACAAGATCACCTTTCGCCATGCCGGGCTCTCCCCTGCGGAATGGCAGGGGAAGAGCTTCATGGCCGCGCAACTGGACCATTTCTACCAATCCCTGATTCGCTGTGGGGCCACCCCGGAGCGTCGGCCTAAAGATTGGCTGGAAGCCTTCTTCTATCTGGAAATGTGGCTGCAGTCGGTGGCCACGGAGGAAAGGCAAGTGATCTTCCTGGATGAGTTGCCCTGGATGGATACTCCTAAGTCCGGATTTTTGACGGGATTGGAGGCTTTCTGGAACGGATGGGCATGCCATCGCCATAATGTGATGCTCATCGTGTGCGGGAGTGCCAGTTCCTGGATTCTGGATCGCCTGATCAATAATCACGGAGGCCTGTACGGCCGAGTAACCTATCAAATCAAACTGGAACCCTTTTCCCTCTGCGAATGCGAAGCATTTTTGGAAAGCAGGCAGGTTCGTTATTCCCGATACGATATCGTCCAGAGCTATATGCTCCTGGGAGGAATTCCTTATTATCTGGGTTATCTGAAGAAAGAACTGAGCCTGGCGCAAAACATCGATGAACTGTTTTTCTCCCGTCACGCCGTTTTGAGCGATGAGTACGATCGCCTTTTCGCGTCTGTTTTTCACAACGCGCCGGCGATGAAGTCGATTGTAGAATTGCTCTATACCCGCAACGCAGGCTATACGCGGAAGGAAATATGCGAAAAGCTGGGAATTGAATCCGGCGGCATTCTGACGCAGGAACTGAGTGCGTTGATTGCCAGTGATTTTATCATCAGATATGTCCCCTTCGGATACAGCAAGCGGGAGGAGCATTACAAGCTGACAGACCCCTTCTGCCTGTTCTATCTCCATTATGTTCGCCAGCATACGGGGCTGGAGGAGAATTTCTGGGCGGACAATCAAAACACACCGCCCGTTGTCAGTTGGCGAGGCTTTGCCTTTGAAAACGTCTGCTTTAATCACATCCCCCAAATTAAGCGCGCCCTGGGCATCAGTGGCGTTCATTCCGCTGAGTCCGCCTGGTCCAAGCGGGAGGATGATCCGGAGGGGGCTCAGATCGATCTGTTGATTGATCGGGATGATCATGTCATCAATGCCTGTGAAATCAAGTTTTACAGCGAAGAATTCACCGTTGACAAAGCGTATTATATGAAGCTGATGCACCGGGAAAACCTGCTGCGGAAATACATCCCGCGGAAATCATATATTCATCAGACGCTGATAACAACCTATGGCCTTGTGCGCAATGAATACTGGAGTATCTATACTCATGTGATTACATTGGATGATTTGTTTGCGGAATGACGAATCCAATGAATTATAATCAGCCACGAAATAGAAATAAACTCATCCACGGCTGATTTTATTTCCTTCGGTCTGCAAGAAAGAGATGTATCTATGCTGGATATTCAAACGGAGACTATGGGCAGTACGCCATATGATGACGTAATTAAGACGACGTGCAATGACCTGAGCGAGCTGATCATTCCTCTGATCAACGAGATGTTTGGAGAAGACTACGATGTATCACGCGGAAACGATTCTGCAGATGATACGGAAAGTGTTATTTCATTTTTGTTGAGCGTTATATTGTCTGTTTCGGTTGCAATTTGATTTGCATTGGTCGCACTTTCGGTCGCATCGGTCTCAGCTTCAGCTTCATCGGTCGCATTTTCAGCTTTATCGGTCGCGCTTTTGGGTGCATCGGTCGCAGTTCCAGCTTCATCGGTCGCACTTTCGGTCGCATCGGTGGCAAGCCTCACCACACCATAAGCGTCCGTCTCAGCTTCTTTGCGATAAATGCTGATCCGGAAGGATGTCCCAAAATCCTTCAGTTCAGGCTCCCGCAGCCCGTATTCCTTCGCTTCTTGATAGATCCTTGGAATCCCGGTTCTCCATTTTTCGATAGCCGTCGCCTACGTCGATGACAGTCTCTTTTTCTTCCTCGTCATCGGCAGCATCGCCATGATACTCGTATTCGTCGTCTTCCGCTTCTCGCATCCGGCGGTATTTATCATCGTTCATATACCGGCTGTCCCGACGTTCATCTGCTTTGTAAGGATCGTATGGCATCAGTCATGTCTCCAATCTGATTATCTTGCAAGGTTTCTTTCCTTTTTCCTGATTCTTTGCAAAGACCGATCCAAAATCTTCTCTTTCCGTTCCGCGAGCATCGTCTTATAGAATCGCTTTTGCAGATCGGAAATAAACGGGGTTTCATCAATCAGCTGGTCGATTTTCTTCATATCAATTCGGGGCAGGATTCTTTTCAGCGCCGCGTTGCAGTCCTGGTTCTTCCCAGCATAAAGGAAATCATAATAGTTGATCTTCTGTCCATTCTGTCGAATGCCGGAAAGAGGAATCTTAAAAATGCGAACGTCTCGTTCCGTAGGATCGTCGAGGACAGCCTGCATGATATCGTCATCCGCCTGCGGGAAAAGGCTGCTGCCGCAATCAAAGACAGGGGCCAACGTCATTTCATCCGTTCTGCTGTTATACAGGAAGCCCCAGTTCCCGTTATGCCGATCCCAGTTGCCTATCAGCGCATCCACAATGAACATATCCCAAAATCGCTGCTTTAAGGCGACAGGATCAATCGCCTGCTGCTCGTCAATCGCCATCAGAATATCTGACAATTCGGTGCCATATCCATTATGTTCAGAATCAATGATCGTATTTTTCAGGGAAGCGAAGTCCTGGATCACGGTATCGGACGTGGTGAAATCTTTGCAGGCCACAACAATCTTCTCTTTCCCGTTCCGGGTAAATGTGCCAAGCAGTGTTTTCTGTACCGGGATGCCCACAATCTCAAAAATATGGCAGCCAAGATACTCGCAGATACAGCCGTTAGCATAACTCATATCCTTGTTTTTCCGGGCTACACCAGGAAATTTGAGCATATACAGTTCATTCCCATACATCACTGCGATCTTGCTGCCATTCGCCCCGGCATAGGTTTTGTTCCTCCGAGGTAGCGTACTGAAATCAATCATACGTTATCATCCTTTTCCATACGCAGATATTTCCTGCGAAGATACCAGGCTTGGTCGCTGGAAATCTCCTGCTCCGTTTCCGCGCTGTTAATATCAGCGTTCAATTCGCTCCAATAAATATCCCAATGCAAATCATTCCCGCCGCCATCTAAGATCGCCCAGGATGCTTGCATCGCCGCGATAGACTTTTGAAGATAGGCAGGAAGCCCCTTTTCCAGATAGCGTTCATCCTTGGGTAGCCCGGTTGTGCGGTCATAACGGGCATTGTCGATCTGCATCAATTCTTCCATGGTGCAGCCCAGCGCCCGGGAAAGCTGCATGACTGTCTTTGCGGTGCAGCCTTCGATATCGCTTTTGCCGGAGCAAATATCAATCACGGTTGTCTTGGGCACACCGCTGATCTGCGACAGACGATACATGGACATGTTCTTCTCGCGCAGCATAGATTGCATCGTCATGTTCATCCCTTCTTTCTTCCCTTCTATTATATCGGTTGACCGACCATCCGTCAAGATATAATTCCTTCCAGACGAAAAACCCCGACATAAATGCCGGGGTGGGTGATAGGGATAATCAGCAGACTCATTCATGATTCTCCTGGGCGACACGTCGCGAATAGTCGCAGCCATGAACGCGTCACGAATAAACGAAGCCGTGAGCGCGTCGCGAATTATCGTGGTCATGAACTATCCTGAACACCCTTATATGTGGTACAATCTGAGCTCAGAAGGGAGCGTGGACGCCTTGACAGTAGAAGCACTGACGATGGATCAGGTGCACGAGATATACAATCACAGGATGGTCAATGACTTTCCAAAGAATGAAAGGAAGTCTCTGGCGATTATTGAATCTGCGATCCAGAAGGGAAACTATCGCTGCTATGGCTTCATAGAGGAGTCTCACATCCTGGCCTACGCTTTCTTTGTGACCATAGATAATCTCTTTCTTCTGGATTATTTCGCTGTGGATGAGACTCGACGTGGTACTGGGATCGACGGGAAATTCCTACCGGCATTGTGCGAGACGGTGCTGCCTGATGCTGAAGTAGCAGTTCTTGAAGTCGAGGATCCGGATGAAGCCCAAAGCAATGCCGATAGAGAAAAGCGAGAGCGCCGATTTCGTTTCTACAGAAATAACGGTATGGTGGACACAGGCGTGAAGGCGAATGTTTTCTGGACAGATTATAGAATCCTGCGGATGCCTGTGGGAGATCAGACAATAGACATTGCGGAGATCTACAGGTCGTTCTATGAAGCGATATTACCGCCAGCGCTCTACAAAACCATGGTCCATGTGAAAAATAGGAGAGGGTATCAAAATGCCACACTCTGGAAAACAAATTACAATCGTATCGGGGGTTTGCATTGAAGCGAATAACGAATTATGATATACTCCTGTCGGAAAGAAGGTGATGAACCTATGCCGGATATTCAAACGGAGACTATGAGCAGCACGCCATATGATGACGTATTTAAAACGATGTTCAATGACCTAAGCGAGCTATCATCCTTCTGATGTATCAGGCGGAAACGATTCTGCAGATGATACGAAAAGTGACAATGCATTTGGCTCAACAGAAGCAGAGCGTAAAGGAAGGGGTGTACTCGATTATGGGAGGACATATTTTAAACTACGAAGCGAAGGAGATCCTGAACCAGGGAATTGCGCAGGGTATTGAACAAGGCATTACCCAGGGCATTGAACAAGGCATTACTCAAGGAGAAGAAATTGCGACCGAACGGGACATCATTGAAGGAATCAAGCGGGCTATCAATAAGCAGAGATTGTCACTGGCGGACGCCATGGATTACATGGATATCCCGGTGGAGCAAAAAGGAAGGTATGAAAAGATCTTCCTGGAAACCTATCCGGAAATTTATCAGGCGGATTAAGCATCCCATTCCCCGACGAGCCAGTCAATCATATCATTTTGGTTGTGCCCTTCTGTGTCCTTTTGTGTCCTCGATTTTTCGGGAACGGTTGCGGAACAAGGCCTGCAGGTTTATTTTTGTGTTCTCGGGGCGGGGGGAATTAGACGCATTTGGGGCTTCATTGTAGGTTGAAAAGAAGACAAAACCAGCCACGAATGAAAAATATGCTTATCCGCGGCTGGTTATAAAGTATTCGATGGCAGAATGGAAAAACAAGACAAAGTAACCGATGATGTAACTGGTCTATGATACAATTATATAGACAAAGGGATGCAGCCAGGTTGCAGGGAGGCCCTAGGCTGTAGTATAATAAACATGGGGTTGTGCGGCTTCGTGCAACTCGAAATGCATCGAGCAGAGGGCATGAGAACCGGGATTTTACCCTGAAATGGGAAGGGCTGGGAAAGGAACAGCAATGAGCAAAAACAAGGACCATCAGGCGCATCGGAAGAATCAACCACAGGGTTCATCGGCGGAGAGCGTTTCTCCCGCAGCGGCGAAACAGAGCGCGCAGGCTCTGGCGGAGAGCGCTTCTCCTACCGCGGCGGAACTGAACGCCCAGGAAAAGGCGGCCCGGAGGGAGAAGCTCCACAAGCGCCACATGCGAGCGCTGCGGGATTTGATTATTCGCACGATTTCCTTCGCCCTGGTGATCTATATCCTGTTTTTCCACCTGGTGGGGATCACCATCATGCCTACGGCGGACATGTATCCGCGCATCGACCATGGCGACCTGGTGCTCTTCTATCGCCTGGAGCAAAGCATTCACGCTCAGGATGTGATCGTATTCAAGAAACCGACGGACTCGCTGGAGCAATCCTACGAGCACGAGGATGTGATCGAGACGGCTCGGCCGGAAAAGACAGCCCTGCGGAAGGCGTTGGACTGGATCGGGTTTGCGGACCCGGCGGATCCTCCCATGACCACCTTCATCTGCCGCGTAGTGGCAGGGCCGGGGGATACGGTGGAGATCGGGGAGGGGGATCGGCTCATCGTCAACGGCAACACGATGATCGAAACCAACATCTTCTACAGCACGCCTGAATACGCGGGCTTTGTGGAATACCCGCTGACGCTGGGGGAGAAACAGTATTTCGTGCTGGCGGACAGCCGCAACGGCGGCGCGGACAGCCGATTCTTCGGCGCGGTCAACGAGGAAGAAATATTGGGAACGGTCATCACCATCCTGAGAAGAAACAATCTATGACGCTATTTGTGTAAGCCCCTGAGGGAAACGGCTGACCAAGGAAAGGAGGTTCGGCATGGCTGATCAATACGATCCGATGAAGGATCCGACAAAGCATGTCGCTCCGGAAAAAACAATTGTCGACAAAGTAATTGAACTGGCGCTGGGAGCCGGGGGAGGCGTGGTGACGCTTCTTTCCGGCCTTTTGGCCGCGGTGTTGATTCTCTACTCCGGATACGTGCTGTACGACTCCTTCGCGACGGAGCGGGCTGCCTCCTCCAACGCGTGGGATCTGCTGCAGTTCAAGCCGGAAATCATCGACGATTACGAGACGCCGCTGGCGGGATCCGACCTGAAGGAGGTTAACCAGGACTACCGGGCCTGGCTGACCGTATACGGAACGGACATCGACTATCCCGTTGTTCAGGGGCCGAACGACACCTATTACGCCGCGATCGACATCTATGGTCGGCCCAGCCTGACGGGAGCGATCTACCTGGCGGCGGCGAACAGCCCGGACTTCTCCGACTCATACAACGTCATCTACGGCCACCACATGGACAGCGGGGCCATGTTCGGCGCGCTGGACGGCATGAACGGCCGGGAGACGGGCGTCATTATTACGGAAAACGATATCTACGACGTTCAGTTCTTCGCCGTCGTCCAGACCGACGCCTACGAAGGGAACATCTACAGCGTCGGCAACCGGATGAACAGCGTGCTGGACTTCCTGCGATCCGGCGGGGAAGGCGGCGTCGGCGTCGGCACCACGGTTACCTACTTCGACGAAAGCGCATTGACGGACGCCACGAAGATCGTCGCGCTTTCCACCTGCGCCAACGCGAACACCAGCGGGCGGCTGGTGATTTTCGGCACCATGACCAAGCGGAAGATCATGACCGAGATTACCATCGCCAAGGTATGGGACGACGCAGATAATCAGGATGGAATTCGGCCGGAGCGCCTGACTGTGACCCTGAGCAGCGGAGACAGGGCGGAGCTGACGGCGGAGAACGGATGGACCGCCACGCTGAGCGTACCGAAATTCGACAACCGGGGCGAGATTCGCTACACCTGGACGGAGGAAGCGGTCCAGGGATACGAGATGACGAGCTCCGTCTACGACGAAGAGACACGCACCACGACGCTGACCAACCACCATACCCCCGCGGTGACCTCCGTCTCCGTTGAAAAGCGGTGGGAGGACGACGACAACCGCGACGCCATCCGGCCGGAGAGCGTAACGGCTGTGCTTTCCAACGGAATGACGGCTGTTTTGAACGAAGAAAACGGCTGGACAGCGACGATCGCAAACCTGCCTGCCTACGAAAATGGTCAGGAAATTGCCTACACATGGACCGAAGAGACGGTGGAGGGATACGAGCTGCGCGTGGACGGAAACCAGCTGATCAACACCCATCGGCCGGCCACTACCAGCCTTTCCATCCGCAAGGAATGGAACGACGGCGAGAACCAGGACGGCCTCCGGCCGGAGACGGTGCAGGTAAATCTATACGGGAATGACGAGCTGATGGGTTCCGTGACGCTGCGGGAAAGCAACGGATGGAGCGCCAGGATGGACGGCCTCTACGTAAACGAGGCGGGGCAGCCCATCGAATACAGATGGGAAGAGGAGCCGGTGGCGGGATACACCCTGAGCTCGGCTACGGACGGAACTGCCACCACCCTCATCAATACCCATACGCCGGAAACCATCGATCTCACCGTTTCTAAGATCTGGGACGACAACGACAATCAGGACGGCATGCGCCCCCGGAGCCTGAACATCGAGCTGAGCAATGGCCGCAGGGTGACCCTGAGCGAGGGCAACGGGTGGAGCGAAACCATTACAGGTCTGCCCCGGTTTAGCTCAGGGGAGGAAATCACCTACAGCTGGACGGAGGAAGAGGTAAGCGGATACGAGCAAACCAGCAGCGTGACCACCGGGAACAGCACCGTGATTACCAACCGCCACGAAACTGACACGACGGTGGCGACGGTGATCAAGGTCTGGGACGACGACGAGAACCGGGATGGCCTGCGGCCCGAAAGCATCACCGTCTCCCTAAGCAACGGGGAAGAACGGGTGCTCAACGCCGAGAACAACTGGACGGCGACGATTACAGGCCTGCCGGCCAACGAAAATGGCCAGCCCATCGCCTATTCCTGGACGGAGGAGGCTATCGCGGGATACACGAGCGCTAGCACCCTCGACGGAACTACGACCACCCTGACCAACAGCCACGAAATCGACACTGTGGATCTCATTGCCACGAAGGTTTGGGCGGACAACGATGATCAGGACGGGCTGCGGCCGAGGCGCATCACCATTACGCTGAAGGAGAACGGGGAAGCGGCGGCTACCTTCTCGCTGAGCGCGGAAAACAATTGGACCGCCGCGGCGAACGGCATGCCCCGGAACGCGGAGGGCCGGCCCATCGCGTACACCTGGGACGAAGAAGCGGTGGCAGGATATGAACTGACCACAGCCACAGACGGCCTGATCACCACCCTGACAAACACCCATCGTCCGGAGACCACCTCCCTGACCGTAACCAAGGTTTGGGAAGACGGAAACGATCAGGACGGGATCCGGCCGGAGGGGGTGCGGGTTACGCTCTCCAACGGAACCCAGGTCAGCCTGAACGCGGCCAACGGATGGACAGCCACAGTGGAGGATCTCCCCGTATACGAAGGGGGAGAGGCCATCGCCTACACCTGGACGGAAGAAAACGTGGCGGGGTATACCGGGACCAGCGCGACAGCCGGCGCCGTGACGACCCTGACCAACATCCACCTCCCGGAGACCACAGCCCTGACCGTGACCAAGGTCTGGGAGGACGACAACGACCGGGACGCGATGCGGCCCAGCACCCTGGCGGTGAACCTGATGGCCAATGGAACGACCATCCGCAGCGCGACGCTGAACGCCATCAACGGCTGGACAGCGACCTTCGAGGAACTGCCCGTGAACGTCGACGGGGCCGCCATCGAATACACCTGGAACGAAGAGACTGTGGATGGCTATGAATCGGCGGCGGCGACGGATGGAACGACCACCACCTTCACCAACACGCACACGCCCGAAACCGTGACCTTGGCGGTCAACAAGATCTGGGTGGACGAGGACAACCGCGACGGAATGCGGCCGGCCAGCCTGAGCGTTATGCTGCGGGGGGACGACGAAACAGAACGGACGGTGACCCTCAGCGAAGAAAACGGCTGGAGCGCCGCCTTCGAGGTTCCCGCCAGAGAAAGCGGAAGGGAAATCAATTACAGTTGGACGGAGGAGGCCATCGCGGGATACACGAGTACTCAGACGGTGTCGGGTAATACTACCACCTTTACCAACACCCACGAGCCGGCCAGAACCACACGCTCCATCGCCAAGGTATGGGACGACGGAAACGATCAGGACGGGATTCGGCCGAATTCCCTCACCGTCTACCTGCTGGCGAACAATGAGCCGGTGGAGACCATCACCTTGAACGCGGGGAACAACTGGAGCTACACAGCGGAAGACCTATATACCTACGAAAACGGGAGCGCGGTAAGCTACAGCTGGCGCGAAGCGCCGGTAGCGGGCTATCCAAACACTACCAGCGCCACCAATGGCACGCTGACCACCTTTACCAACACCCACGTGCCCGAGCTGGTCGCAGTCCGAGTGCAGAAGGTATGGGACGACGAGGACGAGACGGCCCGGCCGGCCTCCCTGAACAT
The DNA here is from genome assembly GCA_017470145.1 of Clostridia bacterium. Lineage (GTDB taxonomy): Bacteria > Bacillota > Clostridia > Christensenellales > Aristaeellaceae > Aristaeella. Next base: position 42,772 of record JAFUFB010000024.1, on the reverse strand, counting down.
GGTGCTGAGCGGATCCAATGGCGAAACCAGGATGGTTACGCTATCCGCAGCCAACGGCTGGACAGCCACGGTAAACGGGCTGCCGCGTACCGCCAATGGCGCGGAGGTGACATACACCTGGACGGAACCCGCCATCGCGGGATATACGCAGACCTCCGTTGTGACTACGGGAACGACCACCGTCTTTACCAACACCCGCATTCCGCCGGAGATTTCGACGACGGAATACAACCTGACCATCAACTATCGCTACCTGAACGGCGACACCGCTGCGGAAACCTACACCGAAACCTACCGGGAGGGGGAGGCCTACAGCGTGGCGAGCCCGTCCATCGCAGGATACAGGGCGACGCTGGTTCGCGTAGCAGGCACCATGCCAGGGCGGAACGTGGAGTACACGGTGCTCTATCTGCCGAACGACGGCACGATCATCATCGAGGATCTGGATACGCCTCTGGGTCTGGGAGAAGGCCAGGTCTTCCTGAACATTGACGACTGCCTCGAATAATTCGCTTCGCGGCCACGGGCTCCCGCTCCGCCTGTTTTCAGGAGGGGAGCGGGAGCCCAGGCCCCAGGGGGAAAGGAGAAAAAACCAAAGTGAGAAGAATGCTATCGATCCTTCTGGCCTTGACGTTTTTTGTGGGCGCAGCCTGGGCGAAAGAAGACACTCAGCCCGAGGAGACGCGCCTGAAGGTAGGAAATTCAACGCCGATGCGGGGCCAGTTTTTCACTGAGATGTGGGGAAACTCCACCTCTGACGCGGATGTCCGCGATTTGCTGCACGCCTACAACCTGATTTACTGGGACGCGGAGCAGGGGATGTTTACCGTGGATCCTTCCGTGGTCAGCGGCGTGGCGGGGACCATCAACGCTGAGGGGGATCACACCTACATCATGGCGCTATACGACGATCTGTTCTACTCTGACGGGACACGGATTACGGCCTGGGACTACGCCTTCTCCTATCTGCTTTCCATCTCTCCCGTGCTGAATGAGTTGGGGGCCAGTCCCCTGCGCCGGGAGCAAATTGTGGGATACCAGGAATATATGGAAGCGGGGGAACCGCTGGCGGGGGTCCGAGTGCTGACGGAGGACACGCTCTCCGTGACCTTGAACCATGAATATCTGCCCTTCTTCTATGAGATGGGGCTTCTTTCCTGCAACCCCTATCCGATCTACGAAATCGCGCCGGGAGTGGAGGTGCGGGACGATGGACAGGGCGTTTACCTGGCAAATATCGACGAGAAGATCGAAGAGCCGCTGTTTTCTGCGGAGCTGCTGGCGGAGACCATTCTCGACCCAGACACCGGATACATGGCTCATCCACGCGTGGTGAGCGGGCCTTACCTCCTGACCTCCTGGGACGGGGAAGTGGCGGAGTTTGAGATCAACCCGGAATACAAGGGCAACAGCAGAGGACAACGGCCAGCCATCGATCATCTGACCTATACCCTGGCGGAGATCGAGACCATGGTGGACCAGCTGGAGGACGGCGAGTTCGACCTCCTTAACAAGACGATGCGGGCGGACAAGATCGCCCAGGGTATTGGGCTGATCGGAGAAGGATTCGGGATGTCCAACTACCCACGGCTTGGGCTCAGCTACATCAGCTTCTCCTGCGAGCGGCCGACGGTTTCAGAGCTGGCGGTTCGGCAGGCCATCGCCTACTGCTTCGACCGGGACGCGACGACTGCCGACTACACCGGCGGATTCGGCATGCGGGTGGACGGCTATTATGGCATTGGCCAATGGATGTACGGATTGATCGCGGGGACGATGCCTTATCCCCTGGAAGAGCCGGAGGACGAGAGCGACGCGGAAGCTCTGGCGGAATACGAGGAGAAGCTGGCGGAATACGAAGCCCTGAACCTGGAGCAGCTGAACACCTATGAACTGAACATGGCGGAGGCCGCCCAAATGCTGGATGAGGCGGGGTGGCGGATCAACGACGAGGGCCTGCGGGAGAAGGACGGCGTGGTGCTGGACCTGCGGATGATCTATCCGGAAGGAAACAACATCTACGAATCGCTGCAGACAAACCTGGCAGAGAATCTGGAGAAGGTTGGGATTCGGCTCAACATGGAGGCTGTGCCCATGGTGGAGCTGCTAAGCCGGTGGTATCACCAGGAGGAGCGGGAGGAAGACATGATTTATCTGGCCTCCAACTTCAACATCGTGTTCGACCCTTCGATCAACTTCGCCCCGGACGGCAGCTGGACCTATACCAACCTGAAGGACGAAGCGCTGTACGAGGCGGCCGTTGCCATGCGGCGGACGGAGCCAGGGGATGTGTTGACCTACATGCAGCACTGGATTGCGTTCCAGGAGCGATTTAACGAAGCACTGCCGATGATTCCCGTATACAGCAACGTATATTTCGACTTCTATCGGGACGATCTGCAGGACTACAGCATCGCTGAAAACACGACCTGGGGCCAGGCGATTATCGGAGCCTGGCTGGGAGAGACGGACGAGGAAATCACGGAAGAGGATGGAAGCGTCTTCTTCGATTGACACGAAGGCAACGGCTTCGCCTGGGTTTGCCGGCCGACGGATAGATATATCGATTTTATAACGGACGGGCATCATGTATGGACGGGCGGAAGGGGTACAAAATGATTCAGATTCAATTGCTGGGTGACTGCATCGTGCATACAGACCAAACGTATGACCGGCTGCCAGAGAAGAGCCCGAAGGGGGTTAGCCTGATTACGTATCTGATTCTGCAGGGCGGGAAGGCCATGGTATCCCGCCGGCTGATTCGGGAGCTTTGGGGCAACCGGCCTTCCGACAATCCGGCGGGGGCATTGAAAACACTGGTGAGCCGGACGCGGGGACTGCTTCGGGAGATCGATGAAGAGCTGGCAGCATGCATCGTAAGCGAGGGAGGCGGCTATCGCTGGTCTGCTCCGGCCGGCGTGACTGTGGATATTACTGCGTTTTCAGACGCGATTCACGCGGCGAAGGCGGCAGCAAGCGAGCCGGAGAAGGAGAAGAAGCTACGAGAGGCGATCCGGATCTATCGGGGTGACCTGTTCCAGACGGGAGACATGGCGGATGGGACGCTGTATGTGAACCAGCTTCACCACGCATATCTGGAAGCGGTCTATTCGATGATCCATATTTTGAAAAAGCGGGAAGCGTATAATGAGATCGTGGCCATCTGCCGGGAGGCGGAGAAGATCGACAGCCTGGATGAGCAGATTCATATCGAACTAATGAAGGCCATGGTCAACCTGAACCAGAGCGACAAAGCCCTGGAGGAATATCGTCTTGTCGCCCGGCGAACCAGAAAAGCATTGGGAGAAGAGCCGGGGGAGGATTTGCAGGCATATTATCAGGAGCTTTCTCAGGCCGGAGAGACGGTGAAATTTAACCTGGATATCATCCGAAATGAGCTCCAGGCGGAGGAGCGACGGGGCCCCTTTGTATGCGACTATCAAACCTTCAAGGAATTTTACAACATTCAGATGAGAAACCTGGAACGGTTAAGCTCCACGATCTTCCTGGCTGTGATTATGCTGGGCAATCCCGGAGAGCAATTGAACATCGTTCGGCAGGAAAGCGGGATGGCGGCCTTGATGGAAATTCTAAAAGAGAATCTGCGGCGGGGGGATATTGTAACCCGGTTTTCCGCCAACACCGTGGCGATGCTTTTGCCGACGGTGAACTACAGCACCGGGAACATGATTATGGAGCGCATGGAGACACTGTTCTTCGAGCAGTATCCCAGCAATGATATTGCATTTCATTTCCGGATTAGCCCCATGGGCAGCCAGACGATTTGAGAAGATATTTGATTATCGCAGATACATCTGCAGGACTTCCTCAGGGGTAAACAGCTGGAGGGTGACCTGATTGGGAAGGCAGATGATCATATTATAAAGAATGCGATCATTTCTGTTTTCCAGGGTGACGGTGCCCTGATGGATGCAATCCTGATTCTCGCAGCTGGAGGATTCCATATACACGCCTTCGGGGGTGACATGGAGAATGTTTTCCACCTGGGAGCCATCTGGCAGGGTCTGGTTCAGGGGGAAAAGGTAATCCTCCGATTCAGGAAGGGGCAGCCAGCCGGAGAGGGTGGGGCTGGTAACGAGGATATACCCCGTGGCGGGGGCGACGACAGCCTCGGCGGAGTCCGCCTCTTCCAGGGAGACGAAGGGAAGGGGCGTCGAGGTGGCCTCTGCGGCGTCAGCCAGGGAGACGGCGGTCAGGAACAGCGTACAAAGTAGAAGACAAACCAGGGGAAGGGATTTCATTCGCGCGGGCATCAGGGAAAACTTCCTTTCAATATGCAATGGAACATCGGAGAGAGGTCAAAGCTGCTTCAAGGCCCGTAGCACCCGACGGGCTACGATGCCTGTCAGGCAGCCCACGGCAGCGCCCAGGCCGACGAGCACGGGCAGATAGGTATACAGCAGGGCAGGGGAGTGCAGGACCTGACTAGCCATGAGAATCTGCCCCAGATTATGGGCCACCGCCCCGGCCAGGGAAACGCCCACGATGCCCCAATCCGGGTGGCGGCGCAGCAGCAAGAAGAGGATCAACGCGGCCAGGGCGGCGAGGGCAATCAGAAGGATGCAGATCAGCATCTGCCCTCGCGGGGTGGAATTGCGCCAGAGGAGGAACCCTACGCTGAGAAAGGCCAACACCGAGGCGGTGAGGGCAGCAGCTTTGGGATTTTTTCGGCTCAGGAGCATTACCAGGAGGCTGAATACGCCACCGCTGAGGCTGTAAAGAATGGCGCTGAGGGAGCCGAACAGGAATCCAGAAAGCAGCACCTTGGCCAGCATCAGCAGGACGCTGGCCCGCCAATCCCAGAGAAAAACCGCGTAGAGCAGCACCGTATTGGCGAGCCCCAGCTTCAGCCCGGGGACGCCGCCGGAGAGCAGGGCGCTCAGGGGCAGCGCACGATCGAAAAGCCCCAACACCAAGGTCAGGGCTACCAGGAGACCAAATTGAGCAACCGTTTTTACGGCAGGTTTCAAGAACGATATTCCTCTTTCAAGTTAGTTTATTTCCGAGTGAAAGAAAATGAAAAGTTTTTGCTCCCCCGCTCCGCGGGGGAGCATTTTTGAAAGCATACAACAGGAGCTATCGTTCCCTATTCTGCGGAGAAGAACTTCATGATATTGCGAAAAGCAATCTATATAAAAGTGATTTTGTTTCCCTACTCCGCAGGGGAACAGGCAGCGTTTTTACCAGTTTTTGCTGGCAAGCACCTGATCGATTTCTGCCAATTCCTCTGCGGTAAAGGCGGGGGCGGACAGGGCTTTCACGTTTTCAATCACCTGCTCCGGCTTGCTGGCGCCGATGAGGGCAGTGGTTACCTGGGGGAGCCGTAGATCCCACAGCACCGCCATCTGGGCCAGACTCTGACCACGCCGATGGGCGATCTCCGTCAGGGCGCGAATGGTGTTCAGCTTCTCTTCCGTGATATCTGCGGGGCGGATAAACCGGGGGTCATGCCCCGCACGGGAATCCGCGGGGATGCCGTTCAGATACCGCTCCGTAAGCAGGCCACCGCCCAAGGGACCAAAGGCGATACAGCCCACGCCTTCCTCCTCCAGCACCTGGGTCAGGCCCTTTTCGATCGAGCGATTCAGCATGGAATAATTAGGCTGATGGATCAGCAGATGCATCCCCATCTCCTTCAGAGTCTGGATCGCGACCCGGGACTGCTCCGCGTTGTAATTGGAGATGCCAACATAGAGGGCCTTGCCGCTTTTGACGATATCGTACAGGGCACCCATGGTTTCCTCGATGGGAGTTTCCGGGTCGGGACGATGATGATAGAAGATGTCTACGTAGTCCAGATGCATTCTTTTCAGGCTTTGATCCAGGCTGGCCATCAGGTACTTCCGGCTGCCATGGTCCCCATAGGGGCCCTTCCACATATCATATCCCGCCTTGGTGGAAATGATCAGCTCATCCCGATAAGGCCGCCAATCCCGATCCATATGGATGCCGAAATTCCGCTCCGCTTCCCCATAGGGCGGGCCGTAATTGTTCGCCAGGTCAAAATGAGTAATGCCCTGATCGAAGGCGGTGCGGAGAATCTTCTGCTGGGTTTCAAAATTCGTAATGGCGCCGAAGTTATGCCACAGCCCCAGGGAGATGGCGGGCAGCTTGAGGCCGCTCCTTCCGCAGCGGTTGTACTGCATGGTATCATATCTGTTTTCGGATGCTTCAAACATATGTTTTTCCTCGCTTTCCAATTTACGTATCTGGGAAACTGATTCCATTTCCTTCGGGAAAATTACGTTCTTTGGGAATATTCGCTTTCCACCAAAAGGATCGTTCTCAGTCCATCCCCACTGCGTTGATTATCTCATTTGATTTGGGTTTCGTCAATGCCCCCGGCACCGTTTTTTCAGAGCTTTTATCAAAATCTGGAGTATAAACCATAGTATCAAATACACTTTGATAATACGGTTTGTTGACGCAAGGTAACTGCATTTGATAAACTGCTCACAAGCGAGGAAATAATCGTCCGCGCGAAAAATGAAAAGGGAGGGGAACCCATGAAGAAACTTATTTCTGTGCTGCTCTGTCTGAGCCTGGCGCTGAGCGCCATGGCTTTTGCCAGCGCGGCCACCTTTACCCCTGGGACCTATGAGGGAACAGGAAAAGGGTATGGCGAGACGGTGCCGGTGACTGTGACTGTAACGGTGGATGAAAACGCCATTACGGAAGCCCAGATTTCCGGCGACGAGGAACTGCCCTTTGGGCAAATGAACTTTGAAGCCTACGCTGCGGCGCTGGTGGGCCGCACGGATGGCGAAATTGACGCCGTGGCCGGCGCCACCATGACCCGGAACGGTGTGGCCGAAGCGGTGGAGAAGGCCCTGGCCCTGGCCCGGGGAGAAGAAATCCCGGACGCCAGTGGGGTGGAGATTTCCTTCACGCCCGGCGAATACACCGCCACGGAAGCCGGATACAACGGCCCGGTGACTGTGAAGGCGACCTACAGCGAAAGCAAGCTGGAAGCCCTGGAGATCGTCTCCAGCGCGGAAACCGCCCATGTGGGCGATGTTGCCTTCGACATCATGATTCCTGAGATGTTGGAAGCCAATGGCTCCGGTGTGGACGGCGTATCTGGCGCCACCTTTTCCACCCGGGCGCTGCGCGGCGCGGTGAACGCCACGGCGGAGCAGGCCGGATGCACCAATCTGGACGCCTTCAAGGCGGCCAAGGTGGAGCACGCGGCGGGCGAGGCCCAGGAGCTGGAGTATGACGTCGTGATCGTCGGCGCTGGCGGCGCGGGCGTGGCGGCGGCGGCTCAGGCGGCCCAGGACGGTTACACTGTGTTGATCATCGAAAAGAACGCTGAAGTGGGCGGCAACACCCTGGTCTCCGGCGGCCAGTATCAGAGCGTGATGCCTTACTTGGTCTGGGATCCGGCGGATCCGGACGCCACCACGGGCGTCTATGCTCATGACGGCCAGACCTATGAAAAGGTCAAGTCCGTACAGGGCTGCATCGACGAGCTGAAGATGATCCTGAACTGGAGCGAAGAGCCCTTCGACGAAGAATATTACAAGGAAAACGAGTTCGTGGCCGGCGACGCGCTGGAGCTGAGCAAGCATGGTGTGCACGCGGAATACCTGCCCACCCTGCAGGCCTTGAAGGCGGAAATTCAGGCCTATCTGGACTGGGCGCAGCCCAAGCTGGACGCGGGCACCCCTGAGAACCAGCTGGCTCTGTTCTCCACGCTGAATCTGCACATCTTCCAGACCTACTACGGCGGCCTGCGCCAGAGCGCGGACAAGAGCAGCTGGATCTATGGCGACGTGGACCTGGTGAGCCAGTTCATCAACGGCGGCCAGGGCCTGAAGGAGTGGCTGGAGGACCAGGGAGCCACCTTCCGGGAGGACAGCCAGCCCACCCTGATCGGCGCCCTGTGGTATCGTGAAAACGAATTCATCGGCTCCACCATCGACCTGGACGGCGACGGCGCGCCGGAGATGGGCCGCTGGGGTTCCTACTTCGCGGCGCCCATCAACACCATGAAGCAGGCCAATGAGCAGAACCAGATTCTGCTGCGCACCACGGCGAAGGAACTGATCGTGGAAGATGGCCGGGTGACCGGCGTGAAGGCTGTGAAGTTTGACGGCACGGAAGTGACGGCCAAGGCGAAGAAGGGCGTCATCCTGGCCACCGGCGGCTATGCGGCAAATATCGACCTGGTGCTGGAGGGCAACGTCTACTGGAGCACGGAATACCTGTCCAAGGCGACGAAGACCACCAACCGTTCCAGCCTGCAGGGCGACGGCATCACCATGGCGGAAGCCGTGGGCGCGGCCACCACGGGCATGGGCTTTACCCAGCTGATGCCCATCTCCTGGGTGGACAACGGCAACCTGGCCTTCGGCGGCGGCAACTACGCGGCCTGGATCAACCCCACCACCGGCAAGCGGTTCGTGGATGAGGGATCCGAGCGCGACGTGCTGAGCCTGGCGGAATTCCGCAACGGCATGGAAGTGAACGGCACCAAGGGCGTCTTCCTGGAATTCTACAACGCGACCGAGCCGATTCCCGGACCGATTCAGCTGGCGGAGGGCGATTATGCCGGCCGGTACTATCGCCGGACCATCGCGGAGCTGCCCGAACTGTTCGCGGAGCTGGGCGTGGAAGCGGATCCAGAGGTGGTTATCCAGACCCTGAAGGACTACGACAACGCGGTTATGACTGGCGGCGAATTCCCGGATGTGAAGAAGGCCATTGCCTCCCGGACCATCGGCAACGTGGAAAAGGACGAGAACGGCAACTATCTGCCGGAGACCTATGACCTGGAAGGCACGCTGCTGACCATTCGGCTGATGGCGCCCTCCACCCACCACACCATGGGCGGCATCCTGGTGGATACGGATCGGCATGTGCTGAACGCGGCGGGCGAGACGATCCCCGGCCTGTATGCGGCGGGCGAAGTGACCGGCGGCATTCACGGCGGAAACCGTCTGGGCGGCAACGCCATCGTGGAGATCTTCGTCTCCGGCCGGACCGCGGCCCAGGCCGTGAAGGCGGATGACAAGTAATCCATCAAAAAATGCTGACTGAGTCAGAGTGAAAGTGTCAATCATGGTTTTCTGGCTCCCCCGCTCCGCGGGGGAGTTTTTATATTGCAACCAAAAGCGAAAATAATCTCTGGATATTTTGCGAATATAGTACTGTTCATTCATCACAAAATTGAGTATAATCTACAACGTACTGGGGAGACAGGCAGAGCCCCATGATGTAAATCAACTGAGATTTAACGGAGGTAGATGAAATGGATAGTATGGTAATGATTCCCCTGATCATTGTACTGGCCATCGTGGTTTTGGCCATTTTCCTGCATTTTGTGCCCATGGGGCTGTGGATCACTGCCCTGGCCAGCGGGGTGCACGTTTCCATCGGCACGCTGGTGGGCATGCGGATCCGGCGGATTCAGCCCCAGAGGCTGGTCTATCCCCTGATCAAGGCCCGGAAGGCGGGGCTGGACCTGAACATCAGCCAGCTGGAAACCCACTACCTGGCGGGCGGCAACGTGGACCGGGTGATCAACGCCCTGATCGCCGCCCAGCGGGCCAACATCGAAATGGCCTTTGAAAAGGCCTGCGCCATCGATCTGGCGGGCCGGGATGTGTTCCAGGCGGTGCAGATGAGCGTTACCCCGAAGGTAATCGAAACCCCGGTGGTGGCGGCCATCGCCAAGGACGGCATCGAGCTGCGGGCCAAGGCCCGGGTCACAGTGCGCACCAATATCGAGCGGCTGGTGGGCGGCGCCGGAGAAGAAACCGTCATCGCCCGGGTCGGCGAAGGCATCGTGACCACTGTCGGCTCCTCTGAGACCCACAAGGAAGTGCTGGAGAACCCGGACCTGATCAGCCGCACGGTGCTGAGCAAGGGCCTGGACGCCGGCACGGCCTATGAAATTCTGTCCATCGACATCGCGGACGTGGACGTGGGCCGGAACGTGGGCGCCCAGTTGCAGATGGACCAGGCGGAGGCGGATCGGCGCATCGCCCAGGCTAAGGCGGAGGAACGCCGGGCCATGGCTGTGGCCCGGGAGCAGGAAATGAAGGCCTCCGTGCAGGAGATGCGGGCCAAGGTGGTGGAAGCGGAAGCGGAAGTGCCGAAGGCTATGGCCACCGCCCTGCGGGAAGGCAAGATGGGCGTGATGGACTACTACAACATGAAGAACACCGTGGCGGACACGGAGATGCGGGAATCCATCGCCAAGGCCAGCGCGCCCCAGACCGCGCCGGACGCCCAGGGAAAGAAGTAAAAATATGCTGACCGGTGAAATTGATCCGGAGAACAAGGAGGGATGAGCATGGAAGGAATGGGTGTATTCTTCTTCCTGATCCTCCTCTGGATTTTCAGCGCTGCGATGCGCGGCGGCGCGCGGAAGGGCGCAGGAAAAAGCAAGCAGACGATCAAAGTGAATGGGAAAGCGGGAAGGAATTCAGATGCACAGGCTCCCTCCCTGGGAACGGCCATGGAGGCACGGATGCAGCAGGAATTTCCCCATCTGTACAGCCAGGAAGGTGAATCCATGGAAGGGGTGGATCCCTGCCACGATGATCCTGAGGAGATGCCTGTGGGCAGCCTGGGGGGTGAATCCATGGAAGGAAAAGATCCCTGCCATGACGATCCCTACGCCATGCCCTCCGGCAGCCTGGAAGGAATATCCATGGAAGGCCTGGACCCCTGCCACGATGAATGGGAACCGCTGGGGGCTGAAACCGCCGGAGAGGAAGCGACCACAGAAAAGCCGGGTGGGCTGAAGCTGGACTGGACGGGGGATGAGCTTGTGAAGGGTTTTGTATACGGAGAGATTCTGCGGCGAAGATGAGAAGAACGTTTAGATGACTGAAAGGACAAGAAGCAAGAATCCCTTTTTGCTCCAATGAAGATGCGATCCCTGAGGAAAATGTGCCGACGCGGGGATGGAAAATCAAATCATGCTGTGATATAATGCCTGCAGAAACCCCGACAGGGGGAGGAGGTTGGAATCGATGGCTGTTTATCATCGCGTGCTGTTAAAGCTGAGCGGAGAAGCCTTAAAGGCGGATCACGATCTGTTCGATTTTGAAAAGGTGAACGGGGTGGCGAAGATCATTCGCCGGATGCACGACATGGGCGTGGAGATCGGCATCGTCATCGGCGCCGGCAATATCTGGCGCGGGCGGCAAGGCCCTTCCGCGCATATGGACGCCGTGACGGCGGACCAGATGGGCATGCTGGGCACAGTGATCAATTGCCTTTGCGTGGCGGACGCGCTGCGGAAGGAAGGCTTGGACGCGGTGGTGCAGAGCGCGGTGGATATGACCCGCTTCGCGGAGCCCTTCAATGCCATGGCGGCCCGGCGGCATCTCAGCGAGGGCAGAGTGGTTCTCTTTGCCTGCGGAACTGGGAATCCCTTCTTTTCCACGGACTCCGGCGTCGCCCTGCGGGCCATCGAGATGGAAGTGGACGCGGTGCTGATGGCCAAGAACATCGACGGCGTATACACGGCGGACCCAGCTAAGGATCCCACCGCTACCCTGATTAAAGACATTACCTACGCTGACGCCCTGGCGAAGGGGCTGAAGGTAATGGACGCTTCCGCCTTTGCCCTGTGCGCGGAAAACAAGGTGCCCATGGTTCGCGTTTTCGGGCTGGACGATCCGGAAAACCTGATCAAGGTTCTGGAGGGCGACGAGATGGGAACCTTTGTTCACCCATGAGCCAAGGATGCGATGATTCACTACATTCCCCGCGAAAGCGGGGAATTTTTTTCGATCAGGCGTCAAATCCTTGACAAATAAGCAGGAGAAAGCGTAAAATCAGGGTTTGTTGTGACCCAGGAAGAAGGAGGGATTGGATGCTGCCGGAGAAGGACACGGAAGCCTTTCAGAACTTGCTGCGCGAAGAGGTGGAGAAGCGGCGAACCTTCGCGATTATTTCACACCCGGACGCGGGCAAAACCACGCTGACGGAGAAGCTTTTGCTCTACGGCGGCGCCATTCGCAGCGCCGGCAGCGTCAAGGCCCGGAAGACGGACAAGCACGCCACCTCCGACTGGATGGAGATCGAGAAGCAGCGCGGCATTTCCGTGACTTCCTCCGCCATGCAATTTGTCTACGACGGCTATCGCATCAATATTCTGGATACCCCGGGGCATCAGGATTTCTCGGAGGATACCTACCGGGTGCTGGTGGCGGCGGACGCGGCGGTCATGCTGCTGGACGCGGCCAAGGGTGTGGAGGCCCAGACCATCAAGCTGTTCAAGGTTTGCCGGATGCGGAATATTCCCATCTTTACCTTCGTCAACAAGATGGACCGGGCGGCCAAGGATCCCTTCGCCCTGATGGAGGAGCTGGAGCAGGTGCTGGGCATTCGCTCCTGCCCCATCAACTGGCCCATCGGCGTGGATGGGGATTTCCAGGGGGTATATCATCGGGACACGAAGATGGTAGAGCTATACACCGGTGGGGATCATGGCAAGACCATGGTGGAAAAGACGGACCTGGCGGTGGATGATCCGGCGCTGGAGAAGGTGCTGGACAAGCATTATCGGGATCGGCTGAGCGAGGAGATCGAGCTGCTGGACGAGGCGGGGGATCCCTTCGACCTGGAGAAGGTACGGAACGGGGAGCTGACCCCCATGTTCTTCGGCTCAGCCGTGACCAATTTCGGCGTGGAACCCTTCCTGGATCGGTTCCTGAGCTTCACACCGCCGCCCCTGCCCCGGGAGAGCGATCTGGGCATGATCGGGCCCCAGGAGCCCTATTTCTCTGGATTCATCTTTAAGATTCAGGCCAATATGAATCCCGCCCACCGGGATCGGTTGGCCTTTATGCGCATCGTCAGCGGCGCCTTTGAAAAGGGCATGGAGGTTTGGCACAGCGGCACGGGAAAGCCTGTGGCCCTGAAGCAGCCACAGCAGTTCATGGCGGATGAGCGGGAAGCTGTGGAGGAGGCCTGGGCCGGGGATATTATCGGGCTGTTCGACCCCGGCATTTATCGCCTGGGGGATACCCTGAGCACCGGGCCCAAGATGCATTACGCCAACATCCCGGTTTTCGCGCCGGAATTCTTCAACCGAGTGCGGCCCCTGGACAGCATGAAGCGAAAGCAATTCCAGAAGGGCATTAACCAGCTGGCGGAGGAGGGCGCGATACAGACCTTCCTGCGGACAGAAACCGGCCGGGAGGAATTCATGGTCGGCGTGGTCGGCATGCTGCAGTTCGAAGTGCTGGAGCATCGGCTGAAGACGGAATATCAGGTAGAGATCGTGATGGAAGGGATGCCCTTCCGGTTCGTCCGCTGGGTGGTGGAAACCCCGAAGCCCGTGGAGGACCTGAAGCTGACTTCCACCTCCGGCCGGGCGAAGGACAGCCATGGGCGGGACGTGCTGCTGTTCGAAAACGAATGGAGCATCCGACTGGCCTGCGAAAACAACGAGGGCCTGCAGCTGAAGGACACGGCGGACAGATAAAAAGGCAAATAGATGGATGGGCGCGGGCCGGACAGTTCAGGCCGGCATGGAAGGCAAGAAGAGGAAGGAAGAAGAGAAGAAAAATGGTTCGGGAAGATATTCGGAACATCGCAATCATCGCACACGTAGACCATGGCAAGACCACCCTGGTGGACCAGATGCTGAAGCAGGGCGGCGTTTATCGGGAAAACCAGCAGACTGTGGACCGGGTCATGGACTCCAACGACCTGGAGCGGGAGCGGGGCATCACCATCCTGAGCAAGAACACCGCCGTGCATTACGGCAAGACGAAGATCAACATCGTGGACACCCCCGGCCACGCGGACTTTGGCGGCGAGGTGGAGCGGGTGCTGAAAATGGTGGATGGCGTGCTGTTGCTGGTGGACAGCTTTGAAGGCCCCATGCCCCAGACCCGCTTCGTGCTGCGGAAGGCGCTGGAACTGAAGCTGAAGGTGCTGATCGTCATCAACAAGGTGGACCGGCCCGACGCCCGGTGCGACGAGGTTGTGAACGAGATTCTGGATCTGCTGATCGACCTGGAGGCAGACGAGACCACCATTGAAAATCCCATCCTGTATGTTTCCGCTCGGAAGGGCACGGCAACCCTGGACCTGGAGCAGCCGGGAGAGGATCTGCGGCCCTTGTTTGACGCCATTCTGAAGTACATTCCGGCGCCGGAAGGGGATGCGGAGGGCCCGGCCCAGGTGTTGATTTCCACCATCGATTACTCCGAATACGTGGGCCGCATCGGCGTGGGCCGCGTGGTGCGGGGCAAGTTCACGGAAGGCATGAACGTGGTGCATACCAACCTGGAAACCGGCGTCACCAGCCCCGTATGGCGGCTGGGGGGCCTGTTCCAGTATGACGGGCTGAAGCGGGTCAACGCCCCGGAGGTGGGCATGGGAGACATCGTGGCCCTGTATGGCGCGGAGGATATCTCCATCGGAGACACGGTGTGCGACCCCGACTGCGTGGAGGGGCTGCCCTTCGTAAAGATCAGCGAGCCCACCGTGACCATGACCTTCTCCGTCAACGATAGTCCCTTCGCCGGCCGGGAAGGACAGTACGTCACCAGCCGGCATCTGCGGGCCCGGCTGATGCGGGAGCTGCAGACGGACGTGAGCCTGCGGGTCAATGACACCCAGAGCACGGACGCTTTCGAGGTGTGCGGCCGGGGCGAGCTGCATCTTTCCATCCTGATTGAAAACATGCGCCGCCAGGGATACGAGTTCGCGGTTTCCAAGCCCCAGGTTATCTTCAAGACCATTGACGGCGCGAAATGCGAGCCCATCGAGCGGCTGGTGGTGGATACCCCCCAGGCCAGCGCTGGTGCGGTGATTGAAAAGATTGGCCGCCGCCGGGGCACGCTGGTGGAAATGAGCGGCACGGACCGGGTACGGATGGAATTCCTGGTACCCTCCCGGGGGCTTTTCGGCTATCGCAGCGAGTTTATGACGGATACCCGGGGCGAGGGCATCATGAGCTCCGTGTTCGAACGGTACGAGCCCGTGAAGGGGGACATCCCGCACCGGAACGCTGGGGCGCTGATCTGTTTCGAAACCGGGGTGACCACCAGCTATGGCCTATTCTACAGCCAGGAGCGGGGCAGCCTGTTCATCGGCGCGGGAGAGAACGTCTATGCCGGCATGATCTGTGGCCAGAACGCCCGGCCGGGGGATCTGGTGGTCAACGTTTGCAAGGCCAAGCATGTAACCAACATGCGAAACGCCTCCGCCTCGGAGGACGCCATGCGGCTGATCTCCGTCCATCCCCTGACGCTGGAAGAGTGCCTGGAGTTTATCGACGATGACGAGCTGCTGGAGATTACCCCCCAGCACCTGCGGATGCGCAAACGGCAGCTGGACCACCAGTTGCGGGCTAAGGCGCGGAGCCATAACACGGAAGGATAAGAAAGCAACGAGGCCTCTTTCTCCCCCAAAGGGAGAAGGAGGCCTGTTTTTACGTTGCATTTATGCAAAATTATTTGTATATATACAATAAATGCAAAATTTCATGCATAAAAATGCAATTATTCTATTGACAAGGGGGTTTCCCAGTGCTATACTTGCGCCAATCCTTTCGGAGAGCCCTTCGGGAGGGGAGAATAAGCACTAAATGGAGGATGACGAAGAATGAAAAAGCTGATTGCGAGCCTGTTGGCCCTGTGCATGGTTCTGAGCCTGGCGGCGGCCTGCGCGGAAGGGATTCAGACCATCGAAGCGGGCAAGTTCCTTTATTCTACCAGCCCCGATTTCCCGCCCTTTGAGTATCGGGATGACGACGACAACATCATCGGCATCGAGCCGGAGCTGATCGCCCTGATTATGGAAAAGATCGGCCTGGAAGCGGAAGCTGTTGCCATGGACTTCGACGGCGCGCTGTTGGCGGCCCGGGTGGACCAGGGCGCCAAGACCGATGCGGTGGTTTCCGGCGTTACGGTGACAGAAGAGCGGAAGCTGATTTACGATTTCACCGATTCTTACACCACCATCACCCAGGCCATCGTCAGCAAGGACGGCGCGGTGACGGAGGATCAGCTGAAGGACGTGATCATTGGCGTTCAGAGCGGCACCACCGGTCAGATCTACGCCGAGGATGATTATGGCGCGAACGTGACCAAGTACGAGACCTATTCTCTGGCCTTCCAGGCGCTGCAAAATGGTCAGGTGGACTGCGTGCTGCTGGACGACGCAGTGGGCAATGCCTACGTGAAGCAGATTCCTGGCCTGGGCATTCAGCCCACCTCCTACGAGCCCGAAAGCTTCGCCTTCGGCGTCAACAAGGGGAACACCGCTCTGGTGGAAGCCATCAACGCTGTGCTGGCTGACCTGAAGGAAGACGGAACGGTGGAAGCCCTGATCCTGAAGTACAACGAATAATACCGGTACGTTGAACGGGCGGTGTAAAAAGCCGCCCGTTTTTCCGCGTATAACGGACAAACGATCAAGGAGGAATCCTTTTTGGAAAACTATACCGCATGGAAAGCGCTGATCATGGCGGGAGACCCGGTCAGCGGCTGGCAAAGATTCTACGTCTATTTTTACCAGGCCTTCATCGAGAAGAACCGCTGGCAGCAATACCTGAACGGCGTGGGGACCACCCTGTATGTTACGGTGCTGGCCTTGATTTTGGGCATCGCGCTGGGCGTGCTGGTGGCGGTGGTTCGCACCGCCCATGACCAGCAGCGCCCGGGACACAAGAATCCCGTGCTGGGCGTGCTGAACGCGATCTTTAAGGTCTATGTAACTGTGATTCGCGGGACGCCCATGATGGTTCAGCTGCTGATTATGGGCTTTGTCATCTTCTCCAGCAGCCGGGAATTTTCCCTCATTGGCGCCCTGACCCTGGGCATCAACTCCGGCGCTTATACAGCGGAGATCATCCGGGGCGGCCTTATGGCGGTGGATCAGGGGCAGATGGAAGCCGGCCGCAGCCTGGGGCTCAATTATGTGGACACCATGCGGTTTATCGTCGTGCCCCAGGCCATCAAGAGCATTTTGCCGGCCCTGGGCAACGAGTTCATCGTGCTGCTGAAGGACACCAGCCTGATTTCCGTCATCGGCGGGCAGGAGCTGCTGTACGCCGCGAAGGGCATCGTCAGCCGGACCTATGAAGCCATGTTCCCCTACATCGGCGCCGCGGTGATCTATCTGATTCTGGTCATGATCTTCACCTGGCTGCTGGGGATTTTTGAGAGGAGGCTGCGGGCAAGTGATCGTCGTTAAGGATTTAAAGAAAAACTTCGAAGGGCTGGAAGTGCTGAAGGGCGTAGACCTGGAGGTAGAGAAGGGCGAATGCGTTGTGTTCATCGGCCCCTCCGGCAGCGGGAAATCTACCTTTCTGCGTTGCCTGAACCTGCTGGAGATTCCCACCAGCGGAGAGATTCTGTTCGACGGCGTATCCATGACCGACGCCAAGACGGATATCGATAAGATGCGCCAGCGGATGGGCATGGTTTTTCAGCACTTTAATCTGTTCCCCAACATGACGATATTGAAAAACCTGACGCTGGCGCCGGTCCGCACAGGGCATCTGAGCAAGGCGGAGGCGGAAAAGAAGGCCATGGAGCTGCTGAAGAGAGTCGGGCTGGAGGACAAGGCTAACGGATACCCGGCGCAGCTCTCTGGCGGCCAGAAGCAGCGGGTGGCCATCGTGCGGGCGCTATGCATGGATCCGGAGGTAATGCTCTTCGACGAGCCCACCTCCGCCCTGGACCCGGAGATGGTCGGGGAGGTGCTGGACGTCATGCGGGAGCTGGCCAACAGCGGCATGACCATGGTCTGCGTTACCCATGAGATGGGCTTCGCCCGGGAGGTGGCGGATCGGGTGCTGTTCCTGGATGGCGGCAAGATTCTGGAGCAGGGGACGCCGGAACAAATTTTCGGCAACCCGCAGCAGGCCCGGACGAAGGAATTTCTCAACAAGGTGCTATAAAAACCAAGAACACCGGCGCAAGACGCGCCGGTGTTCTTTTACAAAAGCAAAAAGAATGCTGAGCGAAATGGGAAAGTGGGATGAATCAAACTGGTTATATAAAAAACTTCTGTTCTGATCATTTTCAGATGACCATATCCGGCGTATAATGCTCCCAACCTGAAGGGTGAAAGGAGTTGCGTAAACATGAGTACCAGATCGCTTACGACCAGCAAGACCTATCGGCTGACGGCCTACGGGCTGATGACGGCCCTGGCCTTCGTGGCAAATTATATTCGATTTCCTTTCCTGGGATCCCAGATTGCCATCAGCAACGCGCTGTGCGTGCTGTGCGGGTTTATTCTTGGTCCCTGGGCCGGATTTGTGACCGCGGGATTGGGCAATTTTCTGTATGACCTGATCGCGGGATACGGCCTGGAGGGGCTGATTACGCTGGTTTCCAAGGGCGCCATCGCGCTGGTGGCTGGGCTGATCAGCTTCAAGGCCATTCGGAAGAGCAAGCTGGAGCAGAAGGATTATGTGCTGCAGGTGGTGGGCGCGCTGGCCGGGGCGGTGACCTATGTGGCGCTGTACATGCTGAAAACCTATGTGATGGGCATTACCGTAAAGGGGCTGACCAGCGACGGAGCAGTGGCCTCCCTGCTGAGCAAGCTGCCCGCGTCCTCGATCAACGCAGCGTTTGCGACCATTGCCGCGCCCATCCTGATGAGCGCGCTGCACCAGCCGCTGCACAAGCTGGGCGTAATTGGAAAGTGAGCTGTTCAGTCGTAAGCGCGCGGGAGTGAAACATCCCTTCGCAGGACTGAACGGTTATCAACGAAATATGTTTTTCGGGAAGCGGGAGCTTCCCGTTTTTTTTCGTTGACAGGGAGCGATAGACTGTGCTACCTTAATCGCGGTTCAAAGTGAACGCGGAAGAATCTTCCTTTTGAACAATCACAGTTTCATGCCAGGAGAGGGAATGCCATGCGTAAGGATCATAAATCAGCCACTGTGTTCATCTTCGTGGGCTTTATGCTCATCGCTGTTTTTGCCATCGGGCTCATGACCTCCCGCAATCCAGAGGTGTTCCGCAGCAGGTTCCGCGTAGATTATACCTGGGAAGCCTTTCTGCATTTTTGCGTCGATTGGTGGATTCCGGCCGGGATCATCGGCTTCCCTATGTTCCTGATCTCCTTGATTCTAAGCCTCTGGCGGGAATCCAAGGAAAAATGAGGATATGTTTTTAACAAGAAGCGGGGGTCATTTGGAGGAATAATCCCTGGTGCCGAAGATGCTGGTGCCGACGCGGACCATGGTAGCGCCCTCCTCGATGGCGACTTCGAAATCTCCAGACATGCCCATGGAGAGAATGGGGAAGGGAAAAGGCTCCAAACCGAGGGAGAACAGGCCCTGGGAATGCATCTCCCGGGAGAGCTCCTTCATGGAACGGAAATAGGGCCGATTGCTTTCCGGATCCTCCGTAAAGGGCGCGGAGGTCATCAGCCCCTGGAGCCGCAGATGCGGCAGGGAAGCGACCGCGCGGGCGGCGTCCATGGCTTCGGCCAGGGAGAAGCCCCATTTGCTTTCCTCGGCCGCGGCGTTGATCTCCAGGAGAATATTCATTAACGTATCCTGCTTGGCCGCTTCCTTTTCAATGCACTCCGCCAGGGTCAAAGAGTCCACGGAATGAATCAAGGCGACGTTGCCAATCAGATACTTCACCTTATTCTTTTGCAGATGGCCGATCATATGCCAGCGGACAGGCTGCTGAGCCTGCGGGGGCAGGGCCTGCCAGGCATGGATTTTCTCCGTCAGCTCCTGCACATAATTTTCGCCAAAATCCACCATGCCCGCAGCCTGGGCGGCCTGGACGGCGGAGAAGGGCTTGGTTTTGCTGACGGCGATGAGACGCACCTCCTGGGGAGAACGGCCAGCCCTTTCGCAGGCGGCGCCGATTCTGGACTGAATGGCGGATAGATTTTCGGCAATGGAGATCGAGTGAGTCATCTGTGTTTTTGACCTCGCTTCTGAAGATGGTGCCGCAAAAGCAGCGCGGAAGGCCAGGAAGCCGCGGGAAAGCATTTCACGCGGCGGACCGCTTTCAGTGGTTTTCTTCCACCGCCCTCCTGGCAGGGAGGCTTTGATTTCCTTCCTTTTAAAGGTATCATATTTACCTTTTTTCGTCAATTCGCCTTGTCATGGCCGCCATTTCGTGATATGATGTCCATTGCCTATTTAACTGGTATGTTTTTAGGAGGAAGTTATTGCAATGGCGAACAGTTTGCTTTCAGTTTCCGGGCTGCGCGCGGCGGCGGAGGAAAAGGAGATCCTGCGGGGCGTGGATCTGGAGATTGGCGAAGGAGAAACCCATGTGCTGATGGGGCCGAACGGCGCGGGGAAATCCACCCTGGCCGGCGCCCTGATGGGGGATCCGAGATATACGATACTGGGGGGCGAAGTGTCCTTCAAAGGGGAGAATTTGCTGGAAAAGAGCGTCAGCCAGCGGGCGGGCGCGGGGCTTTTTCTCAGCTTCCAGAACCCGGTAGAGGTGCCGGGCATCAGCCTGGAAAACTTTATCCGCACGGCCATCGAGCAGGGTAAGGGGGAGAAGCTGCGCCCCTGGGTTTTCCACAAGGAAGTGAAGGAGACGCTGGCCGCCCTGAGCATGGACGAGAGCTATGGCGAGCGGGATCTGAACGTGGGCTTCTCCGGCGGGGAAAAGAAAAAGGCGGAGATTCTGCAGATGCTGCTGCTGAAGCCCAGCCTGGCCATTCTGGACGAGACGGATTCCGGCCTGGACGTGGACGCGGTGCGTACCGTGAGCCGCGGGGTGGAGGAATTCCGGAAGAATGAAAAGGCCAGCCTGCTGATTATTACCCACAACGCGGCCATCCTCTCCGCCCTGAAGGTGGACCGGGTGCACGTGCTGGTCAGCGGGCGCATCGTGAAAGAAGGTGGACCGGAGCTGATCGAGGAGATCAGCCGGGATGGCTTCAGCCGGTTTGAGGTGAACGAAGGATGACGGACGAAAAGACCCAGGTGCAGGACGTTAACCGGGCGTTTTACGATTTTCGATACGAGGATCGGGACAGCTACCGGATCGACGGCCTGACGAAGGAGATTGTACAGCAGATCTCGGAAGAGAAAAACGACCCGGAATGGATGCGGGAATTCCGGCTGAAGAGCCTGGAGATTTTCAACCAGACGGCCATGCCGGACTGGGGCCCCTCCATCGAAGGGCTGGATATGGACCATATCGCCACCTATGTGCGCCCCAACGCCCAGCGGATGAACACCCGATGGGAGGATGTGCCGGACGACATCCGGAACACCTTTGATCGGCTGGGCATCCCCAAGGCGGAGCGGGCCTCCCTGGCAGGGGTGGGCGCCCAGTATGACTCGGAGGTTGTGTATCACAACATCCGGGAGGATGTGGCGAAGCTGGGCGTCGTATATACGGACATCGAAAGCGCCCTCCATGGGGAATACGGCGACATGATCCACGAGCATTTCATGAAGCTGGTGCCCCCGACGGATCATAAATTCGCGGCGCTGCACGGAGCGGTCTGGAGCGGCGGCAGCTTCGTGTATGTGCCCAGAGGCGTCAGCGTCGAAATTCCGCTGCAGAGCTATTTCCGGCTGAACGCGGCGGGGGCCGGCCAGTTTGAACACACGCTGATCATCGTGGAGGAAGGGGCATACCTGCACTTCATTGAGGGATGCAGCGCGCCGAAATACAACGTGGCCAACCTGCACGCGGGCTGCGTGGAGCTCTTCGTGGCGAAGAACGCGACCCTGCGCTATTCCACCATCGAAAACTGGTCCAAGAATATGTACAACCTGAACACCAAACGGGCCCGAGTAGAAGAGGGCGGCAAGGTGGAATGGATTTCCGGCAGCTTCGGCAGCCATGTCAGCTATTTGTATCCCATGAGCGTGCTGAACGGGAAGGGGGCCCGGAGCGAGTTTACCGGCGTCACCTTCGCGGGCAAGGGCCAGAACCTGGACACGGGATGCAAGGTGGTGCACAACGCGCCGGATACTTCCAGCTATGTCAACACCCGCAGCATCTCTAAGGACGGGGGCATCAGCACCTTCCGCAGCGCGGTGGTGGTGAATCCGAAGGCGGAAAACAGCAAATCCGCCGTCAGCTGCCAAAGCCTGATGGTGGACGACGTTTCCCGGTCGGACACGATTCCCGCCATGGATGTGCGGACCAGTCAGGCCGACATCGGGCACGAAGCCCGCATCGGGCGCATCTCCGACGAGGCGGTGTTCTACCTGATGAGTCGGGGCGTCAGCGAAGAGGAGGCCCGGGCGCTGATCGTCAGCGGATTCGCGGAAAACGTCAGCAAGGAGCTGCCGCTGGAATACGCGGTAGAGATGAACAACCTGATTCGGATTGAAATGAAGGGGGCGATCGGATAATGGCAACCGTAAATACCCCGATCGCCAAAACCTTTGGCTGGCTGGGGGGCAACGGCACGGAGGTTTCCCTGCCGGAAAAGGTACTGGAAGAAAAGATTACCCTGGCACCCCAGGAGGAGCGGACGGTGATCCTGGAAAACGGCGAAGACAGCTGGAGGTGGCAGGCGGAGCTGGCAGAGGGGGCGACCCTGAAGCTGATTCAGGTTTCCACCGCCGGCGGCCAGCGGGTGAACGATATTCACGTCCGCTGCGGCCAGGGCGCCCGGTTTGAATGGTATCGCGTGATCCTGGGGGGCGGCCCGGTGTACGATAACTGCACCGCCGAGTTGGCCGGGGACGGCAGCTCCTTCGCGGCGGAGATTGGATACCGCCTGGCGGAGGCGGATGTGCTGGACATGAACGTGGAAGCCATCCATCTGGGCAGGAAGACGGAAAGCCAGATCAACGCCTCCGGCGTCATGAGCGGGGAGAGCCAGAAGATTCTGCGGGGCACCATTGACCTGCGCAAGGGCTGCAAGGGCGCCGTGGGCAACGAGATGGAGGAAGTGCTGCTGCTGGATCCCCAGGTGCGGAACCGCAGCGTGCCGGTGATCCTCTGTGCGGAGGAGGACGTGGTGGGCAACCACGGCGCCTCCATCGGCCGGCTGGATGAAAACCTGAGCTTCTACCTGCAAACCCGGGGATTAAGCCCGGAGGAGGTGGAGCGGATGATGGCGAAGGCCCGGGTGGAAGCCGTGATCCGAAAGATTCCGGACGCCGGCGTCCGGGACAGGCTGATGGGAACGGAGGAAAAGGACGCATGAACAGGGACATCCGGGCGGATTTTCCCCTGATCCAGGAGCGAAAGGACATCGCCTATCTGGACAGCGCCGCCACAGCCCAAAAGCCGGCATGCGTCATTCAGGCGGAAGGGGATTTCTACAGAAAATACAATGCCAATCCCCTGCGGGGCCTTTACGAGCTGAGCCAGGAGGCCACCGCCGCCTATGAAAACGCCCGGGAAAAGGTACGGGCCTTCCTGGGGGCGGAGAGCACGGAGGAGATCATCTTTACCCGCAACACCTCCGAGAGCATGAACCTGATTGCCTATAGCTACGGCAGCTTTCTGCAGGCGGGGGACGAAATTCTGGTGTCCATCGTGGAGCACCACAGCAATTTCCTGCCCTGGCAAATGGCGGCGGAACGGGCAGGGGCTCGGATTCGCTTCCTGGAATGCGAGGCCGACGGCTCCATTTCGGAGGAGGCCTTCCGGGCCCAGCTGAATGGGCGGACCCGAATCGTCGCCATGACGCAGCTGAGCAACGTGCTGGGCCGGGAATATCCCATCCAGCGGTTCGCCCAGATCGCCCATGAGGCGGGGGCCATCTTCGTCTGCGACGGGGCCCAGAGCGTGCCCCATCTGCCGGTCAACGTGGGGGAGCTGGGAGTGGATTTCCTGGCCTTCTCCGGCCACAAGATGTGCGGCCCCATGGGCATCGGCGTGCTGTACGGCCGGAAGGAGCTGCTGGAGAAGATGCCTCCCTTCCTGCGGGGCGGCGAGATGATCGAATATGTGACCCGGGACGGGGCCACCTGGGCGGAGCTGCCCCACAAATTCGAGGCGGGGACGGTGAACGCCGCCGGCGCGGCGGGGCTGGCTGCAGCCATCGATTATTACAACGAGCTGGGGTTTGAATGGATTCAGGCCCGGGAGGAGGCGCTGAGCCGGACCGCCATGGAGGCGCTGCGGGCCGTGCCCCATCTGGAGTTGATTGGTGCGGAAAAGGCGGAGGAGCATCACGGCATCTTTACCTTCACCATGGAGGGGGTGCATCCCCACGACATCGCGGAGATTTTGAGCAGCGACGGCGTGTGCATCCGGGCGGGACACCATTGCGCCCAGCCCCTGATGCAGCATTTAGGCGTCCGATCCACCGTCCGGGCCAGCATCATGTTTTACAACACGGAGGAGGAGATTCACCGCCTGGCGGAGAGCCTTCGCACCGTGCGGGGGAGAATGGGATATGCAGAATAGCTTTTATCGGGAGATTATCAACGACCACAACCTGCGTCCGGCCCACAAGCGGGAGGTGCCGGGGGCGAACGTGGAAAAACGGGGCGTCAACCCCAGCTGCGGCGACGATATCACCCTGCAGCTGCGGCTGGAGGATGGGAAGATCGTGGACGGCGGCTTTGTGGGCGACGGCTGCGCCATTTCTCAGGCCTCGGCGGATATCATGCTGGACCTGATCATCGGGAAGACCCAGGAGGAAGCGGAACGGCTTTCGGAGATCTTCCGGCGAATGATTACCGGCAAGGTTACGGACGAGGAGATTGAACAGATGGAAGAGGCGGGAGCGCTGATCGACGTCAGCCACATGCCCGCCCGGGTGAAATGCGCGGTGCTGGGATGGCACACGCTGGACGCCATCGCCCAGGGAGAATAAAAACAAAGCATAGGAAAACGGCGCGGGAGAGCCCCGCGCCGTTTTCCTGTGCCTTCAATCAATCGTCTTCCAGAATCTCGTCCTCCACCAGATCCTCTTCCAGATCCTCCAGGAGCATATAGCCAGTGCGCTCGGTTCCGCCATGATAAACCAGCGCCCAATCCTTATTCTTAGCGGTGACCTCCAGCCGGGTACCTTCCTCGTAGGCAACCAGCACCTCGGAGGTCAGATCCGCCTTGGCATACAGGCTGGCGGCCAGATCCTCCACGCCGGTTCGAACGGTGACATCGTAGGTGTCCACCTTTTTCAGCTTGGAATGATCCAGCTTGCTGTTGGCAGTTTTCACAGCTTTTTCCTGCTCCTTGATGGCTTCCTGCTCCGCCCGTTCGGCCTGGACGACCTCATAGGAATCGGGCCGGGCGATGGACAAATGCTTCTTCACCACATAGCCCACGGCGCTGTTGTAACGAATCCTCGCCCAGGTGCTATCCCAGTCCAGGACGTAAACCTTCGTGCCATAGGGGATCTCGGTCAGCACATTATCCGCCGAGGTGGACTTGGAAGAGCGGAAACGCAGGGCTTTGCCATTGGCGGTGTTGACATACATGGAGCCCTGCTGCATCTCTCCGGCGGCCAGGGCGGAAACACAGACGCCCAACAGAAGCAGGCAAACCAGCAGAAGGGAACCGAAACGCCTGGACATCATGATCCATCATCTCCTCAAAAATCAATGTCATTCAATTCCAGATGCATAAATTTTAACAGTCTGACGGTGTTTCGTCAATGGTGTTTTTTTGACAAAAACCCGTCCTCCCGAGGGGGAGGACGGGTAAAACATGAGAGAATCGAATCAATCGGTGCTTTCCTCCACCTGCCAGATCTCCTGGGCATACTGGCGAATGGTGCGGTCGGAGGAGAACTTGCCCGCGGTGGCGACATTCATGAGGCATTTGCGGGCAAAGGACAGGGGATGATGTCCCGCATCGGTGATGGCGGCCAGCTTTGCCTCCAGATAGGAGGGGAAATCCTGCAGGACGAAATAGTGATCCGGGGCATGCCAGCTGGCCCCCTTCAGAATGGCCTGCTTCAGCTCCGCCAGAGTGCCCTCCTGCCCGGGGGCGAAACCGGGAATCTCCGGGAAGGTACCATCATCCAGAGTATCCAGAGCGGCGCGGATAACGGGATTGGCTTCGTAAATGGCCTGGGGATCATAGCTTTCCTTCAGGGCATTGAGCTCCGCAACCGTGGCGCCGAAGATATACTCATTTTCCCGGCCGGCCTCCTCCGTGATCTCTACATTAGCGCCATCAAAGGTGCCCAGGGTTACCGCGCCATTCAGCATCAGCTTCATATTTCCCGTGCCGGAGGCCTCCGTGCCGGCGGGGGAGATTTGCTCGGAGATATCCGCCGCGGGGATGATCTTTTCCGCCCAGGAGCAATTGTAATTCTGCACAAAGACGACCTTCAGCCGGCCGGCCACGTCGGGATCGTTGTTCACCAGGGCGGCAATTTGATGGATCCAATAGATGACTGCCTTGGCCCGGGCATAGCCGGGAGCAGCCTTGGCGCCGAAGATAAAGGCGACGGGAGGCAAATCCTGCAGCTCGCCCTGCTTCAGGGACTGATAGATGGCCAGGATGGACAGGGCGTTCATGAACTGGCGCTTATATTCGTGCAGCCGCTTCACCTGTACATCGAAAACCATGTCCGGGGAAAGGGAGATGGATTCCCGCTTTTCGATCTCCGCCGCCAGCTGTTCCTTTTTCGCCCGCTTGACGGCGATAAACTCCTGGCACAGGGAATCATCGATGAGGGGGACTAAACCCCGCAGCCGGTCCAGATCCGTCTCGAAGCCGGCGCCTACCCGGCTCTCGATCAGGGCGCAGAGCTCCGGATTGCACAGCCCCAGCCAACGTCGCTGGGTAATGCCATTGGTTTTATTCTGGAACCGATCCGGGTAAATCTCGAACCATTTGGAGAATAGATCGTCCTTCAAAATCTGGGAGTGCAGCTCCGCCACGCCGTTGGTGGCGTGGGTGGCATAGACCGCCAGCTGGGCCATATGGACCCGGCGGCCCTCAATGATGCACCGATCCGGCAGCACTTCCTTCCCCAGCTGCTTCATTTCCGCCTTGAAGCGGGCGTCAATTTGGCGCATGATGGCTACGATCTCCGGGCAGACGGAGGAGAGCAGGGGCAGATCCCATTTTTCCAGGGCTTCCTGCATGACGGTATGATTCGTGTAAGCAAAGGTCTGCTGAGCGATGCCGAAGGCGGTTTCGAAATCCACGCCCCGCAGCCCCAACAGACGGATCAGCTCTGGAATAGCCATGACGGGATGAGTGTCATTCAGTTGGGCGGTAACCTCCTGGGGGAAGGCGGAATAATCCTGACCATGACGCTGCTCAAATTTCCGCAGCAGATCCTGCAGGGAGGCGGAGACCAGCACATACTGCTGCTTGACCCGCAGCTGCTTTCCGGCGCGCTTGGAATCGTTGGGATAGAGGATCTTGACGATATCCTCCGCCTGATTCTTATCCGCGGCGGCCCGGGCATACTGCTGATCATTGAAAAGGGAAAAATCGATCTCGTGGAGGCTTTCGGTTTGCCAGAGACGCAGGGTTCCCACGTTTTTCAAGCCATAGCCTACCACGGGCATATCATAGGGCACGGCCAGCACATCGCCGGTTTTCATGGAGACCACCACCGCCTCCTCTACCCGGCGAATGGACCAGGGATCGCCGAACCGGGACCAGTCATCTGGGGATTCTACTTGCCGACCATCCACGAAGGATTGCTTAAACAGGCCATACTTGAAGCGGAGGCCATAGCCCGTCAGGGGAAGATTGCAGGTCACCGCGCTATCCAGAAAGCAGGCGGCCAGCCGGCCCAGCCCGCCATTGCCGAAGGCATCATCTTCAATATCCTCCAGGGCGGCCAGGTCTACGCCCTTTTCCGCCAGCAGATCCTTCACCTCCGTCAGCAGGCCCATGCAATATAGATTGTTATACACCAGCCGGCCCACCAGATACTCCATGGACAGGTAATAGGCCTGGCGGCGGGGGAAACGCTCCGCTTCTTTCGCCTGCCACAGGGGAGCAATCTGCTCCATGGCGGCGGCGGAGAGGGCGTTGTGCAGCTGCGCTGGGGTGGCAGCCTGCAGGGTGGTATGGGCCTGGGTCAGCAGATTGGCCTCGGTCCGTTGAATCAATTCTTTCGCGTTCATTTTGTGTGTTCCTCCTGTATCAAATTCATGCCCGATGATATTTCAAATTCAATTGGGAGAGCTGCTGGGAAAGGGAGGCCAGATCCACCTCCGGCCTCATGCGCCAAAGCCAGTTGCCGCCGATGGTGCCGGGGAGATTCATCCGGGCGGAGCTATCCAGCCCCAGCACATCCTGCATGGGGAAGACCACCGTATCTGCCACGGAGGCGGCGGCGCCCCGAAGGAAGGCGGCGGGAGCCTCCTGGGCCCCCTGGAAGCCCAGAGTTTTCTCCGCGAAAGCCAAGGCCTGGGGGGAGGCTTTCTCTGCCCAGCCCCGGACGGTATCGTTATCATGGGTGCCGGTATAAAGCACGATATTCGGCACATAGTTCGTCGGGAAGTGAGGATTGGATTCATCCCCATCGAAGCCGAAGCAGAGCACCCGCATGCCGGGATAGCCCGTCCAATCCATAAGTTGACGCACCCGATCGCTGACCTCGCCCAGATCCTCGGCGACGATCTTTAAATCCGGTACCGCCTGCTTCAGCTTTTCAAACAACGCCTGGCCGGGGCCGATGACCCATTCGCCGTTCCGGGCATTGGGGGCGCCATAGGGGATGGAATAATAATTGCCAAAGCCGATGAAATGATCCACCCGAACCATGTCGTACAGATCAGCCATGGCCCGCATCCGATCCACCCACCAGGAGAAACCCTTCTTTTCCAGCGCATCCCAGCGATAGAGGGGATTGCCCCAGAGCTGACCATCCTCGGAAAAATAATCCGGCGGGACGCCGGCCACCCGGGTGGGTATGCGATTCTTGTCCAGCTGGAAGATCTCCGGATGGGTCCAGGTGTCCGCGGAGTCCTCCGCCACATAGATAGGCATATCCCCAAAGAGGGAGACGCCTCGCTGATTGCAATACTGCCGCAGCGCCAGCCACTGCTTCCGGAACAGATACTGGCAGAAGAGATGAAACTGCACCTCCTGGCGCAGCTGCCAGCGATACTTCCAGAGGAAAAGGAAGCGCCGGTTCCGGATGCCCCGATCCGGCCACTGGGTCCACATCACGCCGCCAAAATGTTCCTTCAGGGCGGAGAAAAGGGCGTAATCCCCGGCCCAGGGCTGGGAATGACGGAAGACGGAGAGCTGGGAAGACAGCTTCCCGCCGGACTGCTGAAAGGCGCGGCGCAACAGGGCGGTTTTGTTCTGCCGGACTGCGTCATAATTCACCCGCTCAGGATCGGCAGGCGCATAGATCTCCCGATCCTCAAAGGAGAGCAAGCCTTCCTCACGCAGCAGATGCAGGGAGATCAGCAGGGGATTGCCGGCGAAGGCGGAGCCGGACTGGTAAGGGCTTTCCCCATAGCCCGTGGGGCCCACAGGCAGCACCTGCCAGATTTTCATGCCGCTCTGGGCCAGAAAATCGGCGAAACGATAGGCTGCCGGGCCTAAATCGCCAATGCCGCCAGGGGAGGGCAGGGAGGTGATATGCATTAAGATGCCGGACTGTCGCATGTGTTTCGCTCCAAGATAATGCGTATATTTTTCACTTCTTTGAAACACACCCACCCGGAAGCGGGCGAGCGTGAAATTGTACTATTACTGAATGATCATTCTGCCGCAGGTTTCACATTCCACCAGGGCGCCGTTCTTGATCTTGCTCAGGGTGGCGGAGGGAAGGCTGGTGTTGCACCCGGAGCACTGGCCATATTGCAGGCGGACCACCGGGGGCGAGGTGTGCTTTTTGATGGCCAAGTATTCCGTCATCAGCTCCGGCTCCACGGAGCTTTCCAGATTCTTGACCCGGACGCGTTGCTGCTCTAATTCTTCCTTCTTGGCCTTGCTCTCGTTTTCGTAATCCACCTTCAGCTGGT
Organism: Clostridia bacterium; assembly: GCA_017470145.1. Classification (GTDB taxonomy): domain Bacteria; phylum Bacillota; class Clostridia; order Christensenellales; family Aristaeellaceae; genus Aristaeella. The sequence continues at coordinate 12,948 of JAFUFB010000024.1, read as the reverse complement.
CGAAAATCTGCTTCTGCTTGGCCGCGTCCACCCGGACGGCCCGAAGCTGCTTATCATAGGTGGAGGAATCGGCGGTCATGTGGTTCAATTCCTTCTCCAGGGAACGTATCTCCTCCCGGGAGCGGGAAACCTCTTCCCGCAGGGCGGAGACGGCCTCTTCATCCTCCGGATCCAGCTGATCCATCCGCTGGCGCTGGCCCTCGATCTGGGCGATGGTGTTCTCCAGCGCGTGAATCAGGACATCCTTCCGATCCGCGATGGCGGCGATGCTGTCCTCAATCTGCTTATACTGCTTCTGGCGCTCCATGATAAAATCCCGGGATTTTTCCAGCTTCACCCGGGTGGGAGAACGCTTAATCTCCGTGGCGATGGCCTCGGCCTTTAAATCCTCTGTCTGAAACGCCCATAATGCTTCAAAATTCATGTCTAATACGGCCTCCTGTCTGGCAGGCATCAGGCATCTATCACCGCCTGCCACGGCCCTCAGGCGGGATAAGCTCCCGTCTTTGTTTTATAGATACCCAAAGTGTATTGTACCTGATTCAGGGCGCTTTGTAAAGCATCGGCCAGGGCAAAAATTCCAGGCTGCTCCGTGGCAAAATGGCCGCACTCAAAGCAGGGCACGCCGCTGCCGGCCATGGCCAGGGCCAGATGATGCTTCACCTCGCCGGAGAGGAAGGCCTGGGCCCCCAGGGAAACGGCGGATTCCCATTCCGAGCCGCCGGCGCCGGAGCATAGGCCCAACCGGGAAACCTGGATATCCGGATCCCCCATGAGGCGCACCTCCGTGTTCAAGGCGGCCGCAAGATATTCCTTCAGCTCCCCGGCCCGCATAGCCTGAGGCAGGGTTCCCACCCGGACGAAGCCTTCCCCTTCCACATCCAGCAGAGCGCAGCATTCCGCCAGGGCGTCATTGATGCCGCCGGGGGCTTGGTCCAGGCAGGTATGGCTGGCGATGAGGGAGATGTTTTCCCGGGCCAGGCGCAGGATCAGCCGGCCTTCAAAGGTTTCATCCGTGAGCCGGCGGATGGGGTCAAACATCAGGGGATGATGGGTGACGATAAGGTTGGCGCCTAAGGACACAGCTTCCTGAATGACGGAGTCCGTTACGTCCAGGGCGAACAGAATGCCGGTCACCTCCTGGGAGGGGGAGCCCACCAGCAGGCCGGAATTGTCGTAGGGCTCCTGGGTTTCAAAGGGAGCCACCGCGTCCAGCAGGTCGTAGATGTTTTGCACGTTCATGGGATCATTGCTCCTTTCAGATATTCAATATCGGATTCCAGCTCCGCGATTTGGGCTTTGTCCGGAGAAGCGGCTCTTTGCAGTCCTTGCAGCTTGTGGGACAGGACGGAGAGCCGATGGGCTAGATAAGGTTGGAGGGCGGGGGCGTCGGAGAAAAACAGCTGTTTCCCCAGCCGCAGCTCCTGGGGCGTGAGCGCTTCTGGCCCGGGCAGGGCTTTCAGCATTAGATAGTACCGTCCGGCGTCCAGGCAGGGCGTCTCGGACACCAGATGATAGCCGATGTCCATCACCGCCTGGCGAACCAAGGGCAGATCTGTATGGGCGGAGAGCAGCAGCGGCGCCTCCTGAAGCGCCTCAGGATGGCGGAGCAGCATCTCCTGAATGGTGCGGCCCCCCATGCCGAGGATGGAGATCATGCCGCAGCGCTCCCCCAGGGGGGCAAGTCCGTCCCCCAATCGGAAGTCCACTCGAGAGGTAAGCCCCGCCCTGGCGATGTTCCCCCGGGCGTTGGACAGGGCGTCTGGGCTGATGTCGGAAAGAATCATCCGCTGGCAGCGGCCGCTGCGCAGCAGCGCAATGGGCAGATGGGCATGGTCCGTGCCGATATCCGCCGCCAGGGAGCAGGGCTCATACAGGGAAAGGGCCAGGGAAAGTCTTGCGTCCAGCATGGGTATGAATCGGTTTCCTTTCGAAAAAATCCGGCGCGGGGAAACGCGCCGGGGATAGGTTCTTTAGTCCAGATAGTCCCGAAGCTTCTTGCTGCGGGAGGGGTGCCGGAGCTTCCGGAGGGCTTTGGCCTCGATCTGCCGGATGCGCTCCCGGGTGACATTGAATTCCCGGCCCACCTCTTCCAGCGTCCGTTGCCGCCCATCGTCCAGGCCGAAGCGGAGCCGAAGCACCTTCTCCTCCCGGGGAGTCAGGGTATCCAGAACCTCCATCAGCTGTTCCTTCATCAGGGTGAAGGAAGCGGCCTCCGCCGGGGCGGGGGCATCCTCGTCGGGAATGAAATCCCCCAGATGGCTGTCCTCCTCCTCGCCGATGGGCGTTTCCAGGGAAACAGGCTCCTGGGCGATCTTGATGATCTCCCGCACCTTGGCCTCGGAGATGTTCATCTCCTTGGCAATCTCCTCCGGCGTGGGCTCCCGGCCATACTCCTGCAGCAGCTGGCGGGAAACCCGAATCAGCTTATTGATGGTTTCCACCATGTGGACTGGAATGCGGATGGTGCGGGCCTGGTCAGCAATGGCCCGGGTAATGGCCTGGCGAATCCACCAGGTGGCATAGGTGGAGAATTTAAAGCCCTTGCGATAGTCGAATTTTTCCACCGCCTTGATGAGCCCCAGGTTCCCTTCCTGAATCAGATCCAGGAAAAGCATGCCCCGGCCTACGTAGCGCTTGGCGATGGACACCACGAGCCGCAGATTGGCCTCCGCCAGCTGCTGCTTGGCGGTTTCGTCCCCCTGCTCCAGGCGCTTGGCCAGCTCGATCTCCTGGTCCGCCGTCAGCAGGGGCACTTTGCCGATCTCCTTTAAATACATGCGCACCGGGTCGTCAATAGCGATCCCTTCCGGCACAGAGAGATCCAGCTGCTCCTCGATGGAGATTTCCTTTTCCGCCCCGGGCGCCGCGGCGGCCACCTCTGCGGCCTTGGCGGCAGCGTCTTCTTCGGAGAGGGTGATATCGGCTTCGTCATTGACGACGGAGATGCCATAGGCCTCCAACGTTTCCAGAATTTTATCCAGTTGATCCGGCTCCATTTCGGCTTCCGTCAGGTGATCCATGACCTCCTTGGAGGTGAGGACGCCCTTCTTCTTGCCGATTTCATAGAGCTCTTCCAGCTTGCTCTTTTTATTCTCTGCCTTTTCCTGCGCCAAAGAGATCTCTCCTTTTCAATCCGTAGGCCCCGTGAGTAAAAACCACTTCGACTTTTATAGCTTGCGAAGGCTGGCAGAGAGGGCCTGATATTCCGCCAGCAGACCCATCTTCTCCGCCTCATCCGTACAATTCGTCAAACGATCCATGATTTCCTTTAATTTCTTTTCACATCCGCCCCGACGAATGGTAGAAATACAATCCTGCGCCATGGCGATGAGCTCGTCTGTGCTGTCCGCGTGAGGGGAAAGCAGCAGCCGGGTAAGCCGGGAGCGGCTGTCTCCATCGATGGCCTGGTCGATCAGGGAGGAGGGGGAGACCCCGGCTTTCAAATCCAGGTAAACATTTTTCAGCTCCTGATCTGTAAAATCCTCTTCCTGAGCCAGATCCCCCGGCAGGCGGCCAGTGGCTATCAGGCTGACCAGCAGCTCTTCCGCCCGCAGAATCTTCAAATCCGCCTCGCTCAGGGGCTTCCGAGCCCCACCAGGGGTAGCGGCCGCGCCATCAGCAGGCTCCAGACCTACGGCCTCCAGAGGATCCACCTTTTTGGCCCGGGGCGCGCCCTGATTGGGATGAGCGTTCTCTGCCTCTTTCTGGCGCTGCTCCGCCTCCTGAGCGGCGATTTGGGCCTCGATGACGGGCCGGCTGAAGCCGGTTTGGACCATTAGATCCTTAATGAAGCCATCCCGCTCCAAGGGATCCAGCCCGCCGAAGGTGGAAATGGCCTGGCGAGCATAGGCCACCTTGCCGTCCCGGGTGGATAGATCGGCTTCCTCTCGCAGCCGGCGAACCCGATAATCCTCCGGAGTCAAGACGGGAAGCGCGTTAAACCCTTCCACCCCTTCCTTGCGGATGAAATCGTCCGGATCCATGCCGGCGGGAAAATCCAGCACCCGGCAGGGGATACCCTCGGACTGGAAAATTTCCAGACCCTTGAGGATGGCGTGCTGCCCCGCGGCGTCCCCATCGTAGGCCAGATAGATCACCGGGGCAAAGCGTTTCAGCAGCTGGGCCTGCTCCGGGGTCAGGGCGGTGCCCAAGGTGGCGCAGACGCCGCGAATGCCGAACTGGGTCAGGCTGACAACGTCCAGATTGCCTTCCACCAGGATGACCCGATCCAGATGGCGTTCTTTTTTCAGCAAATTGGCGCCGAAGACGTTTTTCCGCTTGTTGAAAACCGGAGTATCGGAGGTGTTTACATACTTCCTCTCCCCACCCTTTTCCAAAATGCGCCCGCTGAAGGCGATGACATTGCCATATTGATTGATGATGGGAAACATGACCCGGTTCCGGAACACATCGTAGACCCGTTGGGGCTTGGCCGGGGAATCCTCCGTGGCGGGCTCCGGGGGCTTTACCACGGTGAGAAACAATTGTTGCAGCTCCTGCAGGGTATAGCCCTTGGCCAGCAGATGATCAGTCAGGGCCTGCCATTTGTCCGGCGCGGCCCCCAGGCCGAATTTTCGAATGACGGAATCGCTGAGCCCCCGGCCCCGAAGATAATCCAGGGCAGCAGCCCCCTCGGGGGAAAACAGCGTATCATAGAAGAAACGGGCCGCGTCCCGGTTGGCGTTGAAAAGCCTTTCCCGCTGGGAGCGGCGGCGCTCGTAATCCTCGTTGTCCAGCATCTCCGGCAGGGGCAGATGGGCCCGATCGGCCAACAGCTCCACGGCTTCGTAGAAATTGAGATGCTCCATCTCCTGAATGAAGGTAAAAACGCTGCCGCCGGCCTTGCAGCCGAAGCAGTAATAGAGCTGATGCTCGGCGTCCACGGAGAAGGAAGCGGTTTTCTCCCCATGGAAGGGACAAAGCCCCCAGTAATTCTTCCCGTTCTTCTTCAAGGGAACATAGCTGGAGATGGTCTGGACAATGTCGCTGCGGGCCCGCAGCTCATCCAGCCAGGCGGGAGGGAAACGACCTGCCACAGAAACCACCTCCATTCCGGTTTTTTATTTAATAAGATATTTATTCCACATAAAAGCGAAAATTCCTTGTATAGGTTGGCATGTTGTAAGGATGTGGAGCTTTTGGGCAGAGAAAAAAACAGCAGGAATCGTGACGCAGAGAAGAGGATCAGAAAGCCGGGAAGGAGGAGGGGACAAAGAGCTCCGTGAACCGACGGGTGGCATACCGATCCGTCATGCCGGAAAGAAAATCTGCCACGCCCCGCTCCAAACCGTCCCGATAGGTGATCATGATATATTCCTCCGGCATCTCTGCGGGATGATGACAAAAATAATCGAACAGGGCGCGAATGATGTAATCGCAGCGCCTTTCCTCTGGATCCCGCCAGCCGTCCCGATACACCTTGTCGAACATGAATTCCCGCAGGCCATCCATGGCCGCGCCTACCACGGGGCTCATGGTCAGATGGGGTTGACCCTCGCTGCTGGAGACAATATCGGAAATCATGGTATCGATGCGTTCCCCATGGGTCTTGCCCAGAATGCGCAGGCAATCAGCGGGTAGCTCGAAGGGCTTCAGCACTCCGGCCCGCAGGGCGTCATCCATATCATGGTTTAAATAAGCGATGCGGTCCGCCTTCTGGACGCATTCTCCCTCCAGGGTGGCGGGAGCACCATCGCCGGAATGATGCTCGATACCATCCCGCACCTCCCAGGTTAGATTCAGGCCCTCGCCATCCCGCTCCAGCTTTTCCACCACGCGGCGGCTCTGTTCATTATGACGAAAGCCATCGGGGAGCAAGGAGTTCAGGGTTCGCTCCCCGATATGCCCAAAGGGCGTATGGCCTAGATCGTGCCCCAAGGCGATGGCCTCGGTGAGATCCTCATTCAGCCGCAGGGAGCGGGCCAGGGTCCGAGCCACTTGGGAAACCTCCAGGGTATGGGTCAGGCGGGTACGATAATGATCCCCCTCCGGGGAGAGAAACACCTGGGTCTTGAATTTCAGACGGCGAAAGGACTTGCAGTGGATGACCCGATCCCGATCCCGCTGATAATCCGTCCGGAGACCGCAGGGATCCAAGGGATGCTCCCGGCCCCGGGTTTCCGCTGCGTGGGCGGCGAAGGGAGAAAGCAGAAGATACTCCGCCTGTTCGGTCCGTTCTCTGATGGTCATGGGTGTGCGCCGTCCTTTCCGCAGAAGAATTACCACTCCGCTCCTTGGTGTAATATACAACGAAAGGAATGAAAATCCTGCCGGGAGAGGTATATATTTCATAAACATTACGAAATTATTTCGGAAAATGGTACAAAATTCTTAATATTTACAACAAAAATGCAATAAATTATCATTATTTTTAACAAAATAGACCTTTGAGAAGGGCTGGCCTGAGGAAAAGAGACTATTTTGTTCCTGGGTAGAGAATTGGAAAGCTTTGAATGATAGATGGATAGCGAAGAAAGAAGGATAGGAATATGAGAAGGAATGACAAAATGAAGAAGCTGGTGGCCCTGCTTTGTGCGATGATGATGTTCTGGGGCGACGTGGCTTCTGTAATAACTCCGGCGGTTGCTGCGGGCGTAGAGGAGATGACGGGGGCTTTGAATCCTGACCTTTTTCCGGCAAATCAGGAAAAGGACGATGATATCAGTATCACTGGCCTCTTGGAGAATCCATCCATCACGGAAGCGAAGGAAAATGGCGAGGGTGATGGGGATAGCATGCCGATGGTTGATACCGGGAGCTTGAATGATGATTCGGGAACCAATATCCATAATGACGATCCCGATGAATTTGAGGGAAATGGCGCGGCGCCGGGCGGAATGACCGATGAAACTACGGCAGATGATGGTATAGATGAACCGGGACAACCATCGGAGGTAGAAACGGAATCAGATGCGGAATGGAATGGGGAGCAGCAGTTAAATACGGAGGATGAAGAAGAGTCGGGGAGCGTGTTTGATGATCAACCGCATTTCATTTTGACAGAAGAAGATGTGACAGAGGGGCAAGATACACTGCCCAATGAGGAGACAAATGCATCGGAACAGGTAGCGGAAGAAGAGGGGCAAGAAACCGCCGAGGAACCTGCTGAATTAATACCTGCGGAAGGAATATACAATCCATTTGACATGGCCTCGTTGCTCGCAATGAATGATTTACAGCTGTTTGCGCTGACAGAGGTGGAAGATGAGGTAAAGCCAACAGATGACTTTGTTGACATATCACAAGTAAAAATTTCTTTCTCTAATTCCGTGGAAGCTACGCTGCCGAGCGAAGGGCCGTATTACTATGTGGTAGTATGCGGGTATCAAGGCGAGGTGGTCTCTGGAATACCAGAGAAAGTTTATTACATGCAAAAGTTATCGGCGCTAAAAACTATCACGATAAATGCGAATGCCTATTCATCAATTAGCGGTAATGCGACTAATGGTAGATTAACCAAAGTACAGGTTTATATTTATGAGTCGGCTACTTTATTATCAGGACTGATATCTGCGTCAACATGTGAAAGCATCCTTAATGGTACGGATAACACGTTTAATAGAGCAAGGAAGATCAATGACTTTCCCCTGAAAAACAGTGGATGGAGTATGAAAAACAGTGTTTTGACGTGGACATTTACGTTGAGCGAACCCGTGGCAGAGCCAGAACTGGGTTCATTGGAAATTCAAAAGATTGTGAAAATCAACGGAAATGAGACAACCTCCGGCATCATGGATGGAACCTATGGATTCAGTATTCATAGCATGGAGGCGGCCAGCGAGGAAGAGGGCATAAGTGTTGAGATCACAATCAATAATGGGAACGTGACCAGCGTAAGCGGGAACGCTATAAAAACAGGAGCTGGCGCCAGAATAGATCAACTACCGATTGGTAACTATACAGTGACTGAAACTACGCCCTGGTTAAGCTCGAAATACATCGAGAATCAGGACGGAAGCACGCGTTCAGTCATAGTCCAGAAGGATGCGCTTGCTACAGTCCCCTTCGTCAGCAATCGCAACGAGGGCAGCCTGGAAATCGGCGTTGAGACTGAGGGCAAAGAGGATAATGAAAATGACGCGTTCCAATTCACGGTGGAGCTGCGAAAAAAGGATAAGAATCCTGCGTCCGGATATACTTTGTATACTTCAACTGGTGACGCGATTGCATTTTCGGAAGGAGCGCATGATTTCACCATATACCCGGGCAAATCAGTAGAAATTATCCATATTCCAGCTGGATTTGAGTATACCGTAACCCAGAAGACGATTCCGGAGAATTATTCCTTAGCGCAATCGGAAGAAGCTACTGTTTCAGGAACAATCTCTACAAGCAAGGCTTCCGCGAAATTCGACTATCAATACTCGGAGCCCATCACCACGACGGAAGCCCATGCGATCACCCTCTGGGTGGGAGAAGGAGAGGGCGAAAGTCGCTGGCGGCCAGAACAGATTCAGTATGTGTTGATGGCCAATACGAAGAATGGCCAAGCTGTGAATTTGGAGGCTTTGGGAGTTCAAACGATCATAAATGCGCAGCAGCCAAATTATGCAGCAGACTGGAATAACCTGCCGCTATATACGGACAATGGAGCCGAGATTGAATATCAGATTCTTCGGGGAGATGTTCCCCGTTATTCCTCAGAAAATGGAGAGCAGGTTTCTGGAGCGGAAAACACTTGGCGCTTTACATACAGGCTGCAATCCTTCGAAGTGAATTTGACGGCTTACAAGAAGATGCGGGATGATTCCGCGCCAGGAAGCTATGAATTCGTTTTGGAAGGCCTGAATTCGCCACCCATGCCGAGCACAACGAATGATGGGGATGGTTTATCTACTCGCACAAGACAAAACGACAGCGCGGGGTTCATCAACTTTGGCACCATTGTATACGGCATGGGAGATGTAGGTTCCAGTACAATGGATGGAGAGGTAACCTATCGTTACGAAATTCGGGAAAAGATGCCGGGCAGCGCTACAGCTGAAAACGGATACACTGTAGGAGATATGGTGTATGATCCATCGGTGTATAATATTGCAATCACAGTCAAAAAGGAAAATGGGAACTTAAGACTAATTGGGCCTGTGATTACAAAGGGAAACGAAGCGGTGGATCGTGCTGCTTTTGTGAATGCTCGCAAAGGAAGAGGCAGCCTCCGAATCAATACAAGCGTTACAGTCAATGATCTGCCTCTTTCGGCGGAAAACAGCCAGGCGGACAGGAACCTGGTGAGCGGGAGATATTATTACGCGATCAGCGGGGCCTCCTTGGCTGGAACAGTAAAATCATTGGAAATTCAATATATCAATGGCGTTGCGACCGCCGCTCAATTGGATGAAAATGCAATATCTATAGAGAACGGAAGCGTGACGCTGACAGGCTTGATCGAAGGGGAATACAGTGTTACGGCGCTAATGCCTACAAATGGAACGGAGCTGAAGGCAGGAAGCTTGACGCAGATGGCAAACGTCAGCGCGAATGATCAAGAAGGCATTCAATCAGCGAATTTCCAATATAACATCAATACAGCCGGGCTGCAGTTGACGAAGACGGTTACTGGAAAAATGGACAATTATACGGCCTTCCGGTTTGAGATCAGGCTGGATCCACCGACGGGGGTGCAGCTTGCGGATAGCTATCCGATGCTTCGGAACATGGGAACAGAGAGTACTGCATTGCAATTCACGAACAACGTGGCCGAAGTCAGCTTAAAGAATGGACAATCCATCACCATTCAGGGAATTCCCTCTGGAACCGGATACATTATCTCGGAGGATAACTATGGGAATCTGGGGTATTCCCAAGGCGCTGTGACAAATCTATCTGGAAATATCCCCGCATCAGGCGTGATCCAGGCGAACGTGAATAACGTTTTTTCGGCGGAAGGAACCACCACATTCAAGGTAAAAAAGAGCTTCATCAACGGGGATTTGGCTGATCAGCAGTTTGTCTTCTCTTTGAAGCAGGTAGCGGGAGAGCGAAGTGAAACCCAGATCACGAGCAAGCTGCCTGCAACGGTTCATGCGTATACAGAAAGAAGCACGGGCAAACAGCAGGAGATCGCGTTCAATACGGAGGGGCTCATCTTTACCGAGGCAGATATCGGACAAACGTATTGGTTCCTGATCGAAGAGGATACTTCAACCATCAGCTTGGATGAATACAATATAGACCATACGCATCATGTAATGTATGGTGATGTGCGCAAGCAATGGATTCAGGTATATGTCATTGATAATGACGAGGGTGGAATCAGCATCTTAAAGAGCGCCGCGGAAGGGGAGCCGGACGCTGTTTTTACCAGCGAGCAATTGGGAAGCCTGAAAATAGAAAAATCCATTATAGCGGATCGAGAAGGGATCAGCGTTGGCGAGCATGCGGATGGTACATATGTGTTTCAGGTGTACGAGGATGATGCATGCCTCACGGACGCGAAGGGGGCGGATAATCTCCCCATCGGCGAAAAACGGATAACGATTGCGCAGGGAGAAGCGGAGGTAATCGAAATTGCTGATCTGCATGCAGGGGTCTACTACGTCAAGGAAGTAGCCTCCGGAAATCGGAGAATACAGGAGAATCAGAAGGTTTATCCCGTCCAGGTGACCGCTGGCCGAAGCGGCGATCAGGTAACCGGTGTTGTCAATGTGGAGGGCGTCTATGAGACTGTTGAACTGAGTGCGACAGCAAGCTGGGAGAACGAGGGGCAGGATGTATCCCGGCGCCCGGAGCATGTGACTTTCACGATTTCAGCAAAGGATGCATCCGGCGCGTTGATCCAATTGCAGGAGGAAGGAATCGACGCACAAAAGAACGGGGAAAAAGAGAATTCTTATCGCGTGCTATGGTCCGGGTTGCCCAGATACAGCGCGGAAGGTACAGAAATAACCTATAGTGTATCTGTAGAGCCGGTGTCAAATTATACGCTGACGAATATGGCTTACGATACAGCGAACGAGGTATGGGTGGCTACTTACAAGTTGGGCGTCGCTGCCGTGAACCTATCCGGCACCGTCAAAATGCGAGATCAGCAAGAATTGGGAAGCTATCAGTTTGAGCTTTCAACCCAAAACGTGCTGACTCCTATGCCAGATGGAAAACATGGCAATTCGAAAGAGACGAGGAATGATCAAGCAGGGGAAATTGAGTTCGGTTGGATAACATATACGCTGCGGGACTTAGCCAAACGTGGTACAGCTGAATATGAGAAAGAGAAGACCTTTGAATACACTGTAAAGCAGATTTTCAGCGGCAGAGATGAAGACAACTATGTCTCCTTAGATACTCGGTTCGATCCGGCGGTTTATACAGTGAAAGTTACGGTGACATATGATCCGGACGAAGGAACAATGGAAGTTAGCCGGGTTCAGTATGAGAAGAAAATATATCCAAGCATAAGCTTCAGCCAGGCAGCGACAAAAATCGAATTCGAGAATGAACTGCTTGGCAGCCTGAAAGTGATAAATCAGGTGCTGATCAATGGCGAAGAGATAAGTAGTCCCATGGCAGCTGGAACATACACATATGGCGTGTTTACTGATCCCGAGTGCCAAAAGCCGGCGGTAACGGTGAGTGGAACGTCTCTGGCAAGGTTACAGTTCAATATATCCAATGCATGGGAAGTAGAGACGAAGCTTCGCTACTTACGTGGCGGAACATATTATGTACGAGAGTTGGAAACCACTAATTCGTATGTTGTTATGGATTCAGAGACTAAAACGGTTATTGTCTCTCCAGGGAAGAATGATGATGAGATCGAGGAAGAGGCTGTAGCGAGACTGACAAATGCATATTCATGGGCCGAATTGCCCATACAAGGCGCCGTTGATATGCGGGATGAGACGCAACGAGGGACATATCGCTTTACCATGACGGCGATGGATGGCGGACCGATGCCGTTGCCGAAGGCTCCACAGACAATTTCTGTATTGGGAGACAAGTTGACCACGCAGAATGATGCAGAAGGTGGAATTGATTTCGGAACGATTACATTTGTAACGGCAGATCTGTTCCGAACCGCGGAGGATCGGATCAGCGCGAGAACGTATAAATACAGCTTCAAACAGGTGATTGATGATGCTGCGGCCGCAAATCAGAATATCCTCGGTGAAACAAAGTATGATGCAACAGAATATCAGCTTCATGTGACGCTGAGCTATGATGAAACGCAGAAGAAGATCAAGATTGCGGAGCAAAGGTTATATAGAGTCGAGCAGGGAGTGCTGGAAAACGCGGAGACGATTCGTTTTGAAAATGAACTGCTCGGCAGCTTGAAGATTCAAAAGCAGGTGCAAACAGATAGCGATACGCTCGCAGTCGGGAAGCTTGCGGATGGTGTGTATGTCTTCAAGGTATATGAGGATGAAGGTCGGACGGAAGCCAAGAAGGCCAATGAGGAAGATGTTGGTGACATAGAGATTCGGGTAACGGACGGATGGGCTGACTTGCATGAGGTGGACGGCCTGCATGCCGGCAGATATTATGTGAAGGAGATTGAATCGCAGAATAAACAGATTCAGGTCAATCCAGATGGAGAATGGGTCACTGTGGTAGGTGGTGAAAGCGGCGAACAAGTAAGTAATGAAGATGGCGTAGCGATTATCATCAATACGTATGAAACAACGGAACGGCATGTTGTGATCAACTGGGTAGAAGAGAATGAAGATCAGTCGTTGCGCCCTGGTAGTATTACCTATACCCTGACAGGAGAAGATAGCGATAAGCAGACGGTAGCGCTGAATATTCTCGGAGTGCAGACAACGCAAGTTGCGGATAGCACGAATCAGTACAAGGTGAACTGGGAAAATCTGCCAGTGTATACAAAGGACGGAAAGCAGATTACCTATGATGTGAAGGTTAATCCTGTGGATCATTATTCTCAGACGGGGAAGGAATTTGATGCAGCTACAAATACCTGGACCATTACTAATACGCTTGGAACGGCCTATG
>JAFUFB010000023.1 GCA_017470145.1 Clostridia bacterium | reverse complement strand
CCACACAATATATTGTACCATTACTTACCCCTACAGTCAATAGAAATTCAAAAAGAAAATGGACTTTTTTCAAGTCCATATTTCTCAATAGCTCCCGGGTTTCAAATTAAACCGTGACTTAACTCATCTTAAAAAGACAGGAATACGCTCAACCCATAGACCATAGACGCTAAGGCTGTTCCTATGGTATAATACGATCCGTTTCGATGCTGTACCTGAAAGGTACGGTATTGGTCGTTTACGGGCGGTATAACTTACTTTTGCAAAAGACAAAATTAGGATTCATCCGCCTATTTGCAGTACCTTTCTTTGAGCCCAAGCCCATGGTGGATGTCCACTGTGGCGCTATCCGTTACCGGTGACAACAAGCCGCAAAACATTAGCATACCTTAATTCCTTCAATATCTCTTCCGTGAGAACCATGTTAGAAGTTACTCATGCAAACTGGAAGTTACTTTTGCAATTGACCATCGGCACTTACACCTCCGCAAAACTATTGCAGGGGACAAAATGGATTCCCTTTGTACAGTCTTTTCTCGACTTCTTTCGTGATTGCAAAACACGGTTTACAATAATCTGTATATGAACACTTATTACAAGGTTCCTCGGCCTCGCCTTCACGAAGCTTCCTCAATTCCTGAAGAATTGGTGAAGAATTCCAATACTCATTCCCATTTTCAAATTGTTCATATATGTTTAGATGTCTACATGGTGATAATAAGCCATCTACGTTTACACTAAAAGTATCATACCCCGCTCCACATCCGTTATTTCTCCCAACATTTAAATTACCGAATAAAAGTGTTTCTCCAAGCAAAGCAAGCATGGGAGAAAAACAGTTTTCGACCATTATTCTTACCTTACCTTTATACGATCTAATTATATCCCTGACATTTTTCATCTGTTCTTTTGTCGGAATCGAGCCTAAGGAATGGTTTGAATCTGGTTTTAATCCAAGTATCACGATTGTAGATACATCATATTTTTCAGCTATTTTTACCATATTAGGAAAATCGTCTGCATTGTTTCGGTGCATAACCCAATTGATGATAGTATTTCTATATTTGTTTTTCTTCAACAGCTCCAAAGCATTGAGCGATAATGCAAAGCCATCTCTGGATAAACTATTAACTTCTTCATTGGAGCCATTTAAAGAGATAAAAATTCTACTAACCTTTACCTGTTGGAGTTTATCAAACACTTGTTGAGTGAAATAAGCCCCTGATAATGAAACATTCGAATGTCCACAATACAAATTTGCAGCTTCGATAATCTCGTATAAATACGGATAACAAAGTGTTTCTCCTCCGCTGAGCATTACATCCTTTACTCCGAGTTTTGATCCCTCTCTTATCCAATATATCGCTTTCTCACGTTCAATATTATTTCCACCAGTTAGCGTACAATAGCACTGTGGGCAATGCAACGGACAATTGGTTGTAAGCTCTATGTTCATCACTGTAGGATAGCAAACACTCATGTTACAAAATCTCCTTCTGCACAGAAATATAGTGAGCGCTCTATTAATAGAGCGCCCACTAAAATTGTGGTGCTAATTACCACTTCCACTTGCTGTTGACTGCATAACCTACAACAGCACCAGCTATACCCCAAGCAACAGCTACACCAATGCTCACAGTGACTACACCGCCTGCTACACTCTCCAACTGTTCAGGAGACAACTCGTCTTTTGCCAAAGAGATCTGTAGAGCTTTCCCGTACTCTTCCAACTCTTGTGCAGTACAATCAATTCCTACTTTATTAAGTTCCTTAGCTGCTTCAGCAGGTTCAAGTTCAAAAAGTTCTTTCCTTTTGTCCTCATTTTCATCTAGGTACTTAGTGATGATGTCCGCTTTTTCCTGTGTTAACATTTCTTCCTACCATCCTTTCATCTTACCATTTCCATTTCATCTTCGCTACTAGCCAAGCAATAGTTACACCTGCAATGATAACTGTTGCCCCAGCCGTGCCTCCTGCTACACTTTCCAGTTGTTCAGGAGACAATTCGTCTTGCGCCAACGCCATTTCCAGTGCTTTTCCATACTCTACCAATTCTTGTACAGTACAATCGATGCCTGCCGCATTAAGCTCCTTGGTCGCTTCAAGAGGTTCTAGATCAAAAAGCTTATTCCTAATATCCTCATTGTCACCAAGATATTTAGTAATGATATCCGCTTTTTCCTGCGTTAACATAATCATTACCATCCTTTCTTATTACCACTTCCAATTATTCGCTGCATGCCCACCAAGGACAGCACATCCAGCAAATACTGTAAAGTAGAATGTTGCCGCTGCTACCGCGATTCCACCAGCGACATTTTCGAGTTCCTCTTCTCCAATTTCGCCTCCGTTCTGAGCTGCTGCTTTCAAATTCTTTCCAAATTCTTCCAATTCAGCTACGGTAAAATCAAATCCAAAGGAATTAATTTTCTCCGTTGCTTCTTCCGGTGTCAGAGATAAAATCTCATTTGCCCGTTCTGGATCGTCTGTTAAGAACTTTCCAATAACTTCCGCTCTGCTTTGTTCCAACATTTTGCACACCTCTTTTTTTATATTTGCAAGCGAACTAATCGCGTGCATTCTTAAGTTATAGCAGGTTCCCCTGTAAACAAAATACAACCTGGCAATTCTGGATGATCAAGAACCAGCATACATTTTCCGTTTGAAGGATAATTAATTAACTTCCACGCAACATAGAAGTCCCCGCTTGCCCCTATGAAAGAGATAACACTAAATAAAACCAAATTTGCTGATGCAATAGAGACCCCTATTATCCCTATAATTCCTCCAAGAATCGCTCCAGGCATTAACACAGCTATTAAATACCGACTTTTGCTTAACGGATCTTTGCAATAACAATATGGGTTTAAGCTCTTCCATATTACTCCAAACTCAATTGCTCGAAAATGATTTTTAGCAAAGATTCCGTAAAAAAGGCCGTGAATTCCCTCGTGGATGAATAGTGAAATAATAAATGCCACTAACAAGATCGGAACATTGATTTCAGCAAATCTGTTCCACCCGGCTATGAATCCAAATAAGCATACAAATAATACACAGAACGGCAAAACTGATACTATCGAATGTGTGTTTGCTGTCCGTAGGTCAAGCGATAAATCGTGACGTTGATATCCATCCTGAATCATCTTATCACTAATCGCTTGTACTGCATTCTTGCGCTTTTCAAGTCGAGCATTTTGATCTTTCTCCACAAGCTCCACTCCTTTGTCTAGATGCTACCTCTAATGTGACCAGTGCCCAAATGTATTATCTACTCTTGCAAACATTAACCATTCTTTTCAAGCATTGGCTCTTGTTTTGATCCTTACCATCGATTCAGGCAGAGATGGAATCCCCAGAAAGAAACACGTTTTTTACACCTTGGACAAACATAACCGAAAGGAGTTAATTTGGGTATACTATAAATAATGCCTCCAGCAACGTTAGATAGTTCCTCCTCAGGTATTTCCTCCGGCGCCGCAGAGTTCATCAAATCTTCATATTCCTCATCACTAATCTCAATTCCATTTACTGAAAGAAGCTTCATACGTTCTTCTTTTGAATTAGCAGCTGACCACGAATCCGCGAAAGCCTCATTCTTTACAAGTTCCTCTAGTTTTTGTAGCATTTGTTCATTCATAGTACTCCATCCCTTTCCATATCGTCCTTTATTTCTCCAAATCCAAACCTGACCAATATATTATCCCTAAATCTTAAGGTTAGCAGCTTTACAACCACTCCACTTTCTATCCAGTTGAGTCATTTCATTATTATCTCGACCCGCTCACACCACCTCCAAATCCCCCATTACCTCCGCCTCCGTTAGAGAAGCCTCCACCTCCTGCTTTGTAACGCAGAGCATTGATATAATTCCAGATTGACGATACCACACCTCCTCCAGTCACGTTTTCAAGCTCTTTCTCAGCCATTTCATGAGGCGCGGGGTTGAAGATACCCTGGATATCCTCCATGTTGGCTTCTATTCCCCTTGCATGAAGAATCTTCCTGATTTCATCAACACTTTTCGCCCTTTCAATGGCCTCTACAGACTCATCATCCAACACAAGCTCCGGCAAATCCATGTTTCAGTCCTCCATAGTGTTCTCTTTGGAGTGTTTACGTCCATCTATACACACCATTTGATCTAAGTGTTACACCAGTGTCTATGTTGACGAACACGAGTAAATTGAGTAAACTATCCCTGTCAGTAGTTGATCCTCATTACTGAGGATGACAAGTTTGCTGAAAATCTTCCCATTTATCACGCTTAGCATACCATTGCTGAACTAAACCATAGGCCATTGCTCGATGGCGGATACATTCCTTACAGTTTGCAAATGTTCACTGAGTCACAAGGTAATAAATAGCTCAATAAGAATCAGTATATCTTCGTCAATAATGAAAATATCCATTCTTCTTTCGTTTGTTTGTCCAGTCGTTCCCATTCCTCGATAGATACTTTTCTCCAATTCTGCGCCACACCCTCTGCCGCTTCATGGATCAGAGAATGTGCACGAGGAATATGATCAGTCACATTCCCATCAGCATAATGTTCCAGCCGACCGCCTTCACGAAACTCATCACCTTCGATTCCCAAGAAAAGCTTGGCCCAGTATGTATCGTATTTTCCAAAGGCCGCGATGAGACCTATGCAATCTGCATATATTTCATCCCGCAAAGCATCCTTCTTCTCCGGGGCTATCTTCAAGCAAATGAAATGCGTCAATTCATGATACATTCTGATCTGAACTGATTTACTTCGCCATTCATTTTCCGACAGATGTAACCGTTCCGCGGGAATGTCGCTGTATGGTCCGCTGCTCAACAAGATCAATGCATCCAGGTAATTGCTTTTATCTGCAGTAAACCGCTTAAATTCCGCCGACCAGTCCAAATGGCCAGCCGCCAAATAGGCTGCTTTGTGACTCCGTATCTTCTGCCAGTTAATCAGCCCACGAATGATCCCCGCCCCCACAGAGGGAAGAATTTCAACTGGTTCGCACCGATAGGCCAATGCCTGGTATGCGTGTTCAAAATCTTCTCTCCGATGCAACTGCAGCGCATCAATTGCTCCTACGGGTGTATTACATGTATATAATTGATCTCTCGGATCCATGCTGAAAGCATTTTCATGATCGGATATCTTCTCGCCCCGCAAGACCACATTCTTATACAACTCCGTATCATGCATCCCCGTCCTGACCGGAAGCCGCAATTGTGGATATCTATCTGAAAGTATTTCCAAAACATGCATATTCATCATTCCTCTCTATCTGTTTCTTCCGTATAATAAGCACGAGCGTATCCATCCCCTTTTCCAATCGTCCACTCTTCCGCTTCGTTTCCTAAAATTCCAATGCACAACTCTATCGGCATTACAGACTCACATGGGCTATTGCACCTCGAAAGTATTCTGATTCACGTGCATTCCATCCCAATACAGATCAACCTTCCACGTTCCTTTGGGGATCGTAGCATTCAATTCATACAGTTGTGAAAAGGTCCAATCACCAAGCATATACCAATGATATCCACTGTATTTTGCTTCAAATTCATTGTTCCAATACACTTCGCACTCAACATAACCGTTTGGTGCAGTAATCGCAATTTGAGTAAAGAATTGACGATCATATGCCAGTTGAGGATAGCTTACGGAATAACGGAACCCGTATTCTATTGCTCCTCTATTGGACACAATATTTGAAGCCCGCAGCGCACTTATGCTCGATGAGGATATATCAGCGGCGCCATAATCCTTCTGTCTTGGATTAATCGTAGTGTTGATCGAAGAGGCTTTTAGTTTCCCATCGACAAAAGTAGCCGGAGCAGGCAGTTCATAGGTGCGATTTATGGAAGTTCCATCGCGATCTCGTACTTCAATTCTATAAGTTTTCCCTGGGATTAAACTGCCAATAGTATAAGACTTTGAATTTGTTTTTGATCCTTCTTCCTGGCCACTTGCCCAATAATTGGGTTGAACCACATCACTGTTCCCTACATACTGATATAGGACCGTGTATGGTGATTTATTTTCAGAATCCGTCCAACTAACTGTAACGCATCCCTTTTCAGAGCTAACTGTCGAATTCAGTTCAAAGGTGCGGTTTACTTTGGGGGATATAGCCAAAACAATCGTGCCACTCTTCTCCGCGTTAGTAAACTTCACATCAAGATAAATTGCCTGTTTTTCGCTCATGGTATATACAATTTCAAAATTCTGATCCGTTCCACTGTTATCGTCACTTCTGAAATAATCAGAAGATTTGGCTGATCTATATAAATATACATAGGTATCGTCCGTTCCAACAGATGTGAAAACATAGCTTCCAGCCGAAGGCGCAACAAACTTAACTCGTTTTGTTTCTCCCACCATGATTGAAATATTGTTGGTTCCCATCGTTACTGAATCGATCACCGGAGTAGTAGTCGCAGCTGGTTCTGTTTTCTTTGTTATGCTCAATTGGAATCGTCCACTCTTTGCGAAATTAAAGTACTTTACACTTAAATAGATTGTCTGGTTCGCTTGTAAAGTGTACTCAAGATTGAAATCATGATCACTTCCGCCTGCATCATCGTGTGCTATTTCTGTGGTTGCTGTTGATGAATCATACAAATACGCGTATACGCCTGCATTCCCCAGAGACGTAAATGCATATGTGCCCGCAGAAGGTGCTATAAATTTCACATGCGTTATTTCTCCAGCACCGATATAGATGTTATTGACCCCCGTACTCACGGTTAAGATTGTTTCGTCTTTTTCATTTGTCGCTACATCCGTTGTCGGTGTTTCTGTGATCGACGTATCCCCAGCCGTTGTATCCGTTGTCGATGTGTTCGTTTCGTTCCTTCTTTCTCTCTGAGTTCTCATCAGCTCATTTTTATCATAGGTTGACTTGAAAACAGTAGAAAACAGCGGCGTTAAATCCATATATTTCTTCGCTTTTTCATATTCAAAATTACCAAGCGCACTCATGCTAAGAAGACACATTATAATCCAATACAACACAAAATGCGCTACAAGGATCAGAAGAAGCTTCATGATCTTCTGCGGATTTCTGTTTTCACTAGAATCATCTTTTTCATCTGTAGAACTTACAGGAGAAATTACTTCTTCCCTATCACCATTCTCTTTTTTCCTGTACGTGAATTTTACCGGCGAATCAACCTTTCCTTCTGTATCAACCTTCACTTCCTTGGTTTTTGCGCTTATGAGAAAATACCCATCAACATCTTCAGCTTCGATAGCGCTTGCTGTTCCATATGGAATTTTGAAAATACGATATCTTAAAAGTTTACCATTTTCATCGCAGCAGTTAACCCGAACCTCAGCCATACTTTCGAATGCAGCTGATTGGTTTTCCTCTTCATATTCCTCTTGAGCAATCTCGTCATCTGTTTGAGGGGAATCAAATTTGATCTCATCATCAACCGATTCTTGCTCTGGTTCTCCCTCTAATTCTCCCTCTGCTTCCTCCAGACTTTGTAAAACATCATTTGGTTGGGAATCAATTTCTATGTCGATCAACAGATTCTCATCTAGCTCATTATCAACATTACCCAACTCGACTGTAGCCTCAGCCTCCAATAAATCGGTTTCTTTTAGTTTTGTTTCCTTTGGCTGAGGTTTCTCTAATGCGCTGTCTCTTCTGTTCTTTCTGCGCGATAGCAGCTGAGCTTCCGAAATTGTTTTATCCAATTCTTCCTGCTCAGATTGCTCAATGTCAAGTCTATTCTCTTTGTATCGCAACAGATCTTGCTTCAATTCGGAAGCGTTGGCATACCTATCCTCAGGCTGGAATGCGCAAGCTTTTAACACGATGCGAGCTAGTTCAGGGTCTGCATCTATGGGCTGTGGCAATGATTCTCCCTGTATTCTCCGCTGAAGTGCCCGATCATTCAATTCGTTGGTGATTTCTTTATCTTGCGGTAAAAAGGGATGCCGATTCCTATTCAACAGGCGATACAACACAATTCCTAGGGAATATATATCAACTCTGCTATCCGCCTGTTTGCTCTTGTACACTTCAGGGGCCATATAGTTATATGTTCCTTTACGGGACATTGCTGTTGCTTCCGATTGTAGGGCTCTCGCGGTTCCGTAATCCCCCAGCTTGTAATCACCTGTATCGTTGATAAAGATGTTCTGCGGCTTTATATCTCGATGGATGAGGCCATGCTTATTTAATATTTCAATCGCAGTCGATATATCTATTCCTAACTTGACGATATCTTCCAGGCTCATCCCGGCCCGCAGTTTCTCTGTCAGAGGAGTCAGCAACTCCATGCGCAGAAAAATATCATATCCGATGCCGGAATCCTTTTGAATGATCTTATGGTCTTCATAGGATACAATATTCGTATATCCTCGAAGTTGATGCATTGCATCAATCTCAATCACCAAGGATTGTAATACTTGTTGAAAATAATTGACCGCCGATTCATCATCCGCAAAGACATTTTCTTCCAGTAAATGCCTTACTTCACTCTCGTCGTAGGGGATGGAGATATGCTTCACGGCCGCGAAGTATTCTTTTCCGTTGAACAGCCGCCTACGCATTTTCCAAACTGTTCCGTAGGAACCTGTGCCCAGTTTGCTGTCTACTTCCCATTCACCCCACAGCGGACAGAACTGTGCAATATCTCCCACTTGCTCACCCCCTTGCGATCAGTCTATTTCCAATCGATAAAATCGTTCTTATTTCTTCTCCTTCTCGTTATCCCAGGTTTCTTTCTTATAGCTGAATTTTAATTTACCACTTAACTGCGCACCGGCCTGCCAGTCACCTTTTCTAACTCCTCGATCCACTTTCTTACTATCGTCATAGTTCTCCAGAGACATTTCAAAGGCGACCATGTCTATTCTGTTGCACTCATCAAAAATGAATCGTCCAATCTTTCGGAGCGTCTTGGGGATATAGATCCGTGTTAAGGCCGAGCATCTCGCGAAGGCCCGATCATGAATCTCCTCTATGCCATCCTGGGGAAGAAATACCTCCGTGATCTTAGCGCAGCCCTCGAAGGCGCTTTCGCCCAGCACCTTGACGGAAGTTAAAACTGTCAGGTTTCTCAATCCTGCCAATTCTGAAAATGCATTCGGGGGAACGTCCTTCATCCCGACGGTTAAGGTATCCAGGGCGGAGCAATCGCGGAAGATCCTTTCGCCGATGATCAGATCGCTCCGGCTCAAGTCCATGCTCGTCAAGGCGGAACAACTCTGGAAGGCGCCATTCCCGATTTTTCCTACTTTCGCAGTCATCCCAAAGTTTCGCAGGGAGGTACATCCGGAGAAAGCATAATCCCCAATTTCCTTCACATTGGATCCCAAGGTAACCGTCTCCAAATTGGTCAAGCCCTTGAAGGCGTTATCAGGGATGCGTTCCACATCCAGCTCAATCTGATACAGCGCAGAGCAGCCATTAAAGACATCCCGACCCATCTCCTGAACCTGAGATCCCAAGACGGCAGATTCCAACTGCGTACAGCCTTGGAAGCAGTGGCCCTTGATCGCGGTCACCCGAGCGGAAAGGTCCAGCCTCGGCATGGCTGCGCAACCATAGAAAGCATATTCCCCCAGCTCCAAGGGAGTTCCATTGTTCATGATTGCCAGCCGATTCAGGCTGGTACAATTCTGGAAGGCATAATCGCCAATGACACCCACGTTTTCCGGAATCGAGATCATCTGCAGCTTGCTGCATCCTGAGAAGGCATACTCATCGATCGCTCGGAGGGAATTGGGCAAGGCAATGTCACTCAATTCTACGCAATTGGCAAAGGCGTTCCGATCGATCCGCTGCAGCCCATATCCCAACGAAACCACGCTCAGACGGGAGCAGCCGAAGAATGCTCTCTCCCCCACAACCAGGGTTTGATCGGAGCAGATGATTTCGTTCAGCGATGTACACCCACTGAATGCAGCTTCGGGCACGTCACCCTGGACCATAGCCGTGGAAAAGGAAGAGCAGTTGTTGAAAATACCAGTTCCCATCCGCTGAATGGACGCGGGAATGCTGGCACTCTTCAGCGCCGAGCAGCTGTCGAAGGCATGGGCGCCGATGGTCAGCACCCCTTCCGGCAGGTTCACGCTTTGCAGGGCGGAACACCCTGTAAAGGCATATTCACCAATCTGTGTGACGCCACCCCATTTCACGATGCTCAGGGCCGTACAGTTGGACACGGCATAATTCCCGATGGTCTTGGTGTCCGGCCCAAAGGTAATGCTGGTCAGGGCTGTCAGGTTTTCGCAGCTTCGGCTGCCGATCTGGGTAATGCCCTCTCGAATGACGATGGAGGTGATCTTCGACAGATTGGAAGCCAGAATGTTTTCATCCGCCAGGCGGATCATCAGGTCGCCGCCGGCCAGTTCCAATTGGCCATCGCTATACAGCACATACCTGGTAGCATTATTCGACAGCTGGCCCTGGGCGAGGATCTGATTCTGATTCCCCAAAACCGCAGTTTCCGGTGTGGATTCCTCCGTTGTGGTTTCCTGCAGCGTGCTATCTCCGAAGGCGTTTGACGGTCCATAGGCGTCAAGGGGCGCCCATCCATCCGCAGCAGCGCTGGCGGAAAGCAGGAGAGTCAACAGCAACGACGCACAGATACATCCAGTCCTATTCATCAAGCCTCTCCTCCTTCAAAATGGTACAACGTTACAATAAAGTGATTGCCGCCGATACGGATCACATCCCCGGTTTCCAGATTGCGTTCCGCCCCGGCGTCCAGTTTCTCGCCATTGATAAAGGTTCCATTGGTGGAATGTTCATCCACCAGCAGGCAATTCTTCCCTATGATCCGAAGGCTGGCATGCACAAAGCTGACATGATGATCCGAAAGCACATTCTCCCGCCAGGGGGCGCTGCGACCCAGCTTCAACTGGTCCTTCCACAGATACTGAATCTCTCCCGTTTCCTCGCACTGCAGGGACAGCAGGGTTTCCGTGTTCCAGAGCGCGTTCGCATCTGCGTCAAAGGCCACCAAAACCCGAACTCGATGCAGCAGCAGTTCACAGATGCGATCCACCGGCCGGCGTTCTCCCGCGGGCAATTCCTCGCCATCCATCCAGGTGCCATTGGTGGACTCCATATCTTCCACGGAGTGGATGCCATCCAGGCTGACAATTTTACAATGGGCTCCGCTCACCTTGCGATCTGGATCCGGCACAACCACATCCGCTTTCGCTTTGGAACGGCCGATCACGGTGACGCCCATCTTTCCCCGAGAACGGAAGCCATCGCCCATCAGAGCCACAATGGTGGGCAGGATATCCTTCGCGGCACGGATGGTTTGATCGAAGATATCCTCCGCGTTTTCCGCGACGGTCTTTTCAAAGGGATCCTCTCCTGCCGGCTCCGCCACGGTTTTCTCTCCGGGGGCTTCTTCCCAATCCTGCTGGGTCGCCTGCGTTTTGTTAATCTCTATTTCCCGGTTCCCCGATCTCCTGTGGCGGGAGGTGCTTGCCGGCTCCGCAGGGGCCGGCTTCGGAGCAATAGGCTTTGGCTCGTCCTTATGGGTCTTTTCATGGGGGACTAGCTCCGATGCGGCGGGAACTTCCTGCGCCGGTATTACCGGCTCCTGCGCAGGTTTTTGGGGTTCTGTTAGGGGTTCTGCTTTGGGTGCTTCCGGTTCCGGCGGTACCACAGGTTGATCCTTCGGCTCCGGCTGGAACTGCGGAATGGCTGGTTCCGGCGTTTCAGGAACCGGCTGCGACTGCGGAACGACAGGCGCAGGTTCCTCCTGCTCCGGATGGGACATGATTGGTTCCGGCTTCCAGGTTACTTTCGGCGCAGATTCCTGCTCATCGGTCACATAGCTTTGGGTCACGATGGACCGATCCGCAATACCATGGGTCGGGCGAACCAGATCCAGGGATAGGATTTTGGATACATCCCCGTCCGTGGGGATCCCCCGGATCTCCTGCCACTGCACCGCGCCGATCATCATCCGCATGCCTAAGGAAAGAGGCGCGTCGTTGTATCGAATCGGAATCAAGGGCTTCTTGGATTCAACAGCAAAAATCAGCTCGCTATAGCAGTTATGGGAGCTGGCGGCGTTGACCGTCATAAACACCAGGCAGGCTGCGCTGCGATCGAGATGCTCCGCGATCACCTCTGGCCAGTTTTCCCCGCTATGAATGCCCGCATCATACCACAGGCGAACGCCTTCGCTGGCCAGCCGCTCCAGCAAGGGATAAACAATGCCGGCATCCTTGCGGGCATAACTGACGAAAAGATAAGCATCCTTCCCTTCATAGGGCTTCGCGTTGCAGATCATGCCTTTTTCACCTCGATTTCCAATAATTCATGCATACCCCGACTCTTGAAGGTGTCATAGATTTCCTGGGGCATCTGGACAATTCGGAGATACTTTCCCTGATCCTCCAGCCGTTTTTCCACCCGGAGGAAAACCTCCATGGCCGAGGCGGATAAATAGGTGGCCCGATCCAAATCCACAACAAGGCCCTGGCCGGCAACGATCAGCGCCGTCATCTCATCCATCAAGGTGTTCGTAATCTCGCCAGAGATGGCCCCGGACAGGGCGAAGAGGACCACCCCATTCTCCACCTTTTCCTGGAAGGCTGCTTTTTCCCTCCCCTGATCCATGAAGCGGATCGAATCTTCCGTATAAACTCTTTCCATCGTTCCCATCCATCCTTATTCCGCAATCTGTCGAATGGCCATTTGATAGAACAGCCCATGCTGTGCCATCAGTTGCTCATAATTTCCTTCTTCCACCACGCGGCCCTGATCCAGCACAATAATCCGATCGCACTTCTCCACGGTGGAAAGGCGGTGGGCAATCACCAGCCGGGTCATATTCCGTTTTTCCAGGCTTTCACAGACCTTCGCCTGGGTCAGGTTATCCAGGGCGCTGGTGGCCTCGTCAAAATACAGCACCGCCGGGTTGCTCATGATGGCCCGGGCGATCAGAATCCGCTGCTGCTGTCCGCCGGAGATGGTGCCGCCGGATTCATTAACCACCGTATGCAATCCCATGGGCATGGCGGCAATATCCTCTTTCAGGCCCACGTCCTCAATGACGGATTGCACGGTTTGCATAGTAGGCTTATTCGCCGTGATGGTAATATTGTCATAGATGCTACCGGAGATCAGCTTGCCATTTTGCAGAACCACGCCGATATTCTTCCGGAGAGAATGCTTATCGATGCTGCTCATATCCTTGCCGCTATACAGGATGCGCCCTGAGCGGGGCTTTTCGAAGCCCAGCAGCAGCTTTAGCAGCGTGGACTTGCCGCAGCCGGAAGCACCCACCAGCGCCACATATTCTCCTTTGTGAATATGCAGGCTCATATCCTTCAGCACCAGCCGATCCTCGGAATAGCCAAAGGTGACATGATCCACCAGGATATCCCCATCCAATGTCTCGATGACATCCTTCTCCCCTTCGTCCTCCACCGCGGTTTCCAGAATCGGGGCGGAGCGCTTCAGCCCGGGCTTCAACTGCAGATAGGAAATGGCCGCACCAACAAAACCCAAAGCGGCGGCGTTGAAGGAGCTGAAAGCCGTATTGAACGCCATGAAGGAACCGACGGACAAGTCGATCTTGCTCTTGATCATCATGAAATACAGCACCATGGAAAAGATCGTCGGCCCGGCGTCGATGAGAATCGAAGTGAAGCTGGAAATATGGTTTTCCTGCACCATGACCCGTTTTGCCCGAGCCACCGGCAGCGTATATTCCAGAATGGCTTTTTCTTCCGCGCCGGCCATGCGAATCTTATCCACGCCCTCCAGATACTGATACAGCTTGCCGGTGGCTTCGCCATTTTCCTCCCGGATCACCGTTTCATACTTCATGGTGCGCTTCGTCATCAGG
Source organism: Clostridia bacterium (assembly GCA_017470145.1). Classification (GTDB taxonomy): domain Bacteria; phylum Bacillota; class Clostridia; order Christensenellales; family Aristaeellaceae; genus Aristaeella. Next base: position 33,548 of record JAFUFB010000023.1, on the reverse strand, counting down.
AAGACGATGAGGCTCAGCACAGCGATCATCAACAGCCCCACCAGCGCCAGCTTCCAGGAATACTTGAACATCTGGATGAAATAGATGAGGCTCAGCGCCAGCGTCAGGGCGTTGGACACGAGCAGGGTGGCAATTTTATTGGCCTGCTGGCCCACATCCATGGCCCGCTGAGCCAAATCCGCGCTGTCATATTTCCGGAAGAAGCTCTCCGGCAGCTGGAACAGCCGCCAATAAACCGCGTCCTGCAGCTCATATTCCACTCGGCTGGGCAGGCGGTATTCCTGCAGCTGTTTGACGATAGAGATGAACACATTGCCAATCATACAGGTAGCGATGACCGCACAAACCTGGATCAGCACGTTGGTATCCCCCATGGGGATATAATCATCATAGATCAGCTGATTCAACTTTGGCTGCAGAACGCCGATCAGCGTCGTAATGAGTCCCAGCACAATCAGGCTGATGACATCCCGGCGATAGAAGCTCTTTTTGACAAAGCCAATGATATCCTTCCGCTTCAACGACTGCCGGGGCAGCGTGCGCCGGATGGACCAGGCTTTGGGATTGATTTGGCCCAGCAGCTTCTTCGTCAAGGGCACATCCTTGCCAGTGGCCTGATCAAAAACTCTGTACTTCCCACCCCGGGGATAGCAAACCATGGGATGCTCCTCCACGGAAACGATAAGCACGCCGCAATCGAATTTCTGCCAATTGACATCCAGCACTACTTCCCGGCAGATCAATTGGGAGGCCTGCGCCATCTCCGGGAAGGTCATTTCGGAACAGATGGTCTCCAATTTATCCTTGCTGAGCAGATCAATTTTGGCCTTCTTGCAGGCGAAGGCCAGAGTGGCATACATCAGATCCGCCTGGTCTCCCAGGCCGAAGGCGCCATTTTGATCTCCACCCACAGCTTGACCGATGGCGGTAAAGGTCTTTTGTCGATCCTCCGGCGCGTTTCTTTCCGCCCGCTGGAGGAAGATATCGTCCTTCAGCTCGTTGTTGATATAATATTCAACCAGGCTGCCTTCATAGCCTTCGACATCGAAGGTTTGGATGTTTGCCCCGGCCAGGAAACGCTTTTTCAAAATCAGGGTCGCGCCGCGGGGGATGATCTCCAGTTGAACATGATCCGTCTTCGCGATAATGAGAAAGCGCCACTGGCGATAGCTGCCATCCTTCCAGGCGAAGGAAGGAATACTATGCTCCGCTTCCACTTCGCAAAAAGCGACCCGCTTTCCCGCCTTGCCGGTCTCCTCCGACCAGGGAACGATATAGAGATAGACGCTCCCTTCCAGCACACGGATCGCATCCTCCGGCGAATGGGTGTAATACTGCTCGGTCTTCTTTAATTCAAATCGCTCATTCATGGAGCTTGTTTCCTCCCCCTGTGTTCCGCTTCATTCGGATGACCGTTTTCTTACCCATTCTGAACAAAGCTGCGATAATAGCTGTCCGGCTCCTGCATCATGCTTTCATGGGTACCACGCTGGATGATTTTTCCCTTCTTCATGACGACGATCTGCGTGCAATCCCGAATGGTGCTCAGGCGATGGGCCACGATGACACAGGTGCAGCCTCTTCTGCGGATATTATCCATGATCTGCTTTTCCACCAGGGGATCCAGCGCGCTGGTGGCTTCGTCCATAATCAGGATGGAGGGCTTTGTCGCCAGGGCCCGGGCAATTTCCAGGCGCTGTCTTTGACCTCCGGAAAGGTTGGCACCGTTTTCCTCCAGGCGATAATTGTAGCCCCCGGGCTGCTGCATAATGAAATCGTGAATGCAGGCATCCTTGGCCGCCTGGATCATATCCTCCTCCAGAATGACATTATTCCACATGGTCAGGTTATCCCGGATGCTGCCGGAGAAGAGCATGATGCTCTGGCTCACAGTGGAGACGCTGGCATGAAGCACGTTTTCCGGAATAGCATTGATATTCATGCCATCCATGACCACCTCTCCTTCCCAGGGGTGATACAAACCGCTGATGACCTTCGAGATCGTGGATTTCCCGCATCCGGAAGCGCCAACGAAGGCGATGGTTTCCCCGCTGTGGAGGGAGAAGGAGAAGCCGGAGACCACCGGGGGATTCAGTTTGTTATATCCAAAGGCCACATCCCGCAGCTCGATATTGCCGGACAGCTTGGCGGCCAGCTTCTGATCCGCCGCCGCGCCCACCTTCTCTTCGGCGGGGTATTTCTCGATGTCATCCACGCGGTTGATATTGGCCTTCAGGGTCTGGATTTTCTCAAAGAAATTGACCAACTTGTTCACCGGATCCGTAAAGGAATCGAACAGGCTATTAAAGGCGATGAGCATACCCGCGGTGAAATCCCCCCGGATAGCCATCATGGCACCCACCAGCAGAATCAGCACATCCGTCAGCTTGCCAAAGGTGGAAGGAATGGCACCAATGATCTGCTGGGTTTTCTTCAATTCCTGCACCTGAGTGGCGTTCAGTGCTTGATGGCCCAACAAGCGGTGGCTATACTGGGTTTCCACGCCGGAGGCCTTGATGGTGTCGGTAATGCTGAGCCCGGCGCACACTGCGCCATAGAGCTTGCCACCGCTCATCTGCAGTTTCATGGTGGCATTGGCGATGATCTTATTGGCCACGATGGCCGCGCCTACGCTGGCCACCACGCTGATGAGCCCAATAGCCGTCAGCACAGGGCTATAGAAGATCAGCAGGGCCAGATAGAAGAGGGCAGTGATCAGATTCAGCACCGTTTCCGCCAGATCGCCCGCCATGAAATCATTGATGCTTTCGTTATTATTGATCCGGTTCGACAGATCGCCGGTATACCGCTGATCAAAGAAGGTCATGGGCAGGCTGAACATGTGGGACAGGAAGCGATAGCCGCTGACCAAGGACATTTTGCTCTTCAGCTTGGTCAGGATCAGGGAGCGATAATAGGTCAGCCCTTCTTTTAGGATCAAAGCCCCGCCCATGAAAACCAGCAGCCGGACCAACCAATCCTGATATCCCCGGCCTAAGATGTCGTCGATAAACACCTGGCTCAGCACCGGCAGAATCAAGCCCGGCACCACCAGCAAAAGGCCGATATAGATCAGCTTCAACAGCACAGGCACCTGATCCTTAATTCGGGAGCGGATAAAGGCTCCTGTGCGCTTCTTTTTCTTTTCCTTGACGAATTGATCCGTCTTGGCGAAGGTCAGCACGATCCCCGTGAAGCCATCGTCCAGCTCCTGCATGGTCAGCTTCCGGCGGCCCACGGCGGGATCGTTCAGATAGGCATGCTTGCCGGAGATGCCCTCCAGCACCACAAAGTGGTTGAAATTCCAGTGAATGATGCAGGGCATGGGCAGCTTTTTCAAGTCTTCCGGTTCCCGACGGTATCCATGAACCTCCAGACCATATTTCTTGCCGGCCCGCATGATGTTCGCCGCGTTACATCCGTCTCGGGAAACGCCGGTTTCGATACGCATCTGCTCCAGGGGCAGATATTTCCCAAAATAGGCAAAGATCATCGATAGGGAAGCCGCGCCACACTCCGTGGCCTCCATCTGCAGGATGGTCGGCACTTTTCTTCTCTTGCCCATTATTTCCCCTCCCAGATGTCCTTCAGCTTCGCGAACAGCTTAGAGATCGGCCTATCGTTGCCTGTCACGATGCGAACAGAGCACATTTGCGGAGCGGCCAAGGTTGCCTTTTTCCCCTTCTCATTGGACCAGGCATAGCCGCTGGCGGTGGAAGGATCCGTCTTCAGCTCGCAGGCCACCGCGCAAACGCCTTTGCCTTCCCCGTTGAGGACGCTCACCATGCTGTTATCGCTGCCCACGATGGCGGAGATGGCTTTCTGAGAGGTGGCCCAGGCGTCCACATTGATGACACGGGCTGTCATATGGCCATAGGAATTGCTGTCCGCAGAGGTGAGGGAGACATTCGCCGTCATTTCCCGTTTAATTTTATCCGCGTCGGAGATGGGGACGAAACAAACGACGATCTCCTTCTGATTTTCCGTCATGGACGGGATCACCCGCAGGATCTCTGTACCGTTTTCCACCGTGTCGCCAGGCTTTACCAGCACTTCTGACACCGTGCCCAAAAGGTTGGAATTCACCAGCTCCGTACCGCTGCTGGTGGCCAGCTCCAGCACCGCCGTTCCGTCATAAACTCGCGCGCCGCTGGAGCCCACGCGCTGCACCGTTCCCCGCTGGGTGGACAGAATGGTATTGGTAGACGTATTCGCGCTGACAATGACCCCGGAGGCGGTAATTGTGCTGGGGAGGGAGCCTACAAAGGACCAGGCAACCACCAGGGCGATGATCAGCGTCACCCCCAGCAAGGCCAGCCAGGACATGGGAGAGGTTACTTTCAGCACCTTATCCAATTGGTCCGGCGAGGAGATCTTATCCAGCGCGCTCTTACGGAATACGTTTTTCATTACAAAGCCACCTTCCTTAAATATTCAGAAAACTCTCTATTCATCTTCTGCAACCCTCGATAGATCAGCACCCGAACATTGACCTGGCTGGTATTGAGCCGATTGGCGATGTCCGCGTCCTCCCATTGTTCAAAATAGCGAAGGACAATGGCTTCCCGCTGCTTCTCCGGCAAATTCTTGAGCAAAGATGCTAATTCATTCCGCAGAGATTGTAACCATACGGCTCGATCCATATCCCCTTCCCCAGGGATGACCTCCTCCAGGCCTTCCAGGGTAGAAAATTCCTTATGATCCCGGAGATAATTCTTCCATCGGCTTCGGACGACGAGAAACAGCCAGGTTGTGACAGAAGCCTTAGCGGGGTTATATTCATTCCAATGTTTATAGCAGTATAGAAAACACTCGTGCGCCAAATCCTCCGCATCGTGAAAATTAGCGCACTTTCGCCCTAGATAGCGAACCACCTTTATGTAGTTCGCCGAATAGAACTCCTCATAATCCATCGGGTTGCGTTCGCGATCCACCATCGTCCTTCTCCCTTGCGAGCACACCTGGACAGGCGTCTGATTTCGATCCATGTATTCCCATCTCTGCGGCATCCATCTATCCACACATTTCGTCCCACCTGGATAAATTGATATCCACGATTGGGATAATTATACGTTTATCAAATGATACAGTCAAGCGAAATATCTATTTTTCAGGAGGGGATACAATGAAAATACTACGCTTCAATGAGTCTCATAACATTACTGGCGAGCAGATTAAACGCCGGCGTAAAGAAAAAGGGCTCACCCAGGAGCAGGTGGTAGCCCAAATGCAGGTTGCCGGGATTCAGATAGATCAAAAAGCGATCAGTCGTATCGAAAGCGGTGATCGCGTAATCACTGATTACGAATTGATGAAAATGGCGGATATCCTTGGGGTCTCCGTCGACCAGCTCATCCGCGATTCCATGTACGATATCATGAAAGACGAGGAGCTATGAAACACGGGGACGGTCTTTTTCGTTTCATGAAACGAAAAAGACCGTCCCTCCGTTTCAAAAAGGCTGCCCCTCCGTTTCACTCTTCCCCCAGCCGAGAGTTAAAGGCCACGGCAAAGCCGGCGGAGCAGGCCAGGAAAATGATGGCGGCCAGATTGATGGCCCCCAGCACCCATCTGCTGAGACGGATGTTCAGCAGCTGCTGCAGGCAGATGACGAAGAGGAGATTGGCGGAAAGGGTATCGAAATAATTCACCCCGGCGCAGCGATGCTGCCGCCAGAAGGCATGGATATTGCTGAATAGGATCACCAGGCCATTCATGATCAGCGCGTACAACACCCATCGAAGCCGGGGCAGCCGGGCAGCCAGATAGATCATCATAGCTCCATCCGTCAGCAGGCCCAGGCCATGAGACAGAAGGAAGGACAGACGATTGGAGGAATTATATGTACTGCAAACGGCGTTGAACAGAATTCGAATCCCCTCGCTGAGGCCATAAAACAGCAGGATCATGCGCGGATTATCCAGCCCCAGCATAGTGATCAAGGGAATCAACAGCAGCAGGCGAACCAGGTTGCAGAAAAAGAGAACGGTTTGCCGGCCGGGAGAGGTTTTCTCCTTCTGCACGCCCCGGGTTTCAGCCGCCATCTGGCGGATGCGCAGATTCAGCTCGTCTGAAACTCGCTCCGTCTCCTGATGGGAGTCCGCTTCCGGATCATAGGTCACCATCTCCCCCAGGCGAATCTGATGATGCTGCTCATCAATATAGCAGGGGCAAAAGCGCAACAGCTTCCCCGTCTTCCGGTGATACAGCCGGCCCAGCATGGCGAAGCCGGAAAAGAAGGGGGTGACGGAGGTCAGGGAATACTCCGGCTCGCCGGTTTCCGGAAAGATCAGCAGATTATGCCCCTGCTCCAGGGCGGCGATGCTCTGGCGCATGGTGGAAATCAGCTTCGACGGCTGATGCCGATTGACGGGAATCATGCCGAAGCGATTCAGCACCCGCACCGCCAGGGCCGCCAGCTTCCCACAGATCCACTCCGCCTGCTTCTCCCCCAGGAAGGGCAGCAGGCGCTTGATGCCGGGCAGGAAAGCCTTGGCGGAGGTTTCCGTCTGAACGATATCCTCATTCATCCAGATATTGGACACCACGGGCATGGACAGCACGAAGCTGACGGGGCCGAAGACATTATAATGATTGGCGACGAACACCACCGGCTCCTGGCTGTTCTGCAGCTCCTCCGGCAGATTTACCTTGCAATGAAAATAAGGGTATAGAATCCGATAAACCCATCTCATGGGCTTGGTCTCAAAGCCAGGGCGCTGCTTATATTTAATCTTTTTGAGAGGCTGCGCGTTTTCCACGGAATTATTCCTCCACCACGGGCCAGGTCCGGAAGTCCACATATCCTGTCGTCAGGAAGCTCTCCGGCAGGGAGGGGGCGGGAGAGGCCTTATGCTTGGGATAGCCGTTATAATACATCTTTTCCCACACCTGTTCCTTCCCCGCCTGATCCTGAATGGGATAGGGGCGGAAATCAGAATCCTTATGCATCTTAAAGGGCATGGCATACAGCTCCCGAGGGGTCAGGGTGCCATCCTCATGAATGTCGAAGGAGATCTGGGCCACGACGGTGTCGTCATCCCGGGGAGCAGCGTTGGCGCCGAAGGTAAAGTTGCTGAGGCCATAGAAGATGACCTTGCCCTTATACCACCGAATCATCTGGCAGGTATGGCTGCCATGGCCAAAGACCATATCGAACCCGGCATCGATCAGCTGATAGCCATACTTCTGATTCCCGTCCAGGGAGTATTCCTTATAATTGGATTTCCCCCGGTTGGGTTCCGTGCCCCAATGGGCGGAAGCAATGACGAAGGTGCAGCCCTCCGCCCGCAGGCTCTCCATGGCCGCCACGTATTTTTTCAGCTTCTGAGCATTCATGGGATAGGTATATCCCACAAAGCCCACCTTGACCCCCTTCACGGTGACGGAATAGGTAATATCATCATAGAAGGCACCGATACCCAGGGCCCGCAGGTTCTCCGCCGTGTCCACCTGGCCCTGCTTGCCGAAATCCACGCCACAATGGTTATTCGCCAGGTTGCAAACGTCCACATTCCCCAGCTTCAACACCTGGGCATACTCCGGCGGGGCGATCATGGCCATGAGAGCCTTGGTGGTTTTCCGGCGATCGGAGAAGGTGCCTTCGCAATTGGCCACGGTCAGATCGTCCTGGGCGAACATATCCGCCACCAGGCTGAAGGGGTAATCAAAGCCCGCCTCCCCTATTTTATAGACATAGCCGCTGCGGTACCCCAGATTCTGCACCTGGTCGCCAATGGTGCAATCCCCGATCAGGGAGAAGGTAAAGATATCCGGCCCACTCTCCAATTGGCTGGAGACGGGCTGAATCTCCCCGGCGGAAGGGGCCGCCTCCTGCGAGGATTCCGCCGGCGCGGCAGCAATCAGGGAAAACAGCATCAAGGCACACAGGGCCAGGCTTACCCATTTTTTCATGGCTGAGATTACTCCTTCTTTTCTTTGAAAAACGCGCCCCTTTATCCAGGGGTCATTCCGCGTAGATAATATCCTCCCGCAAGCGGTACAGGGTGGCGCCCCGCTTCTTGTGGCAGAAGGCGCTGGCCCACCATTCCACGCTCTTGACGGCCTCATACTGCACCAGACCGTATCGAATGCCGTCGATCTTGCCGCCCCGCATGTTGCTGTCCATCCAGTGGATCTCGTCCGTCTCCGGGTCATAGGACAGCATGATGGCGCTATGGGCTCCCACGCCATATTCATAATCCGCGGACATCTGGAAATAATCCCCCCGCTGGGCCTGGCGCATGAAGTCCATAGCCCGGGCCAGGTTTTCCTCCTTGCTCTGGTCCGCGTCGTAGATGAACTGGGCTGCCACCTGGAAGGGGTTTCCCTTCTCCGGAGCCACCTCCTCCCACAGGAAGCCATAAGCATAGGGCTTGCATTGCTTGGCAGGCAGGTTATTGGGAATCACCAGCGGGATATCCGGAAATTCCGCCATGCGGAAATCATCCCGATTCTGGCGGAACAGATAGACCGTAAAATTCTTGCAGACGTAGATATCCGAGGCGTAATGGGCCCGCTTCCGTTTGCCATCCGCGTCGTCATAGAGCTTTTTCCCCAGGGCGACAATGCGGTCGATGAAGTCCTCCCGGGCATCATTTACCACTTTCACCTCAATTTCCGGTTCGATTTGTTCCGGAATTTCCACGTCATCATCATCCAGGAGTACATTTTCAACAATTTCTTCCACCAGGAGGTCTTCTTCCTCCTCTTCGCCCCAGGCCAGGAGGGGCAGCAGCATCGCCAGGCACAAAAGCAGCGCCAGCGCTCGTTTTTTCACGCTCGAAGGATCTCCTTTCCCTGGCCCAAGCCAGGTAAATTACATTCGTCGGGGATTATACCACAAAGCAAAGAACCCCATCAAATGCTTTCAAAATAATGCTTCCGGAGATAGCCATCCAGATTGCCATATTCGCTGACCAGGATCTTCTCCGCCCCCAGATGGCTCATGACCGCCAGGAGGATGCAGATACCGTGGACCACGATGTCCGCCCGGCTGGGCTGAAGCCCCTCCAGCTGTAGCCGCTGCTCCGGCGTCATGCCCGCCAGTGTTTCCCCAATCTGGCGGATCTTTTCCTTCTTCAGGCAATAGCCATGCATATAGGTTCGATCGGTCCAGTGCACCCCCTTGCTCAGGGCCGCCAGGGCAGTAAAAGTGCCGCCCGTGCCAATCCACTTGCCCGGCACAGACGGCGCCTGAATCGTATTCCATTTTTCCCGCAAAATCTCCCCGGCCGCGTATTCCACCGCCGGCATATCCTCTTTGTTATTGATGGCCAGCAGCCGATACAGCCGCACGGCCCCCATCTGGCAGGAGATGGCCAGATCGATCCTGGCCCCCTGGCCGATGACCAGTTCCGTGCTGCCACCGCCGATATCGATGACGCCGCACCGCTCCCCTCGGGCTGCCACATCCGTGGCCCCCAGGAAACTGAGCACAGCTTCCTCTTCCCCGGTAATGATCTCCGGCTCCACGCCGGTCTTTTCCTGCAGCAGCGATAAAAACACCTGCCCATTCCGGGCGTCCCGGGAGGCGCTGGTGGCAAAGATATGTAATTTGTCGCAGCCGATTTTCCCCGCGGAAACGGCCATTCGCTCCACCGCCGCGGCGGTTTTCTCCATGCTCTCCGGGCTCAGATTGCCCCTCTCATCCAGGCCGGCGAACAGCCGGGTCCCCTCCCGATCTCGCGTCAGGCGGGTGAAGCCGTCCTCCTCCACCTCCGCAACCAGCATTCGCACCGAGTTAGAGCCGATTCCAATCACCGCAACCTTTTGCATGAGCGCCTCCCTTGCCCTTTGCGTCCTCTGGGGTCAAATCCTCTCCCTGGCGGGAAAGGCCGTTCTTCCTCAATCCGCCATCTCATCCATCAGGATTTTCAGCTCGCTCTCCGTATAGGCATACAGCGCGTCCGGATTCGTGAACTGAAACCGAAGATCGTTCTTGTTCATAAAGGCATAATTGGTCATGGCGCTGGTGACGATATAATCCTCCGTATCCACCAGCTTCAGCTCCGCGTCCATGGCCTTGTTTTCCTCCTCCAGCCGGGTCAGGGACAGCCGCAGGGCATTCTCCTGCTGCTGCCGCTCCCCCAATCGGCTGGAGAAAACCAGATAAAGAATCAGGAACAGCACAGCCAAGATCCCCATGCGCCAGGCAAACCGGCGCCAGTCCATGGTCTTCTGCATAGCGCTTCCCTCCTTCTCCTATAAATCTTTCTACACCGTCTGTCAAATCCCTGCCAGCGCAGGGCGCTTCCCTTAAAACATGCTCAGCTGGCTGGTTTCGCTCATGCCCTCCAGGGCCCCGTGGGCCCGCAGCAGCTCAATGGTGCCGGAGCCCACCTTCCCCCGCTGTCGCAAATCCTCGATGGAAAGGAACTCTCCCTGCTTCCGAGCCTCCACGATGGGGATGGCCGCGTTCTCCCCCAGGCCGCTGAGGCTGGTAAAGGGGCAGCGGATGTTGCCATCTTCGATCAGGAAGCGGTTCACCTCGCTGCGATACAGGTCCACCGGCAGGAAGCGGATGCCTCGCATGTTCATCTCCAGCACCAGCTCCAGGCAGGTGGCGATTTCCTTATCCTTGGCGGAAGCCTTTTCCAGGTTCCGAATCTCCCGAATCCGCTCCCGGCAGGTGTCCGGGGACAGGATCATGGTGCCTGCATCGAAGCCGTCCCCCCGGACGGTGAAGTACGCACAGTAATAGGCCAGGGGTTCATGCAACTTGAACCAGGCCACCCGCAGGCTCATGGTTACATAGGCCACGGCGTGCCCCTTGGGGAACATGTATTTGATCTTCCGGCAGCTGTCCATGAACCATTCCGGCACCCCCACCTCATTCATGGCCTGCTCCATCTCCGGCTTTAAGCCCTTGCCCTTGCGGACACTTTCCATGGTGGTGAATGCCAGCTTGGGCTTCACCCCCTGGTCCATCAGGTAATTCATGATATCATCCCGGCAACAGACGCATTCGCTCAGGGTGGCGATGCCCGCGTTGATGATGTCCTTGGCATTCCCCAGCCATACGTCCGTGCCATGGCTAAGGCCTGAAATCCGCAGCAGCTCCTCCATGGTGCAGGGCTGGGTGTCCTGCAGCATGCCCCGGACGAACTCCGTGCCGAACTCCGGCACGCCATAGGTGCCCGTGTTGCAGAGGATCTCGCTGGTGGTCACCCCCAGGGCCGCGGGGGAGGTAAAGAGGCTGCGAACCCCGGGATCGTCCAGGGGCACCTCCTGAAAATTGACCCCCGTCAGCATCTCCAGCTCGTGCATCATGGTAGGATCATCATGGCCCAGGCAGTCCAGCTTTACCAGGATATCGTGCATGGAGTTAAAGTCGAAATGGGTGGTGGTAAAATCGCTCTCCAGGTCGTCCGCCGGGTGCTGCACCGCGGTGAACTCACAGATGTCGTATTCCTGGGGCACCACCACCATGCCGCCGGGGTGCTGGCCCGTGGTCCGTTTCACCCCAGTGCACTCCTGGGCCAGGCGCATCTTTTCTGCGTTGCCCGCCTGGATGCCCCGATCCTCCAGATAATGCATGGCATAACCGTAGGCCGTCTTATCCGCCAGGCCGGAGATGGTTCCCGCCCGAAAAACATGGTCATGGCCGAAAAGCTCCTCCACATAGTGGTGGGCCTTGTTCTGATATTCTCCGGAGAAGTTCAGGTCAATATCCGGCACCTTGTCCCCCTCGAAGCCCAGGAACACCTCGAAGGGAATATCAAAGCCATCCTTGGTCAGGGGCTTGCCGCACTGGGGGCAATCCCGGTCCGGCAGGTCCACCCCCACGTGATATTTGCTCTTGTCCACGTCGAAGAAGCCCTTGTGGCAATGGGTGCAGCGATAATGGGGCGGCAGGGCGTTCACCTCGGTGATGCCGCACATCCGGGCTACCAGGCTGGAGCCCACGGAACCCCGGGAGCCCACCAGGTACCCATCCTCCAGGGATCGGGAAACCAGCTTCTCCGCGATGTTGTACAGGGTGCAGTAGCCATAGCCCACGATGGACTTCAGTTCCTTCTTCAGCCGGGCTTCCACGATCTCCGGCAGGGGGGAGCCGTACAGCTCCTCCGCCGTGTCCCAGCTCATCTGCTGAATATTGTCCTCCGCGTCGTCCCAGAAGGGCTGGAAGGTATCCTCCCCCTTGGGGTGCTTCGGGAAAAGGCTGATCTGTTCCACCTGGTCCGCGATCATGCGGGGATTGGTGATCACCACCTCCCGGGCCTTCTCCGGACCCAGATAGGCAAACTCCTCCAGCATCTCGTCCGTGGTTTTGAAATACAGGGGCGGCTGCTGGTCCGCGTCGGAATAGTCCAAGCCCGCCTGGATAATGGCCCGGCCCACCGCATCCTTGGGGTCCAGGAAATGGACGTCCCCCGTGGCCACCACGGGCTTCCCCAGCTCCTCCCCCAGCTTCACGATGACCCGGTTCAGGTTCCGCAGCTCTTCCTCGCTCTTGACATAATCCTCCCGCAGCAGGAAGGCGTTGTTCCCAATGGGCTGAATCTCCAGATAATCATAGAAGGAGGCGATCTCCTTCAGCTTTTCCATGCTCTCCCCCGCCAGCACGGCCCGGAATAGCTCTCCCGCCTCGCAGGCGCTGCCCAGAATCAGCCCTTCCCGGTATTGCTTGATCACCTCCCGGGGCATATGGGGCTGCCGCCGGAAGTATTCCAAATGGGAGATGGAAACCAGCTTGTTCAGGTTCACCAGCCCCTGCCGATTTTTCGCCAACAGGATGATATGCCAGCTGGAGCCGATGGCCCCGCCCCGCAGCTGCCGGTTCAGATCCTCGTAGGTATGGATGTCCGGATATCTTTCCCCCGTGTGCTCGAACATCCGGGCTAGGCAGTGGGCCGTGGCCGTGGCGTCGTGCACCGCCCGGTGGGCGTTTTTCAGGCTGACCCCCAGATGCTTGCACAGGGATTTCAGCTTGAAGGACTTCAGCTCCGGATACAGCTTCCGGGCATAGGTCAGGGTGTCCATTACCGGGTTCTCGTAGGTCATCCCCAGCCGCTTCAGCTCCGTCCGCAGCAGCGCCGCGTCGAAGGCGCTGTTGTGGGCGGCGATGGGCAAATCCCCGATGAAGTCCATCAGCTTCGGCAGCATCTCTGCCGCCTTGGGCTTGCCGCTGAGCATGGTATCGGTAATGTTGGTCACTTCCGTGATCTTCGGCTTCAGGGGCTCTCCGGGGTCCACCAGCTCCTGAAATTGATCCACGATGGTGCCCTTGTCCAGCTTCACCGCGCCGATCTCGATAATCCGGGCGGTGGAGGTGTTCAGTCCCGTGCTTTCGAAGTCCAGCACCACGATGGGCCCGTCATAGGGCTGGGCGGTGGGCCGCTCGGTGATGTCCCTTTCGTCGATCAGGTATCCCTCGCAGCCGGGAATCAGCTTGATCTTCCCCTTGGCGGCCCGGAAGGCGGCGGGGAAGCTTTGCAGCACCCCATGGTCCGTCACGGCAATGGCCGGATGGCCCCATTTCGCTGCCCGGTTGATCAAATCCCCCACCGGAGTCAGGGCGTCCATGGTGGACATGTTGGTGTGCAGATGCAGCTCCACCCGCTTCTCCTCCGCGGTGTCCTGCCGCTCCTCCTTCTCCATCTCCACCATGTCCCGGATCATGACCGCCAGCTCCCGGGAATAATTGTCGTATTGGCATTCCCCGCGAATCTTGACGTTCATGCCCTCCCGGATGCGCTCCACCTTGTCCATCACGGTCTTGCGCTCCTCCTCCGTGATGGGGGGCAGGGACTCCTCCTCCCCCTTCCGGCCCCGACGGGCCCGATACCGCAGGAAGGTTTTGCACAGGATGGAAGAGGTATAGTCTGTGATGGCGAAGGTCACCAGCAAAGTCTCCCCACCCTTCAGCTCCCGGGTTTCCAGCAGGAACACATCCCCCTGGATCACCACCAGGCCGCTCTCCGCCGTCAGCTCCCGAATCTCCACCGGCCGATCCGCAATGGCCCGGCCCAGGATGGGCTTATTGATGGCATGGTTGGACATCTCCGGAATGGGAATCCCTGTCTCCAGGGCGCTTTCCGCCTTCTTCTCTACCTGAGCCGCCGCGGCCGCCGGAGCGGGACTTTCCTTCCGCTCTTGCGGCTTCCGCTTGGGCTTCTCCTCCGCGGGCTTCTGGGGATCGTATACCGTGCCGTAGCGCTCCGCCATCTCCGCCCGGGTGATGGACCGCAGGGATTCCTGCCGCTCCCGGCGCATCTGGGCCAGGCGGGCTTCCCGGTCCCCGGCCACCGTGGTTTCCACGATCACCTGGGCGTCAAAAATCTCCCGAATAGCGGTGGCCAATCGGTTGGTGATATTGTGCTTGCCAATATAGTCCAGGGAGAACTCGTCCGGGAAGGTCAGGGTCACCCGATCCCCTTGGCAGCTCCAGTCGATATTGGGCAGCCAGGCCACAATCCCCGGATAATTCCGCCGCAGAAAGTCCGTCAGCACGGATCGGTAAGCCCCGATATCTTTCAGGAAGCTGTCCCGCAGCAGGGGGCTCACCACCCGCACCGCCAAGGGCCGCCCCGGGAAGGTTTCCCGCAGGATGCTCTCCAGCCGCAGGAACTGCTTTTCCCCTACCAGGGAGGCGCTTTCAAAGGAAATATAGGTCTTTTTCAGCGATTTGACATAGGTCACCCGTGGGGCTGACAGTTTCCCCGCCAGCTCCGGTATTTCCCGGGCGATGCGCCCCATCAAATCCTCGTAACTCACTGGACCATTTCCTTTACTTTGTTAATCAGGATCTCCGCCAGATCCCCCTGGACCTTCCGGGATTCCTCTCCTTTGGCGAAGAGGACCCCCGCGCCGTTTCCGCCCCCGGCGATACCCACGTCCGCTTCCTTGCCTTCGCCGATGCCGTTGACCACGCAGCCCATGACGGCTACCTTCAGGGGCACGGTAATGTCTCCCAGCTCCTTCTCCACCCGGCTGGCGATTTCCGCCACGGGGATCCCCGTCCGCCCGCAGGTAGGGCAGGCGATGAGCTGCACCCCCCGGGTCCGCAGATCCAGGGCCCGCAGGATATCCCATCCCGCCTTGGCCTCAGGCACCGGATCCCCGCTGAGGCTGACCCGAATGGTATCCCCGATGCCGTCCAGCAGCAGGCTGCCGATGCCGATGGCGCTCTTCACCGTGCCCTGGCCCGGGAGCCCCGCCTCCGTCACCCCCACATGCAGGGGATAATCGCATTTTTCATGGGCCAGGCGATAGGCCGCCACCGTCAGGCGCACGTCGCTGGATTTCATACTCAGCACGATCTCCTGAAAGCCTACGTCCTCCAGCAGCCGGGCATGGTTCAGAGCGCTTTCCACCAGGCATTCCGCCGTGGGCCCGCCATACTTGGCCAGCAGCTCCTTCTCCGCGGAGCCGCTGTTGACGCCGATGCGGATGGGCACATGGTGCTTTTTCGCGCAATCCGCCACCATGCGCACCTTCTCCGCCCCGCCGATGTTGCCCGGGTTGATCCGCATCTTGGCGATGCCGTTTTCCATAGCAGCGATGGCCAGCTTGTAATCGAAATGAATATCCGCCACCAGGGGTACCGGGCTGCCATCCACCAGGGCCCGCACCGCCCGGGCGCATTCCTCGTCATAGACGCTGACCCGGACGATATCGCATCCTGCCGCCGCCAGGGCCCGAATCTGGGCCAGGGTGGCTTCCACGTCCCGGGTGTCCGTATTGGTCATGCTCTGCACCAGGATCGGGTTTCCCCCGCCCAGCAGCAGCTTGCCTACTTTTACTGTTTTGGTCATTTGGTATTCCTCGATTAATTTCCATCATGCGAAGGGATGTTTCACTCCGGGACCCTTGGAAGACGTCGGCACTTAGCGGGTGGCGAGGGTTTACCCGAAGGCAGCCGCTTTGTGCCGCTACGTCTGGAACGGAGCGAGAGCGTGTCCCGGAGGGGAACTCCCGCGCGCATCTACTACCTTATCAGCGTCCATACATCCTTCAGGGTCAGGGCGGCCATGAGTCCCAGCAAAATCACCATGCCAATGGTGTTCACAATGGCCTCCTTCTCCGGGGCGATGGGCTTTCCCCGCACCGCCTCAATGACGCCAAAGATCAGCTTGCTGCCGTCCAGCCCCGGGATGGGCATCAGGTTCATAAGCCCCAAATTGATGGAGATGGAAATCAGCAGCTCCAGGAAGGCCTGGAATCCGCCAATTCGCACCTCATTGGATACGATGGAAATGATCCCCACCGGCCCGGAAGTGTCCTCCAGGCCCTCGCCCGTGGTAACCAGGTTCTTCAGGGCGTTCAGAATCAGTCCGCCGGCCCGCCAGCACATCTGGGCGCTGGCCTTCGCCGCGCCCCAGAGGGTGGTTTTCTCCGTCTCCAGGCGATACCTGCCGCCGATCATGACCCCCACCATCATCCGCTCTTCCTCTTCGTTCCACTGGGGCTCCAGCTGCAACTGCAGCGTCTCTTCCCCCCGCTGCACCGTCACCTGCAAGGGAGCCTGCCCCTGCTGGAAGCCGCCAATGGTGGAAAGCAGGGTCTCCGTCGTGCCGTCCAGCATGTTCCTCCCGTCGATTTCCGAAATCACGTCCCCCGCCTGCAGCCCCGCCTCATAGGCCGGGCCAGCCCCGTTGACGCCGGAGATGTAGGGATCGATCCCCGTGGCGGTGCTGATGCCATTGACCCAATAGAATCCAGTGGCCAGCACAAAGGCCAGCAGGAAGTTCATCATGGGGCCCATAATCACTACAAACATCCGCTTCCAGATGTTCTGGTTTTCAAACCGCTTCGGATCCTTCGGGTCGGAGGGCGCCCCCTCCTCGTTTTCCCCATAGAAGGCATTATAGCCCCCCAGGGGAATGGCCCGGATGACAAAATTCGTATCATGCTTCCGGCTTTTCCATCCAAAAAGCTTCGGCCCGAAGCCCACGCCGAATTCGCTGACCTCGATTTTCATCAGCCGGGCCGCCCAGAAATGACCCAGCTCATGCACGACGATCAGGATGGCCAGCAACAGAATAGCCAACAAAATATAAACGATGCTCATTTCCTCTTTCCAACTTCCCGGGCCCGCCGGTCCGCCTCAAAAATCTCCTCAAAGTTCCCCGCGGGCAAGCCTGAAAGCTGCTCCAGCGCGGTCTCTACCCGGGTGTAAATCTCTCCGAAGGCGATCTCTCCCCGCAGGAAGGCCGCCACTGCCTCCTCATTGGCCCCGTTCAGTACGGTGCAGGCCGCGCCCCCCGCCGCCAGGGCTTCCTTGGCCAGGCGCAGGGAGGGAAATTTCTCCTCGTCCGGCTGCTCAAAGGTCAGCTTGCCCAATTGGAACAGATCCGGCCCCTTGACCCCCGTGGTTTCCCGCCGAGGATAGGCCATGGCATACCCGATGGGAACCCGCATGTCCGGCACCCCCAGCTGGGCCAGTACCGCTCCATCCTCGAACTCGATGGCGGAATGGACGATGCTCTCCGGGTGCACCACGACTTGAATTTGCTCCGCCGGCATGTCGAACAGCCACCGGGCCTCCATGATCTCCAGCCCCTTGTTGAACATGCTGGCGGAGTCCACCGTGATCTTCGCCCCCATGGCCCAATTGGGATGGTTCAGGGCCTGCTCCCGGGTGGCCCGGTGAATCTCCTCCTTTTTCCAGGTTCGGAAGGGGCCGCCGGAAGCCGTCAGCAGGATGCGGGTGGGCCGATTGGGCCCTGCCCCCTGCAGGCACTGGAAGATGGCGCTGTGTTCGCTGTCCACCGGCAGGATGGGCCTGCCCATTCGGGCCGCCAGGTCCATAACCAAATGGCCTCCGGTGACCAGGGCTTCCTTGTTGGCCAGCAACACCTGCCGGCCAGCCTCCAGGGCGTCCAGCACGCTTTGCAGCCCGGCGATGCCCACAATGCTGACCAGCACCTGGTCCGCCGCCACCTCCGCCGCCGCGGCCCGCAGCGCTTCCTTCCCGCTCATCCAGCGGCAGAAGCGCAGATCCTCCGGGATCTCGTCGGGTTCGATCCCGTCCAGCAAGCCCGCCATTTCCGGCCGGAAGGCCCGCACCTGTTCAAACAGCTTTTCCTTGCTGGCCTTGGCCGTCAGGGCCACCACCTGATACTCCTCCGGGTGCCGGGCGCAGATATCCAGCGCCTGGGTCCCGATGGACCCGGTGGAACCTAAAATGGAAATTCTTTTCATCGCTCACACCATAAACAGTCGATAGCAGTACACCAGCACCGCCATGAACAGCACACTGTCCAGCCGGTCCAGCATGCCGCCGTGGCCGGGGAAAAGGTTGGAAAAATCCTTGATGCCGCTGTGGCGCTTCACCAGGGAGGCAAACAGATCCCCGATCTGGCCCACCATGCCCCCCAGGATGCCCAGCATCAGATAGGAGGGCCAGGGGGGCAGCTTGGCCAGGGTGGGCTCGTTGCACACCAACGCCGCAATGCCGCAGACGGCCATGGCCCCGACAACGCTGCCCAGCAGGCCCCCCAGGGCGCCTGCCACGGTCTTGTGGGGGCTAACGGCGGGGCAGAGCTTTTTACCCCCAATGGCGCTGCCGATAAACAGGGCGAAGGTATCCCCCAGCAGGGGCACGGTGAACACCAGGGCCATCAGCACCACTTCCACCGCCTTTTGATCCGCCAGGCTGAGGAGGACCATGCTGAGCCCCGGCAGTACCACCGTCAGGATGGGCAGGGCAGACATGGCCAGATCCGTCAGCTCCGGCTCCCGCCGAAACAGCACCTGCACGGACATCAGCAGCAGGGCGGCTCCCATGAGGGGCACCAGCGTCGCGTTTCCCAGGGTCAGGGCCAAGGGTACAGAACCCACCAGCACTACCCAGGCTGGCCAGCTGACCACCCGATGGCCCGCCAGGGTCAGGGCGTGATATTCCTCCCAGGTGGCAAAGCCGATGGCGATCAGCGCCGCCAGGGACATGCACCATCCTGGCAGCCACAGCAATACCACCAGCAGCACAATCAGCAGCGCGCCAGTGATCACTCTCTGCTTCATTCCGTTCTTCCTCCCCCGCTTTGTCTCGGGTCAGCCTTCTGTTCCATCCGGACGCAGCCTCCAGGAAAATGCTTTTCCCGTTCCTTCGCCCTTCCCAGCCCTTTTATTCCTCCACCCGGGCGCCGAAGCGGCGATTCCGGCTTTCGAATTCCTTCAGGCAGCGATCATATTCCTCCACCGTGAAATCCGGCCAGAGTACCTCCGGGAAAATAAATTCCGCATAGGCGTTTTGATACAGCAGGAAATTGCTGAGCCGCATTTCCCCGCTGGTCCGGATCAGCAGATCCACCTCCGGCTGGCCGGCGGTGTACAGATGGTCCGAAATCGTCTCCTCCCCGATCGCATCCAGGGAGAGCTCTCCGGACTGAACCTGGACTGCGATTTCCCGGGCGGCCTTTACGATCTCCGCCCGACTGCCATAATTGATGGCGATGTTGAGATGCAGCCCCGTGTTCCCCCCGGTCCGGCGCTCCGCCTCCAGCAGGGTCTCCCGTTGCTTTTCCGGCAGGGCACTTTTGTCCCCCAGAATCAGGATGCGAACATTCTTCTGGTCCAGCTCCTCAATCTCAGAGACGAAGAAATCCAGAATCAACTGCATCAGGGCGGAAACCTCCTCCGCCGGGCGGCTCCAGTTCTCCGTGGAAAAAGCATAGAGACTCAGGGCCTCGATGCCTAAATCATCCGTATGGCGAATGATCTCCCGCAGGGTTTCCGTCCCCTGCCGATGCCCCCGGGAGACGGAGAGCTTATGTTGCTTGGCCCATCGGCCATTGCCATCCATGATGATGGCCACATGCCGGGGCATCCGGGTCGGATCTCCCAGCTTCTCCGCATTCCGCAGCTTCCAAAGGTCCTTTACCTGTTTCGCGTTCATCCTGTCTCCTTTGCGGCGTCACGCCCAATTGAAGAAAAACGCGCGGACTTTCGGACAAAAAGGCCGCGCGCATGATACTCCCTATGGATGGAAGGAATTACACCTCCATGATCTCCTTTTCCTTGGCGGCATAGATCACGTCTACGTCCTTAATCGCCTTGTCGGTAATCTTCTGCAGATCGTCCTCCGCCTTGTGCTGATCATCTTCCGTGATCTCGCTGTTCTTCTTCAGCTTCTTGATCTGCTCCATGGCGTCCCGCCGGATGGCGCGGACAGCCACCTTGGCCTCCTCCGCCGCCTTGCTGGCCTGCTTGGTCAAATCCTTCCGACGCTCCTCGTTCAGCTCGGGGAAGATCAGGCGAATCACCTTGCCATCGTTGGAGGGATTCAGGCCCAGATCGCTGGTCTGGATGGCCTTTTCAATGGGCGTGATCATCTTGGGCTCCCAGGGAGCGATGATCAGCATCCGCGCCTCGGGCACGGAGATGTTGCCCACCTGGTTCAGGGGCGTGGGCGTCCCATAGTAATCCACCATGATCCGGTCCAGCACCTGGGGATTCGCCCGGCCAGCGCGCACGCTCTGCATATCCCGCTCGTACACCGCGCAGGTCTTGCCCATTTTTTCTTTTGCTGTATTCAATACCGCGTCTGTCATATTGTTCCGCCTCCTTCTCAGTTCAATTTCATCTGAAATCAACTGCCCCTATTATACCCATTTTCTCCCGTCTTGACAACCCACTTTCGCGGCTTTCTGTCGAAAGGGTGCTTGGACCATTTTGCGTAAACAGCAGGCTGACTGCACCTTTGATTCACAAAGGAAAATCCGATTTTTCGCGCTGATTTCGATGCAAAAAGAGGGCGGATTCCTCCGTCCTCTTTCGGCAATTGATTACAGCAGCTTTTTCCGCAGCTCCTCGGGAGACAGCGGGCTCAGATCCGCCGGCGCCACATCGAACATGGTATGGCATCCAAAGATCTCCCGGCCATGCATTTTCGCCACCGCCCGGGCGCAGGCCAGCAGAACGGAGCCTGTAAATTCCGGATTGGAATCCAGCTTCAGGGAGAAGGAGAGCACATGGCTGTTTTCCGCGCTGGTCTTGCCGCTGCGGATGACCTCGCCTCCGTGGGGCAAGGCGCCGTGATCCCTCGTCAGCTCCTCCTGGGTAACGAAGGTAACGGTGGTATCATAGTCCGCGAAATAGTTGGGCATCTCCTTGATGGTCTTCTCGATCAGGGCCAAATCCGCCCCTTCCTCCGCCACCACGTAGCACTCCCGCAGATGCTTCTCCCGGGTGGTCAGCTCCGGCTGCTTTCCGGCGCGAACCTGGGCCACCGCCTCCGCCACAGGCACGGTGTACTGCCGGGCGTCCTTAACCCCAGGGATGCGGCGAATGGCGTCGCTATGACCCTGGCTGACCCCCCGGCCCCAGAAGGTGTAATCCCTCCCCTCCGGCAGCACGGCGTTCATATACAGCCGGGCCAAAGAGAACAGGCCGGGATCCCAGCCGCCGCTGATCAGGGCGGTATGCCCCGTCTGGAAGGCGGCCTTGTCCACATTGGCGAAATGCTCCGGAATCCGGGCATGGGTGTCGAAGGAATCTACTACGTTGAAAAGCCGGGCCAGGCTGGGCGTCATTTCCGGCAGATCCGTAGCGCTGCCGCCGCAAAGAATCATCACGTCGATCTGGTTTTCAAAATCCGCCACCTGGTCCACTGAATACACTGGCGCGCCGGTAACAGTTTTCACGCTGGCAGGATCCCGTCGGGTGAACACGCCCACCAGCTCCAGATCCGGGTTCAGGGCAATGCCCTTCTCCACGCCCTTGCCCAGGTTGCCATAGCCATAAATGCCAATTCTCATCTTGCCTTTCGCTCCTTTATCCTTTATTCGCTTAGCAGATCCTTCATATCGTACAGCCCCGGCGCCTTCCCAGCCAGGAACAGCGCCGCCTTCAGGCTGCCATCCGCGAAAACGCCCCGGCTGGCGGCCTCATGGGTCAGGGTCAAGGTCTCGTTCTGAGTGCCGATCATCACCTCGTGCATGCCGACGATGTTCCCCATGCGGATGGCATGGATGCCCACGTCCTCCTTCTGCCGCTTTCCCTGGCCGCTGCGCCCGGTCACCGCCCTGCTTTCGGGCCGTACCTCCTTCACCGCCTGGAAGAGGCTCAGGGCCGTGCCGCTGGGGGCGTCCAGCTTGCGGTCGTGGTGTTTTTCCACGATTTCCACCTCCGCGTCCGGAAACAGCGCCAGGGCCTTTTTCACCAGATCCTGCAGCACCGCGATACCCAGGCTGTAGTTGGCCGCCAGGAAGAGGGGAATCTCCTTCGCGGCATCCAGAATCGCCACCCTTTCCTCCTCCGTCTGTCCTGTGGTGGCCAGCACCAGTGGCAGGCGCCGCTCCACCGCGAAGGCCAGCAGCTCCTTTGTCAGGCTGTGGTGGCTGAAATCGATGATCGCTTCCGCCTCCCGGGTGCAGCTTTCAAAGCGCCGCACGCAGTCCTCCCGGTCTTCGGGGATCAGGGGATCCACTCCCTGAACAATCTCCACGCCGGCCATCCGCTCCGCGGAGGCCCGCACCTCCCGGCCCATGTGGCCATCGTATCCTACCAGGAGAATTTTCATCACTCCTGCACCTCCTTCAGCGCCCGCAGCAGCTTTTCCTCATTTTGCTTTTCCATGGGCACCAGAGGCAGCCGCAGCCGGTTTTCCCCGAAGCCTAAAGCAGCGCAGGCCGCCTTGGCGGGGATGGGATTGGTTTCCACCATCAGCAGGTTCATCAGCTCCAGCAGCCGCAGCTGCTCCGCCGCGGCCAGGGCGGTCTCCCCCCGGAACCATGCCCGGCAGAGCTCGCTCATTTCCCGGGGAACCACGTTGCTGGCCACGGAAATGACGCCCATGCCCCCCAGGCTCAGCACCGGCACCGTCTGATCATCGCAGCCGGAATAGACCGCGATCTTTTCGCCGCAAAGCTGCCGAATCCGCGCCACCTGGCTGATATTCCCGCTGGCCTCTTTGATCGCCGCAACGCGGGGATGTTCCGCCAGCTGGGCCACCGTCTCCGGCAGCATATTCAGCCCCGTCCGCCCGGGCACGTTGTATAGGATGCAGGGCCGGTTGCTGGCGTCGGCAATGGCCTCGAAATGCGCCATCAGGCCCCGCTGGGTGGTTTTATTATAGTAAGGGGTCACCAACAGCACGCCATCCGCCCCCAGATCGCATGCCAGCTTCGTTCGGTCGATGGCCTTTCGGGTGTCGTTGGCACCGCTGCCCGCGATGACCGGCACGCGGCCCGCCACCTGGCGAAGGGAGAAGGCAATCAGGCTTTCATACTCCGCCTCCGTCAGCACGGAACCCTCCCCTGTGGTTCCGGCAACGATGAGGGCGTCCACCCCATTTTCGATTTGGAATTCAATCAACCGGGCAAAGGCTGCTTCATCTATGCCACCTTCTGTAAACGGCGTAATCAGGGCGGTCCCCACCCCGCGGAAAAGGCATTCCTTCATGCCGAACACACCCCCTTGGGAAAATTCCCCCGCATCTTACCGTATGAACCCCAGTTCCGTCAAGGAAAATACAAAGCAAATACCTTCTTGATCCAGGTCAGGTTCTCCGCAGCATCACCTTTCGGAGGACGGAAATGGCCGCCCGATAGGGCACGGGCCGCAGGGCCTGATCCGCTTCCTTCAGCTTCTCCCGAATGGGGATCGACTGGGGGCAATGCTTCTCGCATTTTCCGCATCCAATGCACTGGCTGGCAAAGGAGGGCTCCCGGGTCAGGCCCACGGTCTGGATAAACTCCTTCCGGCCGTTGAACTTGGACTCGATGTACATGGTGTTATAGCAGCGGAAGATGCCGGGAATATCCACCCCCTTCGGGCAGGGCATGCAATATCTGCATCCGGTACATCCCACCTTTTCGGAAGCGCGAATCGCCTTTGTGACCTGGTCAATCACCTGCAGGTCTTTTTCCTCCAGGCTGCCCGGCAGGGTCTCCTCCGCCACCCGGCAGTTTTCCCGCACCATCTCAAGGGAATTCATGCCGGACAGCACCACCGACACCTCCGGCTGATGATACAGCCAGCGGAACGCCCATTCCGCCGGGGACCAGTTCCGTCCGCTGTCCCGCATGATCCGTTCCGCTTCCGCCGGCAGCATGTTGACCAGCTTTCCGCCCCGGAGGGGTTCCATGATGACCACCGGAATCCCCCGGGCGGCCGCCGCCTGCAGGCCGATCCTTCCCGCCTGGGAAACCTCATCCAGATAGTTATATTGAATCTGGCAAATATCCCAATCGTAATCCTCCAGAATTCGGAGAAAATGGTCCGAATCTCCATGGAAGGAGAAGCCGATTCTCCGAATGGCCCCGGAAGCCTTTTTCTCCGCAATCCAGTCCAGAATGCCGATCTTCTTCAGCTTCTCCCACATGGCCACGTCGGTCAGGTGGTGCATCAGATAGACATCCACATAATCCGTCCGCAGGCGGGTCAGCTCCTCCTGGAAATATTTATCAATGGCAGCTCTGTTGCCAATCAGGTACTGGGGCAGCTTGGTGGCGATGAGCACCTGGGATCGGATGCCGTTCCGCTCCAGGATCTCCCCCAGGGTGGCTTCGCTGTCCGGATAGATATACGCAGTGTCGTAGTAGTTGACGCCCTGGTGGAAGGCTTCCATGATTTCCTTTTCCGCTTTCTCCAGATCGATGCCGCTCCCCTTCCGGGTAAACCGCATGCATCCAAAGCCCAGCAGGGAAAGCTCCTGCCCTTCTCGATCCTTTCGATACTGCATCTGCCGCAGCTCCTTTCTATCATCATCGTTTTGATTTTCCGGGAGACCGTCCTCCGCTCCCGCCGGATTATGCTTTGTTCAGGGAAAGCCCCGCCCGCTCCATAGCGATGACCAGGATGGGAATCATCACCAGCTGCAGGATGATGCCGGGGATGGCGTTGGTCACTGCTCCCGCCAGGAACAGGGTCCAGGTAAAGCTGCTGCCCGTCAGCCCGGCCAGGATCAGCCGCACCGTTCCCCAGACGATTCGCCCCGCCACCATGGCAATCAGCAGCGCCGCGTAGGTAGCGCCCTTGGTCTTTGGCAGCACCTGCCGCAGCCACCCCGCCATGGCGCCATACACCGCCAGCTCAAAGGCCATGGAAACCGCCCCAGGGAACATGGCCGGCATGCCGAAGAGCACGGACCTCAGCAGCGGCGCGATAAAGCCCACCGCCAGCCCCCAGGGCCATCCGCACATAAACCCGCACAGCAGGGCCGGAATATGCATGGGGCACAGGGCGGAACCGATCTCCGGAATCTGCCCCGTGATGAAGGGCAGCACCAGCGCAATGGCTAAAAACAGGGCCGCGTAGGTCAGCTTCCGCACCTGCAGGGAGGTCATTTTCCGTTCATTTTTGTTCGTGCTCATCCCTGCTCCTTTCCTACAATCCGTTGGATGTGGTCCATAGTATCCTCCACATTTTCATTCTGGAATTTTCCCCTGTTTTTTTGATGATATTTGCCAAAAGAAAAGGCACCAGAAGCCATCTTCAGACGGCCTGCGGCACCTTGGGGATACCGAATTTCATTCTGAAAACCTACTTCTTTGAATGGCGATTTGCTTGGGCAAACCCGGAGTCCGCTTGTGCTGACAGGGGGCATCATATCATGCGGGGAGGCTCCTGTCAATGCGCGCAGTTTTTACAGCTTCGAAATCATTTCCCGGTCGCATTTGCGGTACAGCAGCAGGCACATGACCAGGGAGGCTGCCTCCGCGATGGGGAAGCACCACCATACGGCATACACGTTTCCCGTCAGCTTCGCGATCAGCCAGGCTACCGGCAACAAGACCAACAGTTGCCGGCTAATGCTCATCATCATGCTGTAGAAGCCCTTCCCCACCGCCTGGAACACGGTGGAGAGGATGATGCCGATGGCAGCGAGGATAAAGTTGGTGCAGATGATCCGCATGGCCACCACGCCGATCTGCGTCATCTGGGCCGTCAGTGCCAGGTCCACGTCGGACTCGAAGATGGACATCAGTTGCTGCGGGAAGGCCAGGAAGATCATCGTGCCGATGGCCATGATCGTAATGGCCCAGATCAGCGCCACCTTGATGCACTCATACACCCGCTGCTTGATCCGCGCACCATAATTGTAAGCCACGATGGCGATGATGCCCGTGCTCAGGCCGAACACCGGCATGAAGATAAAGCTCTGCAGCTTGAAGTACACAGACAGCACGTTCAGTGCCGCGTTGCTCTCCGCGAATCCGGACAGAATCGCGTTCATCCCCAGGTTCATCACCGAGCCAATAGCCTGCATAACGGAGGAAGGGAATCCTACCGCCACGATACCCTGCAGGTCCCGGCCTACGATCTGGAAATCCTTCCAGCTCAGCCGCAGCTCCGTGTTTTTCCACTGGTTCAGCACGAAACCGGTGATCGCGCTCAGCCATTGGCCGATCACCGTAGCCACCGCCGCGCCCGCCACGCCCATCTGGGGGCAGCCCAGCAGGCCGAAGATCATAATGGGGTCCAGCACGATATTGGTAATGGCGCCCACCAGCTGGGTGATCATGGAATGGACGGTATTCCCCGTGGCCTGCAACAAGCGCTCAAAATAGATCGTCAGGAACATGCCCAGGCTCCAGATGGTAACGATGGAGAGGTAATCCTTCCCCATGTTGAAAATCAGCTCCGCGTTGTTCAGGTTCTCGGAAACCACCAGCCGCATCAGCGTCCCCGTCAGCAGGAGGCCAATCAGGATGAACAGCAGGCTGCCGCAAACCTCGATCAGCAGCCCATTCCAGGAAACCCGCCGGGCCTCCTCCGGCTTCTTCTCCCCCAGTCGGCGGCTGATCAGGCTGTTGATACCGGTTCCCATGCCCGCAGCCAGGGATAGCATCAGCATCTGGAAGGGATAGGCCAGGGACACCGCTGTCAGCCCGTTGGGGTCGAACTGGGACACAAACACGCTGTCCACCACGTTGTAGCAGGCCTGCACCAGCATGGAGATCATAATCGGCACGCTGACCTTCGGCACCAGCTTGCTCATCTGCATGGTCCCCAGCATGGCGGACCGATCGGTATCTCTCCTCGTCATCTTCTTCCATTCTCCTGTAATTCTCGATTTTCCATGGGCCAAATCGCTTTTGCCCATAGGATCGAAGTGTAAAGCAACAAAATATATATGTCAAGCCATGATTTTCATTCTTTTCCGGATCCACGGAACCCATTCCTGCCACTCCATATGAAAAACCCGCCGGAATCGGCGGGCTTTTGTGCAGAAACGCTCCAGATTACTTGATCTCGCTGGTGCAATGGGGGCAGCGAGTGGCCTTGATATCGATTTCGCTCAGGCAATAGGGGCACTTCTTGGTGGTCGGCGCGGCGGGCTTCTCCGGCTTCTTGGTCAGATCCTTGGCCTTGTTCATGGCCTTGATGATCAGGAACAGCACCAGCGCCGTCAGGATGAACTCAATCAAAACGCCCAGGAAGGTAATCAGAGCGCCGGCGACGCCAGGGGTGTTCCCCTCCAGGGCCGCGGCCGCGGTGATCCGCTCCACGATGGGGTTGATGAAGATATCCACCACAGAGGTGACGACCTTACCGAAGGCCGCGCCGATGACCACGCCAACGGCCATATCCACAACATTGCCCCGCAGGGCGAAATCCTTAAACTCCTTCAGAAACTTGCTCATGAAAACAATCCTCCCTTTTTTATCGGTTTCCATTTTGGAATGATTTTTTATTCGCTCAAATCCCTTCCGGGATGAGAAGCCCAAGATATCTCATTGTTCGAAGGGATACGCTCCCTCCGTCAGGCCCGATTACTTTTTCTTTCCGTTGGCGCCAAACAGGTCGGAAATGGCGTTGGTCAACCCCTTGGTCAGGGAAGAGGTCACCTGCCGGGTGGCCGTCTGGATGGCGGTGTTCTTAATCCGGCCCGCCACGGAATCGTTCTTCCGGGCGCGCTCCGCCGCCTCCTCCCGCAGGGCGTCATTCCGGGCGCGGCGCTCTGCGGCTTCCTGCTCCTTGGCCAGCTTGGCCGCTTCCTTCTCCGCCTTCTCGGCCTCCTTCTGGGCCAGGAGGGCAGCCTTCTCCGCCTCTTTCTGGGCGGCGGCCTGAGCTTTCTGCTGCTCCGCCAGGGCGATGGGATCCACGGGGGCCGCGGGGGCTACCGGAGCGGCCGTCTGAGCCACGGGCTGCATCTGGGGCAGCGGGATCCAATTCCCAGTGGCGGGATCCTGCTGCATCCACATCATCTGCTGAACATATTGGCCGCTAGCCTGATCCAGCACCATGACGGGCATCTGCTGCAGCACGGGGGTAGCAGGCTGGACCGGGGCCACCGGAGCCGCAGGAGCAACCGGGGTCTCCGGAACCACCTGAATCGTGGGCACCGCGGGGGCATCGGGCTGCGCAGCTACGGGGGCGGCCACCGGCGTCATTTCAGGCTTTTCCTGCTCCACATATTGGCCGGTGGTAGGATCGTAAACTTTGAATGTCTGGCTCATCTTTTCTTCTCCGGTGTTCTCCTGCACCGGTTCAGGGGTCGAGGGGGAAACGGGAAACTCCATGGAAGGGATCGCTTGCGCGAAATCCGGAGCCGCAAAGTCCGGCTTCGGAAAATCCAACGTAGGTACAGGCTCGTAGGGCTTGGGCACAGGCTGGCCCAGAATGCCTTCGAAAGCCTCATCCAGGGCGGCAGCTACGCCATGGCCTTCCGGCGCCTCCAAGGGAAGCTCAGGCTCCGCCGCCGCTTCCTCTGTCAAAGGGAGCCCCTGGGCCGCCCGGGCCCGCTCCTCCTCGCTGAGGGCGCCCAACTGGCTCTGGGGGGGCAGCACCGTGGCCCGCTGCACAATGCCGGGAGCGCCGTCCGCGTCCAGGCAGGAGATCAGGGCTTCGCCGGTTTTCAAATTCGTGATGGCTTCCTCGGTATTAAAATCCGGATTGGTACGGAAGGTTTGGGCCGCCACCTTCACCGCCTTCTGATCCAGGGGCGTATAGGCCCGCAGGGCGTGCTGCACACGGTTGCCTAATTGCCCCAGAATGGACATGGGGATATCCGCCGGGCTCTGGGTGATGAAATAAACCCCTACGCCCTTGGAACGGATCAGCCGAACCACCTGTTCGATCTTGTCCATCAGCACCTTGGAGCAATCGTCGAACAGCAAATGCGCCTCGTCAAAGAAGAAGACGGCCACCGGCTGATCCATATCCCCCCGCTCCGGCAGGGCGTCATATAGCCGGGTTAGCATCCAAAGCAGGAAGGTGGAATACATCAGGGGATGGGCGAACAGCTCGTCCGCGGAGAGGATGTTGATGCATCCGCGATCGTTTTCATCCCGTTTGAGCCATTCCCGAACGTCGAACTCCTTCTCGCCAAAGAAGGCCGCTCCGCCCTCATCCTCCAGCAGGGCCACCGCCCGCTGGATGGCGCCGATGGAGGCGACGGAAACATTACCATAATTCAGGGTGAAGAACTGCGTGTTCTCCCCCATACGAATCAATTGATTTTTCAAATCCGCCAAGGTCAGCAGCGGGTATTCGTATTGGGCGCAATAGCGGAAAAGGATGTTAAGCACGCCGGTCTGCGTCTCATTCACCCCTAACATCCGCCCCAACAGCTGGGGCCCCATGCCCTGCACCGTGGCCTGAATGGGCTTCCCATTCTTCCCATATACATCCCAGAACTCGCTGGGAAAGGCGTGGTAGTCGAAGCTGTCCGGATCCACCCCGCAGCCGGCCAGCCGCTTATCGATGGCCGAGGAACGAGCGCCGGGCTTCACCATGCCGGAAAGATCGCTCTTGATGTCGCTTAAAAAAACGGGAACCCCCATTTCGGAAAAGCCCTCGGCCAGCACCTTCAGGGAGACGGTTTTCCCCGTCCCCGTCGCGCCGGCGATGAGCCCATGCCGATTGGCCATGGCGGGCAGCAGAAAAACGGGCCCGTTCACCCCTGTGCCGATCCAGATTTTCCCTTCCTGCAGCATGGCGCTCCCCCCGATCAATCCGAACGTTTGTTTTCTTTGCCTTCCATTTTACACGCATCCCTGCCTTCCGTCAAGAATTTAGCATGTTTTTCTTGCGCTCCCCCACAAAATATGGTAGGCTGAATAGGAAATGATTTCCAAAAAACGCCAGATGTTCCGCCCCTCAGGTTTGCAGCGGAGAGATGGCGAGAAAATCAGGAGGATCGCGTTCATGTTGGAAGAACTGAAACAAAAGGTATATGAAGCCAATATGCTTCTTCCCGCCTACCATTTGATCACCTTTACCTGGGGCAATGTCTCCGGCGTGGATCGGGAAAAGGGTCTCTTTGTCATCAAGCCCAGCGGCGTGCCCTATGAGGATCTGCAGCCCAGCGACATGGTGGTCATGGACCTGGAGGGCAACAAGGTGGAAGGGGATCTGAATCCCTCCACGGACACCCCTACCCACGCGGAGCTCTATCGCCGCTTCCCCGGCATCGGGGGCGTAGTGCATACTCATTCCCGCTGGGCCACCATCTGGGCCCAGGCCGGCCGGGATATTCCCGCCTACGGCACCACTCACGCGGACTACATCTATGGCCCCGTGCCCTGCTGTCGAGATCTGACGCCGGAAGAGGTTGCCCGGGCCTATGAATTGGAGACGGGGAAGGTCATCGCCGCCCATTTTGAAGAAAATGGCTTAAATCCACTCCATGTGCCCTGCGCCCTGGCCCGCCATCACGGCGCCTTCGCCTGGGGAAAGGACGCGCTGGACGCAGTACATAACGCCGTGGTGCTGGAGGAGGTGGCCATGATGGCCTGGCACACGGAAGCCCTCCCCGCCCAGCAGACCCGGGAAAGCCTGCCGGACCATGTGAAGGAAAAGCATTTCATGCGCAAGCACGGCCCCAACGCCTATTATGGGCAAAAGAAATAAGCACATCCGGAACGGGCGAACCACTGACGACCGCCAGTGGCGGAAATTTCACCAGAGGTGAAGTCAACCGATAGGAAGCGAGCTCTCTAGCGGGGAGTCTCGACCACAGCGGTTGCGGAGACAAGAGCGTGCCCCGGAGTGGAACTCCCACACACATACGACGAAGATACTTTTTAACCTGTCAAAATGTGAAAAATCTATGGTTTTTTCGTTGTTTTCCTGAAATACGTGCAAAAATAACTTGCGTTTTCGATTTTGCGGGGATATAATGGGATCGGTCGTAATCTTCGGGTCTGTGGTTGCAAGCCGATGCCAGTCGCAGGCGAAGCGGTCCACGTAATCCGCCCCAAGTGGCGGGGAGCATGGTGCGGTCTAGATGTAAGTCCATCCGGGTGCAAGCCCGAGAGAAGTGCGTGAGGGCGCGACGGCGCGGAGCAACCTTCCAGATGGCGTGTGTGGGGGCAAAGACCAGGTCAGCCGAAGGTTCACCTATCATTTATTTTGGGGGTTACCTAACCATGTACGAAGACAAAACGCTGGTATGCAAAGACTGTGGCCAGGAATTCGTGTTCACCGCTGGCGAACAGGAATTCTACGCCGAAAAGGGCTTTCAGAACGAGCCCACCCGCTGCAAGGCCTGCCGTCAGGCCCGCAAGGCGAATCGCCCTGCTGCCGGCGCTAACCGCGTGATGTATGACGCGATCTGTGCCGAGTGTGGCAAGCCCACGCAGGTTCCCTTCGAGCCGAAGGAAGATCGTCCCGTCTACTGCAGCGAATGCTTTGCTGCCCGCCGCGGAATCTAATTGAAAAAAGGCTCGCCCCGAGGGGGGCGAGTTTTTTATCCCCCGCCTTCGGCGGGGGACTGCTTTATTTATTTCCCCGCCTTCGGCGGGGAAATGTCTTTTCATCTTCAACGGGGCGAGTTTTTTATATATTGGCGAAGAAGGGCTTTCCTTCCTCATCCTTCAGAATATCATCCTCAAAATGCAAAGGCGTGGGCTGGGTCAGCATGTATTTCAGAATCTCATCCATCCGGACGCTCTCCTTAAAGGTCACCAGGGAGAAGCTGACGCCGTGCTTATGGGCCCGGCCCGTGCGGCCGATGCGATGAAGATAATACTCATTCTCGTTGGGCAGGTCAAAATTGATGACCGCCTCCACATCGTCCACATCGATGCCCCGGGCCGCCACGTCCGTAGAAACCAGGATGGGGAACTTGCCCCGCTTGAAGTCGTTCATGACCACATTCCGCTTCGCCTGGGGGATATCCCCATGCAGGCACTGGGCGTCGTAGCCCTCTTTATTCAGCCGGCTGGTCAGCTTATCGGTCATGAATTTCGTGTTGCAAAAGATCATCACCCGGCCATACACATCCGCGTCCAGCAGATACATCAGGCGTTCAATCTTCTCGTTCTGCTCCACAGAGATGACGTACTGCGTAATCTGGGGCCGATCCTCCTTGGTGGCCTCCACCGTTACCTCCACCGGATCGTGCTGATATTTCCAGGCGATGGTCAGCACCTCCTGATTGGTGGTGGCGGAGAAGAGCACCAGCTGCCGATCCACCGGCGTGGCCTCGATGATCTTCGTCACATCCTTGACGAAGCCCATGTTCAGCATTTCATCCGCCTCGTCCAGCACCATGGTGTGCACCGCGTCCAGAGAGATGTTTCTCCGCTGCATGTGGTCCAGCAGGCGCCCGGGGGTGGCGATGACGATCTGGGGCTTCCGCTTCAGCAGGCTGATCTGCTTGGAGATGCTCTGTCCGCCGTAAAGCACAGCGATACGCACCCCTTTGATAAACTTCGCCAGCTGGGTCAGCTCCTCGCCGATCTGCAGCGCCAGCTCCCGGGTGGGGGCCAGCACGATCTCCTGCACCCGGCTGTCCTTCAGCTGGACATATTCCAGCATGGGGATACCGAAGGCGCAGGTTTTCCCCGTGCCCGTGGGGGCGATGGCGTTGATATCCACGCCCTCCATCATCAGGGGAATGGTCCGGGCCTGCACGGTGGAAGGGGTCTGAAAGCCCATGGCCTCCACCGCCTGCAAAATCTCCCGGCTCAGGTCCATCTCCTCAAAGCTTGTCGGAATCTGTTCTGTCAAATGGATAACCTCTCTATCGTGCTTCGTGGTATGCGCGCGGGAGTTCCCCTCCGGGGCACGGCTCGCGCCTCCGTTCCAGACGTAGCGGCACAAAGCGGTTGACTTCGGGCAAGCCCTTGCCACCCGCTAAGTGCCGACGTCTTCCAAGGGCCCCTGAGTGAAACATCCCTTCGCAAATTACTTCACTTTTTCATTCATGATAGGCGCGGATGGCTTTGGCCAGCTGATCCGGGCAGGAGGTGTCGCCCTTGCAGGGGATGCCCTCCAACCGCTTCGCCACCTCTTCCGCGTTCTGCCCGATCACCATCCGGGCCAGACCCTGGGTGTTTCCCCGGCAGCCACGATGGATCTTGCAGTAGGTGATGATGCCGTCCTGAATCTCCAGGTCCATGGCCGTGGAGCAGGTGCCATGCGTCTGATATGTAAACATAATGGAAAACCCTCCTCGCGGGAAAACCGCGAAAACACCATAAAAGGAACGCTCCCGCTGCGGGGAGCGTTCCGGGAGAAAACCTAATTATTCAATGACCTTGGCCACAACGCCAGAGCCCACGGTACGGCCGCCTTCGCGGATAGCGAAGCGCAGTCCCTGCTCCATGGCGATGGGGGTGATCAGGGTGATTTCCATGTCGATGTTATCGCCGGGCATCACCATTTCCACGCCCTCCGGCAGCTTGATGTTGCCGGTCACGTCCGTG
>JAFUFB010000005.1 GCA_017470145.1 Clostridia bacterium | reverse complement strand
GTGAACGGACGGGGGAAATGAAGGAGCAATGATGAAAGCACTGATCCTGAACTCCGGGCTGGGTCATCGCATGGGCGTGCTGACCAGCGATCAGCCCAAATGTATGACGGAGATTTCCGCCCGGGAAACCATCCTTTCACGCCAGCTGCGGCTGCTGCAGGAGGCGGGGGTCCGGGAGGTCATTATGACCACCGGATATTATGATCAGATTTTGATGGACTATTGCGCCTCCCTGCATACGGGGCTGCAATGTACCTTCGTGAAAAACCCTCGCGACGCGGAAACCAACTACATCTATTCCATCTTCTGTCCGCGGGAGCAGCTGCGGGGGCAAGAGCTGCTACTGATGCATGGGGATCTGGTGTTTGAGGCCTCGGTGCTGGAGGATTTGATGGCGACGCCTTACAGCTGCATGAAGGTTTCCTCCACCTTGGCGCTGCCGGAGAAGGATTTTAAGGCCGTGGTGCAGGGTGGAGAAGTGCAGAGTGTAGGCGTAAATTTCTTTGAAAACGCCATGGAAGCCCAGGCTCTGTATCATCTGCAGCCGGAGGACTGGGATCGATGGCTGGGGCAGATTTGCGCGATGTGTGAAGCGGGGGAGACCTCCGTATACGCGGAGGAGGCCCTGAATCGGCTGGCAGGGGCCTGCCATGTGCATGCGCTGGATGTGGCGGATCGTCTCTGTGCGGAAATCGATACCCCGGAGGATTTGCAAGCGGTCACCGCGCACCTGGCGGAGGTGGAGAGCCGCACGGTCTATATGTGCTTTTCCACGGATCTGCTGCATAGCGGGCATATTGCCCTGCTGCGGCGAGCCCGGCGGTTGGGCCGGTTGATTGTGGGCGTGCTGTCCGATGAAGCGGTGGCGGGATACAAGCGGTTCCCGTTGATGCCCCAGGAGGAGCGCATGGCGCTGATGCGCTCCCTGTCCCTGGTGGATCAGGTGGTTTTGCAGCGGACGCTGAGCTACCGTGAGAATCTGCTGCAATATCGGCCGAATTATGTGGTCCATGGGGATGACTGGGTTTCCGGCGTGCAGGAGCCGATTCGCCGGGAGGTGCTGCAGATTCTGGAGACAACGGGAGGCCAGCTGGTGGAGTTCCCCTATGCGCGCCATTCGGTGTATGAGGATCTGGAGAAGCGCGCCAGATTGGAATTAGCCATGCCGGACGCCCGAAGGGGCAGGCTGCGGAAGCTGCTTTCCATGAAGGGGCTGATCACGGTGATGGAGGCCCACAGTGGATTGACTGGTTTATTGGTGGAAAACACCAAGGTGGCGGAGCAGGGAGGCTATCGGCAGTTCGACGCCATGTGGATTTCCTCCCTGTGCGATTCTACCTCCCGGGGTAAACCGGATATTGAGCTGGTGGATATGACCTCTCGCTTTCGCACGGTGGATGAGATTTGCGAGGTGACGACCAAGCCTATCATCTTCGATGGGGATACCGGGGGTTTGACGGAGCATTTTGTGTACACCGTTCGATCCCTGGAGCGGATGGGCGTTTCCATGGTGATCATTGAGGATAAAACTGGGCTGAAGAAAAACTCCCTCTTTGGCACGGAGGTTGCTCAAACCCAGGACAGCATTGAGAATTTTGCGGCCAAGATCGCGGCGGGGAAGCGGGCCCAGCGCACGGCGGATTTCATGATCTGTGCGCGCATCGAAAGTCTGATTCTGAATCGGGGCATGGCGGATGCCCTGGAGCGGGCCTTCGCCTTTGTGACCGCGGGAGCGGATGCCATCATGATCCATTCCCGCCAGGAGGATCCGGCGGAAATCTTTGAGTTTGTGGAGAAATTCCGAGCTCAGGACGCTGTTACCCCCCTGGTGGTGGTGCCTACCAGCTTTCACACGGTGACGGAGGAGGAATTTAAAGCCCGGGGCGTGAATATTGTCATTTATGCGAATCAGCTGACCAGATCGGCTTTTCCGGCAATGGCCCATACGGCGGAAACCATCCTGCGGACGCATCGGGCCCTGGAGGCGGACGCCCAGTGCATGCCGTTTAAAGAAATCATTACCCTGATTCCAGAGGAATGAGGGGCTGAAACCGAGAAGGAGGAAAGCGACGATGAGAAAGATCAGAGCCTTTGGGTGCGTGTTGATTGGGACGCTGCTGTTGGCCCTGGGTGCAAGCGCAGAGATTTCGACCAATCTGCAAAAGGTGACCACCTATACCCGGCAAAACAAGGTGAAGACCCAGAGCTTTGTGGACGCGGCGGGAAATTTGGTGGTGGCGGATGACCTGGGCTACGCCACAATAGAAAACACCTATGGCACCGACGCCAAATTGGTGAAGACGGAGTATTTTGACACCGAGGGCCAGCCGGTGAATAACGCCTATGGCTTCTCGGTTCGAAAGCTGGATTATTTCCTGAAGAATATAAAAGAGGAGCAGTTCCTGGACACGGAAGGGAATTTGACCCCTGGACCGGATGGGTATGCCTGGATGCAGACCGATTGGTACAGCGGGAAAAAGCATATCGAAACCAGGTACTACGATGCGGAGGGAAATCTCTACCGGGGGACGAACCTGTACGCCCGGCGTACGACCGTTTATTCCAATGACGAAAAGTATAAATGGTCCCAGCCCATTAGCGATTCCTATTATGACGCGGATGGCAATTTGATGAGAGGCCCCAATGGTTTTGCCCGGGTGGAGTATGAATACGTTCCGGGAACAAAGCTGGCCTCTAAAACCACCTATCTGGACGCGGCGGGGCAGCTGTATTATTACCGCAAGGCAGGGTATGCCATCCTGGAGCGGACCTATAAGAATGGCTACTTTGTGAAGGATGCCTACTATGGTGCGGACGGGGCGCTGTGCGCGGGGCCCAAGGGCTATGCCTATGTGGAGATGGCCTATAACAACGAGAGCAAGCCCACGAAGGAAGCGTATTTTGACGCCCAGGGTCAACCCTATCGTATGCCCGGCGGATACTACAGCCTGACGCGGAAATATGCGGCCCAGGGCCGCATCGCGGAGGAGGCTTATTTTGACGAAGAGGGTAAACCCACACTGAGCAGCGATGGCTACCATGCGTATCGAACCACCTATCGGAAGGATGGGCTGATTACGCAACGGTATTATGTGGGCACGGATGGAAAATGGATGATTCATCCGACCCTGGGGTATGCCTACTATGTGAATGAATATAACGGAAAGCGGCTGACGAAAACCACCTATTATGATACCAAACGGAAACTGATCGATACCGCGGAGGGCTTTGCCCAGATCATCTATAGCTTCGATAGCAACAAGGCGCCTGCAGGGGTCAAATATGCGCATGCGGATGGCTCCCCCGCGGTGGGGCCGGAGGGATACGCCCAGGCGGTTTATACCTGCGATAGCGATAAGAATATCATCACGGAAGTTTTCTATGATGTGGAAGGCAACGTGACGCCGAAAGCGGATGGTACCTACGAGCGGCATTATACCTGGGAGGGTAAGCTGCGGACCTCTGCCACCTATTATCAGGAGGGGGAGCCTGCCGTAGACGAGAAGGGCGTCCATCAGGTGCAGTATCAATATAATGGGGACGGCAAGGTAACGCGCACCTCCTTCTATGACGTGAATGGCCAGCCCGTGCTTTCCAGCGATGGATATGCTGCCCAGGAGACGGAGTATCAGCCCAATGGGAAGGCGGCCGCCGTGCGGTACTACGATGAGAATGGCCAATTGATGCTGACCCCTGGGAAGACCTATGCCTATCAGCGGACGGAATACAGCGAGGATGGGGATTATTATACGGTCAGCAATTTTGACATTCAGGGCCGATTGATGGTCGTGGATGGATATGCCATGCAGGTATGCGAAGTGGATGAGGCGGGGCACGTGCTTCGCACCACCTACCTGAACGAAATGGAGGAACGGATCGCCAGCAGCGCAGGCTACGGCGCGGTGGAAAACGAGTATAACGAGGAAGGCCAAGTCGTTCAGATTTCCTATCGGGATCTGAAGGATGAGCTGATGCTCTGCGCCAGCGGCTATGCTTCCCTGCAGCGGGATTATGACCAGTATGGTCATGTGGTGGCGGAAAGGTATTATGACACTGAAGGACAGCCGGTAGCCTGCACGGGTGGATATGACGCCTATCGGCAGACCTATAACGCAAAAAATCAAATCGTGCGAATCGAGTATATCCTGGATCAGAAGCCGGTGCTGAATTCTTCCGGCATCGCGGCGCTGACCCGGGAATATGATGACAAAGCCAGGCTGATCCGGGAAGCCTATTTCGGGCTGGATGGTACGCCGAAGCTGAATAATAATGGCGTCGCGGCCTTGACTCGGGAATATGACGGTAAGAATCTGGTTGCGGCGGAGAGCTATTTCGGCGTCAATGGGGAACCGGTGCTGACGGGGAATAAATATCATCGCATCGAGCGTGTATGGCAGAGCAGCGGCCATGCCACCAGCGAAGCTTACTTTGGCGTGGATGGACAGCCGGTGGTGAATGGAAACACCTATGTCCGGGTGGAACGGGAGTTCGACGCCAAGGGGAATACGGCGGTGGAGCGCTACTTCGGAGCGGATGGAAACCCCATTGCACATTCTGCCGGATATGACGAACTGCATCAGACCTTTAACCCGAAAAATCTGGTGGCTCGGATTGAATACCTGCTGCAGGGGAAGCCTGTGCTGAACAATACCGGTGTCGCGACAATTACGCGGGAATATAATCCACAGAATTCCGTGGCGAGGGAAAGCTATCTTGGCACGGATGGAAAGCCGATCCTGAACAACACGGGGATTGCTTCCGTGACCCGGGAATATAATGATCAGAAGCTGGTGATTCACGAGAGCTATTTTGGTACTGATGGTGCGCCGATCCTGAACAATACGGGCATTGCGTCTTTTGTCAGAGAGTATAACGACCAGAATTTGGTGATTCACGAGAGTTATTTTGGTACCGATGGCGCGCCGATCCTGAATAACAACAAAGTAGCGTCTTTGACGCGGGTGTACGACGAGAACAAGCTGGTAGCCTCTGAGGCGTACTTTGGCGTGGATAGCGAGCCGGTGCTGCTGAGCGGCAACAAATATCATCGAATCGATCGGGTATGGCAGGACAGCAAGCATGCTACCAGCGAAGCCTGGTTCGATAATGATGATCAGCCCATGACCAACGGCAACACGTATGTGCGGGTGGAGCGGACCTTTGATGACAAGGGAAATACCACCAGTGAAAAGTTCTTTGGCGCAGATGGAAATCCCATTGCGCATAGCAATAAGTATGATGAATATCATCAGGAGTTTAATGAACTGAATCTGGTGACCCGGATTGATTATTTCCTGAAGGGGGAGCCAACGCTGATCAATACCAGCATCGCGTCGCTGACGAGGGAGTATGATGAGAACAAGCGGATCGCAAAGGAGTCGTATTTCGGCGTAGACGGCGAACCCAAGCTGAACAACACC
The DNA here is from genome assembly GCA_017470145.1 of Clostridia bacterium. Taxonomy (GTDB): domain Bacteria; phylum Bacillota; class Clostridia; order Christensenellales; family Aristaeellaceae; genus Aristaeella. The sequence goes on along the minus strand of JAFUFB010000005.1, from coordinate 20,376 downwards.
GGCATCGCCGCCGTGACCCGGGAGTATAACGATCAGAACCTGGTGATTCACGAGAGCTACTTCGGCACCGATGGCGCTCCGATTCTGAACAACAATAAGGTGGCTTCCCTGACCAGGGAATATAATGACCAGAAGTTAGTAATTCATGAGAACTACTTCGGTACGGATGGAGCTCCGACTCTGAATAATACGGGAATTGCATCTGTAGTCAGAGAATACAACGATCAAAAATCGGTGATTCATGAGAGCTATTTTGGGACCGACGGTGCGCCGATTCTAAACAATACGGGCATTGCGTCTTTTATCAGAGAGTATAACGATCAGAATTTGGTGATTCATGAGAACTACTTTGGCACGGATGGTGCTCCGATTCTGAACAACAATAAGGTGGCATCCTTAATCAGAGAATATGACGACAACAAGCTGGTGGCATCCGAAGCGTATTTTGGCGTGGAAGGAGAGCCGGTGCTGCTGAGCGGCAACAAATATCATCGGATCGATCGGGTGTGGAAGGACAGCAAGCACGCCACCAGCGAAGCCTGGTTTGATAATGATGATCAGCCCATGACCAACGGCAACACGTATGTGCGGGTGGAGCGGACCTTTGATGACAAGGGAAATACCACCAGTGAAAAGTTCTTCGGTGCGGACGGAAATCCCATTGCGCATAGCAATAAGTATGATGAATATCATCAAGAGTTTAATGAACTGAATCTGGTGACCCGGATTGACTATTTCCTGAACGGGGAGCCGACGCTGATCAACATCAGCATCGCGTCGCTGACGAGGGAGTATGATGAGAACAAGCGGATCGCAAAGGAGTCGTATTTCGGTGTAGACGGCGAACCCAAGCTGAACAACACCGGCATCGCCGCCGTGACCCGGGAGTATAACGATCAGAACCTGGTGATTCACGAGAGCTACTTCGGCACCGATGGCGCTCCAATTCTGAACAACAATAAGGTGGCATCCTTAACCAGAGAATATGACGACAACAAGCTGGTGGCATCCGAAGCGTATTTTGGCGTGGAAGGAGAGCCGGTGCTGCTGAGCGGCAACAAATATCATCGGATCGACCGGGCGTGGCAGGACAGCAAGCACGCCACCAGCGAAGCCTGGTTCGATAACGATGATCAGCCCATGACCAATGGGAATACGTATGTGCGGGTGGAGCGAACCTTTGACGACAAGGGAAACACCACCAGTGAAAAGTTCTTTGGGGCGGACGGCAATCCCATTGCACATACGAACAAATATGATGAATACCATCAGGAGTTTAATGAGCTGAACCTGGTGACCCGGATTGACTATTTCCTGAATGGGGAGCCAACACTGATCAATACCAGCATTGCATCCCTGACCAGGGAATACGACGAGAACAAGCGGATCGCAAAGGAGTCGTATTTCGGCGTAGATGGCGAACCCAAGCTGAACAATACCGGTATCGCCGCCGTGACCCGGGAGTACAATGATCAGAACCTGGTGATCTACGAGCGGTATTTCGGCACTGACGGCGCGCCGATCTTGAACAATAACAAGATCGCGGCCCTGACGCGGGTGTACGACGAGAATAAGCTGGTAGCCTCTGAGGCGTACTTTGGCGTGGATAGCGAGCCGGTGCTGCTGAGCGGCAACAAATACCATCGGATCGATCGGGTGTGGAAGGACAGCAAGCACGCTACCAGCGAAGCCTGGTTCGATAATGATGATCAGCCCATGACCAACGGCAACACGTATGTGCGGGTGGAGCGGACTTTTGACGACAAGGGAAATACCACAAGCGAAAAGTTCTTTGGGGCGGATGGAAATCCCATTGCGCATAGCAATAAGTACGATGAATACCATCAGGAGTTTAATGAGCTGAATCTGGTGACCCGGATTGACTATTTCCTGAACGGGGAGCCGACGCTGATCAATACCAGCATTGCATCCCTGACCAGGGAATACGACGAGAACAAGCGGATCGCAAAGGAGTCGTATTTCGGCGTAGATGGCGAACCCAAGCTGAACAACACCGGCATTGCCGCCGTGACCAGGGAGTACAATGATCAGAACCTGGTGATCTACGAGCGGTATTTTGGCACCGATGGCGCTCCGATTTTGAACAATAACAAGATCGCGGCCCTGACGCGGGTGTACGACGAGAACAAGCTGGTAGCCTCTGAGGCGTACTTTGGCGTGGATAGCGAGCCGGTGCTGCTGAGCGGCAACAAATACCATCGGATCGACCGGGTGTGGAAGGATAGCAAGCATGCCACCAGCGAAGCCTGGTTCGATAATGACGATCAGCCCATGACCCAGGGAAATACCTATGTTCGGGTAGAACGGGTGTTTGACGAGAAGGGCAATACTGCGGAAGAAAGATATTTCGGGCCGGATGGCAATCCCATTGCGACCAAAGCTGGTTATGATCAGATGCAACAGGAATTCAATGAAAAGAACCTGGCCAGCCATATCTCTTACTTCCTGAATGAAGAACCTGTGCTGATCAATACCGGCATTGCGGCCCTGACCCGGGAATATGATGAGAAGAACCGAGTCGCGAAGGAGGATTACTTCGGCACGGATGGTGCGCCGATTCTGAACAATACCGGCGTAGCCGCCCTGGCCCGGGAATATAATGACCAAAACCTGGTTACGAAGGAATCTTACTTTGGTACGGAAGGTGCTCCGATTCTGAACAACACCGGCGTAGCGGCCCTGACCCGGGAATACAACGATCAGAAGCTGGTGACCAAGGAATCTTACTTCGGCACAGATGGCGCGCCGGGCCTGAACAAGAGCGGTATCGCGGCAGTGGCTCGGGAATACAATGACAAGAAGCAAATCATCAAGGAATCCTATTTTGGCACGGACGGCGCGCCGAAGCTGCACAACAGCGGTTATGCGATCGTGGAGCGGACCTATGATGACAAGGGACGCCTGGATAAAGAAAAGTACTACGGAACAGACGGTGCACCGATCTATCTGGAAGGAAAGTATGACCAGATTCAGAAGCAGTACAACGATGCAGGCAAGGAAATCGGGAAGCTGTATTTCCGGGATGGCGTAGAGATCGATCCCAACGCGACGCCTACCCCGGAACCCACCCCGGTGCCTACCCCCACTCCAGAACCTACAGAGGTGCCGACAGCGACTCCGGAAGTGAAAACCGAGGAGGCAACGGAAGCCCCTGCGACATCTCAGCAGCCGGCAAAGGCGGAGTAAGGGATATGTTCCCCAGAAACGTCAATTTGCATAGCACTCCAGAGAAAGGAAAACAGTACAGATGAAAAAAGTAGAAACAGGTCTGCCAGGAGTATATATCATCGAGCCCCAGGTTTTTGGAGATCAACGGGGATACTTTATGGAAACCTGGAGCACCCGCAATTTTCAGGAAATGGGCTTGAATTACGAATTTGTTCAGGATAATCAGAGCTTTTCCGCCCAGAAGGGCATTCTTCGGGGCATTCATTTCCAGAAGAATCCGTATGCCCAGGCCAAACTGGTGCGGGTGAATCGCGGCGCTGTGATGGATGTGGCGGTGGACCTGCGCAAGGGCAGCCCCTCCTATTTGAAATGGGTGGCAGTGGAGCTGAGCGCGGAAAATAAACGCATGCTCATGATCCCCCGGGGCTTCGGCCACGGCTTTAAAACCCTGACGGATGACGTGGAGTTTATTTACAAGGTGGATAACCTGTACAGCAAGGAGTGCGACCGCGGCATCCGTTTTGATGATCCCGCCATCGGAGTGGACTGGGGAGAAGTCAGGGAAGAGCTGCTGAGCCCCAAGGATATGAACGCGCCGCTGCTTTCGGAGAGCGACTGCAATTTTGTTTACGAAGAAAATGAATAACACGGTTCAAAGAGCACTGCGGGTCTGGAAGCAAAAAGGCGTGGGCGAAACGGTGCGACGGGCGGGGCAGCATTTTGCCCGCAAGGTGGATGAGCGCCGCTATCTTGCGCGGATAGCCCCCTCTCAGGAGGAGCTTGCGCGCCAAAGGCAAAAGGAATTCAGCGCGCGAATCACATTCAGCGTGGCTGTTCCCCTGTATAACACGCCCCCGGATCTTCTGCAGGAGATGATCGATTCTGTGGCCCATCAGTCCTATCCGCATTGGGAGCTTTGCCTGGCGGATGGCAGCGATGAGGCGCATGCGTATGTAGGTGCCTACTGCCTGGAACGCTCGAGCCAGGATCCCAGAATACGATATCAGAAGCTGGAAAAAAACGGCGGGATTTCGGAAAACACCAATGTCTGCTTGCGGATGGCGACGGGGGAATACATCGCCCTGTGCGATCATGATGACCTGCTGACGCCGGATGCGCTCTATGAGATGCGGGAGACGATTGAGAAAACCGGAGCGGATTTTCTCTATTCAGATGAGTTGATCTTTCGGCATCCGAAAAAAAGCCGGGTGATTGGGATTCGAATGAAGCCCTCCTTTTCCCCGGATACCCTCTTGACCAATAATTATATTTGCCATCTGACCGTTTTTAGCAGAGACCTGCTGAGTCAAACTGGCGGCTTTCGATCCGCCTTTGATGGCAGTCAGGATCATGACCTGGTGCTACGCCTGACGGGAAAGGCGAAAAGAATTGCCCATGTGGCAAAGCCGCTGTATCTTTGGCGGTCCGTGCCGGGCTCTGTGGCTTTGGATATCAACAGTAAACGATATGCCATCGACGCAGGGAAAAACGCGGTTCGAACCTATTTGCGCGAGCAAAAGGGGATCGAGGCGGAGGTGGACAGCACGGAAGTGTTCCCAACCATGTATCGGGTCCGTTATCCCATGGAGGGAGCTCCCAGCGTTCGAGTAGTCATCGACGCCAGAGGCGAGCGGGAAGCCCCGGAGGCCTATCTGTGGGAACTGCGGGCAAAGGCCGGATGGGAGAAATGTGGCTGGACGGTGCTGCAATGCCAGGGGCGGCAAAATCCGCCCACCGGTTTTTCCGTGCTTGAGGCCCCTGAGGAGGAACCCCGTTGTTCGCTTTGGAATCGGATCGGGAGAGAAGCGGAGGAGGATTATCTTCTGTTTTTTTCGGGGGTGCCAAAGAAGGCCACGGCAGACTGGCTGCTGGAAATGCTGCGCCTGGCACAGCAGCCCCATGCGGGCGTAATTGGCGCGAAAATCCTTTTTACCAATGGGGACGCCCGCCACGTGGGGGTCATCATTGGCATGGGCCCGGAGAGCACCGCGGGGCGGTTGTATTTCCGGCGGGATGGAGAGCTGGAGGACGCTTTCTTCGGCCAGCTGGCGGTGGTGGAGGATGTAAGCGCCGTGACGGATGCGCTGCTGGTTTCGCGGGAGAAGTGGCAGCAGGCAGGCGGGTTTGATCCCGCCTATGGGAATGCGCTGTTCGAGGTGGATTTGTGCCTGCGACTGATGGAACAGGGATACTATAACATGGTTACGCCCCATGCCCGACTGTGGATGGGCACGCCGGGGCAGGTCCGCTTTGATGTGGGCCGGGAGGAAGCCTCCTATCCCCAGGATCAGCAGGTGTTTCAGCAAAAGAATGCCCGTTGGCTGCAGGGGAGAGATCCCTTCTACAACGCGAATCTATCCTTGAAGCATGAAAACTGGCGCATCGGATAGTGCTGAGAGGCAGGAGTAAGGCTAACTGACCAGGAAAAAGGAGGCAGCGGGGAGATGGCCCGAAGGGAGCAGAATAAATATATCTTTGTTCCGGAAGGCCGGAGACACCGGGAGCGTCGACATGGGTTCCGCAAAACGCTGCTGATTTTTCTGCCCCTGCTGATGGTGGGCCTTTTCATTTCAAACTTTATCGTGTCCCATCGCGTCCAATTGGATAAGCAAAATCTGACCATCTTGAATTTGCCGGAGGATCTGGAGCAATACTCAATCCTTCACCTTTCGGACCTTCATGGGGCGGAGCTGGGAAAGGAGCAGAAGGCCATTGCCGCGGCACTGGGCTCCACCCGCTATTCCTGCGTGGTGATGACCGGGGACATGCTGGGAGAGGAGCAGGATACAGGGCCGCTGCTGGATTTGATCGCGTTGATGCCAGCAGAAACGCCCAAATACTATATTCCTGGGGATATGGATGGGGATTACCTGGACAGCTGGGCCCATGGCAGCCTGTCGGTTTATACCCCCTGGGCGGAGAAGCTGATGGCGGCCGGCGTAACCATTCTGGACAGGCCGATTTCAGAAACCCGGGGGAAGGGGACCATCTGGTTTGTGCCGGAGGAGCTGTATACCCTGGATTTAGAACGGATGATCGAGATCTATCAGGGTCAGCTGACAGAGATGAATCGCCGGGCGACGGCGTTGACGGCAGATGATGCGGCGCGAAGACGGGTGCTGGAATATGAGCTGCAGCGCATGGCGGAGATTGAGGAGATCCGGACGCAATTTCAGCCGGGGGATATTCAGATTGTGTTGACCCATACGCCGTTGACGGCGGATTATGTTCGGGATATGATTACCTGGGGGACCAAGGAGGATTTCTTCGCCATGCGATATGCCGGGTTGATCCTGGCCGGGCATTACAATGGCGGCCAATGGCGGATTCCGGGCAAGGGAGCCATCTATGTGCCAGAAATGGGCTGGTTCCCAGCGGATCAGCAGATTCGGGGGCTCAGCTTCCTGGAGGGAATTCCTCAATACATCAGCCCGGGGCTGGGGTCCGATCCCCATTATGAAAACATGCCGGGGCGAATTTTCAATTCTCCGACGGTGACCCTGATTACGCTTTCAAGAAAGGCTACCAGATGAAATTGTTTCACAGGAAAGGTGGACGCGGACGTTACGAAATCGATATGACCACCGGGGCGTTGATCCCGAAAATTCTGCAGTTTTCCCTGCCGCTGATGCTGACGGGGATTCTGCAGCTGCTGTACAATGCGGCGGACGTCATCGTGGTGGGGAATTTCGCCGGTCATACGGCGCTGGCGGCGGTTTCTTCCACCGGGTCCCTGATCAACCTGCTGGTGAACGTGTTTATGGGGCTTAGCGTCGGCGCCAGCGTGGTGATTGCCCAGGCCTATGGCGCGGGGGACGTGCTGCGCATGCGGAAGGCGGAGCACACGGCCATGACCCTGGCCCTGTTTATGGGCATTGGCGTAGGCTTCCTGGGCTATTTTCTGGCCCGTCCCATGCTGGAATGGATGGACAGCCCGCCGGACGTGATCGACGGGGCGACCCTGTATGTCCAGATTTATTTTATGGGCATGCCGGCCAACATGCTTTATAACTTTGGAGCGGCGGTGCTGCGGGCCGTGGGGGATACCAAGCGGCCGCTGTATTATCTGACGATATCCGGTCTGGTGAATATTGCGCTGAATCTGCTGCTGGTCATCGCTTTCAAAATGGCGGTGGCGGGTGTCGCCATTGCCACAGTGGCCAGCCAGGTGGTCAGCATGGCGCTGGTGTTGATCTGCCTGCTCCGGTCTCATGGGGTGATTCGCCTGGAGGTCAATGAATGCAGGGTGGACCGGACCTCCGCCTTGCGGATGCTGCGGGTGGGGCTGCCGGCGGGCTTGCAGGGCAGCCTGTTTTCCATCTCCAATGTGCTGATTCAGAGCTCCGTGAATTCCTTCGGCAGCCTGGTGGTGGCGGGCAATGGGGTTTCCAGCAATATTGAGGGCTTTGTGTATACCGCCATGAATGCGCAACATCAGGCGGCCATGACCTTCGCCAGCCAGAATTTCGGCGCGGGAAAAATGGACCGCGTCAAGCGAACCCTGTGGTCCTGTTTGGGCATTGTGGCGGTGATTGGGTTGGGACTGGGCTTCCTGGCGCTTTCCTTTGGCAGCCAGCTGATGGGCCTGTATAATTCCGACCCGGAGGTGATTCGGTTCGGCCTGGTGCGGATGGGCATCATCCTGCCCACCTATTTCCTCTGCGGCATGATGGACGTCATGGTGGGCCAGCTGCGGGGCATCGGATATTCCATCCTGCCCATGGTGGTGTCCCTGGCCGGGGCCTGCGGGCTGCGGATCATCTGGATCATGACCATTTTCGCCGCCAATCCCACCCAACAGACGCTGTATATCTCTTACCCCATCTCCTGGGGGATCACCTTTGCCATTCATCTGATCTGCTATCTGATCGTGTCCCGCAAGAGGTTGGCGGCTACCGTGGCGGATGCATAAGGAGGGTTGCTTGATGAAGATATCTTCTGCGATTCGAAAGGCCTGGCGGGCGTATACCGCCTCCTGGGGCCAAAACATGAAGTTTTTGCTGGTGGAGGCCTGCTTGACGATGATTTGCCTTTGCCCGTTGCTGTTCCTGACCCGGGGAGAGCTGGCGCCGGCAGCCTTGCTGACCGTGGTTTTGTGGATCTTCCTGCTGATCCCCGCACGGATGAACGCGGCGAAAGCTATGCGGAACGCGCTGCGGGGCGGTAATCTCTGCAATGGGCAGCTGGTGGAAACGACGGAGTATGGCGCAAAGTTGATTTGCGGGCTGAAGCGGGTGGGCTTTTTGCTGCTGTGGAGCATTCCGCTGATTGCCCTGGCCGTCGAAGTTCGCATCCATTTCTCTGGGGAGGTGGATAGCTTCACCGTGCTCCGGATGATCAAGAACGACCTAGGGGGCGGCGACCAGATGCGGGGCATCCTGGTGGTGATTGCCATGGCGATGGCCTCCCTGCTGATGCTGATGCTGGGCTGCGCTTTCCATAGCGGGGAGCGTCATGCCTGGGCTCAAGGGGAGAAAACCCTGGTTCAGGGGCATCATGGCAAGGTGCTGCTGACCTGGCTTTGCTCGCTGCTGAGCATGCTGCCTCTGCTGATTGCACTGGTGGTCATCGTTTTCCGGTATTTGCCGGTGCTGAGTGATTTGAATGGACTGATCATGAAGACCGTGACGCTGCCTTCCACCCGGGGGACCCTGGTGATATTGGTGGTGGGGGCCATCCTGACCCTGCCGCTGCTTCCCCTGCGGAGCCTGATTCCGGCGGCCTATGTGGATGGACTGAGGAGAAACCAGTGAGGATGCGGTTGGATCGCTGGCTGACAACCCTGGGGGTGTGCAGCCGCAGCGAGGGCAAGGATCTGATTCGAAAAGGCGCGGTGTGGGTGAATGCTGCGCCGCAGCGGGATCCGACGGCGCTGGTGGAGACGGAGAAGGATCAGCTGCGGGTGCGGGATCAGGCGGTGGATGGCCGAATCCTTCGGCATGTGGTGATGCATAAGCCCGCAGGCATTTTAACCGCCGCCCGGGATCGGAAACAGCCTACGGTGATGGATTTATTGCCCCCGGTATATGGCGCCATTGGGTGCATGCCCGTTGGGCGGTTGGATAAGGATACCACGGGGATTCTGGTGTTTACCTGCGATGGAGAACTGAACCATCGGCTGCTGGCCCCAGGGCGGCACGTGGACAAGATATACGAGGCGGAGGTTACGGGGCGCCTGGGAGATCGGGAAGTACAGGCCTTTGCCGCAGGGCTGGCGCTGAGCGATTTCACGGCTCAGCCTGCGACGCTGGAGGTTTTGGAGGCGGGAGCGGAAACCTCCCGGGCCCGGGTCACGGTGGCGGAGGGTAAATTCCACCAGATCAAGCGGATGTTTTCCGCCACAGGGCATGAGGTGCGGCGGCTGCATCGGTTGCGCTTCGGGCCCCTGACGCTGGATTCAGAGCTGGCGGAAGGAGCCTGGCGGGAGCTGACCGCGGAAGAGGTTCGAGCCTTGCGCCAGGCGGCGGGGATGGAAGAGTAAGGGAAAGAAAAGATGAACGATCAGTATTATACCCGGGAGCCGGGCAGCGAATCCCGGCCGGTGAAATGTGCCTTTGAGTATCGGGGACGGGCGTTATGCTTTACCACGGATGCGGGGGTCTTTTCCCGGGGAGAGCTGGACACAGGCACCCGCCTGCTGCTGGAGGCGCTGCCGGAGTCGATGGCGGGGGAGATTCTGGACCTGGGCTGCGGCTGGGGCCCCATTGGCGTCAGCGTGAAGGCAACCTGGCCGGAATGCGAGGTGACGCTGGCGGATGTGAATCTGCGGGCGCTGGAATGGAGCCGGAAGAATGCCGAAAGAAACGGCGTCGCGGTTCGGTGTGTGGAAAGCGATGGCTTCTCCGCGCTGGCAGCGAGCAGCTTCGACGCGGTGATTACCAATCCACCTATCCGTGCGGGCAAGCAAACGATCTATCGGATGTTCGAGGAAGCACACACGCACCTGCAGCCCGGCGGAAGCCTGTATTTGGTGATTCGGAAACAGCAGGGCGCGGAAAGCGCCATCAAATATCTGAAGACCCTCTATGCTTCCGTGGAAAAGCTGGACCGCTCCGCAGGCTTCTGGGTCATTGAAGCACGAAAATAAAAAGCGCCCCTTCCGGTATTCCGGAAGGGGCGATCCAATTATGCGATATAAAACTCTCCTTGGTCGTTCAGATCCACCTGCAGGGTGGAACCCGGGGCCACGTCTCCAGCGATGATCCGGCGGGCTAGGAGGGTTTCCACCCGGCTTTGCAGATACCGTTTCAGGGGCCGGGCGCCGTACACTGGGTCAAAGCCCCGATCAATCACGGCTTCCATGGCCCGGTCCGACAGGGAAACATGCAGCTGCTTTTCGGCCATGCGGGCGTTCAGGCTCTGGATCATGAGGCCCACGATGGCGCTGATTTCTTTCCGGGTCAGGGGCTTGTAATACACGATTTCATCGATCCGGTTCAGGAACTCCGGCCGGAAATGAGTCTTCAGCAGGCGATCTACCTGACTGCGGGCCTCCGAGGAAATATCATCGCCCTGGATGCCGTCCAGGATATACTCACTGCCCAGGTTGCTGGTCATGATCAGAATAGTGTTCTTGAAGTCCACCGTTCGGCCCTGGCTGTCGGTGATGCGGCCATCATCCAGCACCTGCAGCAGCACGTTGAATACATCGGGATGGGCTTTTTCCACCTCGTCGAACAGCACCACGCAGTAGGGGTGACGGCGGACGGCTTCCGTCAGCTGGCCGCCCTCGTCGTATCCCACGTATCCGGGAGGCGCGCCGATGAGCCGGGAGACGCTGAATTTCTCCATGTATTCGGACATGTCGATCCGCACCATGTTCTTCTCATCGTCGAACAGGGCCTGAGCCAGGGCCTTGGCTAGCTCCGTCTTGCCGACGCCGGTGGGCCCCAGGAATAGGAAGGAGCCTAGGGGCCGATTCGGATCCTGAATGCCCGCGCGGCTGCGCAGGATGGCTTCGGAAACCCGGGTGACTGCTTCGTCCTGGCCGATGACCCGCTGATGCAGGGTCTCCTCCAGGCGCAGCAGCTTCTCCCGTTCTCCCTCCATCAACCGGGAGACGGGGATGCCGGTCCAGCGGCCAATGATGCGGGCGATTTCTTCCTCCGTTACCTTATCCCGCAGCAGGCTGTTTTCGCCCTTGCTTTGCTCGGCGATCTCCTCCTCCTGCTCCAATTCCTTTTTCAGCCGGGGCAACTCGCCATATTTCAGCTCGGCGGCTTTGTTTAGATCGTAACTGCGCTCCGCCTGTTCGATTTGGGCGTTCACGGCATCGATTTGCTCTCGCAGGGTGGTTACCTTGCCGATGGCCTCTTTTTCCGCCTCCCAGCGGGCCTTCATGGAATTGAAGGTATCCCGCTGCTCCGCCAGCTCCTTTTGAACCTCGGCCAAATGGGCCTGGGAAAGCTGGTCGTCGTCCTTCTTCAGGGCGGCTTCCTCGATCTCCAGCTGCATAATCTTGCGGCGGATATCGTCCAGCTCGGTGGGCAGGGAATCGATCTCTGTCCGGATCATGGCGCAGGCTTCATCCACCAGGTCAATGGCCTTGTCCGGCAGGAACCGATCCGTGATGTACCGATTGGACAGGGTGGCCGCAGCGATGAGGGCGGCGTCCTGAATCTTCACGCCATGGAAAACCTCATAGCGATCCTTCAGCCCCCGGAGGATGGCAATGGTATCCTCCACCGTGGGCTCCGAAACCATGACAGGCTGGAAGCGTCGCTCCAGGGCGGCGTCCTTTTCGATGTATTGGCGATATTCATTCAGGGTGGTGGCGCCGATGCAGTGCAGCTCCCCTCGAGCCAGCATGGGCTTCAGCAGGTTGCCGGCGTCCATGGCGCCATCGGCCTTGCCCGCGCCCACGATGGTGTGCAGCTCATCGATGAACAGGATGATGCGGCCATCGCTCTTTTTGATCTCCGCCAGCACGGCCTTCAGCCGCTCCTCGAATTCTCCCCGGAATTTCGCGCCGGCAATCAGGCTGCCCATATCCAGGGAGAAGATGGTACGGTCCTTCAGGCTGTCGGGCACGTCGCCTCGGACAATGCGCTGGGCCAGCCCCTCGGCGATGGCGGTTTTCCCGACGCCGGGCTCACCGATCAGCACTGGGTTGTTCTTGGTTTTCCGGGATAGAATACGAATGACATTACGGATTTCGCTGTCCCGCCCGATAACGGGATCCAGCTTCTGCTTCCGAGCCAGCTCCACCAGATCGGAGCCGTACTTTTTCAATGCGTCGTAGGTTTCCTCCGGGTTGTCGGAGGTGACCCGGGTGGCGCCGCGCACATCGCTCAGGGCCTTCAGAAAATCCTCCGGCCGATATCCCAGGCCCTTGAGTAGCTTTTGCACATTGCTATTGGGCTTGGCGCAGATCCCCATCCAAACGTGCTCCACGGACAGGTATTCATCCTTCATTTGACCGGCCAGCTTTTCCGCCTCCAGAAGGGCCTTTTCCAGCTCCGGCGCGATATACACCTTGCCAGGCTCCCGGCCGCTGCCGGACACTCGGGGAATGCGGCCGATGGCGTCCTGCAGCCCGGCTCGTAGGGATTGCAGGCTGATGCCGCATTTGGCCAGAAGTTGAGGAATTAGCTCCTGATCCTCCTCCGTCAGAGCGAGCAGCAGATGCTCCTGATCCACTTGCATATGTTGATATTCCACGGCGATGGACTGCGCCCGCTGCAGAGCGGACACCGTCTTTTGCGTAAATTGATTCATATCCATAGGCAAATCCTCCTTGAAGATCAACCTTTGACTATCTTTGACCTTCAAGGATATTATACTGACTTTTCCAGGAATGTCAAGGAAAAATGAAAATTCTTTTTCATCCTTGCCACGTCTCATCATCATGGACACATGATCGAACATTATAGAGCAAAGCCATGTCATAGAAAAAATCTATTGTCGCGCATCAATCTTCTGTATTGGACAAAGGGCGTTTTCCGCGTTACAATGCGCCCATTCCATAGAAAGAAGGTGTTTTCCCATGAAAAAGATTCTGTCTCTGGCGCTGACCCTGGCGCTGATTTTGTCCCTGGTGTCCTTCGCCTCTGTCGAGGAGGAAAAGAAGGTACTGAACTGGTTTATCGGCGGGGAAGTGACCACGCTGGATACCACCAAGACCTATGATACCATCTCCGGCGAAGCGGTGTTCTACTTCGCAGACACTCTGTATCGCCTGGACCAGAACGCGGATCCGATTCCGAACCTGGCGGTGGCCCTGCCGGAGATTAGCGAGGACGGCCTGACCGTGACGGTCACCATCCGGGACGACGCCTACTACGCCAACGGCGAAAAGATCTTGGCGGAGGACGTGGTGTACGCGGTGCAGCGGATCTATGATCCGGAGGTGGCCTCCCAGAAGACCACCATCGCTCCCATCAAGAACGCGACCCAGGTTCGGGCCGGGGAAGTGGCCGTGGAGGAATTGGGCATCCAGGCCCTGAGCGACACCGTGATCGAGATCACCCTGGAAGCCGCGGATCCCTACATCGTCAAGAAGCTGAGCGACACCGGGTTCTCTCCCGTGTCCAAGGCCTTCGTGGCGGAAAAGGGAGAAAATTATGCCCTGAGCAGCGACGCGCTGCTGGGCTCCGGCCCCTTCTATATTGACGGCTGGACCGGCACCGAGCTGAGCTGGAAATACATCAAGAATCCCTATTACTGGGACAAGGACAATGTGTATTTCGACGAGATCAACGTGCTGATCGTCAAGGACGCCAACACCTTCCTGAACCTGTACGAGGCCGGCCAGCTGGACGGCGTCAGCCTGACCAGCGATTTCGTGCCGCTGTATGAAGGGGACGAGGCCCTGGTGGATGTACCGACCCTGCGGATGACCAACCTGGAGCTGGGCATCAACTCTGTCGAGGTGAACCCGGATTATCCCCACAACTACCTGCAGAATATTAACATCCGCAAGGCCCTGCTGTACGGCATTGACCGGGAAGAGCTGGTGCGGGACGTGCTGAACGGCACCGCTGCCCCCACCGTGGGTATCATCCCCAACGGCATCGCGGCCTCTCCCACCGGCGAGAGCGTGGCAGAATCCTTCGGCAATCTGACCTATTTCGATCTGGAAGCGGCGCAGAATTACTTCAAGACCGGTCTGGAAGAGCTGGGCGTGGAGGGAATCACCCTGCGGCTGGTGACCTCCGACACGGATGAATCCATCAAGATCGGTACCTATCTACAGTCCGCCTATCAGACCAATCTGCCCGGCCTGACCATCGACCTGGCCAACGTGCCCTCCTCCGTCCGCTTTGACGAGATGATGGCTTATCAGTTCGACCTGGCCCTGGGCGGCTGGACGGGCGAATATGACCCCACCTCCTATCCGAATCAGTTCGAAACCAGCTACGCTCACAACCACGGCCAGTGGAAGAGCGAGGAGCTGACGGAGCTGATCAACAAGCTGAACTTTGAGGACGGCACGGATTATGAAGCTCGCTGGGAGCATCTGCGCCAGGCCAATCAGTACCTGATCGACAACGCCATTGTCGTCCCGCTGGAACAGGCTGTGAAGAGCTATCTGATTAACCCGAAGCTGAAGAACTACATCACCCTGTCCCTTGGCTACTCCTCCTTCGATCTGACCCGCGCTTACTTCGAGGAGTAATCCCCGGATCGGATCGTTTCCCCTGGGCTCCCGGTTTTCCATCCTCCGGGAGCCCAATTAGTGTGTATATACAAAGAAGGAGCGTTGCAGCTTGAACCGATGGATTCCGTACATTGCCAAGCGGCTGTTTTATATGGCGCTGACGCTGTTCATCATCATTACGGCGACCTTTTTTCTGATGAACTTTCTGCCCGGCACCCCCTTTAACAACCAGGATCGCCTCAGCGCCTCTCAGCTGGAGATGCTGAATAAGAAATATGGATTTGATCAGCCCCTGTTCTCCCGGTATCTGAACTATCTGGGCAATATTCTGCACGGGGATTTTGGCATCTCCCTGCAATTTTCGGACCAGAAGATTACCACCCTGCTGGGCCAGCGCATGGGCCCCAGCATTCAGCTGGGGCTGCAGGCGGTGCTCTTTGGCACGGTGGTGGGGGTGTTCCTGGGCATGATCGCAGCCATGCATCAAAATCGGGGGCTGGATGTGTTCTGCTCCCTTTTTGCCATCACGGGCCGGTCGGTGCCGAATTTCGTGGTGGCGGTGCTGCTGCAGTACCTGTTCGCCATTACGCTGAAATGGCTGCCCATCGGGCTGTGGGACGAGGGGTTCCGCTCCACCATTTTGCCCACCCTGGCCCTGTCCATTTCCCCCATGGCGGAATCCTGCCGGTTCATCCGCACGGAGATGGTGGAGGTGCTTTCCTCGGACTATATTGAGCTGGCCCGGGCCAAGGGCATGAGCGAGATTCGCATCGCCTTTTCCCATGGGCTGCGGAACGCCCTGATTCCTCTGATCACGGTGCTGGGGCCCATGACCGTGTCCCTGATGACCGGATCCCTGGTGGTGGAGAATATTTTTGCCGTGCCCGGCATTGGGGAACAGTTTACCAAGTCCATTTTATCCAATGATTACTATACTATCATGGCGGTGACCATCCTTTTCTCCGCCCTGCTGGTGACGGTGATTTTCCTGACGGATATTCTGTATCAGCTGATCGACCCCCGGGTCAGAGTGGAGGGACAGGCATGAGCGAAGCAAAAGTTTTGATTCCGGATTCCGCCTTCGTCCCCGCGGCCTCGGCCGCGGCCCAGGCGGAGCCGGAGCTGCCTCGGGCTCTTTCCTTTCTGGAGGACAGTTGGCGCAAGCTGCGGAAGAACAAGGCGGCGGTGGTGACCCTGGCGCTGCTGATCATCATCACCACCCTGGCTTTTCTGGCGCCGGTGCTGGCGCCCTTTGACCCCAATGAGCAGCATCTGGCTCATAAGAACCTGCCCCCTAAGTGGCCGGGGGTGTCCCTGAACGGGCTGAACGGCACGTCGGAGTTCCGGGGCCGGCGGATCGACGCCTACGCCCTGGCCAAGGTGCAGGAGGATCAATATTACCTGCTGGGCACGGATGAATTCGGCCGGGATCTCCTGTCCCGATGCCTGTGGGGCACCCGCATCAGCTTGACCATCGCCTTTATCGCGGCGGTGCTGGATCTGACCATCGGCATCTCCTACGGCCTGTTTTCCGCCATGAAGGGGGGGAGGGTGGATAACGCCATGCAGCGAGCCCTGGAAATCTTGTCCGGCATCCCCTCCCTGGTGCTGGTGGTGCTGATGCTGCTGGTGTTCCAGCCGGGCATCGCCTCCATTATCTTGGCTATGGTGATCTCCTCCTGGATTCCTATGGCCCGGGTGGTGCGGGCGGAGGCACTGAAGACCAAGCAGATGGAGTATGTTCAGGCCGCCCGGGCCCTAGGGGCCTCGGAGGTAAAGATCGCCCTGGGGCACATTCTGCCGAATATCAGCGGCATCGTCATCGTCCGGGCCATGTTCTCCATCCCTTCCGCCATCTTTTTTGAGACCTTCCTGTCCTTCCTGGGAGTGGGGATGCGCATTCCCAACGCCTCCATCGGCACCCTGCTGAACGGGGGATACAAGGTGTTCCGTCTGTATCCCTACCAGATGTTTATCCCCGCGGCCATTCTGTGCGTCATTATGCTGTCCTTTAACCTGTTTGCTGACGGCCTGCGGGATGTATTTGACCCGAAGATGAAGGAGTGAGAAGGATGATCGAGGCAATTTTGCGGGTGAATCATCTCTCCGTCTCCTTCGACACCTATGCGGGCACGGTGCGGGCGGTGCGGGATATCTCCTTTGATCTGGGACCGGGGGAGACCCTGGCCCTGGTGGGGGAATCGGGCTGCGGAAAGTCCGTCACCTGCCGCAGTGTCATGGGCCTTCTGGCCCGGAACGCCCGGGTGGAGGCGGGGGAGATCCTGTTCCAGGGGGAGGACCTGCTGAAGAAGAGCAATCGGGAGATGCGGGCCATCCGCGGAGGCAAGATCGCCATGATCTTTCAGGACCCCATGACCAGCCTGGATCCCACCATGAAAATTGGCCGGCAGATCGCGGAGGCAGTCACCCTGCACCGGAAGGTCTCCCGGGGGGAGGCCAAGCGCCGGGTGTTGGAGCTGCTGCAGCTGGTGGGCATCGAGGAGGGGGAGAAGCGGTATCACCAGTATCCCCATGAATTCTCCGGGGGCCAGCGGCAGCGAATCGTCATTGCCATCGCCCTGGCGGCGGATCCGCGGATATTGATCGCGGACGAGCCCACCACGGCCCTGGATGTGACCATGCAGGCCCAGATTCTGGATCTGATGAAGGATATACAAAGAAAGACAGGCACCTCCGTCATTTTTATCACCCATGACCTGGGGGTGGTGGCCAATGTGGCGGACCGGGTGGCGGTGATGTATGCCGGGCGGATCGTGGAAATCGGCACCGCGGATGAGGTGTTCTATGATCCGCGTCATCCCTACACCTGGGGGCTGCTGGCGTCCATGCCGACGCTGGCTACGGAGGACGAAAAGCTGTATGCCATTCCGGGGACGCCGCCCACCCTGATCGATCCCCAGCCGGGGGATCTGTTCGCCCCTCGGAATCCCTATGCCCTGGAGGCGGACAAAATCGCGGAGCCGCCGCTGTTCCCCGTGTCGGGTACGCATTTTGCCGCTACCTGGCTGCTGGATCCCCGGGCGCCGAAGATTGATCCACCGGAGGCGATTCGCCGGCGGGCGAGGGAGAGGGGGAGCCTATGAGCGCGGAGAAAAATCTGATTGAAGTGAAGGACCTGACCCATGATTACACCGGGGGCCGGGGGCGGCCCGCCGTCCAGCGGGTCAGCTTTGCCATCCGGGAAGGGGAGACCTTCGGGCTGGTGGGGGAGTCCGGCTGCGGAAAAACCACCACCGGGCGCATGCTGGTGCGGCTGCTGGAGATTACCTCCGGGTCCGTGCGCTTCGACGGCCAGGATATTATCGGCCTGCGGGGGAAGGAACTGCTGGATTTCCGGCGGCAGGCCCAGATCATCTTCCAGGATCCCTACGCCTCCCTGGACCCCCGGAAGAAGGTGCGGGACATCATTGCCGAGGGTATCGATATCCATCATTTGGCCCAGAATCGGGGGGATCGGGAGGCCCAGGTTTCCCAGCTGCTGTCCTCCGTGGGGCTGCGGCCGGAGCATTTGACCCGGTATCCCCATGAGTTTTCCGGGGGCCAGCGGCAGCGGATCGGCATTGCCCGGGCCCTGGCGACCCAGCCCCGCTTCGTGGTTTGCGATGAGCCGATCTCCGCCCTGGATGTGTCCATTCAGGCCCAGGTGGTGAACCTGCTGAAGGAGGAGCAGCGCCACCGGGGGCTGACCTATCTGTTTATCGCCCATGATTTGAGCATGGTGAAGTATATTTCCGATCGCATCGCGGTGATGTATCGGGGGCGCATTGTGGAAACCGGGCCCAGTGATCTGGTGTACGGAAATCCGCTGCATCCCTATACCCGCAGCCTGATTTCCGCCATTCCCTTGCCGGATCCGGAAAGCGAAAGATCCCGCCGGCGCATCCCCTATGATCAGCCGGAGGCCGCCGAGGATGCGGAGCTGCAGGAAATAGAACCAGGTCATTTTGTGTTGCTTTAAGCGTCTCGCCGTACGCGCGCGGAAGTTCCCCTCCGGGGCACGCTCTCGCTCCGTTCCAGACGTAGCGGCACAAAGCGGCTGCCTTCGCGCGTGCGCGCTTGCCACCCGCTAAGTGCCGACGTCTTCCAAGGGCCCCTGAGTGAAACATTCCTTCGCACGACGAGACATTTGTGATTAGGAAAGGAGTTCCCTATGTCATCCAGAGAGATTATTCAGCAGTATGTGGAACAGCAGTACCCAGTGTATCGCCAGATCGCCCTGGACATTCATGCCCGGCCGGAGGTCAGCAATTATGAGTTCTTCGCCTGCCAGCGGCTGTCGGACCAGCTGCGGGCGGAGGGCTTCGAGGTGCAGGTGGATGTGGCAGGACACCGCACCGGCTTTACCGCGGTCTATCGGGGAGAGAAGCCCGGGCCGGTGCTGGTCTTCCTGGCGGAATATGACGCCCTGGCGGGATTGGGCCATGGCTGCGGCCATAACCTCTTTGGCGCCACCTCCTCCCTGGCCGCCGCTGCGCTGAAGCAGGTGGTGGATCAGGAAGGGGGCGAGGTCCGGGTGTACGGGACCCCTGGGGAGGAAGGCGGCGAAAACGGCAGCGCCAAGGGCAGCTTTGTGCGGGAGGGTTTCCTGAAGGATGTGGACGCGGCCCTGTGCGTGCATCCTGGAGACAAGCATGTGGCTTCCGGCCCCTCCCTGGCCTGCGCGCCGGTGGATATTGAGTTCTGGGGCAAGCCCTCCCACGCGGCGGGGGCGCCGGAAAAGGGCATCAACGCTCTGGACGCCCTGATTTTGACCTACAACGGCATCAACGCCCTGCGCCAGCATGTGACGCCGGATGTGCGTATCCACGGCATCATCACCCACGGCGGGGATGCTCCCAACATCGTGCCGGAATACGCGGCGGCGAAGTTCTACTTCCGGGCGGCGACAGCCCCAGGGCTGGAGGCGGTGTATCAGCGGATTGTGAAAATCGTGGAGGGCGCCGCGCTGATGACCGGGGCGAAGGGGCGGCTGCAGCCTTATCAAAATCGGGTGGAGAACATGGTGCCCACTCCCAGCTTCGACGCCGTGTACGGCCAGGAGCTGGCCCTGGCGGGGCAGACGCTGCAGGCCCCGGAGGTGAAGGGCGGCATCGGCTCCAGTGATGTGGGCAATATTTCCCAGGTGGTGCCGACGATTCAGCCCACCATCTGTATTACGGAGGGGCCCACCCCTTGGCATACGGAGGAGGCGAAGGAAGCCTCCCGGTCGGAGAAGGGGCTGAACTCCATCGCCCTGGGCGCAAGGGTGCTGGCGCTGACGGCCCTGGATTTGATTCAACAGCCGGAGCTGCTACAGCAGATCAAGGAGGAGCATGCCCGTCAGGTGGCGCGCCAGCTGGAGGCATAAAGGTGGAGAAGGTTTTTCCGGAATAAATCCGAAATGAGCTGATTTTCATATGGAGAAAGTCGGGAGAAGGGAGGCCAATATTCCTTCTCCCGACTTTTTTGAGGGCCGATCGGCCGCTGAAATATCTGCGGGGAGAAACCCTTCTGAGTGTCAGCTGGAGCTACCGTAATCGTATGCCTTTTCCCTTGGCAGACTTTTTTCACAAATTATTTCTCTTCCA
>JAFUFB010000022.1 GCA_017470145.1 Clostridia bacterium | reverse complement strand
GGCTTTGTCCAGCGCCTTCTGATCCTCCGTTTTCCAGTTTTCTGTCATTTTCTTGGTCAGGTCGCCCAGGACGGTGGTGCCCATGGTAAAAGCGCCGCTGCCGTTGATATCGAAATATCCGCGCAGCTGGTACTTTTCCGCTAAGGGCAGATTGAGGCTGATGGTCATGCCGCCGAAGGGCTTCACCCAGCCGCTGGGCAGCGTGATCTGGAAGCCGGGGGTCATCACAAATTTGGTGTTGGGGTCGCCCAGGGGCTTTTTGAGGGTGCTGGCTTTCAGCTCCAATTGCGCCTGGTAGGTTTCCGTTTGCCCGTTATAGGTGATTTCGGCGAAGAGTTTTCCTTCCGCCGGGGCCTTCATGAGCCATTGGCCCTCGAAGGTGAAGATCTGTTCGCCCTTTTTGCCGTCCTTTTCGCCCACGGCCACAGGGTTCTGCCCGCTCTTATCGGTGAAGTACACCTTCAAATGATAATCAGCGGGGCTGGATACCTTGAGGGCGATAGGCTGCTTGGAGTCGTTCAGCGGGCTGGTGATCACGGTGTAGGTGGACGCCTGCATATCATGATCCCAGAACGACCAGGAAATCAGGTAGGGCTTGCCGTCGTCCTTTTTGAGCGGAATGGTTTGCCCTTTGCCCCATTTTGAGCCAGACGCCGGGGGCCTCCAGCCTGCGGTAGCCTTTGGCGGAGACCTTGATATTCAGCATCGTTTCCCCTTCCACGTCATTCTGGAAATCGCGGATGGGAAAGGTCACGGCACCCGTAACGTCCGTTTTTTCGGAATGCTCCTCTTTCCCGGTTTCATAGATGGTCACCTCCGCGCCTAAAATGTTCGTTTTGCCGTCCACCACGGAGATGCCGAAGTTATTATCGTCCAGAATCTTGACGACCATTTTCTGGTCGCTGTCCGCCAGGGCGCTGCTGATGGGCGACAGCCGGGCCAGGCGAGTCATGAGCGTTTGATCCGGGGCCACCCGAACCGCGCTGGCTGATACGGTCATGGTGCGGGCGGCGCGCCCGTCCTGGCTGCGCATGGAATCCATCGTATCCATGAGCCAATAAACGCTTTCCTCATGGGAAACGTCCAGATCAGGCAAATTGAGCAGCCGGTCATAATGGGTATACAGCCTATCCCAATCCGTGGCCCGGTCTACGGCTTCCTCCATCAGCTGCTTGAGTTCCTCCCATTTGGCGCGCATTTCATAGGCATAGATCGCCTGATCCCTCTCGGACAAGGCTTCTTCGCCCTGGAAGGCTTCCGCGATATTGTAGATTCCCCCGGCCAGGATGGGCAGGCGGTTGGCATAATAATTCACCTCGTCCTGCCATTCCTTGGCCATGCTGTATTCTTCATACAGCATGTCAATGCCACCACCGTAGTTTTTTTTCAGCGTTTCATAATCCAGGGGATGGTTTTCCTTGATGTCATACAGCGCCACGTCGTAGTTTTCAAAGCTGTCCAGGATGTAGTTCAACTGATTTTTCTGAAAATCGTTGATCCAGCCCGTCAGCTGCAAGGCTGTCATGCTGTAATTGGGGTCCATGCCGCTGTGGTAGCCCGGCGCGTCGTCGGAAAGGCCCGTGATCGCCACCGCGGCGGAAAGCTCCTGGCTGGTGGGCAGCGGGTTCAGCGCCTCCGCCATGGCGTCCAAGGGCATGGCCTGCCACATGAACATGCAGGCCAGCAGGATAGAAATAAGCTTTTTCATCCGTGTTCCTCCCAGAAAAAAATGAATATCGTCCTGTCTGATAAGTGTCCAAAATTGGTCGCATGGATTCTGCAATTCCTTTTCCAATTCCATGAAAGTATCAATGTCATGGCTGCCCTCCGGGATTATTTCCGGGGCGTTCCCGTTCTGTTACTGGTTGATGATCATGCTTATGTCTCAGACCTCCTGTTCACCAATGTGCCATGAAGGAGAACTTTCAAGGCTACACCTATACGTATAAAATGTATCAAAGGCTGTCCAACAAATGTCCAACAGAGTTTTTTTAGTACATAGCTCTTTGAATGTTGGATATTTGTTGGACAGGAAATGATAAATCCTTTTTTGCAGTGATTGTCAGACGCTTACCGCAGAACAAATACTGCAAGGAGCCCCCCAAATGCCGAAAACCCGCCTGAAACCTACGTTTCAGACGGGTCGATGGCGGAGCGGGTGGGATTCGACCTCGCCTGCGGGCGAGGGCCGGGCGCGGCTCTGAGGCGCCACTGGCGCCTCATTCACTTCCGCTTTGTTCAAATCCTCTATGCAGCAAAAGCAGCACCCGAAAAGGGTGCTGTTTTTGATGCGCAGCGGGTGGGATTCGAACCCACGTGGCGTTGCCGCCAAACTGATTTCGAGTCAGCCCCGTGATGACCGCTTCGATACCGCTGCACGCGCAAGGCGAATTATACCATAGCCCTCCGCCTTTTGCAATTGCGTTTTTTTCCGCGCCATCGCCGGAACCTTGCCTTCAGGCCGTGCGGGGTTATCGCCCCTTACAATCCCCCGTTCATGATCGCCATGATCAGGGCATTGCTGTTAAAGAGCGGAGCCAGGGTACTAGCGGCCACCAGCTGGTTCACTTCCTCCATGGGCAGTACAGTTTGTATCAGGGGCAGCAGGGCAAAGGCCACGAAGCATAAAATCGCGCCTCGCAGCAACCCAAAGGCGCCGCCCACCAGGGCATTCAGCTGCTTGAGCACCGGGAAGCGGAAGATCGCCTTCAGGAAGCCCAGCAACAGATGGATCACCAGGAAGCAGGCGACGAAGCAGATCACAAAGCAGATCACGTTCAGCACCGCACCAACGATAGTCTGACTAACGTAATCCCCCACCTGGCTCAGCCCCGCTGAGCGGAACACCTGATTTTGCAGATTGGTCTGCAGCAGGCTGTTCAGTGGGCCTGGCAGATTCACCTTGGACAGGATCTCCGAGATAGCGCTGCTGCTCAGGCTGGCCACATTGGTCTGGGCCAGGGTTTGATCCCCGATGCGGGTGCCTGCGTCGGTGTAAGACATCAGGGTTTTGATCCATTCCGGATTGCTCTGAACCCAGGCCACCAGCTTCGGATTCAGCCAGAAGCTGAGCCCCAGGGACAGGGCACATCCTCCCAGGGAAGCCACCGAAGCCACGAAGCCTCGATACAACCCCACCAGCACGCTGATTCCCAGGATGCCGAGAATCACGATATCCACAATGTTCATTTCCATGCGATTTTTTCCTTTGCGTCACTTTCTCAGCGGCCGCGGACATTTGGCCAACGCTTCCGTCAGCACGGGATCGTGATCACCGCCGAAGGCATACGCTGCGTTCCGCTCCTCAATCTCCGCCTGGCGCAGCACCGGCGCACAGTATTCGCAGCGGGAGAGATGGGCATACTCCTCTTCCTCCAGCTGGCCATAGCAGAAGGGCTCCAGGGTGATTCCCTCCTGCAGGCTGCTGCAGGTGGCCTGGGAATGATAATACTGGCCGCCCTCCGGGTAATAATACAGCAGTGTATCCGCCGCGGGGATCTCCAATTGTCTTCCCTGCCAATCCTCCCAGATGAAAAGCCGGGTTTGAGAATTCTTCTTCAAATTGGCCCAGAGCCACGCCATATTGACCCCTTCCGGCGTCTTTCTCCGCTGCACCCGAATGCAACCATGGCTGGCCTTTGAGCCCAGCTTCGCCTCAGCGACGGAATAATTGGAGACACCATTCCCGTTCACCGTATGGGGCACCTCATGCAGCAGGTCCCCCTTGTTGAAGCGGATGGCCATGCCGCACAGCAGGTTGTCCGAGCGAAAGGTGCCCACCTTGCTGGTCAGCAGGAATTCCCCGCTCCGGGTTTCATTGTAGGGCTGCCTCGCGTTGGCCAGGCCCGTGGAGACCAGCAGCGTGGAAAACAAATGGCCCTCCTTGAAGATATACAGCCGCTGGGCCAGCTTATCCACCACCAGGCCCATCTCCTGGCTGGGGATGATCTCCCGCAGATATTTCGTCCTAACATATCCCTGCACCAGGGCGTTCCAGTTCAAAATCGGCGAATTATGGAAGGAGGAGGAGTAACATTCTACCAGGCTCCATTCCTCCCCCCGCTGCAAAACATGGACACCCTGGGTGGCGCAGGTAATGCTGCCCACCCCGGGGCTATCGGCAGAGGGCTCCGACCGCAGAATGATCTGGGCCTTCTCCCCTTTTCCGTTTTCCACAACGGTGATGGGTGCGGTCAGGGCTTGCCAGATGGCCTCTTCCTGCCGAATATCCATGGGCAGGGTCCAATAATTCAGCGCCAAATCCTGCCCATCATAGGGGCTGGTGGTGGCCGGGGTGAACCGCTGAACCGCGACAGCCGAGGTGTTGACCAACTGCTGCACCAGGGGCGCCTCTTGCCCCTCCGTTTCCGGCAGGAGCGTATCCTCCGTCTGGAAATCCTCCGGCGCCTCCTGAATCAGCAGCTCCGGTTCCACCGTCACCGCAGGGGGCTCGGCTGCTTCCACGCCCTGGGGAATTTCCGTCGGGGCAGGCGCGCCGATAACGATCCCCGTCTCGGCCCATAGGTCTCCCGCCTCCAGGCACAGCCGCCAATTGCCCATGGGGGCCGCTTCATGGTTATAGGTGCCATTCCAGTACAGGGAGTTCTGCCCCGCCAGGCCCTGCACCTCCAGGGCGATGACAAAGCGCACCTCCCCGGCCTCATCCCGCAGCGTTAAATCGGCTCCGGACGCCTCCGGCAGGGTAAAAAGGATCAAGGAGGGCTGCCACGGGATCACCTGATCCCCTGAAAGCGTAATGGCGATCTCCGGCTGTTCCGCCCCTGCGGGCAGAGGAAGAAACAGCACCAGCAGTGCCAGGCAAATCCACCTTTTCATTCCGGTTTGGCTCCTTTCCTTGGATCCTTCAGCAACGGAAGAGCTGAAGGGT
The DNA here is from genome assembly GCA_017470145.1 of Clostridia bacterium. GTDB lineage: Bacteria > Bacillota > Clostridia > Christensenellales > Aristaeellaceae > Aristaeella. Next base: position 194,863 of record JAFUFB010000022.1, on the reverse strand, counting down.
TCTCCCCTACTGCGCAGGGGAAGCTGTTGTCTTTTTTCTCTAATAAATCCCCGCCATGGCCTGGGTCAGCATTGCCATGGCCGTAGCCACATCCGACTGGCTGGGCGCCTCCTGCATGATGACGCTTTCCAGCATGGCCGCGGTGCTATTGATGGCCTGATAGGCCCCGGAGGAGGGATCCATGGTTTGCAGCATGCCCACCGCGCTTTCCAGCAGCAGCCGGGCATCCGAAATCAGGGCAGCTGTGGTGGGCGAAACTCCCGCCCCCTGATTCTCCGCGTTGTGATAGGTACATACCGTGCCAGAGGAGGCCGCCGCGGTGCCCAGATATTGCTCCAGCACTTCCTGATATTTCGTGCCCAGGAAGGAATAGAGGGGGTGCCCCGTGGGAATGGTAATCACGCCCCGCTGCACCGGATTGGGGCACCAGGGGGAGGCCAGCATGCCCGTGTCGGCGCAGACGGTCTCCGTGCCATGCATCTGGCAATAAACAGTGGGCTGGGTGCCCTCCGCCCAATAGTCCACGGTGGTGCCATATCCCATGGCGTCATGACGGCAAGCGTCGGTGGCCAGCTGGCCGCTGACCGTGCAGGTTTCCACCCGTGCCACCCGATAATCCGAGGGGCTGCCCTCCAGGATATCCCGATTGGGCAAATTCGCGTGCAGCTTGCTCATATAGGCCTGCCACAGGGGCGCCGCCGCGGCGGAACCGGTGGACTTGGAGGACAGGGCCTTGTAATTATCATGCCCCACCCAAAGGGCCGAGGCGTAGTACCCCGTCATGCCGGCGAAGAACACGCCCTTCTGGTCGGAGTTGGTGCCGGTTTTTCCGCCCACCGTTTGCCCCTTGATACGGGCTGAGGTGCCCGTGCCGGAGGCCACGCCGGTTTTCAGCATGTCCACCACCATCCAGGCGGTGCTGTCCGCGAAGACCCGCCGCCGCTCCTGGTGCTGGTGTCCATCCCAGACCACGTCCCCGTTGGAATCGGAGATGCCCAGCACGGAGATGGGCTCCTGATAGACCCCGCCATTGGCCAGCACACCGAAGGCCACGGTCATCTGCAGGGGCGTAATGCCCGAGGAGCCCAGGGACAGGCCGAAGGGCGTGGCGTCGATATGAGCATCGTCGATACCCAAGCGGTGCAGGAAGTCCACGCTGCGCTCCACCCCTACCTTGGTCAGCAGGGTATAAGCCGCTGCTGTGTTGTGGGATTTGGCCATAGCCGTCCGCAGGGTTTCCGGCCCCACGTATCCCCCGCCGCCATAGTTGGTGGGCCAGCTGTCGTTGCCCTTGGCGTCCTTCCATCCGGGGATAGGCAGGGGCATGTTATAGGCGATGGAGGCCGGGCTGGCCCCCAGCTCGATGGCCGGGGCGTAGACCGCGATGGGCTTGATGGAGGAGCCCACGGGCATCTTCATGTCCGTGGCCCGGTTCAGGGTCTTCCGGGCGGTGACCTCCTCCCGGGAGCCCACGATGGCCTTCAGCTCGCCGGTGCGATAATCCAGCACGGCGCAGGCGGCCTGGGGCTGGATGATCTCCGTATAGGTGCCGTCAGAATTCCGGCTGCGGAACACCTTATCGGAAGGATCCCGCAGGGCCGGGTACTTGTCCCAGGATTGGAGGGTCTGCTGCACGGTCTCCTGAATTTCCGGATCCAGCGCCAGCTTGACCCGGTATCCTCCCGTGCGCAGCTTGGTTTCCATGGCTGCCCGATTGGCGGATGTATTCTCCAGGCCGCCCATCTCCAGGAAGATATCCACCACTTCCTCCACCGCGTATTCCACGTAGTGGGCATAGGGATACATGGCGTCCCCCGCCGTGGGGGAGGTTTCCAGCACCTGGGCCGTGCCCGGGTTCAGGGCCGCCTGATACTGATCATAGGTGATGAACTGGTTTTCATACATGCACCGCAGCACGTAGTTGGTGCGGTTATTGGTGATTGCTTCATAATCCACGGTGTCGCTTTTGCGGGTGTACAGATTCCGCCGGGGATTATAATAGTAAGGATTATTGGTCACCCCCGCTAGAATCGCGCATTCCCGCAGGGTCAGTTCGCCCAGGCTCTTGCCGAAATAGCCCTCCGCCGCCACCTGCACGCCATAATAGTTTTCCCCCAGATAGATGGTGTTCAGATAGCTTTCCAGAATCTGGTCCTTGCTGTACTTCATCTCCAGCTGCATGGCCAGCCAGGCTTCCTGAATTTTCCGTTTATAGCTCTGCTCCGAGGATAGCAGGGTGTTCTTAATCAGTTGCTGGGTGATGGTGGAGCCTCCCTGGGTGCCGCTGGAGGTCAGGTTATTCACAAAGGCACCGACAATTCGCTTCAGGTCCACACCGGTATGAGAATAAAACCGGGCGTCTTCTACGGCTACATACGCATTCCGCAGGTTCCGGGGCATGGCCTCCAGGGACACCATGACCCGATTCTCCGTCCCCTTGTATTCCGTAATCAGGTTGTTGTTAGAATCATAGATAAAGGAGGTTTGGGCCTGGCCATCCAGGGCTGCCAGATCCAGCTCCGGCGCGGTTTCCACATATCCCTTGGCGATGCCGAAGATCAATCCGGCTCCCGCCACCCCCAGGAGCACCACCAGCAGCGCCACTACCCGCACCACATTCACCGCTACACTCAGGAGGAAATTAGGCTTTCGAGTGGCCGGGCGGAAGATGCTGTGCTTCTCAGGTGCCTGTTCCCGATCCGGCATTTCTTCCTCCAGATCCAGATCCTCCTCAGCGCCCCAGGTTTTTTCCTCCCCTTCCAGATGGGTGAACTCATAGTCCTCTCCGGCATAATTTCCTTCCGGGTCCGACTCCGGATCCATCCCGTATTCCTGGTCAAAGGCTTCCTCTCCATAATCCTCGGGCATAAAATCGTACTTGCTGTCCTGCTTCTTTCTTCCCAGCATGCTTCCACCTCCTCTCCTGGTTCCAGATGTACGCGAAATAATTTTAGCACAACTTTGTCATAAAGGCAACAATTTATGAAATAATTTTGTAACAATTTGTAAAAATTTTAGAAATATTTGAGTGTAAAAACACCCCCGCCTCGCGGGGGTGGAAAAACTAAAGCCGCCCCCACGAAGCGGGGGCAAAATAAAAAACGTTGAAAAACGCCCCCGTAAAACGGGGGCGAAAACACTTACATTAGTCCGCAGTGTAGGGCATCAGGGCGATGGCACGGGCGCGCTTGATGGCCTCACTCAGCTGGCGCTGATGTTTCGCGCAGTTGCCGCTCATCCGGCGGGGCAGAATCTTGCCACGCTCGTTGGTGAAGCGACGCAGACGGTTGATGTCTTTATAATCGATGTACTCGATCTTATCTACACAGAAAGCGCAAACCTTCCGGCGGGGACGGCGTCCTCCGCGGGGGCGAGGCCTTCTCTCTCCACGATCTTCAGACATGGGGCTGTACCTCCTTCTATAGCGTTAAAAGGGCAGTTCGTCGGTTTCCACCGCGGTGAATCCGACGGACGCGGGCTCCGCGGGCGCGACAGGCGCGGCAGCCGCAGGGGCGGCATAACCGGAATCGCCTTCCATTTCTCCCCGGGGAGACAGGAACTCAACATCGTTGGCCATCACTTCCAGAGAAGCGCGGGTCTGCCCATCGCTGCCCTGATAGGTGTGAACGCTGACGGGGCCAACCACCGCCACCTTCCGGCCCTTGGCCAGATAGCGGGCACAGGTGTCCCCCAGCTGATTCCACGCCGACACGCGGAAGAAATCCGCCTCCGGCTGATTGCCCTGAGCATCCCGACGGCTGCGGCGATTCACCGCCACCGTGAAGGTGCAGACGGTAGAACCAGTGGTGGTTGTCCGCTGCTCAGGATCACGGGTCAAGTTACCGATAATGGTAAGTCTGTTCATCTTGCTTCCTCCCTTTACGCTTATTCAGCGTCCTGGGCGGGAGCGGCTTCCTCCACGGGAGCAGCCTCTTCCACAGGGGCTTCCTCCGCAGGCGCTTCTTCAGCAGCCACCGGACGTACGGGGCGCGGCTTCACGGAAGAACGCTTTTCGACCAGCTTCACCACCAGATAACGGAGAACATTCTCGTTGATCTGCAGGTTGCGTTCCAGCTCACGGGGCAGCTCGGCAGGGGCCTTGAAGGTCACCAGCACATACCAGCCCTCGGTCTTATAATCGATCGCGTAGGCCAGACGGCGCTTTCCCCAGGTCTCATCGACCTTTTCGATCTCACCACCGTTGGCGGAGATCAGCGCGGAAACCTTTTCAATCAGCTCTTTGCGAGCGGCTTCCTCGAGCCCCGTGTCGATGATGTAGATCATTTCATACCTGTTCATCATTCTTTCACCTCCTCACGGACATATGGCGCTGCTTACCCTGCAGCGCAAGGATGTGCCAATCAGGGAGTATACCAGAGATTTGAAACCTTTGCAAGCAAAAATTTCAAAAAAACGGATTAAAGCGCCCCCGCTTCGCGGGGGCGCAAAACTCTTGAGACATTTTGCAAGCAAAAATTTTGAAAAAAACTCATTAAAGCGTCCCGCTTCGCGGGGGCGCTTTGAATAGGAGTTACAGCAGATTCCTTTGAATCTTGCCAGAGATGGTCTTGGGCAGCTCCTCCCGGAAAACGATCTTCCGGGGATACTTGTAGGGTGCGGTGTGCATCTTCACATATTGCTGAATTTCCTTCTTCAGCTCCTCCGTGCCCTCCGTGCCCTTCACCAGCACGATGGAGGCCTTCACAATCTGGCCCCGAACCTCGTCCGGCTCCGCGGAAACGCCGCATTCCAGCACGTAGGGCAGCTCCATGATGACGCTCTCGATCTCAAAGGGCCCAATGCGATATCCGGAGGACTTGATGACATCATCAATCCGGCTCACATACCAGAAATAGCCGTCCTCATCCCGCCAGGCGGTGTCCCCGGTGTGGTACACCCCGTCGTGCCAGGCCTCCTGGGTCTTCTCCTCGTCCAGATAATATTCCCGGAAAAGGCCGCAGGGCACGGTCTTGTCCGTGTGGATCACGATTTCCCCCACCTCGCCCGTGGCCACGGAGTTGCCCTCCGGGTCCACGATATCCACATCGTATTGGGGGCTGGCCTTGCCCATGGAGCCGATCTTTGGCGTGGTGCCATACAGGTTCCCGATGGTCAGGGTGGTCTCGGTTTGGCCGAAGCCCTCCATGATCCGCAGGCCCGTGGCCTTCTCGAACTGACGGTAAACCTCCGGGTTCAGGGCCTCGCCGGCGGTGGTCATGTGGTGAATGGAGCTCAGATCATAATGGCTCAGATCCACTTTGATGAACATCCGCAGCATGGTGGGCGGCGCGCAGAAGGTGGTAATCTGGTACTTGGCGAACATGGGCAGGATATCCGCCGCGTCGAAGCGGTCGAAGTCATACACGAACACCGCGCCCTCGCACAGCCATTGACCGTAGAGCTTGCCCCAAAGGGATTTACCCCATCCCGTATCGGAGATGGTAAAGTGCAGCCCCTCCCGCTCGCAGCAGTGCCAATACCGGGCGGTGACATAATGCCCCAGGGCATAGGTGTGCTTATGGGCCGCCATCTTGGGGTTGCCGGTGGTGCCGGAGGTGAAGAACATCAGCGCCGTCTCCTCGCCGCAGGAGCTGTCCTCCTGCCGCTTATACCGCCGGGTGAACAGGGGATATTCCGCGTTGAAATCGTGCCAGCCCTCCCGCTGCCCGTTCACCAGGATCAGGGTCTTCACGCTGGGGCATTTCGCTGCGGCCCTTTCGGCAATCTCCGCCGTGTCCCCATCCGCGGTACAGATCAGGGCCTTGACCCCCGCCGCGTTGAACCGGTACTCAAAATCGTGCTCCTTCAGCTGGTTGGTGGCCGGGATGGCCACCGCCCCCAGCTTATGCAGCGCCACCATGGTAAACCAGAACTGGTAATGCCGCTTCATGACCAGCATCACCCGATCCCCCCGCTGAATCCCCAGGGAGGTGAGATAATTGGCCACCTGATTGGAGGAATGCTTGATCTCCTGGAAGGTAAACCGCCGCTCCTGATGATGCTTGTCCACATAGAGCATGGCCAGCTTGTCCGGATATTCCTTGGCGATCTGGTCCACGATGTCGAAGCCGAAGTTGAAGGTCTCCGTGTTCTGGAAGTGAATTTCCTGCAGCCGGCCCTGGTCGTCCTCCGTGGTCTGGATGAATTTTTCCACCACCAAGGGGGCATTCTCCCGGGGCTGCTGGGGCAGCGTCTCCTCCAGAGTTTCCTCCGGCGCGTCCCCGGGCAGCACCACCGCGCAGAAGACGCAGTCCTTCCCCTCCACCGCGATCATGCCATGGGGCAGGGAGGAATTATAATAGATGCTATCCCCCTCGTGGAGCACCTCCACATGCTCCCCTACCTGCACCTTCAAGCTGCCGGAGAGCACCAGGTCAAACTCCTGGCCCTGATGCTTGGTCAGATGGATGGGCTCCGACTGCTGCTTTTCGGAATATTCATACCGAACCCAGTAGGGCTCCGCGATCTTGTCCCGGAACTTGGGGGCCAGGTTGGAAATGGCGATGCCCGCCTCCCGGGCGGTGGATTCGCCCTTGCCCCGCCGGGTCACGGTGTATGAGGTCAGCAGCGCGTTGTTGCCCTCCAGCAGCTCTGTCAATTCCATATTGAAGGCCTGGGAGGATTTCAGGATGAAGGTAAAGGGCATATCCGTCTGCCCTGCTTCGTACAGCCGATAATCCTCCGGGGAAACCTCCGTCTTCTCCGCCATGTCTTCCGGGGTCCAGCCCATAATCTCCCGCATCTCCCGCAGGCGGGAGGCGATGGCGCTCAGCTGGGTCAGATCGTTTTGCGTTTGCATGGTGTCTCTCCTTTCCAAAATAAAGACCCGTCTCATCTTTGAGACGGGTCTTTCAACTCGCGGTACCACTCAAATTGCGCGCCCGGCGGCACGCCCCTTCGGGCACTATCATGCCCTATGCCTTGACGCAGCAATCACGGGAGAACCTATTGGGCCGACAGGCCTTTCAACTCTCCGGCTCGGAAGGGATAGGATGAAGCTTCAGTCCGCCGGCTCGCACCAAACCCGGCTCTCTGGGGGACCTCCCGCTGTTCCGTCTTCGTCACAGCCTTTGGATATGAAATTGGGCGCATTTTACCACTGGTTTTGCCCCCTGTCAAGCCATGATTTTGTATTTTGGCTGTTTTTCAGCGGGGGAGCAGGGGCCGCGCCTGCGCTTCCTGGGCCTTCCCGCCTCAGTCCGGTAGCAGCGCGGCGCTGCGAATCCGCCGCCCCAGGCGGCCCTCCACATATTTGCGTAGCAGCCGGAAGGGGGCGTAGCTCTCCGGGGTATCCACCCAGGAGGAGGACCCGGCCTGCAGCATTTGCCGCATCCACCGGACCTCCTGAGGGGCCAGGAGCTCCTGCTTTGGCGTCCCCGGGGGCGCGGTTCGTTTCCGCCGCTCATGGCATTCCTCGCAGCACAGGCCTCCCTCCTCCATGTCGAAGAAGAAGGGGCCGTCCTCCCCCATGCGCTGCCCGCAGAGCACGCAGTGGTTCAGCCGGGGCTTGAAGCCCTCGCATCCCGCGAAATGCAGCAGGAAACCCGCCATCAAGGGCCGCCAGGGCTGATCGGAAAAGGCCAGGCGGCTCAGGGTATGCAGCAGCAGCATGAACAGCTCCTGCCGCTCCTGCTCCGGCTCCAGCACCGCCTCCGTCAGGCTCAAAAGGTAGGTTCCACAGGTCAGCCGCTCATAATCCTGCCGCAGGGTGTAGAAGGTTTCGATGAGATGCACGGAGGTCACCGTAATATGCCCCCCGGCTTCATACAGCATGTAATCCCCCAGGGCGAACAGCTCCCCCGCGTTCAGGTTGTGAGATTTGGGCTTTCGGCAGTTCCGGATGATGGCGTCGATCCGCCCCCGGGAGGGGCTGAAGAGGGTCACCATCCGGTCGTTGTCCCGATAATTCACGTGCCGCAAAACCAGGGCCGTGTTTTCCGTTTGTACCATCTTGATTTCTCCACATTACAATACTGGCCGGCTCCAGTGCCCCCGGGTGCTGCTGGCTTGGGTTTTCTGCCCCATTTCCAGAAGGCTAAGGATCTCCCGAGTTTCCTCCCCGGTTTCCGTGGTCATCTCCGCCATGGTTCCTCCTGGAAGCCGTCTATCCCCCAGATCCGTGGGCAGGGCGTTCAGCAGGCGCACCAGGCAGCCCTCCGGCAGGCGCTTTCGCTCCAGGGGAAAGCAATATCCCCGCTCGTCCTCCAGGGTCTTTCCCCGCAGGCTTTGGGGACTTCCCTCGTCACACAGGCGGCAGGCGCCGTGGCCCTGCCGGCATCCCAGGGCCGTCCGGGCCGGGCAATGATGCAGCAGCATCAGCTGGGTCCGGCCATATACCGGGAACAGCAGAGGTATGGACGCCGCCCCCAGAGTTTTCCATTCCGCCCCCGTCAGTTCCGGGCTGGCCAGGTCGAACAAGCATCCTTCCTCCTCCAGCATCCGGGCGGCTTCCCGATTCATGACCGGAATGCCAGGCCCAGCGGCCACAGGCACAGGCCACACCCGGCCCAGTTGCCCTACGCTGCCCAGCAGCAGGCCCCCCAGCAGCTCCCGGTGAGTATCGCACCAGGCCTGCAGCGCTGCCAGGGTTTCCTCCTGGCAAACCTCCGGCAGCCGCAGCCATTCCCCAGGCTCCATTTGGCCTGCCAGCCCCTCCAGGGCCTCCGGCCGAAAATCCTCCGGGTACCAGATCACCGCGGTCCCCGCTTCCCGGGCCGCCTCCGCCTGGGCCAGATTCTGCACCGTCACCCATCTTTCCGGCAGCTCCGGATTCCGCCCCGGCATCGACACTTTCGTCTCCTCCCATGGCATCTCCCGCCCCAGAGGATACGCGAAGGCGTCCCTCCGCTTCTCTGCCAGGCGCTCCAAGCCCTCCCGGCGCAGCTCGTTCAGCACAGCCACCGGCACGAAGGCTCCCGCTGTCCGAATGGTGATCTCTGCGGCCTCAAAATCCGTGCCACCGGTTTTTCGCAGCTGCTTTTCCATCTCCTCCGGGCCCATTTCCCGGGTCCGGGCGGCGGCCACCTCTTCTCCAACCATTTCCACCGCAGATTTCCCGTCGCTGATTTGCAGGCGAAGCGGCTTGCCTGGCCAGGCTTCCAGCAGCATCTGAACCTGGATTTTTCGTCCCAGGGCCGTCCGGGCTGCTGCCAGCTGCCGGGCGTCCGTCAGCCGCCAAACCTGATCTCCCACTCTGGCGTGGATCCCCTCCCGCAGCCGCAGGCGAGCCATTTCCCCCGCGAGAAGATCCGGCCCAGCATAGGTCATCTCCATCTCCCGGGTGCCCTGCTTCAGCCGCAGTCCATCCCCATCGTGGAGATCCCGCTCCAGCCGGACCCAGGCCCAATGCTCCTTTGCCTCCGCCACCTGGCCCAGATACAGCCCCTGGTGGTTCACCTGGGCAGGGTCAATCACCCCTGCGTCCTCCGCCCCGAAGGCATATCCTTCCATGAAGCCGCCCCGATGAAAAACCTGCCGCAGGGCGTCCAGCTCCTTTTCCTCCAGGGGCTGGAAGGCTCCCGCTTCCAGGCTGTCCTTCCCCCGGGCATAGCTGCCGGCCACGGTATAAACATATTCCGGTCGCTTCAGACGGCCTTCAATCTTTAAGCTGGCCACCCCCGCTGTCGCCATCTCCGGCATCCGATCCCGCAGGCAGAGATCCCGGGGGCTCAGCCAGGCCCCTTCCTGCCCCGCCAGGCGATACTTCTTCCGGCAAGGCTGGGCACACCGGCCCCGATTGCCGCTGCGCTCCCCTACCATGCTGGAGAAAAGGCATTCCCCGCTGACGGACACGCATTGGGCCCCGTGGCCGAAAACCTCAATCTCCATGCCGGTTTCCACGCAGCGTTGAATTTCCGCCAGGCTGCACTCCCGGGCCAGCACCACCCGCTTCATGCCCAGCCGCTGACACCAGCGCACCCCGGTCTCGTTATGAATGGCCATCTGAGTGCTGGCATGGATCCGCAGATCCGGAAAGCATTTCCTGGCCAGCCGCAGCACCCCCAGATCCTGCACCAGGACGCCATCCACCCGCAGCTGGTTCAGCAGCCGCAGCAGCTGGTATACCTCCGGCAATTCCCCATCCTTTACCAGAGTGTTCACCGTTACATACACCCGCATATGATGCAGATGGGCAAAGGCCAGGGCTTCCCGCAGCTGGCTTTCATCAAAATTCCCTGCCCCGGCCCGGGCGCTGAAGGCGGCGTATCCCAAATACACCGCGTCCGCCCCCGCCGCCTGGGCCCGCTCCAAGGCTTCCCAGCTTCCCGCCGGCGCCAGTATTTCCATGATCTTCCTTCTTTCCCTTTCCGGAAAACGGGTTTTCTTCCCTCCCCGTTTCGAAAAAAGCCCCCGGAAGGGGGCGTGGTACCGCTTATTCCTGAAGCTGCTGCAATCTGCGCTTAAGGGCCGTGTTTTCATCCCGGGCCTTCAGCAATTCGTCCATCAGATTGAAGCAGGTCAGCACCGTGGCCTGCTGGGGCGGCATGCCGCTGGCAATCTCCATCTCGCTCAGCCGCCGATCCACCAGGCTGGCCACCCGGCGAATATATTCCGGGGGATCGGAGGACACCAGCGTATAGTTTTTCCCCGCCACCCGGACGCTGATCTTTTGCTTCTCCATCCTGCACTCCTCCTTTGCGGCAACGCTGATTGATTCCTATCAGCATGATATTTCCATGATTTTTCTCGCTCCCCCGCGAGGCGGGAGAGCTTATATCGGCGCTCCCTTACATAGCAGGCGCAGGGAGATTCTCCCTGCGCCTGCTTCCCATTCGCTTCGGGAAATTGAAGGATTTTTTGCTCCCCCGCTGCGCGGGGGAGCATGAATCTACGTTTCTTAAATCTGGTCGAAAGGATACACCTCGCCGAAGGTTTCCACCCGGACGGAGGCCATGACCTGAGGGGTCAGGGGCTTATCCGCCGCGTCCCGAGGCGTGTTGACGATATCCTCCGCCACATCCATCCCCTCCAGCACCTTGCCGAAGGCAGCGTACTGGCCATCCAGATGGGGGCTGTCGCTGGTCATGATAAAGAACTGGCTGCCCGCGGAATCAGGCATCATGCTCCGGGCCATGCTCAGCACGCCATAGGTGTGCTTCACCGGGTTCGGAATCCCGTTGGCCGCGAATTCGCCCTTAATGGAATACCCCGGCCCGCCGTATCCAGCGCCCTTGGGATCCCCGCCCTGGATCATGAACCCAGGAATCACCCGGTGAAAAATCAGCCCATCATAGAAGCCGCTGTTGGCCAGGGCCACAAAATTGCCCACGGACTGGGGCGCCGTTTCGGGATAAAGCTCGCCCTTCATCTCGCGCCCATCGCTCATTACAATTGTAAACACAGGTTGCTGTGCCATTCTTTTCTGCCTCCTTGCTTTCCTCCGCAAACTGCGGAACAGAGGGTATTTTACCAGCATTCTCTTTACATTGCAAGTTTTTGACAGAAGAGGGCTTTGCGGGTATAATGATTTCTTGCCTGTGAATGCTTCACAGCAGAAAGGAATTATGCCTTCTATGACCATAGTGCATCCCCAGCAGCCCGTGAACAACATGAACCCGGAGGACGTCTTTTACGCCATCGACGATCTGGGAACCCAGACGGGCTACGCCTTTATTCTCTACCAGCTGCAGCCCGGCCTGTATCCGGACTGCCCGGTGAACATGTATTTTTCCATTGAGGGGGATCCCGGCAGCCGCTATCTGCTCTTTGGCGCCCTGGTGGCCCGGGCCCGGCAGCTGCAGAACGTGAATCCCCAGCTGCGCGCCCGGCTCTACACCAGCCTGAACCCCCAGGATTCCCAGGGGCGGGAATTCTATCTGCATAACGGATTCGACCTGGAAGAGAGCGACGCCATCGTGGCCCTCCAGATCCCCTTTGGCGATGGCCGCATCCCCATGAGCTGTGCCGTGGCAGCCGTGCCCCTGAACACCTGGGAGGAACAGCAGAATCTGCTGTCCCGGCTGCAGATGAACGAAATCACCTATCTGGACCGGAACACTCTGGTCGAGATGATGCACCTGCCCCATTTCATCGCCCTGGGGCTGTACCGGAACGCCGGGCTCATCGGCGAGGTCATCATGGCCGGCCAGGGGGAGCAGGCGGAGCTGGTCGCCATCTATATTGAGCCCTCCAGCCGCCACCAGGGCATGGCCAAAGCCCTTTTGCACCGCACCATGGCCATCATGGCTGCGGAAGGGGTGACCCAGGTTTCTGCCCGGGTCATGACCCGCAGCCTCCCCCAGATGCACCTGATGAACGATTTTGGCGCCCTGCAGGTGGGGGTTAATGTGCTCTTTCCCGGGATGTATCTGAGTTAGGTTTTGCTTATATAAAACGGCCCCCGCTTTGCGGGGGCATGTTTGTTCTTTTGATCTCCCCCGCTGCGCGGGGGAGTTTTCGTCTTTGGGACCTCTCCCCTGCTCCGGGGGAAGCTTTTGTTTATCAATCCCCTGCCTCGCGGGGGAAGCCTTTTATCTCTGCGCGGGGGAACTTATTCATCCTTCCGTCAGGGAAAGTGGTTTTCCGTTCAGCACCGCTTCCCGCAGGCGGTCGCCCTCGTAGCGCAGCTTCAGGGAGAAGAAGGGGGCCTCCGCGTCCAGCAGGTCCAGGAAGATCCGATCCCCTTCCCAGGTGGGAAAGCCCCGCATGGTCTTCTTCGGCACCCATTGCAGGTCCCCTTCGTCGCATTCCGCCAGCTCTCCCGTGAACCCATCCGCCGTAAACAGGTGCATGAATTCCGTTTCCGCCAGCTCGTTGGTGATGAAGGTAACGATACCCCGATACCGCCAGGAGGTCAGGGTCAGGCCCGTTTCCTCCTTCGCCTCCCGCAGGAGGCAATCCTCCGGGCTCTCCCCTTCCTCAAACTTGCCGCCGATGCCGATCCACTTGTCGTGGTTCACGTCCTTTTTCTTCTTCACCCGGTGCAGGAGGAGCACCTCCGTCTCCCCCTTGGCGCCGGGTCTTTCAATATAGCATAGGGTAGAATTGATCACAGCTTGGCCCTCTGAATCTTCCCGCTGACCGTCTTGGGCAGCTCGTCCTTGAACACCACAATCCGGGGGTACTTATAAGGCGCGGTGTGCTCCTTCACGTAGTTCTGAATCTCCTTCTTCAATTCCTCCGTGGGCTCCGTCCCCTTGGTCAGGACGATGCTGGCCTTCACCACCTGGCCCCGAACCTCATCCGGCGCGGCGCTGACCCCGCATTCCAGCACGTAGGGCAGCTCCATGATGACGCTTTCGATCTCGAAGGGCCCGATGCGGTATCCGCTGCTCTTGATGACGTCGTCCGCCCGGCCCACATACCAATAGAAGCCATCCTCATCCAACCAGGCCAGATCCCCGGTGTGATACCAGCCGTCGTGCATGACCTCCCGGGTCTTCTCCTCGTCCAGATAATATTCCCGGAACAGGCCCACCGGAATCCCCTGGGAAATATCGATACAGATTTCCCCAGGCGTACCCATGGGCACCGGCTTGCCCTCGCTGTCCAGCAGCTCCACCTTATAGATCGGTGCCACCTTGCCCATGGAGCCCATCTTATGGTCCGCCCCTGCCAGGTTGCCGATAATCATGGTGCTCTCCGTCTGGCCGAAGCCTTCCATCACCTGCAGGCCCGTCTGCTTCTCGATCTGCCGATACACCTCCGGGTTCAGGGCCTCGCCTGCGCTGGAGGCATGGGTAATAGAGCTGAGATCGTATTTGCTCAAATCCTGCTTGATCATCATGCGATACATGGTAGGCGGCGCGCAGAAGGTAGTAATATGATATTTCGCCATCATGGGCAGGATGTCCGCCGCATCAAACCGGTCGAAATCGTACACGAAGATGGCAGCCTCGCACAGCCACTGGCCGTAGATCTTGCCCCAGCCCGCCTTGGCCCAGCCCGTGTCGGAGATGGTCAGGTGCAGGCCGTTGGGATTCACGCAGTGCCAATACTTGGCCGTGTGCAGATGCCCCAGGGGATGGGTATAACAATGAGCCGCGATCTTCGGATAGCCCGTGGTGCCGCTGGTGAAATACATCAGCATCAGATCCTCACCGCAGGCCGCGTCCTCGGGGCGGTTGTAATGGGTGGAGTACATCAGATACTCCTCGTCGAAGGGCCGCCAGCCCTCCCGGGTGCCGTTGACGATGAGCTTCAGCTCCAGACTGGGGGCGTTCTTCGCCGCCAGCTCCGCCTGATGGGCGGTATCCCCGTCCGCGGTGCAGATGATGGCCTTCACCCCGGCGGCATTGTACCGATACTCAAAGTCATGCTCCTGCAGCTGGGCCGTGGCGGGAATGGCGATGGCGCCGATCTTTTCCAGGGCCAGCACCGAGAACCAGAACTGGTAGTGCCGCTTCAGCACCAGCATCACCCGGTCCCCCTTCTGGATGCCCAGGGCCCGGAAATAATTGGCGCAGCGGTTGGAGGCCCGCTGCAGATCCTTGAAGGTGAAGCGGCGCTCCTCCTTGTCCCGGCTGACATGCAGCATGGCCAGCTTGTTGGGCACCTCCGCGGCGATAGCGTCCATAACGTCGAAGGCGAAATTGAATTTCTCCGTATTCTTAAAGGTAATCTGGGTGGGGGTGCCGTTCTCGTCCTTCACCACGTCGGCGAAGCGATGCCACACCCGGATGCGGCCGTTCTCCTCCGGGAATTCCTGCAGGGCCGGCCCGGAGGTGATCTTCTCCGGCGTCAATTCCGGAATGGGGGCCCCGGTGGGATTCAGCACGATGGCATAGAACAGGCAGTCCTGCCCGCCTACGGCGATCATGCCGTGGGGCGTGCCGCTGTCGTAATAGATGGAATCCCCGGGGTTCAGCACGGAGCTGTGCTCCCCCACCTGCACTTTCAGCTGCCCCTCGATGACGATGTCACACTCCTGGCCCTCGTGGGTGGTCAGCTTGATGTCCGCGTGCTCCGCCTCGGCGCTGTATTCCGCGTGGACATACAGGGGCTCGGCGATCCGGTTCCGGAAGGAGGCGGCCAGGTTGTAATACACCATGTCATGAGCTTCCTCAATCCGCTGGCCCTCTCCCCGCCGGGTGACGGTGAAGGAGTTCAGATTCGGCCGAGCGCCCTCGATAATCTCCGTCACGTCCACCCCGAAGGCCAGGGCGCAGCGATACAGGAAGGCGAAGTTCAAATCATTCCGCCCCAGCTCGCAATCGATGTACTCCTGCTCGGAAACGCCGGTCTTCATGGCCATCTCCGCGATGGTATAGTTCTCAATCTCCCGCAGCTCCCGAATCCGGTGGGCCATTTCCTGAATCTTGAAATTCAGCCCCGTCGTCTGTTCCATGTCAATCCCCTCCTTGCTATAACAAAAAACGCCCCAAAGCCTTTGCTTTGAGACGAGCATGTACAAAAACAACACCCGCGGTACCACTCAAATTGCGGCCTCTTTCGAGAAAACCGCCCCTTCAGGCTCCTGCCGGAAAACCGGTAAGCCCTATGCCCTTACGCGGCAGCCATCGGGAAGGCTCTACTCGGGGAACGAGCCCCTTTCTTCCTTCCAGCTCTGGAGCGACTGACCTTCGGCCCCTTCCCGCGGCTCGCACCCACCGCCGCGTCTCTGAAGCGGGGACGCCGAACATCCTCTCCGTCACAGCTTTGCGGGTATTCTACCCCATTCCGCCCCCCTTGTCAACCAAAAGACAAAAAATGTACACCACCATTTTTGATGGAGGAAAGTGACCTGTTTTTTTTCAGAGTAGCTTTCCCTCCGTACTAATTGTGAACGTTTTGTGATTTTTCTTGACAAAGTCATAAAATCACTCTATCTTCAATAGGATGCGTATTTTGCGTTTTCGACGGAAGCACAGGTGCGCTCATCGCAACAGAACATAGGAAAGGACAAGGCACACGGATGATCAAAGAACTGGTTTCCCACGTCCGGGAATATAAAAAGCAGGCCATCGCCACGCCCCTGTTCATGGTGGGCGAGGTGTCCATGGAAACGGTGATTCCCCTGGTCATGAGCTACCTGATCGATCGGGGCATCGAGCGGGGGGACATGGGGCAGATCTGGCTCTATGGCGGCATTCTGCTGGTCACGGCCATGATCTCCCTCTTCTCCGGGGTCATGAGCGGGCGCATGGCGGCCATATCCTCCGCCGGGTTCGCCCGGAACCTGAGGCACGACATGTACTACGATATTCAGGATTATTCCTTCTCCAATATCGATAAGTTCAGCACCTCTTCCATCATCACCCGGCTGACCACCGACGTGACCAACGTGCAGAACGCCTTCCAGACGATTCTGCGGATGGCGGTTCGGGCCCCCATGACTCTGATCTTTTCCATGATCATGGCCCTGACCATCAACGCCCGCATCAGCATGGTCTTCCTGGTCACCCTGCCGGTGCTGGCCTGCGGCATCTACTACCTCATGACCCATGCCCACCCCATCTTCCGCCGGGTGTTCAAGACCTATGACAAGCTGAACAACGTGGTGCAGGAAAACCTCCACGGGGTTCGGGTGGTGAAGAATTTCGTGCGGGAGGATTACGAGGTGGAAAAATTCAACAGCATTTCCACCTCCATCTATGATGACTTCACCAAGGCGGAGAAGCTGCTGGCCTTCATGAACCCTCTGATGATGGTATGTATCTATACCTGCACGCTGATCATCTCCTGGCTGGGGGCCCGGGCCATCGTCGCCTCCGGGAATAATCCGGATCTGGGCATGACCACCGGCCAGCTCATGAGCCTGATTACCTATGTGATTCAGATCCTCTCCAGCCTGATGATGGTGTCCATGGTGTTCCTGATGATCACCATGAGCCGGGCCTCCGCCCAGCGCATCGTGGAGGTGCTGAACGAGAAAAGCGACATCACCAGCCCCGAGGGCGCGAAGACGGAGATTCAGGACGGCTCCATCGATTTTGACCATGTGCATTTCAGCTACGCCCGCCGCAGCGAGCGGGACACCCTCAGCGATATCGACCTGCACATTCCCTCCGGGGCCGTGGTGGGCGTGCTGGGGGGCACCGGCGCGGGCAAATCCACCCTGGTGCAGCTAATTCCCCGGCTGTACGACGCCACCACCGGCACGGTGAAGGTGGGCGGCGCGGATGTCCGGGAGTACGACCTGACCGCCCTGCGGGACAGCGTAGCCATGGTGTTGCAGAAGAACGAGCTGTTCTCCGGCACCATCAAGGACAACCTGCGCTGGGGCAACGAAGAGGCCACGGACGAGGAGATTCAGGAAGCCTGCCGCCTGGCCCAGGCGGATCCCTTCATCCAGGAAATGCCGGAGAAATACGACACCTGGATCGAGCAAGGGGGCACCAATGTTTCCGGCGGACAGAAGCAGCGGCTGTGCATCGCCCGGGCCCTGCTGAAGAAGCCGAAGATCCTGATTCTGGACGACAGCACCAGCGCCGTGGATACCCGGACGGACGCCCTGATCCGCGCCGGCTTCCGCAGCTTCATCCCCGAAACTACGAAGATCATCATCGCCCAGCGGGTTTCCTCCGTCATGGACGCGGATATGATCGTCGTGCTGGATAACGGCGCCATCGTGGATGTAGGCAGCCATGAGGAGCTGCTGGCCCGGTGCGAAATCTATCGGGAAGTGCATGATTCCCAGACGAAAGGGGGTGCGGAGGAATGAGCGAAGCGAAGAAGAATCCCCAGAGAAAGCCCGCCCCTCAGCCCATGTCCACCGGTGGTGGCCCCGGCGGTCCCCGGGCCATGGGGGCCCGGCAGCCCATCCATAAGGAAACGGTGACCCGGCTGCTGAAATATGTGACGCCCTACTGGCCCAGGCTGATCGTCGTGCTGGTGTGCATTGTCATCAACGCCATTGCCACCGCCTCCGCTGCCACCTTCCTGGGGCGGATCATCGACGATTATATTACGCCCCTGCTGGCTACGGCGAGCCCGGATTTCGGCGGGCTGCTGGGGGCCATTCTGCAGATGGCGGCCCTGTATGTGCTGGCCATCCTGGCGGTGTACGTTCAGGCCCGCATCATGGCGGTGGTTTCCCAGAGCGTGCTGCGCACCGTGCGGGACCAGATGTTCGCCCATATGCAGACCCTGCCCATCCGGTATTTTGACACCCATACCCATGGGGAGGTCATGAGCCATTACACCAACGACACGGACACCCTGCGCCAGATGGTGAGCCAGGTGCTGCCCCAGACCATCTCCTCCGCCATTACCCTGATCGTGGTGTTCATCTCCATGCTCAGCTGCAGCGTCTGGCTGACGCTGGTGGTGGTGGCGGGCACAGCGGTCATGATGATGGCCACCGCCCGGCTGGGCGGGCGCAGCGCCAGCTTCTTCATCAAACAGCAGACCTCCCTGGCCAGCCTGAATGGATACATCGAAGAGATGATCAACGGCCAGAAGGTGGTCAAGGTCTTTAACCATGAGCCGGAAGCCAAGCAGGAATTCGACCAGCGGAACGATGAGCTGTGCGAAAATATGACGGAGGCCAACAAGCTGTCCAACATTCTGGGCCCGGTGAACAACAACATGGGCCACCTGCTGTATGTGGTGCTGGCCATCGTAGGCGGCTCCCTGGCCATCGGCGGGGTGACTAACCTGAGCCTCGGCGGCACAGGGGCCCTGACCCTGGGCGCCATCGCCTCCTTCCTGACCCTGAGCCGGAACTTTATGCAGCCCATCAACCAGGTAGTTCAGCAGATCAACTTCATCGCCATGGCCCTGGCGGGCGCGGAGCGCATCTTTGGCCTGCTGGACCAGGAGCCGGAGCAGGACGAGGGCTATGTGACCCTGGTCCGGGCGCGGGAGGAGAACGGCCAGCTGGTGGAATCCCAGGAGCGGACTGGCCTCTGGGCCTGGAAGCATCCTCACACCGCTGAGGGCACCGTTTCCTACACCCGGCTGGAGGGGGACGTGGTGCTGGAGCATGTGGACTTTGGCTACGTGCCGGAGAAGACCGTGCTGCATGATATCACTCTGTATGCCCGGCCGGGCCAGAAGGTGGCCTTCGTGGGGGCTACCGGCGCCGGCAAGACCACCATTACCAACCTGATCAACCGCTTTTACGACATCGCGGACGGCAAGATTCGCTACGATGGCATCAACATCAACAAGATTCGCAAGCCGGATCTGCGCCACTCCCTGGGAGTCATCCTGCAGGATGTGAACCTGTTTACCGGCACCGTGATGGAAAATATCCGCTATGGCAAGCTGGACGCCACGGACGAGGAATGCATCGCCGCGGCCAAGCTGGCCAACGCCCATGATTTCATTACCCGGCTGCCCGATGGCTACCAGACAGTGCTCTCCGGCGACGGCGGCGGCCTGAGCCAGGGCCAGCGGCAGCTGATCTCCATCGCCCGGGCAGCGGTGGCAGATCCCCCGGTAATGATCATGGACGAAGCCACTTCCTCCATCGACACCCGGACGGAAGCCCTGGTGCAGCGGGGCATGGATCAGCTGATGCAGGGGCGGACGGTGTTCGTCATCGCCCATCGGCTCTCCACCGTGCAGAACAGCGATGTCATCATGGTGCTGGACCATGGCCGCATCATCGAACGGGGCAGCCACGATCAGCTGATCGCCCAGAAGGGGCAATATTATCAGCTGTATACCGGCGCCTTCGAGCTGGAGTAAAAAAAGGCATCCTCGCTTTGCGAGGATGCCTTTTTTATACGGGGTCAAAAATTCCTTGCAGCACCTTCCTGGACAGCTCCTCCGTCTGCTCCCGCAGGGGGCTCTCCCCGTCCATCACAAAGGGCGCGTGGATCCGCATTTTCTTTGCCTCCAGATCCAGCCGAACCGGCCAGACCTTCAGGGGCTTCCCCGTCCGCTTTTCGTACATGGGCAGCATCATCAGCCAGCCCTCATTGATCTTTTCCATATCGTGCTGGCCAAAGCCCGTGGGGATCTCCGGAAAGATCACGATATTCCTCCCCGCCTGCAGCAGGCGCAGGCTCTCCTTCACGGTGGTGGCAGCCCGGCCGTCATGGTAGACCGGCACATGGGGCACGGAGCGCAAAATCGGCGGAAGGATCAGGGCCACCACTGGGGGGATAATCCGATTCCACAGGGGGGCCAACTTCCCTTCCTCGTTCCACCAATGATCTGCGCGCACATAATCCGGCGTCGTTTTCCGATCCAGGGGCGCGGCATAAATCCAGATGTGGCTCTCCTTCCGCAGGGGGAAGCAAGCTGCCATCTCCAGGGGGCCAATGGCCCGCTCATGATTGGCCACGAACACGCAGGGCTCGCCATCGAAGGGGACGTCCCATTCCACCCGCAGCCGGGGAATAAACAGCCTGACCAGCGGCACCGCCAGGCGATAAAAAATCTTGCCCATTTTTTGATGTCTCCCCGCAGCTTATTTCGCGATCCAGTGCAATTGCTTCCCTTCGTAATCCCACCGGGGCATGGGGAAGGCAAATCCCCCGGCCATCAGCGCGGCGCCGGTGGCGGAAAAGTCCGTGCCCTCCAGCTGGTATTCCCTGTCCGGATCCAGCCCCTGGAGGCGCACAAAGGGGAAGGTGCCATTGGTGCGGATATGCCGAATCACCAGGTTCACCAGGGCTTCCTTCCGGTCCGGGGAGACGAACATCCAGGCCTCCCAGTCCGGGTTTCCGTCCAGCTCCGTCAGCCGGAAATAATCCCCCTGGGCAATCAGCTCTGCGTAGCGATGATAATCCTGAATCTGCCGGCGAACCTCCTCCCGTTCCTCCTCCGTCAGCTTTTCCGGGTTCAGCTCATATCCGAAGGTACCGGACTGGGCTACGATGCCCCGGGTGGAAAGGGGCACGCTGCGGCCGGATTGGTGATTCGGGCAGGCGGACACATGAGCCCCCATGGCGCTGACGGGATAGCCATAGGAGGTTCCCCGCTGAATCTCCAGCCGCTCGATGGCATCCGTGTCGTCGGAGCACCAGATCTGGGGGCAATAGAACAGCATGCCCGCATCGAATCGGCCGCCGCCGCCGGAGCAGCCTTCGATCATCAGGTCCGGATATCTTTCCAGCAGCCTGCTCAGCAGCCGATAGGTCCCCAGAATAAAGCGATGGGCCAGCTCCCCTTGCCGGTCCGCCGGCAGGGCGTGGGAATAGCTGTTGGCGATGGAGCGATTGAAATCCCATTTCACGTATTCGATTTGCGCGCTGTCCAGCACGGCACACATGGCCTGGAAGATGTATTCGCCCACGTCCTCCCGGGTCATGTCCAACACCAGCTGATTCCGGCTTACGTTCGGCTTCCGGCCCGGATCCTGCAGGGCCCAATCCGGGTGTGCCCGATACAGGTCCGAATCCTCGCTGATCATCTCCGGCTCGAACCACAGGCCGAACTTCATCCCCAGGGCATGGACCCCCTCGGACAGGGCCCCCATGCTGCATCCCAGCTTCTGCTCGTTCACCACCCAGTCTCCCAGGCTGGTGGTGTCGTTATTCCGTTTTCCGAACCAGCCATCGTCCAGCACCAGCATTTCCATGCCCATCTGCCGGGCGGCCCGGGCAAAGCCCAGAATCTTTTCCGCGTCGAAGTCAAAGTACGCCGCTTCCCAGCTGTTGATCAGCACCGGGCGGGGCCCCTGGGGATATTTCTTATCGATCACCTGCTCCCGCAAAATCCGATGATAATTCCGGCTCAGGCCGTTCAGCCCCTGGGCGCTAAAGGACAGGATGGCCTCCGGGGTCTGGAAGTCCTCCCCCGGCGCCAGCAGCCAGCTGAATTCCTCCGGATGAATGCCGGAGACCAGCCGGATGGTTCCCCCTTGATCCTTCTCCACCTCCTCCAGGTGATTGCCGGAATACACCAGCATGGATCCATAACATTCCCCCTGGCGCTCCGTGGCATGGGGGGCGCAGAGGATGACGAAGGGATTATGGTGATGGCTGCTCATACCCCGGCGGGAGCCCACCTGCAAGCCCCCATGGGAAACCCGCTGCCGCTCCGGCAAGCGCTCCATATTATGCCGGCCATGGAAATGGATCACATCCAGATCGCCGTAGAGGAAATCCAGGCACACCGTGGCCGCCTTTTCGAGCCGCAGGGGCCGGTTCGAATCATTGATCAGCCGGGCAGAGCGGACGATGACATCCTGGGCGGGGAAAACATGATATTTTAGCTGCACCCGCAGCCCCAGGACCGGGTCAGTCAAGGTTATGGTCAAGGTCTCCGTATCCTCTGCGGGGCGCACATAGGGCAACCCCTGCGGCCTCTCCCGGCCCGGAGTGATCTCATGGCCCGCATACCGCAAATCCACGCTGCGGCTGCCGTTTTCCGCCCGGACCTGCACCGCCGGGGCCCGATAATCCCCCACGCCGCTGCCGCTGTATTCCTGGGGCAGGGTATCCAGGGAATAGCCCCGCTGGGAAGCCAATTCATAGATATTGCCGGAAAAGCCCCGATCCTGCAGGCGAACCAGGTAATCCATCTCCCCCGTTGCCTGCGGGCCATAGAAAAGATGCAGCAGCACGCCGGCCTGGCCGATCTGCATCTGATAAAGTGTATTTGCCGTCGTCAGGGAGAAAACCCGGGTCTCCGAATTGAATCGAATGCTCATGGATCCTTGCCTCCTGTGTTTCTGGATTTCCGTCCAATCATATCAAATTAACCGCCCGCTGACAATGAGTTTTTCCCCGAAGCATATGGAAAAATGTATCCCTCCCCTCGGGATTCCACGCACCGCTTGCTTTTTTAGCCTCGGCAGGGTATAATCAATCCATTCCCCGCGGGGAATGAGGATTGACGCAATCATCATGGGAGGATGAGGATGGATTACGTTTTTATGATGGACAGCGATAGCGACCTGCCCTATGATTTGAAGGTGAAATACGATATTCCCGTGGTCTATATGCCCTACGCCCTGGACGGCAAGGAATATTTCGATGATTTAGGTCAAACCATTGACCATAAAAGCTATTATGATCGGATGCGACAGGGAGCTGTGCCAGTGACCTCCGCCCTGAACGAAGAAACCTATATGGAGTATTTCGAGCCCATCCTGAAGGAAAAGGATTTGCTTTTCGTCGCCTTTTCCAGCAAGCTGAGCTCCACCATTCAGGCGGCCCGGGCAGCGCAGAAGCGGCTGCTGGAGATGTATCCGGATCGGAAGCTGATCATTGTGGATACCTTGTCCATTTCCACCCCCGTGACCCTGCTGGCCCTGAAGGCCCACGAGCTGTATCGAAGCGGCGCCCCCATCGAGGAGGTGGCCCAATGGCTGGAAGAGAACAAAATGCGCGCCCAGGCCTGGTTCATGGTGGATGATTTGAAATACCTCAAGCGGGGCGGCCGCATCTCCCCCACCGCCGCGGCCTTCGGCACCATGCTGGATATCAAGCCCATCATCACGGAAGCCCGGGATGGTACCCTGCAAAACGTGGATAAGGTTCGGGGCCGGAAAAAAGCCCTGAACACCCTCGTGGATCGCCTGGTGGAATACGCCCCTGACCCGAAGGAGAGCTTCGCCATCATCCTGCACGCCGACGCCCCGGAGGAGGCCAAGGAGCTGCGGGAGCTGGCCCTGAAGAAGATTCCGGAGCTGAAGATCCGCATCGACAACGTAGGCCCCGTCATCGGCGCCCATTGCGGCCCGGGTACCCTGGCCATTACCTTCCTGGGCAAGGAAAGAACCATTTAAAGAAACAATGATTTTCGCTCCCCCGCCGAGCGGGGGAGCGAAAAATATATGTTCATGCTGGTTTTATTCAATCAACGCTTCCTCCTCTGACATATTTTTCATGGAAAAAGAAACAATGCCTACCATGACCGATCCTCACAACAGATTTTCCGCCACAGAGCAGCGGATATATGCCCTCATCGCCCGTGGGAATGGATTAAAAGCCCGGGAGATCGCCGGTTTGCTGAGAATGGATAAAGCCGATATCAGCCGGCTGCTGGTTCGCTCCGCGCTGATGCGGGAGCTGTGCTATCAGGATCTGGATTATCGATGGCATGCCCTCATCCGCCAACAATCCCCCCACGAGGGGCTCTATGAATGCTCCGGATGGTACGGCTATGCGTCCGAATTTTGGGCCCAGTCGGAGGAGGAATGGCTGGCCAGCCTGGAGGAGGGCTGCCAGCGGATCGGCCGAAACCTGAATGATACCCGGGGATTGATCCACTCCTTCCGGGATTGCCGGCAAACCATGCTTCGGCTTTTCGAGGATTTGCGGTCCATGGCGGAGCTGCCCCTGGAGAACTGGGAGCTCGTCTTCGAGCTTCGCTTCAATCGCGCCCGATATATCCGGGTGTACGCGGATGTGCTGGTGTTGACTGGGGACCGGGCCTTCTGTCTGGAGTTTAAAATGAAAAACGCCATCGACCCGGAAGAGGTTTTCCAAGCAGCCAAATATGTGCCCTATCTGGAGATTCTCCTGGGGCCAACGGTGGATGTGATTCCCGCCCTGGTGCTGACGGGCGCTGCCGATCTGTTTGAATTCGTGCCCGTGCCGAACACGGATTATTCCCTGCCCGTCGCCTCCGGAGATATGCTCTTCAATGTCTTTAACGAATATATCGGCTTCCTCAGCGAATGAAACAGGGGCGGTTTTTCATTTCACGAAAAACCACCCCTTCTTTTTTTCACAGTCCGTATAGCTCCGTAAACTTCTCTTCCAGGTATGTAGTAAAAACCGTGGGATCAAATTCCTCCCCCGTGGCCCTGCGGAACACCTCCGCCGGGGTCAATAGGCTGCCGTACTGCCAGATGCGTTCCCGCAGCCACTCATCAATGGGGGCGAAATTCCCGGCCCGGACGCAGGCATCCACATCCACGGTTTCCTTCATTTTCCGCAGGTACTGGGCGCCATAGGCGCTGCCCAGAGCATAGGAGGGGAAGTATCCGATGTTCCCGCCGGCCCAGTGTCCATCCTGCAGCACGCCATGGGTATCGTCCGGCACCTCCACCCCCAGGTATTCCTTGTATAGCCGGTTCCATTCCGCCGGCAGGTCCTTCACCTCCAGCTCGTTGGCAAAAAGGCGCTTCTCCAGCTCGTACCGAACCATGATATGCAGGGCATAGGTCAGCTCATCCGCCTCGATACGAATCAGCCCCGGCTCCGCCCGGTTCACCGCCCGGTATAGGTCCTCCGCCGTGCCCTGAACCTGGGGGAAATACTTTTGCACCACGGGGAAAATATATTCGCAGAAGGCACGGCTGCGGCCAATGATGTTTTCAAAGAAGCGGCTTTGGCTTTCATGAATGCCCATGGACACGCCGCAGTCCAGCACGGTATAGGCCAGCTCCGCTGCGCTGCCCGTGTCGTACAGGGCGTGCCCGCCCTCGTGAATCACGCTGTACATGGAGTTGGAAAAATCATCCTCATAATAATGGGTGGTGATTCGCTCGTCCAGGTGAGAGCCCAGATTGATGGTGAAGGGATGCTCCGTGGTGGCCAACCCCACCCGATCCAGGCTCAGGCCCATGACCTTCATCAGTTCGAAGGAGAATTTCTCCTGATCCGCCGCCGGGAAATGCCCGTGGAGGATGGCGTTATCCAGCTGCGGCTTCGCCTGCACGCGCTTCAGCAGGGGGACGATGTGCTCCCGCAGGGTGGTGAAGAACGCGTCGCAGCTGGCCATGGAGATGCCTTCCTCGTAGTGGTCCAGCCAGTAATCATAGGCCGCCTTCTCCGGCGCGCACCAGGCAGCGATCTTTTTGTGATAGTCAAAAACCTTTGTCAAGATGGGTTCGAAGGATTTCCAGTCATTCTTCTCCTTGGCGGTGTGCCAGGTGTCGTCCGCCTCCACCATGACCCGCTGGAAGGCCACATATTCCTCCAGGGGAATCTTCTGCATCATGCGGATATCCTTCAGCAACAGCTGCACCTGGCGCTTTTCGTGCTGGGTCAGCTCCGCCTGGTTTCCATCCAGGAGCTCCAGCAGCCCTACGGTGGCCTCGCTGGTGGCCAGCAGATAGCTTTCCTGGCTCAGAATCGCCAGGGATTGGGCCCGATTGTCCGCCACGCCCTTGGGCGCCGTCGTAGCCCCGTCGTAATAAATCAGGCTGGTAGCATGGTTGTACGCCGCCATCTTCTGTTGTAGTTCGATCAGTTTCTCCTTTGCTTCCTGTAATTTCATTGGTTCCTTTCCTCCCTCTTTGTGAAACACGGGGACGGTCTTTTTCGTTTCATAGCCATTCCTTAATCGCTTCCAGCACCTGATCCAGATGCTTCTCATAGCAGTGCCCATCCCCAGGGATAATCTTCAGCGTGGCATTCTTGTACCGTTCCGCCGCACGAATGGCGTATTCCACCGGCACGGCACCATCCTCGTCGCCATGAACGATCAGCACCGGCCCCTGGTAGCGGTCGATGGCTTCCTCCACATGAATGGTCTGGGCCACCCGGACATAATTTCCGTTCAGCCCCCGATCCCCCCAGGCGGGGATGATATCCGGAATATGGTCCGGATCAAAGTCCTGCCCCAGCAGGGTGCCCTGTCTCGCGCCCTCCGGAATCATCCAGGCCGGGGATAGGGGGATGAGCCCACGAATCACGTCCTGCTTCATGGCGGCGGCCATCATCACGGTCAGCCCGCCCTGGGAATGGCCGCAAAGATACAGATCCGTCACAAAGTCCAGCCCTCGGGCGTAATCGATGACGGTCAGAGCGTTTGTCAGCCATTTGTACAGCGTGTGGTTCTCGAAGGTTCCCTCGCTGTGCCCATGGCCGTACATATCCACGCGCAGGGTTGCGAAGCCCCTCTCCCGGAAGGTCCTTGCAACCGCCGTGATATGTTCCTCCTCCATGTGCCCGGTGAACCCGTGAATCACGATCACCAGAGGGCATTTCTCCTGCACGCCCTCCGGCTTTTCCAGCTTCGCGTTCAGGCGAATTCCATCATCCAGAATGTACATATCCGTTTCCTCCGTCTCAAAAGAATATCTCCTATGCCCAGTATACCGCAAAAACAGCCTATTGGCCACCATCTTTTTTGAATGAAGCTGGCCTCGAAGTCAGCTTTCTTCCGATTTTTTGCCGGATTAATTGACAGGATCCGCTCCGCCCTGTAGAATCAGCTCGATCCGGAAGCGGAAAACCCAAATCTAACCGCTCGCTTCCATGAACGTCAAAGGAGAATCATCCAATGCTATCATACATCATCGTCGGTTCCGGATACCGGGCGGAGTATTTTGGCCGGATTGTCCATACCTATCCGGAATTATTTCGCGCCCTGTTCTTATGCCGATCCGAGGAAAAAGCGAACCTGATGCGCCTGCACACCGGCGTGGAAGCTACCGTTTCCCTGGCGGATTGCCTGGCGTTCCAGCCTGATTTCGTCGTCATCGCCATCGACCGGGGACATATCGCCGAGGAATCGGAGCGATGGATGGAGCGGGGATATCCCGTAGTAACGGAAACACCGGTGGGATGCACCCCGGAGGAGCTTTGCCGCCTCTGGCAGCTGAGCCAGCAAGGGGCGAAGATCGTCTGCTGCAAGCAGTATCACCGTCAGCCCTTGCTGGCTGCCGGGCTGAAGGCCGTCCGTGAGGGAAAGATCGGGCAGCCCTCTTCCATGTATCTGTCCCTGCTGCATGACTATCATGCCGCCAGCCTGATCTGGCTGGGGTTGGGGATTGAACCTGGCGAGCCCTATACCCTTCAGGGAACCGCCTGGCAGGACAAAGTGGTGGAAACGGATTCCAGATATGGGGCCATTTATACCGGCCAGTCCACGGAAATCACCCGCACGCTGGCCCACATCTCCTTCCAATCCGGTAAGGAAGCGGTTTACGATTTCAGCCCTATTCAGTATCGGACTTATCTCCGCTCCCGCCATCTAACCCTGCGGGGCACCCGGGGCGAATGGAGCGACACCTTCCTTTCCTGGCTGGATGAAAGGAATGAACCTCAGCGGCTTTTCCTTCTGCCCTGGATTGAGGAAAGGTATCGGACCTTGGACACCCAAGCCCTGCGGGACAAGCGGCGGAACTGGCTCTTTGAGCTCGCCCCGGATACCGTTCAGGATGAATTCGCCATCGCCTCTCTCTTGTTGGATATGAAAGATTACCTCGCCGGCGGCCCCTCTCCCTATCCCCTGGCGCAAGCCTTAGAGGACGCGTATTTCTGGATCAAGCTTTCCGAGGCTGTTGCTCAACCTGGAAAGCCTGTGAAGGTGGATGCGCGGCCCTGGAATTGCCCTTCTGAATGAACCACTTTCTCGCTCCCCCGCTCCGCGGGGGAGCTTTTATCAGCGTTTTCTGAGTGAGAACATCCTATAGGATCGTTGGGGTCCTGGCAAAATAGCCACCTCTAATTTCCCAAATTCATCCATTGAAAAGCGCCCTCCAGAATGATATATTTTCTTTGGTTCATTCCAAGAGCATTCCGGGGACGAAGCCCCGGAAAAAGGAGGAAAGGTTTTCATGGTTGCAAGAGCAAAATGGTTTCGAGCGGGGGTAGCACTGCTCATGGCGCTGTGCTTGCTGAGCGGCTCCCTGGCCGCGCTGGCGGAGGAGCCGAAAAAGGCTTCTGTACCCCTGCCGGATGTCGGCAAAGTCGTCCATGGCTTTGAGCTAAAGGAGATTCGGGATTTTCCCCTGATCGACGCCCAGGTGGCGCTGTTCGAGCATCAGCGGACCGGGGCGAAGCTGACCTACATCGCCAACGAGGACACCAATCGGGCTTTCCAATTGACGTTCCTCACTCGGCCCATCGATAACACGGGCCTGCCCCATGTGTTTGAGCACGCGACGCTGTCCGGGTCCGAAAAGTATCCCTCCGCGTCCCTGTTCATGAATTTGGCGTATCAAACCTACAACACCTACATGAACGCCTACACCACGGACGCCATGACCAGCTATCCCATCGCATCCCTGTCTGAGGCGCAGCTGCTGAAATACGCGGATTATTACACGGACAGCTGTCTGCATCCCAGCATTCTGACGGACGAGAGCATCTATCGCACAGAGGCCTGGCGGTATCGCCTGCCCAGCCTGGAGGCTGATCTGACCCTGGAGGGTACGGTCTACAGCGAGATGCAGGGCGCCTTTACCCTGGCCCGCTATGCCATGCTGCAGGCGAACCGGGTTACCTTCCCCGGCGCCTCCATCGGATACGAGTTCGGAGGCGATCCGGACGCGATTCCGGACATGACCTGGGAGGATCTGAAGGCCTATCATGACCTGTTCTATCATCCCTCCAACGCCATGGCCTATCTCTACGGCGGCTTTGAGGATTACACCGCCTTCCTGGCGCTGCTGGATGAAGCCTTCGCGCCCTATGAAAAAGCGGATTTCCATTTTGAGGAAACAGAATACGCCCGGATCGCCGAGGGAGGAACTTATTCCTTCCTGTACCCGGTGGCGGAAGGGTCCGATCCTGCCAATCAGAGTGTCATCATCTATTATTTCGTGTGCCCCGGCCTGCGGGAGGATCCGGTCCAGGAGCTGGTGGTAGATCAGCTGGGCCAGCTGCTTTCCGAGTCCTCCTCCCCCCTGATGCAGGCCCTGGATCGGGCGCTGCCCGCCGGCAGCTTCAGCATCGGCCGGGAGGTGGCCGCGCCGGACGACGCCATCGTCTTCTACGCGGCTAACCTGAACCCGGAGGACGCAGCCGTTTTCCAGGAAATTGTGGATTCCGCGCTGGCGGAGATCGCGGAAACCGGCTTTGCCCAGGAGATGATGGACAGCGCCGTAGCTTCCCTGAATCTTTCCACCAAGCTGGTGGGCGAAAGCGGGGATGCAATTAACTCCATCATCGCTTCCCTGTCCTACAACTACGCTACCACGGGAGATCCCTTCGCTTATCTGGATTCCGTCGCCGCGCTGGACAACCTGGACGCATGGAATCAGGATGGCAGCTATCAGGCCGCCATTCGGACCTGGCTGCTGGAGAATGATCTGCGGACCCTGTCCATTACCTCCCCCGACGTAGGCGGCAAGGAGCGCCACGACGCGGCCCTGGCGGAGCAGCTGGTGGCGGTCAAGGCTTCCCTGAGCGAGGAGGAGCTGGCAGCCATCGTGGAGGCCAGCAACGCGGAGCAGGCCAACGACGACGCCTCCGCCCTGGTGGCGCAGCTGCAGGCTGTGACAGTGGAAAGCCTGCCGGAGGAAATTCAGCTGTACGATGTTTCCGATGAAACCGGAGCGGACAGCATCCGCCGCATCGACGCCCTGGCGGGGGTGGATGGTATCGGCGAGCCCATGCTCTATCTGGACGCCCGGAGCATCCCCCAGGAGGATCTGCATTACTTCCGCCTGTTCACCCGGCTGCTGGGCCAGTTGGATACAGACGCCCACACTAAGGAAGAGCTGGATGTGCTGATCAGCCGGTATCTATATAACAAGTCCATCGGCATCACCATGACTGGCAAGGGCGAGGATTGGCAGCCCTGGCTGTACCTGAGCTGGATCGCCGCAGAAGAAGATCTGGCGACAGGATACGATCTGATGAATGAAATCCTGTACCACACCCAGTTTACAGACGCGGCTAAGGTACTGGAGAAGCTTCAGGCGGAGAAGGCCTCCGTCCGCGCCTCCATCAATGGCAGCCCCTACAGCGTATCCCTGTATCGCTCCCTGGGAGCGGATGTTCCCCGGTATCGGTATTATTCCTACATCAACCTGCTGGAGTATTACGCCTTCCTGGAGGCGACGGAGCAGGCCATGACGGAAGCTCCTGAGGAGGTCATGGCGCGTCTGACTGCCATCCAGACCCGGATGCAGAACAGCCACGGCGCCATTTCCGCCTTCGCTGGCGACGCGGAAACCATGGCCCTGAACCGGCAGCTGGCGGACGCCTTCCTGGCCGCCCTGCCCAATGAAGCCTTCGAGCCGGAAACCTATGATCTGCCGGTTCCTGCGAAGCGGGAGGCAATCATTGCAGATACCAACGTGCAGTTCAATGGCATCGTTGGCTCCCTGGCCGCCCTGGGGCTGGAGGAATTTGACGCAGGGCTGAACGCGGTGACTACCCTGGTGACGGATACCTATCTCATCCCCGTCCTGCGGGATCAGTACGGCGTGTATACCCCCTGGCATGGCCTGCTCAGCGATCAGGGACTGTATCTGATCACCTATCGGGACCCCAACGTAAAGGAAACCTTTGATTTCTACGCCACCCTGCCAGAGCTGGTCAGCGCGCTGGAGCTGGATCAGGAAACCCTGGATGGATATATCATGAACGCCTATTCGGATCTGGCAAAAGGCACGGGCGAGCTGACCGGAGCGGTGGCCGCTGTGGACAATCTGCTGTCCGGTATCGCCCAGGAAGAGAAGCTGGAATGGATGCGGCAGCTGAAAGCGGTGACCCCGGAGACGATTCAGGCTTCCGCGGAGCTGTATCAGAAGCTGCTGGAGAACGGATACTATTCCACTGCCGGCAGCGCGGCGGCGGTGAACGCCAACGCGGACCTGTTCGACGCGATTTATAATCCCTTCGGCGCAAAGGATGCCTCCCAGGTGGAGCTGACGGACGTAGTGGAAGGCAGCGACAGCTACGAAGCCATCCGCTTTGTGTACGAAAACGGCATCATGTCCGCCCGCAGCGAAGATGCTTTTGGCGTCGATGAGAATGCTACGGTGGGCGATCTGGCCGCGGCCTTCTATCTGGCCATCGGCGGCCCGTCCGGCGCGCCGGAGGAGGCGGTTCCTGCCCTGGCCGGCTTCGGGCTGCTGCCCGGAGATTGGGCAGCGGATACCGAATTGACCGGCGCCATGTATCAGCAGTTTATCGCCACCTTTTCCGCCTTGGCAGGCGCGGAGCTGGACAGCCCCCTGCCCGAGGACGCGGCGGACCGCCCGCTGACCCGGGGAGAGCTGGCGACGGCCCTGTATCCCCTGTTCGCGGAATAAATAACGATTTACAGCAAGCCGGGTTACCCCCCAAGGGTAACCCGGCTTTTGATATTTGGACAAGCTTTTCCTGGAAGCGCTTGTTTGATCCGAACGCTTGCGTGAATGGGTCGATGCTGGTATGATAGCCGCGCATCTATGGTTACAGGCGGTGCGGAATCATCCAGCATGACTACGCGAGGAGTATGTTTAGCATGAATTACATTTGGGATTTAGATGGAACCTTGATCGACTCTTATGACGTGATTGTATCCAGCCTGGTGGATGTAGCAGCCAGCGCTGGCGTGAAGGATGCCGCGCAGGAGATTCTTCGCCTGGTGAAGACTGGTTCTGTTTCCGGATACTTACGGCAGCTTTCCTCCCGCACCGGGGAGGATTACGAAGCGCTGTATGCGCAGTATCGCAGCATCAGCCATGAGAGGGATGACCGGATTCAGTTGATTCCCGGCGCGAAGATGGTTCTGCACCAACTGCAGCAACAGGGCGGTAAGCATTTTGTGTATACCCATCGGGGAGCTTCCACCGCAGCCCTGCTGGACCGACTTCATCTCAGCCCATTCTTCCAGGAGGTAGTGACCTGGGAGAACGGCTTCGCCCCGAAGCCTTCCGGCGAAGGGGTTCGTTATCTGGTGGAGAAATATCATCTGGATCCCGCAGAAACCGCCTACATCGGCGACCGAAGCATTGATATCGGCTGCGGCAAGGACGCGGGCGTGATCGCCATCCTCTATCAACCAGCGGATTCCTGCGTCCTGCCCACCGGCCAGGAGGATCTGATCATTGACCGGCTGGAGCAGCTATGCGTTTTTTATGCCACAAGATAGCGCCAATGATCGCGATGCCCACGCAGGGAAATAGACCGTCCCCGTGTTTCATTTCCCGCTGTCTCCGTAGTTCTTTAGCACCCGGGCGGAGGGATCATCCACATCGCACCCAGGCCAGGATTTGTTTGGCATCCAATAGTCCTTGATCATCTCCGCCTGTCCGGGATAATGCTTTTCAAAGATTTCCCGATACATGAGGCTCTCCTTAGTGAAGGGCGGCCGATACGCATACTTTTGTCTGCGTATCTCGAGTTCTTCCTCCGTATAGGTTTCCTCCGCCAGGGCTTTCAGATCATCGACCATGGAATGGCCCACCGCATCTGAGAAAGCAGCCTTTTGACGCCAGAGAATTTCCTCCGGCAACAGATGATCCTCCGCGAAAGCATGCCGAATCAGGTATTTTCCCATGTCATGCCGATTCATCTTTAAGGCAGGATCAATGCTCATGGCATAGCGAACGAAGGCCAGATCCCCAAAGGGAACCCGGGCTTCCAGGCTGTTTACAGAGATACAGCGATCCGCCCGCAGCACGTCATACATATGCAATTCCCGTATCCGCTTTTCCGCTTCCCGCTGGAACTCCGAGGGAGATGGCGCGAAATCGGTATACTTATAACCGAACAGTTCGTCGCTGATCTCTCCAGTCAGTAACACCCGAATATCCGTATGCTCATGAATGTATTTGCACACCAGATACATCCCAATGGAAGCCCGAATCGTCGTGATATCCCAAGTGCCCAGCAGTGCGATGACTGGCTCCAGCGCATCTATCACGTCTTTTTGAGAGATGATGACCTCCGTATGGTCGCTGCCAATATACTCCGCCACCTGCCGGGCATATTTCAAGTCGATAGCATCCAAATCCATACCGATGGAGAAGGTGCGAATCGGCTTTTTCAGCGTCTGAGCCGCGATAGCGCAGACCAGGGAGGAATCCAATCCACCGGAGAGCAGGAATCCCACCGGTGCGTCCGCATCCAGCCGCTTACGAACCCCATCCACCAACAGATCGTGCAGATTCCGTTCCGCTTCCGCTTCCGTTATCATCCGGAACTGGTCCACATGGGCGGGATCCGCATATGGCACAAACGCTCCGTCCACCCAATAGTGGCCCGGCGGGAATGGGAGAATTTGAGGGCAGAGACCTACCAGCATCTTGGGCTCGCTGGCGAAAAGAATGCCGCCCTCAGGCATCTCCCCGTAATACAGGGGGCGAATGCCGATGGGATCCCTGGCCGCGATCAGTTTATTCTGCTCCCCATCCCATAGGATCAGGGCAAATTCCGCGTCCAGGCAGCGGAACATTTCCAGCCCGTATTCCTGATATAGCGGCAGCAGCACCTCGCAATCGCTCTGGCTGCGAAATTCATATTGATTGGCCAGGCGCTCCCGCAGCGGGCGAAAATCATAGACCTCGCCATTGCAGGCAACCAGGCTTTGCCCTAAATGAAAGGGCTGCATGCCCCGTTCGTCCAATCCCATGATGCTCAGCCGCTGAAAAGCCAGAAATCCGTCGGGGATGGCTTCCAGCCTCTCCATATCAGGACCTCTGGAAACAGTTTTCTCCATGGCTCGAAGCATCTTTTCCCGCGTAATACCCTTTCCGATTCCGCCCGCGATACAGCACATCTGTCCTACCTCCCCCATAGGATGAAATCAGCGCCATTTTTTCCCGCCCAACCACGAGACAGATGGAACCAACGCGCTCCTTTTCATCCTTCCATAAACCAAAATAAACAAAAAGGCAAGGGAAACAAACAGGCTCCCTTGCCTTTCGCCCTGAATACTATCACCGACGAATTGCCCATGTCAATGGGATAAACTGTACTCCTGTTGTATTTATGAAGCGAAAAAGACCGTCCCTCCGTTTCAGTATTGACATACGGTATCAGAGTGATTATAATTAGCTGAATTTAATTTCAGTGAAAATGATTTCAGTGATATCGAATTCAGCAAAGTACGCAAAAAGAAAACGGGGAATGAAAAAATGTTCATTGGGCGCGAAAAAGAAAAGCAGCGGCTACAAGATGTTTTACGGGCGAAGAACACCGCTATCATGATTTATGGAAAGCGGAAGGTTGGAAAAACTGCGCTCATTCTGGAAACACTGAGGGATCAGCCCTATATTTATTATGAGTGCATCCAGGGCAGCATGGAGGACAACCTGACGAGTATGACTGCTGAATTGGTTCGCACCGGTGTGCTCCCTGCCATGATATCCTTTCCTGGCTTTCGGGAGCTATTTGCCTACTTGAAATCCCTTTCTCGGGAAATGACCATTGTCATTGATGAATATCCCTATCTAAAGGCATTGACGCCAGCCGAAACGGTCGATTCTGTTTTTCAGAGCATCATTGATCAGGGCCTGAACACGCTCAGACTGATTCTTTGCGGATCTCATGTAGGAATGATGAAACAGATGCTGGAGGAGAAAAGCGCGCTATATGGCCGCTTTCAGTTGGTGCTCCGCCTGAATGACCTGGATTATCGAACGGCGTCGAAATTTTATGCTGATCAGTCGGTTTATGATAAGATCGGGGTTCATGCTGTGTTCGGCGGAACGCCTTATGTGCTCAAGCATCTGAACCCCGAACTATCGCTGCGAGAGAACATGATTAACACCGTGCTGAACGAGGAACACCCGGTGTCCCTGTATGCATCCCGGCTGCTGATCTCAGATTACAGCATTCCGATCAATGCGGAGCGCATCTTTGGCGTTCTGGGAAACGGCAGAAAACGTTACAAGGAAATCGAGTCCCTGCTGGGGATGGAAAAGAACGGCAATTTGGCAAAACAGCTGAAGGTTCTCAGTGAATTGGAATTAGTGCAGAAGAATAATCCCATTAACTATCCGCAGGAGGCACGGAAAGCATCCTATGAGTTGAATGATAATCTTCTCCGGTTTTACTTCACGTATATCTATCGAAATACCAGCGCATTGCGAATGATTGGCGCGGAAGCATTCTATGATTCCATTATCCAGCCTACGCTGATCACTTTTATATCTCATCGCTTCGAAGCGCTTTGCAGGGAATACTTTTCGCTGCAAGCCAGGGAAGGCAACCTGCCAGGGATTCACAACATCGGGACATATTACTATGATGACCCTGTACAGAAGCACAACCGGGAGTTTGATATCGCCCTTAGCTGGGGTGACAGCTATTCCCTGTACGAAGCGAAGTATGTAAAACACGCGTTGACGATGGATGAAATTCACAGAGAGCAGGGTCAGGTTCGAGAAATTCAGAATCTGCGCGTAAAAGAACTGGGTTTTATATCTGCGTCAGGATTTGTGGAGAGAGAGCCCGGAGTACGCTATATTACAGGGGATGATCTATATGCTATGTAGGATTATGAAACAGAGGGACGGTCTTTTTTGTTTCATGAAACGAAAAAGACCGTCCCCGTGTTTCAAAAAGAAGCGCCCCACCCGAGGGTGAAGCGCCGTTCCCTGTTTCATTGGCTCCTGTGTTTCTTTACATAGAGTCCAAGGAGTGTAACCCCCGCGACGATGCCAACCGTTGGCCAGAAGCTGAAACCATGCCGACGATAGAGCATGATCGCCGTCATCATATTCAGAAAAAGAAGTCCATCCACGGTCAAAACAATCAGCGCCCGGTTCTTGTTGCCCACCCACCTCCGCAGTGGCTTTGCCTTAATCGCCCAGGGCAGGAAACAAACAGCCAGCCCGAACAGCACAGCGCTGCCAGCAATCCAGAACCAATTTCCCCGAGATACCAGACAGATCACCGCCAACAGCAACTCCGTGCTGGCGGTAAAGGCACACAGGGTCCAGAACAGCTTGCTTTCTGGCGCTAAAATCGGTACGGCAATCACGCTGGCCGCCACCGCCAACGAAGCCAGCAGGATCAGGAACCAGCCCAGCTGGGATCCGGCTATCAAATTGATCAGCAGCAGCGCCAGCAGGGGGATCATGAGCAATCCAGAGGTGGTGATGCCCGTTTTTGCGGTCATCTGCTTGAATCGACGAACACCGTAACCGATGACATCCTGTTTTTCTGCTTGCAAATCCGTTTCAATCTCCGTCGCCTGCAGCTGATGGAGCATCTGCTTGCATTCGGCGCATTCCCGTAGATGTTCATCGACCGCCTGCCGGCTTTGATCGCTGCAGATATCGTCCACATACAGTGGCAACAGATCCCGAATGATCTCACAATCTATTTTCATGCTTCGCCCATCCTTTCCCTTAACTTGATTCTGGCTCGGTGATAAGTGACTCTGGCCCAGTTTTCAGTCCTTCCGAATATCATGCCAATCTCCCGAAAACTCAGCTCTCCGAATACCCGCAGCTCGAACACCTCTTTGTAGGGGTCCTCCAGGGCGTGCAACGCCAGATGGATCCGGAAGGAGGAATCCCGATCCTCCACAGTTTTTGCCACGCTTTTTATCGGGTCAGGCATTTCCTTGGAGATCTGCCCTCGCCGGCTCTGCCTTCGCGTTTCGTCCACGAAAAGGTTTTTAGCGATTGCACACAGCCAGGTAACTTCATCCGATTCACCCCGGAAATCCCGCTGATGGGTGAAGGCGCGGTAGAAGGTTTCTTGCGTAATCTCTTCCGCCAGCGACCGATCCCCGGCCAGGGTCATGACATAGGAGAAAACCCGCATATAACAGGTCTCATAGAGCCGGGCACATTGTTCCTGTGTCACTTCCCCACCTCCCTTCGGTCAGATTTCACAGATTAGACGCGGAAGTCAACATTTCGTTACATTCGATTTTCAGAGAAATGGTTCCTGCAAATGAGACATGGGGACGACCTTCGTTTCAATGTCTTTATTAAAATTCTATGGAACACTACCTTTACGCTTTTCCTGTTTCTTGCTATGATAGGGCCGCATGATTCCGACGCGCAAAACAGACCGGGATGATTTGGATTCTCTTAGGGAGGCAATGAATCAAGATGGTGAATGATAAAACAGAACTGTTTGAACGGATGCCCGTCTCCAAGGCGCTTACCCGGATGGCCATTCCGACCATCATCAGCCAGCTGATCACGCTGATTTACAACATGGCAGATACCTGGTTTATTGGGCGGACCGGGAATCCATATATGGTGGCGGCCTCCTCCCTGGTGCTAACTGTCTTCCTGATGGCTGGCGCGCTGGGAAATCTCTTCGGTGTCGGCGGCGGGAGCCTGGTCGTTCGCCTGCTGGGACAAAAGGATGAGGAGGAAGCGAAGCGTGTCGCCTCCTGGACCCTGGTCATCGCCACGCTGTCCGCCCTCATCTTCTCCCTGCTCTGTCTTGTTTTCATGAATCCACTGCTGCGGTTGCTGGGTGCCAGCGAAAACACCATCGGTTTTGCCCGGCAGTATTTGATATTTGTGGTGGTGATTGGCGGACTGGCAAATGTAGTCAATACCGCTATGTCCTTTCTGTTGCGGAATGTAGGATATTCCCGGGAGGCCGCTTTCGGCATGAGCTTTGGGGGCGTGCTGAACATCGCGTTGGATCCCCTCTTCATGTTCCTGATCCTGCCGAATGGCTTTCAGGTAATGGGCGCCGGCATCGCAACCATGCTTTCCAGTTTCGTTTCCCTCGGGTACTTCATCCTGGTATACCGGCGTGTCCGCTCCGATTCTGTCCTGGCGCTTCCGAAGCGGCTGGGGCGCATTCGTCCAGAATCCCGGAGGAACATCTTTTCCATCGGCGTGCCCGCGGCATTAAGCGTGTTCCTGTTTGATCTGACAAACATCGTAATCAATCGGTTATCCTCTTCCCACGGAGACCTGGAACTGGCCGCCATCGGTATCGTACAGAAGGTAGAACGTTTTCCCCTGAACATCGGCATCGGAATTTGCCTGGGAATGATCCCCCTCATTGCGTATAACTTCGCCTCGGGGGATATCAAGCGGATGAAAGCCTTCTTTACCGCGGCCCGAGTCGCGGGACTTGTCATCGCCGCCATCAGCGTCCTGCTGTACTATGTCTTCGCGGATGAACTGATTTCCGCGTTTATAAACAACGCGGAGACCGTCGCCCTGGGCACTGATTTTCTCCGAGCCAGATGTTTCGCCACGCCCTTCATGTTTCTCAGCTTTAACATGGTCAATTTCATGCAGGCGGTGAACCGGGGGAAGGAATCCTTCTGGCTGGCAGCCATCCGTCAAATCGGGCTCAATATCCCCCTTCTGTTCCTGCTGGATCATTTCTTTGGCATGACTGGCATCGTGTGGACCCAGGCTGTCGCGGATGTTCTCAATGTCATCATTTCCTACATCATCTATGACAGAGTGATTCGTCTAATCGCAAAATAATTCCTCTGAAACATAGAGACGGACTTTTTTCATTTCATAGCAAGTGCGCAAGCCTTTGGGCCGCTTCCGCTGTATCCTGCGGGGAGCTAAACGTTGAAAAACGGAAGAAGTCCCGGCCACAAGCTCCGAAACCTTCTCCAGGTGTACCGACGATCTGGGCACGATCCAGCAAAAGATCAAAAAAGGCCCAGCTGTCCATCCCCGCGGGGCAGCGCATCCAAATGTAGGGAGCGTTCTTTCCCCCAGTGTACCAAATTCCAGTCGTGTCCAAAGCCCGCATCAATGTTTTTGCGTTCTCCTTGTATATCCGAAGATTTTCCTGAATCTGGGCTTGACCTTCCGGAGTAAACACAGCAGCGGCTCCCTTCTGGATGATATAGGAAACACCATTGGTTTTCGTCGTCCGGTTGCGAATCCACATCTGCCGCAAATTCATTCCACCCCGGGTCAATTCCCTCGGGATAATCGTATATCCACACCGGGTGCCGGTGAAACCCGCAGTCTTAGAAAGAGAGCAGATTTCAATGGCACAGGTTTTGGCTCCTTCGATTTCAAATATACTATGAGGCACCTCTGGATCCTCGATAAAAGCTTCATAAGCCGCATCAAACAGGATCACGGCATCCTTCTGGTTCGCAAAATCCACCCATTTGCGCAATTGTTCCCGGTCATAAGCCGCTCCAGTAGGATTGTTTGGGGAACAGATGTATATCAGATCAGCCTCCAGCCCCTCCTCCGGCAGCGGAAGAAAGCCTTGTTCCTGGCTGGCTTCCACTTTTAGAATACGATTCCCAGCCATCAGATTCGCATCCACATAGGCAGGGTAAGCGGGCTCCATGATCGCCACGGTCTGGCCCCGCTGAAAGAGATCCAGAATATCTCCCAGTTCATCGCTAGCGCCGCTGGATACAAAGACTTCCTCTGAATCAATATCTACCCCTTTGGTCTGATAATGAGCCGCGATGGCTTCCCGGAGGAAGGGAGCACCACATTCCGGCATGTAGCCATGGAAAGAGCCGGCCTTTGCCTGGTCCTCTACTGCTCCATGGAGCGCGGAAATTACAGCAGGGCTCAGCGGCAAGCTGACATCCCCAATGCCCATGCGCAGCAATCGTTGTCCCGAGTGCTGATCCTGCCAGGCTTTCGTCTTTTGCGCAATATTGAAAAAGAGATAGGATTCTTTCAGCTGGGAATAGTTCGTGTTCGGAATCATGGGCTGCTCCTTTCTTCCCTTTGGCATGATCTGCCCTGGAAAGGAAATAAAAAGGCAAGGAAAACCAATAGGCTCCCTTGCCTTTCGTTTGGGATACTATCACCATCAGAAAACGCTTGTCAATGGTATTCACTGTGTTAGTATTGTATTTTTTCAGTGAAAGAAAGCTGACTGAGAAATAGCAATCACTCCACCGTTACACTCTTTGCCAGATTCCGGGGCTTATCCACATCCTCTCCTCGGGCCACCGCGGCATAATATGCCAGCAGCTGCATGGGAATCACCGCCAGGCTCGCCGCAAAAACCGGGAGTGTTTTAGGAATATACACCACAAAATCCGCACAATCCTCTATACTATAATATCCATAGCTGGCGATAGCTACCAATGCCGCGCCTCTGCTCTTGACCTCCACCATATTGCTGACGGTCTTCTCATATAAATCCGGCTGCGTCAGACTGCTGATCACCATCGTCCCTTTTTCCACCAGGCTGATGGTGCCATGCTTCAGTTCTCCCGCCGCATAGGCCTCGGAATGAATATAGCTAATTTCTTTGAGTTTCAGGCTACCTTCCAGACAAATTGCGTAATCCAATCCCCGGCCTATATAGAAGATGCTATTGGTGTTGCTGAGCTTGGAAGCAAACCACTGCAAACGTTCTTTGTCATCCAGCAGACGTTCCACTTTCCCGGGAAGCGATTCCAATTCCTGTAGGTATTTCGCAATGTCTTCAATTGTTTCCCGGACTTCGCCTATCTTCAATGCAAAGAGATACATGGCAACCAATTGAGCACTGTAAGCCTTTGTAGTTGCCACCGCGATTTCCGGACCCGCTTTCGTGTAAAACACATAATCC
The DNA here is from genome assembly GCA_017470145.1 of Clostridia bacterium. GTDB lineage: Bacteria > Bacillota > Clostridia > Christensenellales > Aristaeellaceae > Aristaeella. The sequence goes on along the minus strand of JAFUFB010000022.1, from coordinate 153,968 downwards.
GCTTCTCTGGCAATAGAGGATCCTACCACATTGACAATCGCCAGTGTTTTTAACCCTTTGGTTTTCGCTTGTCGCAGTGCTGCCAGACTATCCGCAGTCTCTCCTGATTGGGATATAACAACTACCAACGCATCAGGATCCAGATTCATTTTCCGATATCGAAATTCGCTGGCCAGTTCCGTCCGGACCGGGAGATTCGTCAGCTCTTCCAGCACATACTGGCTAATCACGCCCACGTGATAGGCGCTCCCACAAGCCACTATGTAGATCTGAGAGATGTTCTTCAAAGTTTCCTCCGAAATCCCCAGATCAATCCTTCCATCCTGTACAGCGGAATGCAGCGTATCCGCGATCACCCGTGGCTGTTCATGGATTTCCTTCATCATAAAATGTTCATAGCCACCCTTCTCCGCCGCCTCTACAGAAAAGGTAATTTCCGTCGGTTCCTTCGGTATTTCATCTCCATTCAGGTCAAAGAAATGGACCTCTCCCGGCAGAACTCTGGCCAGCTCCAAATTATCGATATAATATACTGAGCGGCAGTAGTTCAACAACGCAGGCACATCGGAGGCGATGTAGCTTTCTCCCTCAGAAATCCCTATGATCATGGGGCTGTCCTTCCGGGCCACATAAATCTCCTGCGGATAATCCTTGAACATTACTTCCAAAGCATAAGACCCCCTGACCCGTACCATGGTACGGGTCAGAGCATCCACCGGTCCAATCTTATATTTCTTGTAATAGTAATCTATCAGCTTGATGACCACTTCTGTATCTGTGCTGCTGTAGAATTCGTAACCATGGCGCAGAAGCTTTTCTTTCAGCTCCACATAGTTCTCAATAATCCCATTATGCACACCTACCACATCCGATTCCACCGGCCCCGAACCGGAGCCCTGACAATTGCCACTTACATGGGGATGTGCATTGACCACCGTGGGTTCCCCATGGGTCGCCCAACGGGTATGTCCAATCCCGCAGGACCCTGCTAAGGTTTGGCCATGATCCGTTTTTTCCTCCAGCTTGATCAGCTTTCCCGTAGATTTAACCACTTCTGCCGGCGCATCTCCATTGCGCACCGCCATTCCTGCAGAGTCATAGCCCCTGTATTCCAGCCTTTTTAAACCGCTCAGCAGCACAGGCGCCGCCTGCCGCCGTCCCGTAAATCCTACAATCCCGCACACGGTCTTTCCTCCTCATCATAACAAGTCGTATTAAAATGTCTTATATATAATATCAGGATTTCTATTCATTAGCAAGTTTTTCTTCTGCTTTCAAAATGAGGAGTCTTGGCACAGATCATCAAACATCAGTCCCAAATAAACACAAAGGTGATGCCCTCCCCCAGGGAGAGCACCACCCATAGTTTGTCCTTCAGCGCAAATTTCAGATCTACTCCGTCTGCAAAGCGTCGTATCCCACTTCCCCAGTACGGACTCGAACCACATTCTCCACATCGTATACGAAGATTTTTCCATCGCCGATATGTCCGGTGTACAGCACGCTTCGAGCGGTGTCAATCACTTCCTGTACAGGCACCTTGCTGACAACAATATCCACTTTCACCTTTGGCAGCAACGTCACTTCCACAGGAGTGCCGCGATAATATTCCGGCTTGCCTTTCTGTGCACCATAACCCATTACATTGGTAACGGTCATCCCCGTGATCCCAATCTTGTTCATTGCGGATTTCAAGCTTTCTAAGCTTGCTGGACGGCAGATAATCTGAACATTGGAATACACCGGCTCATCCTGCCCTGTCTTTGTCGTTTCAGTGCTTCGATTTCCAACTTCAACGGGAGAAAGCAGTTCGGGCGCAGATACATCCCCATCTCCAACAATGCCATCCGGTAAAATCGAAAAGCCAGAATAGGCGGTTAGCAAACCATGTTCTGAACGATCCAGACCCATGATCTCTTCTTCCTTATCCGCCCGCAAACCAATCGTTTTCTTGATCAGAACAAATACTACACTGATCACAACTGCCGTCCAGGCGATGGTGCACAGGACACCCAGCAACTGAATCCCCAAGAATTTGAAGCCTCCTCCATAGAAGACCCCCTTCATCGTGGATACGCCCGTGGCAAAGAATCCCGTCAGGATGGTTCCCAGCGCGCCACACACTCCGTGAACAGAAATAGCTCCGACTGGGTCATCAATTCTGGCTACTTTATCAAAAAACTCAACCGACAGAACCACTGCGAATCCGCAAGCCAGACCTATGATTGCAGCGCCGAAAGGATTCACAGCATCACATCCCGCGGTAATCCCGACCAGTCCTGCGAGGGACGCGTTGAACGTCATGGACACATCTGGCTTTCCATAACGGATCCAGGTAAAGATCATTGTCGTCAGCGTAGCCACCGCAGCGGCCAGGTTGGTATTGAAAAACACGAGTCCGGCTGAGACAATCAGGTCGTCGCTATCCATCCCCACCGTGGAGGCTCCGTTGAATCCAAACCAGCAAAACCACAGGATGAAGACGCCCAAAGCCGCAATAGATAGATTGTGGCCCAAAATGGCTTTGGGTTTCCCGTCTCGCCCGTATTTACCGACTCTCGGCCCCAGCATCTTTGCTCCAATCAGCGCACAGACACCACCGACCATATGAACCGCGGTGGAACCTGCAAAGTCGTGGAAGCCCAACTCTGCCAGCCAACCTCCGCCCCAGATCCAGTGTCCACTGACAGGATAAATGAATAGCGAGATGGCAGCAGAATAGACACAATATGCGGAGAACTTCGTTCGTTCCGCCATCGCGCCAGAGACGATGGTCGCAGAGGTAGCGCAAAACACCGTCTGAAAGATCGCATATGCCCAGAGCGGTACACCCGCTGGAAGGATATGGCTGTAATCCTTCATGATGAAAGGATCAATCCACCCAAACAATGCTGTTCCAGCTCCGAACATGATTCCATAACCAAAAATCCAGTACAGTGGCGTCCCGATACAGAAATCCATCAGGTTCTTCATCAGAATGTTTCCTGTGTTCTTCGCCCGGGTAAACCCTGCTTCACACATGGCAAACCCTGCCTGCATGAAGAAAACCAGGGCCGCGCCGAGCAATACCCAGATTGTGTTTGCGGGAGAATACGTCATACAAGATCACTCCTCTTCCATTCTTTTTCCCAACAAAAAAGAGGCGCCGGGTATCTCGCACACCCTTGCGCCTCGTTGGAATGCGTGCATTCTATGCCGCTGAGTCAGATTTGTCAAGGCCGAATACAATCAAAATACAGCGATCATTTGAACGGCTTCAGATGCAGTTCGTGCGTTATTTAAAAAACGTCCAGGAAGGATAAATATTCATCGGAAATAACTGCCTTGAATTTGGGCAGATATGCATCGAAGTGTTCGAGGATTTCCTTGGCTTTTTTCGAGCCCGTGGCCTGTTCGTGCATCTGCAAAAGGCGCTGCAATTCGCTTGCTTGGTTGGGCGAAACGGCGTAGGTTTTCACGGGTCCCGGGTTCATGTGATCTGGTAATGTATCCTCCTCATCCAGCACCCAGGCGATGCCGCCGCTCATGCCGGCGGCGAAGTTATCCCCCACCGGGCCCAGCACCGCCACCCGGCCGCCGGTCATGTATTCGCAGCCGTGATCGCCCACGCCTTCTACTACGGCCCAGGCCCCAGAATTGCGTACGGCGAAGCGCTCCCCCGCCATTCCGGCAATGAAGGCATAGCCCGAGGTCGCCCCGTACAGCGCTACGTTGCCGATCAGGGTATCCTCCGGCTTCCATACGCTATCCACCGGCTGGCAGACGGCAATCGTCCCGCCGGAAAGGCCCTTGCCCAGATAATCGTTGGCTACGCCGTACAGGGTAATCTGTTGCCCCTCCGGCAAAAACGCCCCGAAGGATTGCCCACCGCAGCCCTGGGCCTGAATGTGCCGATCGCCCTTTAGCATCGTGCCGAAGGACCGATCCGTGGTCATGAGCTGGACATGATTCTGGAAAAGCCTGGCGTCCGTGCGCTCGCTCAAATGGAAATCATGCCGAGCTTCAGGCTGATAATAGGTGTTCCGGGCAAATCCAATGAGATCGGTCAAATCCAGCTTCGCGTCCGGCTTCATTTTCAAAAGATCGCTGCGGCCCACCAATTCGTTCACTGTGCGGGCGCCTAATTTCGCCATGATGCGCCGCATCTGTTCAGCGATGAAGAGCATGAACCGCTCCACATATTCCGGCTTGCCGATGAAGCGCTTGCGCAGTTCGGGATGCTGGGTGGCGATGCCGAAGGGACAGGTGCCCAGATGGCACACCCGCATCATCCGACAGCCCATGGTGATCAGCGGCGCGGTGGCAAAGCCGAATTCCTCGGCTCCCAGCAGCAGCGCCACCATCACATCGTGGCCGTTCATCAGCTTGCCGTCCGTTTCCAGCGTCACCTTCTGGCGAAGCCTGTTGCGGCACAGCACCTGATGGGCTTCGGCCAGCCCGAGTTCCCAGGGCAGGCCCGCATGGTGCACGCTGCTCATAGGCGCAGCCCCCGTGCCGCCCTCGCCGCCGGAAATCAGAATGCCTCCCGCCCCGGCTTTGGCGACCCCGCTGGCAATGGTGCCCACCCCCGTAGAGGAAACCAGCTTCACCGTGATTTTTGCCTGCTCGTTCGCGCATTGCAGATCGTAGATCAGTTCGGCCAGATCCTCGATGGAATAAATATCGTGGTGCGGCGGTGGAGAAATCAGGGAAATTCCCGGTGTGGAGCAGCGGGTTCTGGCCACGTCCTCGGTCACCTTGGCTCCTGGCAGATGCCCGCCCTCACCGGGCTTGGCCCCCTGGGCCATTTTGATCTGGATCTCCTGGGCGGAAAGCAGGTATTCCCGGGTGACACCGAAGCGGCCGGAGGCCACCTGCTTGATGGCGGAATTGAGGCTCGTACCATAGCGCTCGGGCAATTCGCCGCCCTCGCCGCTGTTGGATTTGCCACCCAAGTGGTTCATGGCCTGAGCCAGGCATTCGTGAGCCTCCTGGGAAATGGACCCGTAGCTCATGGCCCCGGTACGGAAGCGTTTCACGATGTCGGAGGCGCTTTCCACTTCCTCCAAGGGAATTTCCCGACAGGCGTCATATCGGAAGGTCAGCATGGAGCGGATGGTGCGAGGGCCTTCGTTTTCCACACGATGGGTATATTGATCGAACAAATCTTGGTTCTCTGTCCAGACCGCCTGCTGCAAAAGATGAATGATCTCCGGGGCGTACAAATGCTCCTCTGTGCCCTCTCCCGTGCGCAGCTTGTGCACGCCAATGCTGGGCAGGCCCTTTTCCATCCCGGCAAAGGCGGCGGCATGATGGAAACGGCTGTTCGCCTCCACCGCATGCAAGTCCGCTCCTCCTAATACAGAAGGCGTATTGGTGAAATGGGTTTCCACGAATTGCCTGTCCAGGCCCACCGCTTCAAAAAGCTGGGCGCTCTGATAAGCCTGCAGGGTGGAAACGCCCATCTTGGAGGCGATTTTCAGTACCCCTGCCGTCAGCGCCCGGTCGTAATCCCGGATGGCTTCCTCTGGTTCCTTTTGCACATGACCCTTTTCGCAAAGCCCCCGGGCGCAATCATGGGCTAAATACGGGTTCACCGCCCGAGCCCCGTAGGCGATCAGCAAAGCCAGCTGGTGCACATCCCGGGGTTCGCCGCTCTCCAAGATGACGGATACCGCCGTTCGCTTCTTGATGCGGATCAAGTGCTGCTCCAGCGCGGACACCGCCAGCAGGGAGGGAATGGCAAGGTGATTTTCATCCACGCCCCGGTCCGACAGAATCAGGATATTGACGCCCTCCCCGCACGCCTGATCGCAGGTGGAGAAGAAAGCATCCAAGGCGGAGCGCAAGTCCGTTTCCTTGGAATATAACAGAGAGATCGTGCGAACGGAAAAGGCGGGATGCTCCAAGGCCCGGATACAAGCCAATTTCTCCTCCGTCAGCACCGGCGAAGGCAATTCCAGCACGGTGCAATTGTCCGGCCCGCCCGAAAGCAGATTGCCGTCGTCTCCGATATAGATAGAACAGTCGGTTTTGATTTCCTCCCGCAGGGCATCAATGGGTGGATTAGTTACTTGGGCAAAGCGCTGCTTGAAATAATCGAAGAGGGACGGATGCGTTTTGGACAGGGCCGCGATGGGCTCATCCGCACCCATGGATACAATCGGCTCGCTGCCCGTTTTCGCCATGGGCAGGAGGATATTTTGCAGATCCTCCTGGGTATAGTGAAAGGCCTTGCACAGCTTCATCCGTGCATCTTCGTCCGGTGTTATCTTGCCGATCTGCGCCTTGGGCAGATCCTCCAGCCTGATTAAATGCCGCATCCACTCCGTGTATGGCTGAGCCTTGGCATAGCGGATTTTCAGCGCTTCACTTTCCAGCAGTTCCCCCGTGCGTAAGTTTGCTTCCAGCACATCGCCGGATTTTAGTTTCCATCGCCGCAGAATGTGGGCATTTTCCTCAAACAGCACCCCCGCCTCGGAGGAAAGGATCAGCCGCTGATCGTCCGTCAGGGCGCAGCGCAGGGGGCGCAGGCCGTTTCGATCCAAAGAGGCGCACACCCTGTCCCCGTCAGAATAGAGGATAGCCGCGGGGCCGTCCCAGGGTTCCATCATGGTGGCGTAATAACGGTACAGATCACGCCAGGGCGAAGGCTGACGTTGCCCCTGCCAGGGCTCCGGAAGGAGAATCATGCCCGCCAGAGAAAGCGGGAAGCCGTTCATGCACAGAAATTCCAGGGTATTGTCCAGCATCTGGCTGTCGCTGCCGCCTTCCAAAACAACGGGCAGCACCCTGCGCATTTCGTCCCCAAGTACATCGGAACGCATGGTTTCTTCCCTGGCTTTCATCCGGTCGTGGTTGCCCCGGATGGTGTTGATTTCGCCGTTATGCAGCAGCATCCGCTGGGGATGGGCCTTGCTCCAGGAGGGGAAGGTATTGGTAGAAAAGCGGGAATGCACCATAGCCATTTGAGAGGTATAGCGCACATCCTGGAGATCATCGTAAAAGGAGCGCAATTGATTGACCAGCATCATACCCTTATAGACAATGGTTTTGCTGGACAGGGAGCAGATGTAGGTATCCGTATCCTGCTTTTCAAAGACCCGGCGCAAGACATAAAGCCGCCGGTCAAAATCCACACCGGCGGCGATGTGCGCGGGGCGGGCAAGGAAACATTGGCGAATGCGGGGCATGGTGCGACGGGCGCCAGCCCCCAGCTGGGCCGGATGGCAGGGCACATTCCGCCAACCAAGGACCGTCAGTCCTTCCGAAAAAGCCAACTGGTCAAAAATGCAGCGGATGTTCTCCGCACCCACCTCATCCTCCGGCAGGAAAAACATACCCACACCGTAATCCCCGGGCTGCCCTAAAACGATTCCCTCCTCCTGGGCCCAGGCGGCAAACAGGGCGTGGGGAAGATTCGTCATGATGCCCACGCCGTCGCCGGTGGTACCCAGGGCGTCGCTCCCCGCCCGATGCGCCAGGCGCTCCACGATGGAAAGGGCCTGATCCACAGTGCGGTGGGTGCTTTTGCCGCTCAGGTCCACGATGGCGCCTACGCCGCAGCTCTCGTGCTCCAATTCTTCGTGATACAGAGGATACTGTCGATCCTTCATCCCGTTTTACCTCCTTCATGAAACACGGGGACGGTCTTTTTCGTTTCATTGAAACGAAAAAGACCGTCCCTCCGTTTCACTCAGCACCATTCTGGCGCAGTCCGCCATCTTGAGCCCATGGGCCATGGCATATCTTTGCAGCGCGTGGTGCGCCTCGGGCTCCGTCATGCCGTATTCCGTTTGCAGCTTCTCCTTCGCCCGGGCCACCAGCTCCTTCTGCTCCCCCTCCCGGCGGGGCATGCGCTGATCGTGCAGCTGCAGCAACATATCCACCGCGGACAGCAGCTCCGCCCGATTTACCGGAATAGCTCGTCGAAAGATTCTCGGGTGCTCACAGTGGACAATTTGATCCGGTTTGCCAATCACCAGGATCACCGCCTGTTCCCCCAAGTCCCAGGCTAGGGTATCCGCCGTTCGATCCGGAAACCAGACCCCGCAGATCAACACCCCGTCCTGGCAAAGGGTGAAGGCCCGCATGACCTCGTTTCCCGTCACGCAGGTACGAAACACCTCATATCCTGCACTTTCCAGCACGGCGGCAATCTTCCGATTGACCTCCTGTTCCGGAAAAGCCACGATGATCCGGGCCATGGGGCCTCACCTCCCTCTCTTGATGAAAACTTCTACGCGGGGCTTGTTAATCATCCACCATTCATCAATACACCGTCAGATACTTTTTCAGCTCCCAATCGCTGACGGTGGTCCGATACTCGTCCCACTCCCGATATTTGCCTTCGCTGTACTGGGTCACCACATGGTCGCCCAGGGTGTCGCAGATCAGCTGATCCTCCAGCATCAGGTCCACCGCTTCCTTCAGGGAGCCGGGCAGGCTCTGAATCCCCTTGCTTTCCCGGGTTTTCTCGTCCATGGCGAAGATGTTTTCCGTAATCTCCTCCGGCGGAGTCATACCCTTTTCAATGCCATCCAAGCCTGCCGCCAGGCATACCGCCAGCTCCAAATACGGATTGCAGGCAGGGTCCGGGCACCGCAGCTCCACCCGGGTGGACTGGCCCCGGGCCGCCGGAATCCGGATCAGCGCGGAGCGGTTGCTGGCGCTCCAGGCCAGGTAGCAGGGGGCCTCGTATCCCGGCACCAGCCGCTTATAGCTGTTCACCAGGGGATTGGTCACCGCCGTCATGGCCCGCATGTGGGTCAGGATGCCGGCGATGAAGCTGTAGGCCTCCTTGCTCAGCCCCGGTTTGTCGGAAGGATCCGCAAAGATGTTCCGGCCTTCCCGGTCAAACAGGGACATATTGGTATGCATGCCGCTGCCGTTGATGCCGAAAACCGGCTTGGGCATGAAGGTGGCATGGAGGCCATTCTTCTGCGCCAGGGATTTCACCGCCAGCTTGAAGGTCATGATATGATCCGCCGAGGTCAGGGCGTCAGCATATTTAAAGTCGATTTCATGCTGCCCCGCCGCCACCTCGTGATGGGACGCCTCGATTTCGAAGCCCATCTGCTCCAAGGCCAGGCAAATTTCCCGCCGGGTGCTTTCCCCATGGTCCAGGGGGCCCAGATCGAAGTATCCCGCCTGATCCGCGGTTTCCGTGGTGGGCAAGCCCTTCTCATCCGTCTGGAAAAGGAAGAACTCACATTCCGGCCCCACATTGAAGGAATATCCCATCTCCGCCGCCTTCTTCAGCGCCCGCTTCAGCGTCCCCCGGGGATCGCCCACGAAGGGGGTGCCGTCCGGATTGTGCACGTCGCAGATCAGCCGGGCCACCTTGCCATGCTGGGGCCGCCAGGGCAACACCGCATAGGAATCCAGATCCGGCCATAGATACTGATCCGACTCCTGAATGCGGACAAAGCCCTCGATGGAGCTGCCGTCGATCATGATCTGGTTCTCCACCGCCTTCTCAATCTGGCTGGCGGTGATGGCCACGTTCTTCAGCTGGCCGAAAATGTCGGTAAACTGCATCCGGATGAACTCCACGTCATCCTCCCGCACCATGCGGATAATATCTTCCTTCGTGTACTTGCTCATGTTCTTTCCCTCCCCTGTGAAATAAAAAAGAGGCAAGCGATCCCGTCCAGGACACCCTTGCCTTTCGTCGCGTATGATACCCCCATGTCGGGCCGCTGTCAATGGCAAATACAGTTAAAAAACAATCACAGGGCCCTTGACTTTTCCCCCGGGGGTGATAACATATTTTTGAAGGCAAGGGAGCCTCTGTTTTGGTTCCTTCGCCTTTTTTCATGGAGAGAAAGGGAGGATACGCATGTCAAAGTATATTTTTGTCACCGGGGGCGTGGTCAGCGGCCTGGGAAAGGGCATTACCGCCGCCAGCCTGGGGCGGCTGCTAAAGCAGCGGGGCGTAAAGGTCGCCGCCCAGAAGCTGGACCCCTATATCAATGTGGACCCCGGCACCATGAGCCCCTATCAGCACGGCGAGGTGTATGTGACGGAGGACGGCGCCGAAACGGATCTGGATCTGGGGCATTACGAGCGGTTCATCGACGAGGATCTGAACCGCTTCTCCAACCTGACCAGCGGTAAGGTCTACTGGAATGTGCTGAACAAGGAGCGCCGGGGGGAATATCTGGGCTCCACGGTGCAGGTAATTCCCCATATTACGGACGAAATCAAGGCCTTTGTGTATCGCGTAGGCCGCCAGACCGACGCGGACGTGGTCATTACCGAAATCGGCGGCACCATCGGCGATATCGAAAGCCAGCCCTTCCTGGAGGCGGCCCGTCAGATCAGCTTGGAGCTGCCGCCGGAGGATAGTCTCTTCATCCATGTGACCCTGGTGCCCTGGCTGTCCGGCTCCGAGGAGCATAAAACCAAGCCCACCCAGCACTCCGTGAAGGAGCTGCAGGGTATGGGCATCCGGCCGGATATCATCGTTCTGCGCTGCGATCAACCCCTGGAAGGCGGCATCTGCGATAAGATTGCCCATTTCTGCAACGTGCGACGGGATTGCGTCATCGAGAACCGCACCCTGCCCAATCTATATGAGGCCCCGTTAATGCTGGAGGCGGAGCATTTTTCCGACGTGGTCTGCCGGAAGCTGCGGTTGGATACCCCCGCCCCGGATCTGGCGGAATGGCAGGCCCTGGTGGAGCGAATTCATCATCTCCACCGACAGGTGCGCATCGGCCTGGTGGGCAAATATGTCAAGCTGCATGACGCCTATCTCTCCGTGGCCGAGGCGCTGCATCACGCAGGCTATGCCCTGGACGCCCAGGTGGAGATCGAATGGATCGACTCCGAAACCATCACCCCGGAGAACGCGGAAACCATCCTGGGCCCGCTGGATGGCATCCTGGTGCCCGGCGGCTTTGGCGACCGGGGCGTAGAGGGCATGATTCAGGCGGCGAAGTTCGCCCGGGAGCGGGGCATCCCCTATCTGGGGCTCTGCCTGGGCATGCAGATCGCCGTCATCGAATGCGCCCGCAGCCTGGCCCATCTACCGGACGCTTGCTCCGGCGAGTTCGATCCCGCGGGGGCCCACAAGGTGATCGACTTCATGCCCGGCCAGAGCGAGAAAATCGACAAGGGCGGCACCCTGCGCCTGGGCAGCTATCCCTGCGAGATTCAGCCCAGCACCCGCATGGCCGCCTGCTATGGCGCCACGAGCATCCAGGAGCGGCATCGCCACCGGTACGAGTTCAACAATGATTACCGGGAGATTCTGCAGCAGGCCGGCCTGGTACTCAGCGGCCTCTCCCCCGACGGAAACCTGGTGGAAACCGTGGAATACGCGGATCACCCCTTCTTCGTCGGCGTGCAGTATCATCCGGAATTCAAGAGCCGCCCCAACAAGGCCCACCCCCTCTTCCTGGGATTTCTGGCCGCGGCGCTGGGAACAACATCTGAAGAATCCTTTTAAAACCAGGCAAATTGAATCCGCCTTTGCGAATGATCATGGGCCTCCATTTGATGGAGGCTTTTTCCGTCTATTCACCTTTGTTTCTCTCGTGTACAGGCGTACCGTCCGGGAGGGATTTGTGGTATACTGATCTGCAAGACTTACGTACGCAAAGGAGGATCTGGGCCCAATGGATCATTCAGAATATATTTTGCTGGACGGCGGCATGGGTACCATGCTGCAGGCAGCGGGCCTGCCCCTGGGGGAGCTGCCGGAGGTTTGGAACATCACCCATCCGGAGGCGGTCATCGCCGTGCAGCGGCAATACGCCGCCGCCGGCAGCCAGGTGCTTTATACCAACACCTTCGGCCTCAATCGCTATAAAGCGGCTTCCAGCGGATACACCGTGGCCGAGCTGGCCGCGGCGGCGGTGCGCTGCGCCCGGGAGGCGGCGGGGCCGGATCGCCGGGTAGCTCTGGATATCGGGCCCATCGGCCAGCTGATGCAGCCCCTGGGCGCCCTCTCCTTCCAGGACGCCTACGACACCTTCCAGGAAATCCTGGTGGCGGGAGAAACCGCCGGGGCGGACCTGGTGATCTTCGAAACCATGAGCGATCTGCAGGAGGTTCGGGCTGGGGTGCTGGCGGCGAAGGAAAATACCCATCTGCCCATCTGGACCACCATGACCTTCGAGGCCACGGGGCGTACCTTCCTGGGAACCACCGTGGCCGCCATGGCCCTGACCCTGACGGGGCTGGGGGTGGACGCCCTGGGCTTCAACTGCAGCCTGGGACCGGCGGAGCTGCTGCCCCTGGTGCGGGAGCTGCGGGCCTGGACCCCCCTGCCCATTATTCTGAAGCCCAACGCGGGTCTGCCGGACCCCGCCACCGGGGAATATCACCTGACCCCGGAGGATTTCGCCGCCAGCGTGCTGGAGGCCCTGCCCCTGGGGGTAGGCATGGTGGGGGGCTGCTGCGGCACCACCCCGGCCTTCATCTCTGCCCTCCAAGAGCGGCTGCCTCAGACGCAGGTGGGCCAAACCTTGATCGACGCCCAGGGCGGCGTCTGCTCCAGCCGGCAGGTGGCGCCCGACGGCCGTCTGCGGATCATTGGGGAGCGTATCAACCCCACGGGAAAAAAGCGGCTGCAGCAGGCCCTACGGGAAGGGGATCTGGATTTCATCGTCGCCCTAGGCCTGCAGCAGCAAGAGGCCGGCGCGAACATTCTGGACGTGAACGTGGGTCTGCCCGGCCTCGACGAAAAGGACATGATGGTCCGGGTCATTCAGGCGCTGCAAGGGGCGGTGGATCTGCCCCTGCAGATCGATTCCTCCGATCCGGAGGTCATCGAGGCCGGGCTGCGCGTCACCTGCGGCAAGGCCCTGGTGAATTCCGTCAACGGCAAGGAGGAAACCCTCTCCGCCATTCTGCCCCTCTGCGCCAAATACGGCGCGGCGGTGGTGGGGCTCTGCCTGGATGAAAACGGCATTCCCGACACCTGGCAAGGCCGGGTGGCCATCGCGGAGAAAATCATCGCCGCGGCAGAAGGCTATGGCATTCCCCGGCAGGATATCTACATCGACTGCCTGTCCCTGACGGTATCCGCCCAGCAGGCCCAAGCCCGCCAGACCCTGATGGCCCTGATGGCCGTGAAGCGGCTGGGAGTCCATACCATTTTAGGAGTCAGCAACATCTCCTTCGGCATGCCGGAGCGGGAAAATATCACCGTCAGCTTCCTGACCCAGGCCCTGACCGCCGGGCTGGATTGCCCCATCGTGAACCCCAATCAGCCCGCCATTCGGAAGGCCATCGCCGCCTTCCAGGTGCTCAGCGGTGCAGACGAGGGGGGCGAAAAATATATTCAGCTGTGCGCGGAGCTGCCCGCCGCCCCCGCGGTGGCCGCGGCGCCCGCCGCTATGCAAAGCGCTTCCACTGCTACAAATCCCGCCTCCGGGCTGGAGGCCGCAGTGCTGAAGGGCCAGGGCAGCGAGGTCATTCGCCTGACGGAGGAAGCCCTGGAGACCCAGACAGAAATGGAGATCATCGAAAACCAGATGATCCCCGCCCTGAACCGGGTGGGAGACGCCTACGAGCGACAGGAGATTTTCCTGCCCCAGCTGCTGCGAGCCGCTCAGGCCGCCAGCCAGGGCTTCGAGGTGCTGAAAACCCGGCTGGCCCAGCGGTCTGACGGCGGGCTCAGCCGGGGGAAGATCCTGGTGGCCACCGTCCAGGGGGACATCCACGACATCGGCAAGAACATCGTCAAAGTAGTGCTGGAAAACTACGGCTACACCGTGCTGGACCTGGGGCGGGATGTGCCGCCGGAAAAGATCGTGGAAGCAGCCCAGGCGGAAAACATCCGGCTGGTGGGGCTTTCCGCCCTGATGACCACCACCCTGCCCAGCATGGAAAAGACCATCCGGGCCCTGCGGGAGGCGGGGGTTCCCTGCAAGATCATGGTGGGCGGCGCGGTGCTGACCCCGGAATATGCCAAGGAGATCGGCGCGGATTATTATGCCCGGGACGCCAAGCGCAGCGCGGACATCGCCGCGGAGGTCTTTGGAGGGGAGGAACCATATGCGAATATCTGAAATCCTGCAAAAGGATGGAATCACCTTCTCCCTGGAGGTCTTCCCCCCGAAGACCTCCGACAAATATACGGAGATTGCGGCGGCGGCGAAAAAAATCGCCGCCCTGCGGCCGGACTTCATGAGCGTCACCTATGGCGCAGGGGGCGGCACCGGGGATTTCACCGCCGGCATCGCTGAGGAAATTCAGCGCCAGTTCAGCGTGCCCACCCTGGCCCATCTCACCTGCGTCTCCTCCAGCCGGGACCATGTACACCGCATGCTGGAGACCTATCGGGAAAAGGGCATCGAGAACATCCTGGCCTTGCGGGGGGATGTGCCGGCGGACGGCAAAATCTCCACGGATTATCGCTACGCCGTGGAGCTGATCCGGGAGATTCGGGAGCAGGGGGATTTCTGCCTGGGCGGCGCCTGCTACCCCGAAGGGCATATCGAATGCGCTCATAAGAGGGAGGATCTGATCCACCTGAAGGAGAAGGTGGACGCGGGGCTGGATTTCATCACCACCCAGATGTTCTTCAACAACGATGTGTTCTATAACTTCCTTTACCGGGCCCGGGAGGCAGGCATCATGATCCCCGTGGTGGCGGGCATCATGCCCATCACCAATCCCAAGCAGCTATCCCGCAGCGTGGCCATGTCCGGCACAGATGTGCCCCAGCGGTTCCGGGCCATCGTGGATTTCTTCGGCTCCTCCGCCCCCGCCATGAAGCAGGCCGGCATCGTCTATGCCACGGAGCAGATTATTGACCTCATCGCCAATGGCATTCGCCATATCCATGTCTATACTATGAACAAGCCGGACGTGGCTGCGGGCATCATGCAAAATCTGTCGGAGATTTTATAAATAGATCCCTCCCCTTTCGGGGAGGGACACTTTTTAGTTCCAGAAGGCTTCCATGGCGCACTTTTTAGTTCCAGAAGGCTTCCATGGCGCGGATCAGGTAATCCAGATCCTTGGTGCCCGCCGTTTCGCAGGCGGAATGCATGGCCAGCTGGGCCAGGCCGATATCCACCGTGTTCAGGGAGACATGGGCGTTGCTCAGGTTCCCCAGGGTGGAGCCTCCTAAGACATCGGACCGATTGGAGAAATGCTGCACCGGCACCCCCGCCTTTTCGCAGATCAGGGTAAAGATAGCGTCGGACACCGCGTCGGTGGTGTATTTCTGGTTGGCATTGTGCTTAATGACGACGCCCTGATTCATGTACACCCGATTTTGCCGGTCGTACTTTTCCGGATGGTTGGGATGCAGGGCATGGGCATTGTCCGCCGAAACCATGAATCCATCCGCCATGGCCGCCCGAATCTCCCCGTCCGAGGCTCCCAGGGCGAAGCCCACCCGGGTCAGGGTGTCGTACAGGAAGGTGGAATTGGCCCCCTGCTTGGACAGGGACCCGACCTCCTCATTGTCGAACACCGCGCAGACGGCGATGCTGTCCCGGGGCTCGCTGCCCAGCAGGCCCCGCATGCATCCCCAGGCGCACTCCAGGTCATCAATCCGCCCGCAGGAGAAGAAGGCGTCCTCCGCCCCCCAGATGCTGCCGGGCTGCCGGCTGTAGAGGAACAGGTCATGGGCCAGGATGTCTTCCTCCCGGACCCCCACGCTCTCCGCCAGCTCCTTCATCAGCTTTCCCATGGCGTCCCCTTCCCCGTACAGGGGCATCAGGTCCACCTGGGCGTTCCACTTATAGCCCTCGTTGATATCCCGGTTGAAGTGGATGGGCATGTTGGGAATTAGCACCGCGTCCCGGTCCAGGTTCACCAGCCGGGTGGCCACGCCATTGCCCTCCCGGATCACCAGCCGCCCCGCGATGGACAGGGGCCGGTCCAGCCAGGTGGACATGATCATGCCGCCATATTTTTCCACGTTCAGCTTCACATAAGTCCCTTCCATCTTCTCCTCAAAATGGGGCTTCAGCTTGAAGGTGGGGCTGTCGCTGTGGGCGGCGGCGATTTTGAAGGGCGCAAACCCATTCCGGGGAATGGCGAAGGCGATGATGGCGGAATCATTCCGGGTCACGAAATATTTCCCGCCCTCGTCCACCATCCAGGGATCCTTCTCCTTCAGCTCCCGATATCCCGCCTCCCACAGATCCTCCTTCAGATTCGCGATGGCCTGAAAGGCCGTGGGAGACTGCTCCACAAAGTTTAAAAACCGCTCCAGATGATCCATGCTTCTCCTCCTATGCAAACAGGGGAACGGAAACGCCCGCTCCCCTGTTTTGTTTTCTTATTCCTCGTTCCAATGGATGGCAGAGGTCAGCACGGTGGTCTTCTCCCGATCCACCGTCAGCAGCCCGGCCTCGATCAGCCCGGTTTTGCGGTTGCCTTCGCCATCCTCCACGACGCAGCGTCCCTTCCGCACGGCGGTGACGAAGGGCACATGCCCAGCCATGACGGCCAGATCGCCCTCCGTGCCGCGGACAATGAGGCGCTCCGTCTCCCCGCGATACAGATCCCCATCCGGGGAGGAGATGATCAGGGAAAAGGTGCTCATGCCTGGCCGCCTTTCCCGGCCTTCTCCACGGCCTGGTCAATGGTGCCGACAAAGAGGAAGGCGCTCTCGGGCAGATCGTCATGCTTGCCCTCGATGATCTCCCGGAAGCCACGCAGGGTTTCGTTCAGCGGCACATAGACGCCGGGGATGCCCGTGAATTTTTCCGACACGAACAGGGGCTGGCTCAGGAAGCGCTGAATCTTCCGGGCCCGGCCTACCAGCAGCTTATCCTCGTCGCTCAGCTCGTCCATGCCCATGATGGCAATGATGTCCATCAGCTCGTTGTACCGCTGCAGAATGCGCTGTACCTCCCGGGCGATGCGATAATGCTCCTCTCCCAGGATCTCGGGGCTCAGAATCCGGCTGGTGGAATCCAGGGGATCCACCGCGGGATAGATGCCCTGGCTGGCGATGGCGCGGCTCAGCACCGTGGTGGCGTCCAGATGGGCGAAGGTGGTGGCGGGAGCCGGGTCCGTCAGGTCGTCCGCCGGCACGTAAACCGCCTGCACGGAGGTGATGGAGCCCTTCTTGGTGGAGGTGATGCGCTCCTGCAGGGTGCCCATCTCCGTGGCCAGGGTCGGCTGATAGCCCACAGCGGAGGGCACGCGGCCCAGCAGCGCGGAAACCTCGCTGCCCGCCTGGGTGAAGCGGAAGATGTTGTCGATAAACAGCAGCACGTCCTGCCCTTCCACGTCCCGGAAATATTCCGCCATAGTCAGCCCGCTGAGGCCCACCCGCATGCGGGCTCCCGGCGGCTCATTCATCTGGCCATAGACCAAGGCCGTGTTAGCCAGCACGCCGCTCTCCGTCATTTCGCTGTAAAGGTCATTGCCCTCGCGGGTACGCTCGCCCACTCCTGTAAACACGGACAGGCCGCCATGCTGCTTGGCAATGTTGTTGATCAATTCCATGATCATGACCGTCTTGCCCACGCCGGCGCCGCCGAACATGCCGATCTTGCCGCCCTTAGCGTAGGGGCAGATCAGGTCGATGACCTTGATGCCCGTTTCCAGAATCTCCGTGGAGGTGGACAGCTCCTCATAGGCCGGGGCGGGGCGATGGATGTCCCATCTCTCCTCCGTCTTGACGGCGGGGCCGTTGTCCACCACATCCCCCAGCACGTTGAAGATGCGGCCCAGGGTTTCCCGCCCCACGGGGACGGAAATGCCCTTGCCCGTGTCCGTTACCTCCGTGCCCCGCTGCAGCCCGTCGGTGGATCCCATGGCGATGCAACGAACCTCGCCGTCGCCGATATGCTGGGCCACTTCCACGGTCAGCTTTCCCTCCCCCAGAGGGATCTCCAGGGCGTTATAAATGGCAGGCAGATGTCCCTCCTCGAAGCGGACGTCCACCACCGGGCCCATGACCTGGGCCACGATGCCTTTACGTAAGTTTTCCATGCTCTTCTCCTTATAATCCGCTGCCGGCCACGATCTCCGTAATCTCCTGGGTAATCGTGTTTTGCCGGGCGCGATTGTACTGCAGCTGCAGCCGGTCGATCATCTCCTGGGCGTTCTTGCCCGCGGAGTCCATGGCCATTCTCCGGGCCGCCACCTCGCTGGCGAAACTTTCCCGCACGCAGGCGGCCAGAATGCCGCCCACATAGGTGGGCACCGCGGCGTTCAGCACCGTTTGCTCATCCGGCTCGAAGATGGTGGGCGTGGTTTTCCCCCCGGGCTCCGCCGTCAGGGGCAGCACCCATTTGATCTCCGCCACCTGGGTCATCATGGATTGATACCGGGTGTACAGGATGCCCAGCCGGCCGAATTCCCCGGCCAGGAAGGCCTTGCACTGCTCCTCCGCCAGGTTTCGCGCGTCCTCCGCCGAGAAATGTTCGGAGGAAAGGTATCCTTCTCCAAAGCGATCGCAGGCTCGCTTTCCGATGGGAATGATCTGCGCCGCCGGCTCCGTGGCCGCCAGCCGAAATACGTTGGCGTTGTAGCCCCCGGCCAGCCCCCGGTCCCCGGCGATGACGATGAGCCGAGTCCCCGCGCCCTTGGGCGCCATGTAAGGAGACTTGGCGCATTCCGGGGCGGCCTTCAGCTGATCCACCACCTCGTCCATGGCGGCGGTGTATTCCCGGCTGCGGCCCATGTTCTGAGTCGCCCGACGAATCTTGGAGGACGCCACCAGCCCCATGGCCTTGGTCAGATGCAGCGTGGAATCCACGGACCGAATTCGGGTCCGCAGGGATTTAATATCCGCTCCCATCTTTACCTCCGAAAGCCCTTCAGCGCGCCCTGCAGGTTCTTCACGTCTTCCTCTTCCCAGCAGCCCTGCTCAATGCGGGTCATCAAATCGCCGTACCGATCGCTGAGATAGGTGATCAGCCGATCCTCCCAGGCGGCCACGTCGCTGACCGCCACCTCGTTCAGGTATCCATTGGTCACCGCGTACACGATGGCCACCTGGGCGCCTACCCGGATGGGACGGCTGCGCTTTTGCTTCAACACTTCCACGATGCGCTCGCCCAGGGCCAGCCGGGCCTTGGTGTCCGCGTCCAGATCGCTGCCGAACTGGGCGAAGGCCTGCAGCTCCCGATACTGGGCGTACAGCAGCTTCAGCTCGCCGGCCACCTTCTTCATGCCCTTGATCTGCGCCGCGCCGCCCACGCGGCTGACGGAGATACCGGGGTTGATGGCCGGGCGGATGCCGCTGTGGAACAGCTCCGTCTCCAGGAAGATCTGGCCATCCGTGATGGAAATCACGTTGGTGGGGATATAGGCGGAAACGTCTCCCGCCTGGGTTTCAATAATGGGCAGGGCGGTAATGGAGCCGCCACCGTATTCCGGCGCCACGCAGGCCGCCCGCTCCAGCAGCCGGGAGTGCAGATAGAACACATCCCCCGGGAAGGCCTCCCGTCCCGGCGGGCGACGAATCAGCAGGCTCAGGGCCCGATAGGCCACCGCGTGCTTGCTCAAATCGTCGTAGACAATCAGCACGTCCTTCCCCTGGGCGCGGAAATATTCCGCCATGGCGCAGCCCGCGTAGGGCGCGATGTACTGCAGGGGGGCGCTCTCCGCCGCGGAGGCGGAAACGATGATGGTATAGGGCATGGCCCCGGCCTTGCCCAGTTCCTGGGCAATCTGGACCACAGAGGTCCGCTTCTGGCCGATGGCGACGTAGATGCAGATGACCCCCGTCCCCTTCTGGTTCAGAATGGTATCCACGGCGATGGTGGTCTTGCCCGTCTGCCGGTCGCCGATGATCAGTTCCCGCTGGCCCCGGCCGATGGGAATCATGCTGTCGATGGCGACGATGCCCGTCTGCAGGGGCACGGAAACGCTCTTGCGCTCAATGATGCCCGGCGCCGGGCTTTCCACCGGGCGGGTGGCGCTGGTGGTCACCGGGCCTTTCCCGTCAATGGGCTCGCCCAGGGCGTTCACCACCCGGCCCAGCAGGCCTTCGCCCACGGGCACGCTGAGGGCCTCGCCGCTGCGATAGACGGCAGAACCCTCGTGGATGTTGTCCCGGTCGCTGAGGATGGCGACGGAAACCGTCTCCTCCTCCAGGTTCTGGGCCACGCCAAAGCTGCCGTCCTCAAAGCGCAGCAGCTCGTTGGCCATGCAGGAGCGCAGCCCGTACACCGTGGCGATGCCGTCGCCCACGGTGATGACCGTGCCGTTTTCCTTCATTTCGATCCGGTTCTCGTATTGCTGAATCTGCTGCTTGATAATGCTGCTGATTTCTCCGGCCTTGGAGCTCATGAATCCATCACTTCCTTGATTTCTTGCAGGCGGGTGCGCAAGGTGCCGTCCAGCACCCGTCCTTCCGTTTCTACGCGCAGGCCCCCCAGCAGGGCGGCATCCACGCTACATTCCAGGTTCATCTTTTTGCCAAATCGCTGCTCCAGCTTCGCCCGCAGGGCGGCCTGTTCCGCATCCGTCAGGGCCACGGCGCTGGTCACCTTCGCCACGGTCTCCCCCCGATGCTCCCGGGCCAAATCCCGAAAGCTTTCCATCATCTGGGGCAGGCTGCGGGCATGGCCCCGATAGACCATCATCCGCAGCAGCACCAGCATGCTCAGGGGAATCCTCTCCTGGAAGGCGGCGCTCAGGGCGTCCATCCGCTCCTCCCGGGAGATGGCGGGGCTGGCCAGCAGGTTCAGGAAGCCCGGGCTTTCCGCCAGGGCCGCCTCCACCGTGTCCAGCGCGGCGGCGTAGGCCTCCGTCTTTCCCTCTTCCGCAGCCAGTTCATACAGCGCTTCGGCGTATTCTCTGCTCGTGTGTGTCATGTCTGTTTACCCTATCACAGTTCCTGCAGGAAGGAGTCGATCAATCCCCGATGATCCTCGGGCTTGACCTCCCGCTCCAGCAGCTTGCCGGTCAGCTGAGCGGAGATGTCTGCGATTTCCCGCTTCATCTCTTCCTCCGCCTTCTTCTTTTCCAGCTGGGCGTCCGCCTCCGCCTGGCGGCGAATCTCCTGGGCCCGGTCCCGGGCCTCATTCTCGATTTCGTTGCCGCGGCGCTCGGCCTCCCGGGCCGCCTCGGAGATCATCTGATCCGTGGTCTGCTTCGCGGCGGCCATGGCGGCGGCGTAGTTCAGCCGATGTTCCTCGGCCTCCGCCTCCGCCGCGTCCGCCCGGGCATAGGCGGAATCGATGTTTTCCCGCCGGCTGTCCAGCACCTTCTTCACTGGCTTGAACAGGAATTTTTTAATAATCCATGTCAGGATAGCCAGATTGGCGAAGGAAATCAGAATCTGCCAAATGTTGACAGAAATAATACTCAAAGATTGCATGCTACGTTTCTCCCTTGATGGCTCCCCTTCCCGCCCGCGCCCCGCGCGGCCAGGGGGATACAGTCGGCCCGTTTTCTTTTTCCGAAAACAGAAGGGCGCGTCTTACTTGATCACGTCCGCCAGGGATTCCACCGTGCTCTTCAGCACGCCGGAGAAGATGCCGGGAGCCACGAAGATCAGCAGAATGCCGATGATCAAGCCGTACAGACCCGTGGTTTCCGCGATGGCGCAGCCCATGATCATGGTGCTGGTCACGTCGCTCTTCGCCTCCGGCTGCCGCCCGATGGCTTCGCAGGCCGCGGCCACCGCCTGGCCTTCACCGATACCAGGGCCGATACCTGCGATCAGCGCGATGCCGGCGCCCACGCCGCACAGTCCCAACATAATTCCCATTGCCAGTGATACCATTTCCATTTTCGTTTCCTCCTTGAAGAAATTGAGTTAATAATGATTCTTACGCTTTGGCCAGGGCCGCTCTTTGCTTCCTGATGGCCTTTTTCTCCTGCCGCTTCTCCCAGGCCTCCTGGGGGAAGGAGCCGGATACGTTCAGCATGGTCAGCATGGCGAAGATGTACGCCTGCATCAGCCCGCTGAAAACGTCGAAGTAGATGCTCAATATCGCCGGCAGACCGATCTGCAGCAGCGGGATATTCCCGATCACCGGAATCCACCCCAGAATCATTTTGCTCAGCCCCCGCAGGGCCGTGCCGATCAGGGCGGAGATGACCGCGCCGCTCATGACGTTGCCATAGTGACGGAAGGCCATACTCACCGGCAGAGAGAACTCGCTGATGAAGTTCATGGGCGTGAACAGGGGAATCGGCTCCGTGAAGCCCTTCAGGTAGTTCAGGAAGCCGCCCTGCAGCTTGGTGTAAGTCACCAGGGCGAAAACCAGAATGGCCCAGCCCGCCGTCACGTTCACATCCCCCGTGGGGGAGAAAAGCCCGATCAGGCAGCTGAGGCTGCTCAGGGCGGATAGCCCCATGATGGCGGCGATCAGGTATTCATACCCCGCGTACCGCTCGCCCATGTTGGCGTTCACCAGGCCCTCGCATTTTTCCACGATCCATTCGGCGATCAGCTGCCGCTTGGTCTCGGCCTTCTCCGTCAGCCCGTGGGTCAGGTATAGGCACAGCCCCAGCAGCGTCAGGATGATGGCCCAGCTGTTGACCTGGCTCTCGGTGATGATCAGCTCCTGCCCCGGGAAGGGGGCGGTGAAGTAGATCATAGCGCCGGAGATATCCACGCCCTCGCTTTCCGGCGTGAAAAGCACCTTCAGCACAATGCAGCAAACCAGAGGCAAAACCATCAGCGCGATCAGCAGCCCGTCCACCATGCGAAAATGGGCGTCCCTTCCGCGCTCTTTCTCAGTCAAGCAGGTCACTCCCTTCAGCTTCCGTCTCTGCCGTCTTGCCCCGCTTCCTGTCCACCAGGGGGCGGAAGGCAATCCCCACCCGGGGGAAGAGCAGCGGCAGCAGCGTAGCGTAAACATTGGTATGCAACAGGCCCACCGCCAGGGCGCAAATGGCCGCCTGGCCCAGCAACCGCGCCGTCATGGAGGAGCGAACCCGCAGGGCCACCTTATCCGCCGGGCCGTTGGCCGCCTTGGCCACCGTGATCCCCAGCAGCAGGAAATTCCCAATGGCACAAACCGCGCCTACCAGATTCCCCGTCACCACCGGCAGCGCCCATCGGCGCAGCAGCAGGAACACCGCCTGCATCCCCAGGGAAAGGGCGATGACCCAGACAGCGATGTAGGCCGTTTCCTTCTTGACCGTCGGATCCAGCTTCGTCAAGGCGATTCCCCTTTCCTCGTTGATATGAGGGACATTTTATCAAATCCGTTTCCCTTTGGCAAGGCAAAAACGGGCAGTTTTTGACATGATGTACACATTTTTCACCGAATGTTCAATTTTCAACGAAGCAGCTCCCCAAGATTCTCTCCCCTGATGGGATAAAACCCAGCGGCTGCGTTCAATAGAAGTTCTCTCCCCCGGAGGGGGAGAAAAACCGCAGCAAGCGTTGCGGTCTCATAAAAATCTTCCCCGGAGGGGGGGAGATACAATAATTTGTAAAAGTCACGACAAGCGTAGCGTCTCATAAAAATCTCCCCCCCGGAGGGGGGGAGATGAAAAAATATTTTAAAAACCGCAGCTGACGCTGCGGCTTTCATGCTAATGTGATTACTTGTTGACCTTGTCCTTCAGGGCCTTGCCAGCCTTGAAAGCGGGAGCCTTGGAAGCGGCGATCTTCACCTCTTCGCCAGTCCGCGGATTGCGAGCGGTCCGGGCAGGACGATCCTTGGTCTCGAAGGTGCCGAAGCCAATCAGCTGTACCTTCTCACCATTCGCGATGGTATCGCTGATCACGTCGATCAGGGCGTTCAGCGCAGTCTCGGAATCCTTCTTGCTCAGCTCGGTCTTCGCGGCCAGAGCGGCTACCAGTTCACCTTTGTTCATCACAAATAACCTCCTCAGGTAATTATTGCGTCCCTTAGTATACCCAAATCCATTGATCTGTCAAGTTTTTTTCCAATTTTCGCCCATAATTCCTGTTTTTCCGGTGCATTTATGGTAAAAATCGATGGGGCCGTCCCATTCGCGCATATGAAATCACGGTCTCCAGCCCGCTTACTTCACGTAATAATGCCGGGCGATCCATTTGCTCAGCCCGTCCAGCCCGGGATAGATGATCCGCTCGCTCATGTTCAGCTGGTCCAGCATGTCCCGCACCCGCCAGCGCAGATGCCGGTCGATGATGTATTTCACGGTGTGCTCCGTCCGCCGGTTCAGGAAATCCTCGATGTCCATCATCTCCGTGGGCACGATGGAGAAGAAGGAATACTGGTTGATGATGCGGTCGTTGGTGCTGGGGGGCTCGATGATCACCATGGCCTGATCCTTCATGTCCTTGTCGTATTGCTCCAGGGATTCCGTAATGCTGGCCATCATCTTGATGTTGAAAATCGTGCTCTGGGTCCGGTTCACCACGGTCTGGTATCGGTCCGGCAGCAGGCTGTATAGCTCCTGCATGTCGATTCGCCACACCATGCAGTCGTGATCCTCCATGGCCTCCAGGTTGTCCTCCGTCACGGCGAAATGCAGCCCCACCAGGGGGCTCTGGCTCCAGTCCAGCAGTCGCGTCGGCAGGCCATTGTGCTGCCCGGTGATCATGCATTGCCAGATGTTCTTGCTGACATTGGGATCCTCCCGCACGGCGTATTTCGCGAAGTTCTGCAAAATGGCAGGCTCCAGCGTCTTCTGCAGCTGTTTGCAGTTCCGCCGCAGGCTGGTCACCATTTTGAAGTCGATATTCGGCATCCCCCGATATAGGTAGGAGCTCCGGTTCCGGTCCAGATCCGGGCGATATTCCTGCTCCGTCAGCAGGGGCATCAAATCCCCCACCGACTGAATCCGAACTTCCTTGATCATCCTTGGTCCTCGTCTTTCTTCCGGGGAAAACCCCGTCCTTCGCCGAGCATTATACACGCCCTAAGCTGGAAGAACAAGCCCGGAATTATATGATGAAAAGTTCGCCCCGCGGAGCGGGGAAAAAGAAAATCGCTGAAATACAATTCTGCAAAGGCTCACCCTCAAAATGGCGCGATCGAAAAAAGCAAAGTTGAAGAGCAAAGCAAATTTATGATATACTTTCCCCATTCTGGAGGAGGGAATTGGATGATACAGATTCTGGATGTGGCCGCCATGCGAAGCAGCGACGCCACCACCATCGCCGGCGGCGTTCCCGGGCGAGAGCTGATGGGCCGGGCGGGAGAAGGCATCTTCCGGGCCGGAAAATGGCAACCCCCGGTAGCCATCGTCTGCGGCCTGGGCAACAACGCTGGGGACGGCTATGTGGTGGCTTGCCGTCTGGCGGAAGCCGGCTTCCCCTGTGAGCTGCTGCTGATGGAAAAATCCTTCAGCCCAGACGGAGCCTACTGGTTTCAGCAAAGCCAGGCCCTGGGGGTTCCCGTCCGCCTGTGGTCAGAGGTGGATTCCCTGGCCAGCTATGGCTCCATCCTGGATTGCATCTTCGGCACGGGCTTCCATGGCCAGGTGTCTGGCGAAGCCGCCCGCATGATCGATCTCATCAATCAGAGCGGCGCCTATATCGTCAGCGCGGACATCAACAGCGGCCTGAATGGCAATAACGGCCTGGCAGAAAAGGCGGTTCGCAGCGATCTCACCGTGTCCGTCGGCTGGTATCAGCCGGGGCATTTCCTGAATCAGGCCATGGACTGGATGGCTACGAAAATCAATTGTGAAATCGGCATCGTCCCTCTGGGCCCCGCCCGCTTCCTGCTGGAAGTCCCGGACGTGGCCGCTCTGTTCCCGCCCCGGAAGCATTTTGCCAATAAGGGCACCTATGGCTATCTGGGGCTCATCGGCGGCAGCCTGAAGTATTCCGGCGCCATTCGCCTGGCGGCCAGCGCCAACGCGGCCATGCGGGCCGGAGCCGGTGTAGTCAAAATCGCCGTGCCCCGGAGCCTATGTGAACCCCTGATGCCCCTGATTCTGGAAAGCACCCTCTATCCCCTGTCCGAAAGCCCCCAAGGGCTCGCCTTCCTGGAGGAGGAATGGCGCCAGCTGACTCGGGGGCTCCGGGTCATCGCCATCGGCATGGGCATGGAGCATACGGAGGCCATTCGCGCCGGGGTCCGCTTTCTCCTGCAGGAATATGAGGGAACCCTGATCATCGACGCAGACGGGCTCAACGCCCTTTCCGCGCTGCTGCGGGAGGAGCCTTCCCTGCTGCAGCAGGCGAAACCCCGGGTCCTGCTGACGCCCCACCCTGGCGAGTTCTCTCGGCTATCGGGCGCCTCCATTCCGGAAATTCAGCAACAGCCTCTGGAGATGGCGGAAGCCTTCGCAGCGGAGCATCGGGTCACCCTGCTGCTGAAGGGCCCCACCACCCTGGTCACTGATGGACAGGAAACCTATTTTATAGACCGGGGCGCCCCGGGCATGGCCACCGCCGGCAGCGGGGACGTACTCAGCGGCATCCTCTCCGCCCTTTGCGCCGGAGCAGCCTCCCTCCCCCTGGCCGCAGCCGCCGGCGCCTGGATCAATGGCCGGGCCGGAGAGCTGGCCCAGGAGAAGATGGGAGACGTGTCCATGACCGCGAGCGACACCATCGCCATGATCCCCCAGGTACTGCGAGAAATAAGACGTGAATAATAGCGCTCCCCCCCGCGGAGCGGGGGGAGCTATAAAGCCTGATTACTTCACTGAAGGGAAGAATAGATATCCCATGAATGAATTGATTGTGATCGAAGGCACCAACGCCTCCGGCAAAAGCTCCCTGGGCGTGGCCCTGGCCAAGGAATTCAACGGCGAAATCATCTCCGCCGATTCCCGCCAGGTATATGCCCGCATGGACCTGGGCTCCGGAAAAATCACCCCCGAGGAGATGAACGGCGTCCCTCATCATCTGCTGGACGTCCGTCAACCCGGGGAATTCTTCTCCATGGCGGAATTCCAATCCCTGGCCTATGCCGCCATCGAGGATATCCTGTCCCGGGGACGGCAGCCCTTCCTGGTGGGGGGCACCGGGCTCTATGTGGACGCCGTGGCGGAAGGCTATGTTCTCAGCGAGAAAAAGCCAGATCCCGCCCTCCGGGCCCACCTGGAAACCTTCGATACCCCCCGGCTCTATGAGATGCTGCGGGAGCAGTGTCCCGATACGGACATCGATCCCCGCAACCGCCATCGCGTCATGCGGGCCCTGGAAAAGCTGGCCGCCGGGGATGAAGGCCCCTCCCCTCGCCAGCCCCGCTATGAAACCCTGAAATTCGGCGTCACCTGGCCCCGAGAGATCCTGAAGCAGCGCATCGACGAGCGCCTGGAGCGCCGCCTGCAGCAGGGCATGGTGGAGGAGGTGCAGGCCATGCTGGCGGAAGGAGTCAGCGAGGAATTCCTCACCAAGCTGGGCCTGGAGTATAAATACCTGACCTGGTATCTGACGGGAAAGATGGGCTATGAGCAAATGGTGGAGGAGCTGGGGAACGCCATTAAGCGCTTCGCCAAAAGACAAATGACCTGGTTCCGGAAGGATCCCAGGATCATCTGGCTGGACATGGCCGCGGACCCGCTGGCCCAGGCCCGGCCATATATTCAATCGTTTCTGGAAGGGCAATAAAACCTTCTCGAACTAAGGGTGTTCCCCGGGGTTCATGTTCCCCGCGAAAAGCTACCTCCGCCCACGTAGGTTCACGAATTCTCCGTAAACAGGAAGTCTTTCAATGCTGCGATCGTCTTGAAATAGCGATCGCAGTTTTTGCGCATGAAGGTTTCAATCTCTGGAATATCGTTGGCCCATCCTGCCCCCGCGAAGGGCACCCCCGCAGCCTGGGCCATGTCGTATCCCGGCTTCAGATCGTCGATGACGATCATCTCCTCCGGCTGTAGATCGAATTTCACCATCAGGTCCCGCAGGGGCCAGGGGCTGGGCTTCCGCTGCTCCGATGGATATTCCCATCCGTATACCTGGTCCGGCAGAGGCAGTTCGTTTTCCCCATAATCCCGCAAAATGTTTTCGGAGAAGGAGTGACTGACTACGGTGATCAGTCCTCCCTCTTCCCGCTGCCGCTGCAAAATCTCCCGGAAGCCTGGATATACCTTCGGCACATGATGCCGGGTATATTCCCGCCAGTATTCCTCTTCGTGATACAGCTCCTCCATGCTCAGCCCGCAGATTTCCGTAAACATGGGAATCACCCCCGGATCGAAGTTATACCGGAAGTATTCCTCCAAGGTCAGGTGTACCTGGGGCTGATATTTCTCCATGTATTCCACGAAGCAGGGGTAATGAATCGTCGCGGTGGAGTTCACCACCGTGTCGTCATGATCCAGCACGAGACATTTATATCTGAGGCTCATTGGTTCCTCCCTCTTTCCCATCCATCGAACAACAGCTACTGCACATTGTATTCTTCCAGCACGGCCAGCGCGTGGCCGAAGTATTCCTCTACCTCCGCCGTCGTCAGCTTCATGGCGGTCTTCAGCAGCGAGGGAATCTTCCGGGGCCGAACCCGGGCATAATACTTCGTGGCCTTGATGTTCTTTTGCCAATTGCTGATCTTCATGTTCTTCCATCGGGCGATGTGCCTGGGCAGGATGGGCTCCAGTTGAGCGATGACCTCGTCGAAGTGAGCCTCCACATTGTCCCATCGGAACACGGTTTCCATCAGCTCCGCCACCCGCCGAAGGAATTTGTCCTTGTATTCCGGCACCTTCAGCAGCGCGTTCAGCGGCTCATGCCGGAAGCCCTGTATTTTGCCGCTCACCGGCTTGATGTAATATTCGATGGGCGTCTTGTCCAGCCCCCGCCAGCAGGCCTCCACGTCGAACAGCAGCATTCGCCATTTTCCCCCCGGCACCCGGTATACCCGCACGTTGGTGAAGTCCACGTTCCCCAGGATGATCTCGAAGGCCGCGTGGGTGAACAGGGAATCGATGTCCAGCCGTTCCTCCACATAGGCCAGGTTCTCCGGCACATTCAGATCCTGCTTTTTGCAGAAATCGCACAGCGCCAGCCAGTCCGTGTTGTCCCCATTTTGCAGGAATTGATCCGTCCCCGTCCGGGCCAGGATATCGATCTGGTCGATCTCCTCCTCCGCCGTGACGCCCTCGTATTGGGCGATGAAGTATTTGTTGATCTTTTCCCGCAGATTGTAGTGGCCGTAATATTCCCCGTTGATGTAAACCTGAATCACCACGTGATCCTGGTACAGAATCCCCTGCCCCTCCGCCAGGGAGCTGGCCACGATGTCCCGCAGCCGTGTGGCGTAAGCGTCGGAATTCGCCGCTCGCAGCAGCAGGCTCTTGTAGCTGTCGTATTCCCGGGTGGGGAAAGGGTTGAAGTAGAACCGATCCGTCCCCCAGGCCTTGCGGGCATAGAGGGCGATGCTCTTCTGGGCGTTGACCCGGGCGCTGTGGCCGCTGGCGGTGAAGGTACCCATCTGGTTGACCTGAGTCTCCCCGCCCTGGGTGAAGTATTCGATGTTGATAGGATATTCCCACCCCTTGGAATAATTGGGCGTGGAGCCGCTCCCCTTTACCAGGATGCCCGTCTTGGAGCTGAAAAGATATTTGTTGTCGGAGATCAGGGAGACGATGGGCGTCAGGGGATCGTCGTCGATGAAGTAGGTGGCGCTGACAGTCTCCGAGGATACCTCCCCCGGTCGAAAGGCTTTGATCCGCAGTGCCGTGGTTTTCTGGATGGTGAGCCCCTCCGCTGGAAAAGCCTTGCTTTTCTCCGTGGGAGTGGCTCCGTCCGTGGTGTATCGCAGGGTCGCGCCCTCCGGCCCCTCGGCTGTGATCCGCAGGCTGTCGTGATAGAACCCACCGGCGGTTTTCAGCCTCGGCGTTTCCGTCCGGCTGGCATAAGCCGTCGAATCATTCTTCGCCCCCCGGGTGGGGTTCTCGAAAAAGCCATACTCCTCCCCGCCCAGAGGCAGCCCATAGCTGACGCAGCCATACTGGTCCGGCAGCTTAATCTTCTGAATCTCCATCCCCTCGCTGTCGGAGAGAATCAGGTTTTCCCCCTTGGAGGAGATGGCGAAGGGAGCGTACAGATTCGTGCCCTTTCCCGGCGCGATGTCCGCCTCCCCCGTACACCAGATGGTCAGGTATTTTCCCGCCTGCAGCTTCGTCCCCGCCGGGAAGGTAAATCGATCAGGCTCCTTTTTGCTGTCGCTGAAGTGCCATCCAGAAAGATCCACCGTGCTTTTGCCGTTGTTATACAGCTCCACCCAGTCATAGGCATGGCCGCTCTCGAAGTACCCATTGCTGGCCATGACCTCGTTGATAATGATGTCCGCCGAGGCCGGAATCGCCAAACAAAGCAGGACCAAAACCATGGCCCCAAACCCTGCCTTCCGCATTCCGATCCCTCCTCCAGCGAGCGTTGTCCTCGTCTCCGAGCTCGGATCATTATATGATTTTGCCCGCCGTTTGGCAAGGCGGGCAATGGCACCCATTTTTGATTTCCGCTCTCTCAATCAGTTTTAAAACTGTCAGTTTTAGATTTGACAGTTTTAAAACTGATGACTATAATGAACACGAATATCATCTTGGAGGTGATTTCTGCGATGTTTTACTTCAGAGAAGAGGAAAAGGCTGTTTTAAAGCAGTTTGTAGCCAGTGACATGGACAAGGCCATGGCTGTTTATGGGCGTCGGCGGACTGGGAAAACCAGCCTGATCATGGAATATTATCAATCCGCAGAGAAGGGACAATGCGTATATTATCAGTGTACAAGCTACCACTATCAGACCTGCTTAAAGGACTTCATTGGAATCGTTCAGGCTTTTGTCGCAGACTCCAGTCTCCTGAAGCGTGCGGAAACATTTCGCGAAGTCTTTTTGTATCTGACCCAGACAGGCGTGGAGGGAAAAATCTTCATGATCGATGAGTTCCCCTTCCTGGCCAAGAAAAATGAAGACGCCGCGGTAGAATTCCAATGGATTATCGATCATGGATTAGGGAAAAACAAATTGATTCTGCTGGGATCAAGTCTCTCCTTTATGAAGAGGCAAATTGGGGACCGGGAAGCGCCACTGTATGGCCGCTTCCAGCGGATCATTGAATTACAACCGTTTTCCTTCCAGGAGGTTCATCGTCTGTTTCCTTCCTTTGAGGAAGCGGTGGCCGTGTACGCTCGCACAGGCGGGGTAGCCCTGTACGTGATGCTGTATAAGCAGTATTCATCCGTCCAGGAAGGTGATAAGGCCCTGTTTTTCCAGCCTGGAGGCGAAATGCTTCACGAGGCGGAAAACCTGTTGATGCAGGAACTGCGGGAGGTTTCCACCTATGTAGCTATTCTGCGCGCCATCGGCGCGGGAGAGAAGGAATCAAGCCAGATCGCAGAGCGCAGCGGACTGGACCAGCGGGCCGTATTTGGATACCTGAACAAGCTGATTGATCTAAATATTATTTCGCTGGTCGTGAATCCCCTGGCCGCGAAGCAGAAGACGAATCGGTATATGATCAGCGACCTGCTCTATCGCTTTCACTATACGTTTATCGAACCGAATATTTCCATGATCACTACTCTGCACGGCGACGCAATGCCCTTTATTCTGAACGATCAGTATCATGAATACCTCGGCTTTGTATACGAGATGATTATCCGAGGTCAGTGCTTTCATTATGGATTGCAAGGCGTTATCCCGTTTATGCCAAAGGTCATCGGTAAGTGGTGGGGAAACATTCAGGAAAATGGCTCCTGGAAAGAGAGCGAGGTTGATGTCGTTGCCTTTAACGACAAAAATATCGTAATAGGCGAATGCAAATACCGCAACAAGCAGGTCGGTGTGAATGAATTGACCTTTCTACAGCTGAAGAGTCAGTTCATGCCCATCAAGGGTCGGAAGATCACATACCTGCTGGCAAGCAAAAGCGGTTTTACTGAGGAGCTGAAGCGACTTCAGAATCAAGATTTGGTATTGATTGATCAGCTTTAAGAGCCATCCAATCGCTTCCACCATCAACCTGCATTGGATTTACAGCAAAGATTCCATAACCACCGATTAGGAATCCTGGCCTGGATAGTTTTTCCAACAAAGGATGTAGCTGCCAGATAGCCAGTGGAGAGTACCACATTGAATACGCTGTCATGAACTCACCTTTGCAATTATCGCTTGCTTATGGCAGAAACTCATCGCATACCTGAGGCGGCTGGTATATCCTTCATAGATCATCTTGCTTTCGTATTTCTTCTGCACAATCTGACTTTTCGCTTCAGTCAAGGCGGCCTGCATCTCATTTTCTTCTTTCACGTGCTTCAATTCCAGAATCAGGCACCTTTTTCTGACCGGATCTTGAATAATCAGATCGCTGCGACCATATCCTGTTTCCAATTCGGACAGCGCCACATATCCCAGCCCAGTAAAAAAGCCATCCAGGATCAGATGATAACTGTACTCATGGTATTCATGATAGAAGGAAAGCGTGGCCTCTAAAATCTGGTTCAGCGCTTCCTGCGCGATGCGTATTTCCCCTGCCCATAACGCGTCTACCAGATCTCGGATAAAAATGTTATTCACTTTATCATTGAAATAGTTCCAAACCTCCTGCCGGAATACCAGCTGGATGCTGCGGTTTGGAATCCGCAGCGGCATTATAGCAGATTTCTCAGTAGTTGCTTTGGTTAAATATCCGGTTTCCACCAGCGCTGACCACAGTTTTTCTCCGTTTTCATGAATCAGATGGTATGGAACGAACTCATTAATTCTACAGTAAATTGATTTACCAGCCAGCAGCTCCTCGAACTGCGCATGCGCGTTAGGTGTTCTCCCTAAAAATCCGTGAATCAGATTTTGAGAAATTTCCGAAGTGTTGGTCCAGTAGCTTTCCGGCCCCATCTCCTCGCTGTAGGATCCATCCAGCTTCGATTTCACAAAGGATAACACATCCCAGGGGCAATACATTCTTTCTCTGCCAAAGATATACCCATCATACCATTCCTCGACAGTTTCATATAGATCTGGCAGGCCGGCGTCTTCCAGCAACTTGCTTACATCTTCGTCTGTAAACCCAATAGCGGAAGCGAACATCGGGGAAAGGATGGTGTATGGAACAATATTGTTCACGCCGGTGTAGGTGCTGTTCTTAACAGTATACAGGCATCCGGACAGCATAACAGCTTTCACGTTATCGTTCGTCTTGCAGACATAGCTCAACATGTGCTCAATCATTCCACGAACCCGATCATAGCTTGAGGTTCCATGGGATTTGGCCATGGGAACATCATACTCATCAATGATGATAAAAGCTGGATGATGATAATAAGCATTCAACATACGAGCCAGTACGCTTAAGGACGCGATCGTATTCGCTTCATCTGCTTCCTGCCTTCTGAAGCGCCGAAGAAGTTCCAAATCTTCCTCGCTTACCTTCTCACTCTGCAGCAGCTCGTCGTATTCCTTGCACAATTCAGAAAGAATAAGTTTTAAATTGGCGAAAGCAGCATCATAGTCTATGCCATACACTTCCTTCAGGGAGAGAAAAATCACCGGATACTGATTCATATAATCTTTGACCAAATCCGGATGACGCATGATATTCAGGCCTTGAAAGATTTCCCGACTGTTTTGCCGAACGTCAAGAAAATCGCGAAACATCGTCATGGTCATTGATTTACCAAATCTTCGAGGGCGGGCAAACAGAACGGTTCTTTCAAAATGATCTTCCAGAAAATCTCGGATCACTTCCGTTTTGTCGATGTAATAGCTGCCGCTCTCTCGCAGCGCTCGAAAGGAATCAAAAGAAGATCTGATCTTAATTGACATCCGTTTCCCTCCTCCCACCAGGAATTTACCTTTCCTGCGTTCGTGGTCATTGTATCAAAGAGCCTTCAAAAGAGCAAGGAAAAACTGCCTTCTCAATTCTGCTCAATTCTGCCTCCGCATATATCAGTTTAAAACTGTCAGTTTTAAAACTGATGTCTATCATGCTTGAAGGCTGCAAAATCACGTTTCTTTTTAGCGAAGTATCGCGTAGAGTTCACCAACCTATCCAGTGCTTGATAGCAACCAGGCGTATGATGATTCTATCCCAAAGGGGTTTGCAAAAGTCAATAGACATTTGAATAAACCGATAGGTAGTTGTTTGTTCATAGCCATTACAAATCACAAAATCATAGTAATCACTTTCTATTTGCTGGCCTACGGATAGTATTTTTCTGTATATCGCACCTGGGTTGCTTACCTTGATTTCATCCTTCAATCCTGAGGAAAGATCGCATACTGTGACAGTGCAGGATTGGGATTCAGGGCAGGTTACCACTATTTTTTGATTCTCGATCACAGAGCTGCATTTGTCATTATCGCAAATGACAGCATAATTCTGATCCGAAAGCTCTGGAATCTGATTGTTTGAGTAGAGCGTAAACTCCGTGGACTCATTTTCAGTGATATAATCATATACAAAATTATCTTCCGAATCGATCGTTTTTATAAATGTACGATCCTTCCGCTCGAAAGACTGGAACGCTTCTATTTCGCTGATGCCAGGATTCTTCCCTTCGTAGGAAAGAATCTGAAGGGAAAAAGAGTTGATATTCTGTTTATTGACATCGATCACGGTGGTAGCACCATTCTTGCTCAGCCTACCTGTTTCCATGGTCGAGCCATCGCTAAAGGAAATGAGTATATTGGTGATGTTATCATTTAGCGAGGGATTGTCATGTATGTTGATCCTCGAAATATCAGAGGGTTCTTGCAGCTGGATTTGAATTGTTTTTTCTGGGTCATTCCTGTCTGGCGTCCATATTCCGTCAAGAGGCAAATGAGATCTGTCATTGATGTCCGTGGAATCAAGGAGCATAAAATCGGCCAGATGGGAGGCATCCCCCGACGAAGCCTGGAACGCCGCATTATATAACAGGGAATCGGTTCTTCTTTGCCAAAAAACCTTGTCACCATTGATCACCCTGCTGGCATACCAGGTGGCATACTGGGATCGATAGAATTTCAAGGCCTTGAAGGAATGATTTTTCAACATCGACCGTGACACTGATTTTTTATGGACAGGAAGCCTGGTTCTTTCCTCCCAATGATACACCATTGGTTCATACGCTGAGATTTCGGGGTTCCTTGTGCTTTTGATATTGATGGAAAAAAAATCATCAGCAGCAAACCACGCAGTCGAATAAGCATAGCCCTTGTACACCATTGGGTGATAGTCAGGCACCGACTGCAATATTTCCCCTAAAACGCGCTCCGCCATCAAGGATACGGCTTTATGATCCTCATGGGCGTCATAATCATTGATAAAGATGACGTCAGGTTTCTTTTCCAGGATGATTTCTTTGATATCATTGGCATAATTGCGGTTTGTATACTTATTTCCATCGTGATAAGCCGGGTGCGTAGCTATACCATAGGTTTTGCTGTTCCCGATCGCGGACAATAATGGCTGGTCCGCAGCTGCATTATAGATATGCGGTCCCTGACTGTTCCATGTATCCCCATAGCCTAAAAAGAAGATATTATTTTCCGGAACGCCAAGGTAATTCCAAAGCGCAATCGCCTCCTTGATTCTGGTCTCGCCCATGCCATAATAATCCCCGTTTGTTACAAAAACGGGAAATATTTCGCTGCCACATTCCACGTAATTTTCTATGACGCCACTCATCATGTTGAGCTCATCATCTTCATGCGGAGCTATGATCATTACTCTTTTATTAGCAAAAAAATCTATTGAATAGAATTCTGACGCTTGATATGTACCCCCGAAGTAGAAAGGAAGGTAAAAGGGAAGATAGACAGCCATGATGAGTACCAATGGTGCGATGATACGAATGATTCCGGTTTTGATCGTTTTCATTGGCAGGAAGAAGGAAATCAGAAACAAGCAGATCAGGAAGAGGGGGAAGATAAACTCCGGTGGGTAGATTTTAACATAAGCCGTCCAAAAGATATCTATCAATACCGTATATTCAATGCTAATCAATGCGCAGAGAAGCAGCTTCTTCGTTCCTTTCAGCGCATGATCATGTTTCGATGATTTCTCCATCTATTCTCCCCCACTTTAAACCTGCTGGTGTTCATTCAGCCCCGCGGTGAACGCTGTTTTGCATATAACGATTCGAGGGGCACCAAATCTTTCTTCTCAGCCATCGTCCACTTTCCCTTCAGCCATCCATCGATTCATCCTGGAGCATCTCTTCATCCGCCCGGATCATACCATCATCAGGCCTTTCTCGTCAACTATTCTTCCCCTTCCTCCAAATCATCGGTACGCTTCATAACAAGCAGGCAACAGTATGAATGGATCGATAAAATCAATGGTTGTCACTGAGCCAATGAAATGCTATAATCCCCCTGCCCTAGGGGCACGGAAACTGAGGTAGAAAGTCAGGCAGGCACATGAAGAAATGGCATCGGGATCCAACTGGCCATGGTATTACAGAGGGCGTCATCTGGCAGCAGCTGCTGCTCTTTTTCTTTCCCATTCTGCTGGGTACCTTTTTCCAGCAGCTCTATAACACCGCGGACGCCATGATCGTCGGCAAATATGTGGGCAAGGAAGCCCTGGCCGCCGTGGGTGGAACCACTGGCAATCTGATCAACCTGATCGTCGGCTTCTTTGTCGGGCTTTCCTCCGGGGGCACGGTGATTCTCTCCCAATACTTCGGCGCCCGGGATGACCGCAATGTGTTCCGAACGATTCATACCGCCATGGCCCTGGCGCTGTGCTTCGGGCTGTTCCTGACGGTGGCAGGCCTGGCGCTTTCCCCCTGGATGCTGCGATGGATGAACACGCCGGAGGATGTCATGGCCCCGGCGCTGCAATATCTCCGTATCTATTTTCTGGGCATGATCCCTTCCCTGATCTATAATATTGGCTCCGGCCTGCTCCGGGCCATCGGCGATTCCCGGCGGCCCCTGTATTTTCTGATGGCTGCCTGCCTCACCAATATTTTGCTGGACCTGTTTTTCGTCATGGGGCTGGATATGGGCGTGGCAGGGGCTGCCTGGGCCACCATCCTGAGCCAGGCGGTCAGCGCGGTGTTCGTTCTCCTGGTCATGACCCGATCCGCCACCGCCTTCCGGCTGGATTGGCGGCAGCTCCGGTTCCATCCGGATCTGCTGGGACGCATCGTCCGCATCGGGCTGCCCTCCGGGCTTCAATCCGTGCTGTATTCCATCTCCAATGTGCTGATTCAGGCCTTTATCAATGGCTTTGGAACGGATGTGTCCGCCGCCTGGAGCGCCTGGGGGCGGATTGATGGCTTCCAATGGATGATTCTCAACGCCTTCGGCATCGCCATTACCACCTTCGTAGGCCAGAACTACGGCGCCGGGCTCTTTGGCCGGGTGAAGCAGGGCGTCCGCCAATGCCTGGCCATGGCTTTCGGCTCCTCCCTGCTTTGCAGCGCTGTATTCATCCTTTTCGGGCGAACCTTTTATGGCCTCTTCGCCAGCGATGGAGCGGTCATCGATCTGGGCATGGAAATCCTGATGATGATCGCGCCCTATTATTTCACCTATACCTGCGTGGAGATTCTCTCCGGCGCACTGCGGGGCGCGGGGCGGACCCTGGTGCCCACCCTGTTTACCCTCTTCGGCATCTGCGTACTGCGGCTGGTTTGGCTGCTGGGCTATGTAGCCACCCACCCCAGCCTGAAGCTGACGGTGATCTCCTATCCCGTCACCTGGGTCATTACCTCCGGGTTGTTTATTGGGTATTATCTTCACTGGCGTAGAACAACACTCAGCATTTCTGAAACGAATTAGCAAGCCTAAACGTTTTGGCACCCCCGCTTCGCGGGGGTGCCTCTTTCTTGGAGCTTAACGCGGAACGCTCAACATTTTCGAAATAAATTAGCAAGCGTAAACATTTTCAACCCGTTTCGCAGGGTGCTTTTTGCTCCCTTTTATATTCTTCCCAGCAATTCCTTTAAAAAACCATAGACCCGGTTGAAGGAAGCCAGGTTCATCCATTCCATGGTGGAATGGCATTCATCGCCGATGGGGGCGAACATGACGCAATCCAACCCTGGCAGGCCCGGGAGAAAATCACAGAGCTCCAGGCCGCCAGGGCAGATGTTTTCCACCATCTCCTGGCCGTAGTATTCCTTCATCAGCTTGGCCGTCGCCAACAGCAGGGGGGAATCCGGCCGATAATCCCAGGGGGCGTAACGCACTTCCTGGCGGAATACAGCGCCGCACAGCTCGCAGAGATCCGCCACCCGGCGTTCGATGCCCTCCAGGCAGCCTCGATTCTGGCCCCGATCGCTGATGGTCAGGGTAAAAGCTTCTCCCTGCCAGTCCACGATGCCAATGTTGTTGATGGCGATCATCCGATCTTCCTTGGGATGAATCTCCTGGGTGTCGGAGGGCAGAAGGTCGATCATTCTTAGCAGGCGAAGGGTTTCCTCCCAGGACACAGCTTCCCTTTCCTGCGGGCTGAATTCCAGCTCCAGCTTCAGCTCCTGCTTTCCCTCGTTGATTTCAAAATCAATCTGCTTCAGCTCCCTTTCCAGAGCCTCGCGCACCTCCGCCTCCGCGGTCTCTCTCGGCATCAGGAAGCTGGTCTCGCAGGCCACGGGATTATAGTTTTCCGCCTCTCCCCCACGCATCTCGATCATATACAGCTCCCTGGGAAGCTTTCGCAGCAGCCGGGTCAGCAGCTTGATGGCGTTCCCCCGCTCCGGATGAACGATCATGACGCTGCGCACGGGCTGAATCCCCGTCAGCCGAGCCTTCACCAGGAGGCCCTCCCGCTTTTCCATCCGGGGATGGGCGGTCAGGATCATTCGATTGGAGCAATAGCAGGAGACGCAGCAGGTATGCTCAATCTCCTGGCCCATAACGTCCAAGCCGATCATCCGCCGGGCGGAGATCAGGGAGGTATCCAGGGCCTGGGCTCCATAGCAGCCGTTTTCCTCCTGCACGGTGAAGACACATTCCAAGGGCGGATGGGAAAAGCTTTCCGTCAGGCAGCCCAGCATATATGCGCAGCCGTATCCATCGTCCGCCCCCAGGGTGGTATCCTTCGCCCGCAGATTTCCTTCTTCATCCACCTGCAGGGTCAAAGGCTCCCGGAGGAAATCGTGGGTGGTGTGGGGCGCGCAGACCGTGACCATATCCAGATGGGCCTGCAGTATCACCGCCGGCTCCCCTTCCCGTCCCGGGGAGGCCGGCTTCCAGACGATGACATTTCCCATCTGGTCCTGATGATATTTCAAGTTCAGCTCCTTGGCCACAGAGCAGATATAATTGCTAACTGCCTTCTCCTGTTCGCTGGGCCGGCCGATATGGCTAATGGCCTCAAAATAACGCTCAATCAAGCTGGAGGGCACAAAGGGTTTCATCAAAACATCTTCTCCTTCCGGATCGAATCTCTGTCCACAAACGCCGCCTGATTCATCAAGGGATGGCGCAGTTCCAGCGCGCCGGGCTTGGGGCATTCCATGACGCAGGCCCCGCAATACCAGCATTCTCCCGGCCAGACTACCACCGGCGTCTTTCCCTGGACCCCCGCGGGCAGGAAAACATCAATCTGGCAGGCCTCCACGCACCGATTGCAGCCAATGCACTTTTCCGGGTCAAACCGCAGGGGATTCACGCTGGCAGGGGTGTATTCCGCCCGATATTCCTTCTTCATCATTCCAGCCCGCCTCCCCGCTGATGCGCTTTATAGTTTGTTTCCAAATCCCCATAGAACCGGAGGGGCTTCCGCCCGGGGTGAACCTGCCCTTCCTCCTGCCTCAGGGTCAGATAGCAGTTCTCTTCCTCCCGTCGGGCTTCCTGGTTGTCGCTGCGCTCAAAGAAGAGCGGCTTGCAGCTGGCCTTCCGGAGGCGGCAGGCCTCCAGAATCATCTCGGAAACCTCCAGAATATCGCTGACCTCATGCGCCCGAGTCAGCTCGTGGGGATTCCGGCACTGAATCCGCCGGCTTTCCTCCTTCAGGCTCCGAATCGCCTGCAGGCCCTGGATCAGTAGATCCTCACACTTCACGCCGCCGCAGTAATTCTGCATGGCCTTGGCAGCAGCGGCGTTCACCTCCCGCCAGTCGATGCCACCCTGCACCTCCAGGGGGCGTAGCAACCGCTCCTGCTCCCGACACACCAGATCCTGATCCACCGAGCCGAAGTCCGCCCGCTCTGCCGCTTCCGCCGCGTGCTCTCCGGCCCAGTATCCCGTGGCGCAGGCATGGCCAGCACAATCGCTGGCATAGAGCATATCCCCAGCGGCGAAGGCATGCTTCACATTGGTCTCCAAATTCCAATCGTGCATGACGCCTCCCGGGGCGCCGAAGAGCTGCCGCTCCTGATCCAGGAAGGCCGCGCTCTGCCAGCCCGTGCCATAGCTCTGGAGCAGATGTTTCTGGGGATCGAAGCCCCGATGGGTGTAATTCTCATAGATGGGAATCCGGGTCTTGGCCTCCTGGCCCACCATCATACCCCAAATCACCCGCCGCTCCCCCTCCGGCATGGCGCCCAAGTCCGCGTAGAAGGGCAGACGATATCCCCGGCGTATCAGCTCATCAAAGGGCAGGGTTTCCGGGCCCCGCCATTCATACTTGGGCTCATCAATGACGCCGCCCTTGAGGAAGAATTTCTGCCCCGGAGCGGGCATATATCTCTCCTCCACGGTCCGCAGCTCCCGCCCGTCCCGATCCACATAGGGGATTTCCATGCCCCGGGCGTCCACCAGGGTGGCGGCGTACCAGGTGTTATGGTTATTCCCCGTGCCATAGGGCGGAAAGGAGCGGCCGCTGGCGGAGAATTCTCCCCGGACAGATTTTTCCATCAGGGTGAACTCCATCCCCGCCCGCCAGCCCATGGCATGGCCGGAACCGATGGAAGAGAAGGGCCGGAATTCGCACAAGCCCGGCAGATCCCCATGGAACAGCCACACCCGGGCAGGGCGGGACATGGCCAGGACTACCGCCTTGGCTCGGTAGATAGTGATGGCGCCGGTGCGGGTATCAAAGCCTAAGGCTCCCGTCGTCCGCCGGCCGCCATTCTCTTCCTGGGTTAGCAGGGTGGTGGCTTCGATCCGATTCTGAATCCGAACCCCCAGCCGCCGAGCCTCCCGCACCAGGGCAGGCTTGAAGCCCGTGCCCCAAACCCGGAGGGTATACCGGTTATGGTAATCATAGGCATAGAGCAAGCCCGTCTTTTCATCCCGGAAGGGCTGGCCGGCGAATTCTCCTTCAGTGTCCCGAATCTTTCCGCCGAATTGTTCGATATCCAGCAGCCGGTCCCAGCCTTCCCTGGTCTCGATGTAATGGCCGATGGCATTGGAAAAATAGTCCTGCTCCTCCTCCAGGGCCAGGGTCATCTCCTCCGGCGTCACCCTGCAGCCCGGGTTGGTGCAAGCCATTTCCCAATGGTCAAAGCCCGTGCCCGCCGCGCCAGAGCGATTGGCGTTGCCCTTCTCCAGCAAGGTGACCTCCGCGCCGTGCCTGCGGGCGGCGATGGCGGCATGGAGGCCGGCCAAGCCGCCCCCCAGCACCAGCACATCGCATTTTTCCTCTTTTAGCGCTCCCGCCTCATTGACATAGGGCCAATTCATCAAATTACTCCCGTTTTTTTCAAATCTTTAGATTCAATACTTTGGTTTTTGCTCCCCCGCTTCGCGGGGAGCTTTTGGGTTTAGAACGCTAAAAAGGAACCCTTGCGGGTTCCTCTTGAAAAAGCAATGAATTATTTCATCATCGCGGCGATTTCGCCAGCCAGGTCGTCCTTGCGCTTCTCGATGCCTTCGCCGCGCTCGAACCGGGCGAACTTGACCACATCCAGCTGAGCGTTGGCGGCCTTGGCCACTTCCGCCATCAGGCCCTTGATGGTCTTCTCGCCGTCCTTCACGAACAGCTGCTCCAGCAGGCAGACTTCCTTGTAGTACTTCTCGATACGGCCTTCCACCATGCGCTCCACGATCTTCTCGGGCTTGCCCTCGTTCAGGGCCTGGGCGCGCAGGATTTCCTTTTCCTTGTTCAGCTTCTCCACGTCCACTTCCTCGCGGCGCACAGCCTCGGGACGGGCCGCAGCGATCTGCAGGGCCAAGTCATGAGCGAAGGTCTTCACATCGTCGCTCTTCTTGCCATTGTCGTCCGCGCTGACTTCCACGATGACGCCCACCTTGCCACCCAGGTGAATGTAGGTGGAGATGACGCCAGTGGTCTCATACCGCTCGAAACGACGGACGGTGATCTTCTCACCGATGGCAACGGTGGCATCGCTGATCATGTCAGAGATGGTCTTGCTCTCGTCGTCCACATACTTCTGAGCCAGCAGCTCATCCACGTCGGCGGGATTGGCCTTGGCGATGTGCTTCGCCACGCTGTTGGCGAAATTCTTGAAGTTGTCGGTGTTGGCCACGAAGTCGGTTTCGCAGTTGACTTCCACGATGACGCCCACGGTGGCATCTTCGTTCACATACTGGGCTACCGCGCCTTCCGCAGCGATGCGGCTGGCCTTCTTGGCGGCCTGGCTCAGTCCCTTTTCACGCAGCCACTCAATGGCCTTCTCCATGTCGCCGTCGCTCTCCAGCAGGGCCTTTTTGCAATCCATCATGCCGGCGCTGGTGCGCTCGCGCAGTTCCTTAACCATAGAAGCAGTTACAGCTGCCATGTTCTATCATTCCTTTCTTTTCTCAATATTTCCTCCGGAAAAGCTTTCCGGAGGAAATGGAGTTCAGCTCTATTCGAAATTAGGCTTCCGCGGCTTCTTCCACGGGGGCTTCGACCGCTTCGGGCTCAGTCTGCTCGCCCTGCTTGCCTTCCAGCACAGCGTCAGCCATCTTGCCAGCGATCAGCTTAACCGCGCGGATGGCATCGTCGTTGCCGGGGATGACGTAATCGATTTCGTCAGGATCGCAGTTGGTGTCCACGATGCCCACGATCGGGATGCCCAAGATGCGGGCTTCGGTCACGGCGATGTGCTCCTTGCGGGGATCCACCACGAACAGGGCGCCGGGCAGCTTCTTCATCTCGCGGATACCGCCCAGGTTCGCTTCCAGCTTTTCACGCTCGTGCTGCAGCTTGGCGACTTCCTTCTTGGGCAGAACTTCGAACTGGCCGTTCTGCTCCATCTTGTCGATCTGGTTCAGCCGATCGATCCGGGTCCGGATGGTGCGGAAGTTGGTCAGCATGCCGCCCAGCCAACGGTTGTTCACATAGTACATGTTGCAGCGCTTGGCTTCGGACTCGATGGATTCCTGGGCCTGCTTCTTGGTGCCGACGAAGAGGATGCTCTTTCCCTCCATCGCTACGTCGCGAACGAAAGCATAGGCTTCGTCCACCTTGCGAACGGTCTTCTGCAGGTCGATGATGTAGATGCCGTTGCGTTCAGTGAAGATGTACTGCGCCATCTTCGGGTTCCACCGGCGGGTCTGATGACCAAAGTGCACGCCGGCTTCCAGGAGCTGTTTCATGGAAATGACTGCCATTAGGGGTTCCCTCCTTGTTATTTTCCACCCTCTCCCCTTTCGCGATCCGCCACCGCTATTGCGGCACAAGCCATCGCAGGGGAAAGGTGCGTAATCGGGTGAATTCTACCACAAGCGTCCGCCAAAATCAACCACTTTTTTATGAACGCGCGGGAGATTTACAGCTTCAGCATATCCGCACCGACAGGCCGGATGTTCAGCACATGGCAGGCGCCTTCGCCGAAGGTCTTCTCCATGGTCTCCACGAAGGACGGGATCTGGGCAAGGGGCACGAAGTTCAGGGTCGTGCCGGCAAAGCCGCCGCCATGAATTCGCCAGGCGCCCTTCCCCCTCAGCATGGTCTCCGCCATGCACAGGGCCAGGCTCAGGCTCTGGTCCTCATTGGTGGCGTAGATATTCTGCAGATACTGGAAGGAGGAACGGCCGCTGTCGATAATAAGATCCAGGAAATCCGCCAGCCGGTCTTCCTTCAGGGCGCTGACCTGTTGGGGCACACGGTCGTTCTCCGCCACGAAATGGAAGGCCCGCAGCACCGCCCGATCGGAGTATTTCGCCCGAAGCTCCCCGGCCTTGGCCAGCAGGTCCTCCACCGTAATGCCCCGCAGCACCTCCTGGCCGAAGCCAGCGGCCACTTCCTTCATCTCCCGGGGCACGGCGGCGTAATGATCCGTCAGGTCCGCGTGGCTGCCGCCGGTACCGACCACCACCAGAGCATAGCCCTTCTTGGCGAAGTCATACTGCAGCGCCTCCACCTGGGGGGCTTTTTCGTCGGCAAAATCCACCGTCACCAGGCCTCCCGCCGCGCTGGCCATCTGATCCAGCAGGCCGGAGGGCTTACCGAAATACTGGTTCTCCGCCCGGCGGCTGATCTGGGCCCGATCTACAAAGGGCAGGGAGAAATCATTGAACAGCCCGTCGAACACCGCCGTCAACATCACCTCCAAGGCCGCAGAGCTGGACAGACCGCTGCCACTGGCCACGGTGGAGGTTACCTTCGCGTCGAAGCCCCCGATCTTGTATCCGGCCTGCTTCATGCCGTCCGCCACGCCCCGCACCAGGGCGGCGGTGGTGCCTTCTTCGGCTTTTACTGGAGCTGTGTCCCTGAGATCCACGGTGATGGGATCATAGCCCTCGCTGTGGAAATGGACGATCAGGTCCTCCCGGGGAGAAGCGGCGCAGAGGGTATCCAGATTGACGCTGGCTGCCAGCACCCGGCCCCGGTTA
Source organism: Clostridia bacterium (assembly GCA_017470145.1). Taxonomy (GTDB): domain Bacteria; phylum Bacillota; class Clostridia; order Christensenellales; family Aristaeellaceae; genus Aristaeella. Next base: position 109,599 of record JAFUFB010000022.1, on the reverse strand, counting down.
TGGTCCGTATGGTTACCGCCGATTTCCGTCCGCCCCGGGGCGCTGAACAGGGTCAGCCCCTCCTGTGGACCAAAGGCTTCCTCATGGGAGCGGATCAGCGCTGCGTAGCGCTCCCGCTGGATGCCCGCTGCTTCCGCGCCGTACAGTTTTGCCAGATGCTCCGCTGTTTCCGGAGTATTCAGGGCGGCGATTTTCTTTTCCAGGATGCTCATGGTTCTTTCTCCTTCATGTTCTTTCTCTATCCACACGTATAACTTATTCCTTCACATACTTTTGCCAAATAGCGATCATATCCTCCAGACCCCGGCGTTCCAGCTCCTGGCCGAACTCCTGCCAGCTGGTATCGTCCAGCACCACGTCCCCCGTAATGAATTCCGCCATCCGTTTTTCCGCAAAGGGGGCGATTTCCGCCTGCAGCTTTGCTACTTCCTTCGCGTCCTCCGCGGAGAGCCACACCTGAGGATAGGGCGTCTCGGCGAATTCCTGTACCCGAACCATCTCCCCAATGAGCCGGCCGGTGGCAGCATCCTCGTACTTCTGCTGGAAATCCCGGGTGATGATACCGGGGGCAATGCCGCCATCGCTGAGGGTTGCATTGGGCAGCACATCGCTAGCCACTGTCTGCAAATCCATCATCCACTCCCAGGTGCCTTCCTCAGTCCAGAAGAATTCTTCCCCTTCCTTGCCCACCTGCATCAGAATGCTGCCTTCCTCGGTATAAAGCCGATTCACCCAGGCCACCATCCGCTCCGGCTCCTTGCATCCCTTGGTCAGGGCGAAGGTTCCCCGGGTCAGGGGGCCCACCAGATCCCGATAGCGCTGGCTGCCCTCAAAGGTCAGGGGATCCAGCACCACATATTGATCCATGGCGCTGGTAGGCACCACGGTCAGGGGCGAATTGGACAGGAACACGCCATAGGTGATGGCGGCCTTTTCGTCCGTCACCTGGCGCAGGCTGTCCACCGTGGTAAAGCTCTGATGGCTCAGCAGCTCCTCCTCCCACAGCTGATGCAGCCAGGAGAGGAAGGCCCGATTGTTCTCCGAGGTCAGGGCGGAAGTCACCTTGCCTGCCCGCAGGGAGACATAATAATCATTCTCCACAATGCCAAAGGCATGGGCCAGGAACCGCAGATCCCACATGCCCAGCACGCTCAGGGGCACCTCGTCCACCCGGCCGTTCCGATTCGGATCCCCGGTTAGGAAGGCCCGCAGCACCTCCGTCAGCTCCTCCGCCGTGGTGGGGACCTCCAGCCGCAGATTCTTCAGCCAAGTCTGATTGATCCAGATCAAATTGTTGGCCGGCAGTTCGTTGATCCCTGGCAGGGCAGGAATGGTCCCGTCCGGCAGGGTAATGGCCGCCAGATAATCCGGATGGGCCTGCAAAATCGCCCACAGATCCGGCGCGTATTCCTCCAGATAGGGCTTCAGGTCCAGCAGAAGCCCTGCTTCGGCCAGGGCCAGGGTTTCCGCGTCCGTCAGCCCGGCCTTGAACAGCACATCCGGCAGATCCTCCCCCTGGATGATCAGCTCCTTCCGGGCCTGCCACTGATCCTCCGCCGTGTATTGGCGGAACTCGAACCGAATCCCCGTATCCTCCTGCATCCGCTGGAAGAAAAGATTGTTTTCCCAGTCATGATTGGCGCCATCGCCATCATACCCCTCCAGCACATAATCCGGGGCCTGTAGCTCCTCCGCCCAGGCGGGCAGGAGGCCCATCAGCATCAATAAAGAAAGAAAGACGGCCATCGCTTTTTTCATCACAAATTCTCCTCGCATCGCGTTTCCGCGAGATTTTCTTCCCTCTTGTTTTCACGCCTCCCGCCCTTTTCCGGCATGAAACGGCGCAAAAATCACCGTTTTTCATTATATGCAATTTCGCGGGGAAATTCAACCACGGGGATTGACCGTTTTCCAAAAATTCCATGAAGCTAAACCTCTGTAACATGTTCTTTTCGCACCCCCGCTCCGCGGAGGTGCTATTTCAGTTTTGTTCCGCGGAGACGAGATGTTTTTCCGCTTTACGCCACAGAGAATCTACTCAAAAAAACAGCGGCGCTTTCGCGCCGCCATGAGGGGTTGATTTTATTTCTTCCGCCGCAGATATCCCTGCACCCCATGGCTGTCCGTAGCCATGGCCTGGGTCTGAGGGATGGGGGTAAAACCGCCGGTCACCTGTCCATTATTGGCAAAGGCGGGCTGATAGGGCTGCTGCGGCGCGGTCTGGAAAACCTGGCCTTGGCCGTAGGCTGCCTGATCCTGCTGCTGGGCCTGGAAGGGCCGGGTATTCTGCGCCTGCATCGCGGGCTGAGCCTGCTGATAGCTGAAGCCCGTCTGGAAGGATCCCGTGTTCACGCTGCCCGGCACGCCCATGCTGGGCCGGCTGGAACCCATGAAGGTAGGCGTCTCTCCCGTGGCGCTGAACAGGGATCCACTGCTTTGCTCAGGGGCCGCGCTGCTCTCGTTCCGGTTCAAGCCGCTGGTGCCAAAGCTGCCGAAGAGGCGATCGTGCTCAATCTCCCGGGGCTTCTTGGCCGGCTCCCGGGTGGGGAAGGGCGTCTTTTCAAAGCCGGTGGCGATGACGGTGATCCGCACATCATCCCCCATGGATTCATCGATGCCCGCGCCGAAAATGATGTTGGCGTCGGGATCCGCTTCCTCCATAATCAGGTTGGCAGCTTCATTGATATCCACAATGGAGATATCCGCGCCGCCGGTAACGTTGATCAGCACTGCGCGAGCGCCGTCAATATTGGTCTCCAGCAGCGGAGAGGAAATGGCGTTCTTCGCCGCCTCCACCAGCTTGTTTTCACCGCTGCCCACGCCGATTCCCATATGGGCCATGCCACCGGACTCCATGACGGTCTTCACGTCGGCGAAGTCCAGATTGATCATGGCGGGCACGGCGATCAGATCGCTGATGCCCTGGATGCCCTGACGCAGCACATCGTCGGCGATGCGGAAGGCCTCCAGCATGGTAGTTCCTTTATTCACCACCTGCAGCAGCCGGTCATTGGGGATGACCACCAGGGTATCCACATGCTGCTTCAGATCGTTAATGCCGTTTTCAGCGTTCTTCATCCGCTGCTTGCCCTCAAAGCCGAAGGGCTTGGTCACCACCGCGATGGTCAGGCAGCCCAAATCCCGGGCGATCTCCGCCACGATGGGGGCCGCGCCGGTCCCCGTGCCGCCGCCCATGCCCGCGGTAATAAAAACCAGATCGGCGCCTTTCAGCGATTGAGCGATTTCCTCCCGGCTCTCCTCCGCAGCCCGACGGCCCACCTCCGGCACCGCGCCAGCGCCCAGGCCCTTGGTCAGCTTTTCGCCGATCTGGATTTTCACCTGAGCATCGGACAGGTTCAGCGCCTGGCGATCCGTGTTGACGGAGATGAACTCCACACCCCGCAGCCCGGCGTCCACCATGCGATTGACCGCGTTGTTTCCACCGCCGCCGCATCCGACGACCTTAATGGAAGCGAAGGTATCCTGTTCTTCGTTCTGAAATTCGATCATGGTTGATCCCTCCGAATTTTGATAAAGCTGTTTCCGCTCTAATTGATCCCAATCCAATTCCCGCCGAAGCATCTCGGCCGCAGCCTCGGCTTAGCCGCCCAGCAGGCTCTTGAAGAACCCGGCCACCTTGCTGCCAACGCCCGGTGCTGGGGCCCGCTGTTGCTCGATGGTGTCGATGATCAGATCCATGAGGCCCAGGCTGCTGGAAAAGCTGTGGCTGTTGAGCTTCGTGGTTCTGCGTGGGATATCCTCCACCGCCCGACCCAGCCGGCCACCCAGATATTCCCGGCCGCCCCGGTTGAAGCTGAGGCCGCCGCCGGTCATCAGCACGTGGCTCCAATTGCCCAGGCCGCCAAAGTCGTTATCGATGGCGTCCTTAATCTCCTCAGCAATCTCATCCACGGCCTTGCAGATCACAGGCTTGACCTGATCCCGGGTGAAGGCTACCGCCTTTTCCCCGTCCGCGCCGGGAACTTCGAACTTTTCGTCCCCCGCGTCGATGCCGTAAACGAACTTGCGCTTGATCTCCTCCGCATCCAGGAGGCTGATATCCAGCTCATCCGCCAGGGCCACGGCGATATCGCCGCCGCCCGCCGGGATGACCTTATGATAGATCACGGCGTCGCCTTCCACGCCGATGATCTCAGTATTCAAATAGCCCATGTCGATGAGCACGCTGGTATGATCCCGGGCCTGCTCGTCCAGATAGAGCATGGCCTCCCCCGCCGTGGTGGAGAAGAAGCCACTGACCTGAATGCCCAATTCCGCCATGCGGGTGGTTACATCGTCGATAAAATATCTGTTGCCAACCACGAAGCTGATGAAGGCCGTCATCTCCCGGCCCTTCATGCCTACGGGCTCCAGGGTCTTCTTGCTGGAATCCACCATGAACCAGGCGGGGCTGGAATGAATCACCACTCCGGGAATGTCCTCCAGCTTCTCCGCCGCCAGGGTGAAGGCGGCCTTCACGTCCTTGGAGGAGACCCGGGGATCCGTCCCCGTCAGCGTCACCGTCGCCTTCGTGGCATAAACCCGGGTGAAGGCCCCGGGCACGCCTACGTTGATTTCTTTGATCTTCGAGCCGCATTGCTGTTCCGCGTCCGCCAGGGAACGGCGAATCGCCTCATCCAGCGCCTCGGGATTATTCCACCCTTCCTCCAGATATCCGTCATATCTGGCGATCCCGGCGGCCACAATGTCACAGCGCTGACTCCCGCTGTTTTCCGCCACCAGCGTAACGATCTTGCTGGTGCCAAAATCAATGGTGGCAACGGTTGTCTTCATCGTCTCTCTAACCCCCTGTTTTCAGGCCCAAAGCCCCGAAAGAAACCTTCAAATATAAGAAACCTGGCTCATTATAGCGCCTTCACCGGTGAAATGCAAGTTTTTTTCGCCGTTTTGTTACAAATTTCTTTCAATTTTATAACATTTTAAGTAATTGCCGGAGAAAAGATGGGGGTTTCCGGCAGAGAGACATTGATGACTCCCCCCTGATACCCTCGCCGGAGCAGCTCCTCCCGGGTAATAAGCATGCAGCGCAGCTTGGCGTGGATGTTCTCCCGGGTGCCCATGGCGATGGTAAATCCATCCCGGGTGGTCAGCAGCAGGGAGCTTAGATTGCTCAGATCCGCCTCTTCGATCAGCCCGGTGCAGCCCAGCACCTTCATTTCCAGAAACAGTGTGCTGAAAACCTCCTGCTGATCCAGGCTATCCAGCGCCACCGTCTGCCCCACCATGGCACCAGCCCGCACTCCCAGGCCATCCACCCGAACCAGGTTCGCTGGAGTTTCCTCGATTTGCTCCGACTCCGCCAGCACGGTTCGCTGCTTATCCATGGTATAGATAATGCCATTGAAGGTCATCCAGCAGCAGGCTTCCCGCTCCTGGACGCGCAGAACCACGGTATGGGGCAGCTCCTTTTCCAGATACTTGAATTTCAAAACCGCATTGCGCTCAATTCCCCGTTCAATGGCTGCCACGTCCAGCGAAAGAATGGGCATCCCCATCCGAATTTCGCTGAGCCGAATGACTTCGCTGTCCGGGATCTGGCTGTTGCCAATGACCTCAATCCGCCGGACGGAGAACACGGAATAGTTCAGCACCGTCCAGATCAAAATCAGCCCCGCCAGAATCCCGCTGGCCAGCAGCAGCTTGCGCCCCTTGGAAAGCTTTTTTTTCTCCGTCTTCGGCTTGGGTGCGGCGTTTTCGCTTCGCCCTGTCGAGTTCTGGCCAAATTGATATCCGCTGGTCTGGGTTTGCCAGAATTCGCCGCTGCGATCCTTCAGGCTGTCGCTGCGCAAATCCAGCAACTCCGGCGCATCCTCCGGCTCATCGAAGGGGTTTTCATGCATGGGATAGGGGCCATACCAGGTGTCCTTCTGCCAATCCCGCAGGGGCTCCTGGGATCCGGACTGCTGCCTTTGAAACGGATCATTTTCCATGGATGCCCCTCCTCTCTGCCCCCTCGCCGAGGGAGAATTCTTTCGTGAGTATTGACAGACTTCAGTCTACTTACAGTTCGCTGACAATCTTTTTAAACACTCGACCGCGTTCCTCGTAATCTTTGAACATGTCGAAGCTGGCGCAGGCCGGGCTCAGCAGCACATTCCAGCCAGGCTGCGCGATTTCCCGGCATTTTTCCACCGCCTCCCCCAGGGAGAAGGCGTGCCGTAGATGCGTGTACCCCGCCTTGCGCAGGCTTGCTTCGATTTGCGGGGCGGTTTCCCCGATGAGCACAATCTCCCGAATGGTGTCCTGATGGGTCATGATCTCCTGGCTCAGGGGATCGAAGCTGACCTTCTTATCGTATCCCCCCAGAATCAGCACCGTGGGACGCGTCATGGTTTCCACCGCCTTGATGGTGGAATCCACATTGGTGCCCTTGCTGTCGTTGAAATATTCCACGCCATCCAGTACCCGGGTGCTCTCGATGCGATGCTCCACGCCCTTGAAGGTACGAAGGCTATGGCGAATCACCGGCACGGGCACCTCCATCACCGCGGCGCAGCAGATGGCTCCCAGGGCGTTCTCCAGGTTGTGAGGACCGGGAATGCGAACCTCCTCCGTCCGGCAGACGGTCTTTTCCTCGCCACCGATCCGCAGGATGATCTCCCCCTCCCGGACGAAGGCTCCCTCCCGGACCTCCTTTTTCCGGCTGAACTTCAGCACACGGCTTTTCACCTGGCGGCTGAGCCCCTTCAGCCCGGGATCATCGGCGTTGAACACCGCCCAGTCCTCCGAGGTTTGGCGCTGGAACATGCGCATCTTCATCTCGGTATAAACCGCCATGGTGCCATGGCGGTTCAGATGATCCTCGGTAATATTGGTCAGCAGCGCCACATGGGGATGGAAGGTATCCGCCGTCTCCATCTGGAAGCTGCTGACCTCGCACACGAATACGTCCTCCGGCTTGCTCTCCAGGGCAGCCAGGGAATAGGGATAGCCGATGTTGCCCACCACGTGGGTCACCTTTCCGGCGTTCTGAAAGATCTCCCCCAGCAGGGACACGGTGGTGGTTTTGCCGTTGGTGCCCGTCACGGCCACCAGATGGCCCTGACTCAGCTGCCAGGCCACCTCCAGCTCTCCCGTAACATACAGGCCCATGGCCTTCGCCTTTTGCACGAAGGGCGCGTCAATGGAGATGCCGGGGCTGATAACCAGCACATCCTTCCCGTCCAGCAGGGGCTCTGCCGGGCAGCCCAGCTGCCATTCCAGCTCCAGCCCCCGCAGCGCGTCCAGGGCCTCCCCCAGGGCTGCCTCTCCCTTGGAATCATTGATGGTCACCCGGGCGCCATGGGCCCGCAGCAGCTTTGCCACCGCCACGCCGCTCCGGGCCATGCCCACCACCAGTACCTTCTTGTTTTCATAATTCATGCTGCTTTTCCTCTACTGCAACAGGCCCAGGATGGCCAGCAGGCTGGCGATGGTGGTAATCCCCGCGTACATGCTGACGATCTGGGTTTCCGTGTATCCTTTTTTCTCAAAATGGTGATGAATCGGGCTCATGCGGAACAGCCGCCGCCCGGTGTGATCCTTACTGAATTTCCGGGTCAGCTTAAAGTAGTACCGCTGCAGAATCACGCTGACGCTGCTCAAAATGGGGCAGATGCCGATCAGAATCAGCAGCAGGGGCATCCGAGTCACCAAGGCCAGGCCCACCGTGGCTCCGCCAATAAACATGCTGCCCGTATCCCCCATGAACACCTTCGCCGGATAGCGGTTAAAGCGCAGATAGCCCACGCAGCTGCCCACCAGCCCAATGGCAAAAATCCCCACGGAGGTATAATTCTCCCGGCTCCATCCGAAAATGAAAATACCCAACAGCACCACTACCGTCCAGGCCCCGGAGGTAACGGTGGTGATCGTTCCCAACAGGCCATCCAGCCCATCCTGCAAATTGGTGGAGTTGACATAGAAAATCACCAGCAGCGCCACCACTGGCAGATACCAGAGGCCCAGATCCCATTCCCGGTGCAGGAAGGGGACGATGATCCGGCTGCCGATGGCCGGGTTGAAAAAGCACCACAGGCTGAAGCCAATGGCCACGATCACCTGCCCGGCAATCTTCTGCCAGGGGGTCAGGCCCTCATGCCGTTTTTTCACAGCCTTGATCCAGTCGTCCGCAAAGCCAACTGCCAGGCTCAGCAGGCTGACCGCCACCAGGCCCAGGCCCAAATCCCAGCCCCCCTGGATCGGATAAGGCCGCAGGCAAATCTGGCAAACCACCATGCCCAGGGCGATCATAAGTCCCCCCATGACCGGGGTCCCCTGCTTCTGCTGATGGGCCGGGCCCAGCTCGTAGATCACCGTGCCAAAGTGCAACTTTTTCAGCCTGCGAATCAGCCAGGGGCCCACGCCAAGGGAAATCCCCAGGGACAGCAGCAGCGCTGCCATCATGCGCCAAATCATGCCTCTTCCTCCCGCTTTCTCATTTCCAGCAGAATCTCGCTGACGATGACTTTTTCATCGAAGGGCCGCTTTACGCCCATGATCTCCTGATAGGTCTCATGGCCCTTGCCCGCCAGGACGATAACGTCCCCCTCCTCGCCCATCTCCAGGGCGCGGCGAATGGCCTCCCGGCGGTTCTCGATCACTTCATATTTTCCGCCCGTGGGCTTGATGCCTTTTTCGATGGCGGCCAGGATCACCAGGGGATTCTCCGTCCGTGGGTTGTCGGAGGTCAGGATGCAATAATCCGCCATCTTCCCGCCGATCTCGCCCATCATGGGTCGCTTGCCCTTGTCCCGATCCCCGCCGCAGCCGAACACCGCGATAACCCGGTTCCGGGTGAACTGGCGCACAGTCTTCAGAATGTTCTTCAAGGCCTCCGGGGCATGGGAGTAGTCCAGGATCACCTTGTAGGGCGTGCCGGTCTGCAGCATTTCGATGCGCCCCGGCACGGAGGCCACCGCCTCCAGCCCCTCCCGAATCTGCTCCGGCTCGACGCCCAGAATCAGGGCGCAGGAGGAAGCCGCCAGCGCGTTATAGACATTGAACATGCCCGTCATCTTCATCTGGATCCGCAGATCGCTCATGCCCTGCATTTGGACGGAGAAATGTACCCCCTCCTCCGTAATCTCAATATCCCGGGCAAAGACATCCGCGTTCAGCGCGATGGCATAGGTCACATAGGGGATCTTCACATCCGCCACCAGGTTTGCCGTGGTTTCGTCGTCCGCGTTCACCGCCGCATTTCGCACCATACCGGAGGTAAAAAACAGCTTCTTGGTCTCGAAATACCGCTCCATGGTGTAGAAATAATCCAGATGATCCTGGCTCAGGTTGGTATAGCAGCCCACCTCAAACTCCATGCCGTCCAGCCGGTTCATGTCGATGGCATGGGCGCTGACCTCCATGCAAACCACCTGCACTCCCTCGTCCGCCATGCGCCGCAGCATCCGCTGCAGATCGATGGGGTCCGGAGTGGTCAGCTTGCCGTCCAGATGCTTCTCCGCAATCATGGAGCCCGTAGACCCGATGATGCCGCACTTCATCCCTGCCTTCTCGATAATGCTCTTCAGCAGATAGGTGGTGGTGGTCTTTCCCTTTGTGCCTGTGATGCCTACCATGCGCATCTGGCGGGAGGGATAGCCATAGAAGGCCATGGCGATGCGGCTCATGGCGGCCCGGCCATTGCTGACCCGTACCTGGGGCACATCCAGCTCCACGTATCTTTCCACAATCAGGGCCACGCACCCATTGGCCACCGCCTCGAAGGCATAATCATGGGCGTCGAACCGGGCGCCAACGATGCAAAAGAAAAGGCCAGAGGTCGTCTTATCCTTGCTGCCGGAGGTAATCTCTAAAATCTCCGTGTCCAGATCCCCTCTTGTGTCCAAGACATAGGGCGTTTCCTGAATCAAGTCCTTTAATCGCATCCCTTTTCTCCCCCCTCGCTTCCCTTGGAAGCCATTCCATCGTCCTTCTCCGGGCTTCTCCCGGAAGGAAACAGCAACAGGGAGACTGAACAAACACAGTCTCCCTTGTCCTTTATTTATTCCGCGTTCCCCATGGCGGCCCTGATCTCCGGCTCCTGCGTGGCGGTGGCCACGGAGGTTTCCACCAGCGTCATGGTGGCGCCGGCAGGCGCCGTTAAGGAAATGGTCGGCGCGCCGTTGGAGCTGATCAGGTTGAGCTCCACCGCCTTGGTACAGACGCTGATATCTCCGCTCAGCTGCTGCAGATCCGCCCGCAGGGTTTCCCCCTTGGCCTCCGCGGCAGCGATTCTCGTTTCTAATTTTTGCATCCGGATGGAGCTGGCGCCTAAGGAGGCCAGGCCCACCAGCAGCAGGACGCATAGCGCCGCGGTCAGCACCCAGGTGATCCCCCGGGCCCAGTCCTTCCGCACGCCCTCCCGGGAGAAAGCATGCTGCCGCCCCCGGGGCTCCTCGATGACCTGGAAGCGGCCGCTGGGGCTGATGCCCATGCCGCCTGTCCAATCCTGCGTGTTCTGGAAGGAGGGCATCTCCAGCCGATCCGTGCCGGAGAAGCGCTCTCTGCGAAGGGGGGAATCCTGAGGCGCTGCATTCATCTCTGCATTCAGCTGCGCAAAACGAATGCTCCTGCGAACCCGGCCGACCGGCGCTGTGCTCATGATTCCTCACTCCTTCCCTTTATGGTGGTTTCTTTTTTCGGTTCCGCCTGCTTGCCATCGGCTTTTTGGCAAACAGGCGGTAGCGTCTATTCTTAATTTATGCCTGTTCCAGCCCGGCAATCAGTTGCAGCAGATCAGGCAGCTCCTGGCGGAAGCTGTCCCATCCGGTGCGGCTGACCGCGGCGGAGACGATGCGAACATGATCGTTGGCGCCGGTGATTTCCACATCCCGCTCCTCCTGGAGGATCTTCGTCCGAATGTTCACCGGCAGCAGGATGCGCCCCTGGGCGTCGCAGCTCTGGTCGTCAAAGCTGAGGGCGTAAAATTGCTCCAGATATCTGTTCAAGGCGGGGTTCAAATTCCCCAGCCGCTCATAGGTCTGGTTTCGCTTTTCCCACATCTCCGTCGGATAAACCGCGATGCTGTTGAAATCGAAGCTGGGAGCGATGCAGAAGGTCTCCCCTAATTTTTCTCGAAACCCTTGGGGAATCACCAAGCGGCCCTTGTTGTCCAGGCTGTGATTATAGCTGCCAATAAAGCGTAGAGAAGGCTTCTTCAGCGGGACGGTTTCTTCGGCCCGGGCTTCGCCCGGATTCGTTTCGGTCAAAAATACCGCCCCCTTTCTCCCACTTTTCTATCACTTTTTGGGCTGCAAAACCATTTTGCCCCACAAAAATATCACATCTTCTTTTTCGTTTCAAGCCCTCTTTTTCGATTTTTATACAGCTTTGCCATTTCTTCTTTTTGTTTTATTAATGTTTTTGTAATAATTCTGTAATATTTGATACAAGGCTTGTGTTTCTTTTTTTCTCCATCGCCACATTTTGTGTGAAAAAAAACCGGACCCACATCTGAGTCCGGTTTTCCATCCCGAGGAATCAAAAAATGTTATAAAAAGTTAATCTTTTTTACTTGGAACTGCAAATAGTCACAGGAGGTCAGCTCATAGCTCACGCCATGCTGCTCCCCCACGAATCCCGCAGCAATGCCTCCACCATGCAGATGGCCATAAACGCACAGCCTGGCGCTCGCCGCCTCCAGCAGCCGGGTGAATCCGCTCTCCCGCTGCCCCTTGAACAGGGGCGGATAGTGCAGCATGGCGATGATAGGCCTGTCCCCCGCCATCCGTTTCGCCGCCGCCAGCGCCATGTCCAGCCGCCCCAGCTCCCGCTGATAGATCTTCTGATCCTGCTCCGAAAGAGGGGTCTCCTCCGTCGGAATCATCCAGCCCCGGGTTCCGCAAACCACCCAGGGCCCTATATCCAGGGCGTCCTGCTGCAGGGCGTACATCCCTTCCGGCAGCATTTCCCGCACCCGGCTGATGGACCCCCACCAGTAGTCATGGTTCCCCCGGATGATCACCTTTTTCCCCGGCAGCGCGCCGATGGCCTCCAGGTCCACCCTGGCGTCCTCCATCCTCATGGCCCAGCTGATGTCTCCCGGAATCAGCACCGTATCCTCCGGGCCCACTTGCTGCCGCCAGCTTTCCGAAATGCGCAAAAAATGCCCGTCCCACTGGGGACCGAACACGCTCATCGGCTTATCCTGGCCGCCGGGCAAATGCAGGTCTCCAATGGCAAACAGGCTCATCACTTTCTAATCCTTTGATAAAATATATTTGGTTTTTCCCGCAAGGAGGCTTGCTCCCGCCCTTTGAAAGAGCTTCAGAAACATGCTGATGGCTCCCTCCACGGGAAGACGCCTTGCCTGCCTCGCCCCGCGGGGGAGTCTTCATCAGCCTATCCCTTAGATTTCTTCCTCTTCCTCGTCGTCCGCGTCCCGTTCCTCGTCCTCGCGAACCTCTTCCAGGCTCAGCTCATGCTCCATGTCGCCATACTCGGAGGAAGAGATATTATCGTCCTCGTCGGGGATGATCTCGTCCATGCCGGAAACGGAATCCATATCGCCGATGTTGTTGGCGTCCACACCTTCCTGCATGGCCGCCTCGCTTTCATCGTTGTTGCTCTGGTTCATTTCCTTCAGGCAGAACAGGCACACATCCTTCCCAGGCAGGGCGGGCGCTTCGTTGCAGATGCTGCACAGCTCCACCTCTTCCGGCTCCCCTTCCCCCTTCATTTCCCGCAGACATACCTTGCAGTATTTCTGGTCGGGGGTAATGTAGTTCAGGTCGCATCTGGGACATTTCATCAGGGTCATGCTTGCGTCTCCTCCTCAGGGGATCATTTTAGGGATGGATCCCCACTTTTACATCGCTTTTTCCGTTAATTTAGGGAATACGCAGACGAAATGGCCCTTAAATCGCCTTCAATTTGGGATCGCTCGCCACATTTCTGCTTTTCATTTCCCTTATGCGGTTTCCGGCTTACGCCTTTCACGTGCGGTGATTATACACCGGATCACCCGCTTATGCAAGCCCTTGTTTCTCTTCGCCGTCATTTTCCAGCTCCAGCACCTGGGCGATGCGATCCAACAGCTCCGGCCGGCCCGTGCCATCCTCGCCGGAAAAGCAGATGATCTCCCAGGGCTGCACCAGCAGCGCCCGGCAGATGGGCGCCAGATATTTGCTGCGGGCTCCTCGGCTGATCTTGTCCGCCTTTGTAGCGATGACGCTGAAGGGAATCCCCATCTCCCGCAGGAAGCGGTTCATGGTGATGTCATCCTCTGTGGGCTCATGGCGTATATCCACCAGGCACAGCACGTGCTTCAGCTCCTCCGCCTGGGTGAAGTAATCCTGCATCATCTTCCCCCACCGGGCTTTCTCCTTCTTATCCACCTTGGCAAAGCCATATCCTGGCAGATCCACCAGATGGAAGCTGTCGTTCAGCAGGAAGATGTTGATCAGCCGGGTCTTCCCCGGGGTGGAGGAAGTCCGGGCCAGCTTGTTCCGCCGGCACAGCTTGTTGATCAGGGTACTTTTCCCCACATTGCTCTTCCCCGCCACGGCGATCTGCTGCAGCCCTTTGCCCTCAAAGGGACCATAATCCGCCAGGGAAGTAATAAATTCCGCTTTTTTGATTTCCATGATATTTAATCCACCAACGCCGTCTTTAGCACCTGCTGAATCTGTTCCACTTCCACAATTTTGAAATTCGCCAGCACGTACTCTGGAATCTCCTCCAGATCCTTGTGATTCTCCTTGGGAATCACCAGGGTCTTCACCCCCGCTCGATAAGCCGCGAGCGTCTTCTCCTTCAGCCCGCCGATGGGCAGCACCCGACCCCGCAGGGTCATCTCCCCGGTCATGGCCACATCCTGCCGCACCTTCTTCCCCGTCAGGGCGCTGACCAGTGCAGTGGTCATGGTGACGCCGGCGCTGGGCCCATCCTTGGGCACCGCCCCCTCAGGAATATGCACATGCAGATCGATCTTCTCGTAGAAATCCTTGGCCAGGCCCAGGTCGTCACTGTTGGCCCGCACCCAGCTAAAGGCCGCTTCCGCGCTTTCCTTCATAACGTCGCCCAGCTGGCCGGTCAATTTCAAATTGCCCTTGCCCGGCATGGGGGCACATTCCACCTCCAGAGTCTCCCCGCCGACGCTGGTCCAGGCCAAGCCATTGACGATGCCCACCCGGGGCTCCTTCTCCAGCTGCTCCCGGGTATACCGGGCGGCCCCCAGGAATTCATGGAGCCGGTCCGCCGTCAGGGTAACGCTCTTCTTCCCGTTCTCCAGCAGGTACACCGCCGCCTTCCGGCAGCATTTGGCCGCCGTGCGCTCCAGGGTCCGGACCCCCGCCTCCCGGGTATAGTCCTCGATCATGCGCTTCATCACAGCGTCGCTGACCTTGAGGGCGTTGGCTGCCAGGCCGTGCTCCGCCACCTGCTTGGGCAGCAGGTGCCGCTTCAGAATCTGCAGCTTCTCTTCCTCCGTATAGCTGGGCACCTCGATCAGCTCCATCCGGTCCAGCAGAGGTTCGGGAATGCTCTCCACGCTGTTGGCAGTGGTAATGAACATGACCTTGCTCAGGTCAAAGGAGATTTCCATATAGTGATCCCGGAAGGCGTTGTTCTGCTCCGCGTCCAGCACCTCCAGCATGGCGCTGGCAGGATCCCCCCGGAAATCGCTGGCCATCTTGTCAATCTCGTCGAAGAGGAAAACCGGATTCATGCTCCCCGCCTGCTTCATGCCGGCGATGATCCGGCCGGGCATGGAGCCGATGTAGGTTTTCCGGTGGCCCCGAATCTCCGCCTCGTCCCGGACGCCGCCCAGGCTCATGCGCACGAATTTCCGGTCCACCGCCTCGGCTATGGCCTTGACAATGCTGGTCTTGCCCACGCCGGGAGGGCCTACGAAGCAGAGGATCGGGCCCTTCATGTTCTGCTTCATCTGCAGCACGGCCAGATATTCGATGATTCTCTCCTTCACCTTTTCCAGTCCGTAATGCTCCCGATCCAGCACCTCCCGGGCCCGGTTCAGGTCCAGGTTATCCTCCGTCTCCTTCCCCCAGGGCAGGTCCAGAATCCAGTCCACATAGGTTTCGGAGACGATGTATTCCGGGCTGCCGGGGGCGATGCGGCTCATGCGGTCGATCTCTTTTTCGCATTTCGCCTTCGCTTCCTCGCTCAGGGGCATTTCTTCCAGGCGCTTGCGATATTCGTTCTGTTCCTCGCCCTCTTCGTTGTCTCCCAGCTCCGTCTGGATGGCGCGCATCTGCTCCCGCAGGTAGTAATCCTTCTGATTCCGCTCCACCTGCTTGCGGATGCGGCTCTGAATTTCCTTCTCCGTGTCCGCCAGATCCGTCTCCCGAATCAGCACCGCGCAGATCTTCTCCAGCCGCTGTACGGAATCCAGCTCCTCCAGAATCTCCTGCCGCTCCTGCCATTTCTGCAGGATGTTGGCCCCCAGCAGGTCCGCGATCTCCCCGGGCTTTTCCAGGGTCCGCAGGCCTTCCACCGCCTCGGCGCTGACCCGCTGGCTGCTGCGGGCGTATTCCTCGAAAAGGTCCTGTGTCGTCCGCACCAGGGCCTTGCTCTCGTTGCTGCGGGGCACCTTGTCCTTATGCACCCGGATCATGGCCAGCAGGTATTCGTCATTGCCGGTCACCTCTTCCAGCAGACCCCGGCTTTCCCCTTCCACCAGCACCCGCACGTTTTCCCCCGGCAGGTTCATGACCTGGCGAACGGTGGCGATGGTCCCCACCGGATGCAGATCCTTCGGCTGGGGATCCTCCGTGTCCTCGTCCTTCTGGGCTACGAGGAAAATCTTCTGCTGAGCCATCATGCAGGCTTCCAGCGCCGCCACGCTGCGGGGGCGGGCAATGTCAAAGTGCAGCACCATGCCGGGGAAAAGCATCATTCCCCGCAGGGGCAGCACAGGTAATTCAATCAGTTTCGGGTTCGCCATGGATGTCCTCCTGCTTTCTGCTTGCGCCGCCGCCCCGGGCGGGGGCGATTGTCAGCGCGCGTTCTTCAGTATACAGAAAATCCGCCGTTTTGCAAGCGGCTGAAAAAAAGTCCTCCTCATAAATGTTAGAGGAAGACCGTTTTTGCTTCATAAATAGGGGTAGGAAACGCCGCGTTTCCGCAGCCCTTTCTCAGGATACTTCGCTGCCAATGGCCGCCTGATTCTGCTCGCTGCGCTTCAGCGCCCGGCGGCGGGGGCCGCTGATCAGCTTGGGCTGCCCACCGGAGAGGGCGTCCAGATCGATGACGCAGCCATTGATATCCATCTTGCCCGGCAGCTCGAACATGGTGTCCAGCATGCAATCCTCAATAATGGCCCGCAGGCCCCGGGCGCCGGTTTTTCGGGCGATGGCCTTCCGGGCAATCTCCCGAATGGCCTCCTCCTCGAAGGTCAGCTGCACGCCGTCCATCTCCAGCAGCTTGATGTACTGCTTGCACAGGGCGTTCTTCGGCTCTGTCAAAATCTTGACCAAGGCATCCTCGTCCAGCCCGTCCAGCGTCACCACGATGGGCAGCCGCCCAACGAATTCGGGAATCAGGCCGTACTTGGTCAGGTCCTCCGGCCGAACCTCCTTCAGGGCGTCCGTCCGCTCCGGATCCCGGGCGCTCTGGATTTCCGCCCCGAAGCCCAGGGATTTCTTGCCGATGCGGTTTTCAATGATGGGCACCAGGCCATCGAAGGCGCCGCCGCAGATGAACAGGATATTGGTGGTATCGATCTGGATGGTCTCCTGGTGGGGATGCTTTCTTCCCCCCTGGGGCGGCACCGCGGCCACCGTGCCCTCCAAGATCTTCAGCAGCGCCTGCTGCACGCCTTCGCCGCTGACATCCCGGGTGATGGACATGTTCTCGCCCTTCCGGGCAATCTTGTCGATCTCGTCGATGTAGATGATCCCCTTCTGGGCCCGTTCGATATCCCAATCCGCCGCCTGAATCAGCCGCAGCAGGATGGTCTCCACATCGTCGCCCACATAGCCCGCTTCCGTCACGCTGGTGGCGTCGGCGATGGCGAAGGGAACGTTCAAAATCTTGGCCAGTGTCTGGGCCAGGTAGGTCTTGCCGCTGCCCGTGGGGCCCAACAGCAGCATGTTGCTCTTCTGCAGCTCGATATCGTCCTTCTTCGACAGGCGGTTGATGCGCTTGTAGTGGTTATACACCGCCACGCACATGGCGCGCTTGGCCCGCTCCTGGCCGATGACGTATTCATCCAGGGTCTGCTTCATTTCGGTGGGCAGCTTCAGCTTGATGGCATTGTCCTGCTTCTTGCCCTTCTTTCCCCGGGATTCCTGCTGTTCCGGCTCCTCTTCGTAGAAGCCCTCCTCGTACAGGATGCTGTTGCACAGCTCGACGCACTCGTTACAGATATACACATTGGGCCCGGCCACCAGCCGTTCCACCATGCCGGATTCCTTGCCGCAGAAGCTGCAGCGGGGGCGCTGATTGTTGTAATAATTATTGGCCATGTTGCTCCTTCCACCAGCCTTACTTCCGGGGCTGATAGATCTCGTCGATGATGTGATAATCCAGGGCTTCCTGGGCGCTCATGAAGTAATCCCGCTCCACGTCGGCCTTGACCTTTTCCAGATCCTGCCCCGTCATCTCCGCCATCATCTTTGTCATCTTTACCTTGGTTTTCATCAGCCATTCCGCCCGGATGGCCACGTCCGTGGCCTGTCCCTGGGCGCCGCCCAGGGGCTGATGGATCATGACCTCGCTGTTGGGCAGGGCCAGGCGCTTGCCCTGTTTCCCTGCCATCAGCAGAAAGGCGCCCATGCTGGCGGCCATGCCGACGCACACCGTGCGCACGTCGGGCTTGATATACTGCATGGTGTCATAGATGGCCATGCCCGCGGTGACGGAGCCGCCGGGGCTGTTGATGTACAGGCTGATGTCCGCGTCCGGATCCTCCATCTCTAAAAACAGCAGCTGAGCCACCACCAGGTTCGCCACCGTGTCATCAATCTCGCCCCCCAGGAACACGATCCGGTCCTTCAGCAGGCGGGAATAGATGTCGTAGGAGCGCTCGCCCCGGTTGGTCTGCTCAATTACATAGGGTATCATTGGCATAATTGGTTTTCTCCTTTGTCCCTGACTGCTTCGCCACACATCATATCATTTGCGCCAGGCGAAACAGTTTCCCTGATTCTGAGAATGGCGCCTTTCGGCGCCATTCTCTCCTTGCAACTGTGTCGGAAGAATAATTATTCCTCCGTCTTTTCCTCTTCCTTGGCTTTCTCGGCAGGCTCCTCGGCCTTCTTCTGCAGGATGGTCGCGCCTTCCATCAGAAGATCCAGCACCTTGCTGATGCCCGCGTCCTCCTTCAGGTATTCCCGCTGCTGATCGTTCAGGCCCTGCTTGAAGTCTTCCACATCCTGGCCGTAGCGCTCCGCCTGCTCGGCGATCTGCTTCTCAATGTCCTCTTCCGTGGGCTCGATGCCTTCCGCCTTGCGGATCGCTTCGATGACCAGCTCGTTCTTCACCCGGCGAATGGCTTCCGGCTCGTTCTGGGCCTTCAGGGCTTCCCGGGTCATGCCCATGTACTTCAGGTAGTCATCCAGCCGGATGCCCTGATAGGCAGCGTTCATTTCCATCTCGCGGATCATGTAGTCCCCCTGGGTGTCGATCATGGCCTGGGGAATATCCACTTCCGCGTTCTCCACTGCCTTGTCCACCAGGGCGTTCTTGGCGGCGTTCTCGTTGTTCTTCTCGACCCGCTCCGTCAGGCGCTTGACCAGGTCGGCCTTGTAGTCCGCGAAGGTGTCGAAATCGCTGATGTCCGCGGCGAAATCATCGTCCAGCTCCGGCTTTTCCACTACCTGGATGCCGTTCACCTTCACATGGAACACCGCATCCTTCCCCGCCACTTCCGCGGAATGATAATCCGCCGGGAAGGCGACGTTCAGGTCCTTCTCTTCGCCGATGGCCATACCGATCATCTGCTCTTCGAAGCCAGGGATGAAGTTGCCGCTGCCGATGGTCAGGCTCTGGCCCTGGGCGGTGCCGCCTTCGAAGGCCACGCCGTCGATGGTGCCCGCGTAGTCCAGATTCACGATGTCGCCGTCAGCCACGGGGCGATCCTCCACGTCCACCGTGCGGCTGGCCTTGTCCCGATCCCGCTCGATTTCCGCGTCGATCATGGCATCGGTCAGCTCCTGCTTGTCGATCTCCACTTCCAGGCCCTTGTACTGGCCCAGGGTTACATCCGGCTGGACATAGACTTCTACATTGAACTTCAGGTCCTTGCCGGCGCCGATTTCTTCCAGATTGAATTCCGGCTGATCCACGGGATGCAGGTCATATTCCTTCACCGCCGCCTCGTAGGCGTCGGGGAACAGCAGGTTGATGGCATCGTCGTACAGCACGCTCTCGCCATACATGGCTTCCACCATCTTCCGCGGCGCCTTGCCCCGACGGAAGCCAGGGATGTTGATGCTCTTGCGGATCTTCAGGAAGGCCTTGCTCATGGCCTCGTCAAACTCCTCCGCGGGGAAAACAAAACTCAGCTTCGCTTTGTTGCTGGAAATCTTTTCGTAACTGTAGCTCATGTAACTTTCAATCCCTTCTGCGCTTCTTGCGCAAATCCTTTCAGCGCACTATGCGCTATTTGTCAGTATATCATACTTCCCCGCCCTTTGGCAATATCCAATTCGGCGGTTTTCATTACCACGGATCTGATAAGTCCCGAACCAGGGGGCTTGTGCCTACCCCCAGCACCTCCGCCGTCTTCCGGGAGGACAGGTTCCGGGGCTTATCATCCATCTTGCACAGCTGATGTCCCATGAAGAGGATGGAGGCCGTCTGCCCACCGTCCAGGTTAAAGGCCAGCTGGCATCCCTTGTCCTGCAGCTTCTCCGTCAGGAAGGTAATCCCATCCCCCTTGCTGCGCTTGATCCGCCCCTCCAGCATCATGAACCAGTAGTGGCCCTTTTCCACCATGCCCACGGCCACCCGCTCCGCGCTGCTTTTGCCATATTGCTTCAGGGCCGCCTCGTTCAGCTCCCCGTCCCGAATCAGCCAGGGGCCGAAGGCCAGCACATCCCGGGCGCCCATGTCCAGATAATCCTGGGCTGTCTTCTCATCGCTGTCGAAAACCTGCATGTCCCCGTCCGGGAACAGGGCCAGGGTGTCCAGATTCGGGAACTGCTTAGCCCCCTTCTTCCGGGTCTTCTCTGAATAGACCTTCCCATCCCGCAGCACGATGCCCATCCGGGCCTTGGTCACGTAACGATGCCAAGCGTAATCGGCGCTGATGGCGATGACGGTCTGCGTCGTCCGGGTCAGTTTATAGGGATAATCCCGGGCGGTCATCCATTTATCCGGATTCAGGGGAATCATGTGGGGCACATCGCCCCCCTCCGCGCATCGAATCTCCGCCTCGTACCAGGTGCGAGCCGGCTTTTCCTGAATGATTCGCCGAACCTCGACCCACAGGCTGTCGCTGGCGTACCGCCACAGCCCCTCGGCGTCGTTTTCGTACACGAATTCACCGCTGTCCAAAAAGCCCTGCTCGTTCAGCTCCGGCCAGTCCGAATCCGCCGCCAGGGCGCCGCAAAAAGCAAAAAAGGCCAGGAATAACGCCAGGCCTAAAATAAACATTTTCTTCATGAAATAACCCTGCTCAATATGTCGTCCCCATCATCCGATGAAGCACTTCCTGATAGGCCTCCGTCACGCCGCCCAGATCCCGCCGGAAGCGGTCAATATCCAGGGGCTCATGGGTCTTGCTGTCCCAGAAACGGGCCTTGTCCGGGCTCAGCTCGTCCGCCAGTAAAATCTTACCCTTGTATCGGCCAAACTCGATTCGGAAATCGATGAGCTCAATGTCAATCTCGCTCATGTAGGCGGAGAGGATATCGTTGATCTTCCGGCTCAGGAATCGAATCTCCTCGATCTCTTCCATCGTAGCGGCCTTCATGGCCAGCAGATGGGTGTGGTTCACCAGGGGATCCACGTCCATCTCGCTATCCTTCAGCACGAATTCCAGCACAGGGCGATCCAGCTTCATGCCGATGGGCAGGCCCGTGCGGGTATGCATGCCGCCGGCCACCCGATTCCGCACCTTGACGGCGAAGGCCATCATGTCGCACCGGAGCACCAGGCTCTGCCGCGGATCCAGCTGGCGCACGAAGTGATTCTCCACCCCCTGCTCCGAAAGCAGGGTGAACAGATGCTGGCAGATGGCGTTGTTGATCTCGCCCTTGCCCAAAATCCGCCCCCGCTTCAGCCCATGATAGGCCATGGCCTCGTCCTTATAATACACGATGGCCAGTTCCGGATCATCCGTCGCGTAAACCCGTTTGCCTTTTCCTTCCCGAAGGAGTTCCCTGATCTCCGGCATTCGCCCTTCCTCCGCTGAAAATGGAATGTCGATATTTTACCATATCCCCTCCTCATTTCTCAACCCTTGATTTATCAACGTTTTTCGGCCAGATCATACAAATTTTCATGCAGTGCAAGCTTCTTCCCTTCTACAGATGAATCCCTTTCTCCTCGCAGAAATTCAATTTGTTTTTTCATTGACAACTTTCCCCGAATCGGATAGACTGTTCATCGAAAGCAGGGAGTTCCTGCTTACCTTGCGATTGCGAAAGGAATGATACCCATGATGAAACTGGTTTTGGTCCGCCACGGGGAAAGCGAATGGAACAAGCTGAACCTCTTTACCGGCTGGACCGATGTGGATCTGAGCGAAAAGGGCCATGAGGAAGCCAAGGCCGCTGGTCAGCTGCTGAAGGCCGAAGGCTATGATTTCGACATCTGCTATACTTCTTATCTGAAGCGCGCCATCCATACCCTGAATCATATTCTGGACGAGATGGATCGGGCCTGGCTGCCCGTGGTCAAGTCCTGGAAGCTGAACGAGCGTCACTACGGCGCCCTGCAGGGGCTGAACAAGGCCGAAACCGCCGAGAAATACGGCGAAGAGCAGGTGAAGATTTGGCGTCGTTCCTTCAATATTACGCCTCCGGCCCTGGAGGATACGGATGAGCGCGCCGCCATCAATCAGCCCATGTTCCGGGATGTGGACAAGAAGGATCTGCCCGCCACCGAGAGCCTGGAGATCACCATTGAGCGTGCCGTGCCTTACTTCAACGAGGTCATCAAGAAGGATATGGCCGCTGGCAAGCGGGTCATCATCGCCGCCCATGGCAATTCCCTCCGCGCCCTGGTGAAGTATTTTGACAACCTGAGCGATGAGGAGATCATCGGCGTCAACATTCCCACCGGTACGCCCCTGGTCTATGAATTCGACGATGATTTCAAAGTTATCAACCACTACTATCTCGGCGACCAGGAAGCCCTGAAGGCCAAGATGGAAGCCGTTGCCAACCAGGGCAAGAAAAAGTAATTCTGCCCCTCGGATGCAAATCGCCCTCCCCGAAAAGGGAGGGCGATATTTTTAGTCCGGATTTCAGCGCGAGCTCAATCAGCCTTCTCTTTCTGCGCCTTCCTCGGTTTCCGAAATCATCACCAGCATTAGCGCTGGCAAAAACGCGGTCAAGGGCAGCATATATCGGCTGTAAAACCCATTGGTGGGCCCCGCAAAGGCCACCAGGAGGGTCAAAAGCTCTGGAATCATCAGCATAACCAGATGACGGCGCCCACTGCCCTTCGGCCTGCTAGCAGCCCAGAACAGGAGGGAAATCAGCATCCAGGAATACAGCGCCGGCGTCATCAGCCAGGAAAAAGGCGGCACATCCAGAATTCCAGCGTCTACCAAAGAATCACTGATCAAGCGGCCTCTCTCGTTCCATCCGGGCAGGGAAAAGCTGATTCCCAGCGGCTCAATTCGATTGTTTGTGAATTCGCACATCCAAGCAGACCAGCCGAATTTGTCGAAGTTGATCCGCGTATCCCCCGGGTATAGATACTGATAATAATTGTTATATGTTGCCTGGAAATATGTATCTGGATGGCGAAGGAGCATGCTACCCCACGCCTTAAAATAAGCAATCAGCTCCGCACCGGTTGCCTCCTGGCGATACAAGCCTTTCACTGGATCAGCCCCGTCTGGAACATAGTTTCCCGCCAGAAGATCATATTCCAACACGCCATCGATGGCGGCCCTTTCCTCGGCCGATACGTCATCTGGGTGATCCCGAAGGTACCGAGCCGTCTGTTGAAAGGGGACAGATAAGGCTTCCTGCTTTCCTCCCGGCGTATAGCCCAGCCGGGGATACAGCCCATGGGTAACGCCCAGAATGAAAACCATCATCCCGGCCGTAAAGCCAAGGATGGCCTTCCGATGTTGCCGATTCAAAAGCGCCATCAGTATTCCGGAAAGCAGCAGCACATACTGCGCCTCTTTCCGCAGGAGCAAGCTCCCCGCCGCGGCCAGCAGAATCACCGCCACATCCCGACGCTGTGCCTGTTTTTTCCATAAGCGATAGCCAGCAGTCATGGCTGTGATAAAACAGGCGGCATATAGCCCATCCTTGGTGACCATGAGGAGAAAATTCCGAATCTGGGGATGCAGGAGAAAATAAACCATGAGAGTGATTCCCTCGGCCATGGCGATTCGCCTATGGGAAAGGGTGGATAGCACATAGGCCATGGCTGCGATCATCGCGATTGCCTGGAGCAGCACATAGAGGAAAATACCTGTATTCAGGGAATGAAAAAGTCCCGTTCCCAGCTGCAGAAAGGCATGCAGCATCAGCGTATAAACCGGAGAATGGTGCTGATTGATCATTACGCCTGGCTGCAGCACCTTTTCCGGAGCCAGATAGTCCACCCCTGTCAGGCCCAGCTCAGGATATCCCTGAACCACGATGCTCCAGGTGTCCCCCATGAACATGGCAGGATAAGCCATCAGAAAATGCGGTAAGAAGCAAATCAGCATCGTCAGGAAGGGAGTCGCAAAGGGATGGGCTTGCCATGCCTGCACATACCAGCGCAGCGGACGCAATCCTTTTCTGGCGGGCCGTCCGTTTGTATGCTCTGCGATGCTTGATCCAGCCCTGTTCAGCAGTGCAAAAAACAGAACCAGCGCCCGATCCAGCACCAGACTCCAGGCCGCCCAAAGGATCAGCGTCTTCAGGAGCTGCCCATTATGCAGGCTCCAGAGCATATCCCATCGATTCTCCGCCCGGAAGGCAAAACCCAACACCATATTCGCCCCGAAAAAACAAGCGGGAATCAAGTGTGTCCACCTTCTGTCCGGGTGAGCTACCCTGTCGGCTTTCTGAAACAGGAAGTACAGCCCAGGAAGAACCAGCAGCCAGAGCAGGTCGAAATCCCGAAAAGAAGCGATCAGATTCAGAAGGATCTGTGATTTGCCGGGATCCGGCAGCGTCAGCGATAAACCGAGCCAGGCCAAAGCCGCCAGAAGAGTGGACTTGCCCCATCCTTTGGCTTTGGTTTTCCTCCATTTCCCTTGAAATTCTCTTTCCTTCTGATTCATCGCTTCCTCCTCTATGCTCATTGGATCCTTCGCTTATACTCAGAACCCCAGCTCATCATTGACCAGGATCACATGGATCCGGCCTTCATGGCGGGAGAAACGAGTGATCAGGAACTGGCAGCAGATGGTGTCCGGGCTCTTGCAGTTGGCGCAGGTGCCGGTTTTTGCGCAGGGGGTGTTCAGGCCGAAGCGCTGCACATTCGCTGGTGCGGCCAGATTCCGGGCCCGCTTCATGGCCGCGTCCTCATCGCTGCAAACCTTGTTCATGCCGACGATGAAAATCACCTTCTTGGGCCCCTGGGCGATGGCGGAAACCCGGTTCGCGTTGCCGTCGATGTTGATCAGCACGCCGTCGTCCGTCATGGCGTTGGTGCTGGAAAGAAACACGTCCGCATCGTAGGCTGCCAGCATGGCCGCCCGCTTATCCGCAATTTCGTCCCTGTCGATGAAGTCATATTTTCCTTCCTTCAGCGCCTGCACGAGGCCGATCTCATGGACGCTCATGCCGCCGCCCATGGTGACCTGGCTGCCCTCCGGAATCAAGTCCAGCGCCAGGCGCAGGGCTTCCTCCTTGCTGGCGGCATAGTAGCCGGACATGTTGCGGGAGTTCAGTCCCTTGATGGTTTTCTGGGCCAGGAGTTCGTTGCGCTTGAAGACAAAAGAATCCATTTTTTCGTTTCCTCCTTTTTTCGGAAATCATTGATTTCCAGGTATTTTTATCACTCCCCCACTTGGCGGGGGATTTTTTTCAATGTTTGGCTTCGTCTACCCTTCCAAAGAAAGAGCCTCACGAGGGTTGGTGCAGCTGATCAATATTACTTCGTCTTGATTCTGATGGTCTTGACCTCGAAGGTGTGGAACCGCAGGGCCACTTCCCCCTTCTCCATAGGCAGGCTCTCCAGGGGATTCTCTAACATATCACACAGAGCAACCTCCGCCGCGGGAAGATGGATCCCCAGGCGACAGGCCGTATCCGCCCGTTTGGCTTCATACAGCCGCAGGATGATATCCCCGCTGCCGTCCTCTGCCGGTTTCACCGTGTCGATGAACACATTCTCCGCGTCCACTTCGAAGGCGCTGAAGCTGGGCCCCGTGCCTTCCGCCGTCACCAGGGGCACGTTCAGATCATAGGCCTCCCGCACCACCGGGCTTTCCAGGAAGCTGCCCTCCCAACCCATGAAGGCATAGGCGAAGGTATGCTCCCCGTTATCCGCCCGCATCTCCGGGCTGGCGGCCGCCCGCAGCAGGGTCAGCTGCAGGGCGTTGCCATTCATGCTGATGCCATACTTGCAATCGTTCAGTACCGCCGCGCCGTGGCTCTGGTCACACAGGGCGCTGTACCGCTGATTGCAAACCTCGAACCGGTCGCTGTCATACAGCCGGGACCGATGATTGGGCCGGGCCATGTATCCAAACTGAATCTCGTTGATCCCCTCCATGGCTTCCACCGCCACGGGGAATTCCACCTTCAGCAGTCGATGCAGCTCCCGCCAATCCACCCGGGTTTCGAAATCCAGCCGGCGGCTGCCCGCGGTCAGCTTGATCTCCTGTTCAAAATGGGAATTCGCAATTCCCCGCTCCACCCGGATCACCGCCCGCAGGCCGCCCTCTTCCAGGATGGAGAGGGACACCGGCTCCGGCAGCTCCACGGGCTGCAGGATGTAATTGGAGTCAATATCCCAGGCGTCGAACTTCCGGGGCACGTCCTTGTACAGCAGCAGCCGATTCATGGGTCCGGCGGCGTATTCCCGGCCGGTGGCTTTTTCCCGGAAGGAGATCACCTCGCCCCGGTCGTTGATCACCGCCCGCACCAGTTCGTTTTCCATCAGGAGGTTCTCCCCCTCCCGCCAGGCGCGAACTGTGTTCTTTTCCATGCCCTTTCCAGGCCGCAGGGATACCGCGCCGCAGGCGGGCACCGTTACCTGGGCCATCCAGCCCTGGGCCATCCGGTGGACGGGAACCGCCTCCCCTTCCACCGTCTCCGCTCCGGCCCCGAAGGCCTCGGGCACGGGGATCAGCCCCGTCCGGGGGAAGGACAGGGAGTTAAACACCGTCACGCCCTCACCACCGGTTAGGGCCCTCAAGGCCTCCTCCCGCACCGCTTCCGCCTCGGCGATGATCCACTGATGATCTCGCCGAGCCTCCTCGTACACCCGGGCGATGCTGGAGCCGGGCAGAATATCGTGGAACTGATTCAGCAATAGCCTCTTCCAGGCCGCGTCCATCCGGGCCAGGGGATATTCCTTCCCCCGGGCCGCCGCCAGGGCGCCCCAGATTTCCGCCTCCCGCAGGGCCAGCTCCGCCTTCCGGTTTCCCCGCTTGATGGCGGCCTGGCTGGTATAGACCCCGCGATGGGCGGAGAAATACAGCTCGCCCACGTAGGTATGCCGGGGGCCGCCCTGGGCCTCCATCTCCTGGAAGAACCGCAGGGGGCTTTCCGTCTTTACCCGGGGCATCCCCTCCAGGTTCTCCTCCCGGCGAAGATATTCCAGGTCATCCCGGGTGGGCCCGCCGCCGCCATCCCCATATCCGAAGGGCAGCAGGAAGGCCTCCAGCCCCCGCTTCTGAGCCCGCTTGTTCCAGGTTTCGCAGATCTCCTGGGGATGAGTTTTATAGGTATAGCTGGTGGGCAGGAAGGTATCGATGCGGCTGCCGTCCGCCCCCTGCCAGGTGAAATAATGATAAGGGAACCGGTCCCCTTCGTTGTAGCTCCAGAAAATCTTCTGGGTCACCAGATATTTCACCCTGCAGCCCCGCAGAATCTGGGGCAGGGCCGCGGAATAGCCAAAGGTGTCCGGCAGCCACAGCAGCACCGAATCCACCCCGAACTCCTCCCGGAAGAAACGCTTGCCATGGATCACCTGGCGCACCAGGGACTCCCCGCTGGTCATGTTCGTGTCCGGCTCCACCCACATGGCCCCTTCCGGAATCCACTGGCC
This sequence comes from Clostridia bacterium, assembly GCA_017470145.1. GTDB lineage: Bacteria > Bacillota > Clostridia > Christensenellales > Aristaeellaceae > Aristaeella. The sequence continues at coordinate 82,293 of JAFUFB010000022.1, read as the reverse complement.
CCCCTTCGCCGCCTGCTGAATCCGGGCGTACAGCTCCGGATAATGCTCCCGGCACATGACATAGGCCGCGGGCTGGCTCTGGATGTACTTATATTCCGGATATTCCTCCATCAGCCGCAGCTGGGCCGCGAAGGTGCGGCTGGTCTTGCGAATGGTCTCCGCCATGGGCCACAGCCAGGCCAGGTCGATATGGGCGTTGCCGATGGCGTAGAACTGGGGAGCGGTGCTGCCGTTCACCGCCTGCAGCGCCGGCCGCAGCGCTTCTCGAGCCGCCTGATAGGAAGCGATGCGCTCCGCCAGGGGCTGCTCGAAATCCGCCAGCAGGGTGGCCTGCTGCAAAGCCTCCGCCACCTTATCCGCCCGCAGGCTCTCCGGATCCACCTGGCCCAGCAGGCTCAACAGCGTTTGCATATCCATGTACAGCTGATAGGCATCCTCATTCCAGACGCCGTAGGTCAACCGGCCCAGGGTCGCCCGGGGGAGCCCCTCCTTCGGGTCCTGATAATCCCCCGGCAGCACCGGGCCGGTGCAGGTGCCATGCATGGTATCCGACTGGGGGAAGTAATGGCCGGCATAGACCTCCATCAGAATCTCATAGCGCTCCCCCGCCCGGCCCCGCCGAGTCAGGACGTTATCCTCGATAAAATGATGGGGCACCTCCACCCATCCGGCCCGGTAGGTTCCGAAACTTTTCCCATTCACGAAGAGGGTGGCCTCCCCGCCAGCATCCAGATCCATGACGATCCGCTTTCCCTCCGCATCCGGGGGCAGAGTCACCTCTCCCCGCATCCAGCAGTACTCCCAGGTGTACCCCCAGACCGTTCCCGGGGCCATGGGAGCAAAATCACGGGCTTTCGCCTCTGCCGGGGTCAGATGGTCCCGGGTGATAAACCCTTCCACCGGAATCTCCCCCAGGGGCAGATACAGATCCTTCTTCAGGGTCTCAATCCAATGCTGCGCCCGTTCCCGCCATTCTGAATGCATATACTTCATGCCGTCCGCCCTCTCCTATGCATGCTGCTTTCCTCTTTTGATGAACACACGGTCAGGTTGTCCTCTCCAAATTAGGTAAAAGAATTACCGCTGCGCTTCCCACGGGTGGATTACTCCCCCTTCAGGGCGTCGTACATGGCATCGAAGGAAGTCTTGATCTCCCCCCGCTCCGTCAGGATGCCGGACCAGGTGCCATTCAGCTTCCAGGTATATTCGTTCCAGACGTTGGGAGTCACGTCGCTGACGCCCCAGATGGTGACGCTGGTCAGGGCGTCCCGGCCGATCTCCTGATTGATGCCCGCCAGCATCTGGAACATCCGTCCGTAGAAAGCAGCGTGCTCCTGGGCCTTGGTTTCATCGTAATTCCGCAGGGCCATCTCCGTAATGTGCACCTCCAGCCCCAGTTCCGCGAAGGCCTGGATGCTTGCCTTGGTGTTGGCGATCAGGTCCTGGCTCAGGCATCCCGCCTGCTGGCCGTATCCCCCCATGTATCCCTGCATGCCGATGCCGTCGATCAACTGCCGATCGTTCCCCGCCTCGTCCTGGGCGAAATGGTTGATCTTTTCCACCAGATGCTTCGTAGCCGCCCGTTTGGCGGGATAGAGCATGTTGAAGTCATTGTAGAACAGCCGGATATCCGCCCCCAGGGTCTCCGCCGCGTTCCGGGCGAAAAGGAAGGAATAAGCCACGTAATCCTCCCCCAGGTATTCATAGAACACGTTGGGCTGGCCGTTCCGGGTGGTCCGCAGCAGGGTGGGATCCCCCGCCCGATATTCCGCCGCGCTGTCCCCCATTGCCTCGTTCACCACATCCCAGCAGTAGATGGTACCCGGGAATTCCGTTTCGAAATGGGTCACCACCTGGGTGATGTAGCTTTCCAGCCGGGCCAGCAGCACCTCCTGGGAGGCGATGGGCTTGCTGGAATCGTACCCCTCCCGGAAGAACCAATCCGTCATGTAGGCGTCCCAGGTCAGCACATGGCCCCGAACCCCCACGCCGTGATCCCGGGCCCAGCCCACCATCCGGTCCGCCACCGTGTAATCCATGCGAGGCATGCCGTCCTCGCTCTGCTGGCTGGCCCGCTGGTTCAGCAGGGAATAGGCCTTGGTTTCGTTGGTGCAGGTGGTGGTGTTAAACTGGGTGGACAGCAGGTCCAGGTATTTCACGTCCTGCAGCTGATTGGGGCTCAGGCACAGGCCGATCTTAAACCCCGCCTTCTCCGCCAATTCCTTCAGCGGCGGCGCGTATTCCTCGGCGGAGCGACCACTGACCTCCCCCCAGGCGGGCAGGGCGGACAGAATCAGAGTAATAACAATAAATAATGAAGCGGCGATTTTCATGTTCGTTCCATTCCTTTCCACTGGGCAATTCGAAGGGGTTTTCTATCTGGCAAAACTTTACTGGTTTTTGCCCTGCCTGTCAAGCCTTCCACCTCTGAAATCGCCTCAAAAAAACGCTTTCGCCGAGACCTGCGAAAGCGGAGTGATTGTATGTTATTTTGCTTCTGTTCCGCCCCCGAAAGGAAGGTTTCCCACCCCTTTGCTTATGGCCGAACAGCGCCTATGATTTACTTGATCTTTTGCCACAGGGGCTTCAGGGCTCGCAAGAGCAGCAGCCCCAGCACGCCGCAGGCGATGACCTCCCCGGCCCCCACCGTCAGCGTCAGATACCACCAGGCGTCCTCCACGCCGTAAACTTTCATCAGCACCACCGGTACAATGACCATGTTGCTGACCACTGGGGGAATCCAGGCCAGAAAGGGCTTATCCTTCAGCAGCCGGGTACCGATGGCCCCCAGCAGCGTGGCCACGCTGCCGAAAACCACGTCCCATGCGGCGCATCCCGTAATCAGGTTCGCCAGCAGGCAGCCGATGGTCAACCCCGGCACGGCTGAAGCCGTCAGCACGGGGAGAATGGTCAGGGCTTCGGACAGCCGCACCTGAATGGCGCCGCTGGCCAGCCCGAAGGCCGCGCTCACCATGGTCAGCACCACGTACAGCGCCGCGATCATCCCGCCCAGCGCCAGATCCTTGGAGGTAAACTTTTTCATTTTTGCATCCCATCCTTTAGTTTTGTTTTAGGTGAGGAAGGTCTCGAACTCACCGCGCGCTTGCGCGCAGGCGGTAGTATAGCGGATTTTCTTCTGGGATGCAAGAGCTATAAATATTTCCTCCCCCAGATGGGGGAGGAACAAAAGAGCAAAAAACTCCCCCCCGAAGGGGGGAAGAAGAAAACTCACTTCGTCTTTTCGAGATACTCTTCGTAGTTGCAAAGATAATCCGAAATCGTCCCATCGTCATGGATCTCAATAATCCGATCCGCCACGGTGGAAATGAACTGATGGTCCTGGCTGGTGAAGATCACATTGCCGGGGAAGTTAATCAACCCATTGTTCACCGCCGTAATGGACTCCAGGTCCAGGTGGTTGGTGGGCTGATCCAGCATCAGGAAATTGGCGCCGCTGAGCATCATCCGGCTCAGCATGCAGCGGACCCGTTCGCCGCCGGAAAGGACGCTGACGGGCTTATACACATCATCCCCGCTGAAGAGCATCCGCCCCAGGAATCCCCGCATGTAGGTTTCCAGCTGCTCCGGGGAATACTGGGCGAACCACTGCATCATGTTCAGCTCGCACCCGTCGAAGAAGGCGCTGTTGTCCTTCGGGAAATAGCTGGTGGAGATGGTGACGCCCCATTTCACATTACCGCTGTCCGGCGCGATCTCCTCCGCCAGGATGCGGAACAGGGCAGTCTGGGCCTGCTCATTGCCCACCAGGGCAATCTTCTGCCCCTTGGTCACCAGGAAGCTGACGTCCTTCAGCAGCTGGACACCATCCTGGGTGTAGTTCAGGCCGGATACCTGCAGGATGTCCTTTCCCGCCTCCCGGTCCGGCGTGAAGGCCACGTAGGGATAGCGGCGGCTGGAGGCGGGCATCTGCTCAATGGTCAGCTGGTCCAGCAGCTTCCGCCGGCTGGTGGCCTGCTTAGCCTTGCTCTTGTTGCTGGAGAAGCGCTGAATGAAGGCCTGCAGCTCCTTAATCTTGTCCTCCCGGCGCTTCTTCTGGTCGTTCATCAGACTCTGCATAATCTTGCTGGATTCGTACCAGAAGTCGTAGTTGCCTACGTACAGCTTTACCTGGTTGTAGTCGATATCCACGATGTGGGTGCAGATGTTGTTCAGGAACCACCGGTCATGGGAAACGACGATCAGCGTGCCGGGGAATTCCATCAGGAAATCCTCCAGCCAGGCCACGGACCGGTTGTCCAGGTTGTTGGTGGGCTCATCCAGCAGCAGGATGTCCGGGTTGCCGAACAGGGCTTGGGCCAGCAGCACCTTGAATTTGTCCCCCGCCTGCAGCTCGGACATCATCATGGTGTGCTCCTCCGTGGGCACCCCCAGCCCCGTCAGCAGGGTGGCGGCGTCGCTTTCCGCGTTCCATCCGTCCATCTCCGCGAATTCGCCCTCCAGCTCCGCGGCCTTTTCGCCGTCCGCCTCGCTGAAGTCCGGCTTGGCGTACAGGGCGTCCTTCTCCTGCATGATGTCGTACAGCCGCTGGTTGCCCATGATGACCGTGTCCAGCACGGGGTAAGCGTCGTACATAAACTGGTCCTGCTTCAGGGCGCTGAGCCGCTCATTGGCCGGGATGGATACGGACCCGGTGGTGGGCTCCAATTCCCCGCTGAGAATCTTTAAAAAGGTGGATTTTCCCGCGCCGTTGGCCCCGATGATGCCGTAGCAGTTGCCGGGCTGAAATTTCAGGTCCGCTCCAGAAAAAAGCTTCTGTCCGCCGAAGGTCAGGGATACATTGCTGACTGTTACCATCGAATCCTTTACTCCTCTGTCTTGTCCTTATTGTACACCAATCTGATTATGCTCTCCCTGTAGGAAGAGCTTCGATCATTCTTCCTTATTTCCCCGCCAATCTGATCAGGGCGTTGGCATAGATCTTCATCGCCAGCATCAGGCTGTCGATGCTCTCGTATTCATTGGCCAGGTGGGCCAGCTCCTCTTCCCCGGGAAACACCGCCCCGAAGGCCACTCCCTGCTTCAGCACCTTGGCATAGGTACCGCCGCCGGTGGACATGGCTTCGCCCTTCAGGCCGCTCTCCTCCTCGTAGGCCGCCAGCAGGCTGGTCACCAGCTCGCTGTCCGCCGGCACATGGTGGGGCGCCTTCTGGGTGGTAATCGTGGCCTGGATGCCCGGCAGATGGGCCAGGCAGGCCGCCTTCAGCTGTTCCTGATCCGCCTCGATGGGGCAGCGGAAATCCAGCGTGGCGTACCACTCATTTCCCTCCAGATGCAGGATGCCCATGTTGTTGGTCAGGGCGCCGGACACCGCGTCCTCGCAGGCGCAACCCAGGCTCTTCCCGTCGCTTTCCAGCCCCACGGTCTCCGCCAGGGTGGCGATGCCACCGGTGGCCCCCAGCTCCTTCAGCAGCTTCAGCATCATGCCGATGGCGCTGCGCTTCCCTTCCGGATAGGCGCTGTGGCCGGAGATGCCCGTGGCGGTGATCCATACGCCCCGCTCCGTGGCTTCCGCCTGATAGTCCAGCCCCGTCTTCGCCGCATAGGCCGCCACCGCCTTCACGATGTCCTCCCCGCCGGCCACCAGGGCCTTGCTCTCCCCGGCGATGACGTTGGGCCGCTCTCCCGTGGCCATTTCCAGAATCTGCAGCCCGTCGGAACTCTTCGGGAACCGCAGTTCGAAGCCCAGCATGCCCTTCTCCGTGTTGATCAGGGGGAAGGAGGCGTCAGGGCTGAAGCCGATCTCCGGCATCTGGGCGTGCTCCGCGTAATAGTGCATGCATTCCCAGTCGCATTCCTCGTCCCCGCCCATGATGAGGCGGATGCTGCGCCGCAGGGGAATCCCCGCCTCCTTCAGCGCCTTCATGGCGTAGAGAGCCGCCAGGGTCGGGCCCTTGTCGTCATTGGTACCCCGACCGTAGATTTTCCCGTCCTCGATTTCCGCGCCGAAGGGGGGCTTGATCCATCCATCCCCCACCGGCACCACGTCCAGGTGGCCCAGCACCCCCAGCACCTCCGGGGCTTCCCCGAAGGTAGCGTCGCAGGCGTAGCCGTCGAAGGCCCGAACCGCGAAGCCCATGTCCTCGGCGGTTTTCATAGCCAGATCCATCATGCAGCCAATCTCCGGGCCGAAGGGAGCGCCTTCCGCCGGCGCGCTCTTGACGGAGGGAATCCGCACCCATTCCTGTAATTTGGCCACGAATTCCTCCCGATAGCTTTCAATCAGTTCCTCAATCCTCTTATCCATGGTGCCTCCCCCTTAAAATTCATTCCGATAATCCTTGCTCTTTTTCTTCGGCGCGTCGGGATCGATGTACTCGATCTCCAGCCGTTGGAAGGGCACCGATTCGAAAAAGGCGTCCGGCAGGAATCTGGTCATGCCGAATTCCTCCCATTCCCGGGAATTCTTGTCCAGCCAGACCGGCTCCGGCAGGTCCAGCTCGTGGCAGGCCTCCAGCAGTGCCTCCCGAGGATCCTCCCGCAGGCAGGGGATCGTGGATTGCCGATCGATCCGGTGATTCACAATGGTCTTGACCCACAGACTGGATGCCATGCGCTTCCTCCTGGCCCCGGCGCCCCGGGGCGCCTGAAATTTCCCGACGGGTATTATCTCATTTTTGCGCCTTGGGCGCAAGCCCTTCTTTCACCGCTGCGGCGGTTTTCGCGCTCATGCCCTTGACGGCGGCGATCTCCTCCACGCTGGCCTCCCGGATGTTCTTGATGCTGCCAAAATGCTTCAGCAGCGCCTTCCGCCGTTCCGGCCCAATGCCGGGGATATCCTCCAGCTGGCTGTGGGTGAAGGCTCGGGCCCGCAGCACCCGGTGATGGATAATGCCGAAGCGGTGGGCTTCATTCCGAACCCGTTGCACCAGCTGCAGCTCCGGCGTGTGGTGGTCCAGCCGGATGGGCTCCTCCGCCCCGGGCAGCCAGATCTCCTCCTCCTTCTCCGCCAGGCCGAACATGGCCGGGGGTGTAATCCCCAGCTCCTGCAGCGCCTCCCTGGCGAAGCGCAGCTGCTGGGGGCCGCCGTCGATGAGGATCAGCTCCGGCAGGTCCGTAAACTTGCCGTTTTCGACCCCCTCCGCCTGCTCCTGCAGGGCGTGGGCGTATCGCCGGCCCAGCACCTCCTTCAGGGAGGCGAAGTCGTTGGCCCCTTCCACCGTCTTGATGCGGAAGCGGCGATATTCCTTCTTCGCCGGCACCCCGTCGATGAAAACCACCATGGACGCCACGCTCTGCTGCCCCTGGGTGTTGGAGATGTCGTAGCCCTCGATGCGCCGGGGATAAACCTCCATACCCAGAATCTTACCCAGATTCGTGGCCGCACCGATGGTCCGCTCCTCCTGGATGGTCCGCCGGGCGTTCCGCTTCTTCAGGGCGTCCTCCGCGTTTTTGACGGCCAGCAGCACCAGCTCGTGCTTCTCCCCCCGCTGGGGAATCTTCAGCGTCACCGCACCGCCCTTTTTCTCCCGCAACCAGCCCTCCATCTGCTCCGCCATGCCCTCCGGCAGGGTCTGGCACAGGATGTTCCGGGGAATCAGCGCGCTTTCTTCATAGTATTGGGTCATGAAGCCGGCGATGACCTCTCCCGGCTCCTCGCCCCCCTCCCGGGGCAGCAGGAAATGGTCCCCGCCGATCATCCGCCCACCTCGGACGTACAATATCTGCACCATGGCGTCCAGTCCGTCCTGAGCCAGGGCGATCAGATCCTGTTCGCTGCCGTCGGTCCGCAGGGCGATCTGCCGCTCCATCAGGCCCTCCACGTCCCGAATCTTGTCCCGAATCTGGGCCGCCCGCTCGTATCGCATGGCCGCCGCCGCGGCGCCCATCTCCTCCTTCAGCTGGTCCACCACCGGCTTATAATCCCCCTCCAGGAAGTGGATCACGCCCTCCATCATCTGGCCGTACTCCGCCTCGGTGCACTTGCCTGCGCAGGGGGCCATGCATTTGTGGATGTCGTAATTGACGCAGGGGCGCTTCGGGGTCTTCAGGGGCAGGCTCTGCCGGCAGGTCCGCAGGGGAAAAACGCCCCGCACCGCTTCGATCACCTGCTTCACCGCGCTGGCGCCGATGTAGGGCCCGAAGTATTTCGCCCCGTCCTTCTCCATCCGCCGGGTAATCTCCAGCCGAGGGAAGGGCTCCTTTAAATTCACTTTGAGGTAGGGATAGTGCTTGTCATCCTTCAGCAGGATGTTGTAGTAGGGCTTGTGCCGCTTGATCAGATTGCATTCCAGGATCAGCGCCTCCAGATTCGTCTCACACAGCAGAATCTCGAAATCGTCGATGTGGCTGATCATGGCCGCTACCTTCGGCGTATGGGCCGTATCGCGAAAATAGCTGCGAACCCGGTTCTTCAGGTTCACAGCCTTTCCCACGTAGATAATGGTCCCCTCCTGATCCTTCATCAGGTAGCAGCCCGGAGAATCCGGCAGCATCCGGATCTTCTCCTCCAACTTTTCCCCCCAGTTGATCAACTTTTGCTCCTTTAATGAATATGTTTAGTCATGCGAAGGGATGTTTCCCTCCGGGGCTCTTGAGCCCAAACATCTCCTCTTATTCCAAATTGTTAATCCGAATTTGCAGGGCGTCCAGGGTGTTTTGCAGGTTCGTCTGATACTCCCCCGTATCCATCCCCGTGGTCAAAAACGCCAAATAGTTATCAATGGAGCTCTGCAGCGCCGTCAGATCCTCCTCCGGCAGCAGCCGCCCCTTGGCCCCCTCCATGCCGATACTCAGCTCGTTGGCCGCCGCGATGGCATAAATATTGCTGCGAATCTGCGCCAGGATGGACGCGGAGCTGGCCCCGGCATTCCGGCTCAGGGACGTGGTCAGCCGCACGGCGGTGCCAACCTCGTTCTGCATCCGCTGAATGATCAACCCCCGGGCGCTGGACCGGCTCTGCACCGCGGGCAGGGCGATTGCCGTCATGGTGATCACCGCCGCCAGCAGCACCAAAATGGTAATATTCTTGACCCGGTTCCGCCGCGTCTGGGAAACCGGCACCGTCACTTCGTTGACCTGAGAATATCTGCGATACATGTTTCTCGCCTCCTCCGGCCCTTATCTTACCACATTTGGGCAAAAAAGGCAAAACTCACCCATCTTTGCCCCACCTTCAGCCCGGAATTAGTGAAAAATCTCTTCTCTTTTCCCACTAGAAGCCCATTTTCCGCCTTGCGGAACGAAAATCAGCCAGGGAAGGGCGCGCGTCCTCCCCCGGCTGGGTATTTTCCGAAATTGTTTTTTACTTGAACCATTCCTTCGGCAGGTAGGCCCGCTGGTTCTCCAGCATGTCGTCGAACAGCTTCTGCCCGTCCGCCATGGAAACGGAGGCCAGCTGCGGGTCGTTCATGAAGGTGGAGAAGCCCAGCTTCCGGTCGCAGTGCAGGGCAGCGATCAGGGTGTTCTCCTGGTTATAGATATGACGGGCCACCAGGGGCAGGATGTTGGAGGGCATGTTCCCCGCGAACACGGGCTCGATCCGATCCCGGCCGAACAGGGCGTTGGTCTCCACCACGGAGCCCAGGGGCAGGTTCGGAATCTGGCCCCGGTTGGGGATGTTGACGTTGGAAACGAGATCTCCCAAGCCCAGCACCGCCTTCAGCAGCAGGTGCCCTTCCTCGCCGGAGGGCTTCAGCTGCAGCTCCTCCTTGCCGCTGATCAGGTTGTCGGACCGCTCCAACCGATGGTGCAGGTCCTCCACCCGCCAGTCCACCGTCGTCAGGCCGAACTTCCACTCCCGTACAGCCTCCGGGCTGGAGGTGTACCAGGGGGCGGTGAACTCCGCCAGGTGCCGATCCCCCGCCGCAGCGATGGCGCCGTAGCGGCGGAACAGGTCGAACTTCACCCGCTGGGCGCAGCTGAAGCTGGAGTTCATCCAGTTGTTGTCTCCGCCCTCGTCGTATCCCGTTTCGAAATATTTGTCCGCGAATTTGGCGTACAGGGGCATCAGGTCGATGCCCTGATAGCTGGCCCGGGTCAGCCAGGTGAAATGGTTAATACCCGTCACGGTGGTGTACAGATCCTGCCGCTTGACCCCGGGAATGCCCTCCTCCGTCTCCAGCATGGAGCAGAGCAGCTTCTGGGTACCGAAAACCTCGTGGCAGCATCCGAAGGCCTTGATGTTCGGATAAACCTCGTACAGCGTCCGCACGCAGAGGGACATGGGGTTGGTGTAGTTGATGACCCAGGCGTCCGGCGCGTAGTCCCGAATGGCCTCCGCGATGGTAACATACATGGGAATGGTCCGCATGGCCCGCATGAATCCGCCGGCGCCCACCGTGTCGCCCACGGGCTGATAAACCCCGACCCGCTCCGGCAGATGCACGTCGCTCCGCATCTCCTCGAAGGTGGCAGGCAGGATGGAAATCACCACGAAATCCGCCCCCGTCAGCGCATCCTTCAGGGAATCGCTGACCTCATATTCCCACCGAGAAGCCGCGTCCGGATGGGCGCTGATCTTGTTGCCAATAATCTTGTTCCGCTCCGCCGCCGGGCGATCGATGTCGTACAGCCGCACGGTGCCGCACATGTCCGCGTCCATGGCCAGGTCCATCATGAAGCCCCAGGCCCATCCCCGGGATCCTCCGCCAATGTAGGCCACCTTCAGCTCCTGGGCCTTCGGGTTCTTCGCTGTGCTCATGCTTACTTTCCTCCGTTTCGCCGGCTTCCCCGGCGGAATTTGCATTTTTCGCGGAGAGTATACCACTTTGTTTCCCCTTGTTCAATACGCCTGGAAATCGCATTGAAAAAAACTTCTCCCCGGGGTAAAATAGGGACATCCCGAGTTTCGAAAGGAGTCGAAAACCATGCTGCTGATTCATGGAAATATATTTGATGGCGAAGCCTTCCACCCCGATTGGGCCCTCCGCACGGAGGGGGACGAAATCACCGCTGTGGGCCCCGATCTGTCTCCCCTCCCTGGGGAGGAGGTCCTGGACCTGGCGGGAGATTTCCTGCTGCCCGGCTTTGTGGATGTGCATATCCATGCTTATCAGGGCCACGACGCCATGGAGGGGGAAGCCGCCGTCCGGGCCATGAGCCTGGGCTTGCGGAAGCTGGGGGTGGCCGCCTTCTGCCCCACCACCATGAGCGCCTCCCCGGAGGATACCCGCCGGGCCGTGGCCGGCATTCGCGCTGTGATGCAAGCCCCGGAGGCTCAAGGCGCACGGGTGCTGGGGGCCCATATGGAAGCCCCCTTCCTGCAGGAAAGCAAGGCCGGCGCTCAGCGGAAGGAATTCTTCCAGGATCCGGACTGGGATCGCTTCCTCTTTATGACGGATCATCACCCGGAGGCCGTCCGGCTCATGACCCTGGCGCCGGAGCGGGCCGGCAGCGAAGCCTTTATCCGCCAGGCCAGGGAGGCCGGCGTCCATCTCTCCATCGGCCATACCTCCGCCACTGCGGAGCAGGTGCACCAGGCGGCGGATTGGGGCGCGGACCATGTGACCCATACCTTCAATGCCCAGACCCCTCTGCACCATCGGGAGCCCGGGGTGCCCGGCGCCGCCCTGACGGATGACCGGCTCTATTGCGAAATGATCTGCGATGGTGTCCATCTCCATCGGGACATCGTCCGCCTCATCGCCCTATGCAAGGGCCGCCAGGCTGTCGCCATTACGGACGCCATGGAGGCCGCCGGCTTGCCGGACGGGGAATACGCCCTTGGGGGCCAGAAGGTCTTCGTCCGCGGCAGTGAAGCCCGCCTGGCCGATGGCACCCTGGCCGGCTCCGTTCTCACCATGCCCCGGGCCCTGGAAAACCTGATCCACCTCTTCGGCCTGGATCCCGCCCTGGCCTGCGCCCTGTGCACCTCCGCCCCCGCCAACTCCATCGGCGAGCCCCGCTGCGGCCGAATCCAACCCGGCTCCCCCGCAGTCTTCACCCGCTGGACCCCAGACTGGCGCCTCGCCGCCGTGCTATGAAACGGAGGGACGGTCTTTTTCGTTTCATTTCGGCGGATCGAGGGTCTGGGATGCAGAATTTTTATATCTGAGATTTTCCAATCACTGATTGGAAAGTCTCAGAAACAAGCGACGGTTTTCCGTTTCATTGCAACTTCATACAGTTCGGAAGTCATATCCCCTAACCTGTAGATATGGAACGATTTCCTCCCAGACCGCTTCATCTCCTTCCACATGGAAAATACCATAGCAGTCCCTGATGAATTCGAAAACCTGATATTGCTGAAAAACTCCGGCTGCCTCCGCCACGGGAACACTCCATTTCTCTGTGGCCATTCTAACAAGCCTTACCTGCATATATGTGATCTGACTACGTTCGTTCATCACGACTTACCACCTCATGCTTCCCGACCGTCGCTCACTCCACCCCTAATGCTTTAAACACAGCATCCTCAGCGCTACTAAAGGGAATCAGCTGGAATGCGCCCATTAGATCGGCGGGGACAGTCGCGAAGTCGATCATGGACACCGAAGGAATCAGCACCTTCTTCGCTCCACTATCCAAACAGCACTGCAGGGTATTCGCCAATTCCTCCACCTTGATCATGGTACCACTGATGCTGATCTCGCCGAGCACAGCAAGGCTTCCCAACGTAGGTCTGCCAAGAGCTATGGAGCATAGAGCAATCAGGCTTGGCAACGCCAATTTTCCAGTCATGCCGATGCCCTGCAGATCCTGATAGTTGATGATATAGTCCTTTGTTGTCGTACTGATGCTTCCGCTGATTCGATTGCCATTGGCCTTCAGATAGTTAAAGGCGGTATTACTACTCTCGCGTGCATCCCGATCAGTGCCGATGCCTGTCCTTTCAAACTTGCCATTACCGGGCAGCATCTGACTTTCCAGACGGAAGACACCGATCATCCCACTCTTGCCACGGCTTACAGTATAAACTTGTCCAGGATTACTCATTCCCTCCGGAATTAACTTGCCGCCGCCCTGTTCCGGCACGGAGACAAATCGCTCATCGAAGGTTTCGTTGTCAATATAGCTAAAATTGACATCGTAGAACTCCATCCCGCCAATCTTCTTCAGCTGCTCTTTGACCCGACGGCGCAGTTCCAGCGAGATCTTCACGATTTCTTCCATATCGTCTTTCGTAAATTCTCCATCCGGGTACATCAGTTTTGTAAAGCCGGAGACCATCTTTCGGACCGCGATCATATCCCGCTGGTTCAGGTTGTTCCCGAAACGGAAATACTTGTCGCAGGCATCGCTGAACGTGCTCTTACGCATCTCCCGCATGAATTCCGACAGATAATCTGTGATAAATCCATAGTCATTGGTAAAGAAGTCCGGGCGATATTTGGGTATCTCCCATCCTGGAACATAGCAGTGCATCCGGTCGAGAAAAGCTGTATCCGTTCCCATCTCCGGCGGGAAGGGATCAAAGAGGCTGCTGGTTTTCAGCAGCACATCTACACTCTGATTGATGTTTCCTACAAACACCATGGAGGCAGTAGCGGCCTTCTCTTCCTTGCCCCGAGCAAAGGACCCGGAAGCCATATAGTCCTTCATGATCTGGATGCCGTCTTTATCTTTGAACTTAATCCCGGCAACCTCATCAAAGGCAACGCAATCCCACAACCCGACCAGGCCAACCGTCTTAGCCGCCATATTATAAAACAGGTTAGCCACCGTGGTCTGTCCGCCGGAAACCAGGATGCTGTTTGGGGAGATTTCTTTGTATAGATGGCTCTTGCCTGTGGAACGTGGCCCAAGCTCGCAAAGGTTGAAATTGTTCTCCACCAGCGGAATCATACGGGCAAGTAATAACCACTTCTCCCGCTCACTGAACTTGTCTGGTTCCATACCTGTCGAACGCAGGAGGATGGTCATCCATTCATCCTTCGTGAAGGCTTTTCGCCCATTCTTGACTTCTTCCAAATCGATATGAGGCATCTGGATGGGGGTCAGCTTCCGAATATGAATTGGACTAGCCCTGCGATCCTCTTCTACATAGTCATAATCCATTTGTAGGATGCACCAGATGCCGCCACAGAGAAGGCGGTCATATTTCTGCACATACTCCGGTTGAAGAGGGATGTTCTTAATTCCGAGGTTGGAGAATTCTGCCTCATACTGATCGTCTTTGATATTCAGATGCGCAGTGATCCGGTCAATCACGGTATAGCTACCCCGCTCCCGGAGAATGGACAGAGTCTTTTGGGCCTCGTCTGGACGCACATAGTTCTCGGACAGAATCCGTTTGACAGTGTTGATTCCTTCTTCAATGATCTCCGGGACATCGCTAGAGCAATACTGTCCCAGCAGGAATTCCAACACATAGACCGGTACATTCGCGCCTTCCTTGATGGATTTTGTCAAATCCTTTCGAACAATGCGCCCATCAAAGTAGCTTCTCAGCCGCTGATTCATCGCTATCCGATCTTCCAGCTCCTGCCTTGTTGCTTCGTAATCAGACATAATTTTTCCCCCATCAGAAACCAAAATCATCCGCAAAGGCTAGATCCATCATAACTTCCTGACGGAATGTCTCCATGCCGGTCTTCTCATCCATGATCACCAGATAATACCGATGTGTTTTATCGTATTTTCTATTTTTGAAAGAGAATCTCAGTCGGAATATTCTCTTGGAAGCATCAGTATCCTTCTTATCCGCCTTATAGAGATTCTCATTGGAAATCTTCTCCCCGGAATCTGAAACGAAATAGATACGATAGTTCGCTTCTTTGACAATATCGCTGATCGCGTCCGTTTGGATGAAGTCCAGCGTAGTAATCAGGTTGGTAATCTTGGCCAGCAAACTAACCAGACCAATACCAGCCATGGTGGTTTCTCTTTTTGACTTTTCAGTTTTAACCTCTATCACTGGAATCAGCATCTCCTGCGGAGAGCATCCACCATGCACATAGTTCTTCCCGGAACCCGGAGCTCTGAACAGATCACTGGCCAGAGGAAAATTGACAATCCGTGAATCAGTCTGCTTTGAGTATAGACTCAATGGCACATTACCCACACCGCTCTCCACGACAGGTTGGTCCGTCAACACATAGCGGTCGCTGGCGCCGGAAATCCCGCCAATCTTATCGCTGCCTGTCAGTTTATCCCGCTTGTAAATAAAACCATGATCACTGGTCACAATAAAATGAGTCGTATTGGCAGAGGTTGTCAAGCGGCGGATCAGGCGCGCAATCTCATCTATCGCCTCATCACAGGCGACGAACACCTCATTCTCCGTCTTGTACTTATCTCCCCGAGCATCGATTTGGTCATGGTATACATAGACGACTTCCTGTCCCGTAAATACGTTACGAAGCTCCTCAATGTTCATTCCTTTGATCTCATCATACTGAATCGCCCGGCTCTTCGGTTTTATACTTTTCAATATCGCTTCACGCTGCTTGAGGTCGATGGTTGGCAAATCGTTCACCATGACATTATCTTCGTCCACGACATTGATGATCGTATGTGGAAGCAGATTCGCCATCCCCACCCGGGTCACACTGGGCAGCGCTGTTTGCATGACAGACAGCGTCGCAGTGCATTTTTCATCCGACTGCAGTCTTTCAAAGAGGGTTTCTCCCACTTCATATCGCATGGCATCGGAAATGATGACTACGAGCCGATCTTTGGTGGAGCGTACTCTTTCACTGTAGAACTGAGATTGTTGTTTAATCTCCGTTGCCGTTTTTTCTGCGGCGTAAGCCGTTGAATAATCCACCAGCAGCGGATTCAGATAGTCATTCGTGTAGATTCGCTCCACAAGGCTACGAAGTTTCTCGTAAGGCGTGTTATTCTCCAGTTGGTCAAATGCTCGATAGAATAGCCGATAATGCTGGTCAATCCGGTAATATCCGGACACATATTGATGAACGGCGTCTGTCAGCCCCTGCGTGTGAGAATAAATCCCCGGCTTGATGATTTCCCAGGCATGACGAAGCATTTCATAAACGCCGGCAAAACGCTGCCCAAAGTGCAGTTTCTTCCGCTCTGCCAGCAACTGTGGTATTCCTTTCCCATACAACCTGGCTTCTGTATCCTCATTGAGCAGCCTGTCGTTTACCCACGCCAGAATCAGCTCATCAACTTCTTTAAACAAATTGCAGTCAGCGAGCGCATCCAAAGAAACCTGATTCAGTTGTTCTTTCCCCCCAAGCGCCTTCAATGCAACCTCAGACAATTCATCAAAGCGCTTCTGATATAAAACAGAGTTCATCATGTTATCCAGGAACGCGATCACGGTACCGCTCTTAAAGGACACGAACGGTTCCCATGCACGAGGAAATTCATCATGAATGCTGTGCTGCGCATGAGTCACGAACAGCGTCATCACCAGATGCAGCAGGGAAGGGTTCTCCTCCGTATAGCCGAACACGAGGCTGCACTGCTGCCAGAATGGCTTCAGCAGATCATACTTTTTGAATTCAGCCAAAATCTCATTCTCTTCCAACGATCCGTCTGTTAATACACATCGGATGATTTCTTCAAAAGATGGCAGCTTGCTCTTACAGAGAACGGTCATCATCCCGATTTCAATGGTAGAACGAGTGTAGGTTCCAATCTCCAGATCGTAGAATGCCTGTGTACGTTGCTTGTTGGCGAAGAACTTAATATAGTGCTGAATGGTGGGCTTGCAGCGCTCGTCAATTCCCAGATCCAACATTAACAGACTGGCCCGATCCGCAAAGAACTCCTTGGAATATCGGATGGTATCCGCCAGATGGTTTTCCCGCACATCCGGCTTGGCAAAAGGCGCATAGATCAGGTAATTCGTAACAGTGTCTTCCCTCTCCAGAAAAAGCTTCGTCTGAAACTGATTATCCTTCTCCAGGTGATAGATTTTCGCATTCTCCAACTGTAAAGAATCAATCTCTTCCGCGAATTCCGCTTCCTCATCATACCAGAAGATCAGCTTGCGAACGCTGGAGGAAAACTCCGCGTTCAGCTTATCTGTAATTTGCTTGAAATTCAGTTCAGCCATCTGCCCTCATCCTCTTTGCTGTCGCTTTTTTCATAAACTGTAGGAAATATATCTCTTTCAAACTTTTTGCCACAGGCTGTGGCAAAAAGTTTGAACCCCTTTTCACGCACGTTACATCTTCGCCAGAATACCCAGGCTCTTGCCATCCGGCCCTTTCTGGACTTTCTCGTAATTTACCTTCACGCCATCGTCCAGATCAATCCCCACTCGGGATAGCGCCACATGAGCAATTTTAGCATCATAGTCTCTGGCTTCCTTCAGCTGCTTTACCAGCTTTTCACGGCGCTTACTGGCCTGGTTCACTTCCCGATTATCCTTGCTGTTGTCGATGATATCCTGCATGCGCTCAATTTCTCTCTCATATACGCGCTGCATGCGATGCAAGTATTCCACGCGCAGGTTGCCTACGGTATCCGCATTCCAGCGGTGCATATAGACTAACGCTTTGAAGCCATTCTGTTTTCCGCTGTCGAACATCCAGTAGATCGGGCGTTTTTGATAGATCCTGATATGATCTTTGATGAAATCGTTCAGGAAGTAATTTCGGATCATCTCCCTGCTGGTATTCCCCTTGTTTCCCAAAGCCTTTGCAATGAACTCAAGGTTCTCTTCCAGTGTTTCCGGGCCATACACTACGCGGATGAATTCTACAAAACGTCCAACAATGTCATCTTCAAAATAGGATTCATCGGTAATGGGGATGCAGTTATCGGGATCAACAGAAAATTGAGAATTGAGAATTGAAAACTGAGGATTGTTTTTCCATGCTTCCCAATCCCCTCCGGCAAACTGGAGACCGTCTTTGGAAATGGAGTAGCGGCCAAACATGCAACCCACGGCATAAGAAATCAGCGAACGGATATCCCGCCCCAGGTCCGCCTTTCGAACCGTGACATCTTTGTCCGCCACTTCCGGTGTCAATTCATCCTGCAAGCCATAGATGTCAATGAAGATGCGATTTAGCTCCTCCTCGTTTGCTTTCAGCTGCTGAAACCGGGATTCGCACTGCTGCTCCCAGGCTTGCCAGGTGTCACGAACATAAACAGCTTTGGAGGCAAATTTTTGTGGAGAGTAGCGTCCCTCCCCCTTCCATTCGCGAATCAAATCTTCTACCAGATATTCCTCCGTCATGCAATGAAGGTCTCCAACCCCCTCCCGCATCATCTGATATTCCGTAGAGTGATAGAAAAAATCCAACGCCTTGGCCATGGGAATCTGTGTTTTCGACGCGAACAGGGATACAACACGTGCATATTTCATTTGCAGCAGCGTCTGATTGGCATTCATTGCACTTCACTCCCTCTGAATTGCAGATAGTCATCGATGATCCTCTGCGTTCGAAGACAGATCTGATAATTGGGCTTTTCATAGATCAGCCGGCTTAAGGCAACCGTCTTGTCAATCAATCCAGCAAAGAAAAGCTCCACCGTATCAAAAACCTTATCATTTGCCACGCCGCCCATGACAATATCGTAGTTTCCCGGAACCTTACCTTTCCGGCAGGCAAAGATATAGTCCAACCATTCTTCGTTATATTCATCAAAGCGAAGCACATTGGGAAGCTCCAGCGCTGTATCATCCAGCACGTATTCCGTGATGACGCCGGGCTTCCCATTGCGCAGAAATCGGCTAGCCCAGCTTTGCGCCTGCTTGTAAATGGGCGTAACGTAAAATCCCGGACCGAAATCTACTCGTTTCCGGGAGTGCAGCACGTCCGGATATCTGATTTCCTGATCTGATCCATGATAAACGATCATCCAATCAGCCCCCTCTCCTGCATCACCTGCTCAATATCCTCGCAGATATATCCCTTATCCTGGGTATGCAGCGGTTCATAGCATGGAATGATGTAAGAATACAGGATATCGCTATCCCTGGTCAACAGATCATAGACTTCGATGGCATCGCGATGAATGTCTGAAGCGATATTTTCGACGCAAAAGATTGCGAATTCCATGGTTTTATCGTCGATAGGATCGTCGGGTTGGTATGTCGTGGTGGGTTCGGAAAGAGTAGAAGAAGGTTGATCTTTGATTTCTTCTGTCGGGGCCGGAAGAAGAGGGTGACGCTGGAAATCCCAGGAGGTTTCGAAGGAGTCCCAATCTGTGCGAGAAAGGAGAATACAATCATCCGTCAGATTCCCAACTTCTCCAAAATTAGAAACTATCAGCGGCAGCTTTGCAATATTGCCAACCTCAAAATTAAGCGTAGGGCTTATAAACTGAGCATATTTTGATGACACTTTGCTATTAAGCATAGCCATTACATATTTGAGCAAGGCAATATCACCCCCAGGTGAATGCAAATATGGGCTGGCATCACCTGGTATTATTCCTGCATTCTGATATCTAACTGATAGTGTCCCCGAAGAAATCTTATTCCAGCTAACAACACAATCGAAATATCTATCTTCAGAAGGTATGATTGCACTTCCTGTTGATTTTATATCCCTTCCCTTATGATACCAATTAACAACATTAACTATATTACCATACCAACGCCTAAAACTACCACCGCTGTTTAATGCAAACCACTTATATTCTGATTCCCGTGCATTTCTGCTCCAAATCAAAGACATTTTTGAAATATCAATTTCATACCAAAAACGTATAAATTTAGGTGAATTACCAGTTTGAAGCCCGCGTCTTGTATCTGCATAATCTGAAATAGACTTTCTTTCAAAGTTTTCAATTAGTTTTTGATTCACCCAATACGCCACCGGCGCACCCGGTATCCTGATGAAGTTATCCTGCTTTGCAATATATCGATTTTTGCCAGACACAAACATATCTTCCTTACCTTGTTGCGTAATGGGTTCAACCAGTCGGCAATATGTACCTTTGTATCCAGCTATATGCACGTTTTGCAGTACGAATGCGGTAGTTTGTACCACCTCTCCGCCAATTTCTTCAAATGCCCTTGCCCCAAGATGAGTCATGTTCACCATATCTATAGTTTGTAGTTTCCCGCGCAATTTCTCGTAGCTGGAAAGGAACATCCAAGCATGCTGGGTGATCATTGCTTGATAAACATTCTGTATCAACATATCTCGAATATGCTCGATGAATACTGCAAATAAATCGCTCTTGCTATCCGGGTAATGATCCTTGACATATTGAGAAAGCTTAGCTCCCATACCACTGCTACCCATATACGGCGGATTTGTCACCACAGCGTGATACTTCTGCCCCATGGCCTGGGCCTGATCAATCAGCCTCTGAATTTCAACCTGCGCTTCATCAATCCCAATACTATCTATACTGATCTGCGCGGCATCATCAATTTCTGCCATATACCGTCTCAGCAAATCCCAATCCAGCTCCGGCACATTCAGAATAGATCCATACTCTTTGGCATCCACCAGGGCATCCAGCATCTCATTCAACTGATTGACAGCGTTGTTCTTTTCCACAATACTCATGCCTTTGCCAAACAGCTTGATCTGCTCCCGGTTGATGCCATTACTCTCCTGAATGCCATAAATATGCGGAACAATCCTACGCTCCAGGAATTTACGATCATACTGCCGGGCTTTCATCATGACCGCAAAATAAGCCAGCTGCGCGGCCCGATCGTCAATATCCAATCCGTACAAGTTATTCTGCACGATGCTCTGCGCAGCCTCTCGCTGTGTCCATCCCTGACTCTCGTAGATCTGCATCAGCACTTCAAAGAGATAAACCAATATATGCCCACTGCCGGAACAGGGATCAATGACCTTCATCTCCTCCGGATGAAGGGCGGCATACTCTTTCCGAATTTCCGTCAACTGTGCCTGTACTTCCGGCTCCTGCTCCGCTTCCTCCAAATAGTACTTCCAGTTTTGCTTCAGTTCCTCGTTCGGGTGTCCTTCCACCCACAGCCGGCCAAGGCTATTTTCTACCATATATCTGACAATCCAGTCCGGCGTAAATAGCTGGGTCGCTGCGGGAATATTATCCTTATTAATCTTGATGTTTTTCTTCAGGTTGGCAAACACCTGATCCTTCGGCTCGGTGTTATAGTACTGATACATCCAGCCAATGATCTCAATCTGGCCCTCCTTTTCCACATTGAAAACATCCTCCTGGATATCATGGATCAGTCGCCAAAGCACGCCATCCTTATCCGTATAGGAGATGGTCAGGAGCATGTCCAAATAGCTATCCTTCCGATCCAGTTCATTTTCACTGTCGAACAGCACAGGCAAAGCATCGTGAAGCTGATGGCATTGCCTGATAAAAAGAAACCGAAACAGCTCGTCCAGACGATTTTCGTCCTTCATCTGCAGAATGTTCTGTCTCTCCTGTTGAGTAAACTTCAGATCAGCATCGAAAGGATTTGTCACAATATCCGGCTCCGCCTTCATCTGATTCTCCGAAGACAAAACACGGATCCGGCCGGGCAGATAGTCGTTTACCTCCATGAAGCGGATTGCGATTAAGCGATTGAACCAGGTATAGGCAACCTTCTCCACCACAAAGCGGAAAGCCCTCGGATAATCCGACTCCTTCTGCTTTTCCTGGATAGCTTCCACCAGCCGCTGACGCATCTGAATTTTCTCTCCAGATACAGATACGGGATCCTTCGTGCCAATATCGTAAAATTTGACCGTATCGGTCGATTGTGGCAATTCAGGTGCAATCCCTGACTCCGTAATGCCTGCCAGGCCCGCTTGAAAGATGACATCCGCAATCAGCCTGTTCCTGGCCCACACAGCAAAATTCTTAATCGCTGTCTTATTCATGGATCTTCCTCCGCATTACAGTTCAATATGCACGATCGTATTTTCTTTCAAGAGACTGATGAGCTTGGTCCGGAGCAAATTCACATACATGTCCACGTCCTTCTGGGATTCCAGCTGCCAGGATGTGGAAGTGGAAATATCCTTCAGGCTATAGGTTTTGTTCTTTTTCACCTTTGGCAGAGAACTCGCAAGAACATTGTTTCGGCCATGATCTCCGGGATCCAAGCTCTCCAGATAGTTGACAGGCGCTTCGTCTTCTTTAGGTTGGGGTGTAAGCTCCGTAATATACTGAGAGATTTCGTTCAAGAACCTGATTTTTAATGCATCCGCTTCAATCGGAATGTTCTTCAGGGAAGCGACATTGTTGCAGGACTCGGTTTTCTTGTTCAGCTCCTCAAAGCGGTCGATCACCTTCTGACGGAACTTTGTGTTGCATTGTTCCTTATAGGTGGTCTGCTGATCCAACTCATCCAGCACACGCTGCCGGTTCTCTTTCACGCTGCCGTATACCGGTCCGCTCATTTCTTCCAAAATACTACCGTAACGATTGCGGAACTGATCATTTAATCCCGGAAGCTTATATATATTGATAAACGGAGATTTCATCTGGAGGATTTCCCTAATTCCCTTCACTGCTGACTCCAGCTCCGCGTCCACGACGAATGTCTTACTTTCATCGTAGATTTTCATCAAAGATAAGGAATCATCAAAGATCTTGCGCTGCTCTCCATCAAAGAAAGATTTCACAGGAGCAAAATCATCAGCCAAATCGGTATAATCGTTCCGCTTGCTATCTATCCCCTGAAAGAATTCTCCTGTATGCTTATAACTCAGAACAGTTGCGATCATGGTCTTTCCGCGGGAAATAACCTCTTTCCCAGGATACTTAGGTTGATTATCATACCAGACGGACAAGCGCCCTAATTCGCTCTGCCATGACCTTGCATAGTCCAGGAATTTCTGCATCAGCACATCATCTTCATCGCTGGGGCAAGAACCCTTGAACAAGTCTTTCATAACATCTCTGACGGCTTTTTTTTGCCGTTCAGTCGCCTTTTCCCGGCGATCCATCATCAAGCGTTCCAGATACTCTTTTCTGGTAATGAAGCGAAAGATTTCTTCCTCCGTCTTGTTGATCAGCGTAACAGGTTCATTATTGACGTAGAAAGCAATATCTCCATTACGGAACAGTTTCGTGACCAGCCACTGAACATCCACCTCCACAAATCCATAAGGCGCTTTCATAAAGCGATCCATCAGACTCTTCATGGAAGTTTTCATATGATTGTCGGTCACTGAACCAATCCGAGAAGCGACGTCACCCAGCGCAAGGGAATTTTTCGCGGTGTTCACGCCCTCCATGGTAATCTGCTGCTGATTGGAATGCAACAGAGCCCGAACATCGCTCTCTGACACAGAGGTATCGATGTAGGAAAGCTTATGGTAAACCTGACTTACCAGCTTTCCCATGGCCTCGTTGATTCTGGTCTTAATATCCCGGGAAGAAGTCTGGATTTTATCTCCGCTGACATAAATGTCGGCGTCCTTCAGCGCATCTGAAAGATATACTTTAGCTGATTTCGTTCGATTGAGCGCTTCTACTTTCTTCGCCGCTTTGATCTGCTCATACTTCGTAATAGTGTTCATTGAATCAAGTCTCATAAAGTTATCAATGCTCATCACCATGCGGATTTCATCCAGAAAGGCTCTGTCATTCGGCAACACGACCAGCACGCACCGGCTCTGGCTGGACAAAATACGCATCGTCTGGTCATCCGCCCGCTCATCACTATATGGAGTCAGAATCTTCAATGTCAGTTCATTGGATTGATTAGATTTATACGGCCGGCCGTCCACTACCTGATTAAAGGCAAACTGATACCGGCCATTAAAAGCGGGATAACGATATTTCCTCTCGTCATAGAATCCATCAAAAATATACTCAGAAACCTTTGCGATAATCTGGCTCTGCTCCAGATTTTGACTTTGCCGCTCAATTTCCCGCTCCACTTCCTGCTCTTCTTCGGTCAGGAAGATATAGATATCTCCGTTTTTTTGCACCAGCGTCTGGCCGATTAGGCGACGGAGCGCATCCTCCACCTTATCCTTCAGCGCCAGTCTGTCATCATCAATGTGAGAGACCATCAGGGATGTTATCTGCTCCAGATTCGCCTGAATCTCCTTCACATATTTGATCATGAATAGTGTTTTCAACACATCCACATCAAAGCAGGATTCCGCATGTTCCGGATTCAGCATATCATTCTTCAGTGCCTTGGTGATGACTCCGCTGTGGGAATGATCCAGGAATTTCTCCAGCGCATCATAGAACATATGGAACGGCACCAGCCGGCCCGGTTCATCCTCCATCACCTTCACTGCGGATTCCTTAAACATGGCCAGCATGGAACGCTCACCCTCTGACAGATGCTTCCCTGAAGCGCCATGCATGCGGATGGAGGTAAGCACATCCCCCAGTAGATTAAACTGATACGGGATAAAGGGATATACCGCCGCGAAATCCATCCTTCCCGCATACAGCTTTTTTTCTACGCCATCATTGAAGAGAATCAGGTTTTTCAACACAGTTTCTTTGCTGTCGTAGAGAATAGACAGGGTCTGATTTCCGGTCTCCGTCTTTTTCAGAATACGTTCCCGGATAACCTCATCCACATTGGCAGAGGATAGGGACAGTCGTGTATCAAAGCGGCCCTGAATCTTAGAGAAGTCATTCCCTTTCGTCTTAGTGATGGAATCTATATCTTGCTGGCTGGTCACAATGACCCAGGCCTTTCCGTTGCAGATGCGACCCAGATCTTCTGTGACCGTCTGCAGGTTCAGCATCAACTGGGTATCATCGCCAATATACTGGCCAATTTCATCCACCAGGAATACAACATGATGATCATTCCCCCTCTGGTCAATGTAGCGCTTGACCATCTTGGCAAAATCCTCGATGGAGATCTTGTAATCTCCGGAAGCCTTCTCACACCAATTTCGGGCTGCCTCTTCGCTCATAAAGTTCATCTCGACAAACACATCAACGATGGCATCCTGATTGTAGAAGAAGTCATTTCGAATCTCTTCCCAGGGCTGACCTACAGACGCTTCGATTCTTGTCTTGAATTCCTCATAGCGGCCATCCGCAGTCAGTTTTCTCTCCAGGTCCGCCAAATACGGCATGGAACCACAGAAGCCCAATTTCTCGTTAAATACCCGGAGGAAGACAGAGACAATCGCGTCCTTCGACTGCTTTCCCGTCATCTCCGACTTAGAGTCAATATTGAACAGGATGACATCAGTGGGTACCTGCCCGGCCAGCTTCATGTTGCCCAACACAAAGGGATCCTTGATCTTGTCATCCTCAATGAAATAATCAATGGCTCGTTTGCCGTCCACTTCGACGTTGCCCAGCAGATAGGACAAAATCTTCAGAAAGTGAGATTTACCACTGCCAAAGAAGCCGGAGATCCACACGCCCATCTTATCCGTGTTCTCCTTAAAACTACGGACGTAAGCAGCGAAGAAGTCCCTGAAATGTCGTTGGAGTTCCCCAGTGACGACATATTCCTCCAGCTCCTGCCGGACATTGGAATCATCATCTTGCCCCACCTTGATGACGCCTTTAATGTCGCGATCAATCGGCTTTTCGAACAATACCTTAATGATCATCGGCTCTATCCTCCCCGCGTTTATCAGTCCACCAGCTTAAAGGCCCGGTAATAATTGTCATCCTTGATCTCTCCAAAGAGGATCAATTCCTGTCCGTCGTATTTTCCCGGATAAAACAGCACGACCGGCACACTGTCTATCACCTGATGCAGGTTGTTCAGAACAGTGTGGGATCGAAGCAGCGGATAACATTTGCCGATTCCCGTCAAGAACACGACCGAATTTGCCTCGATTCGTTCCTGAATGTACGAAATGATCAGGCTATCCTTCGCTGTGATGCGTAACGTGTTTCCTACAGCCTTTGTGATTCTGTCAAAGCCATATTTCTTCTCCATCTCAAAATTCTTCTCGAGATACCCCTTCTCTTGAAGAATATCAATCACAATGTCATACAGATCAAATACGAGAACCTGAAAGCCCTCCGCCTGGCTCTCGAACTTGTGTTGCACATAGCGAACCCATTCCCGGACAATCATTTCATCTTCTGGCGGATACGCAAAGATGTAATAACCGACTTCATTCCCAAGCCCTTTATTTTCCCGGAAGGAAGGCTTTCGAATCTGCTGTTCAGCCTGTTTGAGGCGTTCATCCGTATTGGTCACTTATGCCACCCCCGATATCGCTGTCAAAATGGACTGATCCCCGGAAAGCTCCAGATACAGGGCAAGCTTGCTTTCCACAATCGGAACAGTGATGATCCGCTTTCTGCCTTCCAGACGGATCAGATTCGCATCCGCCATGCAATTCAGATAATTGCTTTTCAAGTGTCTCTTCGTACTTTCACTGAAGTTCTCCACAACGTCAGACTGGTTTCCCTTAGTGGTGAAAAACACGTTGACGTCCTGATCGGTAATCTCCCTATGACCAAGAATCACCTTTTCCCGATACAGCTCATACACAAACTCGAAGAACATACGGTCTCCGCGAAGAATCGCTACCAGATTCAACAGCTTCTGTGTCGCCAGATCACTGCTGACGAAGAGCCTGACTCCATCATCATCCAGATTCATCAGCCGGTTTTTCAAATAGCCATACATCCTTTTTGTGCGATTTTCATTGACCGCGCCAAAAAGATTGTTTTCCAGGCACTCCTTTCGAATGGCTTCTTCATCCATTCCTTCTGAACGCATTCGAACCAACTTCTTAAACTCAACAAACCAGCAGGACTGAGACATCAGGCCTGCGCTGTATTCCAAATCCAGCATGGATTTTCGTTCTCTCATGTTCCCTCCGATTGAACCAATTTCCAGGCACATCGTCGATTGCATCCTGCAGATATTCTGCAAAGGTGTTTTGGGATCCTATCCGGCCTTACAATCACCATTTCTTCCACGAACTGCTGCACCCATGCATAATAACCGCTACCACAGGGCGGGACGGTGACGTCAAATGCGTCCCATCCCCCATTGGTGATTTGCGGTTCTTCACCGAAACGATTCACCATCTGATCCAAAAATCATATGACAGGAAGATAGCCACTTTATGCAGTTACTCGGATTTTCCTTTCTGATAAAAATATTAGGTCCCAATACAAACGCATCGGTAATGTTCACAATGCCGCCATTTTAAAATGATTGAAATCTGACAGGATGGAAGAATTGATGGTGCACTGAATCGAGCGGCTGGAAGCCGACACAGAAGAAATCACTGTACTTCGTACACCTTTACCTGCTCGGCCATTGCCGCCGCGCTTCTTCTGATCTCCGCTTCCTGGGCCTTGGCGGTTTCTTCTGTCACGATGCCCTGTTTGACCAGTCTTTTTAGCATTTCCAGCTGTCCCTCAAGCCAGCCTTCCAGTTTATCCTCGGCCCGGCCCTCTGCTCGCCCTTCGGCCCTTCCTTTTGCTTCTCCCTGGGCTTCACCTTGCTTTAACAATTCATACGCTTCGGAATAAAGAAGTGTTCCTGCTATGATCGTTTTCACTCCCTTCTGAATCGTTTCCAAATCTTTGCAGCGAAGCTGCACCACATGGTTGATCATATCCATTATGATGTGCTTGCCCGCCAGCGTTATGGTTCCGTCCAACTGCAGCTTTTCCAGCTGTTTGTGAATTCCTTCGTATTCCTTCAGAATGCCATCCACCGCTTCGGCGTTCTGTACCATCCGTTCCTTCCCATGGTTTCTTCTTCTCGGCGACTATTATACAAAAATTCGGTCTCTGCATCAAGAGCTTAAAACGCTGAGCATTGAACACAGCATTAGAACGACAACTCGCACTGGCAGAGCTCATATCACGGGAACGGGCGATATTCTCTTCATTCAGCCAAGAAATCAGATCAATCGCTTTATAATGTCTCCAGAAAGGCCGTAATCTTTTCGAACGCAACGGTAACCTGAATTCCAAGCCAGTTAGCCCTTTGAGACCGCATGATCCGCTGGCGATACTGTCTGTCTGAAAAAGCCCGGTTAACCCTTCGCAGAACAGCCTTCATATCGTTCTCATACATGCCTGGATCTTTGAATATGTAGGTATTCATGCACTCTTTCAGCCTGTTTCTATCCACGTAATCTGACAGATAGCACAGATCAAAAATATCCTTATACCGTGTTGACAAGGGACCAAATTTGAGAAGAGATCTCAGTTTTTCCGCAAATATTTGCTCCTTTGAGTTGATCAAAAGGCTTGCTCCAACATCGTCTAAGCATACATCAAAGCAATACTCATCCTGTTCAATCTGAACCTGCTTGTGTACCCCCAAATCAATTTTGCTTACAAAAGAATGACCAATATCATCCTCAATTAGTACCGAGACCCGTTTGCCATTGTATTCCTGCTGTGAAAGCTCAGTTATTTCCCCATCTATGCTGATCCTGATTCCTTCGAGGCAGTTCAGTCTCTGTATAAAGGCCTTTATCGATTCATCGGACAAAGAGTATCTGATAAAATCCAAATCCATGTCCTGCGTTGCCCTACGTACGTCACCTGTAATGCTTCGCATCACAACGCCGCCCTTTACCGTGACATTTCGACTCAGGCTTCCTATTTGCAATAGCCTTCAAAACAATATCCTGGCAGACCCTCGCTTCTGCATTCACCTCGGAATATCCGTCATTCCGGATTTCTGAAGCAAGTTCTTCTAAATTTGCCATCACAATACCTCCATCTGAAGTGTCTCCATGATTTTAGCACTTTTGGGCGCTTCATAAGCATAGTCCTGAATTACCTGTATATTGAGCTGAGGCATAATCTTTCTGAAATTCAGAAGTATTTCCTTATAATAATCGAAAGGCAACTTGCTCTTATATCTTATCAATTCAATCAGCATGCGTTCCCTGCTATAAAGACGAATCTGATACCCTTTGTATTCACTTGTAGTAATCCCCTGTTCAAAGAATCCAGGCGGAGAAAAAAACTGCTTTACACGCTTATCCTTGATTTTTGCCGCATCTCTTTCTGTGGCCAGATCATATTCATCCGGGACCATATCCGTCAGTCCATACATATAAAAAGCATTTCTCATGGTCACCACAGCCTTTGGATATTTACGCGCAAGAACCGCGAGTTCCGGTACATACTTCTCTTCAGAGTAAAGCGCCTTTCCTACACGAAAGAGCTTGCCTGCTTCCACCATTTGCTGGATCTTGTAGTCCGAACCATATTCAGCCAGGCATTCCTTTCTGGTTTTCATCGACTCTTTCTCCTTCCGATTGGAAATTCATCCGCATTTTTAATTGTTTTGCGGATTGTTTTAGCAATCTTAGCTTATGCAAATGATAAAGTCAAGCTCTGATTTGAATTTGCATCCGCATTTTTTGCAGTTTTGCGGATTTTATTAGATTAGAACGGCAGCTCGCACTGGCAGAGCTCATAGCCCAGGGCTTCGAGATTATTGATCGTTTCCTCCCCTTTTTCCCATCCATACACCTTCCGGCCTTCCTCCGGGGCGAACATTCTTCTGGTCAGGGGGCTGAAGTTCAGGCGCACCGCATTCTCTCCCGCCTTCAGGCGGCCATAGAGCCGGTTTTTCAGGATCTGAATGCGGGCGCTGTTCTCCCTTTCCGGATCTCTGCTGCAGGTCAGCACCACGTCCACCTTGTTCGTTATATCTCCGGAGCCGCTGATATCGTCATTATCCAGGGTTCTGGCCATCCGGATTCCCGTATAGCTCTTCCGGGGGTGAGCCACCAGCAGGATGCATACATTATATTTCATGGCGATTTTTTTCACCCGGCCCACGAAGGCGCTCTGCCCCAGGTTCAGCTCATTCTGGGTGCCGGCGCCGTCCAGGGCGGTCATCAGGTTATCCAGCGCGATGATCCGGCAGCCATATTGCCGAATCACCTTCTCCACCGTCTCCAGCAGCAGGTCCGTGGCGTTCTGGCCATCCTCCGGCAGGATGCTGTCATCATAGAGCCAGATTCTCCCCCGATACCATTCCGAAATGCGCCCGGCGGTTTCTTCCTGCAAAACGCCGGTCTCCTCCCCATACTCGTTCTCCACAATGTCGATATGCTCCTTTCCCGCCAGCTGAAAATCCAGCCAGTTGCGGAAAAGATAATCCTGCAGCTCTCCGGAATAAACAAAGATGCCGTATGGGTTTCCCTGAGGATCCCGCTGATCCAAGGCGTTGGCGATGATCTGGCTCAGAAAGGTGCTCTTTCCCTGGCCCCTTTCTCCGCTAATCAGCGCCACCTGGCCCATAATCAGCCCGCCAATAGCTCGGTCGATTTCCCGGAACCCGGTACGGACCTTTTCCAAGGCGCTCAAATCCATCCGCTGGACGCTGGCCAGGTCCCGCACGCGCTCTACCCGAGGCGGCTCCGCTCCCTCGATAGCCCGGCGCAGCGCCTCCGGGCCGAACTTTCGGAGGATATCATTAGCGTCCTTCTCCTGCAGATAATCCTCCTGGCGCACCGCTCGCAGGGGGACCTGCAGCCGCTGCATCAGCGGATCCAGCAGGCTCATGCGCCCGTTTTCCCAGTCGCCGAAGATGATGATCTCCCGGAACTGGTTCAGCCATTCGCTGAGGGACGCCACCCAGGTAAATCCACTGCAGCCATTGGGGACGCTGAAGGCATTCTCGATGCCAGCCTCGCTGAGGCTCAGGCTATCCAGCTGGCCTTCGGTAATGATAGCCCGGTCAAAGGAGCCATTCCAGCATTGCAGGCCGAAAAGAATGGGCTGGGTATCCTTCTCGAACCATTCCTTGCACTTATCCACCCCTTTCCGGAAGCGCATGTTGCGATACTTGATGCTCACCAGCCGACCCTGGAGGTCGAAGAAGGGGAAGCAGAGAATGTTCGGCTGATCCTTCCGGGCAGTTAACCCATACCGCTCCGCCGTTTCCCGGCCAATGCCCCGGGAGGCCAGGTATTCCAGGCTGCTTTGCCTCATCTCCGGCGGCTTCGAAGGCTGGGGCAGCTGGCGATACCGTCGGCTGGCCTGCTCCGCCGACTCCAGCGGAAAATGGAAATCCCGGCACAGCTCCACAAAATGTCCCTGTCGGCCACAGCTGGCCCGCAGGCACTTATAGACGCCCTTTTCCAGGTTGATGCTGAAGGTATCTCGATCGTGATGGTTGCCTCCATGGCAATAAGGACAGTACCGGAAGACCAGCTCGTTCCCCTTCTCCCGGGTCTGTTCATGGGTAGTGGCGGCGAAGGAGAAGATATCCTCCCGTTTCAGTTCGTAGCTCATGTTACTGATACCTCCAGCCGATGTAATCCTCCCAGGTTGCGAACCTGTCCCGGTATTCCGCCGGGATCTTCTTCCCCGCCGCGCCAGGCGCCTCAGCGGCCGGGCGCGGTCTTCTATATTCTTCGAATATATATTCTTCTTGCTGTCGGCTTTTTGTCCGGCTTCCCGTCCGGTTTTCTGGAAGGCTCTCCGGCTCCGCGCCTGTTTTGGCAAGGCTGGAAGCCGGTTGGAAAACCGTCCGGTTTTCCGTCCGGAAAGCTGACCGGTTTTCGGTGGTTTTGTCCGTTTTTTGTTGGGGTCTCCCCTGCTCCAGGCTATAATTTACAAGGCTCAGAAGTGTCCGGGAACCTGTCCGGTTCTCCGCCTGATCCGGCGAGAAGGAAATCCACCCCTGCTGATCCAATCGCGTCAGGAAAAGCTTCACCTTGTCCATGCTCCACTGCCACCGCCGGGACAGGAACCGCAGGGAACATTTCACATCCCCGGGATGATTCTCCTGGTCCCAAATGCTGCAGGCCATCAATTGCAGGTCCATCCAGGCCTGGGCCCGCGTAAAGGGCTCTGACAGCCAGAAGGAGGTCTCCGCCAGCTCACTCCACACCTTGATCCATCTATTTCCGCGCACGAAACACACGCCCCTTTCCGATTTTTATTGCTTATGATGCTATGATGCTTGAAAAATCAACTGAGTTCAGGATTGCTTATCAGATGGAATATTCTTTCTTCATCCGCGCTTCTATCCATTCCAAAACGGCGAACATCAGCCCTTCCGCCAGCGCGTCGTTCTCAAAGGCGCGCAGGATTTCCGCCATGGCCGTCATGCATCTGGTCCAGGCCTCCCTGGTATTCTCCATGTCTTTGAAGGTGTAAAAGAAGCGATACACATTTCGCCAAAGCTCCAGCCTCCGGGCGTCTTCTCCGGGAGAAGGGGCTGGGGCGGGTACGCCCGTGGCCTTCCTGGATGATTCAATCTTTCCAGTCTGTTTCTTCATATCCATCTTGATGCCCTCCTGGTGTGATTGCACTATTCCAGGCTGTTCCGGATCCACCCTGGAATGGCTTGCTCCCGTAGTATATCAGATCGGGTGTGTCATTCTGCGTCCTTTGGTGTCTTTTTGTGTCCGATATTTTTCTGGAAGCAAGGCAGCACAAGGGCTAGCGTTTTTTTTGTTGTCATTCAGAAAGGAGGAAATGAAACAGAGGGACGGTCTTTTTTGAAACAGAGGGACGGTCTTTTTCGTTTCATTTTTGCCGTCCCCATGGCAGTTTCCTGGACAAAAAACACCTACAGCAACTGTCAGCTGCAGGTGTTCTCATTATTCATTTATCGCTGCGCTTCTTATCATGATCAGGCCATCCGACTCGCGAATAGCATCCAGAACCGGGGTTAATCCGTCCCTGCAGACGCAGTGACCCTTGAATTTTTCCTTCTTGCAGCCAAAGCAGGAGATACAGCCGGTGTATTTCTCCAGCTTAAACAGATCAAAGTGTTATACTGAAGCACCGGCGGCTTCCGCGCCTTTCACTGCTTCGGAGATGAGAATATCCGTATTCCAGCCATGCCTTGGGCCGGCGTTGACAGCGATGATGTTGCTCATATTGCCTCCTTGATCAAAGATTACACGTCGAATTCGTCCACGGTAGTCATCATCTGACGGAATTCAGCGTGTCCGTTCGCAAGGTAGAACACGCCCATTTCCCAGCCGTTTTTATCGTACATCTCCATGATCTGCGGGGCGGTTTCCCGGATTTTCGCCAGGACTTCTTCGCTCTTGTCCACTGTGGCAATTCCATCATACCGCAGGAATTCGCCGCCCTTGAGCGCCAGGATTTCAACCTTGGGATTTGCTGTCAGCTGCTTGTACACGTTCTTGAAGGTTCCGCATCCGAAGTAAATCCTGTCATTTACTACCACATGCATGCCAAAAGGACGTCCCTTGGGCTGATCGCCATCTGTGGTCAGGACATGGAAAACTTTGGCTTCGGTCAGAAAATTGCTGATCTTCTCAATGTTTGTCATTTTGCTGCCTCCTCGTTTCGTTGATACTATTTTATATCTCAGGACAGAGCGCCTACTACTTTGTGGGGAACATAGGGCTCCTCCAGGAACGCGACCTCTTCATGCGCTTGTTTTGAATAACAACCCGATGCTGCCCCTTCATGTTCCTCTCCTCAATTCACAATTGTCATTCTGAGCTGCTGTTGTTCACAGGCCTTCCAGCTCGCGTTTACGACCTTACACAAAATCTACAGCAATGTCCGTATACTCACGGGTGTTATGAACAATCGTACCCGTATTGAGAATCTCTATTTCAAAGGGATCCGATCCAAAGTTCATCACATGGCGAAGGTTGACCGTCCTGTCTTCCTCCTCGGCCATCTTCAACAGCCACTTAGCGCAGTTGTCTCCGCAGGTGGAGGCATTGAACACCTTCCCTGGCTCAAAGCGAACCAAGATCAACGTTTTTATGAAACGGAGGGACGGCCTTTTTCGTTTCATTTTGCACTCCCGAGATTGAACTCTTCTCCGTGGCGTCAAACTTCACCCAATGGGTTTCCATTCCGGGCTTTCTCCGCTCGGGAAGGATCATATACTGTCATATCGACTCCTGTATCGCGTACGAGAATCGTTTCTGGTTTATTCCATAACACGGCTGTCACGTATACATCTCCAGCTGCCCCCGCCACATTTCCTATCTGCCAGAGCCATACTACCCAGAACCAATTCTGTGGCACAGCCAACTGGAGAACTATAAAGATGATCCCCCACACAATAAGGGGCGCTAAGGCTATCAGGCGATAAGAAGTTTTATCGAAATAGTCCTCTTCACTTCCTGCAAAGGCATACATTCCGATAAAGCCGAATTTTACCTCCCCGCCTCCACGGTTTTATTCATCTTACTGAATTCGTCCACAGCTTGTGGACGAATTGTAGTAGTCAGATTTGCATCCACAGTTTGTGGACGAATTGAGGGGGCGGTCGTCATTTCATAAAAATACTTCATATATTTGAGATTTGTCTCCGAAAGCCCCTTGACCTCCGGCAACTCACGATGAAGATCTCTACTGAGTGTTCTATAAAAATGATTCCCCCAGAGGCTCTCAGCCTTCTTTGTTACAATATCTCGCCCTAATGACCAATAAAAGGCAAGCAGCTCCCGATTGACCGAAACCGCAGCCTTGATCTGGGCAGATTGATATCGTGTTTTTAACTCCTGAAGCCAATTGTTGTAGTTTTGGTCTTTGGTGATGACTGCCATTTCTGCGCCTCCATCCGTTCAAATGTGCGTTCAGTGATAATTGGTACGCATTGACGATCATATCCATTATGATGTGCTTACCCGCCAGCGTTATAGTTCCGTCCAACTGCAGCTTTTCCAGCTGTTTGTGAATTCTTTCGTATTCCTTCAGAATGCCATTCACAGCTTCGGCATTCTGTGTCATCCGTTCCTTCCCTCGGTTTCTTCTCGGTGACTATTATACAAAAAAACGGCATGTGCTTCAAGCGATTTACTATGCCCGTGGATACTTTCATACTCTTCAGAGCTTTTCCCTGTATTGGAAAGATAGCAGGCGGTAATTTGCTTCGATGGTCCTGTATTTTTCTTTCGTTTTCAGCTATCCTATACCCGTACCAAATGAATGGTACACAGTGAACGACAAAACGG
This sequence comes from Clostridia bacterium, assembly GCA_017470145.1. Classification (GTDB taxonomy): domain Bacteria; phylum Bacillota; class Clostridia; order Christensenellales; family Aristaeellaceae; genus Aristaeella. The sequence goes on along the minus strand of JAFUFB010000022.1, from coordinate 47,662 downwards.
AGGAAACGTAACATGCTGCGTCTGCTTGGAATCCTGACCCTGGGGAACATGATTTTCGGTGGCCATCGCTGCCATGGCCATCATCATTATCACCGTCACCACGGCAGCTTCCTGGGTAGAAGCATTCTGCTCGGAACGCTGCTGGGACTGTTCGCCAGCCGGGCGAACGGACGTCGTGATGGAGAAGATTGGTAAATCCACAAGCTCCCGCAATAACAGAAACGGGATCAGGCTTTGATATAGGCTGCAGGCGGACTACCCGCCTGCAGCCATGCTTGAAGGTTCAATTGAAAGGTATGGAAACACCTGCAGCAACTGTCAACTGCAGGTGTTTTCTTTCGTATTCTCGTGGCCAGATTCTATTTCCGATAAGGCAATACTGTAATCCCGGTCCTATGCTTAGTGAAACCGTGATAGATCATACGCCATGTTCCTTCGCTCCTTTTTAGCCGAATACTCTGAAGGCCAAATATGCGAGTATCGCAATTTGCACAACCATCATCGCTGGGAAGAATGTTTTAAAGTACCAATGGTTTGTCTTATGATGAAACAATTTCATCCCGATTGTTCCACCGATAGCACCGAAGCAGCCGGCTACAAGGAAAAGCGTTCTCTCCGGTATCCTCCATTTACGTTCCCTTGCCCTTTTCTTATCGATCTTCATCAGAACAAATGAGACTATGCTCATAATGATGGTAAGTGCAATTACTGCCATTAGCAGGTTCCGCATCGCTAACACATCCTCTCAATCCAAGATTGAAGAAATTATAACAGCCCATTGTGAATATATTCAAGCGAAATACAGAAAAGAGACAAAAGTCTCCATCCTCACCTTACACAATCCGCCGCGTTGAGGCTCTCCTGGATCATCTGTTCAAAGCTGACAGTAAAGTTTCTATCATCCTCTTCCGTTCGCTTAGCTGGTCCCTTCAAATAGTGCTTGCTATGAGGACTCTCAATCTTCCTCCCCTTTCTCAACTTCAATCTCATCGAGACGATCCTGAACAGTTTCAATGGCCATCTGGATTCTATTTATGTTCTCTTCCCACTCATCGTATTCCTCGTCTTCATCATCATCTGGTTCCTCAGCTTCATACTCCTCCTGGAGGTCTTCCAAACTGCTGAGATAGTCCTGCAAAGTCTCCGTATCCATAATTTCCAGATTTAGATCATCAAAATCGTCCAAATCCTCGATGGTTAGGGGCTCAGATTCGACTACCCTGACAATGCCGTCCTCTACCAGTTTCTTTCCGCCCTCAGAGTTCAAAAACTCCTTAATCTTGTCACCCATCACTTGGTTCTCCTTCCACGTTTATTTTGATGCTCTTTCTGATATCCAATGGTAGGGCTTCTTCAGCTCCGCGGTCTTCGCGGCCAGCAACTCATTCACCTCCCGGGCCAGATCCATGGGCTCCACGGCTCCGCCCCCTTCCCTCGCCTGCCAGGCCAGAAGGAATCAAACGAATAAATCATCTGTCGTAATCACCTTCTGAATGATTCCTGCGTAAGAGTCATCCGTAAGGCCATAAGGCGTGACTAAGGTTGGATGAATGGCATAATTCGTATTAGAAACGGTGATCAGATCCATTGTCTTCTCCCGAATTTCTTCTTCTATTTTGGCTGTGATGGAGAATTTTTTTCGGGAATATTTCATTTCGCACAAATTAATCACCTGGTCTTTTCTGACGATCATCAGATCGATCTGGGAACCATAAATTCCCTTTTCAGTATCCTCCTTGCAGATCCAGGAACAGGTATCGCTCAGCACGCCAGAGATTCCCAAGGCTTGTTTCAATTGTGTAACATGCTCCAGGCATACCCGTTCAAACGCCAGGCCACACCAAGCGTTAACCTGGGGCATATTAATCTGATTGCTCCAATAATGCTCGTCCGTTGGCCTCTGTTCCAAGAACTTATAATAGAAAAGCGTGAAGTTATCGATCAGCTGATAACGCGCGTTCCGTTCCTTCATTCCAAACTGATGATATTTCCGAAGGAAACCACAGCTTTCCAGTTCCTCCAGCCGTAAGGTAAAATTTCCAGAATCCGCCATTCTGGTTGCTTGCAGTAGCTCCTCTCTGGTCATTCCAGCTTTTCTCTTTCCCAAGGCTGAGACGATTTTCAGATATGGCTCAGGCTTCTTGAACAAGGCCGCATACAGGTAATCAAATTCACGCGCCAGAGGCGCTTCCTTTGCAAAGAAAATACGGTCGATATTCTGAGGCAAGCTGTAACCTTTTTCGAGATAGCTCCAATAGAACGGGATTCCGCCCATGATCATGTAACACTCCAAAATTTGGTGGCGATTCATGATAATATTTCTGGACTGGAGATAAGCCTCGCATTCCTTCAGAGAGAAGGCTTGAAGATGAATCCGATAGGACAAACGATTATACAATCCGCCCTTGTTGTGAATGATTTTATTCAGCATCCAAGAAGTCACTGAGCCACAAACGATCAGCAAGATATCTTTCCGGGCGGACGCCCAGCCATTCCAGAAACCTTCCAGCGCCATCAAAAAATCACTTCCATGGGTGTCCATCCAGGAAAGCTCATCCAGAAAGATAACCTTTTTTTGCTCTGTAGCGTTGCGTATCAGCTCTTTCAACAGCTCAAAGGCCTCCAGCCAATTCCTGGGCCGCTCAAATTCCTTTAAGCCATATTCCTGAATGGAGGAACAGAACTCAAACAGCTCATCCCCCAGCTTCCCTCCATAATAGCCCGTGTGTTGAAAAGTAAATCGAGAGTCAAAGCTTTCACGGATCAGGTAGGTTTTGCCAACTCTTCTTCGTCCATACACTGCAATGAACCTTGATTCATCCGCCTGATAAGCATCCATCAATAACTTTTGCTCATTTTCTCGACCAATCAACATACATACACAGCTCCTTTCTCCGCAACATTTTGGCGCTAACGACATTATATATGATGTTAGCGCCAAAAACAACATCATTTTTCGGCGCTAACTATCTAAATAAAATAGTTATCGCCGAAAATCATCATCATTCTCGGCGCTAACCGTCTAAATTAAATAGTTAGCGCCAAAAACCATTATCATTCTCGACGCTAACTCTCTCGATTATTTCATTATGAAGGAAGCCTGCGCTGCTTTAACTGCACTGCAGAGTTTATCCATCGCTGCCATGGGCATCACCGCGTCATTTCAGTCTGTATGTTCTGATGAAATCTCGCTCGTTCGCTCCCGCCGCGAAATACCGAAGCAGGATTTCAGCCGCTGCCCGGCTGTCAGAATCTGCTTGATGGTGATTCAGCGCAATGTCATAATAATTGCAGAGATCATTCAGCTTATGGCTGATCCCAGGGAGCAGTCTTCTTCCCATCTGGACCGTACAGCAGTACTTCGCTGTCGGTCGCCAGCTGATTTCATAATCAGCCAGGCATTTCTTCAGCACGCCCAGATCGAATACCGCGTTATGCGCGCAGAGGATACCGGAGGAGAAGATCGGTTCAATCGTCTTCCAGAGCTCAGGAAAGGTGGGCGCATTTCTCACCGTCTCCTCATCAATCCCTGTCAGCTGAATGTTGAAATAATCGAAGAAGGTTTCAGGATTCACATAAGAGAAGAAGGAATCCACGACCGCTCCATCCTCGATTACATTGATCCCGATGGCGCTCATGCGATTGTTATATCTATTCGGCGTTTCCACGTCAAAAACAATGTATCGGTACAAATCTGCTTCTTCTCCTTAAGATTCATTCACCAGCTTGCCTGTCATATGCTCGATGGTCAGCTCCAGACAGCATACCCTGGGGAAGGCATGCTGCAGCTCCCTTTGGAGATATTCCTCGTCATCGGTGAACTTTCTGGCCAGGTTGATGCAGATTTCCCGTTTCCGGTCTTCCTCCTCCACCACTTTCATCCGGCCGAACACCACCACGCTGTTGATGTTCAGCGACCATTCGCCCTCCTTGCGATAGCCTTCGTCCATGACACAATAGCTAACCTTATCGCAGGCGTCGATGGCGTCCAGCTTATGGCCAACCTTGGCGCCGTGGAAATACAGCTTGTTTTCCTTCTCCGAAAACCAATGGTCCAGCGGAATGCCATAGGGATATCCATCGTCCCCAAGCACAGAAAGCACGCCTCTGGGCTGCTCCCGCAAAACCCGGTTGCACTCCTCCACGCTGATTTGCTGCTTGATGCGCCTCATTTCTCTGAACATTGTTTTTTTCTCCCTTCTCACGTTGCCCTAAAAGAAACGCTGATTTATATAAAAATCAGCGTAAAAGCATTTTGCTCGCTTCGTTAATTGACAAGCGTTTTCTCGCTCCCCTGCGACCTGGGGGAGCTTTCATCAGCGTTTTCCTTAGCTGCGCAGCAGGGTCTCCTTCGCCGCCTCCGCGTTCTCGGGGGCGGTGTTTTCCAGCGTCATGGACAGATCCCGGGCCCGGGCGAAGGCCATCAGCTCGGAATAATCCATCTCGCCCTGGCCGCAGGGCACCGCGGGCAGCCCCTCCTGCCGCAGATAATCCTTCATGTGCAGCAGCGCCACCCGATCTCCCAGGCGGCTCATGGCCTCCCGCAGCACTTCCTCCCGCCGGTCCAGGTTTCCCTCCCCCAGCAGGTTCACCGCATCCAAAATGATGCGCAGATGGTCGCTGTTCAGCTCCGTCAGCATCCGCTCCGCCCGCTCTGGCGTGGACACGATATGAGTATACACCGGCTCAATGGCCATGATGACGTCCTCTTCCTCCGCCCGACGGACGACGGGCCGCAGCTGATCCAGGAAGAAGCGGAAGGCTTCCTCGCTGGTGGTAGCCTCCGGGGCCAGAGGGCTTTTCGGATGCACAGGCGTCTCGGAACCCACCATCCAGGCCCCGATCTTCTTCGCGAAGGCCAGATGGGCATAATAGATTTCCCGGGTCTTTTCCCGTTCTTCCGGGTCCGGATGGGTCAAATTCAGGTAGCAGCCCAGCACGGCGCAATCCTCCTCCGTCCGGTCAAAGGCACCGCGAACGATCTCCGCGAATTCCGGCCGAGCCAGCTTCTCCGGCGCCTCCGCCATGGCGAAATCCGGCAGGGTTTTGCTCAGCGCCAGATGGGCGCATTCAAAGCCCTGGCCCTTGACGAAGGCCAGCCGCTGCTCCAGGGTGCCCTCGATGGTATCATGCAGTCGAATTCCGATTTTCATACTTCGCTGTTCTCCTTCCTTTTCGTTCCGGGCGTCTCCGGCCAGCTTTGGCGCAGCAGGGGCAGCAGCTGCCGATCCGCGGGCAGCCAGTCCACCTCCTCCAGCTCCTCCAGGCTCAGCCACCGGGCCGCCTCATGCTCCCGCAGCACTAAGTCGCCGGAGATGACCCGGCACCAATAGCACCCCATGGACAGATGAAAGTCTGGATAATCATCCTCCACCGTCGCGACCAGCGCCCCCAGCTGAATCCGGGTATCCAGCTCCTCCTGAATCTCCCTGACCAGGGCTTCCTCCGGCGTTTCCCCGGGCTGCACCTTGCCCCCGGGGAACTCCCATCCATCCTTGAATTCGCCGTATCCCCGCTGGGTGGCGAAGACGCGGCCCTCGTGATAGATGATGGCCGCCACCACCTGCAAATGCTTTCTCACCGCGGTCTCCTCTTCAAAGTGTTTTCATTCTATTTTTCCCGGCCCGGGTTGTCAACTTCCGCTTATTTTCACGTCTCCGAAAAATCAGATCTTTTTTTACATCGCTCGAATCAGATTCCGATAGAAATCCACCGCCCCGGGGAGGCAGTTATACTCGATATTTTCGTTGATGCCATGCATTCCCTTCATCTGCTCCGGCCCATAGACCACCGGGGCAAAGCGAACCACGCTGTCGCAGATCCGCTCATAATTCCGGGCGTCCGTGGCTCCCGTCATCACATAGGGACTCCCCGGGCAGCCGGGGAAGGTTTCCCCGATCACCCGCTGCACCGTCTGGAAGGCTTCCCCATGAATATCCGTGGAGCGGGACACATCAGAGGCATGGAACACCTTCATCTCCAGACCATGCTTTTTCGCCAACTTTTCTACAATCTTCAGGCTTTCCGCCATGCCCTGATGGGGAATGAACCGAAGATTCGCCCCCAGCACGGCCTCCTGGGGCATGACGTTATAGGCGTCCGACCCTTTCAGCATGGTAAAGGCCATGGTGGTCTGAATCATGGCGCCGCCCTGGGCGGAAATCATGGGCAGCACCTGCAGCAGCAGGGGCTTGAACAGCCACATGTTTCCGAAAACAAGCTTCAGGGAGAAGGAGGCATAGGGTGCCAGGGTTTCGAACATGGCCTGCACCTCCGGGGGCATCTGCCGCCGAAAGATTCGCCGATGCTCCGCCTCATGGATGAAATCCGCAATCCGCGCTGCCGGGGAATGCTTTACTGGCGTGGAGGCATGTCCGCCATGGGATTGGGCCGTCAGCTTGACGTCCGCCTTGCCCTTCTCGAACACGCCCACCATGGCAAAGTTGCCATGAATGCCGCCCACGGGCTCCGTAATGATGCCGCCGCCCTCGTCGCAGACCAGATAGGGCCGAACGCCCCTTCTCTCCAGCTCCGCCACCAGCTTCGGGCATCCATCCCCCGCCCATTCCTCCGTGCAGGAGGAGGAAAGATACACATCGTTTTCCGGCACATAGCCTTCGGCCAGCAGCTCTTCCACGGCCTGGAAGAAGCCCATCACGGAGCATTTCGTGTCCGAGGCGCCCCGGCCCCAGACCTTCCCCTCCACGATTTCCCCGCTGAAGGGAGGATATTTCCACTCTCCCTCCACGGGCACCACATCCTGATGGCTCATGAGCACCAAGGGCTTCGCGCTGGATTTTCCCTTCCAGGCAAAAAGCAGATTGCCGTCAATCTCCGTCTTTTCCAGTTTTTCATGCACCAGGGGAAACAGCTCCTCCAGCACCTGATGGAACCCCAGAAATTTCTCCCGCTGGTTCGTGTCCGGCTGGGACACGGTTTCATATTGAATCATTCGACTCAGCTTCTGGGCATAGGCCATGGCTCTTTCCGGATCAGCCTGGGGCACATATTTCGATTTTTTCGAAGGGGTACAAATCGTCCGGATCACGGCGACCAGCAGCAGGCACAGGCACAGACCAAGGGCGGCCAGGAGAATCCACAGCACAATCATATCCTGCCCTCCTTCTGGCGGCGGCGATATTGCAGATAAGCCAGGCCAATGGCGATGGCGCCGCTGGGGATAATCATCATGCTGGTGGAGCCCGTCAGGCTGGGAACCAGAATAAACAGCACGCTCATGATGATCAGCGGAACGGCGGCCAGGCGGATATTCTGGCGATAATACTTATATCCCATGGCGCCGAACAGGGCCGGAACCACATTGGCAAAGGCCGGAGCCAGCCGGGCACTCTGCAGCACGGGGCGCAGGGGCGTCAGCAGCGCCACCCCGAGAGCCAACACCAATATGGTCACCAGACTGGAGGTCGCGATGGACAGGGTCGAAATGATCTCATTTTCCCTGGTTCCGGATTTCGCGTCCACCATGTCCTTGGCGTTGATGGCGCAGGGGATCTTCATGTTGATCAAATTCCCGGTGATAAAGGCCAGATAGCTGCCCCCGGAGCCCAGCATGGGCGTATAGACCAGGAATTCCACCACGCTGGAGATGGTCCACACCAGGCCGACGGAAACAAACCCCCGGGCCACCGCCCCCAGGTCCGGCGCCGCGCCCAGCACCGCCCCCATCAGGAAGGGGGCGCCCAGCAGCAGGATCAGGGAGATTACAGAGACCGCCCGGCCCAGCCGATGGGTGTTTTTCATATATTGATCCAAATATTCTTCTTTGTTTTGCATTTGCTTTTCCTCCCTTCCCTTCTCATCCCAGGGCCACCGCGGCCATCATCCCCACCAGCATGCTGGCGGCGATGGAGAAATTATCCAGCCATTGCATGTTCTTCTTCTCGCTGAGCCAGGTCAGCAGGGCCATCACCAGGGCCGAAACCAGGGCCACCGCGATGGGCGTCCAGCTGCCCTGGAAGGTGAATTTTCCCGCCCCGGAAATAAAATCTCCCAAATAGCTGCCCAGATAAGCGCTGACCATGCCGATGAACATGGCGCTCATGGCAATATCCCCGAAGCCGCCGGCCTTCTTCTCCCCGGCCTTTTTCTCTCCCTGGCCATGGAGCCGGTGCAGATATCGTTTGTTGAACAGCGCGGACAGAATCATCCCCCACATGATGCATACGCTCATCAGCAGGGCGATGGTGGCGAAGGCCTGGGCCGTCATGGCGCTGCCGCTGAGTTCCGGCAAGCCCACGGATTCCGCCGCCGCGGCCGCCACCTGGGTTTCATAATGCAGGGCGCCGATGACGCTGAGCCGGAGCCAGGGCCATGGCACCCCCAGGGAGCCGCTCAGGGCGATGACGCCAAGCAGAATGCCCACGCTGGGCAGGGCGGAAAAGGAGGCGGATGCCGCCACCGCCCGCTTCATCTTGGCCCGATCCATACCGATGGCCAGCCCGGCCCGCCAGGCCCGCACGAGAAAGACCACGCATACCAACGCCACAAAGGCGATGATGCCTCCGCAGATCAGATAAATTGGTCCTGACGATAGCTGCTCCAGAATGGTTCCCTCCATGCTTCCTTCTCCTCCTCAATCAATCACAAATCAGCGTGCCTTCCGGCACATTAGCTTTTTATATCATCAGCCGCAGCGTTCCCGGCCGGATGGGGAAATCCACCCGATCCAGGGGGAGGATTTCCCCATCCACGTTCACCCGCAGTCCCTTCCCCTGGAAGGAGATCCAGTCCACCCGATAATGCCGGGTGATGCGGAAATTCAGCACCTTGCCCATCATCAGCCCGGGCAAATACAGGGGGATCCGCCGCCGGGGCACATTCTTTACCAGCACCAGATCCAGCTTTTGATCCGTGATCTCCGCCGCAGGACAGATGGGAATGCCTCCGCCGATGTATCGGCCATTGGCGATGGCGCAGATGAGATAATCCCCTTCCTCCTCCAGGCCTTCCGCCTGAATTTTCAGGTGCACCGGCTTGTAATGGGCGATGGCCTGCAAAAGCCCCAGGAAATAGGGCAGCAGCCCCCGATATTTCTGCTTCAGCTTTTCCGCGTAATCCAGCACCGTCACATCGAAGCCCGTTCCGCAGACGTTCAGGAAGCTCCCCTCGTTGCGTCGGCCCATATCCACAGAGACAGGTTTGCCCTTCAGGATGGTTTCCAGGGCCTGCTCCGGGTCCTTCGGGATGCCTGCGCTCTTGATGAAATCATTCCCCGTCCCTGCGGGAATAATCCCCATAGGCTTCTCCGTCCCTGCCAGGCCGCTGGCGGTTTCGAAGGCGGTGCCATCCCCGCCCACGGAAATCACCTCCAGCGCTTCTGGATCCTGGGCCAGCTGTTTCGCCAGCTCTGTCGCGTGGCCAGGATATTCCGTGGAGAAAACCCGATAGGCCAGGCTTCGCTGGCGCAGGATCTCCTCCAACCGCTGCATGGTCTGCAGCGCGAAGCCGGACCCCGCCGTGGGGTTCACAATAAATGCGTGATACATGAAAGCTGTATCCCTTCTGTTTTCTTGGTATCTGGAAGCGTGGATGGAGCCTCCCCGCAGGGAGGCGAAGGGCGGCCTTCATGGCAGATGATGGCAGCCCCTCGGAATAGCTCCATCTTCCCCAGGGGTCTTTTCCTTTTATTTTCCGTCCGGGAAGCTGGTGAAGGATTCATGCTCCACCTGGGGCAGTCCGTACTTCTGCTTCGCCTCTTCGATGGCGCGCATGAGGAACACCATGTTCCGCGCCAGGTTGCGCATGGTCTGCAGGCCCTCCAGATCCTTCCGGACATCCTCCGCCGTGAAACCGTGCACCTGGTTCCAATAGGTGCTGGAGGCCACGGGCATCCCGGAGATGGTAAAATACTTGTTCAACACGTCAAAGGATGCAGTGTTTCCGCCCCGCCGGGCGCTGACCACCGCCGCCCCTACCTTCATGTGCTTGGAAAAGCTGGTGGAATAAAACAGCCGATCCAGGAAGGAAAGGATCGTCCCATTGGGGGAGGAGTAATACACCGGACTGCCGACCACCAGGCCATCTGCGACCTCCAGCTTCGGCGCCACTTCGTTCACCAGGTCATCAAAGACGCACTTGCCCTTCTTCCCGCAGGTACCGCAGCCGATGCAGCCCCGAATATCCTGCTTGCCTACATGAATCAGCTCCGTCTCCACGCCTTCGGCTTCGAACACGGAGATCATCTCCGCCAGCGCTGTCCCCGTGCATCCATGGGGATGGGGGCTGCCATTGAGCAACAATACCTTTGCCATTTTTGATACTTCTCCTTCATTCATGGTCTTCCAGGAACAAGCCCCCTTTTCATCGCAGCGTACCTTCACGTCGCGACCGGTCTTGGCCCCCTCTTCAAACAATTTCCATTTTATTTTCCCCAGCCCCGGCTGTCAACTTCAAAAACGTTGTTGATCGTGTCAAGTTGTTCTGGATAGCCCCGCAGACCGTCAGGAAAGTCATGTGCTGGTCCACAGCCAAGATGCTGGATCGTTACGCTCACCCGGAGACATCCGATGCCCTCGCTGCGGTGGACAGCCTGAAGAAATAACTCGGTAGTAGACTCGGTAGTAGAGAGAGAATCGCTGATACTGAGAGATACTGAGAAAGAATAAAGAAAACCCCGGAAGTGTTGATCTTCCGAGGTATATGCGGAGAAGCCGGGATTTGAACCCGGGCTGCGGTCACCCGCACTACTCCCTTAGCAGGGCATGGCCCCACATTGAGCTACAAAGCTTTTAGCTCTCACGTCAGTCATTGATTCGTCATACGGGCTGCTTGACTAAGTTCTCTTCTTGCCTCCATTAGTCGTTCATTTGCCATGCAGATTTAGGCTTGCTGGCTGCTTTTCTCGCCGCTGGGTGCTGGGTTTTCACCCTGCTTTGCATTTAACGTCTGGATGGCGGCGAGGGCATCCGCGTTATCTGGGTGCGCATAGCGGTCAAGCATCTTGGTTGACGACCAGCGCATGATTTTCTGCACCGTCTGTGGCGCGATGACGTTTGTCACGGCAAGGCGCGTGGCGGTGGTATGGCGGCAGGAATAGGGCGATAGTTTGCGGACTCCTGCCTTTTCCAGGGCAGCGTAATAGCGGTCATAGATTTCTTCCTTGTGACGGGTGAAGATTCGGCCAGTGTTCTCCCCGATCAGTTCCGCCAGGACGGGCTTGATGTCGTCTGGGAAGTACACCGGGGACTCTTTGCGGACTTTGGTTTTCAAACCGACACCGATGATGGTGTTACTATCGAAGTTGACCATGGAGCCTTCCAGCCTTGCCATTTCCCCTGTCATCATGCCTGTATAAATCATGATGAGCGGGATTCCCGCGTCAGCATAGCCGGATTCATAGCACCGCCAGAGGGCGGCTTGTTCCTGTTCTGTGAAGGCTTCCCGGGCGGTTTCGTTCTTCTCCGGGAGGTTGATGAAGGACGGAAGGTCTTTGTTTGCGAAGCCGTCCGCTGCGGCGAGGGTAAACAGGTGGGATAGAAGCACCTTCATGTCACGCGCCGGATAAAATGTGGGTGCGTTTTCCTCTACCACGGAGCGAAGATCGGCGACGGTTAATAGATCCACGCGACGGGTGGCAATGCTGGAAAGCTTCCCCCAGGCGATTTTGTAGGCGGTTTGTTTGCTCCCGGACAGCTTGTCCATTTCGCCGGAGGAATAAAGCTTCCAGTATGCCTGAAGCGGAGGAGCGGTTTTCTCTTTCGCTTCCTGACGAAGCTGCTCAAGATATTTTAGAGCATCCGTCTTTTTCTTAAAGCCTCCCTTGGTTTTATATCGCCGGTAACGCTTCCCATCTTCGTCGATGAACCAGCCGTCGGGATCTGTGATTTGCGCCGTCCAGGTGGTTTGCCCCTTTCGCTGAAAGACGGTGCCGGTGCCATTTGGCAATTTACGGCTGGCCCTGGGTTGGCGGGTGATGGATCGGGCGCAATAACAGCAAAGCAATGCGTCATCCGGGATTTCGCGATTGCAGCGGGGACAGAGCATCCGGCGGCCTCCTTTCTTTGGATTTGGCGGTATTTGGCGGGATTTGGTGGTATTTAGAAGGATTTAGCGATATTTGCTAATATCATCGGATTTTTACTGACATTTACTGACATTTACTGACATTCCGACGAATAGACGCAGGCGGGGTTGCGTGACGGGTCCGGGCGTGATATAATGCGGGATGCAAGATTTTCCTTCAAAATCGGTGTTGGTAGTTCTTGCGTCGCCGCTGGGTGAGTAGCACACCCGGCGGTTTTTTATTCGACTTCCTGCCTTGCCACCGCCTCAAGATAAATCACAACGGTTTCCTCTTCTTCCCCTACCTTTGCATAGGGTGCCAGATAATAATCATAGTTCCCGCTGTATATCAACATTCGTTTCCCTAAAGCAGAACCGCTCTCGGCGATGGTGAATTCAAGGTTATTTTCCAAGAAATCAGGGTCATTCATCACATCGATCATTTCTTCCATTACGCTTCCGGCTGCTTCTAAGGCACTTGCGGGCTTGCTTGAATCAAACTTTGCTTGGAATTCCATAATGCTTTCGCTTCTATCCTCGTATTCCAGCGCGGATATTGCGACGATGCATTGGAGTATGGCTCCCTCGAAGCTCTTTTCGGAAAAGGCTGCGTTGTAGAACGGCAAAGAAACCTCGTTAATCATAAAATCAGATGCGCCCAACGTAAGATGACCTGCGAACGTGTCAACTTCGATTTCACCATCCGCAAATGATGGATAGACAAGCGAAGGGCCCACAAGAAACTTTTGATCAAGTTCCTGATCGATAATGTATTTCATGCATCGTTTTCCATACACCGTCAAATACTCAAACGTGTCAATCTTTCGCGTTGCTTCCGCGAAAACGCTGCAAGGAAGTATGGAAATTGTAATTACAATTAGACAGATGATTGTAACGACTCTTTTCGTGGCTTTTACTTGCATGGCATTTCCTCCTTTAGGACTTGCGGTAAGATGACCCTATCATTTGTGCTCCATTTTGAACGAAGTGCCAGAGTACGAAGTGGTCTCATAGCTTAAAGAGACCCCGCCGATTGTCATTTCTCCCTTGCTGCCCACATTAAATGCGTTTGCCTCACCGATTTTAGCGTACAGATCCGAGAGCGAGTTGGCTTCCGCCCCGGAAGCCAAAAACGCTTCCGAAAGAAGCCAGAGAAAATCCTCTAAGTATTTATCTGAATTCCGCACGCTACTTGCCCATGTGCAGCTTACACTCAAAACCTGTTTTGCGTCTTCCGTTAACCACAGGGACAAGATTTCACAATCGTTAAAAATCGTCTTGAAAAGAAGACGGTGGTTCAACTTTTCAAAATCTGACGTGTTTTCGATGGATAGTTCATGGCCATTACCCATGAAGGCACCATAGAAGTTGAAATCGTAGACAAAATCTTTCGTACTGGCAAGGGGCAAATCAGCAGAATTACTCGTCTTTTCCAATGCTCCATTGTCTTTCTTGATTTCGTTAAGGCGATATTCCAAGCCTCCTGCACTGGCGGTTGCAAAAACGGACAGAATGGTCATTACAATCGCGCATAGCATCACTGCTATCTTTCTCATTACAATTGCTCCTCTCGATTTCTTCGACAATGTTTATATCACTTTACCAGCCACACCGGAAGCGTCTCCGTCGTTTTTATATATTTCCGAAGCATAGGCCGTGTACGCCGTTTGCCTAACCAGGTCGCGCCCTTTTGAATTGAGAGAACGATACCACTCCAACAACTGGATTTCATCTTTGGAAAAATGTTCTTTCTTTGTTTCTACTTTTCTCCCGAAAATTTCATCAATACTCACGTTAAAAAAGTCGGCAAGCGCGAGAATTGTATCCGTATCAAGGTCTCTGCGCTCGTTTTCGAGATTCGTATAAGAGGCACGGGCAATGTTAAGAAAAGACGCTACTTCCGCTTGCGTCCTGTGTTGCCGTTGGCGAATTTCCTTTAAACACAACACTTTGCTTCACCTCGGACAACATTATAATGTTTCACAGTGAAACATACAACAAATGTGTCAAAAAGAAACATTTTTTCGGAAAAGGGGTTGACAAAGTGTCGTTCTGAAACTATTATATGTGTCACATCGAAACAGAAGGGCGGTGAAAGAGACGGATTTAAGAAGAATCAGGACGAAGGCGGGGAAGAGTCAAGAGGAAGTATCAAAAGCCGCCGGAATTTCCAGAGCCGCTTATACAAACATAGAGAATGGAAAGCGGCGGCCTTCCGTGGGGGTGGCCCAAAAGCTCGGCAAAACTTTGGGCTTCGATTGGACGCTCTTCTACACGAAAGGCAACAGCCGGAGGGCCCAGAAAGATGAATAACATTGCGAAGGTGCATTGCCTTTTTGAACAGTCGGGGACTTTCAAACGGGAATTTCGGAAGATGGGGATCCCGGCGGAGGATTACGACATTCTGGACGATTTCGGGGAGACGGATCGCAAGGTGGATCTGTTCGACGAGATTGACCGGGCGTATGACGGACGGGAGAGCCTATTTGACGGGATTGGGAAAGAGGATCTGGTAATGGCCTTCTTCCCTTGCACCAGGTTCGAGACGCAAATAATGTTATCTTTCCGGAGTGAACGGCATGGAATGGGAACACGGACGGCGGAGTGGAAGCTGGAAAACGCGATGACGCTTCACCAGGAGCTGCATGACATGTATATGCGGATCTGCAAGCTATTCATGGTCTGCCTTCGGGGGGGGTGGAGGATGGTTGTTGAGAACCCCAGGAGCCAACCTCACTATCTGACGATGTACTTTCCTATCCGGCCAAAGGTGATTGACCCAGACCGGCGGGTCAACGGGGATTACTACAAGAAGGCGACGCAATACTGGTTTGTGAATTGCAAGCCGGAGAGCAATGTGATTTTCGAGGCGTTAATACCGGTTGATCAAGGGACGATTAAACACGCGGAAAGATTGGGGATTGCACGGAACCGGAAAGTATCGCGGAGCATGATGCACTGGCAATACGCCAGGAGATTCATCGCCATGTACATTATCGACCGGGAGACTTGCGAGAAAAACGTAGGGATTGAAAAAGACGGGGATGCTGACGCGGGAACAGGTTATTTATGGGATTCGATGCTGCACGAATGAGGAGCGGATGCTTTGTTTCGAGTGCCCGGAGGACGGGCCGGACTGGGGGAAGCCCTGCAAGCAGGATCTGATGCTGATGGCGGCACACTATTTGGAAGAGGACGAAGAGAAAAACGCAACGGAGGAAGAATGAAAAAGAACGAAAAGAGCGAGAAACGCTGCTGGAATTGCAAGTGGCTGTCGGATGATTTCACTTCCGTTTGCGTGAATGCGAAAAGTGAGCATCGCGCCGATTTCGTTGACGCGGATGACCTTTGCGCCGAGTTTGAAGAACTGACGGAGGAGCAAAGGAAGAAAAAGCCCGTAAAAAACAATCCAGAAGAGCGGGAGAAGCTTATAAAACAGCTTCGGATGCACGCTCCTGACGGCAACCAACCGCGTTACAGTATGTTTAGCTTAATTTCAAAAGCGATTCGGATGCTGGAAGACGATGCAGAAATAATTGCGCTGTTGGAAGAACGGATCGCAATCATGATGGAGGGAAAAGAAAATGCTGGCGGGTAAGACAAATGCGAAAGAAAGCAAAATCCTTGTTGAGGGCGGCGGACGGGTGACTATTCGCCGGGAAGTTATGCAGGAGTCACAGGCGGAAATCATCGTGGACGGAGACAAATTTTATCATGATTGTCTGCGGGATCTGGCGAAGCAGGCTCCTGAAATCGTTCAGGTTGTGGCGGACAACGGGAACGATTCGATCATTGCGACGGTGGGCGAAAAATTCGAGATTAACCTACACCCTGGCAGCAGCGACATGACCTTCATGGCTATCAAATAAAAGGAGGTGCGGGCGCATGGAGAGGATTGAGCACACGGATGGGAATGTGAGCCGGATTATTTGCGAAGTGATTGAAGAAATGTGCGACTCATACTGCAAATGGCCGGAGGAATACAGGCAATCGGAAGAAGGGAAAATGTACGATGAGCGGTGCAATTCCTGCCCGCTGAATAAGCTGGGATAAGCGACGGAATTGCAGCGAAGGGTTATGCAATGCGCCGGAATGGCAAGGGCCCGCTGCGAAGGGCACTGCTACGGAATGGCGCGGACTCGGGATGGAATGAAACGCAACGGTAAAGCAGAGCGTGAGATGAGATGAACGGCAGAGGATTTGCCAGGAAAGGAATTGAACGGCAGAGGCGCGGCGCGGGACTGCGCTGTCTCGCTCTGGGCAGCTATGGCTTTGCGCGGCAACGCTCCGCTACACTCGGCAAAGCATGGTTTTGACTAATCTTAGACTAAATCTGGGCTAATTTGGACTACGGAGAGATTTATGGACTGTGGGTTGGGTTTGGTGGAACTGGAAGACATGGAAGCGGAATTGATGACGGGAGACGGGCTGGTTCGCGGGAGCGCGGTTGTCGATGGCGGGGACGGCGGGGTTTACAACAAGAAATGCCCCAATTGCGGGAAACAATTCTACGCGGGATCCTGCTGGGTTTACAAGCTGATGGGCAAACGGGGCTATGACTACTATTGCAGATACAACTGCTGGCGGGCGGCCCAGAAGGAAAGAGAAAGCAAAGCCAAAGGAAAGGCGAAGACGCACCGGGGACAAAGGGAAAGAGAACCGTGAGGGCTCTGCCGGGCCTTGTATGGACGCGATGCGCGGCGCGGGGCTATGCACAGAGATGGAATGGCGAGGCCAAACTGGGCCTTGCGGGACGCAGCGGCGACGAGCAACGGCTAAGAAGAGCAGTAGCACGCAAGGCTACGGCTTAGTTCGGTGAGGCAGCGCGTAGAAACGGCGATGACAGGAGACGCATCGATCTGCCAGGGAAAAGCAGCGAAAGGAAGCGCAGAGCGTAGCGACGGCGTTGTGAAGAATAGCGACGACTGAAGGAATTTAACGGAAAGGAGGGGCGGTTATGGCTCGGAAGACACCGGCGGATTACGCGGGAATGACGGTAGAAGACCTGGCTCGGTTGCCACAATTCACTGTGGGAACGGCCATTGCTGCTCATTTCCTGGAAGTTGATCAATGGTATGTGACGCTGATGGCGAAATGCGGAAAGATGCCGGAGGGGAGTTTCTTTTTCAGCGGGAACCGGCTGCACGTGAGCAAGGCTTGGTTGCTGCAATTCCTGGGATACTCGGAGAAGGCGGGGTGAGGACGATGGGCGGCGGGACAGCTTGGAAGCGGAATTTCAAGGGAGGATGGAAGCCGCAGGGCGGCAGGTATGTTACCCGGGCTCTGGGGCGGGAGGCCCTGGAGGACGCGGAGAAGAGCGGATACGACAGCGGGTTTGATGACGGATACGCGGACGGGCGGCGGGACGGGTCTTTCGAGAGCTTGCGGTGCTGTTACGCGGCGATATGTATTGTGCTGCATGACAAGTATGGATTCGGGAAGAATCGGTGCTTTGATGTACTGAAGGATCTGGACGAGAAAGTGATTTGGGCGCTGAATCATCGGGATCTGGCCCAGGAGGTTTTGGACAAGACGGGGCTGGAAATTGAGTTTGATGAGGCTTTTGACCGGCTGCACCGGAAGGATCGGAGGATAAACGGTAAGTGACTTAAAGGACACTTTAAGTGATTCAGAAAATAGGAGTATTGCGAAGAACCGGGATGCCCGGAGTTAGGAGAAGATAACATGACTTTTGAGGAGTGGAATAAAAAAGATTCCAGAATGCCGTTGTGGCAGTTTCTCCGAACAATTCACTATCATACAGAGCTTGTAAAGATTTATGTTGTTATTGGTGATGCTTGGATTGATGACTACAAAGCTGGCAAAAAGCGGAGAGATTTATCTGACTTTTGGTTGACAGAAAATGCGTTTGAAGGTGTGCGTGGTGGTAGCGATTATTCCGAAGTTAAAAGGCTTTTGAACTATTATGCTGATGCTCCGGTTTGGAACGTCTGCGGAGAATTTACGACAAGCCCATATCTAGATAATCATTTTACTTGGGACAAAAAACCAATGCAAGGAAGACAGATAACTTCATGTATTACAGCTCGTGTTCATTTCCGAGACATCAGAGATGCGTATTACCGGGAAAAAGCCGATATTCAGAGGGAAAAGCGGAGAGAGTACAACAGAAAACGCAAAGAAGAAACGGCGGTGAATTTGGAATGAAATTCGGAGAATGGATGCCAGTTACAGAAGCTGTTCCTGCTGATGGAGCCTGTGGCGATTGGTCAGAGGATGTTCTCTGTGTCATGGAGAGACCGGATTATAACCACGTTTACTATGAAATCTTTGTCGGGTATTACAACTCAGAAGAAGGCTGGTATACGTATATGCACGATAGCACAGAAAAAGTCGGCATAAGACGATCACCAATAGACAAGCAGAAGCGCATGGAACGAAACGGAGAAAGGATTGTTGCGTGGATGCCATTACCTAAACTGCCAGAAAAATATCAGGAACATGAGATTGAAAAATGTCCTTGGTGCGGCAAGAAGATTGTAGACGACTAACTTCGCAAAAGGAGCGAAATGCGAACTTAAAGGAGACAATTATGGGTTTATTCATCAAATCAAACACTGCGATAATTCCTGCCGATTGCAGCAGATGCTCATTTCAGTTTGGAGGACATTGCTTCGTACAGCCAGCCGAAATTGACGATGCGTTTGTCCCTTACGAAGGCAAACCGGACTGGTGCCCGTTGAGGGAGCATGAGACGTTCGCTGACTTTGTCAGATGTGATCAGTGCAAACACTGGGTACCGGGATACATTACGGATAATGATGACTTCATACCGTCGAGATGTTTAGATAATCACGGTGTTGGCCGGTACGCAAATGATTATTGTTCATATTGGAGCAAAAAAGCGACTTGCACAGACGGAGAGAAACAGACTTAAAGGAGGCTTAAACCATTTTGGTGATGCCCGCAAAATGGTTGTTGGATGCGGAGGGAGGATGAAACACGAAACGGCTACGGACGCGGAGGGACAGCCCTTGGAGGGGTACCAGATGCGGGACGGGATTGTGATTGGGTACGAATGGAAGGACGGGCCATGGGACAAGGGAACTGGACGATTGAGGAATACCGGGAGTATTTGCGGACGGGGAAAGAACCGGCGCGAATGGCTACGGAATTGCACCGAAAAGCTACGGCATTGCGAAGCGGGGAAGCGGCGAGCGAAGTAGGACGGGCGACGGCTGAGGGTTGCACAGACTGCCACGCAGAGCGGCGGAACAAATACGGGAGCAGGAGGGTGGAAATCAATGGGATGAAATTTGATTCGGAACATGAAGCGCGGGTTTACGAGGATCTGATGTATCGGGTTCGGATTGGGGAATTGCGGTGCGTGGTTCGGCAGGTGCCCTTTGATCTGCCGGGCGGGATACGATACTTCGCGGACTTCGTGACGATTGGGCCGGATATGAAGATTGAAGGCGTTTATGACGCGAAAAGCGAGGCGACACGGAAGGATCGGGTTTACATCAACAAGAAAAAGCAGGTCAAGGCTATCTGGGGGATCGATATTATCGAGGTATGACGTGACGATCCAGAAATGGCGTAGGCACGGCGAGGAAGAGAATCGTTAAGCATGGGAATAGCAGAGAGCATCGATGCCAGGAACAGCACAGAATAATTA
The DNA here is from genome assembly GCA_017470145.1 of Clostridia bacterium. Classification (GTDB taxonomy): domain Bacteria; phylum Bacillota; class Clostridia; order Christensenellales; family Aristaeellaceae; genus Aristaeella. The sequence goes on along the minus strand of JAFUFB010000022.1, from coordinate 28,002 downwards.
CATGCGGTAATGGGTTATTGGGAGCGCATCACGGGCAACGGGGATCCTGCCGGGCCAGCAGCCGGCGGGACTTGGTTCAGACGGGAAACACCTTCTTCAAACATTGGGAAACCTCTTTCGGAAACCTTTCGTAGCACCTTACACATTCCTTTTCATGATTTCTCCTTGGATCCATTTTCAACGGCGAGCCGTGATCGCCGAAAGCGCACCCAGGGGAGTTCGACTCTCCCCTACCGCACAAGCCCAGAGGGGAGATGGCCCCAATGGGCCGCATAACTGGCAGCCCGGAAAGACGGGCACTGTTCTTCCTTTTTGATGGCAGCCGCGAGGCCGCCAACCGCAACCCGTCGGCGGGATAAAAGCACGATTGTCTTGTTTCGGCCAACCGGGGGCAAGGCGTAAAGGAGGCCCGGGGGTGCTCCTGGCAACATCCTGAAACAGGGATCGAGGACGTTGCTGACGGTGGGGAAAGACCCACACTACATGCAAGGCCGGGGTTCAGGAAGTATCCACGTAACAACAAAAATTACACGGATCCAGGGATGTGCCAACAACCGCTTGAGGGGTTCGACTCCCCTCCCTTGCTCCAGGCGGAAAAAATGCCGCCACCCGGACTATGGGCCGGGGCAAATATCACAAAGGCTGAAGCTTCCGAGAATCAAGCGAACGGGAAAATCGGCCTTCTCCCGGGGAGATTCAACAGCTTCACCTCTTTTCCCCGGGAGAATTCCAAAGGTTCTGACGGATTAAGCTGGACAGCGAGACGGCATCCGACGGATAAATACATTTTATCAAGGAGGAAAGACCGTGAAAGAACTATCGACACCGACGGGCGGCGGGGTCTCCGTGATCGAAGACCTGGCCAGACAAGCCCGGTACTTCGCCGAGGGGGCGGCATCCAACATGCTACAGTTGGGGCGGGTGCTGTGCGAGGCGAAGGAGCTGATTGACCATGGCAGCTGGGAAGGCTGGGTCAAGGACAACGCCGGGGTGGATCTGCGGGCGGCTCAATACTTCATGAGCAGCTACAAGAAATATGGGGCGGATTCACCATTGGCGAAGTTAGGGCCGAGCAAGCTGTTCGCCCTTCTCCCCATGAGCGAAGAAGAAATTCAGCAGATGGACGCGGAGAAGCCCCTGGACAGCCGGAGCGTAAGGGAAATCAAGGAGGCCGTGAAGAAGGCCCGGGCGGAGGAAAAGGAACGGTACGAGAAGGCCCTGGCGGATCAGGCGGAGAAAAGCCGCATCAGCTTCGAGACGCTGCAAACCAGTCAATTGCTGGAGCTGCAACGGCAGAAGGAAGCGGCGGAAAGGAAGCTACAAGCGGCCCTGGCGGAAGCGGAACGGGAGAAGGCAACGGCCATTGAACGGGCCAAGGAAGACGCGAAGGACGAAAACAAGGCCCTGCTGGACGTGGCAACGGCAGCTTTAGAGAAGGCCGACCGGGAGAAGGAAGAAGCCCTGACGGCGCAAAAGGAGCAGTTAGACGCAGCGGAGGCGGCACTGGCCCGGGCGGACGAGGAAAAAGAAGAAGCCCTGACGGCCCAAAGGATGCGGCAGGACGCGGTGATTGCCGAAATGCGGGAAGAAATCGCGGCGAAGGAACGGGCCATTGCGGAGCTGCAAGAGGCACAAAGCCAAATGCAGGAAATGACAAGGGCGGCGATTGAAGGAAACAAGGACATCCAGACCGCCAGCGCGGAAGCGGAGCGGAAGGTTCGGGCCCTGGAGGACGAAATCCGGGAAAAGGACGAAGCGATTCAAGACCTGCAAGAGGGATACAACCAAATGCAGGAGGAATTGCTGAACGCCCAAAGCCAGATTGCCAAAGGAGACGCGGGACGAAGCAACGGGGAAATTCTCAGCGGGGCGGCGGTGATGGACGCAATCAATAGCCTGATGAACTGCGTCGGGCGGGTGCCCTACATGCACGGAGCCTTCGCGACCATGGCGGAGGAAGAAAGGGAGATTTACCGCCACGGGATCCTGATGGTGAAGGACTGGGCGGAAAAGAGCCTGAACGCCGTGGAGGCGGTGGACGGAAGTGGGGTGCAAATCGTATGACAAATGATAAGCAACGGAAAAGCGACGATGGGAATCGAATAGCAATGGAAAAGAATGGCATGGTTGCGAGATGCTGGGGCGTTGCGTTGCAAGGCCACGATGCAGAGAACGGGAGTTTAGTTCCGGCGGGGACGGAAAACGGGGTCACGGCGGAGCTAACCAACACGATTCTGGCGATGATGTCCCCTATCATGGAGAGCATTGGAGCATTACTGAAAAACAACACGGAAGCGATTCAGCAGATTGCGAGCTGCCAGGAACAGATGGCGGCGGGACAGGACGCGATGCGGATTCGCATGGAGGCCCTGGAAAAGCAGGTTCGGCTATCAACTCCCGTGACGGACAGGCAAGTGAAATATCTGCAAGAGGCGGCGCGGACAAAGGCCAGGGAATTGCTGGACAAGAAAGGATTTGGGGACGATAAGAAGGCAATTTCCAAGCTGAGCGGGGTTATTAAAAAGAGCGTGATGGCGCGATTCGGCGGGAGCCTACGGGAGATTCCGAAGGTGGAATACAACGTGGCGATGAACCAGGTTGAGACGTGGAATAACGTGATTGCGGTAATGGACATCGTGAAAGAGGCCCGGAAACGGCAAGAAAATAATAAAAGCAACTCGATAACCGATTAAAGCGCGAAAGCGTTTTAAAATAAACAAAAGGTTTTCTCAAAACGAAAGAGGAGGAAGAAAAAGATGGATGCTACAACGATCAAGGTGCGCGTGACGATGCTGGAAGAAATGCTGGGGACGGCCAGCGCAAACCCGGAGATTCATGAGGAGTTTATCGCCAGCAAGGCCCCGGACGCCCAGAGCCGGGAGGAAGAAGTGGCGGCTCTGGGGGCGGAGGAAGTTTTCGAGAAGGGCATGACCGTATTCCCCAGAGACGAAAACGGGCGGCCTATCGCCTGGGACTACCAGTGGAAAGGGTTCCTTAAAGACGCTTTTGGCAGCCTGAAGAAGGTGCCGAAAAGCGAATGTGGGAAGATCAAGGCATACAAGAAGGAGATTGACGGGCTGATTTTCGTGGAGCCGAGACAGATTCCGATTCAATTCCCTGGGGAGGTTGGGATTTGTCAACGGCCCCTGCGGGCGCAAACGGCGCAGGGAGAACGGGTAGCGTTGGCGAGCAGCGAGAGCATTCCCGCCGGGGCTACCATGGAATTCACCTACCGGCTGTTGCTTCCGAGCCATGAGAAGGCCGTGCTGGAAGCGATGGACTACGGCCAATTGCGGGGATTCGGGCAATGGCGGAACAGCGGCAAGGGACGGTTCAAGTACGAAGTGTTGGAAATCAAACGGGGCGAAGAATGAGGGCGCGGGGGCACTGATGGGCCAAGCGGCGACGCGCTGCGGAAGGGCGCCGAGAAGATGCGCTGCGTAACGGCATGGCATCTTACAGATACGCATTGAGATGGCGCAGCTCAGGCTGGAAACGCGGAGCGGAGCAACGGAACAGAAGGAGGCGGCGGGATGAACGCGAAAAATCGGGCACGGGCGGAATACGAGAAAAAGGCCCAGGAGCTGGAAGAGGAATTGGTGAAGATGGTTCAGCGGCGGGAGAAGCCCTGCCTGATTCACGCGGTAAGCTTCGCCTGGCGGGAAAGCCGGAAGCGGGCGACCGCCGCCTCCGGGGCTTGCAGATAAGCCCATTGAGACACGACTAATAAGGCCAATATGCCAGGGATTTACATCCCTGGCATATTGAGCCGAAGGAAAGGAAGCATACGATTATGCCGATTGTCAATTATGTGCGTGAACACATGCGGTTTATCGAGTATGCGGCAGATGAAAAGATCACGGCCAACGAGCGGCTGTTGTGGTACGCGCTGATGCACATCATGAACGCGCGGGCAACAGGAAATGATTGGCCTGGCGAATTCATCCCCATCGGGAATGACCGAGTGCTCATGTACTGCCCTATGGGCTTTGACGCAATGGCGCGGGCGCGGAATGGACTGAAACAGAAAAAACTGATCGACTTTAAGCCAGGGGACAAGAACAAGAGCTCTCCCCTATACAAGATGAATTACTTCTTCCCGGAAGAAACGAGAAAGACCTCCCCTACTCCTTTTTTTGACGACAATACGGCGGGTTATCCGCTGAAAACGGATAACATAGGGGATAACATAGGGGGCAAGATAAGGGATAACATAAGGGATAACATCGGGGGTAAGGTGCAGGATAACACAGGGGATAACATGGGGGACAGATCTATAAACGAAAGAAATATATATAAATATAATCCAAAGAAAAATTATATAGACGAAGAAGACGAAGAAGAAGACGACCAACGGCGCACACACGCGGGCGCGAGAGGATCTGCGGGGGCGGGCGGCAACGGCGAACCGGCGATTTATCCACGAAGCAGGGAGGAAGCTATGGCGGCCTGGGCGCAATGCTTCGGGGCCCGGATGAACCCGGCGACGGCGGACAAGATCGGCCTATTGCAGGAATTAAGCTGGGGATTCGGGGAAGGCGTGATTGGCTATGCAATTCGACTGGCGGCGGAAGGCGGGGCGGGAAACCCGCTGGGATACGCCATCAAGACGCTGAACGACTGGAAGGAGCACCATGTTCACAGCCAGACGGACGCGGAGAAATACGTGATGCTATTCCGGGCGGCCAGCGGTAGCGGGGACGCGGGAATGTATGTCGGGGACGCAATGGCAGAGATTGACGCATTCAGCCAGGAAAGGGCGGCGACGTACGGTTGACGCTGCGGGAATTCGAGGGAAAATACGGGGTGCCCTACCAGCACCTGCTGGAAGCGATGCAGAGCAAGAGCGGGGAAAAGGACGGGCGGAAAATACGCAACTGGCAATATTCCGAAACAGAGTTGATCATCAAAGCGCTGAACTTCTATCGGCAAAAGGCCGGAGGGCATGAGAAGATGTTCAACCACTACAAGAAATATTACCAGGGGATTCTGAAGATTATGAACGCGGAGAAGGAGGAGCGGGAGAAGGGTGGAAACGGAGGCGAAAACGGAAGCGGCAACGGAGCCGGTACCGGCGACGGGCAGGGCCTACGGGATGAAGGAAGCACCGCCGGACAAGGCGGCGATGGCGCTGGAAATTCTGCGGCGAGTACAGGCGGAAAGCCAACAGCGGAATGAGCCAAAAACGAAAACGTTTTCGTTTTTGAAGCGGAAAGCGAAAACGGGAACGCACAAAAGCGCCTTCCTGATCATGAACGATATTGTGGATAACACGCCATGCAACTGTGCTATTTGTCAGGAAACGCAACGGAACGGAGCAGAAGGGCGGTGAACAGCCCTGCATCGGAGTGGCACAGCATTGATTGGGTTGAATCTGCGAAGAAAGGGCGAGGAACGGATGGAGAAGCATCGCCATGGAGAGGCAGGGCCTCGCGGCGACCGGCAATGGAATAGCAAAGCTGCGTCAAGCATGGATTTGCGATGGATGGGCGAAGCATGGAACGGCAGAGGATGAGCGATGATTTGATTTGCCACGGAAAGGCGGGGCGATGAAAAGCGGAGGATAAGCGGAGCGGTGACGGGCACTGATGGGCAGCGGCTTTATTAAGCATTGATAGATAAAAAATCGCGCTTATAATGAAAGAAAAATCATTGGAGGGCGCGATGGGCGAAGCGGAACGGAACAGCGGGCCGGTGGTGGTCAAGAATCGGGACATTCCGAAACTGACGCGGATGCTATACGCAGTGCAGGACGTGAGCGCGGCGGAGCAAAAGCGGATGTGGCAGCAGGACAGGCTATGGAACATGACGCAGCGCATCACGGGGATGCCCGGGGGCGGCGGCACGGTCAAGGGCCTGGAGGAGGATCTGGCGGCCATTGAGGAAATCGAGGGCAAATATGAAACGGAGCGGAAGGGATACATAGAGGAGCTGTTGGAGGCGGAGGAGATTCTGAACGGGATCCCCTACCCGAAAATGCGAACCTTCGTGACGATGAAATACATGCTGGGGATGAACCGGAAGGACATCATGGAGCGGCTGAATATGAAGAAATGGGCCTACGCCGACTGCTGCGCCAGGATTGAACAGGCGGAAGATATGAAGCACGTTAATTGGGATGAAAAGTATGTAGTAAAGGATTAAAATGTTAATATTATATGTAGCAAATATTAAAAATGTGTTAAAATGGCCAAAATGGACGGGTTGTGTGGTAGGATGGTAACATCGCAAGAGGTAGAGGAACAGCGACGAAGCAATTCGCCGCTGTTTTTTTATCCTCAAACGGGCCCTCTCGCATGACGCGGGGACGGGGCAGAACGGCGAAAGGAGGGAGAAGGACGCGGAGCTTTATTAACGGGAACGTGGTTCTGAAGGTGGACATGACCGACCTGAAGGGAAAGATGGAGCTTTGCCGGAACGTGCTGACGCAACCGCAATTCGAAAAGCTGATGTACCGGACGTTCAACGAGGTTGGCAAACGGGCCAAGACCGTAATCGGCCAGGAGACGACGAAGGACTACGTGGTTACGCAACAGTGGGTCAAGAGCAATATCGGCCACTATCAGCTGAGCTTTGGCGGCGGATTCCCCGTGACCTGCAAGATCCCTCTCAAGAGCCACAAGGGCACCATTGGCGGACGATTCAAGGCATACAAGCTGCAAAAGGGCGTAAGCTCCAGCATCGTGCGGACGGGACGCTCGCGACTGCCCGCGAAGATGCCTGACCGGCTGGGCGGCAACCCTCCCTTCCTGCCCAACAACAAGAAGGGCACCGTGGCCTTCACTCGGAAGGGAAAGGCGCGACTGCCCATCATCCGCGTAGTTGGATTGGGCGTACCCCAGATGCCGCTGAACCGAGCGGCCCCCAGGGTGCAGGACGCGCTGCTGGAAAAGGCGGGAGACCGGCTGGAGCGCAACTTCCTGTACATGTTCGGGAAATAAGGGAGGGGCAAGATGGATCAGGCCCTGACGAAGAAGGAACTGGCCTCCCTGAGCGGATACTCCTATCGGCGACTGCACGAAATCGACATGGCCTTGCCGGAGCGGGAAAAGCTTTTCGTCAAGAGCGAGCAGGACGAAAAGAAATACAGCCTGGCGCTATTCATCCAAAGGTGGGCGGCCTACAACGCGCAAGCCGCCGAGGCGGAAAGCGAAGAGCTGAGCGCCATCAAGGCCAAGCATGAGGCCGTGAAGATGGAGAAAACCCGCATCGAGGTCAGCCGGATGAAGAACGAGCTGGTGCCCATCAGCGAACTGGCCCCGATATGGAGCAACATCGCGGCGACGGTGGCGGATCGATTCAATGCCCTGCCCTCCAAGGTGGCGGCCTCCCTGGTGATGATCGGGGACGCGGAAATCATCGAAGAGAAGATTGAGCGGGAGATTCGGGACGCCATGAGCCTGATGAGCGAGATGCCCTTGCCGGAGACCGGGACGGAAAAGGCCCAGGAGGAGGAAACGGAAGAATGACGCTGGGAGAGCTAAAGCGGGTGACGCTGAGCATGTTCCGCCCGCCCAGCGACATGACCGTTTCCGAATGGGCGGACAAGCACCGGCGGCTGGCGGGAATGGGCAGCAGCGAAAGGGGCAAATGGCACACGGACAGAGCCCCCTACCAGCGGGAGATGATGGACGCTTTTTCCCAAAGGGGCGTGCACGACATCACCTTCATGACGGGGGCGCAGATCGGCAAGACCGTCATGATGAGCAACATGATTGGCTACACCATCGACCAGAAGCCGGGGCCCTGCCTGCTGGTCATGCCTGCGGAGGACGACGCGGAGAACTACAGCAAGGAACGGCTGGCCCCGGACATCGAGGCAACCCCCGTGCTGAAGGAGAAGGTTTTCGGCGGGAACGCCAACACCATCCTGATGAAAAAATTCCCCGGGGGATTCATCAGCCTGACGGGAGCCATGAGCCCTGGCGGGTTGAAGAGCCGCCCCATCAAAATCCTGTTCATGGACGAGGTGGACGGATACCCGGCCAGCGCGGGAGTGGAAGGCGACCCTGTGAAACTGGCCATGAAGCGGACGCAGACCTTCGGCAGCGGGGCGAAGCGGGTTTGCACCAGCACCCCTACCATCAAGGCGACGAGCCGAATCTACAAAGAATTCCTGCACGGCACCCAGGAGGAATGGGAAATCACCTGCAAGCACTGCGGAGAGCACAGCTCTATCCAGTTCGACGACATCCGATTCGAGAAGACGGAACGAATTGTCAACGAGAACCAGAAGGAATACGAGGTTGGAAACGTTCGCTGGAGATGCCCCAAATGCGGCGGGGAAATGGAGGAATGGGAGGCGAAACGGGCCCCGGCCAAATGGGTTGCCTACAACCCGGAGGCATTACAAAAGGCGGGGCACCGGAGCTTTCACCTGACCTCCTTCAGCAGCCCCTGGGCGACCTGGAAGGAGATCTGCCAGAAATTTCTGGACGGGAAAGACGACCCGGAAATGCTGAAGACCTTCTACAACCTGGAGCTGGGCCTCCCCTACGAGCACAAGGAGCGGACGATCCTACCGGAGGGAATGTACCTGCGGCGGGAACACTACGAGGCGGAGGTACCGAAGGGGGTGCTTGTCATCACCATCGGGATCGACACCCAGGACAACCGGCTCGAATATGAAGTGAAGGGCTGGGGCCGGAAGGACGAGAGCTGGGGGATCCAATACGGCGTAATCCCCGGACGGGCGGACGAGGAAAGCACCTGGGAGCAGGTGGACGCACTGCTGGACCGGGGATGGCGGCTGGAAAACGGGAAGACCATGAAAGCCGCCGTGACCTTCATGGACGCGGGGGGCCACTTCTACGACAGCGTGGTGGAACACTGCGCCATGCGGCGGATGAAGCGCATCTACCCCATTCGGGGCGAGAACAAGGAGACGGGCACCCTGGTACGGCACACGAAGAGCACGAAGAAGGGGCTGAACCTGTTCCTGCTGAACGTCATGAGCGGGAAACGGGACATCCTGTACAACGCGGGAATCACGGAGCCGGGGCCCCGATATATGCACTACCCGGACAACGAGGACGCGGGATACGACGAGCATTACTTCAAAGGGCTCATCTCCGAGATGGAAAAGCCCGTGAAGAAGCGGGGCGTATACGTGATGGAATGGGTCAAGATCTACGAGCGGAACGAACCCCTGGACTGCTGCAACTACGCACGGTGCGCCTTCAAGGGATTCAAAATTGACCTGGATGCCTACGAGCGGCGGCTCTACGGCGAGGCGACCATTCAGCGGGCGGCCCCGATTGGAAAGCCCAAAAAGCCCAAAGGGCTGATTTCCAGCGGGATCAAAATATAAAAACCCTCTCCCCTGACGGGGAGGGGGATTTCTTTTGCCCAAATTTTCGAAAAAGCGGGCAAGGCAGGAGGCGAAGCGCGATGCCCTACGTCGGCAAAAAATACATCAACTACGCCTACAGCTACCAGGAATGCAAGGACATGGTGGAGCTATGCAAAAAGGCCATGACCGACCTGATAGACGGGCAGGCCCAGGAATACACCATCGGGAGCCGACAGGTGAAATTCCTGACGCTGCAACAGGCCCAGGACATGATGAACTATTTCAGCAGCGAGCTGCGGAAATACGAAATCGGGACTCCCCCGCCGAGATCGGTGGCGGTGGTTTTCCGGGACACATAAGGGGGAACAAAAAGCATGGCAGAAAAAAGAGCCGCCCCCAAACTGCGGGAGCGCATCATCGCCGTGGCCAGCCCGGGGGCAGCCCAGCGAATGCAGGAGGCCCGGGAGGAACGAGAGCGGAAACGGCACCGGGAGGAGCCGGAAAGCGGACGGCGGACAGCCCAAGCCAGCGGATACCGATACCACGGAGCCAGCCAGACGAAGAACAGCCTGATCGGCTGGATTACGGGAGGCGGCAGCGCGGAGGACGATATCGACCTACAGGGGAGCCTCCTTCGCATCCGAAGCCGCGACCTCTACGCGGGGGGCGGACTGGGGCGGGGCGCTCCGGCGACGCTGACCACCAATGTAGTTGGATGGGGCATAAGACCCAAACCGAAGATCGACGCGGACGTGCTGGGCATGAGCCCGGAAGCCGCCGAGGAATGGCAAGCCAACACCCTGCGGGAATTCCAGATGTGGGCCAAGAGCCCCATGTGCGACTGGACGAGGCAGAACACCTTCTGGGAAATGCAGGAGCTGGCGTTCCGCTCCATGCTGGTGAGCGGGGATGTATTCGCTCTGTTCGGCATGAAACCCAACGGACGGAACCCCTACCAGACCACCATCCGATTGCTGGAAGCCGACCGCATCAGCACCCCGGAAAGCACGGGGGACAGCGAGGCGGAGAACACGGAAAACGGTGGACGCATCGTGGACGGGATCGAGATCAACAAGGACGGCGAAGTCATCCGATACCACATCGCGACCTATCACCCATTGGCGGAAGAGACCCCCGACGAAATCCAATGGGAAGCGGTGGACGCTTACGGGAAGGACACGGGGGCCGTCAACGTGCTGCACCTGATGACCGTGGAACGGCCAGAACAGCACCGGGGGATCCCCTTCGTCAGCGGGATGATCGAGCAGGTAAAGCAACTCGACCGATACATGGACGGAGAACTGGCGGCAAGCCTGGTGGCGGCGATGCTGACCGTGTTCATCACCAGCGACGGAACCCAGGACGACAGCTTTGACTCAATCAACGACAGCATTTCCGCCGAGGAAAAGGTGACGGACTCCGACCTGAAGATCGAGCTGGGGAACGGGAATGTCTACGAGCTGCCACCGGGAAAGAAGATCGACCACGTGGGCGTAAACCGGGCCCCCAGCGCGTTTGAAAGCTTCGTAAGCCAGGTGATCACCATGATCGGCAGCAGTATGGAGATTCCCTACGAGGTGCTGATGCACCGATACGACCACAACTACACAGCGAGCCGGAGCGCGATGCTGGACTTCTGGAAGGTGGTTCGCCGGTACCGGCAACACTTCATCGACCGATTCAACCAGCCGATCTACGAGCAATGGCTGGCGGAGGCGGTGGCCCTGGGGCGGATTGAAGCCCCGGGATTCTTCGACGACCCGGCGATCCGGGAAGCCTGGTGCGGGTGCCAATGGATCGGGACGAGCCAGGGCCACGTGCAGCCCGTTCAGGAGGCCAACGCGGCGAAGATCCGCATGGAGACCGGCATCAGCACCGGCGAACAGGAAGCCATGGAATACAACGGCGGGGACTACTTGGACAACCTGAAGGCCCGGGGACGGGAGATGGCGGCCCAAATGGAATACACGCCGAAGGAGGGAACACAAAATGCCCAAGAATAAGGAATTTCGCCTGGTGGCGAGCGCGAGAGAGACGGGGAACCGGAAGGGCGAAGTGACGGTTTACAGCGCCATCTACCCCTACAAATGGGGGGAAGACGACCCCACCGTGACCAGCAACGACTTCATCCAGGCCCTGAGCGAACTGGACGTGGACGAGATCACCGTGCGCATCAACAGCCCGGGGGGCGTGGTGACAGAGGCCATCGCCATTCGGACAGCCCTGATGAAGCACAAGGCGAAGAAGATCATTGACATCGAGGGGGCTTGCGACAGCGCGGCCACCCTGATTGCCTGCCTGCCGGGGGCGAAGGTTCGCATGGCGAAGGGCGGGGAATACATGATTCACCGCTGCAGCGGCGGAGCCTGGGGAAACGCGGACAAGCTGCTTTCCGCCTACAACGCCGCCATCCAGACGGACAACGGCATGGCGGAGATCTACGCGGAGCGGACGGGCAAGAGCAAGGAAGAATGCCTGGAAATGATGACCGCCGAGAGCTGGTTCGGAGCGGAGGAAGCGAAGGAGGCCGGATTCGTGGACGAGATCCTGGAAAGCGAAAACGCGGCGGAGGAGGAATTCCAATTCGCGGCCTGCGCCTTCAGCCAGGAGGAAATCGAGGTTATGCGGGAGAGCTACGACCACGCGCCGGAGCATCCAGTGCGTACCGCCCAGGCGGTACGGGAAGACACGCCGGAAACGGCGGAGACCACCCTCCCAGAGGGGGCAAACAACCCAGTCAGTAACGAGAATACGGCAGTTGCCGCCGGAAGCTCGACTGAAAATAACGTCAAAGGAGTTGAACACACCATGGAACTGAGAGACGCAACTGCCGAACAGATCCGACAGGAGAACCCGACGGCGGCCCAGGAGATCGCCAATGCGGCCATCGAGGCGGAGCGGAACCGGACGGCCCGCATCGACAAGCTGACCCTGAAGGGAGCCAGATACGCCGAAATGGCGGCGAAGGCCAAGGCCGAGGGCACCAGCGTCGAGGACTTCCTGGCCCAGATCGTGGAAGCCCAGGCCCAGGAGGGCGCGGAGTACCTGGAAGCCCGGAGGGCGGAGACCGCCCCCACCGGAAACATCGGCGGCGGAGACGCGAAGGATCACGACGAGCCGGAGCAGACCGCTGACAAGCTGGCGGCGGAAATCGCCGAGCTGGCCAAGGGCATGACGGCGAACACCGCCGAAATGGCCTAACGACAACGAAAGGAGAAAAACCCAAATGGAGACTTTGTACGGAACTCTTGGAACGAGCGAGAACAAAGACCTGCTGGCCACCGGCGAAGGAAAGGCGGTTGCCATCAGCCTGAAACCCGGAAAGGGCGTTGTGCCCTACGGCGCGGTGATTTACCGCAACAGCGACGGCCTGTACGAGCCTGCGGCGGCGGCCCAGGTGGACGGCAGCTACACGCTGCTGATTCTTCGGGACGAAACCGACACCGACGGCAGCGAGACCATCGCGGCGGCGGCAGCGGCCTACGAGGCGGGAGCCTTCAAGGCGGGCACCGTCAAGATTGCCAAGGGCGACGGCAAATACACCACCGAAATCACGGTGGCCCAGGCGCTGGCACTGCGGCAGCAGGGGATCGTCTTCCGGCCCTTCGACAACTGGGCGGCGGAGGATGTGACCATCGACAACGGAACCGCGGAGGATGTGACCATCGACAACGGAACCGCCGAATAAGGGCAAAGGAGGACAAAGAACATGCCTGCGAACATTAACCTTTTCTCCACGGCGGCCATGACAAAGGCCGTGGAACTGATGCCGAGAGTATACACCTTCCTGGCGGACACTTTCGCCAAGGAGGGCAAGGTGTACGAGGATGAACGCGCCATCTACGACTATCGCCGGGGCGCGGAGACGGGACTGGCTCCCTTCGTGGTGCCTGGCACCGGCGGCGTGGCCATCAACCGGGACAAATTCGAGATGCGGGAAATCCGCTTCTCCACGCTGGCCCCGGAACGGGTGCTGACCCTGGAGGACGTAAGCACCCGGCAGTTCGGCGAGACCGTGCTGGGGGCGAAGACCCCGGAACAGCGGAGCAAGGACGTGCTGGCCCAGGATCTGACCGACCTGAAGGCCATGAACCAGAACGCCCGGAACTGGATGGTTCGGGAAGTGCTGCTGAAGGGCAAGCTGGAGCTGCGCCGGTACACCAAAGAAGGCCGGGAGAAGAAAGCAAGCCTGCTGGCGGACTTCGGATTCCAGAACGTTTACACCCCCACCACGCGCTGGAACCAGTCGGGGGCGAAGATCCATTACGACATGGAGGCGGCCTTCGACCTGGTGTACAACGGGCTGGGCGATGTTGACATCATGGTCATGGGCGGCGGCGTTTTCGAGGCCATGATGGCCAACAGCGACTACTGCAAGGAGCTGGACATGGATCGGGTGTACCTGGACGAAATCCGGGGCCACTACCAGGGCCAGGGCGTCCGCTATCGCGGCACCAACAGCGACGGCGTGAAGATGGTGAGCCTGAACGGCCACTTCCTGAACTACGAGCGGCAGCAGGAGAAGCTGATTCCCGACGGATATATCCTGATGGGCAGCAGCAGCAAGAAGCCCCTGACCATCTGCCACGGGCCCATCAATGAATACGTGGGCCAGGACGAGAACGCGGCCATTAAGACCTACATCAAGAAGGAAGTCGCCCTGCGGAAGGGCGGCGCGGGAGCGGACGAGATCACCACTCGCCTGGTTTCCCGGCCCACCGTCGTGCCCGAGAACGTGGGCGCGTGGTGCCTGATGAAGGTGCTGTAAAAACCCAGGGGACGGGGCGGCCCTGCGGGGCCTCCCCTCCCCCGGAACCAAAGGAGAAACCACATGCGATATTACGCAAAATGCTACACCGGGCACCCGGCCATTGGCATCATCACCCCTGGAGAATATTTGACGGGGGAACAGACAAAAGCCATCGGGGAAGCCGCGATAAAGGACATGGTGGCAAGGGGAATACTGGCGGAAACGCCGGAGGACGAGGCCGCCCCGGAAACCGCCCCGGAAGCCCCGGCCCAGGCCCCGGAAGCCCCCGCCGAGACCAAGGCGGCCCCCAAGGCCAAGGCGAAAAACAAGGCCAAGGCCAAGGCCGCCAAGGAACCGGAGACCACCCCGGAGGAGGACGAGGAGCCCATTGAGCTGGGGCTGGACGAGGGCCTGGTGGCGGACGAAGCCCAATAAAAGGGCGGAAGGAGGGAACGAAACGTGAAGATCAAGATTCTCAAGACCGGGAAGATCGAGGAATACGCCACGGGATTCGCCGTGCGCCTGATCGAACAGGGCAAGGCCGTGCCCGCGCCCCAGGAGACCAAGGCGGAAGCCAAGGCCACCAAGGCCGGGGAGAAGGAATAAAAATGGCCCTATGCGACCGATTCCTGAAGGATAACCACAAAATATTCATGAACCTGGAGCACTTCGCGGAGGAGCACACCTGGGACGGGATTCCCTTCACCTGCGTACCGGACGACACGGAGGCGCTGAAGCGGAAGAACAACAACGTCAACGACCTGAGCTGGGACGCGGACATGGTTGAGAAGATCATCTACGTTCCCGAAGACAGCCTCCCGGCAAGGGCCCAGCCCAACGAGGAGATTATCTTCGACGGGGTGATTATGCGCGTGTTAGATGTGATCGACGCGAAGGGCATGAAGGAAATATCCCTGACTACCAGATGGGCCAAGGGAGTGATGATGGAATGAGAACATGGGAGAGGCTGCGGAAAATGAAGACCTTCTTCGAGGAGGAGCTATGCGCGGGCCGGGAATTCAAGAGCCCGAAGCCCCTCACGGGGCAAAACGGCGTCTACGGCCCGGACGTGACTGACTTCACCATGGCGGAGCCGAGATGCTTCCTGGCCTGGCAGCCGGCACGGCCCAACGAGCCGGGGATGCTGGACTCCAGAGACCCTTTCAGCATCGCGCCCAGCATCACCATCATGCCGACGAGCAGCTATGTACGGTACAACCCGGAGAAGCGATTCGACCGATACAGCCACATCAGCCGACCGCAGGACATGGGGCAAAGCCTGAGCCTGCAGATTCTCTTCACGATCTACGAACCTGGAGTTCGATACCCGGGATTCGCGGAGAGCATGGAGAGCGGGCGGGCGGACATGAGCCTCATCAAGGACGGAACGGAGCCGGGGCTGCAGACCCTGGTGGAATGGATGGACGACGCGGCGGAGCTATTGCTGCGGGAAAGAACCGTGCCGCAGACGGACTTGATATTGGAAGACGACAACTTCCTCTACAGCCTGTACTCCGACCAGGCCTACATCCAGGACAGGAGGCCCCTCTATCAAGGATTCCTGAACGTGGAATTCAAATGCTACGCCAACAACGGCAACGACCAAGGGAAAGCCAGCAGAGCCGCAAGGCTGCTGGACGGAATAGACTAAACGACAGCCAAAGGAGGACAAAACCAAATGGCAGAATACCCTGAATTCAAACACGGCACCCGGGGCAAGGTCATTGCGGAAGGACTGGACTTCAGCAACAAGGGCAAGCACCGGCAGGCCATCGTTTACATCGGCACCGCGCCCGTGCACCAGGTGGAAGGCGGGGCGAAGAATGTAAACCGGCCCATCGTCTGCGGGGACATCGCGGAGGCCCGGAAATACCTGGGATACAGCGACGACTGGGCCAGCTACACCCTGTGCGAGGCGATGCACGTCCACTTCGAGATGAACGGCGTGGGCCCGCTGGTTTTCATCAACGTGCTTGACCCCAACGCTCACCGGAAGAGCCAGGGCGGCAGCGCGACCCTGACCCCGGACAACGGACGAGTGACCATCGTCAGCGCCGAGGACGCAATCCTGGACACCGTGGTTGTCAAGAGCGAGGGCGCGACCCTGACCCGGGGCACGGACTACACGGCGACATACGACTTCATGAAGAAAGTCATCAACATCGTCGAGAAGAAGAAGGGCAGCCTGGGCACCAGCGCCCTGAGCATCACCTGGAGCAAGGTGGATCCCGCCCAGGTGACGGAAGCGAACGTCATCGGCGCTACCGACGAATACGGGCTGAACACGGGCGTTTACGCCATCAAGAACGTATACAACGTGACGGGCCTCATCCCCGCCTTCCTGCTGGCCCCCGGATTCAGCAGCATTCCCAGCATCCACAACGCGCTGTACCAGAACAGCCAGCAGATCAGCAAGCACTGGAACGCCTGGATGTTCGTGGACTTGCCCATCCTGACCACGGACGGCAACACCGTCAGCCTGCAGAACGCGCCGGACTGGAAGAACGCCAACGGATACAACCGGGACAACGAGAGCGTTTTCTTCCCCCTGGCGAAGGGCACCGACGGGAAGACCTACCACCTCTCCGTGCTGAACGCGGCGAACTTCCAGAGCCTGCTGGTTCAGAACAACGGCATCCCCTACATGAGCGGGAGCAACACGGAATGCGGCATCATCGAAGACCTGTACTTCAGCGAGAACGTTACGGGCCGGGTATATGACGACGAGATCATCAACCGCTGCCTGAACGCCAACGGCATCAACAGCGCGGCCTACGTGGGCGGCAGATGGGCCATCTGGGGCATGTTCGCGGGAAGCTACGACCAGGAGAACGGCACCACCATCAATGTCAACGACACCTGCCTGATGATGCTGTACTACCTGACGAACGATTTCCAGCACCGGCGGAACATCAACATCGACAAGCCCATGCCCATCAACGACCTGAAGAGCATTGTGGCGGAGGAGCAGACCAGGGTGGACGCGCTGCTGGGCATCGGGGCGCTGACCTACGGCAAGGTTCAGCTGGAAGCCACCCCCCAGGCGAAGAGCGACGTTTACAGCGGGGATTTCTCCATCCTGTTCAACGTTACCAACACGCCGCTGGCCAAGAGCCTGACCGCCACGGCCAACTGGACGGCGGACGGATTCGAGGTTTACTTCGCCGCCATGGACGAACTGGCGGGCTAAAGGAGGGAAAATAAGAAATGCCTAAGAATGTACGCTGCAACGTAGAAGACCACCGGCTGATCGACAACGGGAACAAATGCGAGGACGTGACCAGCTTCACGCCCCCGACCATCGAACACCCGACCACCAGCGTAAAAGCCGCTGGCATGGTGATGGACGTGGACATTCCGAACATCTATCACTTCAACGCGATGGAATTCGAAATCGCCCACAACAACGGCACCAACTGCGCGGGCCTGGCGACCCCGGGACTGCACGAAATCGAAGGCCGCATCGCGCGGCAGAACTACATTACCAGCCAGGGCGAGGTTCAGCTGGAACTGGTGAAGATCCGCGTGCGGGGCGCTCACAAGAGCACCGAGAAGGGCTCTATCGAGACCGACAACCCCTACGGCAGCACGGAGAAATACTCCGTACTGCGGTACGAGGAGGAGATCGGCGGCGAAGTGGTGACCCTGATCGACAGCATGGCGGGGATTATCCGCATCAACGGGAAGGACTACAGCAACGACCTTTCCGCCTTGTTGGACTAAGGAGAATTGCTCCCGCCCGGCGGACGCTGGGCGGGAGTTTTTTGGGGCAAGGAAGCGACGCGCCCGCGCGGGAGTTCCCCTCTGGGGCACGGCTCGCGCTATCCGCAACCTCAATGGTCGCGACTCCCCACTGGGGAGCTCGCTTCCTTTCGGTTGACCTCACCTCTGGCGAAATTTCCGCCACTGGCGGTCGCCAGAGGTTCGCCCGTTCCGGACGTAGCGGTACAAAGCGGCTGGCTTCGCGCGGGGCGCTCGCCACCCGCTAAGTACCGACGTCCTCCAAGGGCCCCAGAGTGAAACATCCCTTCGGGCGCTGGGGCATCTCTTTCATGAAATAAAAACAAAAAGAAACGAGGTTTGAGCAACATGGCACAGGATTTGGAGAAAAAGGCGGAAGAATTGTTGGACGAAAAAACCGAGGACAAGGACAAGGACGAGGATTCGAAGGAAAGTAAGCAGGAGAAGTCGGTGGAAGCTCCTGAGGATCCCATTGAACAGCTGCGGCGGCTCTGCAGGGGGAAAATGAAACTGATGATCCCCATTCGGAGCCACGGGCAGGACGTTACCGAAATTGAATTTGACTTCTGCGCCTTGACGGGCGTGGAGATGATGAACGCGCTGGATACCGTACCGGCGAACAATATCTTCGCCATCAGCAACGCACAGGCCATGGCGCTTTTCGCGGCGGCGGCGGAGAAATGCGCCCCTTGGGTTGAAGACGGGGGCATGAGAAGCAAGCTATACGACGGGAAGGACATTCGCGACCGGCTGAGCGCCCCGGACTTCACGGCGGCGCTGCGCATCGCGAAGCTTTTTTACAACGCGTCTGGCCAGGCGGGAAACAACAATATCTCGAAAGAATAGTGGACGCGGCACTGAACAGCGGAACCCCCGTGACGGCATACCTCGACATGCCGACGGCTCGGTTCTACGAAACCTGGCAGGCCATCGCGGCATACTACGAGCGGCGGGCCGAAGCGGCAAAGAACGCACCGACAAACCGCCCCTCCCATCGCCGGGGACGGCGTAAGCACTGAAGGAGGCGGAAAAGCATGGCGCAGACACAAAAGGACCTGAAACTCTACTACGAGGGAGTGGACATCACGCGGCAAGTGGACATTATTGAGTGCACCTGCCGGGACGTGAGCTGCGGGGAGAGCGACTGCCTGAACCTGAAGGTTGACCACGCGGACACCTGGTTTCAATGGGGGCCGAAGAAGAACGACCAGATCCGCGTGACCCGGAGCGGATACGACACGAAGACGATGTTCCTGAATACCGTGGTACCGGAGGACGGGGCTTACCGCATCTATGCCACGGCGGCGAAGAGCGTACCCTTCCCGAAAAGATGGCAAGCATACGAGGGCAAGACCCTGGCGGCCATCATGGCGGTATGCGCGGGAGAATGCGGCATGGGGGCAAAGCTATACGGCATCGGGGGCGGGATTACCTACGAATACCTGATGCGGAACAATCTGAGCGCCCCGGTTTTCCTGGAAACGCTGATTCAACGGGAGGGCGGGATCCTCAAGACCCTGGACGGGAACTACGCGGCGATTGGCATTAAATACGCCCAGGGGCTGCCGGCAATGCACGTGCTGGAGCTGGACAGCGACCAGATGGACAGCCAATACATCGACCGGAGAGACCTGAGCTGGAAGAGCGTACAAATCAGGACGCTATTCGGCAACGGCACGGCGCGGGACGCGAACAGCAACGGGCAGAACCGCATTATTACGGACATCCCCGTGGACGACGACGCGATGGCCTACCGATGGGCCAAGGGGATCCTGATGGCCCACAACCGGCAGAGCGAGACGCTGAGCATCGAAATGGACTTCAACCCGGGATACACGGCGATGGTTCGCGTGGATGTTAAGAGCAGGACGGACGCGGCGGGAGAATGGATGATCCACGAAGTGGAACAAAACCTGCTGGACGGGCGCACGAAGGCGAAAATGTATCGCTGCATGAGCGGGATTGGATAAGACGAAGATGGAAACGACAGAGAAAAACGAGCTGACCCCCCTGACGGGATTCGAGGAAGGCACCATCAGCGCCAAGAAGCCGGACACGAAGCCGAAGCGATTCCTCTACAAGGTGAAAAGCGCGACGCGGGACGGGATCGAAAGCCGATGGATGGAAGCACCGGTGAACAACATCAACGAGCACCGCGACCACGACACGGAAGAGGAAATCAAGACGGAATACGAGGTCGGCGAGAACGTATATTACTTCATGTTCCCGGACGGGCGGGGCATGATCATTGGCAAAATCAGAATGGACATCTAAAGACGAAAGGGCGGTGAGACACCAAAGATGGCACAGAAGACACTGAGCGCGGTGGTAGTGCTGGGCGGAAAGGTGGACGGCACTTTCGGGCAAATCGGCAACAAGCTGATGGAGATGGGCACGCTGATCGACGACGTGAGCCAGAAGCTGATCAACTTCGGGAAGGACAGCGTGGACGTCTATCGCGGATACGAGGACAGCATGCTCGACGCGCAGGTGGCCCTGGCGACGACCTATGGCCGAGGAACCAAAGAGCTGAAGGATGTCATGAACCAGCTGGACATCCAGGCGACGCAATGGGCGGCCAGCACCATCTTTCACACGGACGATGTAGCCAACGCCATTGCCCAGGCGGCCCACGCCAACTGGGACTTGGAAAAAATCATGGACGGCATTCCCGCCGCTATGGAGCTGGCCCAGGCGGGCGGGCTGGAACTGAGCGAGAGCGTGGACTACATCATCAAGAGCACCAACGCGGCGGGGATCAGCTTCGGCGACCTGACGGACTTCATCGACGAATGGACTTTCGCGGCCAACAGCAGCGCGGGCGATGTAAGGCAATTCGGCGACGCCATGACGCGGATGGGATCGACAATGAAATTCGCGAAGAACAAGGAAGAGCTGCTGACCATGCTGGCCATCCTGCACGACGCGGGCACCACGGGCAGCGACGCGGGCACCCTGCTGCGGAACGGCCTGATTCGACTGATTGCGCCGACGAAGAAGGCCAGCGATGTCATGGCCGAACTGGGGGTGACCTCCGACGACATTGAGGAGGCCATGGGCGAAACCAACGGGAAGGCGGCGGAAACCGTCAAACAATTGGAGAGCATGGGCTTCTCCGCCTACGACAGCCAGGGGAACCTGAAGGGATTCCTGGACATCTTCCAGGATCTATACGATGTCACGAAGGGCATGGCAGACGACGAGAAATACGACATTTGGAGCACCATCTTCCCCACCAGAACCATCACGGGGGCCATGGCCCTGATGGACGCCTGCAAGGGCGACCTGACGGAGCTATACAAGCTGTTGATGGACGGCGAGGCCGCCGGATACGGCAAATACGCCAGCGAAACGATGATGAGCGGCATGACGGGCGCCATCGAGACCCTGAACAGCAAGCTGGAAGCCCTGAAGCAATTGACGGGGCAACAGCTGAGCGACCAGGTGGAGACCATCGCGGGGAACATCGGAAAGGTTTTCGACCTGCTCTCCAGCGGCGGCGGGGACAACGGGGTCTCCTCCGGGCTGGACTTGCTGACCAGGATCAGCCAGGTTATCGGCGACGCGGCGGAGGGCATGGGGAAAATGGATCCTGCGGCCTTCGACGCGCTGGTGGCGGGGCTGGGAGCTATCGCTGTGGCCGGGCCTGGGCTCATCGGCGCGGGCATGGGATTCAAGCTGGTTGGCGCGGCCCTGGGGACGCACACGGGGCGCATCGCCCTGGCGGCGATTGCCTTCACGGCCCTGGCGGAGGCGGCGAACAAATTCAAGGAGGCGAAGTTCAAAGAGGGCTTCGGTGACATGGAGATCGACACCACGGAGCTGAAGGCGAAACTGGAAGAAATCCAGACCAGCTTTACCGAGGCCACAACGGGGATTACTGAATTCCAGACAGCGCTGGAAACGGCAACGACGAACTACGAGACGGCAGCCCAGAAATTCAGCGCGACGGCGCTGAGCGACATGCTGACAGGGAAAACGCTGACACCGGAAGATATAAAAGCTTACAACAGCCTGGGAGAACAGGCGGTTCAGGCCGTAAAGGATGGCATCACCGCCAAGGGCGACATGGACGCGGAGTTCTGGTACGCGCTGTTCAAAGGCACAGGAGCAACGGAGAAAACCGCAGAGGAAGTAAACGCCGACCCGATTTATGCCGGAATTCTGAAAACGATACAAGAGGCCCAGACAGAGAACCTGGCGGAGGTGGAAGCAGCGGGCCAGGCTTTGCGGGACGCGATGACAGCGGCCTTCAAGGACGGGACGATCAGCCCGGAAGAATACGACAATATCAAGAACATCTACCGCGACCTGAACGAGAAAATCGCCCAGGCCCAGGCGGAAGCCCAGAGCGAGCAGGACTACATCAACCGAAGAAAGCTGATGGACAAGGCTCAGAACATGAGCTATAGCTCCATGATGGCCTTCCTGGGAGACGAACTGATTCCACAACGGGACGCGGAACTGGCCTTCTGGGAAGACCACTACGGCAACGCTGTATACGGCCTGGAATATCAGAAAGAGCAGAAGATGGCCAAAGCCAAGAACGCGGCGGAACGGGCGGAAATCGAGAACGAATATGACCAGAAGATTCGAGGAAGCCAAGCAGCGTTGCAGAATATGGAGGCCGGGATCAATTCTAATTACGATCAGATGATCCTGGGTTTGATGAATACTGCGCAACACGAAAGCGACTACGGAGACGCAGACAGATTTTGGGAGGGACTCGTCCGGGACGTTTCTGAGGGGAAACTGACGGAAAGCGCGGCGAGGATGCTCCTGCAGCAAAGCGGCTACACCAAAATGCAAGGCGGCATTTTGGGAATTGGCGGATCCAGCGAGCTTGGCGACGCTTACAAGTTCAGATTAGAGCAGATTGAAGCGCTGGGCGGCTGGGAATCGATTTCGAAACGCATCGACAGCTACAAAAGAGCCGGGGACGAAGAAGCCGCTCAGAGCTTGCAGACCATACTGGACATGGTGAAGCTGTACGAAAGCCCCGCTGGATACAAGAGCCAATCCTGGGTGCCGGAAGGCGCAACCGCCAACGAG
Source organism: Clostridia bacterium (assembly GCA_017470145.1). Lineage (GTDB taxonomy): Bacteria > Bacillota > Clostridia > Christensenellales > Aristaeellaceae > Aristaeella. Next base: position 5,167 of record JAFUFB010000022.1, on the reverse strand, counting down.
CTATGGGACATGGTGAGCCACATTAGCGAATTAGGCGACAGCGACATGTTGAACTTCTGGAACGCCATCGGCCAGGGGAACGAAAACACCTTCGACCTGATGGGTAAAATGAGCAGCGAAGAACTGGAAGTCGTAAACCAGATCGTAGACCAATTGGACGGAATATACGATTTTCAGAAAGTGAACGCGGGAGACGAATCCAAATTCGCACAGGCAGGAAACTTGTTTGAAAACATCTTCGCAGCATGGAAGCTAATGAACATGGGAGACAGCGACCGGGAGAAATACAAGAAGGGCTCCACGGAGAAGAGCGAAATCGAAGACCTGGTGGCCGAAATCGAGATCGAAAAGGCGGAGGACACCACCAACGAGACCTACGAGACCATGCAGGGCATTCTCGACGAGGCGGAGGCCCTGGAAGCCGAAATCGAGGTAAAGGAACCGGAACAGGCGGCGGTGGAAGGCTACGACGCCATGCAGCAGACCCTGGACGGGAAAGACCCCGTGTCGGAAGAAATCGAAATCTCCAACGGGGTGGACGCGGCCGTTGCGGCCTATTCCGAAATGCAGGAATACGCCAACGGGCACCCCGTCACCTTCACCGTACAGACCACGGGAGGCATTTCCGGGGGTGGCGGCGGGGTCGTGGGCAAGATTGGCAGCGCCATTGGCAACTTCTTCGGCGGGCTATTCACCAAGAAGGCGGAGGGCGGACGGGAAACGAAACCGGCCATCTTCGCCGAGGCGGGGATCCCGGAATGGTACATCCCGGAAGAGCACACAGACAACACCCTGGGCCTCATCCTGGCGGCGGCATACAACAGCGGATTCGACATCCTTGACCTGGCGGAGGAAGCCGGGGCGCGGATGTTCGCCGAGGGCGGCACGGACGGCGGCGGGAGCCTGAACTGGGGCAGCATGATCTCCACCAGGGCGGCGGCCAGCAGCGGCAGCAGCGCCATCAGCGCCAAGAACAGCAGCGGGAACACCTTCTCCGTTCAATACAGCCCCGTGATCCACGCGGACGACGCGCGAGGAGTGGGCGACAAGCTGGAAGAGGACAAGAAGCGATTCGAGAAATGGATTGAGGAATGGTGGGAAAAGAAGAGCCTATATGAAAGCATGGTGGCGTACACATGATTAAATACACCGGATACCAATACAACTGCAGCGCGAACGAGAGCTTTGACAGCATCGCCCTGCGGCTATGGCGGGACGAGAAATACGCCCCTGACCTGATGAACGCCAACCCGGAATACTGCGGGCAGACCGTTTTCCTGGGGGGCGAGGCGCTGCTGATTCCCGAAATCGAGACCCCGAGCCGGAGCGGCGAAGCGACCCTGGCCAACACCATTGCCCCCTGGCGAATGTAAGGCGGTGAAAGACAGAAAATGAGCACAATAGCCAACTGGTACGGGCACACCTTCGAGGTAAGCCCACAGCTGATTCGCAGCTTCAGCGGACTGAGCATCAAGAGCGGATGCGAAACGACGGAGAAGAACAGCGCGAACCAGAAATATCAGGAACGGAAATACGGCAACAGCCCGGAGGTGGAGTTCACGATCCATCTGAGCGCCTTGACGGGCGTGACGGACGTATACGCCGAGGCGATGCAATACATCCAAGAGGCGACGGACGGGGCTTGCAGCTACTTCTACATCGGGGATCAAAAACTGATTCAGGCCCAACTGATACTGGTGAGCGCGGAAGTAAGCGAAATCGTCACCATGCCGGGGAACGGCGGCAAATGGATCAGCGCGGACGTAAAGGTGAAATTCCAACAAGGGACGCTGACGGACGGACTGGCCGTGGCCGAGCCGGCGGGCGACGGGGGCGGCGGATGGTATGACGAGCCCAGCGGCGGCGGAGGCGGGGGAACGAAGAAAAAGAACATCCCCAGCGTGACGATTGTTGACATCCAAACCGCCGACGACGCCGCCAAGGCTGGGAAAGAGGCGAGCAAGGGACTGCTGGGACGCCTTGCCGACATCGCTATCGGCGGCGCGAATACCGTTGTAACGGCGGCGAAGAACGCCATCAACACCGCCCAGAAGCAAAACGCAAGCACAGGCCGGGCCAACCCGCCCGCCGGAAACGCCAAGGCCACCGTCAACAAGGCCGTAGGCAAATAAGGCGGAGAAGGAGGGCGAAGGAAAAGAATGGGCAGATACGTCATTACCAACCAGCCGGAAGACATCGAATGGGGCAACAGCCTATACTTCGTTCCCCGGACGATTCAGAACGCGAAAAACCTCATCATGACCCAGATGGGCGAGGTGCCCTACGACCGGCTGCGGGGATTCGACCCGGCGCTATACCACCTACCCATGGACAAAATGCGGGCGGCGCTGAAGCCGGAGATTGACCGAGTGCTGACCTGGGAGCCGGACGCGACGGCGGAGGAGGTCAAGGCCGAAATGGACGAGAAGGGCGAAATCCTCATCACCGTGGTGATCCAAGTGCCGGACTAAAACGAAAAAGGAGGTGACAAACATGGACACGACAGAACTGCACTATGTTCGATACGACGAGGAAGAAACCTGGCACGAAATGGTAAAGACCTACCTGGACTGCGGCGGGCAGATCCTCTACCCGGGGGACGAGAAGGAGATGCTGATGCGGGCGGTGCTGGCCATCGCCACGGCCATCATGGCGAAGGTGGACAGCGCCTTGCGCATGGACACCCTGACATACGCCACGGGAGAATACCTGAAGGAATACGGCCAGAAGCGGAACTGCGTATACATCGACGCGATTGCGGCGACGGCGCCGGTGGAAATGGAATTCTACCCCACGGGGATTGCGCAAACCATTCCGGCAGGGACGGGGCTGACGGTGGACGGGCAAATCATCTACGAAACCACGGAAGACCTGGAGATCACGGGGACGGCGCAGACCCTCCAGACCACGCTGCAATGCCAGACCCCGGGAGCCATCGGCAACGGGCTGCACGAAGGGGCGCAGATGCAATTTATCGAGAGCGTGGACGGATTCGTGAAATGCATCGTGACGGAGACGGCCAGCGGCGGCGTGGACGAGGAAGACGAGGAAGTCTACCGGGAGCGCATCCGCAACTACGGGCTGGCCAGCGTGACCACGGGGCCGGAGCAGATGTACGAAAGCCAGGCCACGGCGGCCAGCAGCCAGATCATCGACGCGCGGGCCATCAACGACGGGGCGGGCGAAGTGGGGCTCTACCTCATATTGGCCGAGGACGCAGAGCGGGAGAGCATTTTCAACAGCGTGGAGCAGCGGCTCAGCGCCATCACGACCCGGCCGCTGACCGACCATGTTTCCATCCACGAAGCGGCGGAAAGGAACTACAACCTGAACGTGGAGGTCTATTACAGCCAATACGCGGGGATCGGGGACGATGTGACCGCCGCCGTGGAGGAATATCAAAGCTGGCAAGACAACCGCATTGGCCGGGCCTGGAACCCGGACAAGCTGATGGCGATGCTATACCAGGTTGGATGCGAGAGAGTTCGCTTCACGGGAGGCAGCGGCATGAGCGGCAGCGTTCAATACACGGAGATTGAGCCCAGCGCCCACTGCAAGGGCACAATCCGCATAACGGTGGTGAACACATAAAAAATGCGAATCAGCTTCAACATCGAAAAACTGGTGCCACGGTTTATCCTGAACGACAAGAACGGATACGCCCTGGCCAAGGCCATTGAAAGGGCCTTCCAACTGGTGGCCGAGGGGGCGCAATACGGCATCGACATATTGCAAGACCCCTACAAAATGCCGGAGTGGCGGCTGGACGAGCTGGCGGGAGAGCTGGGCTGTCTATACGACTACAACGGCACCATAGACCAGAAGCGCTACTGGATTATCAACGCGACATACCTATACAGCGTATACGGAACGCCCCAGGCGATCTACAACTTTCTGGAGGGCTACTTCCAGACGGTTCAGGTCGAGGAAAACTGGGAATACGGCGGGGAGCCGTTCCATTTCCGCGTAACTGTATCGGGAGGCAACTATGACGCGGACGTGATCGCCTGGGCGCAAAAGGCCATTTCGAACGTGAAAAACGTTCGGAGCATTCTGGACAATGTTACCATCGACAACTCGAGCGAAATCATCATATCCGCCGACATGGACTGGTTCGACGTGGAATACTACCGGGCGGCGGAGGACGAGATTACGGGCACCCAGGACATGCAGGAATGGGATCTCCCCGTGACAGTCGCGAAGGTTGACGAGGCAAAGACCGACGAAGGAGTGGCAGGATAAGCATGGCGACAACGACAATCACAAGCACCCTGCTGACCGGGCTTAGAAACCGCATCGTCGAGATGGCGGGATACGGGCGATACAGGATCGGCAACACCTGGTATCGCGCGGAGCTGAACGGCGCCGCCGTCCAAGGGAACGGCGCAATTCACATCACCTTCTACATCGACCGGCAAGACGGGAACAATCCGGCCACAGAATTCCAAATCTGCGCGAGCAACGGGAGCGTGCTGGTGGACAGAGTAGAGGAAATCAGCTTCGCCCAGACGGTGGACAGAATTTTGATTCGATTCAAGCTGGGCGTTTCCGTCGGGGCGGCGATCCAAACGGTATAAGCGCCCCGGCAGCGCAGAGGAAGAAGGGGAAAAGAGGCGGTGAAAGAATAACATGGCACTGAGCTACACAAAGACAAAATGGCAAAACCGCGCGGTTCAGCGGCCCAGAACCTACACGGAGAGCGAGAACTCGGACGGGAGCATTACCCACACCCCCGCGCCGGGAACCATCGCCCAGGCGGGCACGCCCCTGAGCGAGGACAACCTGAACCACATGGAGGAAGGGATCTGGACGCTCTACGACGAGCTGAACAAGGCCCTGGAGACCATTGAGGGCATCCGCACGACGCTGAGCCAATACAACACGCGCATCGGCAACAACGAAAGATCCATCACCAGCATTCAGGCGGTAGACGAGACCCAGAGCGGCAACATCTGGGAATTGCAGGACGCCCACAATGCCCTGGCGGAGGACGAGGAGGAGCTGGAAGACGCGTTTGAGGCCCACACGGCGGACAAGAACAACCCCCACGGGGTGACGAAAAGCCAGGTGGGGCTGGGAAACGTGCCCAATGTGGCAACGAACGACCAGACCCCGACCTACACGGCGGCAGGCAGCGACCAGGAGCTCAGCAGCGGCGAGAACCTGG
>JAFUFB010000021.1 GCA_017470145.1 Clostridia bacterium | reverse complement strand
TTCAGTTCCAACCGAAGTCTTCCCCGTCCGTCGCATGTCTCCGCTCGACTTGCATGTGTTAGGCACGCCGCCAGCGTTCGTCCTGAGCCAGGATCAAACTCTTATGTTTAATCCTTAAACAGTTCCTTCGGTTCGCCTCTCGGCTACCCCTCAGGCCCCGTCTAAACTCTTCGGAATCTTCGCTGTCGATATCGCACGTTTTCGCGTGCGACTCTTTACCCCGAGCTCTCGCTCGGTTCCTTTCTTCTTGCGCGTTTCTCTTCTCTGTATCGTTTTCAAGGTTCGGTCCGCTTGCTCTTTCAAGCCCTTTTGGAGGGGCTCTCGCGAGCGAGCTTTGTTAGGATATCAAAATTCCCCCCTTTTGTCAAGCGATTTTTTCGGATTTTTTTAATTTTTTTGAAACTTTTTTCCTTGCCCAAGATATTGATATTTTTTTCGATTATAATATGCTATATTTTGTGTTCCTTATCTTCTGCGCATTTTTTCGACCATCCTAAACTGCCGCACTTTTTTCGCTCCCCCAGTCCCCGAGGGAGCTTTCATTTTTCTTCTCTTCGTGCGCTATTCCGCCTCGCAGTTCTCTACTTCAATCACCTGGGCCAGATGCAGCTTCGGCAGATAAATCTTCGTCCAGGCCTTCTCCGTCTCCGTCTGCAAGGATGTTCCCTCCGGCAGCAGCCAGGCCCGGACCTTCCCCGGTACCTGCACCCAAATATCCCCCAGGGGCACCACCGGAGATTCCTCCTGCTCATTCAGCGCGGCCAGGTAGGTTTTTCCTTCCTTCTCCCAGCAAAGGATCTCCACGAACTTCGGCGCGTTGGACCGGAACACCGGCTCGCCCATCAATCCGCAAACCAGATTCTTCACCGCCTGGCGGCTCATATAGGGCTGGCTCAGCTCCAGGGGCGCGGCGGTCCACATCAGCTGGCTTTCACCCAACCGCCGCCTGGTAATGGCCGGGCGGTGCGTATGGATGCCAGGGGGATTGGAATGAATGGCGGAGAACTGATCCGTCCCCGTCATGGTCCAGGGCAGGGTCAAGGTCGCCAGGGTTTCCACGCCCTCCGCCTCCGGCAGAATCTCTCCCAGATACTGGAACCGAGGCACCGTCAGCGGCGCCAGGGCGGAGAAGCCCTTCAGCTCCCCGCCCGCGGGGGTAGGATCCATATAGGTAAAATCGTGGTCCGTTCTTCCGGTCACCCGCACCCCCAGCAGCTTTTCCAACCGGGGATGGGCGATAGGTCCGGAGACATACAGGCTGCCGCCTCGGGCCACGAAGGCCTCCAGGGCGTCCATCTCCTCTTCCCGAATGCTGGCCACATTGGAGAGGATCAGCAGCTGCCCGTCATACTCCCGCAGGTTTTTGCTGCCGATGACGTGGAAGGGGACATTATTCTCCCGCAGGATGGAAGTCATGGCCACTGGCGCCTCGATGAAGATATCCGGGTCCATGGATTTTTCCCGGACGTCGATGCCGTTCAGCTCCGGGTTATGTTTGGCCCGGGAGGGGAACCAAATGGCCGCGTCGGTCTTCAGCTTTCCGCCCACATAAGGCTCATAGGGACGGGTAAAGCCATAGACCCGTTTCATCAGATCATGGTAGACCTCCGGCACGATGGTCCCATCCGGGTTCAGGGCGTCCACCAGCAGGAAGGCGCCGTCGTGCACCAGGGCGGTGATGGCGTGCAGAATCAGCTGCTCCTCGGTTTTCGTCGTAGTATGGAAGGCCAGCTCCGGATCGCATCGCCCGGTGTGATACACAAAGGGCAGGGAGGCGGACACGCTGCGATAATACTTATTAATGAAGCTTTGCTGCAGATAGCCGCCATAATAATCCCCGCCGGAATAATCTGAAGCCTCCGTCAGCAGCTCCGTGGAGCCATTGACCCAGGAGGTGGCGATCATAGAAAATTGATGCTCCACCGTCACCTGGGGCTTCACCGCCTTCACGCTTTCGGTGGAAAAGCGGGCGAACTCCGCCAGCCATTCCTCCCGCCGCTGGGCGAAATCCCGCCAGGCCGGATCCTGCCAGTCCACCACCCGCGGAATCTCCCGCCCGGTTTCGGCCAGATAGCGCTTCCGGCAGCTGGGGCAATAGCAAACCTCCGTCCAGAAGGTCATGTCCAGAAACATCCCCTCAAAGTCATACTTGCGGTTCAGCTCCTGCAAATTGGCCCGCACATAGGCACGATAATCCTCATTATTGGGGCAGCAGATACCATACCGGCCGGACCGGAACCAGCCCAGCCCCCGGTATTCCCGGAAATTTTTGCCGTCCGGCGCCACCAGCCGCCAGTCCGGATGCTGATCATAGGCCCAGTTATCGAAAATCTGGGAATAATAGGCGATGACGGCGATGCCCTTTTCATGGCAGGCCTTCACCATTTCCCCGAAGAAATCGTATCCCTTCAATCCCCTGTGCATCCGGCCGATTTCCGCCGGCCAATAGCACAGCCCGGTATGGGATTTGGCCTTCACCATGGCACACTGCACCCCGGCGTCCTCCAGGGCGTCCACATATTCCTGGACATTGATCCGGGACAGGAATTCCTCGTTCCAGTCGTCAATGTGCATGTCCATCAGGTTTCGCCGATAGTTTCCCTTGGTCCACATGATCTCCCGATCCTCCTTGTACATTCTTCTCCGAACGGTGTTTTTTCCTATTTTATCGCTGATTCTGGATGACAAAGCATTCCGGCGCGCCGGCGGTGGCATTCAGGAAGGACTGATGCAGCACGTTATACCGCCGATTGGACAGCCCGGAAAGGAAGCTCGTCAGCTCCCTTCGTTCCCGATCCCCCTCCGGATGGCCGGGATAGGCGCAGATGACCACGACGCCCATGGGCTTCAACAGGCTCAGCGCCGCCTGGATAGCCGTCCGGGTGGTTTCCCAATGGGTGGTGACTCCATGATCTCCGCCCGGCAGCCAACCCAGATTGAACACCACCGCCGCCACGGGTTCGGACACCTGCTCCGCCAGATGCTCATGCCCCAGGACGAAGAGCTTCGCCCGGTCTATCAGGTCCAGGGCCTGCAGCCGCTGCCGCGTCTGCGCCACCGCCTGCTCCTGAATATCGAAGGCGTACACCCGACCGGCGGGCCCCACCAGATCGCAGAGGAAGGCGGTATCGTGGCCATTTCCCATAGTGGCGTCTACCACCATATCTCCGGGATGAATGGCGGCGGTCAGGGCGTCCCGGGCCAGGAAACGAGCGGATTTCAATTCATAGCTGTTTTCCGGCTGATACGCAGCCATCCGCCGCTGCAGAGCCTCCGGCCGGGCCACGGACCAGCCGAAGAAGCCCAGGGTTTCTCCCAGCCGCTGATAGAGGCCGTGATTATAGGCCACCAGCCTGGCTCGCTCCAGATGAAGGCCACCCTGGGCGTCCAGCAGATCGGCCCGAACCGTCACCGCCACCACCTCCGCCAGGAAAAGATCGTGGCTCCCCAGCTCCTTCACTTCTCGTACCTTGCAGCTAATGCACACCGGCGCGCCCTCCACCGCCGGGGCGATATCTAACCCCTGGGCGGGAATATAGGTCAGCCCGGTTTCGGCGGCCTTATCCAGATCCTGCCCGCTGCGAACGCCGCAGAAATCCGCGGCCCGGGCCAGACGCTCGTCCGTCAGATTGACCACGAACTCCCCGGACCGCTGAATCAAATCATGGGAATACCGGCTTTTGCGGACGCTGATGCTCAGCATGGGCGGATCGGAGTTGATCGTCCCCGCCCAGGCGATGGTCAGCAGATTTCGCCGCGCGGGATTCTCCGGATCAGCGCAGCTGACCAGCGCCACCGGCACCGGACTCAGCATGGTGGAGGGCTTCAGGATTTCATAACTCACCCGGGCCTCCTGGATCTCCCGCCCTTTTTCCTCTCCGGTCTTCTCCTTCATGATATTCCCCTCCCCGCCATCTTTCTCCGGCCTTTCCCTTATCATACCACAAAAAGCAGCCCCGTGAACGGAAGGCCGCGAAAAGATTTGATAAAAACAGGAAGGGACAGTATAATATCTCCCAGACAAGCAGAAACAGACAGAGAGACCGGAGGGGGAAAGCGAATGCTGGCCTGGCTGGATTTGGAAGCAAGCGCGGAAAACGGCGCTATCAAGGATATCGGCGCCCTGCGGGAGGATCAGGCGGTATACCACGGCGGATCCATGGCGGATCTGCTGTCCTTTCTTCAGGGCGTGGATACCCTCTGCGGCCACAACATCAGCCATCACGATCTGCCCCTGATCCAGCATCAGGCCGGCGTCAAGTGGAACGGACGCATCATTGACACCCTCTACCTCAGCCCTCTGCTTTTCCCCAAGCATCCCTATCACGCCCTGCTGAAGGACGACAAGCTCCAGGTGGACGAATTGAACAATCCCGTCAATGACTGCAGAAAAGCGGAAAAGCTCTATCAGGACGAGCTCAACGCTTTTCTCGCCCTGCCGGAGGGGATTCAGCGGATCTATCACGCGCTGCTGCAGGAGGTTCCAGAATTTCGGGATTTCTGGGCTGTCATCAGCGATTTTCATGGCGAGATGGACCTACCCGCGGAGATTCACCGAGAATGGCAGGGGCTCATCTGCACCCACGCGGAGCTGGATCCCCTGATTCAGGAAAGTCCGGTGGAGCTAGCCTATGCCCTGGCGGTCATTGGCACGCGGGATGAGCAATCCGTCACCCCGGCCTGGGTGCTGCGCAATTATCCCCGGACAACGGATGTGCTGCGGCTGCTCCGGGGCGTTCCCTGCCGGGAGGGCTGCCCCTATTGCGATCAGCGGCTGAACCTGCACCGCGGGCTGCAGAAATACTTTGGATACACGGCCTTTCGCACCTACGACGGGGAGCCCCTGCAGGAGGACGCTGCCCGGGCCGCCCTGGACGGGGAAAGCCTGCTGGCCATCTTTCCCACCGGCGGCGGCAAGTCCATCACCTTCCAGCTGCCGGCCCTGATGCAGGGGGAATCGATGCACGGGCTGACGGTGGTCATTTCTCCCCTGCAATCCCTCGAGAAGGATCAGGTGGATCATCTGATGGCCGCGGGAATTACCAGCGCGGTTACCATCAACGGCATGCTCAGCCCCGTGGAGCGGGCGGACGCCTGCCAGCGGGTGCTGAACGGCAGCGCCTGCCTCCTGTTTATCTCCCCGGAGCAGCTGCGCTCCAAAACCATTGAGCGGCTGCTGCAGTCCAGAAACATTGTTCGCTTCGTCATCGACGAGGCCCACTGCTTTTCCGCCTGGGGGCAGGATTTCCGGGTGGATTACCTGTACATCGGGGATTTCATTCGGAGTCTGCAGGAACAGCGGCAGGATAAGCGTCCCATCCCCGTCTCCTGCTTTACGGCCACCGCCAAGCAGAAGGTCATCAGCGATATCCGGGATTACTTCCATCAGAAGCTAAATCAGGATCTATCCCTCTTCGCCTCCAGTGCAGAGCGGGAAAATCTCCATTATAATGTGCTGTTCCGGGAGACGGATCAGGAAAAATATAACACCATCCGGCTGCTGGTTTCCGAGCGGCAATGCCCTACCATTATCTATTGCTCCCGAACCCGGCGAACCCGGGAGGTGGCGGACAAACTGAACAGCGACGGATTCTGCGCCCGGGCCTTTCATGGAAAGATGACCCCGGCGGAAAAAATCGCCAACCAGGAGGCCTTCCTCAGCAATCAGGTCCAGATCATGGTGGCCACCTCCGCCTTCGGCATGGGGGTGGATAAAAAGGACGTGGGCCTGGTGATCCATTACGATATCTCCGATTCCCTAGAAAATTACGTGCAGGAGGCAGGCCGGGCGGGGCGGGATCCGGAGACCCAGGCCGAATGCTACGTCCTGTTCAACAACAACGACCTGGATAAGCACTTTCTCCTCCTAAACCAAACCCGGCTCAGCATGGGGGAGATTCAACAGGTTTGGAAGGCCATTAAGGAATTGACCCGCGGGCGGCAGGATATCTGCTGCTCAGCCCTGGAGATCGCCCGGCAGGCCGGCTGGGATGCCTCGGGCCCGGAAATGGAAACCCGGGTCAAAACGGCGGTCACCGCCCTGGAAAACGCGGGCTATGTTCGCCGGGGCCGCAATGTTCCCCGAATATACGCCTCCGGCATTCAGGCGGCCACCATGGCGGAAGCCGGGGACCGGGTGCGAGCCTCCGCCCTGTTCACGGAGGCGGAAAAGCAAAATGCCCTGCGCATCCTGCAGTTCCTGATCTCCCGCCGCAGCATCGCCAAGGCCGGCAATGACGAAGCGGAATCCCGCATCGATTATATCGCCGACCTGCTGGGCCTGGAAAAGCGGGAGGTCATTGACGTCATTCATCTGCTGCGCCGGGAAGGTCTCCTGGCGGACACCCAGGATATGTCCGCCTATGTGCTGAAATCTGAGGGCCGAAACAAGTCCGCCAGCGCCCTCGTTCGTTTCCTGGAGCTGGAGCGCTTTTTGCTGGACCATACCCGGGGGTCAGCCGAGCCCTTTGACCTGAAGGCCCTGAACGAGGCGGCACTGGCGGCGGGGCTCAACCATTCCAGCGTCCGCAATATCCGCACCATTCTGTATTTCTGGGCCATCAAGGGCTATGTCCTGAAGGAGGAGAACCGAAGCCGGGGCACGGTGCAGCTGCAGTGGAATCTGGAGGAAAGGGCCCTGCAGGAAAAGTTCGCCCGTCGGAAGGATCTGGCCCAATTCGCGGTGGCGGAGCTCTACGACCTGGCCCAGGAAGCCCCGGCGAACGATTCGGAGCTGGCGCCGGTATCCTTCTCTTTGATCAGCCTTTTGAAAAAATACAATTCCCTGCCCCGGCAGTTGGATCTGCTTTTCCCGGCCAGCGAACCCACTCTCCAGGATCTGGAGGACGCGCTGCTCTATCTGTCAAAAATCGGCGCGGTACAGCTGGAGGGCGGATTCCTGGTGCTGTACAACGGCATGGAGATTCACCGGATTGAGATGGATAACCGCATCCGCTTCAAGCGGGAGGATTATCGGCTGCTGGACGCCTTTTATCAGCAGAAGATTCAACAGATTCACATCGTCGGGCAATACGCCAACATGATGGTGCAAAGCTACGCGGCGGCGCAGAAATTCGTGCAGGACTATTTCCGCATGGACTATCAGCGGTTTATCCGAAAATATTTTCAGGAAGAACGGGCCAAGGAAATCAATCTGAACATCACGCCCCAGAAATATAAGCAGCTTTTCGGCAGTCTCTCCCCCCGCCAGGAGGAGATCATCTCGGACGCGGAATCCAGATGCATCGTGGTGGCCGCGGGACCCGGCAGCGGCAAAACCCGGGTGCTGGTGCACAAGCTGGCCTCTCTGCTGCTGATGGAGGATGTGAAGCATGAGCAGCTGCTGATGCTGACCTTCTCCCGCGCGGCAGCCACGGAATTTAAAAAGCGCCTGGTGGAGCTGATCGGAAACGCGGCCTATTTTGTGGAGATCAAAACCTTCCACTCCTGGTGCTTCGATCTGCTAGGCCGGGTGGGCCGCCTGGAGGAGGCGGACCGCGTGGTTCCAGCCGCAGTGGAAATGATCGCCCAGGGAGAAGTGGAGCCGGAGAAAATTCGAAAAAACGTGCTGGTCATCGATGAGGCCCAGGACATGGACAGGGCGGAGTTCGCCCTTGTGCGGGCGCTGATGGCGCAGAATGAAGGAATGCGGGTCATCGCCGTGGGGGATGATGACCAGAATATCTACGAATTCCGGGGTTCCTCCGCCCAGTATCTACGGCAGCTGAGCCAGGAGTCCGGCGCGAAAATCTACGAGATGACGGAGAATTACCGCAGCGGCAACACCATCATCGCCCTGGAAAACAGCTTTGCCCTGGAAATGAAAAGTCGAATGAAATCTGAGCCCCTGCGGGCGGTGCGGGAAGAACCCGGCCGAGTGCAAATAACCCGGCACGCGGGGGCCTGCGTCGCTTACCTCTCCCGTCAGGTTCAGGAAACCTGGCAGAGCGGAAGCGCCGCGGTTTTAACCTCCACCAACGAGGAGGCGCTGCAGATCTTTACCCAGCTGCGCCAGGATGGCCTCCCGGCGAAATTGGTGCAGGGCATGGATGGCTTCTCCCTGGGAAGCCTACTGGAAATTCGAGTCTTTTTGCAATTCCTGGACCTGCGGCTTCGGGACCGGCCGGTCATCTCCTCGACCCTGTGGGAGCAGGCCAAGGCCCATACGGAACACGTCTGCGAAGGGAGCGAGGCGCTTCCCCTAATGCGCCGCCTTTGGCAGGATTATGAGCGGACCAACATGACCTATTATCGGTCCGATCTGGAAAATTTCATCCTGGAATCCCGGGAGGATGATTTCCTGATGGAAGATCGCGCCGCGATTCTGGTTTCCACCATTCATAAGGCCAAGGGGCGAGAGTTTGATCAGGTGTATCTGTTGCTGCAAAGCGCCCGGATGAACACAGAGGAGGAAAAGAGGCGGGTCTATGTGGGCATGACCCGAGCCAGAGGGGAGCTGTATATCCACTGCGGCCCAAACACCTTCCCCTCTCCCTTGCCGGAGGGCGTAGAGGAGGCGGTCAACCGGACGATGGAGCCAGCGCCCAGGGAGGTACTGCTGCAATTGGGCCACCGAGACGTGGCGCTGAGCTATTTCAAGACCCGGCAGGGCATTCTCGGAAAAATGCACGCCGGCTGGCCACTGCGAATAGAGAAGGAATATTTGACAGCAGAGGTGAGCGACCAGCCCCTTCGGATCGGAAAGCTCTCCCGCGCCTGCGTGGAGCGGCTGGAGAAAATGGCGGGGAAGGGATATCTCCCCATCGGCGGAAAGGTTCGCCATATCGTCGCATGGAAAGCCCCAGAGGATCCCGAAGAATGCTGGATCATCCTCCCCGATCTGACGCTATCGCGATCTATACAGAAATAAAAGCAGCTCGCTATATGTCCATCTTAACCCGCTTGGCGTATTCGGCGATTCCGAAGGCGGTGGCATGATCTGTTTTAATCAGGGCTCCGCGCATGACGGACAGCGCTTCATAATAGCGCAGGTACTTGAAATCCTTGGAATGCTCAGTCAAATAGAGCTTCTTCACCGCTTCCTTCCACAGCGGAAAAGCTTCCGTCACATCAAAATAACAATAGGGAACAAAGCCCTCTGCGTCCTCCCAGTTTTCAGCATACATCATTTGCCGAATTGGCGCGGGCGGCAGGCCGTCCAGCTCAAAGGAAGCCAGGGAAGCAAAGAAAATAGCATTCTCTGTGATTTTGCTGGCCTGAATATGATCCTTATGCATGCTGTTTTTCCAATGATAGAGCACAGCATCCACCTTCTTTTCCCGCATCAAACGGGCCAGCTGCAGCTCCGCCGCCGGGGTGTCCGCCAGTTCTCCATCCGGCGTATCCAGCACGATGCTTTCCCCGCCCAGCATAGATGCGAACTCTTGGGCGGAAGAGACGTTCATTTTTCTGAATTCGGAAACGGACATGCTTGGCGGCGTGCCCCGCTCGCCGGCGGTTAAATCCACCGTGATGATATGATTTCCAGCCATGGCATGCTTCGCCAGAAGCAAGCCACAGGTCAGCTGTGCATCCCCAGTATGGGCCCCTACAGCCATAATCGTCTTAGCCATCTATGATCCACCTCTCCAGAAGTTTTTTCTGAGAGGATTTTACACGATTTGAAGTCATCTGGCAAACGCTTCCATTTGAAAACGAGTGGAAATTACTCCTACACTTATTCATTCTTAAAATACCTTACCCGACCTTCATTGGAGCTATCACGGTCTACCAAGAGATATAGTTTAATGAAGTCAAATCCAAATTAGTCTAATTTAAATGATGTCAGGGTCATAAGCCCCATTCCGGCGTAAGCCGATACCGTCGAACCTTGAAAATTTCACACAAACATAAGATATTTTGAAGCATCCAGAACCGAAATCTGAGGATCGTGCTGTATATTTCCCAATCATTCATGGATT
>JAFUFB010000020.1 GCA_017470145.1 Clostridia bacterium | reverse complement strand
CGTTGACGCCATCCGTACGGATGAGCCCAATATGGTGCTGACACCCTTGGACGAGTCACGGACTGCTACAGATGACGGCAATGACGGTGATGCAGATTTGTCCATAGACAGGATGGGAAGCCGACTGCCCAGTTCCTATGACGCCGACCCGGAGACCATATACATTCGGAAAGAACAATTGGAGGAGCTGTACGCTGCGATCCGTTCGCTTTCTCCGCGCCTTCATGCCTGGATTATTTGCAGATATGGTTTTGATGACGATGTATATAAATCTTTGGTGGAAATGGGCAGGATCTATCATCTGTCTGAGAGCCGGGCAAAGAGAACAGAGGATGAAGCTATTGGTAAACTGAGAAAAGAGTTAAAGCATTCCCAGTAAAGAATCGCCATGAAAAGAGCAAGCCAATGATGCCTTTCTCCTCAGGCGATGATCAGGGGTGCCGGAGGCATGAAACTCGTAATCAGGTAAGAAAACAATATCACGGCCAGGGTAGAAGTTAGCCCTGGCCGTGATGCCTTTTATGACAGTACATTGGAGTTTTTACCGTTGCCACGAGAAATGACGGTTCTTTACCTGCAGGCCATGTAGACATCCATGCTCTCTCCATCCGTTTCAAAGCACGGAATGACTTCGTCTTTCACATGGATCAGTCCGTTGGTTCTCATATAATCCCCCAGTGTATGATACGCTCCCGGGATCGTGGAAAAGGGACTGTCAAAGGGCCGGTCGATGTGGATCGCCGCATACTTGTGCCCGGACTGTGCTTTGACTTCGAGCTCTTCAGGATGGATGCCTTCCGGCAGGATCCATGCTGCTGTGTATCCGTGCATCCTGAAAACATTGATCTGCTCGACGGACAGCCGGGGAGAATCCCAACCGATCACTTTCGGATGCTCATCCCCGTGAGCTTTCGCATATTTGAATACCCTGTCCAAGGCGTCAGCTTCAGGCTCGGTGCTGATGACAGTATGCTCCACATACCTGAACCCGGGGACCATTTCGACCCGAAGATTCGAGTAAACGCTGCTGTGCCGATCCATTTCCTCCCTGAAAAGATGATCCAGGGTGCAGTTGAACACCTTGCAGAGTTCAAGCGCTTTGTCCATTTCGGGATTTGCCGCGTCCATTTCCCATTTTGAGATCGTCTGGCGGCTTACATTCAGCCTTTCCGCCAATGCCTCCTGTGTCATGCCCGCGCTGAGCTGACGCAGGTACTGAAGATTTTTGCCAAAGCTCATGGTAATCCTCCTTTGAATTGTTTTGATTTCTCTTGAAAAGGTCTGCTGCTCTGCGGTGCATGAACAGATTACCAGATGCCGTCCTTTTTCTCAACAAACCTGCAATTGCGCTTTTTCAAACCTGTGCAACCTATGGTTGCGCCGACCTTTGCCCTGCATTCAAGCGCTGAGACGATGTTCTTGTTATTTTGAGTGCATGAAAAAAAGAAAAGACCATGAATTGCAAAACCATACCAGCGGTATAAATATATCCCGTAAAATTATAATGACGGTATCTTTATTACACTGCATATCTGCCGTATAATGTTTCTATCCATATGGAGGAGGCAGGGAGATGGAAACCAGAATTGCGGAAAACATCCGGGCATACCGGAAACAGCGGGGTCTGACCCAGGAGCAGCTGGCGGAGGTGCTGGGGGTATCCGTCGGCGCGGTGTATAAGTGGGAATCCAGATCCTCCCTGCCCGAACTGCGGCTGATCATGGAGATGGCGGATTTCTTCGACGTTTCCGTGGACGCGCTGCTGGGGTACAGAATGAAGGACAACCAGCTGAACGCAACTGTGGAGCGTCTGCGGCAGGCAAGCCGCAGACGGGACTACGATGCGCTTTCGGAGGCGGAAAAGGCGATCATGAAGTATCCGCATTCCTTCGATGTAGTGTTTGCCGCCGCGAACCTGTATTATACCTTTGGGGCGGGGACAAGAAAGGGGCCCTGGCTTCGTCGGGCCATTGAACTGCTGAACAATGCGCGCCTGCTGGTGTCCCAGTGCACGGATTCCCGGGTGAGCGAATCCTGGATTTGCGGCATGATCGCGGAGATGTACGAGATGCTGGGCGAAACGGACAAGGCACTGGAGCTGATGAAAGCATATAACCCCGGCGCGATCTTTAATGACAGGATCGGGATCATGCTGCTGTCCCACGGCGGGGATCCGGAGGAAGCAAACGATTTTCTGGAAGATGGGCTTCTGCGGGAGATCAGCCGGCTCATACAGCTTGGGATCGGTTACGCGATGCTGTTTGATGTAAAGAATGACAATGCGTCCGGCATGGAGATGATGCGCTGGATCATCCCCACCCTAAAAGGACTGAAAAAGACGAATGAGCCGGACTTTATCGTGAAAATGATCGTGGTCTTCGACGTCTTCCTGGCAGTCTTTCAGTACAAGTCCGGCGATCGGAAAGGCGCGGAAGAATCTCTCAGGACAGCAAAGCGCCTGGCCGTTGCCTTTGACGCCGCGCCCAACTATGCGGCGAACCAGGTGAAATACGTGCGCGAATCGGAAACAACCAACGCCCATGATCTTCTTGGGGAAACCGCCATGGACGCGGTAAAGTATGTCCTGCGTGACAAAGACCCAGAACTGCGGAAGCTCTGGACGGAGGTGTGTGACAAAGATGAATAACCGACCAACAGCAAATTTCCTGCTCTGTCCCCGCTGCGGCAGGAAGACCCGCACGCTGGTCCGGGAGGATACAGAGCTGATCCGCTTCCCACTGTTCTGCCCGAAATGCAGGTATACGTGCGTGGCCACATACAAAAAAGGAATACTTGAAATCACGCAAGTGCCAGACGCATCAGAGAAATTCTGAGACGCAGAGCCGGACCACTTTTTTCGTCCGGCGAAATGGCCCCGATGCTTCATGCTGCCGGACGAAGGTTGATTGAACCGGAGGAAGACAGCCATGAGCAGATGGATCGACATTGGATACAAATGGAACACCGAAACGACCTACAGAGTCAGGGAATTCCTAAAGGAGATGCGAATTCCCATGCGGATGCCCTCTGACGATATGTTCTTTCAGAGCATGTTTCATCTGCCCCACAGGGACTTGATGTGGGGACTGAAAGTCAGAGAGAAGGATCTGGCCCGCGTTCTGTCCTTACTGGAAGAGGAAGGATTCAAAAGGAGATGATTGGAGAATGAAGCTGTTTATCATCACCGGTACCTGCGGGGCCGGAAAATCCACTGTCAAGGACGAACTGGCGGCAAGGCTGGAACCGGAAAAATACGCCTGCATCGATTCCGATGAAGTGGGTCTGAACTGGTGGGATTATGCCGGCACCGACCGTGAAGGCCAGTATGGGGCGGATACTTTAACGGAAGCGTTCAAGAAAGCTGACGGGCGGCATCTCATCTTTGTCTCCTGCATGGCCCCGCACGATTATTACACGAAAGCCACCGTGCCGGAAGCATTGACCGCCACGAACTATTTCGCGCTGTGGGCTCCCGATGCTGTGATCGAAAAGCGCCTGCGGGCCAGGCCAAAGGAACGGGGTTTTACTACAGATGAAACCATCCGCCCGCACATTGAATACAATCAATGGATCGGTAGGAACCGGGGCAAGTATCAGCTGTTTATGAACACCGAAAACCAGACGCCTCCTGAGACGGCGGAAGCGATCACGGCGTTTATCACCAGGTTTGCCGAGCAAGGAGAAAGCACGCATGATTGAAACCGAACGCCTGCTCCTGAGGGAATATACGCTCAATGATTTTGACGCATTCTATGAGATCCTCTCCGACCCGGAAACCATGCGGCACTATCCCGCGCCCTTCGACGCAGATCGCACCCGGCGCTGGATCGAATGGAATCTGGAAAACTACGCCCAATACGGCTTCGGCCTGTGGGCGGTGGTGTTGAAGGAAATAGGGGAATTCATCGGCGACTGCGGGCTGACGCTGCAAGTCATCGACGGGGAAACGCTGCCGGAGATCGGGTACCACATCCACAAGAAATACTGGCGGCGGGGCTATGCCAAGGAAGCGGCCCGGGCCGTGCGGGACTGGGCGTTCCTGAACACAAAATATGACGCGCTGTATTCCTACATGAAGTACACCAACGAAGGTTCCTGGCGCACCGCGATGGCAAACGGCATGAGAAAGGTGAAGGAATACCCCGATCCGAAAAACATGATTTCCTATGCTTTTGCCATCCCCCGAGAAGAATGGGAGAAACGGAGGATCATGGAGCGTTTTCCGGGGATCGGCTGCGCATGGACGAACGCGGCGGGAGGGGAATCTGCGGAGTATTACGGCGCTGCGGATCGGGAAAAGCACATCAAGGTGGATGAAAACACCATCTTCCCGGCGTGCTCTATTTCAAAGTTTGTGACCGCAATATGCGTGATGAAGCTGCACGAGCAAAAAATGATTGATATAGACAAGCCTGTCAACGATTTCCTGCGGCGGTGGAAGCTGCTCACGCCGGAAGGAAAAGAAAGCGGTGCGCCGGTCCGAGCTCTTCTGTGTCATACTGCCGGGATTCAGGATGGAGAGGAGGGCTTCTTCGGTCTTCGCCGCGGTGACCCTGAAATCAGCCTGACGGATATTTTGAAAGGGAAAACGGCGTATAACAATCGACCGGCACGGGCGGAAAAACCGCAGGGGACGGCCTTTGAATACTCGGACGCTGGTTACTGCGTTTTGCAGCTGATGCTGGAGGAGGTCATGGGCCAAGGCTTTGATGGCATTGCGCAGGAGTTGGTTTTTGATCCGCTGCGCATGGAGAATACATTTTTCGCATCCGTCGACAGGATCGCCCATTTTGAAAACAGGATGGCAACAGGGTATGACGACAGAGGACTGCCCATTCCGGGAAGATTCCCTTTGGTTCCCGATCTGGCGGCATCCGGGCTGTGGAGCACGCCGAAAGAGCTTTTGACGCTTGCAAAGGAGTTTATTAAGGCGCTTCAAGGCGAAAGCACCCTTTTACAGCAAAAGACGGCACAGGAAATGGTAAGACCTGTGGATCGTTTCCCATGGGTGGGTCTTGGACTGTTGATAGATGGGAATGACACGCTGATGTCACAAGGTTGGGGAGAAAACGGGCAATGCGTGATGAAAATGAACTTTAGAACAAATCAGGCTGCGGTGGTGATGACGAATCAGAATCCCGGTGTCGATCAGAAAGAATCCGGCATTGAATGGCTGGCTGACAGCAAAGTGAAATAAAAGGAAAAAACCGAAATGAGCAATATTGAGAAATACCGGCAATACTTCACAAAAGATTACCTGATGGGCCCGAATTCATTTCGCCTGCTGGATGAACTGATCCGCAGGAGGCCGTCGGATGTTCTGTTTCACCGGACGCTGGATTTGGGGTGCGGCTATGCCCTGACCTCCATTTTTCTAGCCCATGAAACAGACGCGGATACTGTGTACGCCTATGATCTGTGGATTCCCGCAACGGAAAACTACCGGAGGATTCGTGACAGCCATCTGGAGGACCGGGTCATTCCAATCCACGGCGATGCCATGGATATGCCTTTTGCCCATGAATACTTTGACGCGATTGTCAGCGTTGACGCCTATCATTACTTCGGCTGCAGGGAAGGCGTATTTGCCGAAAAGATCCTGCCGTTTGTCAAATCAGGCGGTTATGTGATGATCGCTGTTCCGGGATTAAAGGAACAGCCAGAGGGTGACTTGAAGCAGCTGTTTGAAACGTGGGCCGATGGGGATGACGCGCAGCTGTTCAAAACGGTGGCCTGGTGGGAAGAACTCCTGAAAAACGAATGCGGCAGAACATGCGAGATCACCGTGAAGGAAGCGGAATGCTTTGACATCGCCTGGCAGGAGTGGTTTGATTCGGGGCACGAATACGGCATCCGCGACAAGGATTTTTTGCAAAAAGGACTGGACAGGGTCCTGAACTTTGTCCTGATTTATGTCAGAAAGAAGTGATGGGAGGCACCATGGAAAAGTATATCGAAGGAAACAAAGCCGCATGGGAAGAAGCGTTTGAGAACAGGGACGCTTCCTGGGGCGCTGATATCACAGAGCGCGTCCGGACGGAGGACTATCCCTTCTTCAACGAAGAGACAAGAAGTGTTCTGAGAGGGATTCACACAGAAGGAGCGGTGATCGGCCAGTTCTGCTGCAACAACGGGCGGGAACTGCTCTCTCTGGTTAAAAGCGGCAGTGCCCAAAGAGGTGTCGGCTTTGACATCGCCGAGAACCAGGTGGCGTTCGCCAACGAAAAGGCCAGAGAACTGGGTTTGCCCTGCACGTTTGAAGCGGTGAATATCTATGACATCGATGACCGCCAACGGGAACAGTTTGATTTGGTCATCATCACCATCGGGGCCCTTTGCTGGTTTGACGATCTGAACCGCTTTTTCGCGGTCGTCGCAAAATGCATGAAGCCCGGGGCAGCCATCGTGATCAACGAACAGCATCCCTGCACGAACATGCTCGCCACGGAGGGCGAAGAAGTGTTCGACCCGAATCACAGGACGGCGTGTCCTTATTCCTACTTTGAGCATGAATGGACAGGTAATGAAGGCATGTACTACATGACGCAGAAGCGGTATCGCTCAAAGACCTTTACGGATTATACCCATCCGATGTCGGAAATCATTTCCGGCATGTGTGGAAATGGGATCATCGTGACCGGCCTTCAGGAGTTCGACCACGATATCAGCGGCGGCTTCGAAGCGCTGGATCACAGCGGCTTTCCCCTTTCCATGATCATTCAGGGGCGGAAAAACGGTTAACCGGGAGGAGAAGAAGCATGGGTCATCCGATTCTGGCATGGCTTCTGGAGGAAGAAAACCCGGAAGTGCGGCTTCGGACGCTGAAGGAATACGAAAAGCTGCCGGAAGATGATGAGCGCGTTGTGGCGTGTAAGAAAATGCTGCTGCACAGCAAAGTATACGAGCGCGGGCTGAAAAAGCTCAGGACGGACAAGCCCTGGGCAAAGTATGACGCCATCCTGGGCTTTGCGGAATGGGGTTTGACCCAGGCCGATATCGGAGGGGACATCGACAGCGAGGTATTTGCGCTCATCGAAAGCACCGGCTTCAAAATGTTGTGCGGGGAGCCTCTTTTACTCCGGAACCTGGTGAAGCTGGGCTACGGTCAGGAAGACATCGTGAAAAACGAAATCGACACCGTGCTCGGCCTGATCAAGGAGGATGGCGGCTTCGGCTGCATCAGCACCAACAAAAAGATCAATGATCCCAGAAAGCCCCATAAGAGCTGCGCGCGGCTGACGGTGGAATACCTGCTGCTGGCCGCCGAGCTGCATTTGCAGGGGTACAGGGTGCCATGCGAAGAGGCGTTGAAGCATTATTTCACAAAACGAAACATTTTCTACCGGACGGACGATATGCAAACGCCCATGGTGGACGTGATGCTGGGCACGTTCTATCCGCCTGATCCCATCAAGATCGGCGCGCATCAGATCCTTTACGCCCTGCGGGTTTTGGGGTGCGCGCCGGAGTCGGAAGCCATGCAGGCCGGGTACAGCGTGCTGAATCAGCACAGGCTGGAGAACGGCAGATATGTGCTGACAGCGTCCAAGAGCGTACCGGCATTCAAGGCTGGGAACGTCGGGGAAGAGAACAAGTGGGTCACGCTGTACGCGTATATGGCGAAGAAGTAATATCTTGTCAGGAGGAAATACCTGTGGATGACAATCATGTGAAGTATATGAAACGCTGCTACGAACTGGCGATCAGCGCCGGGAAAAAGGGCTATGACTCCTTTGGCGCGGTGCTCGTGCATAACGGGGAAATCCTGGAGGAAGCAGAGAATACGGCAGACTACGCCCACGGAATCTTCGGGCATGCGGAATTCAATCTGGTACACAAATGTGCCAACAAGTATTCCGATGAAATCCTGGGACAAGCGGTCGTATATACTAGCTGCGCTCCCTGCGAACGGTGTCTGGCCGCCATCGCGTCCCTTGGCGTACATCAGATCGTGTGCGGTGTCTCTTATAGGGAATTCTGCAAGCTGCTGCCCTTTGATTATCAGGCGGTGGATCGCGAAGGGCTGCTCAGGCAGTTGGGTATCCAAATGACGCTCACGGAATCCGTGCTCGAAGAGGAAGGGATGCACGTGTTTGAATGGTGGGGCGGCGAATACCATCCACTTGCGGAGCTCATCGCGGAAATGGACGAAGTGAAAAAGAAGCAGAGAAAAGATCACGCGGGAGGTGTGTGATTGAATCGTATTCTTGAAAAAGCGAAGCATCTTTTTGCCCTTGAAGACTGTACATTCACTACAATATCCAGCCATGAGGGCGGACGGAACCGGATCGTGACTGTCAGCCGGAACGGGAAAAAACAGTATGTTCTTCGCATCTCCGCCCTCGGAGACCGAAGCGAAGAAGATTATCTCGCGGAAACGGAGTTTGTCCGCTTTCTGGCTGAGAACGGCGCGCCCGTGTCAGATGTGATCCCATCCATTCAGGGCAAGCTGGTGGAGCGCGTGGAAGCAGACGGCAAAGCAATGTATATCAGTCTGTTTGCCTACGCCAAAGGAATGCTGCTTGCGGATAACGGCTACCGTTACCGGGAAGGCGCGCCGCTGAGCGAATACTTCTATAACACCGGCAAGGCCCTGGGCGCGATCCACAGGCTGTCCAAGGCGTATGCGCCTGTCCATCGCCGCCCGGACTACTTTGATAAGTACAACATGGAATACCTGGACCGCCTGATCCCGGACGAATACGGCGAACTGAAAACAGCTGTCGCCAAGCGTCTGGAGTCGTTCCGTGCGCTTCCGCAGGACAATGGCTGCTACGGCCTGATTCACTTTGATTTCAGCGACGGCAACTACCATATCGACATGGAGACGGGCGCGATCACGGTGTTCGATTTTGACAACTGCATGAACTGCTGGTATATGTTCGACCTGGCCAATCTCTGGCTTCACAACGAAGGCTGGACACGGCATGAAACCGAACCGGGCAAACGCTTTGCACTGATGCGGCAGTGCTTTGATCTTCAATTGCAGGGCTACAAAACCGAAACGGACCTTCCGGAAGAAATGCTGGAAAAACTGCCGCTGTTCATCGATATGGTGCTGATCGAAAACATCGTGGATGAGCTGGAATGCTGCGCTCGGGAAGGAGAATCGCCGGACTGGGAAGATATCGAGAACGCGGCGGAATGCCTGACCCATGGGATTCCCTACGTGGGGATCGGACAGGGATCATAAAATCGATCAGAAGGTTTGGACAAGAAACATTTGGCAAGATCAGAATGATTTGAAACGAAAAAGATTGACAATCAGAGAGAAATAGTCTATTATATCAATGTAGACAGTTGTCTACAATTCTAAACAACGAAAAAGCATGAAGGAGGGCAGCACATGAAATCGCTTTTTGAACAGAATGGCGGCACATACACTCAATGTGGAGACTACCTGCTCCCGAATATGGGCTTGACTGAGCTGGAGAGGAAGCCATTGGGAAAATACGGAATGATGCGCCGCAAGTATCTGGAAGAAAGCCGTCAGGGACTGTATACGAGACTCCTCCTGAGCGGAAAGCTGATGGAACATTTGCAGGAGATTGACGCAACCTGCAGCAGACGAATGGAGCAGATGATTCGAGAAATGGCCGTGGCTGAAGGGGTAACTGAAGAGCTGAAGGCCAAAGAACAGATGGCTTGGGTACGCAAAATGAACTCGCTGCATGCTGCTGCCGAAGAAATTTTGCTCAAAGAACTTGTATACGCCTGAAACAAACACAGCCCTCGCCGGAACCCAAACCGGCGAGGGCTTTTACTGGAATCAATATTGACCGTTGTTCCCCTCTTGACACATATTGGGAAGGCGTGATACTGTCTTACGTAGACATACGTCGACTCCGTATCAGAGGTGATGACAGGTGGCTGTACAGGTAACGGAAGCGGAATGGAAGATCATGGAATGCTTATGGGATCATGCCCCGCAGACCATGGGGGAGATAACGGCAGCGTTGGAACCGGCTACAGGCTGGACGCGACAGACGGTTATTACCCTGCTGAAAAGAATGACCGAAAAAGGCGCTGTCAGCATGGATGATAGTGGGCGGGCGAAGAAATATACTCCTCTGATTACCAGAGAAGAGGCTTCCGCCGAGGAAACTCATAAGCTTCTGAACCATGTGTTCAAGGGAAAGGCTTCTTTGCTGGTCAATCAGTTGGTGGACAGCGGGGATCTTTCCGCCGAGGATCTGTGGGATATCCTGAAAGCTATACTTGAAATTGGAAAATGAAGTGCCTCTTCACCATAAAAGAAGACGCACTCTTCTTTATTTTAATCAATTATGAGAAAACCCTCGGAAGCTTTTCAGCCTCCGAGGGTGGGTGGTGGAGCTAAGGGGATTCGAACCCCTGACCTCTACAATGCGAATGTAGCGCGCTACCAACTGTGCTATAGCCCCTTATTTGGTAACTTTTCCGACCATATTTTACATCTCGTCGGATTTCGATGTCTCCGGGGCGGGAGTGCGCAAGTGGCAGTTCGTTCTACCAACTGTGCCAATGCCCCAGGCGTTCCTCGCGGAACGGAAGGAAGTATAACACAGTTGAAAACAAAACGCAAGCGGTTTTTTTGCAGGTTTTTTGGCTTATAGGACGAATCATAAGGGGGGGAAGGATTGGAAGGAACGGAGGTTGACGGATGAAACGATGGGTGAGCTGGGCGATGGCTATTTTGCTTTTCCTGTTTATACCATTGGCAGGGTTAGCGGAAGCGGGGGCTGCCTCGGGGACTGAGGTTTTCGCTGAAGCGGGCCCCATGGTCTGGAACTATTCCTTCGCTGCGGGGGAGGCCCTGCAGGGAGAGGGGATGGACAAGATCAAGGAGTTCTTCGACGCGGTGCAGATTCGGCTGACGATGGAGCGGCGGGCGGAGGCTTCCCTGGGGGAGGCGGCCCTGATCTCCTACGGCAAGCCGGTTTTGACCCTGCGGGCGGCGGCCAACGAGGCAGCGGAGAGTTTCGGGATCTACTGCTCCCTGATGGGGGAATGCGCGCTGATGTGCCGGCAGGACCAGGTGGAGGATTTCCTGATGACCCTGGTGCAGATGCTGGGGGATCTATCCATCCTGAAGCCCAGCGGCCGGGAACAGGCGGAGAACCTGGCCCGGAAGGCGGCGAGCATGATCATGACCATCGTGGAAAACACGGAAGGGGGAAATCCTGCCGCGCTGATGGATCTGGACTTCTACGCCCGGCAGGCCATGGAGGCGCTGGCGGAATCGGAAACGGAAGCGCTGGACCCCGGGGAGAACGAGGGCGCGACGGAAAAGCAGACCTGGCACCTTTCGGAGGCGGAGCTGAATGCCCTGGTGCAGACCGGGCTGGGGAAGATTCGCCGGGTGCCGATTCTCAGCGAGGCCTTCGCGGAGGGGCGCATCCGGATTGGCGAAACGGCCATCACGGAAAATCTGCTGCTGGAGATGGCGGCGGAGACTCACGGGGATACGACCCTGACGGTGTACACGGACGGGGAGGGCCGGGTAACCCGGATGCGAGTCGTGATTCCTGACCTTTCCGACGCCCTGGGGGATCCCGCCCTGGCGGGGCTGGAGGGCGTGGAGATGACCACGGTGCGACCGGAGGAGAATACCACCGAGACCAGCCTGGGACTGCTGGGGTTGGCGGACATGGAAGGGACCCTGATGACCATCCGGACAGAGAAAAGCGAAGGAGCGGCCATTCCGGACTTGCCTACGGGGAAGATTTACCAGGTGGGCGAGATGGACAGCGGCGAGATGTGGCAGATGATTCGGGGACTGGGACTCACCATCGCAGCCAACGCGGTGAACCTGATCATGGACCTGCCACGGATTGTTTTCGACACGCTGGTAGACAGGCTATTTTGATTGATTTCGCCAGGGGCGAGAATGGCCGCCAGGAAGGCTGCTTCCATGGCGGAGAGACAAGACTGCGAACGAGGTAAAAAACGATGGCATACTATCATTCCCCAGACAGCTGGGAATACACCCTGGATAAAAAGCATGGTTTTGGGATCCTTTTCGACGTAGAGGATCATCGGGCTTTTAACCAATGCTTTTACGCGGACGGCACCCTGACCCAGGCGGGAGGAGCGGTGGATTTCAATCGATCCATGGAGGAATTAAAGCGCCACATGCCGGGGGCTCGGTGGGGCGTGTCGGTGAGCAAAACGGCCCAGGCGGAATACGAGCGGGTGATGAGAAGCGCCACCTGCACCTTTACCCCGGGGGAAGGGGAGGCCATCTATGCCGAGCTGCAGGGGAATGGGAACACCATTCGTGTGTCGGTCATTAAGGATAATGACAGATGGGGCGGATACACCGCCAAATGCAACTGCGGAAAAATCAGCTGCGGCCACATCCGGGCGGCGGCGGATTTCATGTTTCAGGCCCTGCGCCAGTTAGACCATGCGTACGTGAGCACGGATCAGCCGGTTCGCAAGTCCATCCTGCTGGAACAGGAGCTGAAGGAGCGGACCCTCGACATCAAGAACGAGGATCCGGATATCCAGTTGATCGGCGAGCTGAAGGAGATTCTCCGGCTGGTTCGCTCCGCCAAGAGCGGGGATTATTACCGGAGATACCATGAATACTTGATGGAGCTGGAGCCGGCCTATGACTACGACTCCAAATTCATGGAGGAATACTTCGAGGAGCTGCTGGTGGCCCTGTTCGAGGACAAGGGATACCAGGACGCGGTGATGGCCAGCGGGAAATTCGCCGAGCCCAGCGACTACGAGGGGCGGCAGCGCCGGTCCAACCGGACCTGTCTGAAGCGAATTCTGAAGGAATATCAGCGGGCCTGCAAGGCCATGGATGAAAAAGGGGATTATGAGGAGCATTACTACAAGGAGTTGCTGCTGAAATACCGGGAAAACTGGCCAGGGCTGCTGAGATACTACGCGGAGGGGAAGGAATTGATCGAGGATTACGACCTGCCCTTCCTGATGATCATCGCCGGGGCGCCGGAGATCGACGTCGCCTACATCGGCCCGGTGGCGAAGAAGCTGGACACCATGAATGACACCAAGAAGGCTGCGCCGGCGCTGCGGGCGCTGGCGGAGCGGCTGAGCTCGGACCAGAAGGTGGAGGTTTACAGCCAGCTGCGGAAGCTTTCCATGTCGGCGGAGGAGATTCGGGGTCTGGGGAAGGCGGATCAGCTGAAGATGATCCGGAACACGCCCCTGACGAAGGAGAGCTTCCAATACATCATGGCGGAACTGCTGGCGGACAGCGCTCCGGCGGAGCAGGGGCGGTTCCTCCTGCACGCGGTGGACAAGGCATGGAACACCAAGGACGCGGAGCTGAAGGCAGCCATTGCGGAGGCGGCGGGGAAGCTGCCGGACAACAAGCTGCTGCTGTACCACGTGCTTTACCGGATGAAGGACTCCAAAGCCTATTTCCAGAGAAACGGGGAACAGGCGTTCATGAAGGGCTTCGCCCCGGCGAAGGGAGATCCGGAGCGGGAGCTGAAGACCTATTTCAACTGCCAATACGAAATCATCCGGAAGGACAAAGAGATTTACGCGCTGTTCAACATCGTCGATCCAGAGTGGGATATGAGCGTGCTGCAGGCCATCGAGGAGAATGGCAGGCTGCGGATTTTCCGATCCGACGGATATGACAAGCTGGGCTATTCCCCGGAGCTGATCCGGAAGGTATGCCTGGAGGGGAAGGAAGAAAAATATAACGAAGCCTTCGAGGACAGCCAGGACGCCTTGGCGGCGGACCTATTTGAGCAGGAGAATCGTCACTTCGTCAAGGAATACAAGCAGCTGTGCGAATCCCTGTCGGAGGAGAAGATCCTATACACCGAGGCCGGAAAGGTGGGTGTGGAATGGCTGATCTATCGGCAGGAGGGCAGCAACGCCCTGGCCTTCAAGATCGGCAACAGCCGGAAATACGTGGTCAAGGACGCCATTGAATTCCTGAAGGCCTTCCGCACCGGCGCCACGGCGGAATACGGCAAGGACCTGATTTTGACCCATGACACGGACAACCTAGAGGAGACGGACGGGGCGCTGATAAAGCAGCTGACCACGGCGAAATACGCCAAGGGCCGCCGGGGGGAGCCCAACAACAAGCGGTACATCACCTTCAGCAACGCCCTGCTGGGCACGGTGCTGGAGACCCTGACGGGGCGGACGGTGTTCTTCAACGACACGCCCTGCCAGCTGCGGATGGAACCGCGGAAGATCGGGATCAAGATCAGCAAAAGCTACGTGCTGAGCACGGAGATCAAGGCGAACCAGCAATATATGAACCTGGCGGGGAAGGGATACCTGCTGACCACGGGAAAAGGCCAGGAGATCAATACCATCGACCGGGTGGAGGGCTCCGTGGAGGAGATGAACCTGATCAGCCTGGTTCAGGAGCACCCGAAGACCAGCATCAAGCCTATCCTGAAGGATTTCCGGAAGAACATCTACAGCCGGTTCTTCGAGATGTTCGAGGTGGACAAGGCGGTGGAGAAGGATTTCACCCTGAGCCAGATTCGCCTGAACACCTATTTCGACTTCGAGAAGGGAACCATCTCCGCCCGGACGGTGGTGCTGCGGGACGAGAAGGAGATCGCCCCGGAGAAGCTGGACCGCATCGACCGGGTGAAGGTGGAGCTGCTGGAAAACTACCTGGCCACTCTGGGATTCGTGGAGGGGGTCCTGGCGGAGGAAAGCCGGGTCCTGGCCTTCTTCAAGATGGACTTTACCCGGCTGAAAACCCTGACCAACGTCTATCTCTCCGAAAGCCTGAAGAACAAGGAGCTGAAGTCCGTTGGCCGGCCGGTGATCCGGGTGACATATCAAAACAACCTGGTGCGGGTCTTCCTGGAGAAGAGCGACTTCACGGAATCGGAGCTGGAGCAGATCATCGCCGGGCTGCGGAAAAAGCGGAAATATATCCTGCTGGACGGGGAGCGCATTGTGGACCTGGACAGCGACGCGGCCCGGGACTTCGGCGAAACGGTGCAGGATTTCCAGATGGATCCCAAGGACCTATACCGGAAGAAGACCATCTCCATGGTCAACGCCATCAAGGCTTTCTCCCATGAGCGGAGCTGCCGGGTGGACAAATACCTGCGGGACATGATCGAGGAGATTCGATCCTTCAAGGAGGCGGAGATCGCCCCGCCAGCGCTGAAATCCCCTCTGCGGGATTATCAAGCGGAGGGCTTCCGGTGGCTTTCCATTCTGACAAAATACAACATGGGCGGCATCCTGGCGGACGACATGGGCCTGGGCAAGACCATCCAGGTCATCGCCCTGCTGAAAAGCGACCGCAGCCGGAAGCCCAGCCTGGTGGTTTGCCCCAAGAGCCTGATTTTCAACTGGCTGAGCGAGTTCGCCCGATTCGACGGCACCATGAAGGTGGCGGCCATCTATGGGCCGGACAGTCGGCGCAGCGAGATCATCGCCGGCATCGACGGCAAGGAGCGGGCGGTGTACATCACCTCCTATGACTCCCTGCGGAACGACATTACCAAATACACCGGGGAATTCAATTACGTCATTCTGGACGAGGCGCAATACATCAAGAATGTCAACGCCCAGAAGACCAAATCCGTCAAGGAACTGAAGGCCAGCCATCGCTTCGCCCTGACAGGCACGCCCATCGAGAACAGCGTCATCGACCTGTGGAGCATTTTCGACTTCATCATGCCGGGATACTTCGAGGAGCTGAGCAAATTCCAGGACACGGAGCACGCAGCCATCGCCCGGAAGGCGGGGCCCTTCATCCTGCGGCGGGTAAAGGAGGATGTGCTGGAGGATCTGCCCGCCAAATACGAGCGGATCCTCTCCACGGACATGAGCGACGGCCAGCGGAAGCTATACGACGCCATGCGCCAGGAAGCCCGGAAGGCCCTGGAGGAGGGCGGCAAGGCCTTTGACCTGCTGCCCTATCTGACGCGGCTGCGGCAGGTGTGCGTGGATCCGGGCATGTTCGCGGAGGGATACCAGGGCGGCAGCGGAAAAATGGAGATGCTGAAGACCCTGATTCCCGAATATCTGGAGAACCACCACCGGATTCTGATTTTCTCCCAGTTCGTGAAGGCGTTGGAGGGGGTGCGGGAGATGCTGAACCGGCAGGGGATCCCCACCTATTTCCTCAGCGGCGCCACCCCGGCCAAGGACCGGGTGGAAATGATGGATTCCTTCAATAACGGCAGCGGCACGGACGTCTTCCTGATTTCCCTGAAGGCTGGGGGCACGGGACTGAACCTGACGGGGGCGGACACGGTGATTCATCTGGACCCCTGGTGGAACGTGGCGGCGGAGAACCAGGCCTCGGACCGGACCCATCGCATCGGGCAGACCCGCAATGTGGAGGTGATCAAGCTGATCGCCGGGGAGAGCATTGAGCAGCGGGTGGTGGAGCTGCAGGATATGAAGAAAGAGGTTATCAAGCAGGTGATTTCGGACGACGATGGATCCGTCACCAGCGCCAGCTTGGAGGATATTGCTTTCGTATTGGATTGATGGGTTTCTATTCCCCCTGCTTTGCGGGAGAAAGCTATTCAGGATTTTTATCAGCGCCCCGCTCCGCGGGGCGCTTTGGTCGGGATTTCTTTCTGCACCCCCGCTCCGCGGGGGTGCTTCTGCGGTTTTCCGAACTTTTTTTCAGAAAGACTTCAAATTTAAGGCAAAACAAGGTATAATCCTTGTTTGTATTTCCTGAGTATTTTTGCGCGCTTTCGCGCTGGAAGGAGACTTGACTATGGCGCTGACCCCGAAGGACATCGCTTCCATGCTGGATCATTCAACCCTGCAGCCCTGGCTGACGGAGGAGGACATTCGCCGCGGGTGCGAAATCGCCCTGAAATATGGCACGGCCAGCGTCTGTGCCCGGCCCTGCGATGTGCCGATATTGGCCGAGATGCTGGAGGGCAGCGAGGTCAAGGTTTGCACGGTGATCGGCTTCCCCCATGGGGCCCACGAGACGGCCATCAAGCTGGCGGAGGCGCAGCTGGCCCTGGCGGAGGGATGCGAGGAGCTGGACATGGTCATCAACATCGGCAAGCTGAAGGCCGGGGACTATGACTACGTGGGGAACGAGATTCGCATTATCGCCAACGCGGCTCACGAGGCGGGCGCCATCGTGAAGGTGATTCTGGAAACCTGCTATCTGACGGAGGAGGAGAAGGTCACCGCCTGCCATCTGAGCGAGCAGGCGGGGGCGGACTTCGTCAAAACCAGCACAGGGTACGGCTCCGCCGGATGCGCGATTGAGGATCTGAAGCTGATGCGGGCCAATGTTTCCGCCAAGGTGCGGGTGAAGGGTTCCGGCGGGATCCGGGATCTGGATACGGTGCTGGCGGCGCGGGAGGCTGGGGCTTCCCGCTGCGGCGTTAGCGCGACGGAGAAGATTATGGCGGAGGCGGAAGAGAGATATAAAGCTGGCAAGCTTTAATTGCTGCGGGCGGGTGCCCTCTTCCCCTGCACCCCTTTTGCCCGGGGCTGCCGCCCGTTTTTCGCTCCGAACTGTCCACTGGACAGTTGCTTAATGGAGCGAAAAACCCCGTGCGCGGGGGACGGGGGATAGTTAGTTATGGGGGCTCCGCCCCCATGCCCCTGCTGGGGAAACGTTTAGCGAAGAAAGAAAGCTTTCCCAGCGATGAATGTTGCGAGGGGAAACGCATTTTGCGAATAGAGTCAGTTATGGATGATAAGGAGCGTGATTGCGATGTACAATAAAGTTTCGACGGACATGAATTTTGTGGCCCGGGAGCAGGAGGTTACCAAGTTTTGGAAGGAGAAGGACATCATCCGGAAGTCCTTCCATCTGCGGGATGGGAATCCCCAGTTCACCTTCTTTGACGGGCCGCCCACGGCCAACGGCAAGCCCCACATCGGACACATCGAGACCCGGGTCATCAAGGATCTGTTCCCCCGGTTCCAGACCATGAAGGGCAAGAGCGCCCTGCGCATCGCCGGATGGGATACCCATGGCCTGCCGGTAGAGCTGGAGGTGGAGAAGACCCTGGGCCTGGACGGCAAGCCTCAGATCGAGGAATACGGCATCGAACCCTTCATCGCGGAATGCAAGAAGAGCGTGTGGAAATATCTGCACGAATGGGAGAAGATGTCCGACCAGGTGGCCTATTGGGCGGACATGGAGCATCCCTACATCACCTATGAAAACAACTACATCGAGAGCGAATGGTGGAGCCTGAAGCAGATCTGGGAGAAGGGGCTGCTGTATCAGGGCCACAAGATCGTGCCCTACTGCCCCCGCTGCGGCACGGCCCTGTCCTCCCACGAGGTGGCTCAGGGATACAAGAACGTAAAGGAGGTCTCCGCCTACGTGCGCTTCCCGGTGAAGGGGGAGAAGGATACGTATCTGCTGGCCTGGACCACCACGCCCTGGACGCTGCCCAGCAATCTGGCCCTGTGCGTCAATCCCACGGACACCTATTGCAAATTCACCGTAGAGGGCCAAACCTACATCATGGCCAAGGCCCTGGTGGAACGGGTGTTCGAGGACAAGGAAGTCCAGATGCTGGATGAATTCCCTGGGGAGAGCCTGCGGGGCATGGAATATGAACCCCTGTACCGCTTCCAGGAGCCGGATAAAAAGGCCTGGTTCGTGGTGTGCGACAACTACGTCACCATGGAGGACGGCACGGGCATCGTGCATATCGCCCCGGCCTACGGCGAGGACGACAACCGGGTGTGCCGGGAGAACGGCCTGCCCTTCGTCAACCTGGTGGACACCCAGGGTAAATTTGTGGAAGGTACCACCTGGGCCGGCAAGTTCGTCAAGGAGGCGGACCCGCTGATCCTGCAGGACCTGAAGGAGAAGGGGCTGCTGTTTGCCGGCGTGCCCTTCGCCCATGATTATCCCTTCTGCTGGCGGTGCGACACGCCCCTGCTGTACTACGCCCGGCCCACCTGGTTCATCAAGATGACCGCGGTGCGGGACAACCTGGTGCGCAACAACCGGACGGTGAACTGGCTGCCGGACAACATCAAGGAAGGCCGGATGGGCAACTTCCTGGAGAACGTCATCGACTGGGGCCTGAGCCGGGAGCGGTACTGGGGAACGCCCCTGCCCGTGTGGAAGTGCGACTGCGGCCATATGCACGTCATCGGCAGCCGGGCGGAGCTGCGGGAGATGGCGGTGCAGGATCCCGGAGAGGATATCGAGCTGCATCGCCCCTTCATCGACGCGGTGACCCTGCGCTGCCCGGAATGCGGCGGCGAGATGCACCGGGTGAAGGAGGTTATCGACTGCTGGTACGACTCCGGCAGCATGCCCTTCGCCCAGTGGCACTATCCCTTCGAACACAAGGAAGAATTCGAATCCCACTTCCCGGCGGATTTCATCAGCGAAGCCGTGGACCAGACCCGGGGCTGGTTCTATACCCTGGAGGCTATCAGCACCGTGCTGTTTGACCGGGCGCCCTTCAAGAACTGCATCGTCATGGGCCATGTGCAGGACGCGGAAGGCCGGAAGATGTCCAAGCATCTGGGCAACGTGGTGGATCCCTTCGCCATGCTGGATAAGTTCGGCGCGGACGCGCTGCGGTGGTATTTCTGCACCACCTCCGCCCCCTGGCTGCCCAAGCGGTTCTCGGAGGAGGCTGTGCAGGAGGGCATCCGGAAATTCCTGGCCACGCTGCAGAACACCTATGGCTTCTTCACCATGTACGCCCAGATCGACGGCTTCGACCCTCTGGCCCATCCCCTGGACAAGGTGGAGCTGACCCTGATGGACAAATGGATCCTGAGCCGGCTGAACAGCCTCATCGCCCGGGTGGACGATGATCTGAGCAATTACCGGGTGACGGAGCCCGCCAACGCCATCGCCGCCTTCGTGGACGACCTGAGCAACTGGTACGTCCGCCGGGGCCGGGAACGGTTCTGGGGCAAGGGCATGGCCGGCGAGAAGGAAGCGGCCTTTGCCACCCTGTACCATGTGCTGGTGACCCTGGCGAAGGTCAGCGCGCCCTTCATCCCCTTCCTGAGCGAGGAGATCTATCAGAACCTGGTGGTGAACAACATCCCCGGCGCGCCGGAGAGCGTACATCTGTGCGATTTCCCGGTGGCGGATCCGGCCATGATCGACGCGGACATGGAAAAGCAGATGGCGGCCCTGCGGGAAGTGATCCAGCTGGGGCTGGCCTGCCGGAACGCGGCGAACCTGAAGGTGCGCCAGCCGCTGCAAAACCTGTACGTCAAGGGCGCGGCCTTCGACGAGACCTATCAGGCCCTGTGCGAGGACGAGCTGAACGTAAAGCAGGTCATCTTTACCGAGGACGCCCGGGCCTTTACCACCTATCAGCTGAAGCCGCAGATGCGGACCCTGGGGCCGAAATACGGCAAGCTGCTGGGGAAGATCGGCCAGCATCTGGCCACCTTGGACGGCAACGACGTGGTGGACGCCTTTGACCGGGGCGAGGAGGTTTCCTTCGACATCGAAGGCACTACCGTGACCCTGGGGAAGGATGATGTACTGACCTCCCCGGCCCAGAAGCCGGGCTTCACCGCCCTGGAGGATCACGGAGTGACGGTGGTGCTGGACACCAACCTGAATGAGGAACTGATCCGGGAGGGATACGCCCGGGAGGTAATCTCCAAGGTGCAGACCATGCGGAAGGAAGCGGGCTTCGAGGTGACGGACCGGATCGAGATTGCCTTCGCCGCGGACGACACCCTGGCGGAAGCCATCGCCCAGAGCGCAGAGATGATCCAGAAGGGCACCCTGGCGGTGACCCTGGAGCGGAAGGACGGCGCAGGGTACGAGGCTTGCAAGGAATGGGATATAAATGGTCGCAAGGCGATCTTGGCGATTCGGAAAGCATAAAGGGGAGGGCCCCTCTTCCCCTACACCCCTTCCCCCGCGCGGCGGGGGACGGGGAATATTTTGGGTTGGGGCTTCGCCCCAACTGCCCTTTGGGGGTCCGAAAGCAGAGGCGCGGACTCCTTCGGAGAACGCAGCTTTGCGGGAGAACAGGCGACATAAAGGTTAAGCATGAAATTTACATTGATTGGGCAGGACATCGCGATGCTCCTGCCCACCCTTTTAACCGACCTTCTTTTCGCCGGGAAGGAGCGGGAGGCGGAGATCGTCCTGGAGGAAAAGAATCCGGCCATGGCGGAGCTGCTGACCGGATACGGCGAAGCGATTTTGAAGAAGGCAAAGCTGGGCGGGCGAATTTCCGCCAACGGGGATCGGGAGGAGGCCCTGCGAGGGGCGGACTGCGTGGTTTACGCGGGAGACCCCCAGGCGGCCAGCCGCTTCTTTATGGACCGGGCGGCGCTGGAGAGCGGCAACGAGCAGGATCCGGAGGATCCGGGGCTGACGGACCAGGCCCGGGTCAACGGCGGCATCGAGGGCCTGCTGCATACTCTGCGGGCGGGCCAGGCAGTGTTGGAGTTATGCGACGCCATGGAGGAGGCCTGCCCAGAAACCCTGGTGATCAACCTGGGGCAGCCCATCGCCCGGACGACGGAGATCTTCCTGCGCCGGGGGTTCCGGTGTTACGGCATCGGCCGGACGCCCCTGAAGGGGGCCAACGGGCTGGACACCCTGACCCGTCGGCTGCAGGCGAAGGAAAGCGACCTGGACTGGGAGATTGCGGGACTACCGGGGTTCAGCTTCCTGATGAAATTAGTGGACCGGGAAAGCGGCAAGGACTGGCTGCCCCGGCTGAAGAAGGCGGCGCGGGAAAACGAGCTGGGCCAGCTGACCAAGCGGTGGCTGGACTGGTGGGACGCCATCGCCGTCGGGGATGTGACGGACCATGCGGAGTTCCTGCCGGCCCAGCCGGACTATATTCCGGAGGAAAAGCCGGAATTCGGCGAGACGGTGGAAAAGCGCAAGGAGCGCATCCTGTACATGAACACGGTACGGGACCAGGGGGCGGACGCCACGGAAGGGGCTATGGCCCAGCTGCTGCTGCTGTCCCGGGTGCCGCCGGTGCGGCCCATGCGGGTGGCGCTGGCCCTGCTGCGGGGAGAGGACGCGATTCTGCCTGCGGTGGCTCATCGGAACGGGGGAGACATGCCCCAGCTGCCGCCGGAAGCCATGGTGGAAACCTCCTTGCGGGTTCAAACAGGGGAGATGGTTCCCCAGGGATACCGGGTGACCCCGGCCCTGGCGGAAGTCATGGCGGAGATTGACGAAGCCAACCGGCTGGCGGCCCGGGCGGCCATGGGGGACCGGGAGGCCCTGCGGGAGTGCGTGGAGATGGATCCGGCGCTGAGCGGGCTGGATCGGCTGTATTGCATGGATGTGGTGAATCATCTGATTGACATGCATCTGGATATGCTGCCGTTGTTTGCGGAGGAATAAGAAAGGTCAAAGCATGTTTTTATGTGATTCCTGGAAGGATTATGAGGTGCTGGACACCGGGGATGGGGAGAAGCTGGAGCGCTGGGGAGAAGTCATTCTTCGGCGGCCGGACCCCCAGACCATCTGGCCCAAGGCGGAGCCTGCCCTGTGGCAGAAGGCGGACGCCATCTATCACCGCAGCGAAAAGGGCGGCGGGCAATGGGAATTCCGCCGGAGCCTGCCGGAAAGATGGACGGTGAGCCATGAGGGACTGCGATTCTATGTTCGGCCCACGGGCTTCAAGCATACGGGGTTGTTTCCGGAGCAGGGGGCCAACTGGCAATGGATGGCGAAGCTGATCCGGGAGAGCGGAAGGCAGGAGATCCGGGTGCTGAACCTGTTCGGATACACCGGCGGAGCCACCCTGGCCTGCGCGGCGGCGGGGGCCCATGTGACCCATGTGGACGCGGCCAAGGGCATGGTGCAATGGGCGAAGGAAAACCGGGAGCTGTCCCGGCTGCCGGAGACCAGCTGCCGATGGATCGTGGAGGACGCGCTGCGGTTTGTGCAACGGGAGATTCGCCGGGGAAATCATTACGATGGCATCCTGATGGATCCCCCCAGCTATGGCCGGGGGCCCTCCGGCGAGGTATGGAAGCTGGAAAACGAGCTATACAACCTGGTGGAGACCAGCAGCCAGGCCCTGAGTCCGAACCCCCTGTTCTTCCTCATCAACAGCTACACCACGGGCTTCCAGGCCAGCGTGTTGAGCAACATGATGGAAAAATGCGTACGGAGCTGCTTCGGCGGAACCATTGACAGCCAGGAGCTGTGCCTGCCGGTGACTACCGGCGGGGTGCTGCCCTGCGGCGCCAGCGGGCGGTGGAGGTATGGCGATGCCTGACGTGCTGTACGAAGACAATCATGTGCTGGTGGCCGTGAAGCCCCCCAACATGCTGTCCCAGGCGGATGACACCAAGGATACGGACATCCTGACCCTGCTGAAGGAATACATCCGGGAGGAATACAACAAGCCGGGAAATGTGTATCTGGGATTGGTGCACCGGTTGGATCGGCCCGTGGGCGGGCTGATGGTTTTCGCCCGGACCAGCAAGGCTGCGGCCCGGCTGTCCGAGCAGATGCGCCAGCACGAGATGGGCCGGGAATATCTTTGCATCGCCGTAGGGGAGATGGAGGATACCTTCACCCTGACGGATTATCTGTGGAAGGATCCGATTCAGAACAAGGTGGCGGTCTGCGAGGCGGACCAGAAGGGCAGCCAGCTGGCGGTGTTGAATGGAAGATGCCTGGCTCGGCGGGAGGGCACCAGCCTATGCGCCATTCGCCTGGAGACCGGGCGGAAGCACCAGATTCGGGCCCAG
Source organism: Clostridia bacterium (assembly GCA_017470145.1). Taxonomy (GTDB): domain Bacteria; phylum Bacillota; class Clostridia; order Christensenellales; family Aristaeellaceae; genus Aristaeella. The sequence continues at coordinate 66,901 of JAFUFB010000020.1, read as the reverse complement.
ATGAGCCACGCGGGGGCGCCCCTGTGGGGGGATAACAAATACGGCGGGGGGATCCGCGGGCAGCAGATCGCCCTGTGGGGGTATAAGCTGAGCTTTGTGCACCCCACCACGCGGAAGGTGATGCGGTTTTTCTCCATGCCGGAGGGAAGCGCATGGAGCTTGTATGGGGATCTGCTGGTGGTGCCGGAGGATACGGAGGAGCCGGAGAAGCCTCATGAGATTCATCTGCGGGATCAGGTGATTATGAGTATGAAGGGGTATAATGGGAAGCTTTATCTTCAAGAGGATGAAGCTTCAGCGGAGTAGGGGGACCCCTTTACCCCCTGCCCCCTTGTCGCCCAGGGCTGCCGCCCGTTTTTCGCTCCGAACTGTCCACCGGACAGTTCCTTTATGGAGCGAAAAACCCCGTGCGGTGGGGGAAGGGGAGAATTTTTGGGTTGGGGGCTCCGCCCCCAACGGCCCTGGGAAAACGAGGATAGAAGGCCTTCGGAAATACGGATAGTAATTCCGGAAAGATCAGAAAAAGGAAATTAGCAAAGTGAGTAATCCTAACTTTTCGTATGAAGTAACCCATGTTTGCAAGCAGTCGGGGGCCCGGTTGGGGGTTTTGCATACTCCCCATGGGGACATCCAGACGCCGATCTATATGCCGGTAGGGACTTCGGCCTGCGTCAAGGCCATGACCAGCCGGGAAATGGAGGAGATCGGGACCCAGATCCTGCTTTCCAACACCTATCATCTGCACCTGCGGCCCGGGGAGGAGCTGATCCGGGAGGCGGGGGGTCTGCACCAGTTTATGGACTGGCATAAGCCCATCCTGACGGACAGCGGCGGATTCCAGGTGTTTTCCCTGGCGGGCATCCGGAAGATCAAGGAGGAGGGGGTGACCTTCCAGAGCCATCTGGACGGCAGCCGGAAGTTTATTTCTCCCGAGGTTTCCATGGACATCCAGCAGGCCCTGGGCTCGGACATTGCCATGGCCTTTGACGTATGCTCCCCCTATCCCTGTGATTACAAGACGGCGAAGGAGGCTATGGAGCGGACCCACCGGTGGGCAGCGCGGTGCAAGGAGCACCACTCCCGGGAGGATCAGGCTCTGTTCGGTATCGTGCAGGGGGCTTTCTATGAGGATCTACGGATCGAGAGCGCCAAGACCCTGGCGGACATGGACTTCATCGGCTACGGCATCGGCGGGCTCAGCGTAGGGGAACCCAAGCCCGTGATGTACGAGATGCTGGACAAGATTCGACCCTTCATGCCGGAAAACAAGCCCCGGTATCTGATGGGCGTGGGCAGCCCGGATTGCCTGATCGAGGGCGTGCTGCGGGGGGTGGATATGTTCGACTGCGTGCTGGCCACCCGCATCGCTCGGAACGGCTCCGTCTTTACCAGCAAGGGCCGGGTGGTGATCAAAAACGGGAAGTACAGCCATGATTTCGGGCCCCTGGACGAGGCATGCGACTGCTATGCCTGCACCCATTTCTCCCGGGCGTATATTCGGCATCTGTTCAATGCCAAGGAGATTACAGGCGGGCGGCTGGCCTCCATCCATAATCTGCGGTTCCTGCTGCATATGATGGAGGAGATTCGGCAGGCGATTGCCGAGGATCGGCTTTTGGATTATCGGGATGAGTTTTATGCGCGGTATGATTTGACTAAAAATTTCTAACCTATTTTCCAGCGGGAGGAGCAACGAAGATGAAAAAGATTCTGGCCCTGTTGTTGGTCTTGGCTTGCCTGGCGGGGAGCGCCCTGGCGGCGGATATTTCCCAGATTCGGGGGTTCGACAAGGATTTGGAATATCAATACCTGATCCTGGGGTCCTATCCCTACGAGGAGGATGGCACTGTGGCGCCCCTGACCTGGCGAGTGCTGAACCGGGAGGGGGATCAGGCGACCTTGATTACGGAATACCTGATCGACAATCACCAGATGATCCTGGTGGACAATTATAACGACGCGAAGAATCACAAGTTCAGCTATAAGAACCTGCAGAGCTTCGAGGAGACGGACCTGTATGCCTGGGTCAACAGCGAAATGGAAGCGACCATCCTGCAGGATCAGGATTTCTCCGCAGCCATCGTGCTCCACAATGGGGATAAATTCTGGATCATGGACTATGCGGACCTGATGAACACGGATTACGGCTTCCCCCACACCAAATCCGGCAACACGGTAGAGCAGGAGGGGGAAGTAGCGGTTAAGGCGGCAAAATATCGCAAAGCCTATGGCACGCCCTACGCCAAGGCAAAGGTGCTCTACGAGGATTGGTCCAACAAGAAGGGCAACAAGCTGTTCCAGTTTGCGCAATATGGTAACTCCTCCCCCTATTGGTGCAGCAAGATGCGGCTGGGATATTACATGGCCGGCATTGTCGGGGGGAATGGACACCTGAGCTGGAGCGGCATGGGAGATGTGCAGAAGGGCGTTCGCCCGGCGGTGATCGTGGATCTGAGTCAGATGACCGTGACGGGGGGCGATGGCTCCCTGGAGAATCCCTGGATCATGGCGCCGGCGGAAGGCACCGCCTGGTAAAACCGGGTTAAAATACTTTCAACAGATTTATATTTGTCAAGGGAAAAACCTTGACAGCGCGCCTGAATTGAGTATAATAGGCTGCTGTCAGGGTTTTTGCCTTGATAGAGGAGGCGGAGCCCGGTGGCGCAGGAGGATCTGGAGCGGAAGGTGGATTTGGCCTTCCTGGCTGCGTTTTACGGCGGGCTGCTGACGGAGAATCAGCGCCGGATCCTTTCGCTGCACTGCGAGGAGGATTTTTCCCTGGGGGAGATTGCTGAGGAAATGGGCGTCTCCCGCCAGGCGGCCCACGAGACGCTGAACCGTGCCTCCCAAAAGCTGATAGAGATGGAAGCCGCCCTGGGGGTGGCCCGCCGCTTCCAGCGGATGGAAGAAGGATTGAACGAAGCGCTTTTGTCCCTGCGGGGGCGGGATTATGCCCGGGCGGAGCGGGTGATTGAGGATCTGCTCTCCCTGGATCAGGAGGAAGAAAATGGCCTTTGAGGGCTTGAGTGAAAAGCTGCAGGGCGCCCTGCGGAAGATGACAGGCAAGGGCAAGCTGACCGAGGCGGCCGTGAAGGAAGGCATGCGCGAGGTGCGGATGGCCCTGCTGGAGGCGGACGTGAATTACGCCGTCGCCAAGGATTTCATCAAGAAGGTGACCGAGCGCTGCGTGGGCCAGGAGGTGCTTTCCTCCCTGACGCCCTCCCAGCAGGTGATCAAGATCGTTCAGGAAGAGATGACCGAGCTGATGGGCTCCACCAACGCCCGGCTGGTCTGGTCCTCTTCCGTGCCGACGGTGTTCATGCTCTGCGGCCTGCAGGGTGCCGGTAAAACCACCATGTGTGCCAAGCTGGCGGGGTACCTGATCAAGCAGGGGAAAAAGCCCATGCTGGCCGCCTGCGATATCTACCGCCCCGCCGCCATCAAGCAGTTGCAGGTGGTGGGCCAGCAGGTGGGTGTGCCTGTGTTCGAAAAGGGGACGCAGGATCCCGTACAGACGGCAAAGGAAGCCATCGAGAACGCCCGGTATTACGGCCGGGACGTGCTGATTATCGATACCGCCGGCCGGCTGCATATCGACGAAGCCCTGATGGACGAGCTGGAGCGCATCCGGGATACGGTGCATCCCTCCGAGATCCTGCTGACGGTGGACGCCATGACAGGTCAGGACGCGGTGAACGTGGCCAAGGCCTTCGATGAAAAGCTGGATGTTACCGGCGTCATCCTGACCAAGCTGGACGGTGACACTCGCGGCGGCGCGGCCCTGAGCATCAAGGCGGTGACGGGGAAGCCCATCAAGTTCAGTGGCACCGGCGAAAAGCTGACGGATATCGAGCCCTTCCATCCGGACCGAATGGCTAGCCGCATCCTGGGCATGGGCGATATGCTGACCCTGATCGACAAGGCGGTGGAAGCCTTCGACGATCACGACGCGGAGAAGTTCGCCCGCAAGGGGCTGAGCAACAAGCTGACCCTGGAGGACTTCCTGGAGCAGATGCAGAGCGTGAAGAAGATCGGCCTCAAGAGCATGATCAACATGCTGCCCGGCATGAGCGGGAAGGACATCGATATCGACGAGAACGCCATGAAGAAGCCCGAGGCCATCATTCGCTCCATGACGCCGGCCGAGCGGCGGGATCCTTCCCTGCTGAACGCTTCCCGTAGGAAGCGGATCGCGGCGGGCTCCGGCACCACGGTGCAGGATGTGAATCAGCTGATTCGTCAATTTGAGCAGGCGCAGCAGATGATGAAGCAGATGATGAATATGAAGGGGAAAAAGGGGAGACTGGGGCGAATGAGGTTCCAGTGAGGATCATTTTTTGATTGAGTGGTCTCATGTATGTAAGTAGTATTGTCCCAGCGTAGGGGACCCCCTTTACCCCCTGCCCCCTTTTCCCCCAGATGGGGGAAAGGGGAAGTATTAGGGGTGGGGCTTCGCCCCACGGCCCCCTGTGGGTGCTGGGCAGACAGAATGTAATGCATCCTACATACGTGATTTCCATCATATATTATTAATTTATTCCATGAGGAGGAACACAACCAATGGCAGTGAAGATTCGTCTGAAGAGAATGGGCATGAAGAAAAAGCCTTTCTATCGCGTGGTGGTGGCTGACATCCGCAGCCCCCGGGATGGCCGTTTCATCGAGGAGATCGGCTACTACAATCCCATGACCAAGCCCGCCGAGATCAAGGTGGACAACGATCGCGCCAAGTATTGGCTGGGCGTTGGCGCGCAGCCCACGGACACTGTTCGCATTCTGCTGAAGAAGACCGGCGCTATCGAGGAGAAATAAGGACTCCGGTCCTTCCTTCGGATAGCCGCCTGGCAGAAAGGATGTCTCCATGCAAGAATTGCTAACATTTGTGGCGCAATCCCTGGTCGAACACCCTGAACAGGTGACTGTCACCGAGACGGAAGGCCCGGAGGCCATCATCCTCGAGCTGCACGTCGCGGAGGACGACATGGGAAAGGTTATCGGCAAGCAGGGCCGTATCGCCAGAGCGATCCGCACGGTGATCAAAGCGGCCACAGCGAAAAACGCCAAGCCCGTTTTTGTCGAAATCCAATAAATCACAAAAGCGGAATCCGCGGATCCAAGCGGATTCCGCTTTTCTCATTCTCGCAGTCGTCGCGAAGGTGCGCGCGGGAGTTTCCCTCCGGGGCACGGCTCGCGCCTCCGTTCCAGACGTAGCGGCACAAAGGCTCTGCCTTCGGGCAAACCCTCGGCACAGCCTAAGTGCCGACATCTTCCAAGGGCCCCGGATTGAAACATCCCTTCGCACGGATGCTACTATTTTTACCATTGAACGAGGAAATATGACAGAATATTTAATGATCGGCGAGGTGCTGAAGCCCCAGGGTCTGCGGGGAGAATGCAAAATCAAGCCCTACGCGGCGGACATCTCCCTCTTTGAAACCTGGCAGACCCTCTACCGCCAGGAGAAGGGGGCTTATCTCCCCCTGAAGCTGGACCTGCACCGAATCCACGAAGGATTTGTCTACGCGGTGCTGGGAGATTGCCAATCCCCGGAGGACGTGGAGCGGCTGCGGGGGACGAAGCTTTACATCGACCGGGCCCACGCCGCCCCCCTGGAGGAGGGCGCGGTGTACATCGCAGACCTCATCGGCTGCAAGGCTGTGGACGAGGCGGGCCAGGAGTTGGGCACGCTGACGGAGGTGCTGCAGCACGGCACGGTGGATACCTGGGTTTTCGGGGGCAAGCGGCCCTTCATGGCCCCGGCGCTGAAGAGCGTTTTTCCCCAGGTGGATGTCGAAAACCAGCGCATCCAGGTGGCGGCGGAGAAATTAGAAGAGGTGGCCGTGTTTGAAGATTAAAATCCTGACCATCTTCCCCGAAATGTTCGAAAGCGTGCTGTCCGCCAGCATTTTAGGCCGGGCCATCGACCAGGGATTGATCGAGGTCTCCGTCATCGACATTCGCCCCTTCTCGGACCGGAAGCACAAGAACACGGACGATTATCCCTTCGGCGGCGGGGCGGGCATGGTGATGCTGGCCCAGCCCATTCACGACGCCATGGCCTTCGCCATGGGGGAGCATTTCCAGGGCCGGCGGATCTACTTGGGTCCCCGGGGCGCTACCCTGACCACCGCCAAGGCACGAGCCCTGGCCCAGGAGCAGGAGCTGATTCTCCTCTGCGGCCATTACGAGGGGGTGGACCAGCGGGCTCTGGACGCCTGCGTGGACGAGGAGATCAGCATCGGGGACTATATCCTCACCGGGGGCGAGCTGGCGGCCATGGTGCTGACGGACTGCGTGGCCCGGTTCATCCCCGGAGTGCTGGGTAGCGCGGAGAGTCCGGAGGAGGAATCCTTCTCCGACGGGCTGCTGGAATACCCCCAGTATACCCGGCCCCGGGAATGGCAGGGACGGCAGGTGCCAGAGGTGCTGCTGAACGGGGATCACGCCAAAATACAAGCCTGGCGCCGGCGGGAGAGCTTGCGGGCCACCTTGCGCTTCCGGCCGGACCTGTTGGAGAAAGCCCAGCTGAGCCGGGAGGATGAAAAAACGCTGAAGGAGTTGAGGGAAGCATGTTCCTGCGAAAGCTGATGGTGCTGGCGCTGCCCCTGGCCATGGCGCTGCTGCTGTGCCTGGGAATGCCGCTGTTCTCCGCCCTGGGGGCCTTCTTCGGCAGCCTGGCCCTGGGGGCGCTGCTTGGGGTCATGCTGGGGCTGCTGCTGCCCCTGGCGGGGGCCACCCGGCTGCGGGAGCCCTTTGCTCATCTGCTGTGGATCCCGGCGGCGCTGCTGATGGGGGTGCTGCTGTATCAGTATCTGGCCTCCATGGGGGTGGATGTGCCCCTGCTGCGGCTGCTTCGGACGATGGACACTCGGGTCATCACGGTGGAGAGCGCCTTCGCCGGATATATGATCGCGTTTTCTGTAAGAACAGGGAGAGGAATTTGATACAAAATGGAAACCATCTGTTTGTTTGGCTCGGACTATGAAACCCGGCAGGAGGCTCACGCCGCACTGAAGAAGCTGCTGGGCTTGCCGGAATACTACGGCATGAACTTGGACGCCTTGAATGATTGCCTGTCGGAGCGGCGGACCTGCCCGGGGCTGTGGATCCGTTCAGAGGGGAACGAGGAAGTGCAATCCGCCCTGGCGCTAATGGCCCGGGTTTTCCAGGACAACGGCGGCGAAGTAAAGGAGCTGTGAGCCCGATGCGTTTACATCTGCTGGGAATCAATGGCCCCTATCCCGCCTCCGGCGGGGCCACCTCTGGGTACTTTCTGGAGGCGGGGGAGAAATATCTGCAGTTCGATTTCGGCGCGGGGGTGCTGGCCCGGCTGACGGAAATCTTTCCGCCGGAGGAGCTGGACGCCCTGTTCCTATCCCACTGGCATTTTGACCACACCTCGGATCTGCTGCCCCTGATCTATCGGCTGCAGGCCGCAGGGCGGGCGCTGCCGGTCTATGGCCCGGCGGATGAAAATTCCGCCCTTCGGAAAATCGTGGCGGAGGCGGATTGCTTCCAGCTGCGGACCGTAGCTCCTGGGGACGAGCTGGCCCTGGGGGAGGTTCGCGTCCAGGTTGGGCCTGCCCGCCATCCCGTACCCGGGGTGGGATACCGTGTGACGGCGGAAGAAAAGACCCTGGGGTACACCGGGGACACCAATACCCTGCCGGGCTTGGCGGAATTCTATCGGGGCTGCGATCTGCTGCTGGCGGATGGCCTCTTTCCCCAGGCGGACTGGGGGGAGACAAAGCCCCATCTCTCCGCCCGGCTGGCGGCGGAGCTGGCCCGGGAGGCGGAGGCCAAGGAGCTGATCCTGACCCACCTGAACCCGGTCTACGCCCCGGAGCTGCTGCTGAAGGAAGCCCGGGAGGTCTTCCCGGGGGTGAAGATCGCCCAGCGTGGCCAGGTATACGCCCTGTGACGGCCCGGCTGCGGGGCTGGCTGCTGCCGCCCCTGGCGGTGAGCTTGGCGGGAGGCATCCTGCTGGGGAGAATCGCCGACAGCTGGATCTACGGAGCCGTGGGGCTGTTGCTGGCCTTAGAGGCCTGCCTGCTGCTGCGGGAGAAGGGCCGCTTCTGCGCCTTGCTGGCCCTGTTCCTGGCCTTGGGCTGCCTGCGGGGATACTTCGGATATCATCCGGAGCTGCCCCCGGAGGGGGATTATGTGATCTCCGGCATCGTGGCGGAGGAGGTGGAGCACCGGGCGAATCAGCAGGTGCGGACTTCCCTGACCCGGGTCACCCTGGATGGGGTGCCCCTGGGGGCCGGGGCCTATTGGAGCTTTTATACAGATACTTTGCCGGAGAGCCTGACCCCGGGGGTGCAGGTTTCTTTCGCCGGCCGGGTTTATCATCCCTCTGGCCCCTCCAATCCCGGGGGATATGACTTCCGGGAGGAATTGCTGCGCCGGGGGATCACCGTCGGCACGTATGGTATGGGAGAGCTGACGATTCAGGCACCGGAGAGCTTTTCCCTGAAGGGCTTTTTCGCTAATTTACGCCATCGGTGGACGGAGGCGCTGATTCAGTCCCCCCTGGGGGAGGAGGCCGGCGGATACGCGGCGGCCATGCTGCTGGGGAATCGGACTTATCTGCCCCGGGAGGATCGGACCGCCTTCTCCCGGCTGGGTATCGCCCACATTCTGGCGGTCAGCGGGTTCCATGTCGGGGTGCTGATCGGGGCGCTGGGGCTGCTGTTCCGGCTGCTGCGGCTGCCCCAGAGGGTGCGGCTGGGACTTTATGGGTTAATCCTGGGGGCTTATGTGCTGCTGTGCGGTGGGGCCCAGCCCGTGCTGAGGGCCTCCCTGCTGCTGCTCCTGGCCCGACGAGGACGGATGCTGGCCCGGCCCCGGAGCCTGCTGCATCTGCTGTCCGCGGCATGGATCGCCATGCTGTTGCTTTCCCCCGCCCAGCTGACGGGGCTTTCCTTCCAGCTGTCCTTCGGGGCGGTGCTGGGCCTGGCCCTGGTGACGCCCTATCTGGACGGCCTGCTGAATCCGAAAAACGCCCTGCTGAAGCGGGGATGGCTGGGGCTCAGCGCAGGGGTGGGGGCCCAGATCGGTGTGCTGCTGCCGGAGCTGACGGCCTTCCAGGAGCTGCCCCTGTTGGGGTTGATCCTGAATGTCCCGGTGCTGGCCTTCTCTACCGTGCTGATTGGGCTCTATTGGCTGGCGCTGCTGACCCTGCCCCTGCCGGGGGTCTCCCAGGCGGTGTGCGCCCTGGGGCAAGGGGCCACCTCTGCGTTGCTGGCGGCGGTGCGCCTGCTGGGGCAGCTGCCGGGGGTGACCCTGTGGACCAAGGCGCCGAACCTGCTTTCCGCCCTGGGAGTCGTTCTCCTTGGCTGGGGGCTGTTGCAGCTGGCCCGGTGGAGCGGGAAATCCCGGAGGACCCTGACCCTGACGGGGGCGGCGGTGTTGGTGCTGTCCCTGATCCCCTGGCCTCACCACGGGGCGGAGTACCTCCAGTTCAGCGTCGGGGACGCGGACGCGGCCCTGCTGTGGGATGAGGGCACGGCCTTGGTAATGGACGCGGGATATGAGGACGGGGTTCTCAGCGATTATCTGCACCGCCAGCGGCTGACCCCCACGGGGGTAATTCTGACCCATCTACATTCCGACCATGTGTATGGTCTCCAGGCCCTGCGGGAGGATCATATTCCCATCCGGGTCATCTATCTGCCGGAGGGGGCGGAGCAGGCGGACATCCATCCTAACGTGATGCTGCTGTTGGAAGAATTGCAGGCGGAGGGGACGGAGATTCGGCATCTGGCGGCGGGGGATACTTTGCCCCTGCCCTCTGGGGAGATGGAAATCCTGTGGCCGGAGGCGGGCATGACCCGGCCGGGGCAGGACGCCAATGAATCCTCCCTGGTGGCGCGGATCGATATCCGGGGAACCACCCTGCTGCAGACCGGGGATCTGGACGGAAAGTACGAGATGTACGCCGCAGCCCCGGCAGATGTGCTGAAGGCGCCCCATCACGGTTCCGCCCATTCCTCTTCCGAGGAGTTCCTGGCGGCGGTGGCGCCCCAGGCGGCCCTGCTGTCCACCGGGGAGGTGGAGCGGCACGGGCAGTATCAGGAGAGATTAGGCCCGGAGACGGCGCTCTTCTCCACCGCACGGCAGGGCATGCTGATCCTGCGGTTTCTGGACCAGGGATATACCATCGAGACCTATCTGGCGGGGGAAGAAAAGGGAGAGTAAAGGGCCAGAGAAACGGCGAGGGCCAAGCTGTTGGATATCCCCCTGTTTATAGAAGGAGATTGAGGTGAACCATCAGGAATTTGCCCGGCTGCTGGCGCAAAAGCAGCTGCCCCCGGTGTTGCTCTTCGAGGGGCCGGAGGAATACCTCAAGGAAAGCGCCCTACAGGCCCTGCGGAAGGCGATTTTGCCGGAGGGGCTGGAGGATCTGAACGAGAATCGGATGACCGCCCCGGAGACGGCGGAGATCATCGCCGCGGCGGAGACCCTGCCCTTTATGGCGGATCAGCGGCTGATTCTGCTGCGGGATTTCCCTGCCATCGTGGGCCGGGGGGAGGCGGAGGAGAAGTTGCTGGAATATCTGCCCCATGTGCCCCCTACGGCCATTCTGCTGTTTTACTGCGTTCAACCGGTGAAGCAGAAGAAGATTAAGAACGTCATTGCGAAAATGGGTGGCGTGGTGGAATTCAAAGCTCTGACGGATCGGGAGCTGACGGGCTTCGTCACCAATGAGTTCCACGCCCTGGGACGGGAATGTGACGCCCGGACGGCGGATTTCCTGGTCTTTACCGTGGGCAATGATTTAAACCAGCTGCGGGGGGAGATTGCCAAGATCGCTGCTTACCATCCGGAGGAGGCTCGGATCAATCCGGAGGACGTAAAACAGCTGGCCACCCCCTCCATGGAGAGCAAGGTGTTCGACATGGTGGAGGCGGTCATCGCCGGGCAGGATGGCAAGGCCTTTACCATCCTGCGGAACCTGCTGCAAAACGGGGAGAAGCGGATCATGATTCTGGCCATGCTGCTGCGCCAGTTCCGGCTGATGCAGCATGTAAAGATCATGCAGTTCGAAAAGAAGAGCAATCAGGAGATTACCGCCGCCCTGGGGATGAGCTCCTGGGTGGCGGGGCAATACATGCGCCAGGCGGGGCTTTACACCGGGCGGCAGGTGAAGGAGGCGGTGAACCTCTGCCTGGAGACGGACCTGCAGATCAAGTCTGGACTGCTGCGGGAGGAAGGCGCCCTGGAAGCCGTGATGTTAAAGCTTCTTTTGTTACGGAAAAGATAAGAACACCATTGCAAATGTTAATTTATTGTGATATTATGATTTCAGTTTTGAAACAGGGAGGGTTTTGAATGAAAAGGATTCTTGCCGTGCTGGCACTGGTGTGCCTGCTGGTTGCCTGCACGTCCGTCGCCTTTGCGGCCATCACCATTACGGAGCAGCCCGAGACGCAGACCGTGAAGGCTGGCGGCAGTGTGACTTTTACCGTGAAGGCCAAGAACGCCGGCGGCGAGCCGACTACCTGGTATTTTATCAACCCCGCCACTGGGGAAACCACCACCGGGCGTAAGCTGGCCGACGTGGTGAAGGGCGTCAAGGTTTCTGGCCCCAATACGCTGAAGATTAAGCTTTCCAAGGTGCCGGAGAGCATGCATGGCTGGCAGGTTTATTGCCACATCGGCAATAAGAATGGCGGCGTAAACACGGACACGGTGATGCTGCTCATCGCGGGCATGGATCCGCCGACCATGGCTCCCGCTCCTGCCACCGTGGCGCCCAAGTCCGCCGACGCGGCTGCCACTCCGGCGCCCCAGTCCGAGGAGGCGACCACCCTGGTGGTTAAGACCCAGACGCCGGAGCCCAAGCAGCCCATCGTCATCAAAGGCTCCAAGGTGGATCTGTACAAGATGGATTCCAAGGGCAATGTGACCAGCAGCACCCCCCAGAAGGAACTGTCCTTCGACGAGGATAAGGTGAACTTTCTGGTCCGCCTGCCGGAGGGCACAGAGGGGACGATTCAGTACCTGACCATCGACGGCATTCGCTTTACCCCGGAAGGGGAAGTGACCGGCATGAGCATTCGCGGCTGGGATCGCAGCGCCAGCGTTCGGGTGAAGCTGAGCGGCGACGAGGAGGAGATGCCGACGGCTAAACCCAAGGCGACGGAGGAGCCGGTGGACGAGGCGGATCTGGTCACTGTTTCCTGCACCAATTGCCGCTTCACCGGATGGCACAATACCTTTGCGGAGAGCGGCAAGGTGCCGGTGGGGACCAAGATTACCGTGGTCGCCAGCGGCGGCTTGATCAAGAAGGGCTATTCCATCAACGGGGAAAAGGCTATCAACAAGAATATGGCCTCCTTCAGCTATGTGGTGGAAGGGGATACTACCATCACCATGGAGGAGCAGAAATAATCTGATCCAAGCAAAAACAGAGAGCGGAAAGCTCTCTGTTTTTTTGCTTGGGCGGTGACGAGTGTACGCTGTAATCAGTGGGAAAGCGTTTTGTTTTCTCCTCACCCATTGATATGGGCTTTCTTGCTCCTCTGGCTTTGCGGGAGAGCCTTTGCCAGCGCTTCCTTACCGATCGCTCAGGGAGATGTATTGCTGCCGATCCTTTACAGCCTTATAGGCCGGGCGGATGATGCGGCCGCCGTTGATCAGCTCCTCCATGCGATGGGCGGACCAGCCGGAGATGCGGGCGATGGCGAAGAGGGGCGTAAACAGCTCCTCCGGGATATCCAGCATCTGATAGGCGAAGCCGGAATAGAAGTCCACATTGGCGCAGACGCCCTTGTACATCTTCCGCTCCCCGGCGATGATCTGGGGGGCCAGGCGCTCCACTGTTTCGTACAGGTTGTACTCTTCCTCCCGGCCTTTTTCCGCCGCCAGATTCCGAACGAAGGATTTGAACACCTTGGCCCGGGGGTCGGATTTGGAATAGATGGCATGGCCGATGCCATAGATGAGGCCGGATTGGTCGAAGGCCTCCTTGTGGAGAATCTTTTCCAGATAGCGAGAGACCTCCTCCTCGTCCTTCCAGTCGTGAATCTCCCGCTTAATTTCCTCAAACATGTGGCAAACCTTGATGTTGGCCCCACCGTGCTTCGGGCCCTTCAGGGAGCCCAGGGCCGCGCCGATGGTGGCGTAGGTGTCCGTGCCGGAGGAGGAGACCACATGGGTGGTGAAGCTGGAGTTGTTGCCGCCGCCGTGCTCCGCGTGGACGATGAGGGCGGTATCCAGGGCCAGGGCCTCCGTCAGGGAATATTTTCCGTCCTGGCGCAGCATGTACAGGATGTTCTCCGCCGTGGACAGGGCGGGATCCGCGTCGTGGAAGAAGAAGCTGGTGCTGTCCGACAGGTAATAGGCGTAGGCCTGATAGCTGTACACCGCCAGTTGGGGGAACATGGCGATCAGCTGGATGCATTGACGCAGCACGTTTTCCAGGCTGGTGTCCTCCGCCTTGGGGTCGTAGCTGTAATAGGTCAGCACGGACCGGGCCATGGAGTTCATCATGTTGCTGCTGGGAGCTTTCATGATGATATCCCGCACGAAGCTGTTGGGCAGGGAGCGATAGCTGCCCAGCACGGTGTTGAATTCCTGCAGCTGGGCGTCGGAGGGCAGATGGCCCATTAGCAGCAGATATACGATTTCCTCAAAGCCGAATCTACGATCCTGCAGCGCGCCGTTGATCAGGTCATTGATGGGATAGCCCCGATAATACAGCTCGCCCTCCATGGGCTCCCCGGCGGGGCCAGTGCCGTTGACCTCGCTGATCTCCGTCAGCCCCGTCAGCACGCCCTTGCCCTGCATGTCCCGCAGGCCACGATTGACCTTGAACTGCTCGTAAAGCTCCCGGTCGATGACGTTTTCACCGCAGAGCTGGGCATAGTGCTGAATTTCGGGGGTGATTTCCGCGTAATTTCTTTTCGCCAATGTATGTCTTCCTCCTTTCGGTATCAGGTGGTTATCTCCCGCCGGGATAAACTACGAAAAGGAACCGCGGCTCCCCAGGGAAAGGGATGCCACGGTTCCTCATCGAGGACAAACCATCAATTGGAGCTCAACCAAAGAGATGATTACAGAGAGTTGACCAGATCGAACAGGGGCCGATTGAAATGCCGTTCGGCGGAGAGGGCTTCGTCGATGGGCATATAGGTCACGCGGCCATTCTTCATGCCGACGACCTGGTTGGCCACGCCATCGCGCAGCAGCTTGACGGCCAGGTTGCCCGCCTCGAAGGCGAAGGCGCTGTCTCGCGCCGTGGGTTCGGCACCGCGCTGGGTGTATCCGATGGTGGTGGCCCGGGCTTCCACCATGCCGCACATGCGCTTCATGACGGAGGCAAAGCGAACCGCGCTCATGGGCTCGCCCTCGTAGCAGGGCTTGCCATGGGTGGTCAGATATCCGTAGAGATCGAAGGGCGCCATGGAATCATAGCAGCCTTCCGCCAGGACGATGGTGGCGCGATAATTGCCCTTAGCCAGCTGTTTCCGCAGCTGCTCGGCCACGCCTTCCACCGTCCACGGCACCTCGGGCACGACCACGATTTCGCTGCCGGTAGAAACGGCGGTGGTTAGCGCGATATCACCGCAGTGGCGGCCCATGACCTCCACCACGGCGGGGCGGTCGTGGCTGCGGCTGGTGGCCCGGATGGAGCGCACCGCCTCGACACAGACATTGACCGCGGTATCGAAGCCCAGGGTCATCTCGGTATATCCCAGGTCGTTATCAATGGTGGCGGGGATGCCAATGCAGGGAACGCCTAGCTCGCACAGCCTTTGGGCACCCTGGAAACTGCCGTCGCCGCCCAACACCACCAGGCCGTCGATCTCCATGGCTTCCAGCGTCTTCACCGCCAGCTCCCGATACTGGGGATCCATGAACTCCAGGCACCGGGCCGTGCGCAGATAGGTGCCGGGCTCGTCGGCGATGTCTAGCACCGTGTCCAGATAGAGCTCCTGCATATCGTCGCGAATGTTCGTGCTCTTGCGCAGGAGGCCGTTGTATCCGTGTTTAATTCCAATCAAAGGCATGCCATACAGCGCCGCGCTGCGGGCGATGGCCATAACCGCCGCATTCATTCCCGGGCTGTCGCCGCCGCTGGTTAAAACGCCAATCTTTCTCATAACTCTCTTTCGCTCCTTCCGGAATCATCGCGCCGGACGCGCCGCCGCAAAATCAGGAACATCTTACCACAAATCGGAGAGGGATAAAAGAGGGGAAAATAATTTTGAACAATAAAACACAAAAATTGTAACAATTGAGAAATAATTTATTTACAGTTCTGTCCAAATATGGTATAATGCAAAGGAATTAACTCCCTCGAGAGGGGAGGCGCCTGGGAAAAGGGTGCGAAGCGTTGGATTTCGATTGATGAAAGATTACTCCCATGGAGTGAAAATACGAAATCAACGTTTTCCTTTATTTTCAATCAATCGCAGGGAAGGAGGAGCAGGCGTGAACAAAAGAACGCGATGGGCCGGGTGGATGTTGGCGATGATGCTGGCGGTGGCTTCTCCGGCAGCGGCGTATCAGCCGGGGACCTTGCATTCCGGGATGAAGGGCGAAGAGGTGAAAACCATGCAAATTGCCCTCATCGCTCAGGGATACCTGGGAGGCACGCCGGATGGCATCTTTGGCACCAACACAGAGAAGGCTGTGAAGAAATTTCAGCGGGCCAATCAGCTGAAGGCGGATGGACTGGCTGGAGCCAAGACCCTGGAAATGCTGTATCAGAAGGCTGGCGGCGCCGGACAGACCAGCGCGACCCCGGCCAATGATTCCGGCAGCGCGGCGGCTGCTCCTGCTGCCTCTACCACCACGACTGCTACTACGGCCACTGCGGGCAATGCTGCTGGCGGGCTCTTTGGCGGAGATTATACCACCCTGCGCCAGGGGGCTACGGGGAGCCGGGTAGTGGCGCTGCAAAAGCAGCTCATCGCCCTGGGATATCTGAAGGGCAATGCGGATGGAAAGTACGGCAAGCAGACGGCCCAGGCGGTGAAGGCCTTCCAGAAGGCCAACAAGCTGACGGCGGACGGCCTGGCGGGGAACAAAACCCTTCGGGCCTTGGAGATGGGGGACAATACGCCCGCCCAGAGTGAAGACGAGGGGCAGACAGCCTCCTCCAACGATCCTTCCTCTACCAAGCGGGCGCAGGGCCCCTCCGGCAGCAAGGTGAAGCTGCTCCACTGGTTCAACGATATTAAGCCAACGCTGAAAAGCGGGCAAACCCTGTATATTTACGAGCCTTCCTCCGGCCAGGGATGGAATCTACGGATCTATTCCTGTGGCCGCCATTGCGATGCGGAGCCGGTGACCTCCCAGGATACGGCCAATATGCTGCAGGCCTTCGGCGGGAAGAACACCTGGAGCCAGAAGGCGGTATATGTGAAGCTGCCCAATGGCACCTGGACCATTGGCTCCACTCATGATATGCCCCATCTGTCCGGGGCGGTGAAGGATAACAACTTCGACGGACATCTGTGCGTTCATTTCCTGCGGACCATGAGCGAGGCCCAGAAGAACGATCCCAGCTATGGCG
This sequence comes from Clostridia bacterium, assembly GCA_017470145.1. GTDB lineage: Bacteria > Bacillota > Clostridia > Christensenellales > Aristaeellaceae > Aristaeella. The sequence continues at coordinate 50,373 of JAFUFB010000020.1, read as the reverse complement.
TGTCCAATCAGAAAACCATTCGCGCCTTCTGGAAATCCCTGACGGGGGAGACCATCTCGCAGTAAAATCTGCCGGGAGAGGGATTGCGAAGAGGATAAAAAATGTGGTAAAATCCCCTTTGTGCCACGGGGATGATCCTCGTGTTTGCTGGAAAGAATATCAATTTGGGGGTCTTCAAAATGAAGCAGCTGGAAGAATATGTGGTCACCATTCCTGATTTCCCGGAGCCTGGCATCATGTTTCGGGATATTACCTCCGTCATTCAGGATCCGGAGGGGTTGAAGCTGTCCATCGATGGCCTGGTGGAAAAGGCCAAGGAAGTGGATTTTGATCTGGTCATCGGGCCGGAAAGCCGGGGGTTCATCTTCGGCGTGCCCGTGGCTTATCTCACGGGCAAGGGCTTTATCCCGGTCCGGAAGAAGGGGAAGCTCCCCCGGGAAACCGTCAGCCGCAAGTATGACCTGGAGTATGGCCAGGCGGAGGTGGAGATCCATAAGGACGCCATCCAGCCTGGACAGAAGGTCATCATCGTGGATGATCTCATCGCCACCGGCGGCTCCGCGGAAGCAGCGGCCAAGCTGGTGGAGGATCTGGGAGGAAAGGTAGTGAAGATGCTCTTCGTCATGGAGCTGGCGGGGCTGAAAGGCCGCGAGAAGCTGAAGGATTATGAGGTGGAGAGCCTGATCGTTTATCCTGGGAATTAAAGCTGAGAGAAGTTCCCCCGCGAAGCGGGGAAGTGCAAAAATTGATCGAAGTTTCCTCGCGAAGCGGGGAAACGAGAAAATAGGAAACATAATCGAAGTTCCTCCCGCGGGGCGGGGGGAACGAAAAGAATATAGCCCGTTGCGCGCTCTGCCAACGGGTTATATTTCGAAGGAGATATTTACATGGCGGATTTAGAGGAAGCGCTGCAGAACCCCTTCAGCAAGGAGAAAGCTCTTCATACCTTTCGGGAGAATATGTCCCGGGCCACAGAACTGCGCGCTGAGATCGATGCCGCCTTGGCGGCAGGCACGGGGGAGGATCGGGATTTGGTGCTGAAGGCGGCGGAGGCCCTGGGCCGGCTGACGGATAACACCATTCTGGAGCGCCTCGTGCGCCAAGCGCTGGAAGCGAGGGATCAGGCATGATCAGAAAATGGCAGGGTTTGGGTTGCCTCTTTTTAGCTGGAACGCTGGCGATTCCCTTCGCGCTGGCGGAGCCAGTGTGGACTGATGGCCAGGAGGAGGATGACTTCTCCTGGGATGATGTCGTCGAAGAGAAGATCCTGGAGGAGGACGAGATTCCGGAGGAAGTGATCCTGGCGGAGGAGGTGGACGCTGCGCCTACTGTGGTCCCGCCGGAAAATATTATTCTGCTGAAGAGCGGCTCCGAAGGGGAAGAGGTACGCCTGCTGCAGCTGAAATTGATCGAGCTGGGATACCTGGAGGGAGCGGCGGATAGCAAATACGGCCCCGCCACCAAGGAAGCGGTGCAGGCCTTCCAGAAGCGGAACAGCCTCAGCGTGGATGGCATTGCCGGCAAACAGACCCAGACCCGGCTCTATTCCGAGGAGGCCATTCCCGTGCCCCCGCCGCCGGAACCGGTGGATACCCTGGCGGGGGAGTGGCCCATGCTGACCAATCTGGATAATCCCGTAGGGGATAACTTCCTGCCGGCGGATCTGGTGCTGATGACGGACTATTGCGACCCGGACCTGGTAAAGATCAAGTATCCCGAGACCCAAGGGGTTCACACTGCGGTGGAGGCTCTGGTGGACCTGCTGGAGGCCGCCCGGGCGGAGGGCGTCACCAAATGGCAGGTCAGCGCCGGATATCGCAGCTACGCGGAGCAGGAGAAGCTGCTGAACAATCGCATCAATACTTATTTGAAAAAAAACGAGGGCTGGAGCCGCAGCCGGGCCCGGAGGGCCGCTCTGCAAACGGTGGCGGAGCCCGGCGCCAGCGAGCATCATCTGGGCCTCAGCTTCGATGTCAACGTGCCTGGCGCCAGCAATTTCGCCAGCACGAAGCAGTGCAAATGGCTCCATGCCCATTGCTGGGAATATGGCTTCATCGTCCGCTATCAGGAGGGCAAGCAAAAGATTACCGGCTTTTCCCCCGAAGCCTGGCATATTCGCTATGTGGGCACGGAGCACAGCCTGATCATGCGGGATGAAAACCTTTGCTTGGAGGAGTATCTGGAAAAATATCATCCGGAGCAGTTTGGAGGGTAAACAAAACTACACTTTTCTTTTAAGAAAAGTGTAAAAATCAGCTATAATTCCTTCAAAAGAGGGGAGGAGGTTAGAGCGTCCACTTGCATTCGGTCCTCAAATCTGATTTGATCGTTTCGCCGAAGTTGACTTCGGTGAAATGGACTTCGATTCCAGATTCAGCTTTTTGATTCGGCTGTTGATGGCGCCGGTTGTTCGTTTATGGATTTCGGCAATCTCCTTCTTGGATCGGCCCTCCTTCAGTTCCTGGATCAGCTGCTGATCTTCCTTCTCATCCCAGGGCTGATAGGCTCCGGTTTGTCCGCGCTGCTGGAGAGTGGCTATGTATTCCTGAAAGGTCCGCTTGGGTTTTTCGAGCTGGGCCTTCGATGGCTTTCCGGTGGGCGCGTATTGATCCACCAGGGAAAGAATCCGATCCCCATAGCGGCCGGCTTTGTATACGCCCATGCCATCGATGGCAGCCAGCTGCTTTTTGTCCCGGGGCAGCTTCGCGCAGATTTCCCGGAGCGTGCCATCTGAAAACAGCGCGGAGGCTGCGATCAACTCCTTGGCGGAAATCTCGAATCGCAGATTGACCAGGGCCTGGAAGAGGTCCTCTCCGCCCTTGGCGGTCTTCGAGGCGCCAAGGCTGTTTCTGCCGCCCCGACGCATGACCACCCGTCTGTTTTGAAAAAGGATTTCCTTGGAGAGATCGTTCAGCAAAAGCACGCCGGGGGTTTCCGGGGATAAATCCACCATGCCCTGATCGCACAGGGCCTGCACCTCTGCCTGCAGCAGCGCCTCTTCTGTGTCCTTCATGAGGCCAAAGGTGGAGAGCCCATCCAGGGAGAACCCCTCCGGCGTCTGTGCTGGCGGGAGGCCTCGCAGCAGATCGATGATGACATCTCGATGTAACTGCTGTTTGGTGCGGGCGATGCAGGAGAGAATCATCTGAGCCTCGGTGGTAATATCCACATGTTCGCAATCGGGCACGCAGTTGGAGCAATTCCCACATTTTTCCGGGGGCTGCTCGCCAAAATAGCGCAGGATATCTCCTCGAAGGCAGCGCTTGGATTTGGCGTAAAAGGTCATTCGCCGCAGGCGCTCCTCATCCTTGGCCTGCACTTCCGCCTGCTCCTCCGGGGATAAATCCGGGTTCGGATCCCCGTGCTCAATCAGCCAGCGTGCCATCATGACATCCTGGGGGGAATACAGCAGGATGCAATCCGCGTCGCAGCCATCCCGCCCGGCGCGGCCTGCCTCCTGATAATAGGCTTCCAGGCTCTGGGGCATGTTATAGTGAATGACATAGGACACATTGGATTTGTCGATGCCCATGCCGAAGGCGTTGGTGGCTACCATCACCCGCTGCCGGTCGAAAAGGAAATCCTCCTGGTTTTGCGCTCGTTCCGCTGGGCTGAGCCCCGCGTGGTATCGGGTAGCGGCGAAGCCTTGCTCCCGAAGAAAATCACAAACGGATTCCACGTTCTTCCGGGTGGAACAATATACGATGCCGGATTGGCGGAACCGATCCCGCAGCAGCTCCAGCAGCAGTTGATCCTTGTCCGAGGGCTGATAGACGGAGAAGGAAAGGTTTGGGCGATCAAACCCTGTGGCTGCGTAGACGGGATTTTGCAGGTGAATGAATTGTAGAATATCCTGCTTGACCCGGGGAGTTGCCGTGGCGGTAAAGGCGCCCACAGCCGGGCGGGGAGACAGCTGATCGATAAATTCCGTGATCTTGAGATAGCTGGGGCGGAAATCCTGCCCCCATTGAGACACGCAGTGGGCTTCATCCACGGCGATGAAAGGGATCCTGATCCGCTGGCTTAGCCATTGAAAGCTGGGGGAGGACAGCCGCTCCGGGGCGACATACAGGATGTGATAGTCTCCCCGAATCGCCGCTTGGACGGTGCTTTCATATTCGCTTTCCTCCATGCTGCTGTTCAGGCAGGCGGCGGAGATACCCCGGCCCCGCAGGGCCGTGACCTGATCCTTCATGAGAGAAATCAGGGGTGAAATGACCAGCGTCGTTCCCGGCAGCAACAGGGCTGGAATCTGATAGCAGATGGATTTGCCGGACCCAGTGGGCATAATCCCCAGGACATCCTTCCCCTCCAGGACGCTCTCCACGAGGGTATCCTGTCCAGGGCGAAAATCCTGATATCCAAAGGTTCGGCGCAAACAGTCCCTGGCGCTGATTTGCAAATTTGGATGATTTGGGGTTTCCGCGTTATAAACGGTAGAGCTATCCATCTGTTATGTCTCCTATGGTGTCAAGGTAGGGGAAAACTCCGACAGGGTCGATTATACAAAAACCAGTAGCCTTGTCAAGAAATCATTTGGGAATTGACGGGGAAGCGGGGGATATGATAAAATTCCCTTGGGTTTTCCTTGGGAAATTTAAGCTATAGAGAGGGCATGAAAGATGATCAGATGGAACAATCTGGACACGCTGGACAGCTGGAAGGCGCTGGCGGATAAAGCGGAGAAGGTAGATTTGAAGCAGGCTTTGGCTGGAGACGCTGGGGCGGATCGGGTGAAGGCCTACAGCGCCCCCATGGGCGGCGGGCTGACCTATTATTATGGCGCGAAGCAGGTGAATGACGGGATTCTGCAGGGGCTGGAGAAGCTGGCGGAGGAAGCCCAGCTGCTGGAGAAATATCAGGCACTGTACGAAGGCGCGGTCATCAACACCGGGGAGAAGCGGCTGGTGCTGCATCAGTTGACCCGGGGCCAGCTGGGCAAGACCGTGGAAGCTGACGGAGTGGACAAGCGGGCCTTCTATGTAGCGCAGCAGGAAAAGATTGCTGAATTCGCCAAGAAAGTCCATAACGGCGAGATCGTCAACGAAAAGGGCGAAAAGTTCACCACCGTGGTGCAGATTGGCATCGGCGGCAGCGATCTGGGCCCCCGGGCCATGTATCTGGCGTTGGAAAACTGGGCGAAGCAGAACGGCGCCTTTAAGATGGAAGCCAAGTTCATCTCCAATGTGGATCCGGACGACGCGACAGCGGTGCTGAAGGCGACGGACGTGGCTCATGCCATCTTCGTGCTGGTTTCCAAGAGTGGCACCACCCTGGAGACCCTGACCAACGAAGCCTTCGTCAAGGACGCGCTGGCTAAGGCGGGCCTAGATGCGGGGAAGCACATGATCGCCGTGACCAGCGAAACCTCTCCCCTGGCGAAGAGCAGCGATTATCTGGCGGCTTTCTTCATGGATGATTACATTGGCGGCCGATATTCCTCTACCTCGGCGGTGGGCGGCGCGGTGCTGAGCCTGGCCTTTGGGCCGGAGGTGTTCAGCCGCTTCCTGAATGGCGCGGCGGAGGAGGATAAGCTGGCCACTGCGGCGGATGTTCGGAAGAACGCCGCCCTGCTGGACGCGCTGATCGGCGTGTATGAGCGGAACATCCTGGGCTATCCGGCCACAGCGGTGCTGCCCTACAGCCAGGCCCTGAGCCGCTTCCCGGCGCACCTGCAGCAGCTGGACATGGAGTCCAACGGCAAGAGTGTGAACCGGGATGGGGAAAAGGTGAACTATGTTACCGGCCCGGTGATCTTTGGCGAGCCCGGTACCAATGGGCAGCACAGCTTCTACCAGCTGCTGCATCAGGGAACGGACATTGTGCCCCTGCAGTTCATCGGCTTTAAGCAGAATCAGGCGGGGATGGATGTGGACATCCAGGGCAGTACCAGCCAGCAAAAGCTGGGGGCCAACGTGGCCGCTCAGATTCTGGCCTTTGCCTGCGGCAAGGAAGATGAGAACAAGAACAAGAATTTTGAGGGCAATCGGCCCAGCAGCATTGTCATTGGTGATCAGCTGACCCCCGAGGCTCTGGGCGCCCTGCTGGCCCATTTCGAAAACAAGGTCATGTTCCAGGGCTTCCTGTGGAACCTGAACAGCTTCGACCAGGAAGGCGTTCAGCTGGGCAAGGTGCTGGCCAAGCGTGTACTGGCCCATGAGACGGACGGCGCGCTGAAGGTGTTCAGCGATCTGCTGGGCATCTGATTCCGGATGAATTAAAGAACATCATAACAAAGGCCCCCTGCTTCCTTTCGGGAACAGGGGGCTTTCTTGTGGTAAAAAGGCTTCCATGGGAAAGGTTGTCCCTGACGTCAGGGTTGGGGATGGGGATTTCTATATAAACTGGTGGAGGTCAAACGCTGCAGAGGGCGGGCATCCAACCGGGCTTGATCCTCCGCAATCTGATTCCGAAGGGCTTTCATTTCCTCCGTGGCTTCCTCCTCCTGATAGAGCAGATCGATCAGCTGCCGCTGCTTCTCGATGATGCCGGTCTTGATCATGGTGGCAGGCTCCACCGCGTTGGCCAACTGCTCCCGCTGGGTGGCCATGCGTTGCTCCGCCTCGGCTCGGATTCGCTCCGTCTCTGCTCGTATTTCCTCCATGCGGGCTTTGATGCGGTCTGTACGATAAATGACATCAGGATAGGCATCCGCAAAGCGGCGGTAGAAGATGTTTCGATCGCTGAGCAGCAATTTGATTTCTCGATTGACAGCTTCGGTATTATCCGCCTCGCTGTGTTCGATGCCGTTCTTGACCAGCTTCATGACGAAATGAGTCATGACGTAATCCGCGGCGAAGAGGAGCAGCAGGGCGGCGGCGATATATTCCTGGGCCGCGAAGGTGAAACGGGAAAGGAAGGTCAGCAGAGGTGGGTTGATGCCGTGAATGATTAGTACTCCGCCCAGCCCGAAGAGAACCAGATTTCCAATCCAGACCCGCCCATGGAGATTCATGGGCTTCTGGCTGTAATCCCACCAGCGGGCATGGAACTGCTTCTCCATGAAATAGCTGGTCAAATATTCCAGCACGCCGCACAGAAGGAAGGAGAGGACGAAGGTGGTTCCCAGCCCGCTTTCCAGCGGTGCCAGCAGGCGGTTTGAAACGGTGATCAGCACGGCACCCACGCCGTAAATCGGGCAGATGGGTCCGGTGAAGAAGCCCCGGTTAATGAAACGGTGATACTGAATCAGCTTCCCGATGACCTCGATGCACCATCCCAGGAAGGCATAAATAAAAAACAGCAGCACCAGCTCTGTCAGTTCCTGCATCAGCATAGGCGATATCCTTTCAGTTCTGCTCCTGGAATAGGTTGGGAGCATCTTGCGGGCCACGCGTATTTACTAGGCTTTTTACTCCCACGGGATTAGGGGAGTGTTCGTCAGCGTTTTATGGAAGACTTCGGTGAAAAAACTACGGTAGTTACAGCTTCTCGTAGGCGATGCGGGGTGCCTTATCCTCATGCACGTAGATAATGCCGCAAGCTTGGAAGCCAAGTTTGCTTAGCAACCCCTGCATGACCACATTATCAGTATGGGTGTCGATCCGCAGATGACCGCATTGATCATAAGCCCATCCCAGACAGAAAGCGCCGATCCCCTTCTCGGAACCGTCCCCCGCGATTCGATGAACCACGCCATATTCCTCGTTTCCGATCCAGGCGCCGGAATCGATCTGCTGATAAGTGGGTTCTACCGCGTGCCCAGACTGAAAAAAGAAGGTGCCGATTATCTCTCCCGCGTCATTCAGGCAGACATAGCTGTGCTGATCCCGGATGTCCTGATGGATCAAGGCTTCTGGCGGCCAGCAGGTGGGCCCCCATTGATTGGGATTCCCTGTTCGGGCCATAAAGTCTCGGGCATAGGCATAGATTTCCATCATGCGGGGAAAATCCTGTTCCGTCGCTTTCCGTATATTCATTACAATTCGTGCTCCTCCTTCGCTGTTTTCAAATTGTACAGCAGGCAGCTATAAAAAGCAAGATGGACGAAATGGTGAAGAAGGAATCTCATTACGTATCATACGGTGAGAGGTCCAAAAGACTGAATCTATTTGGGACTGTTGCGATTGGCATAAAAGTGCGATATGATAGTTCCCGGAGATGATACACGGGACTGGACGGATGGGCCGCATGTGCAGAAAGACAGGACACAGTTTGATCGAGAAAAGATGGATATAACCCATCCGAAGAAATGAAGTACAAAAGGCAAAGAAGGGGATTGATGATGAACGAATTTGTATTTCGAACTATCCGCCCAGAGGAGGCGGAGGAAGCTGTACGGATTGAGGCCATATGCTTTCCGCCGAATGAGGCGTGCAAGCGGGAGCACATGATTCCCAGGATCAAGGCGGCCGGCGAATACTTCTGGGTGGCGGAGGAGCGGAGCACTGGCAGGATGGCAGGATTCATCAATGGCATCGCTACAGATGAAACCGCCTTCCGGGACGAATTCTTTACGGATGCCTCTATCCATAATCCGAAGGGTGCAAACATCATGATCCTGGGACTGGATGTTCTCCCGGAATATCGCGGGAAGGGGTTGGCCAGGGCATTGGTCAACTCCTATGCGGAAAAATTCAGTGGTCGGCGGCTGGTACTGACCTGTCTGGAACGCCTGGTGCCCATGTATGAGAAATTTGGATTCCGGGATCTGGGCATGTCCGCGTCTGTTTGGGGCGGGGAGGCCTGGCACGAAATGGACAGGGAAAAGGCGAAAGCATAAAGCAGTGGTCAGATACGGAGAAAGAATATGTGCTGCAGATATTATATTGACAGAACGGAAGAGCTGTTACCCGTGGCGGAGGAGATGAACCGTTCCCCCTTGATGCAACGATTTCAGCACAGAGGAGGGAAGGTCTTCGACGGGGGAGAGGTTCGGCCGACGAGCATTGCGCCGGCCATCGCCACCAGCCGCTCCGGCGCACGGATGGTATTTCCCATGCAATGGGGCTTTAACGGGAAGTCGCTGATCATCAACGCCCGGGTGGAAACGGCCGGGGTCAAGCCTATGTTCCAGGAGAGCTGGAAAACCCATCGGTGCATCCTTCCTGCCAGCTGGTATTATGAATGGGAGCATCTGCCGGATGCTAACGGAAAGATGAAGAGAGGGGACAAGTTTTCGATCCGCCCGCGAGGTACGGAAGGTACATGGCTATGCGGATTATACCGAATGGAAGAGGGATTGCCCCATTTCGTGGTACTGACCCGGGAGCCTGCGGAGAGCATTCGGTTTATTCATGACCGAATGCCCATGATGCTCCCAGCGCTTCAGGCGGAAAAATGGATCAATCCGGCGCTTCCGCCGGAGGAGATGATCAACGCGGCTGAAACAGACGTAGTGTTCGAGCGGACACGGCCGGAGCTGCCCCTTTTGCGACAGGCCATTGGATTTCAAGGATCATGTTCTGCGACATGGCAGTCAAGCGGGATGGACTTGATGGCTTCTTCGTAGATCGTGATTTATGTTCCTCTTGCTGCCACAAATATTCCACCCAAGTCGTATCATTCTCCTATAATCTTGCTTTTACCCGTATGCAGGATAAGGCAACGCTGAGGAGCGACCTGAGCGGCACACGGGGTTTTGCAGGGGTGTGGTGCCATGTTGGCATCGCCCCTTTTGCTTTTCTGCAGGAAGGTCTATCCGACACAGCACCAACACCCCCCCTTGAATACCGGTGTCATGTGGCATGGCATCGCGCTGATGGTCATCAGCGGCACGGTGGGCATCGTCAGAAAGCGCCGCCAGCGCACGGCTAAATAAAGCAGGCGGTGCTTAACAAGATGTCCTATTAGTCCTGGAACAGATCATCCAACAGAACCAGATGAATGCGTGGGTCCGTGAGGGTAGCAACGTCGCTGGTAAAGCCTGATTTGGAAATCAGGTAGTAATCTATCACATCGTATGCATTGAACAGGGAAACGCTTTCCTTCAGGTGAGCCAGCATACTCATGCTGAAAGGTGTTTTCCTGTACTTGCATTCGATGACAAGCAAACGGTTTTTATTTTTCCCCAACCCCTCGGCCAGGCCATCCAGTTCCACAGAACGGTTCAGTCTGGAGTTTTCGACGTTGTAATTGCGGAAGGTGCCATAGAAAGCAGGTAGTTTGCCTTTACGGTTCTGCTCTTCCATCCAAAGCAACGCCACATCCTCAAAAGAACGGGCAATAAAGTCGGCAATGCCTTCCTGATCTTCGGCAAACATCACGTCACCTAAGCCATTCTGAATCACATCGCGCTGATCAAAGATAAAGCGATACCAGAAGCGCAGCAGATTGTCACCGACGGCATAATAGTTGGTCTTCTTGTTCTGGATAAAGGATTCCCGCTTTTCCAGCACCTGCATCTGCAAGAGAGAAGAAAGGTATTTGGCTACATAATTGTTTTCAACGCCGACGGCTTCCGCTATTTCCTTGCTGAAACGTTTGCCCATAGCAACGGCGCGGAGGATGGAGTTGTACATATTCTGGTCGGATACACCAACCGGCAGAATCTTTTCTGGCGCGTCTAACAGCGTGCCGTATTTGCTGTACAAAAGCCTGCGGACATTCTCCTGAAATGAAATCGCGTGATCAATCATGCCAAGGTAATAAGGATGGGAGCCGAAGAGACCGAGGTACTGTACCTGTTCTTCGTGAGAACCATCCGAGACAAATTGCCGTGCTTCGTTAAAGGGCATTTTCTCCAGATGAATCTGAAAGGTTGCGCGTTGATAAAGCGGATCATTTCGGTTGTTGAGGATTTCTTCCATGAAAGAGACATTGCTGCCGGAAAGAATCACCATCAATTTGGCATCACGGAATGCTCCATCCATGTAAAACTGGAGAAGAGACAACAAAGCTTTGCTCTTTTGGCAGAGATAAGCGATTTCATCGATGATTAAAATCATACGCAGCTTTTTTGAGCAATCCACAATACTGTCGAAAGCATCGCTGAACGAATTGTAGCTGACGTGCTCATCCATGCCCTGCAGTTTACGAAACTCGCGGCTGAACGCAGTGAGATTGTCTTTCTCATCTGCCTTTCTGGCCTGGAAATAAAAGGCCGGTTTCCCTTTGACAAACTCCTGCAGCATTGTAGTTTTGCCAATACGCCGAGTGCCATAGACTACACCAAACTCAAATTGACCACGCTTCCAACGCTGTTCCAGTTCTTCCATTTCGGATATTCTACCAACAAACATGGGATCCGCTCCTTTTTATCAACTTGAAAGTTGTCAACCCAACGGTTGATAAAGATATCTTAAGCTGGATGTTCAAGTTTGTCAAGAATCAATTTCAAGCAGGAGATGATTCCTTTTGAAAAGGTGCTGAGAGGCAATCTGCACTGTACTTTCGCGGTAAACTTCCGCTGTTATCTGTTTTTGTTTGGGGATAGTCTAAGAGCGATCTGAATCATCTTGCACTCAGAAAGTATGGTCTGTAGTGAAAAGACCACTAAGGAAGTTTGGAACAAAGGAAGCTTCAGACGACATTTTGAAGAAAACTTTTCCACCTGTGCGGCTGGCATTTCGATGGAGTGTGCCTGGGAGACAGGGGATCATATGCTACGCGTGCTGAACAGCTCACGGTACGCTATGATCCATGCCTGATAATCAAACCCATTTGACGGACTGCATAGAAAGGATGTGATCCCATGACCCATTTTATCCCAAGGGAAAAGCTGGGGAAGAAAGCCCGTAAAAGGCTGGACTCCCTGAGGCGTAATGTTTGGGACTTTTCACCGGTCACCAGAACGGTGGAGAGCAAGAAGGTATACAACAGGAAGCGAAAAACCCGCGATGTCCAGAATGACTGGCATGGCGGGTTTTTCATGTCACGTAAAACGGAGGCCGTTCTCCATGTTTCGTCTATGTGCCAACCTTACAGCTGTAAAAAAATCCTTATTTTTCGGAAAGGGTGACGCAGTTAGAGTTTATCTGCAGAGTTCGGCATTGTTTTAAAGGATCAAACGCCTTCCACTTGCCCCAATACCACATATCCGGCATTCTGTACAGCCTGACGAAGAGTAGTTTCGTCGGGCTTCTTTTTGGCGCGGACGGTGGCCTGATGATTCAAAATGCGGACATCAGCCCATATGCCCTCCAAGCTGTTCAGGGCGTTTTCTACCCTGCGGGCGCAGTTTTCACAGGTCATTCCGCCAATCTGGAGGGTCACCTGGAAGGGATAATGGGATTTGTTGCGGTCCTGAATGGAAACGCGGGCTTCCGTCTGCTCCCGCTCCCCGCAGCATCCGCCGCCCCGGCGGGCTTTGCGCACGCTACGTCCTACCGCCCAGCCCAGCAGGCTGGCCAGCAGCAAAATCAGCACAATTTCCATGATATTCATTGACTCTTTCCTGCCTTTCCCGGGCAAAGCTGTACGCAGGAGGCGCAGCAGCCGGAGCAGCCCCGCTGTTTGCTCCTTCGCAGATGGCGAACAGCTATCGCTACCGCGGCTGCGATCAGCAGTAAGATCAATCCATCCCAAATATTCATCCTGTGATTACCCCCATCCCAGCGCGAGACCGATCATCCGCACGATCAGCGCGGCTATCCAGCCCAGCAAGCATTGCCAGCCCACCAAAGAGATGGCCCATTTGGCGCCCAACTCCCGCTTCACAGAGGCAACCGCGGCCACGCAGGGAGTGTACAGCAGGCTGAACACCAGCATGGAAGCGGCGGCCAGGGCGCTGATGCCCGCCAGTCCGTTGCTGAAGAGCACTTCCATCACCGAGACCACGCTTTCCTTCGCCATGAACCCGCTGATCAGGGAGGTTACAATCCGCCAGTCTCCCAGACCGACGGGACGCATGATGGGCGCGATGACCCCGGCGATGGCCGCCATGATGCTGTCGGCGGAATCCTCCACCAGATTGAAACGGAAATCAAAGCTTTGCAGAAACCAGACCACGATGGTGGCGATCAGAATGACAGAAAAAGCCTTCTGCAGGAAATCCTTCGCCTTTTCCCACAGCAGCTGCGCTACATTTCGCAGGCTGGGCAGCCGATAATTCGGCAGCTCCATGACGAAAGGAACCGCCTCCCCGCGGAAAAGGGTCTTCTTAAACAGCAGGGCCACTAAAATCCCGACCAGGATGCCCAGGAGATACAGCCCCGTAATGATCCACCAGCTGGAGCCCGGGAAGAAGGCCGAAACAAAGAATCCATAGATGGGCAGCTTGGCCGTGCAGCTCATGAAGGGCGTCAGCAGGATGGTCATCTTTCGATCCCGTTCGCTGGGGAGGGTTCGCGTGGACATGACCGCGGGCACGGAGCAGCCGAAGCCGATCAGCATGGGCACGATGGAACGGCCGGAGAGGCCGATTTTCCGCAGCAGCTTATCCATAAAGAAGGCCACCCGGGCAATGTATCCGCTGTCCTCCAACAAGGAAAGGAACAGGAACATGGTCACGATGATGGGCAGGAAACTGAGCACGCTGCCGACACCCTCGAAGATGCCATCCAGCACCAGGCTCTGGATCTCCTCGTTCACGCCGCCGGCGGCCATGGCGCTTTCCACCAGGCCGGCCAGGGCATCGATGCCCTCCTGCAGCAGATCCTGCAGGAAGGGGCCAATGAGGCTGAAGGTGAGATAAAACACGACGGCCATAATGGCGACGAACACCGGCAGGGCGGTCCATTTTCCGGTCAACAGCCGGTCGATCCGCTGGCTGCGAAGATGCTCCTTGCTCTCCCGGGGCTTGGTGACGCAGTCCGCGCAGACCTTCTCGATATAGGTGAAGCGCATGTCCGCGATGGCGGCGCTGCGATCCATCCCCCGTTCCTTCTCCATCTGCAGGACGATATGCTCCAGGGTTTCCCGCTCGTTTTGATCCAGATTCAATTGGGCGGTAATCAGCTCATCGCCTTCTATGGCTTTGCTGGCCGCAAATCGGACGGGGAGTTTCGCGGCCTGGGCGTGATCCTCGATCAGATGGATCACCGCGTGCAGACAGCGATGCACCGCGCCGCCATGGTCTCCGGCATCGCAAAAGTCCTGCCGTAGGGGCTTTTCCTGATATTTGGCGATGTGGATCGCGTGCTTCACCAGCTCCTCGATCCCTTGGTTCTTCGCCGCGGAAATGGGCACCACCGGCACGCCTAGCATGGCCTCCATCGCATTGATGTCCACCGCGCCATGGTTACCGGTCATTTCGTCCATCATATTCAGCGCCACCACAGTGGGAACGCCCATCTCCAGCAGCTGCATGGTCAGATATAGGCTGCGCTCAATGCTGGTCACATCCACGATGTTGATGATGGCGCTGGGATTTTCGTTCAGCACAAAGTTTCGGGACACCAGCTCCTCGCTGGAATAGGGACTCATGGAATAGATGCCGGGGAGATCAGTGATCAGGGTATTCTCGTGCCCCCGGATGGCGCCGTCCTTTCGATCCACCGTAACGCCGGGAAAATTTCCGACATGCTGGTTGGCGCCCGTCAGCTGGTTGAACAGCGTCGTCTTTCCGCTGTTTTGATTCCCTACCAGGGCAAAGGTCAGCCGAGTCCCCTCAGGCAGCGGATTGCCGCTGCCCTTGGGATGAAACTTTCCTTCCTCCCCCAGGCCGGGATGGTCCATGGTTTTCTTCTTCGGAGGAGAGGAAACGGGGGCTTTCGCCGCCACCTGGGTAATCTCGATGTTCTCCCCGTCCGCCAGGCGCAGCGTCAGCTCGTATTCATGAATCCGGATCTCCATGGGATCCCCCATGGGAGCCAGCTTCATCACGGTGACTTCCGCTCCGGGCAGCATCCCCATATCCAGCAGATGCTGCCGCAGGGCGCCTTCTCCGCCAACCTGATCGATTCGGGCGCTCTGCCCGGGCTTCAGCTCATTCAACGTCATGGTTCTTTCCCCGTTCCCTCTGTTACTTTCTTTTGTACTGAAAAATCATCCTGGTACATTGCAAAACGACATGATTACCACTGGGGATGAATGGTTTCCCGCAGATAATGATCATAGATCTCCCGCACGGCCTGCATCTGGGCATCGGTGAGCGGGGGAAGCTCCGCGGCCTTTACATTGTCATTGACCTGGGAGGCTCTGCTGGCGCCGGGAATGACCACGCTAACCTCGGGATGCATGAGAATCCAGCGAATGGCGAGGGGAGCCAAATCAACGGTACCGAAGGCTTTTTTCAGCGCGTCCACCGCTTCCAGTCCCAGTTCGTAGGGCACGCCGGAGAAGGTTTCCCCCTTGTCGAAGGAGGCGCCTTCCCGGTTGTAGCTGCGGTGATCCTTGGGCCCAAAGGCGGTATCCAGGGTATATTTTCCCGTCAGCAGGCCGCTGGCCAGGGGAACCCGGGCGATGATGCCCACGTTCTTTTGCGCCGCCAGGGGGAATAATTGCTCCAGAGGCTTGAGCCGGAACATATTGAAGATGACCTCCATGGCGGAGACGTCATATTCCATGGCCTGGATTCCTTCCTCTACCTTTTCAATGCTCACGCCATAATCGGCGATTTTGCCCAGCTCCTTTTGCCGATCCAGCTCCGCAAAGATGTCGTCCCGAGAAAAGACGGGGGTGGGTGGGCAATGGAGCAGAATCATATCCAGCTTTTCCAGCTTCATGCGCTGGAGGCTGTCCTCGATAAAGCCGGCGATGGCGGCGGGAGTGTATTGTTCCGCCGTGTGGGGATTCAGTCTGCGGCCGCATTTGGTCGTGATATAGAACTTGTCCGGATGGGCGGAGATGTATTCGCCGATGGTTTCCTCGCTTTTTCCTCCGTTGTAAACATCTGCCGTGTCGATGAAGGTGATGCCGGCTTCCTCTGCCGCTTCCAGGATGCGGAAGGCTTCCTCCCGGTTAAAGGGATCGCCCCACTTGGTTCCCAGCTGCCAGGTACCCAGACCGATTTCTGATACCTTTTTGCCCGTCTTGCCCAAAGTGCGAAGATTCATGATTGCTTCCTCCTAAAAATTGTTTTTTTATGATCTCGCGAGGCGGATCTTTCTCCGAAGAATCGCGGCCTCGTATTCTTTGATTTCTTCCTCTGTTTCAGGCACCAGGGGTGGTACTTTGGCGGGCTGATCATTTTCATCCAGGGCCACAAAAACCACGTAAGCCCGGTTGATCAGCTCCTGGGTGCCGTCCAGCTTTTCCACCAGGCTGTCTACGCGCACCTCCAGGGAGGTGTTCCCCGTCCAGGTGACCCCGGCCTCCTGAATCACCGTGTCGTTCAGATAGGCAGGCTTCAGGAAGGTCAGGTTATCGATGCAGACCGTGGTGACGGCCTTTTGTGTGTAACGCCGGGCGGCGACCGCGCCTACTACGTCGATCCAAGCCATGATCTGGCCGCCGAAGAGCCTGGGCTTGGCATAGCCGTTGCAATGCTGCGGCATAACGATTTGTACGGTGCTGGCTGTTGTCTTCATGGGTGTACGATCCTTTTTGCGTATTTTGCCACAGGCGAGGGGGATTTGCTGTGCATAGCCTCGAAGCTCACCCATTATAACCGCATATAGGCTTTATGGGAAGAGAAATTTAAAATATATTATGCGTGGAAAAATAATGGAGATAACAGGGTTCGGGGGATTGAAGAATCGGCGCGAGCAAAGTATAATTGTAAGCGACGGCTAACATCCCGCGACGCGGTTTTGGGAGGTGACTGTGGAGCAGGCTTTCATTCAGAAATTGGGTTAGCCGAAACTAACGGATGTAGGGCAGGAAGATGCTATATCGGATCTGTGTGGAAGGGATTGGGTGATGAAACATGGGAAAGCTTCAAATTTCCGGTGTGCCGGAGACAATGATTCAAACACTTTACGCGAGGGCAAAAGAATCGCAAAAAGAAAACCCGCTTATTTTTGATCTGCAGGCCGTTGAGATCGTGAATCAGCTTGATTACGATTTTGCTGCGGCTGACAGGGACTTCAAAATGAGCGCCGGTGTTATTGCCAGAACTATCCTATTAGACAATATGACAAAGCGATATATAGACGAACATCCTGAAGCGACCGTGATCAACCTGGCCTGTGGCATGGACACCCGCGTATACCGTGTCGACAATGGGAAAATACGATGGTTCAATCTGGACCTTCCGGAAACTATTGCTGTCAGAAAACAGTTTTTGCAGGAAGAAGGTCGCATTTCCATGATTGCCGCGTCCGCCATGGACGAGGCATGGACAGCATCGATTGGCGCAGTCACGGGCGATCTGCTGGTTATCGTGGAGGGATTGACCATGTATTTGACCGAACAGGACGTCAAACAGATGCTTTCCATCATTGCGTCGCATTTTAAGACGTGTTCGGTCACTGTATTTCTGGAATACATGTCTCCGCTGGTCGTAAAGCGGGTCAAGGAAAAATCCATCGACCAAAGCGGAGCGAAATTTACATGGGGCGCAAAAAACGGCGCGGAGATCAGTCGGCTTTCGCCATCCTTTCATCTGATTGAGGACAGAAGTCTTGTTGAGGGCATGGAGGTCATGTATCCGATTTACAAAGTGATCGGGAAAATCAAACCGATCCGGAATCTTTCAAATAAAATCGCAGTATTGTGCCTGTGACGGGAGGGGAGGGGAGAGGATATGGTGCTGATTCTGGAATGCTTAGTTGTTTGCTTTATTTTGCTGCTGCCCTGTGTGATATCGATTGCTAACGGGATCCATAACGCCACTTTCCTGTTTGAACAGGAGGTGCAGGATCGTGTTGTCAAGATGGGTTTGATCACGCGAGCACAGATTAACAGGAACCAGAAAATCTTTAAAATTTCCACAATGACCGTCATGATTGCTTTTGTTCTCTGGGCAGTTTATGGCATCAATGGATCCCGTGGATTCTGGCAGCCCTTCTGGGAAGTCTACGCAATCGCTATGGCGGAGGGGTTGTTTGACCGATTCTTTATTGACTGGTACTGGGTAGGACACACAAAGGCTTGGACGATCCCCGGAACAGAGGATCTCAAGCCGTACATCCCGAAGAAAACGCTGATCGTGAAGTGGCTGATTGTCATCGTGGGCAACCCCATCATTGCGGCCGTGCTCTCAGGAATCATGCTGTTGATTCTACCGTAAAGGAGATTGCATTTTGAGGGCCGCAAAGGCAGAGTATGGTCTCTGCTGGACCCACAGGAGTGTGGATTCCTCGATGGATCCGTCTGGAAGGAAAGAGTGATCCTTGTCTGGACGGTTGGTATCCATCATCAGCAGACAGGTTCCTTTGGCGGCCTGGATCACTGCTTCCATCATGGCAGCATGATTCTGAGATTCCCTGGTCAGGTGCGTGTCAGAAATAACGAGAATGCTTTCTGCAACAGTATGAGCATGATAAGCAAACAGAGATAGGAAGAGAATGAGTGCGAGCAGAAATGTCTTTCTCATGAAAGGGCGACCTCCTTTCGCTTCTCCGTGATGGCCTTTGTTTCCTACAGCGGATAGTTTACATCATATTGGAGTTTGGATCTGATCTTTGGCCGGGGAATGGCTAACGCAGGAAACACACGATAAAAAGAATTGAGTTCCTATTCCAGCGCAATTTCTTTTCCCACAGGGATGATCAGCCGATTGGGAACATCAAAAAGCTCTGCCCGGGCAGGATCGAACAGCGAACCGGGAGCCATATGATAGGGGACGCTGTGACTCAATCACACATTATCCGAAAAGATCTTCCATCTTGACCTGCTCATTTACAATATCAATATAGTTATTGTTTTTCACTCCATAGAGCGTCACAAAGGTACAGTGCAGTTCCTTTTTTGTCCGCTGTACTTTGCGAAACAGTTCCATCCTGTTCTGGATTTTCTCCGCATAGTCACCATCTATGGCATACTCTGTTTGGCTGTACTTCATTTCGCACAGATTAATCACATGATCATTTCTATCAATCACGAGATCAATTTGTCCGCCTTTCCATTCATTTCCATCCTTATCTGTGAAGGCTCTGCTGCTCCATGCGTAAACACCGCTCAGAATTCCGGAAATTCCAAGCTTCTCTTTGATCTGTTGAACATGACTTAAGCAGGTTTGCTCAAAAGCATATCCCGCCCATGCGTTTCGGTACCCGCTTCGCGCTGATTTTGTCCAGAAGTGAATATCCGAATTTTTCTGCTGTTGTACAAAACGAAGCGAAAATAGACAGAACATATCAATCAGCTGATATGTTTTGGCCCGAGTCGTTTTCTTCGGAAACAAGTAGCTCCTGATAAAGTCACAAGCCTCCAGATTTTTTAAAACTTGCGTCAACTCCCCTCCGTCTATTCCTGATGCATCACTTATCTCTTCTCTCGTCATGCCTCGAAGTGTAGAAGCCAGCGCTTCGATCACCTTTTGATAGTTCAAAGGCGATTTGTACAACGATCGAAACAAAAAATCATATTCTGTTTTTAATGGAGCATTTGGAAAAAAGAAGAGCCTGTCAACGTTCTCTGAAAGAGGATACTCTCGGTCGAGCATATCCAGATAGTATGGGATTCCACCGAAGACCATATAAGTTTCCAGCACCTGTCTTTGCCCATAGTGCATATGCTTGACTTGATTTAGGTACTCCTCTGTCTCCCGCAGCGTAAACGGCGCTAAATAGATGGAGCGGGTGATCCGTCCATGCAAGCCGCCTCGATCACCAATCAGCTTATCCAACATCCATGTTGTTGCGGAGCCACAGACATAGAGCTTCAGAATACATTCATGACTTTTCCACCCATTCCAGAAGCCAGAAAGCGCCGCCATAAAATTGCTTTTTTGCGTATCCATCCAAGGCAGCTCGTCCAAAAAGACAGTCACCTTTTCCTTCTGTTGCGCAAGGAGATATTGCTTGAGTCGATCAAACGCAGAGAACCAATCCTCTGGAGTTGCCTCTTGCTTACCTGACGCAAGATTCAAAATATCCTGGAAACGCTTCCGCTGCTCCTTTGCACCCACATGATAAAGGCCCGTATATTCAAAATCAAACTGCCCATGAAAAGCATATTGCAAAAGATAGGTTTTACCGACCCTTCTCCTTCCATATACTGCCACGAACTCTGATTTTTCAGAGGCATCGTACTTTCTGAGGGATTTGATTTCCTCATTCCGTCCGACAAAATTAATCATCTTGGACATCTTCCTCCTTTTGCAGGTCTCCTTCCACGCAGAGCAGTATACCAGAATAATTACTCTATTTCAATTGTTTTTCCCCCACAACTCTATTTTTTTCATAGTTACGGAGGAAAAATCGCGATTTTCTCTCCGTAACTCGTTTTTTTATTTAGCTGCGGCGGAAAAATAACTTTTGGTAACAGCTCCTTACTGCATCCCCCCGGATTTTGTGATATCATATGTCCGGAGATAAAGTGCATCAGGCCGAAGAGATGTCTCCTGCGTTAGCCATTCCCCGGCCATAGATCGCTCTGCCGTACATACCCATACTCTCCGGTGGCAGGAAACCAGACATGATACCAGTCATTCTCGATAATTCCGATCACCTTCATGGTATTGTGGTCTTCGCTGTGATGATAAGTATAGCCACTGACCGCCTGAGCCTCATCGTACACCTTCAGCATCTCCCCGCCCTTGCTGAACAGCTGCGGCATGGCAGTTATATCGAGGTGAAGCGCGCTGTCAGCCTGTCCGAAGCTCAGATATCGCTTCATCATATAGCCATACGACCAAGTACGCCAATCGCCGAATATCACCTGTGTCCACTCGCCGTCCCGCGCACTGACACAAACCGGCGCACCAGTGTAATATTTCCCCTGAGATTGGCTGCCCTTATCAGCTCGCTCCCGCAGATGGAGACGATCCGCAGGATTGGGATTCACCACCATAGCATAGTTGCTGGAATCCATCTGCTTGGATGCCTCTTCCAGCGTATGAGGCAGACGGTTCCAATCGATCTGCGATCATGTTATAGTTCAGATACTTGGCTCTCGCCAAGCACCTGGATGCCATTGGCCAGTAACAGTTCTGCGGTACAGCCGTTCCCAGGAACAAGTGTACCGGAAAAGGTCCCATCGTAGATTTCTCCATGCCCGCAGGAGGGGCTGCGTTCCTTGAGCACTGCGATCTTGCAACCGGCCTCCAGGGCTATGCGAAGACTGATCTCCGCACCTTTCCGGTATTCTTCGGTCACGTCTTTGCCCGTTTTCATGAGAACTTTATCTCCGACACGCTCCGAAGGCATCCGGGGCGTTGGAAGACCGCCTAATTCTTCGGGACAGACTGGAATCAGGTGATAGGAGCGCTGCAACAGCTCTAATGTCTGCGCAGGCATGGCTTTGCTGGCTCCATCGTAACGACAGGGTGTTCCGAGCAGACATGCGGAAATCAGCAGCGGACATTTTGTGGAATTGTTCATTTCAGATTCCTTTCTATGCTATAAAAGATCCAGCCGAAGCTGATAATCCTTCCAGCTCTTTTCCTCGGCTTGATGCACCTTATCTCCGGGCATCAGGTTGCCGATCAGCATGGGGGAGTTGGGATCGTGCTTCTTCCTATTGGCACGGACTGTATCCGCGTCATAATTGGCATAGCAGTATCGGCAGAGATGTCCGCAGGTGTTGTAAGCTCCGATATCCCCGCCGAGATAGCAGCTGCAGGCTTCCCGGGCAGGCGCTTTGGATGGGACCTTCAGATTGCAGCCGATGGCCTGCTCGTACACGGGAATGGTCATGCAGCCGCTGCAGTCCACGCCATAAGGGGCGAGATCGTCGCCCTCTGCACAGGCTTTGATGGCCATCCCGTATTTTTGCCCTACTTTCACAAAGGCTTTACCCAGGGTAATTCGATCTTCTGCGGATACGGTTCTGGCTTCCGGAAAGTTCCGTCGGGTTTTCTCGTACAAGTCGATAAAGCTGATGACCGCGGCATGCGTATAGCCGGAGAGGGCTTCCGCCATCCTTTCAAAGGCTTCCAGGTGAAAGGATAGGGGATACCGGTCGTTGAGAAAGATAGGATCATATCTCCAGCCCATGGAATGGATTCCTACGGCCTCTGAAAGATGCAGGAAGCAGTCTATCACCCTGGCCTTATCCGGAACATGGGGCTCGATATCTTTTCCATAGGGGGTGATGGTCACAAACCAGTATTGTCCGTATGGCTTCAGTTCCTGCAGGTAGGGGAGCATAGGCGCTGGATTTTTGGTGCAAAAGCCGATAATGTCCACGATGTCCGGGGACAGGGTATAGCGGGTGACGCTCTGCGGATTATATGGATTCCGAACCAGTACATATCCTTCCCGCAGGCGGTTCATGAACCAGCGGCTGTAAAAGGCGGGAATATCGGTTCGCTGACCCGTGTTGATAATCATCCGTCTGTACTCTCCCCTCATTGGCAGAATGCTTTCCAGGAGCGAGGATGATTGTGAAAGGATTTCTTCCTTTCGTGCAGATCCTTCCTCCTGTCTACAGCGGACAGTTTACATCATGACAAAGCTCAGATCAAGAATTGCCGATATTTATTTGTTCATAGGATTGCAGGAACAGAGGTAAACGGCATGATTCGCCCCTCCATTCCTGAAGCTGATGCAGAATTTTATCTGCCACTTCTTGATGCTTCATCTGATAAGTATGCCCGGCCTTCTCAATAAAAATCAGCTGATTCCTCGGGGCCGTAGGTATATCTAACACTTGGAATTGTTCTTTGCTGTGCGGCGGTGATTCCTCTGTTTGTTACTGTTGCGCTTGGTAAGGAGGATCCTTTTCTGGGAACAATAGGAATAGCATTGATTTTGGCATTGGTTGCTATCGGCGTCCTGCTGACTGTAAGGGTATCTATCGTCTGGGGAAGCTATCAGATGCTTTTGGAGGAGGGGGATTATTCTCGTGAAAACAAGGTTGATTCCAAACGCTACGAATTTATCAATGGGGCTTATTGGTGCCTGATTACAGCGGGGTATCTGGCATGGAGCTTTATTGAAAACAACTGGAACCGCTCATGGATCATATGGCCTGTTGCCGGCGTCGCTTATGCAGCTATATATGGCATTATAAAAGCGTTAAGGAGTAAGCAATAGGCTTCTGGCAAATAGACCATCATTCTGCGTTAGAGCTTGCGTGCTTCTTTGCCTGGAATCAACGATCCTATCATAACAAGAAACTGTCCAACGAATTCATGCCGGATTATACCATACTTTATAGATCTATGTTGGAACTTTCCGATCTTTTTCTCGTCTGATAGAGAGAAAGGAGGGAGGCAGACCTCCCTCATGGAAAGGAGTAAACTCATGAAATTGCATCGTATGGCGGCCTGGCTGTTGGCCCTGACCCTTGTTCTGTTGACGATCCTGCCCGCGTTGGCGGAAACGGAGCATATCTGGCGACTGGGGGATACCGGAGAGCAGGTGGAGAGAATCCAGGCCCGGCTGGTGGAGCTGGACTATCTGACTTCTGCAGTTACGGGAATCTTTGACGAGACTACGGAAACCGCCCTGATCCGTTTCCAGAGCCGAAATGGATTGTTGATTACGGGCATGGCGGACGAAAGAACCCTGGAGTGTTTATTCTCGGAGGAGGCTAAGGATGAAAGGGCGGAATCGGAGGGATGGTTCCTGGCGGAGGAAGCGGCATTGGGGGGCGGTGTATATGATGCCGCCGTCTTAGCCGCGCCCCTGGCGACGAGGATGCCCATCACCGGAGCCACGATGAAATGGAATACCAACGAATATACCTTTTTCCAGGAGAACGGCTTCCAGTCTGCGACTCAGGCTCCTCTGTCCACCTTTGCCGCGGACGTGGACACCGCCTCCTATGCCCAGCTCCGCGCCATGATTCTGCGGGGAGAGACGGTGCCGGCCGACGCGGTGCGGGTGGAGGAAATGCTGAATTATTTCCACTATGATTATCCTCAGCCCACGGGGAATCACCCCTTCGGTGTCTCCCTGGAGCTGGCGCCTTGCCTCTGGAATCCCGGAAATCTTCTGCTGCAGGTAGGTCTGCAGGCAAAGGCGATTCCCCAGGGGGAGCGTCCCGCTCAGAACCTGGTGTTCCTGATCGATGTATCCGGCTCCATGTTTGGATCAGACCGGCTGGACCTGGTGAAACGGGCCTTCCAGCTGCTGCTGGAGGAGCTAGAACCCACGGACATGGTTTCCCTGGTGACCTATGCCTCCCGGGATGAAATCATTCTGGAGGGTGTACCTGCAGCGGACAAGGTGCGGATCATGGAAGCGATTTCCGGCTTGGAAGCCGGTGGCTCCACCAACAGCGCCTCAGGCATTCAGACGGCCTATGCCTTGGCGGAAAAATATGCTCGGGAGGACAGCGCGAACCGGGTGCTGATGGCGACGGATGGGGATTTTAACGTGGGCCTCACCACCGAGGGGGAGCTGGCCCGCCTGGTGATGAAAAAGAAGGAGGCAGGCGTTCGGTTGACGATGTTGGGCGTGGGCTACGGGAATTATAAGGATAACAAGCTGGAAGCCCTGGCGGATTATGGGGACGGAAACTATTACTATCTGGATTCCATCTTTGAGGCCCGGCGGGCCCTGGTGATGGAAGCCGGTGGCACCCTTACCGAGGTGGCGAAGGATGTGAAGCTGCAGCTGGATTTCAATCCGGAAAAGGTCAGCGCCTATCGGCTCATCGGATACGAGGATCGGGTGATGGATGCCCAGGATTTCGCGAATGATACGAAGGACGGCGGCGAAATCGGGTCTGGTCACCGGGTCACGGCCCTGTATGAGATCGTGCCGGCGGGAAGTGATTTCGATCCCGGCATTCCCGCCAGCCGGTATGTAACTCCCGTCCAGGGGGAAACAGAAAACCCGGAGTGGCTGACTCTGGCGATTCGTTACAAGGCCCCGGGCGCGGAGGAAAGCACCCTGGAGGAATATCCCCTGAGGATGGAACCTGCGGAGCAGCTTTCCGAAAACATGAAATGGGCCGCAGCGGTGGCGGAGTGCGCCATGATCCTGCGGGATAGCGAATATCGAGGAGAGGCAGCGCTGGATTCCACCCTGGAGCTGGCCCGGAGCTGCGGCACGGTCTTGGGGGATCCGTACAAGGAGGAATTCGTCTATCTGCTGACCCTGCTGCAGCGGGGAAAGGAGTAAGCGGAGATTGACAAAAGGCTTTGGCTTCTGATACATTTTTCCGTGAGAAGGGAAAAAACATCGTGGAGGGGAGGCACGCTCCGTGCGGGACACCTGGCTGAAGCAGGCTCAGGAGGGGAATCCGGAGGCCTTTGAGCTGCTGATGGTGGATCTGGAGCCCCTGGTCTGGCGGATCTGCTGGCACTATCTGGGGAACCGGGAGGATGCTTCGGATTGTGGTCAGGACGCTATGATCAAAATCTGGCGCGGGCTCCCTTCCTTTCGGCAGGACTGTGCTTTTGAATCATGGGTCTATCGTATCGCGGCCAACTGCTGTATGGATTTTCTGCGGAAGCGAAAGCGCGCTCCAGTGGAATCCCTCGAACCCCTGCGGGAGCAGGGGTTCGATCTACCAGACCCGGGACCAAATACCGAAGAGGAGACCCTGCGCCGCGAGGAGCATGCCCGGCTGCGGGAGGCGATCACCCTATTGCCGCCGGATCAGCGGGATGCCCTGGTGCTGACCCAGCTGGAGGGGCGCTCCTATGAGGACGCCGCGGAAATATTGGAAACCACGGAAGGAACGATCAAGAGCCGGGTCAATCGGGCCCGAAGCAAACTAAAATCGCTGATCGCGCTGGAAGCCCCGCTCCCAGGGCAAGGGGGAGCGAAAAACGCTCCCGGCGATCATTCTACAGGAAGGAGGGACCCCTCATGAGTGAATATCCAAATCAGGATCCGGCATGGCTATCCCTCCAGGAAGAATTGAATCAAATGGCTGCTGAAACTCCGGAGATGACGGAACGCTTCCGGGTGGGTTGGCGGCAGGCTATTCGGGAAACTGCCCAGGATGCCCCGGAGACTTCCCTGGAAAAACCGCTTCTGGAGCAGCGGAAGGGGCAGATCCCACGTCAAATCTGGTTCCGTCGGGGCCTGAGCGTTGCCGCGGCGCTGGTCTTTGTGCTGGGCGGAACCCTGGCCGGACTGGACTTATTCGGCCGTCCTCATCCCGTGCTCCTCAGCGTGGATATGGCTGTGGAAGCCGCCCTGGAAAGTGCGGAGGAAGAGCCGGAAGGCATAGAGGAGATGGCGGAAAGCGTAGAAGACGCAGTGGAAAGCGTGGAGAGCCAAAGCGTGGAACTGTTCACTCCGACCTCCACGATGCTTCCGCAGCCCTTGGAGATGGGAACAGCGGAGGACGTACCCCTGCTGGCGGCTCGAAAGAGCGAAGCGGTGGAGGAAGCCGCCCCGGCGCCGGTCATGGCGGAAAGCCTGGCTCTGGATCTGGAGGAAGATTTGGCAGCCGGAAAGATCCAGGAGGAGAGCGTTCCCGAGGCGGCAACCCAGCCGCAGGAAAACGGACTGCCCTCCGGGCAGGAAAAAAGCCCCTCCCGAATGGGGTGGGGCCTGGGTCTGATGGTTCTTTCCGCCGTAGGATTTCTGTATCTTTTCTTTACGAGGAGAAAGCGGTAAGAACACAGAAACAGAAAACAGACCTGATCTATGATTACCGCACCTCAGCGGTTTCTATCGTGCTTTGTGAAGGGAAGAACAGGCTGCATTTTCGATGCATCGAATGCCTTTATAATTGATCCGTGGGGTTAAGCTCATATCGGCACGCCTTCGCAGTGATCGATCCCGTGCTGAATAATCTGAGCAGTGAATTCCCGGAAGGTATTCACATGCGGCTGAAAGATCTGATCCAGGTAGCTGAGCGTGATTTCCTACCACCGTTTCGCCATGCTCATTACCTTTCCGCTTTTCAGCTTCCCATTACAGTTTTTCGTATGTTTCCTTCTGGGAAAGATCCCGCCGGATAGCCGCCCAGATCAGCTTGGCTGCGAAATCCGAGCCTGCCTCAGAAGCGTGCGCTCCGTCCTCCGCATACATTTCCAAGTCCGGCCAGCTGTTCTTATATGACCACCAGCCCTCTCCGACAGGCGCGCGAAGCGCACCGATTGCTTCCGCGACCCGCTTAACAAAAGGGCAGCAGCTGAGTGTTGCCAGGCACTTCAGTTGCTGCCCTGAAAGGGGGATGGTAATATTATCCTTCTTCCGATTTCTCGATTCGAACCGCGCCGGTATCATCAGCGGCGGCTTTCCCGACGAGCCCGCCGGTGGTTACATCCCGGATGGCCTTGGGAATGTCCAGCCCCACGGCATCCTTTACGGCCTCAAAGGTCTGCAGCATAGTGCCGGCGGTATCCCGGACCATGGAGGTGGCTCCGCCCTCGCCGAAGAGGATGATCTTTTCGGTCTTGCTCAGAGGCTCGGAAACCGCGCGGGCGATGTCGGGCAGCTTGTCTGTGACCATTTCCATCATGGCGGCCTGGCCGTAGAGCTGCATGGCTTCCGCCTTCATCCGCATGGCGTCGGCTTCCGCTTCGCCTTTCATCCGGATGGCTTCCGCCTCCTTCTGCGCCGCGTACAGAGCCGCGTCCGCTTCCGCCTGGCGGCGATACTTCTCCGCCTCGGCTTCCGCGATGGCCTTGTCCTTCTCTGCGGCGGCCTTCTCCCGGATTTCCACATTGAGCTTCTCCCGCTCAATCTCCACCGCCTGCCGCTTCAGCTCGGTTTCCTTCTCCAGACGGGTCATTTCAGCGGCGGCATGCTCCGTGGCGAAGGTTTTGTTAATGCGTTCCTGCTCGATTTTATAGGCCATTTCCGCCTTGGCCCGGGCTTCCTCCGTTTCCTGCTTGAAGGCAGCCTTCTGCACCTCCAGATCCCGGTTCTGGCGGGCGATTTCCGCTTCCGCCTGCATCTCCGCGAACTTGGATTCCTTCTCTGCTTCGGCTTCCGCGATGCGCTTGTCCTGCTCCTTCTCCGCCACATTCCGGGCCGCCATGGTGTCGATGACGTTGCCATCCTTGTCGGAGAAGTTCTGAATGGTCAGGTTGATGATTTCCAGGCCCATGTTGCTCATGTCGCTCATAGCGGCCTTGATGGATTCCTGGGCGAACTTATCCCGGTTCTGGACCAGCTCCGCGATGGTCATCTGGCCGATGATTTCCCGCATGTTGCCTTCCAGCACGTCCTTGGCCAGGGCCTTGATCTGGTCAGAGTCATAATGCAGCAGCTGCTCCGCCGCCGTGGCGATGGACAGATCATCCGAGCCGATCTTGATGTTGGCCACCGCGTCTACCAGCACGGAGATGTATTCCTTGGTGGGAACGGGCTGCGCCGTTTTGATGTCCACCTGGGTCAGGCACATATCCAGCTGATCGATTCGCTCGATAGCGGGGATGTAGAAGGTAGCACCGCCGCGGACGATCCGGTATCCGAACTTTTTGGAGGCGATGGATCCGTCCGCGTTGCGCACCTTGTAATTCCGGCGGATCAGGCCGGAGATGATCAGGGCGGTATCCGGCGGAGCAATCTTATACCGGGGGATGAACTTAAGCAGGATTATCAGCGCCGCGATGGCGATGAGAATCCAGTACCAGGAATTCTGGAGAAACTGAATCAATACTTCCATTCTCTGCTCCTTTCTATGCAGTGGGTTCATGGGGGATGGGAGGATGCACGGAACGGGGTTCCGGATGAAAAGGAATGCAGTAGCACCACTGGTGATCTGCTGTGGCCTTTCCGGAGTGGAGGAGCTTTTCAGGCTCTCTCTAAGGTTCTGCGAGTTCCTCCGTATGTGTATATATTATTCCTGATCGGCAGAAAAATCCATGACTGTTTCCACATATTTCATCTTTTTATTTTTCCGATTTCGAAGAAAACTGACGTATCGAAGGATTTCAGCACGGAAGAGTGAAACATAGCAAATCGTTTTTTTTCATGGCTTGTATGTTCAGCCATGTATTTCATACCCTTTCGATGATTTTTCGCCTTACTTTTCTTCGAGAGAAATTGTATTGTTTTGGTTGACATTGGCGTCCTTAAGATGTAACATAACACTGTTATCATAACGGTGTTATGAGGAGGCCGTGCTATGGCTGTGAAGAACCATGAAATGGATATGCTTCTGGCGGAAGCGGCGATGAAGGAGTTCCTGAAATATGGATACAATGACGCTTCGCTTCGGCGAATCGCTGAAGCCGCTGGAACAACAACCGGTTCGGTGTATATGCGGTATGAGAACAAGGATCAGCTTTTCCGCAGCCTGACAAATTGTATTGTGGAGGAAGCGGATAAAGCTTTCGATGCGTTGAGACCATTATATGCTTCCAGCGAGACAATCGAAGACATGATGAAAGCCGCCGAAACGGAATCAGATATGATCCTGCGGATTATCTTCGAACATTATGACGCGGCCACCCTGCTGCTTTGCAAAAGCGAAGGCAGTTCCGCCGCATCCTTCTTCGAGGATCTGATCAAAAGGAAGATTCAGGAATCCGAATCGTTCTTCGCTTTCCTTCCGCAGTCGCAGGACCTTCTGCACGCGCTGGATGTACTTCTGACGGTTCAGTTTGATATGTATCGGCAAGTCCTGAAGAATGGGTATACCGAAGATCAGGCCCGTGGCTGCATGAATACTATGATGAAGTTTATGAACGGTGGCTGGAATACCGTCATGCAGGATTTCTTCGATGAAAAAGGAGAGGCTTTCCAATGAAACAGAATGGAATGTATTGGGCATTGTTTGCCCCTATGATGAAGAGCAGTATCAAGGCCCGCTTCGGAAGAGAACTGGCTGATCAGGCGATTCGCAACGGTAAAGAACAGTACCGCAAGCTGGTCGCGGAGGCGCCGGAAATCGGCAAAGGAAATCCCATGGCCTCCAACGCTTATTTCGCGTATGTCTTTGTGGGCGCCTGGCTGGGAACGGAGAAAAAACTGACGCCGGATGATATGGCGCTCGTCATGACAGACGTGCTGACAAGGGTTAAACCCTTCTTCGGGATGACGAATCTGAATCGGACGCCGAAGAAGTGGTACAAGGATATGAAAAAGTATGAGAAGTGGTATGATGCCGGGAACGGGGAGAAGTATCCTACCACGTGGAAGGTTCATTTTGATGAGAACAAACATCGCGATGGCAGCTATTATTACTTCTCCGTCTGCCCGATCTGCTCTTATCTGACGGGCCAAGGGCTGGGGGAGATCATGAAGCCGCTGTGCGAGACGGATAAAACCATGTTTGCCTATCAGCACGGAAAACTGTACAGGGATTATACAATCGCTTCCGGCGGGGAGATCTGTGACTACTGGTCGGTCGGTGACAAGGTCGTCAACCCGCAATAGAACCGAAACACACAGCGTCATCGCAATTCTATCGCCATGCTTATTTCCTTTCCGCTTTTCAGCTTCTCATTACAGTTTTCTGTTCGCTTTCTTCTGGGAAAGATCCCGCCGGATAGCCGCCCAGATCAGCTTGGCTGCGAAATCCGAGCCTGCCTCAGAAGCATGCGCTCCGTCCTCCGCATACATTTCCAAGTCCGGCCAGCTGTTCTTATATGACCACCAGTTCTCTCCGACGGGCGCGCGAAGCGCACCGATCGCTTCCGCGACCCGCTTATGAACCTCTGTCATGTAACCCTGTTTTTCAGGCTCGTTCTTCTTCGCCCAGCACTCGTAGATCACAGGCGTGCTGCCCGCCTCGCGAATCAGTTTATTCAGGGTGACAGCCGCGTCCATGAACCGCTCCTCAGGCCCGAAGGGATGAGCGTGTTCCTGGAGCACAACGTAATCATACCCACCGTAGAGAATATTGAACCGCACATCTGGTTCCTCCACATGCTGGGAAAGGAACCAGCCACCATGAGCGATCATGGTTACGTCGCAATCATATCCTTCCTCCACCGCCCGGCGCTGAACCATGACCGGCATGTCGTTATAGTAGGTGTGACTGTTCCCGATAAACAGGATCCGAAGCTTCTTCTGTTTCGCCATTTTTCTTCCTCCTTGTTGATATTAAGTCTTTTCAGCTTTGTACTGTTCAAACTCCGTCAGTCCAAGGATATCTGAAGGCTTTTGCAGGGCTACCCCGCGGAAGTCCACATCGCTGCCTTCCCGATTCGTTCCGTACCCATAGCTCCCCGAGAGTCCCAGGAGCATTATACGCTTACCAAGATGCTCATTTGCCCGCAGAAAATTATATTCGGGCTCATTGATCATTTTCTGAAAGTCTGGGAGCATTGCCTTCACCTCCGATGGAACTGGGCTTCACTTTCGTATGCGGATTATACCATACCGCTTGCCCGTTTGCCACCGGAAATCTCCGCTTTGCATCTTTCCAAATGCCCTGCGCATTCAGCCTCTATGCTACATCAGCAAAAGACTCAAAAATGCGGTGCCCGAACTCAGGCACCGCCGAATCTATATTAAGCTGACTCTCACGGAGCCAGGCGTTCCAGCGCGGCTTCCGCTTTATCACTCCCATGCTGCGCCGCATTCTCATACAGCTTTCATACGACACGTCACTTACTCTGGGCGAAGAGCCAATCACGCACAGCCTCCAGTTTGTAGGCATAATCAAAGCTGGTCATATGCTCTCCCGCGCCCATAGATGCGGTCTGTCCTTCCGCCAGCGTGGTTCCGGCGGTGAAGGTCACGAAGTTGGCATTGTTGCCCTCCGCCAGCATGGCAGCTACATTGGCTTTTTGGCTATCGGCATCATCCTGCGCGCCCCATTCGCTGTGGCTGTAAGCCGCCCCGTCAGCGTCGAATACAGCCAGCAGATCACTCTGCCCTGCGGAGGCCTTGGGATCCCCGGCGGAAACGATATAGAAGAACGACTCATCCTCCAATCCGCTCAGCAGGGAAGTATCCCACTGGCTGCCTACGAACAGGTAGGCGGCGAAGAAGTCTGGATAGGCGATGCTCAGATAAAACGAGGTCATTCCGCCCATGGACTGGCCTGTGGTGTACATCCGGTTGGTATCGATGGAGTAGGTCTCTGTCAGGGACTGCAGCAGCCGCATGGCCACATCGATCTGGGTGGAATGATTGAAGTTATCATCCACCACCGTTTCCGTAAACACAGGCACCACCACAAAAGCCGGATGTTTGGCCTGCTCCTCCTCTGTGGCCCAGATGAGGCCGCCCCAACCCTGGGTTAGTACATAGCTGGCTTCCCGGCCCACAACGCTGGAATCAGGGATGAACTGAATCAGAGGATAGCTCTGGGTTTCATCATAGTCCTCAGGAATATACAACTGATACTGCAAACTGGTTCCGGTTTCTGCGTCCTCATAGGTCAGCAGTTGGAACTTCGGGGCCACTTCGGCGATCATCTCCTGCAACTCGGTGTCGCTGGATTTGTCCACGCCGCCGCCCATACCTCCGCGCATGCCTCCTTGACCGCCGGGGCCTCCCTGACCTCCAGGACCGCCCTGTCCACCTCTTCCTCCAGGGCCTCTCTGGTCTCCCTGTCCCTCCGCAAATGCCGCACAGCTTACGCAAAGCAGCGCCAGGGCAAGAATAAAAGCAATCAGTTTCTTCATGGTGGAAATCCTCCTCGCTCAATTTGGATATCCGGTCTTACGCTTTCGCTGCTCGATATCGTGTTTTATTATATGACGAAACCTTAAATGAACCTTTAAGCTCAGAAAAATCTATGGGAATTATTTTTCCGCGGACTGCTGGTTCTGTTTTTTCGCTATTGTATACTCAGCTTCCTGAAAGCGGACTGTTCCTGTCTCCGCCCCGACCAGGCGAATGGTCACGGATGTCAGATCCGTATCTATCGCCAAGTCCTGGATGTGCTTTTCAGGCACAGGCTCAATCCATACGCTCTGCCAGATTCCGCTGACCGGCGTGTACCACATTCCGCCCCGATCCGTCTTTTGTTTTCCCCAGGGTCTGGCATAATCCAGCGGATCCACCGCGATTACCTCCAGCAGGTTCTCCCCGGAAACAAGGTATTCCGTAATATCCAGCTGAAAGGGGAGGTAGCCGCTGATAAAGTGCCCCGCGTCCCTTCCATTGATCTTTACATCGCATTCCTGATCCACCGCGCCGAAATGCAGCAGGATCCTCCGCCCTTCCCAGGCCTCCGGAACGGAAAAGCTTCGGAAATAGAAAAGCGGTGTCCCGGGGGAGGAAACCTCGTGAATCCCGCTGAGCAGGCTTTCCGGGCAGAAAGGTACCCGGATCTTTCTCAACTCAGCATCTCTGCTTCCGATCTTGAAATCCCATTCACCATTCAGGCATGCCCATTCCTGTCTCCGCAGACGGGGCCTGGGATAAACATTCCAGGGCGTTCCCTGAAGTTTTTCCCCTGTGGAGGTCATCAGATCCCGCAACGGCTGTTTTTCTTTCTTGCTCATATATCTCTGTCAGCACTGACGCTGATTCCTTCTCACCCGAATTTGTGCTTTCTTTATTTGCTCCGCATGCTTACCGGAAAATACTGACCTGTACCCCGCCGGGAATAGGCTTTACCTCTGCCGAAAGAACAGCTGTCTCCCAGTCCGCCAACACCGGGGTATCCGTCACGATTGTCGGACGGAAGCCTTCTGAAAATCTGCCTTCATTCTCAACGAACACCTGGCAGTCATTCCCGGCACAGTCCTTACCTCTCAGCAGGTACCTAGCGGAAAGGAATGCTTCTTCTCCCTTACCCATTTTCTGGGTATCAACTCCACCCTCCGCAATGGTTCCGTTGAATTTTTCTCCAGAAGCCCTGCCAGTAAAGGGAATCATCACAATATCTCGTATCTGCCCTGAAACCCTGTAGGCCGGTTTGCACTCCACGTCTATCGTCAGCAACAGCTCTTTAGCCACCCTTTGACCCCTCCTTATCCCTATACAATAGGTCCTGCCTTTATTTCTCCCGACTCCAGCACAGCCAACTACATCTCCAGGTCAGATTTTCATGTCGTACCCATGAATTTTCCCGTAGTCCAGCCCTTCCAACATATACGGCCGCGGTTCTTCCGCAGGACCCCCCAACGCAAGGATTCCAGCTACCCGGTAGCTCTCCGGTACACCAAGTATCTCCCGGACATTTACTTCCGCATCTTTCCCAAGCAGGGTAGAGCGCAGATGAATCTGAACCCAGCAGTTGCCGATACCTTCCTCAGTGGCCATAAGCATCATATGAGTCAGCGCGATCGAGCAATCCTCGATCCAGGTATCCGCCTTTTTCTCATCCCCGAATACCACAATTGCCGCCGGTGCATCCGCAAGGAATCCTCCGCCAGCCTGTTTTGCCTTGGATAGCTGTTTCAGCGTCTCTCTGTCCTGAATCACGTACAACTCGCAGGGTTTTCGGTTCCTGCTTGTTGGAGCCAAAAGCCCCGCCTGCAGAATTCTCCGAAGCTTAGCATCGGGAATCGCTTCACCCGTAAATTTGCGGATACTCCTCCGCTTCTGCATAATTTCCAACAGACTCATTCTTCATTCCTCCAAATGTCGGTTTGCCCTTTTCTATATTCGATACCCCTATGCCTGTCCAGCTTTCGTTTCTCCTGCTCTCTTTTCAGGATATTTCCATAGCCGTCTTTTGCCAGTTCGAGCCTTCACACGCCCTCCATCCGGATCTGTTCCGCCTGCCTTATCCCCAAACAATAATCCTTGTACCAGCAGTCATAGGGTGAACTGCACTGTTCTCCCGGCGCTATCTCGATTTCCTCCGCCTGTTTCTGTATCCTGTTCAGATTCCATATGTGCTCGTTAACCCAAGTGTAATACCCTTTAGCCTCTTTGGTAATCTCCACAGGCACGAATGGATTGCTTTCCTCTGGTCCATGGGTCACGATAAAAATACGGTCAATCTTCAACCCGCTACGGGTAATGATAAAGTACTGGAAACCCGCATCCCGGATGAACTGTTCATGCACCTCTGAGGCGTTTTTCACCTCGTAGAAATCATGCCCCGTCGCCGTTTTCCGCAGAATATCCACTGCACAATAGTTGTTGTAGGAGCAGAAGGCCGCCTCACAGATCACCTCCACCCCACGTGCCAGTGCGTCCTTGGTTTTTGCCAGCATCGCCTTCTTATCCGGAATCTTTTTTCCCGGGAGATACACCGTCATCTCTTCGTAGGGTCCGAACATCCCCATCGCCCGATCTCCGAATTCGTTTCCCGCCTCCAGGCGGGCCTGCACCTCTGGCGGAATGGCCTGTAGCCCCGGCTTGTGTTTGTCCAGCCACAGCATTTTCGGGCACTGTATGCCTCGCATAAAGCTTGTTTTCGTAAGGGCCAAGTTTTCCCCCTCCTTCCCGCATACAGACGACAAATCTTCTTTCATATGATAAAGCCCCTTGCCAGAGGCGCTTTCCAACATTTTTGTCCTGTTTTTGAACCCGCTGATTCAAAAACACTCAGTCCAAATTCCTTAACCATATTCCGAAGAAAGTTTACCATATTCATACATCCATGTCCAAAGTAATTCGTGCGTTTCTGCCAACCTTTTCTCACGCTTTCTCTGTCAAGAGCAGCCCGGCTCATTTGCGCCTGTTTTCTCTCTTTGGATGCGCTATTTTCGATGCATCTCGTTCTTGAGTGCATTACAAACTATAGACTCGCGCCTTTCCCCATGATATACTTTTCCCATCAACCAGTGAGGTGCCTCCAAGATGGGCGTGAAGGGAGGAAAAAGCATGAAGCGACTAAAGAAGTCGGTAAGCATCCTTAGCAAAAAAAGATCCTGAAGCAAACAATAAGGAGGAAAAACCCATGAAACTGGCAGAAGCATTACAGGAAAGAGCTGATCTGAATCGCACCATCAAGGAACTTCGCGACCGTTTAGATCGGGTTGTTCTTGTTCAGGAAGGCGAAAAACCCGTAGAAGATCCCGTTGAATTGCTGTCTGAACTGGATAAATGATCAAGAGCAGTTAGTCCTCAGTATAAGCAGTCTCCTCCTGTTTCTGCGCACTTCATGAAGCTTTTCGAAATTCAAACTGCGGCCCGGATCAATGTGATCCGAGCCGCATATTTTTGAGATTTACACTTTATGAATATAGTCTTCTTTCCGTGGCGCTGCAGGGCGCTTTCCTTCCGGTTTTCCATAGCCCAGAATGACGTTGCCTACACCTACGTATTCCTCCGGAATACCCCAGGCAGCCTTCATTGCTTTGCCTTCCTCTGTCTCAAAGGATTCCCTGGCCCGCCAAATATAGCAGGAATCCAACCCTACAGCGTTTGCCGCATTCAGCAGATTGCCAATTACCAGGTTCGCATCTGCCAGCTCCAGCTGGCTTTCACTGTGCCCGAATACCACGATGACCGTAGGTGCACCATAGAATGTGTGAGCATCCTCTTTGCCCATTGCGCCGGCGTTCAGCTTTTCCAACCTTCGGATAGTTTCCGCGTCCTGAATTGCAACAATCAGGGGAGACTGCTTGCCCATCCCAGTAGGGGCATACTGTCCCGCCTCCAGGATCGCGTCGAGCTCCTCGTTCTTGATCTGACGGTCCTCATAAGCCCTGCAGGATCTTCTGGTTAACAGGTTGTTCAGCGCTTCGTTCATTTTCCCATCGCTCCTTTTCACGTTTATTCTGTAACATATTTTGAAAGAAAACCAAACACTGTCTGGAAGTAGGCTTCCGGTGCAAGATTGTAGGAATTACCGTGTCCCGCACCTTCTACCACAAAAAGCTGCTTCTCCGTCGGGCAAGCTTCATAAACCTGGTACACCATATCTGTATGAACGAAATTATCCTCCGACCCATGGATGAAGAGCATCGGAACCTTCGTTTTAGCTATTTGCTTCAGGGCAGATGCTTCCGTAAAGCTATATCCTGCACGGAGAGAAGAGATCCTGCTGGCAATATTCAAAACCGGGAAAACCGGCAAATGAAACAAGTAGGAAAGCTCGTCCGCAAAAATGTCCCATACCGAGGTGTAACCGCAATCCTCTACAATAGCCTTCACCTGGACAGGAAGTGCATCCCCGGCAGTCATCATCACGGTAGCCCCGCCCATGGAGATCCCATGCAGCACGATCTGCGCGTCCGAGTCCTGCTGAATAATCCATTCGATCCAGCGGAGCATGTCCTTTCGATCCGGCCAGCCCATTCCGATATAATCTCCTTCACTGTCACCGCAGCCACGAAGGTCCGGCAGTAAGGCGTTATATCCCCGAAGGCCAAAATAGGAGGCTGGTGCTCTCATGTGGGAATGATTTCCCCGATAGCCATGCACAGAAACCACCCAGAAATGCGAAGAATGGTCCGTGAATACCACCTCGCCATTCAGTGCCAACCCGTCCTCTGACAGAATCTGCACTGTTTCCACTTCAGAAGCGGCAAGCCAGTCCTCCGCCTGCTTGGCTTGGAGCTGCCAGTTTTGCATAATCTCCTGGGTGGTTTCCTCCGAAAGGGTGGATTCCGGGGCTACATTTCCGGTTCCGGTATATCGGCCAATCGCAAAGCTAACCAAATAGTTTTCTCCCCAGAAAAGCCCACCGCCTAACACGAGGGCAAGGATCACAGCTGTTACGATCAGGATCCTTCGGGTTTTATGTTTTTCGTCCGTCTTCACTCTGAAATACTCCCGTTTACGCTTCCTGCGCCACCAAGGTAGCATATACGTTATTTCCTCCGGTAAAAGCAGGCCCGGATCAGTAACAATGAGTTTCACCTTTTCATCCAGAGCGTAAGCAAAGTGGTAAAGAGCGATTCCCATGTCTACTTTCTGAAGATCCCAGCCAGTAGCATCTACATAGCCCTTGCTCTTCTTTTCATAGAAATGAGCCAGGTTTCTGTTGATCACCACCCGCCAGGGCTGCCTGTTCACAGCGGAGGGAGCCCAGCGTACCATTTCCAGCGCTTCCCTCCATGGCGTGTTCTCCGCAAGAGGATGGTCAAAATCCTGATCAAAAAACAGATCCGGGAAATCCAGCCGGCTGTCCGCCTTGACGCCTTTTCGCATCATGGTTTCCCGCAGCGACATCTTGTCAGCCGGATATCCAAGAGGACTGATGCAGGGCATAACTTCGTTTTCATGCAGATCGATTGCCTTCTCGAAAGCCGGTCTGTTCATCGTTCCCGCGATCCAGGTGGTCCCGATTCCCAGGCTTTCTGCGTACAGTACCAGCTTTTCAAAGGCATACCCGAAGGCTTCCTCGCTGTGAGGGAGCCGCGGTATTTTGCCTGCAATATAGGTATCCGTGCCTACGACAACAGGAACAGACAACCCGTTTTCCTTCGCGCTGAGAAGCTTCCACTGAATCTTAATCCCATAGGGTGTCTGGATGCCGTTCGCATATGCGATTATTTTTTCAGCATCCTCCGGTCGGAGCGGGTTGCCATCAAAGGTTCTCACGCTTCTGCGATGACGGATCAGTTCCATCCCAGTCACAGCTGCAAGCCCTCCGTCCAGATTTTCAGATCTGGTTCGGATACTTCTCCGCCCAGGCGCTTCCCGGTATCCACACAGGCCTTCTCACCCACCAGAGACTGAATCCGTTCCGCAGTCTTCCCGATATCGCTTCCGCCGGAGGTGCAGAAGGGGATCACCTTCTTGCCGGTGAAGTCATAGGAGGTCAGAAAGGTGTCCACCACGCTGGGTTCCCGGCCCCACCAAATCGGGAAACCGACGAACACATCATCATAGACGGAGAAATCCTCCACTTTTCCGGTAATTGCAGGACGGCAGTCCGGATTCTTCATCTCCAGTGTGCACCGTGACTGAGGATTTCTCCAGTCCAGATCGTCGGCGGTATACGGCGTCTCAGGCGTGATCGCAAAGCAGTCCGCTCCCTCCACTTTGGCGATCTCCGCGGCGACCTTGGCAGTGACTCCGCTGACAGAAAAATAGGCGACTAGTTTTTTACTCATAACAGCTCCTTTCGACAGTTTCGTCTTTTCTATAAATCTCAATAAGGATTATCACTTTACAACGGAATCCTTATCTGATATGATTCTATAGCACGGATTGATCTCTGTCAATAAGTGAAAAGATCCGTTGCAAGGAAGGAATTCCTGAGCAAGGGAGGAATTGAAATGTCTCAGGAACAGAATTGTCCATGCGCGGCATATTGCGCCCTGCAAGCCACGCTGGAAAGCGTTGGAGGAAAATGGAAGCTGCCAGTGCTTTGTTCACTGACGGCCAATGGTTCAAGCAGGTATAACGAGCTCCTGAAGAACGTGAAAGGGATCTCCAATACCATGCTGTCTCAGACCTTGAGGGAGTTGGAGCGGGATCATCTGGTGATTCGCAAAGTGTTTGCCGAGATCCCCATCCGGGTCGAATACGACCTGTCTGAGGATTCGCGAAAGCTGCAGCCGATTATGCTTGAACTAATCAAATGGCAAATATCGCGTAACCAGTAAGCCTTGGCATCATCTCAACCCGCAGGTCACAGAAAAGCAAGATTGGTCGCCTTTATCGCAAGCTATGTTTTCATATGGATTCTGTACGGTTTCAATAAGAAGGAGAGAGATTTATGAACCATTGCGGCATAAAAGTACTCAATACCGATCGTTTACAGTTAAGGCCCTTTTCCATGTCTGATGTACCTGCAATGTTTCGTAACTGGGCATCCGATCCTGAAGTCACGAAATATTTGACATGGCCGCCACATGCCAACGAAGAAATAACCAGCGCTGTACTCAAAAGCTGGACGGAATCTTACAGCGCCAAAGATTACTATCAATGGGCTATTGTATTGAAGGAAAACGGGAATGAACCTATTGGCAGCATTTCCGTGGTTGGCATGAACAATGACATTGGCATGATTCATATCGGCTACTGTCTTGGCCGACCTTGGTGGCACCAGGGAATCATGTCCGAATCCCTGAAGGCTGTCATAGATTTCTTCTTCGATGTAATCGGAGCAAACAGAATTGAAAGCCGCCATGATCCCCGGAACCCTCATTCCGGTATGGTAATGGTAAAATGCGGTATGAAGTTCGAAGGGACTCTGCGTTCTTCCGACAGAAACAATCAGGGCATCTGTGACGCCAGCTGGTACGCGCTGCTCCGCAGCGAAAGATGATATCAGTCTTCAGGAAACAAGAAAGGGGGGAACCCGTATGAACCGAAGAAGGATTCAGGTACTGCTGGTTCTCTTTACGGCAGTAGTTCTTCTATCCGGATGCGTTTCCACCGCGAACCAGCCACCGGCTCAAGTTTTACAAACAGAAGTTCAGGAGGTACAGGACATGAAAACTATTTACCTTGCAGGCGGGTGTTTCTGGGGCGTACAGCGCTTCTTCGACCAGTTTGACGGAGTCATCAGTACCGAGACAGGCTATTCCTTTAAGGTCATTTCGCACCGTTCCTAAGCACCTGCACCTGCGTTACATTTGGATTCTGTACATCTTCTATGGGGGAGTAAAGCCATGAGCCTGACATCCATCGCTCTGAAGTTCGCGGTTCCCAGCCCCAGGATCGAAAGCTTTCAAAGATATCTGTTTATCGGGCCCCACCCGGATGACATAGAGATCGGAGCAGGCGCTACCATTGCGAAACTGATTCAGCAGGGAAAGCAGGTTGCCTTCCTGGTCTGCCTGGACGGGAGATACGGAGATGGATTGTCCGGGGGAATTACCGGAGACAATCTAGCCCGGCTGCGCAGAGAAGAGTCTATTCGAGCGGCAGCCTCTCTGGGTGTAAAGGACGTTTATTTTCTGGGGAGAACCGCTCCCGAACGGTTTGTTCAGGCCTGTTCTCCGGAGGAAATAGACTCCGCAGAGCCTGTTTGTGACGGCGGCTTTTATGATCCGAAGGATCTTGTTCACGGCATTGCAGACGCTGTGATTCACTTGCAGCCGGAAATCATCTTCGGCCCAGACCCGCTTTCCCGAAGTGAGAGCCATCTGGATCACCTGAATACAGGAACGGCCGTGCGTCAGATTGCCTGTTTCGCGCCTTATGCGGGAATCATGGACCGATACCTGAATGAGGGTCGAAAGACGGGAGAAACCAAGGCTCCTGTTCAGGCAGTCGCCTTCTATATGACAGCCCGTCCTAATCGATTCGTTCACACCTCTAAAGCGCTCATGAACCGTCAGCTCCAGGCAATTCGGGAGCATAAAAGCCAGTTCCCGCAGGGCTCCGGAGAACTGAGCTCCGTACAGACTTATCTTAAGCTTCGCTCTGTGGACTTCGGGCTTCGGCGTTGCTCCCTTCACGCGGAAGGATTCCGTGTATATAACGCCACCCAGATGCACTGCCTCCCGGAAGCCGGAGAATAAGGTTATCAAACCTCTCGGTCCCAAAAGAGCCCGCAGCATCCCGCCGCGGGCCCGTCTTTTACTCTTCGATAATCCTTCCGTCCCGGGAAATCACAACTACCTGCCAGGGAATGAATTTCCCGCTGTTTCGCAGCGCGTTTTCCGCGGCCCGCTGCAGTCCTCCGCAGCAGGGGACCTCCATCCGCACAATGGTTACTCCCTTTACATCATTGTTGGAGATAATTTCCGTCAGCTTCTCCGTATAATCCACGTCATCCAGCTTCGGGCAACCGATCAGCGTGATCTTGCCCTTCATAAAATCTTTCACGCAGGAACGATTACGGACAGCCTGGGACTGGTGCTGGACGGCAGCGTAACCATCGAGAGCAACGACCTGTGGGGGAATCGGACTATTCTAAGCCATGTAGGGAAGGGGCATCTTTTCGCTGAAACCTACGCTCTGCTGGAAAATGAACCTATGCTCGTAGACGCAGTTGCCAATGAATACTGCCGCGTTTTATTTCTTTGCGTGCGCGGGATTAAGGAACAGCAAGCAGCAGGGAAGGAATGGGCATTCCGCCTCCTGTCCAATCTGCTGATGATTTCAGCCCACAAAAATCTGACACTTTCAGGCAGAAGCTTTCACACCTCTCCTAAATCCATTCGGGGCAGAGTAATGGCCTATCTCCAGTCTGTTTCTATTCAGAAAGGCAGCCGGGAGTTCGATATTCCCTTTGATCGTCAGCAACTGGCGGATTACCTGAACCTGGAGCGAACGGCCTTGTCCAAGGAACTAGGGAAAATGCAGCGGGAAGGAATCAT
Source organism: Clostridia bacterium (assembly GCA_017470145.1). GTDB lineage: Bacteria > Bacillota > Clostridia > Christensenellales > Aristaeellaceae > Aristaeella. Next base: position 8,615 of record JAFUFB010000020.1, on the reverse strand, counting down.
CAAAGTCCGAAAGAACCACTTTTGTATTATGCTGGAGGCAGAAGATGTCTGAAGATAGAGTATTGCGAATCGAAAAGCTGGAATTGTCGGAGATCCGTCAGATTATCATTCTTACCTGACCCATGATTTTCCATTGAATGAGCGTAAACCGCTTCGAATGATCAAAGCAGCCTTGAAGCGCAGGGAATACAGATGCTTTGGAGCAAAGGATTCAGAAGGCCTGAAGGCATATGCCTTCTTCGTTTGTATCCAGAATGAAAGCGAGAAGCTATTCCTTTTTGACTATCTTGCGGTCATCAATGAATATCGTGGAACAAGGATCGGAAGCCAGGTCTCATCCGGAAAAGGCAGATGCACCGCGTTTCCATCCTGGAAGGATACATTGGAAACGCCTTCCGCCCTGGCGTTATCTTCACAGCGTTTCTGTGAAAAAACGGCCTTATATGCGCCGCTCCAAATATCGCAGCCCACCATTTTCGCCTGCGGATTCCGCTTGGCGGAGGCAATGGTCAGCGCATCGCTGCCGCAGCCGACATCCAGGCCGGTCCCGCCTTCGGGCAGCTGTACATATTCGGCCGTTCCCTCTACGATCACCTTGGCCAGCTTTCTCTTCCCATTATAATCAAAGGCACGGTGCATCACTGTCATCCAGATTGTACAGATCAGCAGCACCAACGTGCCTAAACCCAGAACCCAGGCGCATATGGTCCTCCCGGTCCCGCTCCAGACCATTTCGGTAGCGCCGAACAGTACATACAGAATGAATACCACCGCCGTCCCCGCGGCCAGTTCCAGTATTTTAATTTCGCCAACTGCCCAGGTCAGCGATTTTCATTCTACTGTAGGGTGCTTTCTGTTTCAACCACCCGCCTCCTTGTCGGGATCACTTTGAATTATACAGGAAGCTCACTTTCAACCACGTCTCTAATCACAGGGGAATAAACTTCATCAAATCCTCCACGACCTTCTCAGGTGCGGCATTATTCATATCCAGCTTGTTAGGAATCCCTTCATAAACTTTCCCATACCATTTCAGATCTTCCCGGATTTCTCGGAGATAATACACCCTGTGTTTCTCCTTATACTCGTTATCCTCATAGGCCACATCGTCCTCATCGCTGAAAACAAGCCTTTCAAAGATATTTTCCGGTGTATCCCTCAACTCAATTGGGATAACATCCTGTCTTTTCAGCAGAGGCTTCAGGTACTTGATATAGGAAATGGGTGTAACCGCGATTACCTTGGAGGCTTTGTCTCTGGTCAGCTGATCCATAACCAGGCCGCGCTTCCTGTCCCGATCCTCTAAGGTCCCTCTGTTCACAAATTCTTCTAGCGTTGTCTCGTAAAAGGCGCAAACTTCCGCATCAAGGTCATGGAAAGGCAGAGCAAGCCTTTCAGCCAGCAATTTCCCGGCTGTTGTTTTGCCCACATTGGATACTCCAAACAGCAAAATAAGCATCTTTACACTGTCCCGCGGATGACCAAATTTCATGCTGAATGGAGCGCTAAAATGGCGGACACGATGATTCCTTATCTCTCTTCACTATCTTCAATTAAGCGAAATACGCCTTTGGCGGACTCGAATAATGATTAAGGGGTAAAATAATCCCCCGGACAGTTTAATGCTACCCGGGGGAACGATACCGTTAAACAGAGGTTAAGCCTGTGTTTTGACGAAACTCGCTTTCGGAGACACCAGCGCGTTTCGCGGCTTCCGCAACGGTCAGAATCTTGTCTTTCACTAACTCTGCAAGCGTTTTATATACGCCTTTTGCCATGCCTCTAGCTTCTCCTCTGGCTTCTCCTCTGGCCTCTCCTCTAGCCTCTGCCTTCTTAAAATCTGGTGCCATAATTTCCTGTAACGCTTCGCACATCTCCGACTCCTCCTTGTAAATCTGATCGTATAGCTCCTTGTTCGCTGACACGCTGACCTGAAGCACCGCGTCAATTTTTTCCCGGTCACCTTGTTCCTTCATTGCCTGGGCTTCCAGCAGGAATGCTTCAACGTCTTCCCGCTTGGCTCGCATTGATAACACCTTTAGCCCGGCGTGACCCTTTGAATCAAGCCTTCCCGTCGTAATAATCTGGGTAGGGAGCATGCTATACCCTTTGACTTCATATATCCCAGGATGGCGTTCTACGATTTTTGCTCCCAGGCCTTTCAGTCGGCTCATCAATTCCCGCGGATAGGTATCCCTGATCAGTGAGACAGTCATTTCCTCCGCAGGGATTTCATCCAAACGAGCGCCGGATGACTTGTAGAACCCCGCGTAGGACTGTACTTTGAAAAACACGTCTATACTAAGTTCATCCGCTGGGGACTTGTATTCGACAACATTGTGCTTCCTGAAGAATTCTCCAATCTCGTTATCGATTTTCTCATCCGCCAGCTTTTTGATGATCAGGATGTCTATGGAAAGAGGGCCACGGGTTAATTCATGTTCTGATTCAAACGATAGCTGATAGTTTTTTAGTTCCAGCTCAATTCCAGCGAAAAAGCCAGGATGCCACTGGATAGTTTGCTTCTCTGCCATCTGCGTGTTCCTCATTCCAGAGATTATTATACAAGCTTCCCAGGTTTCCCGCAACTGGAAGATTTCTGTTTTTCCATATAGCTGGGCTCGCTTCGAAACTATTTTCTGCCGGACTGCTGGGATGCGTTGCATGAAGGTCAATTCTTCTTCACTTCCGTGCAGTCATTCAGCTTGGCCAGCTGGCTAAAGCCTTCTTTTTCAGCGGCACCCCAATATAGCTCACAGTGTCTTCCGGTTTTTCGGCGGGTTCCGCGTATGCCTCCAGAGAATAGTTTCCTGCCAGCTCGTAATCTCTCAGCGAGGGAAGCCATTCCGTCCAAATCTTCGTCGGAGTGCAATCCTTGCCCTTCTGCCATCCTATATGATATGATGGGACAAACATGGAAAGGAGCTCAAAATCTTGTTTACAATCGCTGATGGCAAGAAGATCCGGGCTGTGTTTATCAAAAGCAATCTCGCTGTCCATGGCAGGGAATGCATCGTTTATACCGGGGATTCCGCTCAATTTTTGCTGATTCAACCGGTAGATCAGCATGACCTGGAGGTGCTGGATACGGAGATACAGCATATAGAAGCTCTATCCGCTGTTCCATTTACCCTCGCGGCCTTTCGAGTAATAGATTGGAACCAGGATTTATCTCCCTGGGAGGCCCCGCCTGTATTCGGGAAAGACGGGTTTGGGAACGGAGCGGCAAATACCTTGAAACTAATCCAAACCAGCCTTTTGCCTGAATTGAAGAAGACTTATGCCCTTCGAGGAAATATTCCGGTGATTCTCGGCGGATACTCCCTGGCCGGCTTCTTTGCCCTATGGAGCGCCTACCAGACAGATGCTTTCTCCGCTGTGGCCTGTGCTTCCCCCTCCGTATGGTTTCCCGGATGGATAGAGTATGCGGAAACCCGCGCCCCTCGCTGCGAGACTGTCTATTTGAGCCTTGGTGATCGGGAGGAAAAAGCCCGCAATCCTGTGATGGCCAGGGTAGGGGAGTGTATTCGCCGGCAGGATGATCTGCTGGCACAAACCGTTCCGGCAGAGAACCATACGCTGGAATGGACCGCTGGAAATCACTTCCAGGAGCCCGATCTTCGTACCGCCAAAGCCTTTGCTTGGTGCATAAAGGCCTTGAATGGCCACAAGCAATAACCTACCTAAAAGTGTTCTACGGATTGAAAAAACACCTTTGATAAGATATAATCCTTGCTGAGCAGAAAAGCTCGGAAAGGAGTTTCCCAGTATGAGTGTATATGATTTTACAGTGAAGGATAACAAGGAACAGGATGTTTCTCTGCGTGAATACAGCGGGAAGGTGCTGCTGATACTCTACAGGCCCGCGGAAACAGATTGGGTGATTTAAGGTGGAATTAACAAAAGACAGTAGACTCCAGGAGAACCGCACCACTGGCGCGATTCTCCTGAACATGATTTTAGCGGCGGTCAGCCTGTTCGTAAACGGGTTTGGGGTGTACCTGACGATTCAGGCCAACCTGGGGGCCGCGCCCTGGGATGTGTTGAACCTGGGTGTTTCCCATACGTTTAACATGCTGTATGGAAACGCCTCCGTTTCCATTTCCCTCCTGATTCTGCTCATAGATATCCTTTTGAAGGAACCCATCGGCATCGCCATGTTCATCGATGCCGTCGTGGTAGGGAAGGCTGTCGATTTCTTCAACTGGATTCATGCAGTTTCCCCTGCCACATCGCTCTGGCATGGAATTCCGATGATGCTGATCGGCCTGTTTATCCTGGCCTACACTCAATATGGCTACATGATTGCCTGCCTGGGCTGCGGTCCCCGGGACACACTCCTGGTTGGACTTTCCAAGCGGTTGAAAAAGCTGCCCATCGGTGCGGTCAGCATAGGGCTGCTTAGCGCAGCAACCCTGATTGGCTGGCTTCTCGGCGGCCCTGTGGGCATTGGTACCCTGATCTGTGCCTTTGCGACGGGTCCCATTATGCAATTTGCCTTCCAGACTGTAAGATTTGACGCGACCCACATTCATCACCAGCGGCTTAAAGATTCTTTTAGTGTTATCTTGCACCGTTCTTAAGCGCCTACTCCTAAATTCTTGTTATCATAAGAGAATTAACTTCAAGGCTGCGCCTGCTCCCCCTCCGCGCCTGATTCACTGGCAGCATCCAGATACTTTCTCGCCGCCTGCAGCGTTTCCTTGTCCGTATCGTAGGTCATGGCTGCCACAGCATCATCGAAAGGCAGCCACTCCAGGGCGGAAACCTCGCTCTCCTGATTAATCAGCAGATCCGTTTTCGCCCGGGCGATAAAGAATACTACATCCTTATGAATCCCTTCAAAGGGCGAATAGGAAATCGTATGCCGGAACCCGGTATCCAGATCCACTTCCAGGTTCGTCTCCTCCCGGATTTCCCGGAGGGCGGTCTCCTCCTCCGTCTCATTGCCCTCCACGTGCCCCTTCGGGATAGATGTATGCCCCAGGGCCATATGCTCGATCAGGAACAGAGGGCTCGTTCCCTCCAACTTATATACCACCGCGCCGCAGGATTTCTCCAGCTTCATTGGCCTTCCTCCTCCGCAAATTCATCTGGCAGGCCCATCATACCATCCAGCCCTTGGCATTTCAATCTCAGAAACCTTTTTTTTCTCCCGGAAAGCCCGCGCAAAAATCTCTCCGCAATCTTCCTCCGCAAAATGAGGATACTAAAGGGGAACTGCTGTTCCTTTTTTCTCTTCATCCTTTTCCTGGTTTTTTACCAACTACTTTCAGATAATCTTCCGGATCAGTATCGCCTTCAGTATTAATCAGAAGAATTACAGAATCCTTCGTGATTCCATAGATTTTCCTGAGTTCGGGATGCTCCAGAACCGCCATAGCTGTCCCAAGAGTTACCGCGCCGGACTCCCCGGCTGTAATCGGAAGATCATCTCCGCAAGGCCGCGCGTATTTTCGCATTCCGTTCCTCGTGATTTCATCATCACAGGCCCAGAAAAAGGAAGCCTGATCCCGAATGATTGGCCAGACTGTTTTGCTCGGTGTTCCACAGTTCAGCCCGGCCATAATCGTTTCCGGATTACCGTCAATGGAATGGGGCCTACCGTCACCCGCTTGAACAGAAGCATAGAAGCAGGCGGCTGCGCAGGGCTCTACAATGGAGAATACGGGCGGGCGATCCGAATAAATATCAGACAGTCCATCCAACACGGCCCCGGCCATTGAACCGACCCCTGCCTGCAAAAAGACATGCGTTGGTTTCAGCACCCCTGCCTGCTCCTTGAGCTCCTGTGCCATCGTCAGATAACCCTCCGAAATCCACTGGGGATACTTTTCATATCCTTCCCATGCTGTATCCTGAATCAGGATCCAGCCTTTTTCTTCGGCCATTCTGGCAGCATAAGCTACGGTGCCGTCGTAGTTCAGATTAGTAATAACTGCGGTTCCGCTGCCCGCTTCTTCGATCGCCTGTCTCCTGCTCTCCACGGTGCCAGCAGGCATGAAAATAGAAGCCTGACAGCCAAAGATGCCCGCGGCCCAGGATACGCCTTTCCCATGATTTCCGTCTGTCGCGGTTACAAAATGCATCTCCGCACAGGCCTCTGCGTATGATTCCTGACGTAAATCATTGAAACAAGTCGTCTCAGGATTTAGTCCCAGTTTCTCACAGAGGATACGGAACATGGCGTAGCTGCCGCCCAACCCCTTGAATGCCTTCAGATGAAAGCGGGTTGACTCATCCTTTACAAGGATATCCCGTATCCCCATTTCCTTTGCAAGAGAGTGAAGATGTACCAGCTGCGTTGGCGCATAGCCGGGAACACCCTGATGAAACGCAAGCGTTATAGCTGCAGTATCCTTCGAAAATACGTGAGATTTGGCTGGTTTAATATCGTCTGATTGATCGATTACATCGAATTCTGAAAAATGGTACTCCATCTCTTTCCCTTCCTCCCAGTCTCTATCAATCCGGCTTTTTGGATCGCATAGCCAGAAATGTAGGAATACCCAGCTCGTGAAGCCGTCCAACTTCGTTTGTATCCTCGTATATATCTGTCATAATGAACCCCGCTTCCAGCTGGCCGCCAATCTGCTCTTCCAGGGAATGTGAAAACTGGACGCCGCAGTCTGCGTCAGTTAACTGTTTCATCTGCTCCGGATTTTTCAGGGGATTAAAAGGCAGATGATTAATAATCTTCTCTTCTGACTCATCTACGATGTAGTTCACGTAATGATCTGTACCCGAGAGCAGGATTCCGCCCGGCTTCAGGACTCGGAAGCACTCTCTCCAGATGGATCGAACATCTTCCACGTAGCAGTTTGAAACCGGATGAAAAATCAGATCAAAGGAAGCATCTGAAAAGGGAAGAGGTTTTGTCATATCCGCCCGGATAATTTCTATCTCATATCCATCACGATCAGCTACCAGGCGTTCGCTTTCCAACTGTTTTTCCGAATAATCCAGCACGGTACACTTCGCGCCTAATGCCGCGAAAATAGGCATCTGCTGTCCACCGCCGCTGGCCAGCCCAAGAACACGCTTTCCCCGCAGTGCCCCAAACCAGCTCTTCGGCACGGGCTTTGTCGGTGTCAAATATACCTCCCATGAGCCCTGAACAGCACGCACCCAGACTTCATGATCTATCGGTTTTCCCCATTCCCAGCCTTCCTCCACCCATCTATCGATTGTTTTTGCATTAATCTCCTGATAATTCATAGAAACACGCTCCTTCCAGACTGCGATTGCACGTCATTATACCGCGAAAATGCTTACCAGCAAAGTCTCCAATAGGATTTTGTATCGCATCCAAGTATTGACATACACTCACATTTGCAGCATGCTATATATAGCATATGAAAAGGAGCTGTGAGATATGAGTGACCTGCAGGAACTGACTAATGAACTGATACAGGATGAAGATTTCAAAGAAGAATATGAAGCGCTTCAACCGGAGATGGATATTACACGCGCCATCCTGGATGCTCGCATTAAAGCAGGAATAACGCAAAAGGACGCCTTCATTTTTATCTGAAAAACAGACTACACAATGCAAATGTACGGATCTATGTATGACAGCGTCTCCCCGTTATGACCTGAGGAACTTATAAATCAAAGGAGGTTGCCCCATGACTTTTCTCGAACTTGCCCAGCAAAGATACTCCGAGCGCTATTTTGACTCAAGGCCCGTAGAAAAAGAAAAACTGGATCTGATCCTGGAAGCTGGACGAATTGCACCTACAGGCTGTAACTATCAGCCGCAGAGAGTCTATGTCATTCAAAGCAATGAAGCAATGAAGAAAGCCATCAGTACCAAGGCTTCCCTTTGCGGATGCCCTATCGCACTCCTTGTATGCTATGACAGAGAAGAGGTCTGGAAGAACCCTGGAGACAGATGCTATAAAAACTACAACTGTGGAGAACAGGACGCATGCTCTGTCGCTGTCAGCATGATCTTTGAAGCGGAGGAACTGGGCGTTCATAGTCTCTGGATCAGGGGCTTTGATTCTCAGGATGTGATCGATGCGCTTCGGCTCCCGGAAAACCATGTGCCTGTCATGATTCTGGCCCTGGGCTATCCATCTGATAAAAGCCATCCGGCACATCTGCACGGAAAACGCAAACCACTTCAGGAAACTGTAAAATATATCTGACAGGGCAACTGAAGTTCATAAGGCATTAAGGCGCACGCATATGTTGCGCGTAGCTCAATGGTAAAGCGCCTGATTGTGGCTTAGGAGGATATCGGTTCAAGTCCGATCGCGCAACCTGCTTTAGAAACACAGCATTTTCTCGGATCACGGTTGACTTTTTCCGCGAAATGTCTAAGATTAATTCCAGAACGAAAGGAAGACGCAAATGGTTGAAATTCAAGGTGAGTTCAATGAGGCTAGCGGAATACTACCAGCAGCAGGCCTATGATTCCCTGAACCATCTGGGAAAGGAATATAAGGAAGAAATCAACCAGCAGCGGGTCGCCTATATCCAGTCCCTGAAGGAGCAGGGCCGGGAGAAAGAGATCAGCAAGCTGCTGCCCGCCTGGGAAGCAAAGCTTCCGCAATCTGAGCAAGTCGTGCCCTATGCAGTCGCCTGGTGTGAGGGGCAGCTCTTTGATG
>JAFUFB010000019.1 GCA_017470145.1 Clostridia bacterium | reverse complement strand
GGATGGGATTGGGGACGTTGATCCCCAGTTCTCGCTTGTGCGCCGCCGGCGTCAATACCTTTTCCGCAATCAGTTGATCCGCAATTTGGCTTGGGCCTCGTCCTTCCATGCACAGGTTGAAGATGTGCCGGACGACCTGGGCAGCCTCGGGATCAATGATCCAATGCTTTGGATCAGATGGGTCCTTCATGTACCCGTAGGGCACATTGGTGGTCAGCGGTACGCCCTTCTCGCCTTTTGCCTTGTTGATCGCGCGAATCTTCCGGCTGGTGTCCCGGGCGAAGAATTCATTGAACCAGTTGCGGATACCGGCAAAGTCATTGTTCACGCTCACCTGATCCGCTGAATCGTAATTGTCATTGATTGCGATGTACCGTACTCCGTTCTGCGGAAAGGTAAAGGTCGTGTACAGACCCACCATGGCCATGTTGCGTCCCAGTCGGGAGAGGTCTTTTGTGAGCAGCACACCCACATGTCCCGCCTCTACCTCTGCCAGCATCTTTTTGAAGCCTGGTCTGTTGAAGTCGGTTCCGCTGTAACCGTCGTCCACGAAGAAGGTCGGATTGGGGAAGCGATGGTCTTTTGCGTATTGCAGCAGGATTTCCTTTTGATGTTCTATCGACAGGGATTCGCCCAGCCTTTCGTCTTCCTGGGAGAGCCTGCAATAGAGTGCCGTGATTTTAGCCCCTGACATGTCTGTATGATCCTCCTTATCTGTCGGGGCATCTGGCAGTACAGGATTGGTCGTTTCTATTATATCATTCTCCCGCATATCTGTCATGGGTCATTCCTCCGATTCTTCTATGTTTTCTTGGGGTTCAGTTGTAAAACTTTTCGCCATAATACGCTCCAGCTTTCGGGTGAAGAGCTCGCTGCCCTCATAAGTGCCCGTAACGACATAGGTGGTTCCGTGGATGAATCTCTGAATGGTTTGCTCTGGAATCCAGTATGCAGACAGGTTGGGGACGGATATTCTTCCATCGCTTTCTAAAGTAAATTTCGTTCCGTTCATGGTTGGATGTTCCTCCTGTTTTTGATCTATGGTTTGGGGCAGGATGACCATTAGGTCGTCCTGCCCCGATGAGATGCCCGGGAAGCGTTGATTTTCCTGGACTTTTTTCGTTCTAAAGGGTAACGGTCACGCCGGTGTTTTCTGGCGTTCCCGGTAGCGGCGCTGCTTCTCCCGGCTTCGGGCCTGCTTCGCTGCCGCGCCACAGTCGGCACAATAGCGCTGGCGGTTGCTGCCGGGGATGAAGGGTTTGTGGCAGCGAACACATTCCTTCCAGCCTTCGCCTGACTTATCTTCTTCCCGGAGTAGTTCATGCCAGACAGCGGTGTTCAGTTCCGGCTGCAAAGGCAAGATTGCCTTTAGAAAATAATCACAGTTCATAGTGCCGTCATGGATGGTCTTGTAGACCGGGCTGATCACATGGCAAGGCCGATCCTCCGGCAGGCAGCAGCCGTTGTCATAATTGGCGCATTCTTTCTTCGCCAGATGCCGGATGCCACGCTGAATCTGATTTTCAATCTGGTTCATACTCATCTGCCTCCTCTCTCTTGTTTTTTCTTTTGCTTTTCAGTCTGTTGCTCTTGCGTTTGCGGCTGTATATGCGCTGTATTCAGCTGCTCCAATTCTTCGCTGCGCCGGACTGCCCAATCTGCGGACGCTTCCAAAAGGGCTTCCAATTCTTCCTTGTTTTGCGCTTCCTCAGAAACATCTTCAAAGCGTTTTTGCCCATTCTGACTTGTGAATGTCAGTGCTTCCGGCAGCACCTTCCGAACATGGGAACGTATCTTCATTTGTTCGTTCAGCTCTGCCTTCACGTTTTCCAGATCAGGCAGCATGGCTTCTACCTCTGCGCGAAGCTGGGCGGATTCCGCGTGTAGCGTTTTGCTATTGATAGGCAGCGTGACATTCAGCTTGTGCAGCAGCTTATTAGCTTTGTCGATCCGGGCCAGTTCATCGGCGTGTTCCTGCCGATACTTTTCCTTTGATTTTGTGAAATGAATTCCGTTGTATTTCTCCCGGATCGGATTCAGCTCTTTCAGCGTCTTAACCGCATCCAGGATGGCGTCAATATCGCGGATGCGTTTCTCCTTTGCCTTTTTATCCGATTCCAATTCTCGGACTTTCCCGCTGGTAGCATTCAGCAGCCGAGCAAAATCCTTGATGGAATATATGTCGTGATCCTTCATGAAGGACAGGACTGCTGCCTTCTCTTTCAGATCGTTGATGCCGCCTTTGTTTCGCGCCCCGTTGCTCCAATTCCAGCGTTCCTTTTCCCGCAGATCATAGTAGGCCATGAGCACGGAAAGGAGCGGATAATCACCTGGACTTTCCAACTTCTGCTGATCATTGATGATGTCGGTCAGTTCTGTCAGCCATTCCTTCAGAGCTTTCAGCTTGTTTTTGATTGCGGTAAACAGGGCATTGATGAGTTTCACAGCTCGGTTGTGATCGCCAAGCTCCGTGTGGATGCCCTTCTTCTCCAAGGCAGAAGCGGCAGGGCCCAGGTGGACAGTGGGAGCCAGCTCGATCCCCTGCCGTTCAAAAGATCGCATGTCAATGCGTTCCTCCCGGCCTGCTTTTTCCAAAGCGGCATTCTGCATGATCTCCCATTCATGCCGCCAGATTTCGCAGTTGCCCCGGTCATTCCATCCGTCCCAGCTGACGCAGCGGCGCTTGAATTTTCCGTTGGCCGTTTGGATGCGTTCACCGTTTTCATCCAGGATAAACTCCGTCCGGGTTTTCGGATTCCATTCTCCCTGTTCGTTCAGGGATCGCATGGTCAAAAGCACATGAGCGTGGGGATTGCCTTCGTTGTCATCGTGAACAGCAAAATCCGCAATCATGCCGCGATCCACGAAGGACGTTTGGCAGTAATTGCGGATCAACTCGATGTTCTGTTCCTGGGTCAGTTCCTTGGGCAGCGCCATGATAATGCGCCGGGCAGTTTGGGCCGTGGCTTTCGTCTCGGAAGCATCCACCGCGTTCCAGAGCGTCGCCCGGTCCCGGTATTTCTCCGGGGCGTTGGGCGGCAGCAGGATTTCCTTATGGATGATCCTCTCCAAATGATCGCCGGATTTCCATTCACGTTCGTATTCGGAATAAAGCTTATCGCCCGATTGGTATGCGGCGGCTCCGACTGCGGAGTTGCCCTTCACCTTGCCCCGGGCGATAATTGTGATGTTAAAATGGGGACACGGAATGTGTGCCTCGCCTCCTTTCTTTCGTCGTTCCTGACCCACCGCAGCGCTCCTATGGGGGTAGCCGATGCAATCGGCGCAGGGGGCCGCCCCTGCTGATGGAGAGAAGCCGACCAAAAGGCTTCTCTCCATCGAGCTCTCCGCAGGAGCCCTCGGAGAGCGCAATGGATGAACGAAGTTCATATAATTGCGCCCTCCGTAAACTCCGGGTCCTTAGTCAGTCAGATTCCCGGTTTCGGTTCCCTCTGCCTCGGCAGCGGCCTTTCGCTTGGTTTCCAGCAGGTTTGCCAGGTACGTTTTCGCATAGGGCGTGTTCAGGGCGTACTGCAAATGATTGAACACTTCCTCGTCCGTTAGCTCCGGCGCGCCGAGCTCAGCAAGCAACTTCTCTACATAACCGCCTCTGGTGCACAGCCGATGGGTGCGCTCGTTCCGCTTCAGCTCTGCGATCCGCTTCTTGAGCTGCTTCTCTTCCTCCTGTGCCCGGCGCAGCTTCTCCTGGGTTTTCTCCTGAGCAGCCAACAGCTTTTCCATCTGGGTACTCATACGTTCCTTCACCTCCTTCCTGCCGCCGCTTTCCAGCGGCGTTTTCTGCACGCAAAAAAGCCACCGGCAGAACCGATGGCTGTGGTTGCGGGAGAGGGATCATTTCCCCCTCCAATATTCATTGGCTTGAGAAAGGCCGTTTTTTTCCTGGATACAAAAATTTTATTGAATAATTTTAGAGGCTCTTTTTCTTCGGTTTTACTCGTTCCGCACTTTCGGGCAGCGGATTGATGAACGCTTCGTACTGCTCCGCAATTCTGTCAATGCGTTTGCTCACGGCGCTGGGCGTTTCATAATCCACAATGTCGGCGATTTCCTGCAGTGTCCGTCCTTTCATCCGCAGATCCAGGATCGTTTTATCCTTCTTCGACAGCGTCGCTTCAAATTGCTCCACCAGCTGCTCTGACAGCACCTTCCTGTCAAACGCCATCTGCGTATCGGGTACGTCGATTTCATCATCCAGCAGTTTTTCCACAGAGGTATGCTGATAATACCGGCTGTGATTCCACTTCCGCAAAAATTCGCCCCGCTTGAGGTTGTACCCGATGTAATCCTCCGGCTGACGATGGTTCCATACCTCGTCAATGATGGGCTGCAGTTTTTGCTGCGCCACAATGCGATCCGTCAGATTGAAAACAAGATTGGAAAAATGCCGCCAATCCAGCCAGGGCAGGCTTGCATTTTTCGGCATGGTAAACAGCCGCTGGAAGCTCCACTCCATTTCGGTTTCGTAGCTCATGCGGAAGTAACGGAGGATATCATAGCTGAGCCGCCAGATGGGAAAATCGCCGGAATAGTTTTGCCAGCTGCCCGGTACTTCCTTGTAACCGCCCTTTCCGTCCGGCACCTGGATCGCCTGCCAGATGGCCCAGGCGTAGCAGTCCCATACCAGCTCCAGGAAAGCCTCCTCCCCGATGAGCTTCATATGCTTTTCGCTGGCCAATAATTGCGTGATATTCCGGGGCAATTCCAGATACACGGGCCGTTTTTCCACCAGTTCCCGGGGCAGGGCATAGAACATGGTCATCCACGCAAGATTGCTGTCCTGCGGGATGCGGATGATCTCGCCGGGCAGCAGTACAATGAAATCCGTTTTCAAATCATACACGCTGCCGCTTTCATTGTGCTCCACCACTTCGGGATAGCCGTCGTCCGCAATTGCTTTGTCAGTTTCTTCAGCATCCGCCCCGTGATATTCATATGAACTGTCTTCTGCTTTCCGCATCCGATGATATTCAGTATCATTTATATCATTGGTGTTTCTATACATATTGTTCTCCATTTTTCTCGCTTCCAATTTGCATGTGTAGATAACTCCGTATTGATAGAATTCCAACACATTTCTGTATTTCCTTTCCTCAATACGACATTATTCTTCACGTCCATTTACCTGTTTTTAAATAGCTCTCTGCGCGACATTCAGCCGCATTCACGATAGCATCATCAAAACCCATCAGTTTGAGGAGACGGATAGCATTTCTTGACATTGCAGGCCCGGGTTTCAGTTTATAGTCAAAGTGAATATCATTATCGCTGATTACCTCTTCAAAATGAACAAGCTGGTAATCGTTGCCTGAGATGGCACACAGTTCTACGTCGTGAGTGGCTATCAAGCAGAGGATACATGGATGCTTCAATGCCTTCAGGACTTCTGCTGAAGCAGAGATCCTTTCGATGGTGTTTGTCCCTCGCAATACTTCATCAATAGCGCAAAGGATAAAGCCCTCCATTTTCCGCGCGTCAAGGATTCGCTTAAGGGATTTTATCTCTGCTATATAATAGCTTTCTCCAGCCAACAAGTTATCTGACAAAGATAACGCTGTATAAATGCGAAAGGAACTTCCTATATAGCTTCTGCATGTACAGGTGCATATCGTTTGTGCCAAAAGTGTGCAGATCATTGCCGTTCGGAGATATGTAGACTTACCCGAAGCATTCGATCCAGTGATGAGCATGGATTTTTCTGGTATCACATCATTTGGCACCGATTCTTTCAAAAGGGGATGAACCATTCCTTCAATTCGCAAATCTGGGCGCTTTGCACCAAAGTTGATCTCAGGTTCACACCAAACAGACAACCCTGCTCGATAGGAGGCAATGGCAATAGAAGCATCAATTTGGCCGATTGCTTTATGAACAGCGAGAAATTCATAGTGATATTTGGCCAGTCTTTTTCTCAGAATCTCGAAAGAAATAAGATCTATCATAAAGGTGACCATCGCTGCAGCTTGAAGCATGTCCGCATTCATCATGGTCATGACAGGACCAGAGCGCAGTATTGGCTTCATTTTATTCAGATGTTCGTATGCATCAGAAAGGTATGGATCAAGATCGTGCAGCTTCTGTCTTCTCAAATGGTTCAGCGCAAGTATCAGAGATACACAGTAATTCACGCGGGAAATCTCATGCTCACACCTGTTCCATCGAAAAGTATGAAACCAGGAATTTACTATAATTGCAGCAATTGGCAACACAATGTATGAAGACCCAAGGAATGCTGCAGCAATAATGGATATTGGTAGCAATAATGCCATCAAGCAATAAATAATCAACCAAAAAGAAGAACTGTCTCGTGGCTGGAAAATGGTGGTGAGATCCACATGTCGGCTACTGCTGATTCGACACAGAATCAACTGAAGCTTCAGCCGCAGTTCAGTTTGGGTTTCCATCACATGTATCAGACCATGTTGCTTTAAATAATTGGCTTGGCTCATGGGCGTTCTGAGCATATAATACAAATACTGTTCTCCGGCTGTACATTGACAGGCGTTAACCCGTTGATAGATATCTTCCATATTCAGATCCTTCCAAGTGGTTTCATCCACGTGAAACTGATCCGACTCCTCTCCTAGACATGCGTCATAAAAAGTTCGGATGAATCCCATGTCACCCGGGAAATACTCTTTATCTGGTTCTTTCCCAAAGGATTCTGCGAACATCTTCAGCAATTTCCTCTTTTTCCAGGGAGTCATCATTTATCTCGTCTCCTCCGAAATCTCCAATTATCCTACAATCCCTTCATTTCTAAACTTCGCCAGCATCTCCATCATATGTTCCCCAATCTGCTCGGGATCGTAGTCAAAGTTGGCGCAGACGATCTGGAGCCCGTCTGGCGTCAGAATTCTGCCGTGCAGCTGATTAGTCAGGTACTGCTGGTACTTCTCTTATTCCTTGTTCGATATTTGCTTCATCGTGTCCTCTGCTCATCTTGGGAAACTGGAATTGGTCAGTGTGTCGAACAGAGCGGTTTCTGCATGCAATACATGGTGTGCCCTCTCGGGTAATCCTCAAGAACGCCGGTCACTGTCTCATAGCCATTCTTTCTGAAAAACTCCACATTCCAATCGTAGGCTTCAATGAACACGGTATCGGCGCCGTTTTCTCCGGCCTCCCGCTCAAACGCGCGGAGCAGCCGGGTGCCGATCCCCTGCCGCCGGTACGGATCGTCCACCCAAAGCGCATCGAGATCTGTGCCGTTCCATCCGTCCACGCCGCCGACAAGGCCGGCAATGATTCTGCCGTTTCCGTCCGTGACCTTTTTCCCGATGGAAATGTATTCGTGCCCGCGCGGCGCGAAAGCTTCGTCATGCCTGCGCAGTCTGCCGGAGAGGAATTCTGCGTCTTCTTCGCCGCCTGGGATAATCTCGTATTTTTTCGTGTCTGACGGATTGTGCTCCATAATAGTCCGGTCGAGCCTTTTCGTCATGAAATAGTGTTCATGTCCTTTCGGAACACCCGACATGGTATCATTCACCGTATAGCCGTGCTTTTCGTAGAACGGTTTTGCCTGAAAATCGAAAGTGCCGACCAGGACGAGATAGCAGCCGAGCTCTCCTGCTTTTTTCTCGGCCTGCCGGACCAGCGCGGAAGCAATTCCCCTGCGGCGGTACTTTTCTTCAACCCACAGATCGTAAATCGACGCTGTCTTCCGTGCATCGACAGCCAGAATACATCCGCCGAGAAGGCTTCCTTTTTCATCTGTGACCTTATACACGAATTCTTCTTCCTCGGCAGCCTCTTCGGGCGGAGCGATGGTATCAAACACCCGGCTGGCCTGTTCTTCAATAAATTCAGCGTCTTCTTCAGAACAAGGCATCATATTATCGAATGACATTCTGTTTCCTCCTACAAATTCCGATTTTACTCAGCGTTTTCCCGATTCACATAAGTCAACTGCACATCATACCCAAGATCCTCCATCATAGCGAGGAAAGTCTTATTGACGATCTTCTCTGGATGATTGATCAGGCGGGAAATGTAAGTTCCTGAAGTGCCGATGTTTTCGGCTACCTGATGCTGGCTGACCTTCTCCTCAATGCATTTCGTTTTTACGTCCAATTCGATGTTATTTCGGAGCATAGAACCCTCCTTGCTTCAAGTTCACAAATTGCACTAATCGTTCTATTTATAATACCACAGTCTGCACCCAAATTCCACCACAAAAAAACGCCTCACCCGAAGGTGAAGCGCCGTAATCCCTGCCTGCTTTATAAGCTGAAGGATAGTTTCGCCCACAATCACGAGAATCATACAATCCTATTGTCCCAAAAACAAAGGCCGCTGGCATGGTCTGCGCGATCATACCAGCGGCTGCTTTGTTTTACAGGGTATTAATGACTTCTTCCATGACAATCTCTTCGGCTCGACTACGAATACTGTTCATCCTGCCCACCCATACCATGGGCTGCTCTGCCTTGAGCTGTTCCGTGACGCCTTCTTGCTTAACCATCTGTGTTATCAAGCTTTCAAGCATCGCTGTCGCTCTTCCGTCTGCATAGGCAAGATGTCTGCCCATAGTTCCGTTTAGAATGAGTCGCTGATAAAGTCTCGGGTGCTGCTCCTTCAGGTATTCCCTGTGCATCCGTCCCCATTTCCCAATGGAGCGCTGATCAGTTTCCTCAATCATCAGGTTTGGATAGTACATGCCGTCTTTGCCCAAGGTGTAGGTGCCGCCAAATTCTTCAAACAGAGATTTCATAGTGTTTTTCCTCCATAATTCAGTATTGACCAATCCGGTACGCAGATGCCTTTTCTGAATTTTGGTCTAATACTGTTTTACGGAAGATCCCCGTCTGGCGGTTTTTTTGTGCCTTTTTTTATCGGAGTTTGCATTCCTGTATCAAATTGCATATAATAGAAAGGATTTTTGAAGGGGAGGTGCGGAATGTTTCCCGGATTCACAGATGATACGGTCCAGTTTTTCCTGGATTTGCGTTTCCATAACTATACGGATTTCTTTCACGAAAACCATGATCGCTATGTAGAAGTGGTGCAGCAGCCTTTCTACGCCCTGATCGAGGATCTGGCGCCCACGGCCCAAAGGATCGATCCCCTAATGGAGGTGCGTCCCTATAAATGCCTGAGCCGTATCCACCGGGATACCCGCTTCAGCAAGGACAAGAGCCCCTATCGGGATCACCTGTGGTTCCTCTTCCGCCGGGCGGCCCAGCCCCGGGAAAAATCGGTCTTCCTCTATGGCGAATTCGGGCCGGACCGGCTGGACTGGGGCATGGGTATCTGGGGGGAAAATCGGGAGCTGATGGACATCTTCCGAAAGAAGATGGAAGCGAATCCAGCGGGGATCCTGGCGATGATCGACGATATGGATTTGCCGGAGCGCCGAATGGGACTCGGTGGGAATTACTTTAAGCGCATGGCAGTGCCGCCGCAAATTCCGCCCCGCCTGGCCCGTTGGTACACAGCGAAGGACATGTATGTCGGAAAGGTGGCGCCGGAATACGGCTGGGCCTTTACGGATCGCCTGGCCCGGGAGATGAAGAAGGATTTTCTGGCCCTGGCGCCCCTGTATCAAACCCTGCAGGGGATTTGCGATGAAATGGAATAAAAAGACTTCACATCAAGAGGAGGAAAAGCAGGATGGATTGGCTGAAGCTGAAAAGCGGTTCGGATGTACGAGGCAAGGCCTGCGGCGACGGCGCAATGATTACGGAGGAAGTCGCCCGGGCGTTGGGCATGACCTTTGCGCACAAGTTAGCCCGGGAGCAAGGAAAAGAGATCAATCAGATTACTATCGCCCTGGGGCGGGACAGCCGCGTGACCGGGGAAAAGCTATTGGCCGCCACGGCGGATGGCATTCTCCGGGCCGGCGCCCAGGTGCTGGATTTTGACATGTGCACCACTCCCGCCATGTTTATGGCGATTCTGACCCCGGGATTCCAGCCCAATGGCTCCATCATGATGACGGCCAGTCATCATCCCTGGGATCGGAACGGCCTCAAGTTCTTTACCCCGAAGGGAGGCATCGAGAGCCGGGAGGTCGAAGAGCTCCTGGCAGCGGCCCAGTCATTACGACCGCTGGAAAAGGAACCCACCGGCAAATACGAAAAAAGGGCTTTCCTGCCGGAATACATGAACCAGCTGGCGGAGCGGATTCGCCAGGGCTTGGGCACCCAGGAAGAGAAGCCTCTGGCCGGGCTGCATATCGCCGTGGACGCGGGGAACGGGGCGGGAGGCTTCTATGCCACCCTGCTGCAAAGCCTGGGCGCCGACACCCAGGGCAGCCAATTTCTGGAGCCGGACGGCATGTTCCCCAACCATATTCCTAACCCGGAAAACCCGGAGGCCATCGCCAGCCTGCGAAACGCGGTGCTGAACAGCGGAGCGGATCTGGGCGTCATTTTCGACACGGACTGTGATCGCGCGGCCATCGTAGGCGCGGATGGGCAGGAAATCAATCGGAACCGCCTCATCGCTCTCATCAGCGCCATCCTGCTGGAGAAGGAGCAGGGGATTACCATCGTGACGGACAGCGTTACCTCCAGCGGGCTGAAGAAATTCATTTCCGCCCACGGGGGGGAGCATTACCGCTTCAAGCGCGGCTATCGCAACGTCATTGATGAAGCCATCCGGCTGAACCAGCAGGGCGTCCATTGCCCCCTGGCGATTGAAACCAGCGGACATGCCGCCCTGGAGGAGAATCACTTTCTGGATGACGGCATGTATCTGGTAACGGTGCTGATCGTGAAGGCCATGGAAATGAAGCGGGAAGGAAAGACCTTGGGCAGCCTCATCGCGGATCTGGCGGAGCCGGTGGAAAGCCGGGAGATTCGCCTGAATATCACCGCGGAGGATTTCCGAGCCAAGGGACAGGAAGCCATCGCTCTGACCCTGGCCGCTGCGGAGAAGCATCCGGAATGGCAGGTGGCGCCGGATAATCGGGAGGGGATTCGGATCTCCTTCGACCTGGCTGGGCAGGCGGACGCGGGATGGTTCCTGCTGCGTCTCAGCGTGCATGACCCTGTGATGCCCCTGAACTGCGAAAGCGATGTGCCCGGCGGCGTGAAATACATGCTGCAGGCGCTGTATCAGGAGCTGGAAGGCCTGGAGGGGGTTAATCTGTCCCCGCTGGCTGCGGCGATCCAGGAATAAGGCCCCCACATAAACGGTCAGAGCAATTAAAGGATGAACAATATCGATGGAAATTAACTGGTATCCGGGGCATATGGCCAAAACCCGGCGCCTGCTGCAGGATCAGATCAGCAAGGTGGATCTGATCATCGAGCTATGCGACGCAAGATTGCCCTTTTCCAGCCGGAATCCGGATCTGGATCGCATGATCCGAGGGAAAAATCGCATACTGCTGCTAAACAAGGCGGATCTGGCGGATCCGAACGTCAGCAGTAAATGGCTGGCTGAATTCCGAAAACAAGGGCTGGAAGCCATCCTGGTGCAGGCCAAGAATCTGCGGGCGAAGGAGGCCTTGACCGCCATTCAGCGGGCGACCCAGGCTGCCGTGGATCGAGCAGCCAGCCGGGGAGTACGCAAAACGGTACGCGCCATGGTGGTGGGCGTTCCCAATGTAGGAAAAAGCACCTATATCAATCGCCTTCATGGCGGCAGCATCGCCAAAACCGGGGATCGGCCCGGCGTGACCCGCAGCAATCAGTGGATCAAGATTACCCCTTATCTGGAACTGCTGGACACTCCTGGGCTGCTGTGGCCCCGACTGAATGACCAGCAGGCCGCCCGGCGGCTCAGCTATCTGGGGACCATCAAGGATGACGTGCTGAATCTGGATGATTTAACCCTTTCCCTGCTGAACGACCTGGCGGAGATCGCGCCCCAGAGCCTGGCGGATCGATTCCATGTGTCGGACCCCACCCTGCGGGGCGTGGAGCTCATGGATGCCGTGTGTCGAGGGCGGGGGTTCCTGCTGCGGGGGAACGAACTGGATTATGATCGCTGCTGCAGCGTGGTGCTGGATGAGTTTCGCGGCGGCAAACTGGGCCGGATCAGCCTGGAAGCGCCGCAGGAGAGGAGCGTACCCCATGGGGAAGATCGATCATCTGGCTCGGAGCCAGACCCTGATGGCCTATGACGCTCAATTCCCGGGCGTGGTTGCCGGGATGGACGAAGTGGGCCGCGGCCCCCTGGCCGGGGATGTGGTCACGGCCTGCGTCATCATGCCCTCCACACCGGTGATCCCCTGGATTGATGACAGCAAAAAGCTGAGCGAAAGCCGGCGGGAAAAGGTGTACGAGGAGATCATGCAGGCTGCCCTTTTCGTGGGCATCGGACGCTGCTCTCCCGCGCAGATTGACGAGATGAACATCCTGGAAGCCACCAAGGCGGCCATGCGCCAGGCCGCCGCCAGCGCACCGGCGGAGATTTTTCTGGTGGACGCGGTAAAGGGCCTGGGGCTTCCCGGGCGGGAGGTCGCCATCATCAAAGGGGACGCCACCTCCTATGCCATTGCGGCGGCCAGCATCGTAGCCAAAGTAACCCGCGATCGGGAGATGCGCGCCCTGGAGGAGGTTTATCCCGGGTACGGCTTCGCGAAGAACAAAGGCTATGGAACCGCGGAGCATATTGCCGCCCTGCGGGAGAAGGGGCCGACCCCCCTGCATCGGAGGACCTTTATTGGGCATTTTGTGTCATGAAAGCAACCTATGAAACCGGACTCCAAGGAGAAAAAATCGCTGAGCAGTTCCTGTGCAAAAAGGGGATGCGATGCATGGAGCGGCGCTATCGGGAAAAGAGCGGAGAAATTGATCTGATCATGGAAGAAGGGGACACCCTGGTTTTTGTGGAGGTGAAGGCCCGATTTTCCGCCCCCCAGGCGGGACAGGGCCTGAGCTCCGTAACCCCAGCCAAGCAGCGTAAAATCGCTCGTACCGCCATGATCTATTTGATGAAGCATGGATGGCTGCAGCGGAATATGCGCTTCGATGTCATCGAGATCAACCAGGAGGGGATCCTCCATGTTCCTAACGCATTTCAGCCAGGAGGCATGAGATTTTGAAATTACTGCATGGACATTTTTTACGGCTTCATCGAGTGGCCGTTCTTCTTGCCGCGCTTTGGTGCCTGCTTTTTGCCCTTCTGGGCGTAGCCGAGGCGGAAAACCTGCTGGAGAACGGCAGCTTTGAAGTCCTGGATAGCGAAGGAATGCCCGCTGGTTGGCAAGCAGACGCCTATGTGCTGGATGAGGGGTATACCGTCTTCTCCGTCTCCCAGGAGGACGCGGTGGATGGATCGCAAGCCGCGGCGATTCGGAATATTGGGGAAAATGACGCCCGCTTCGCTCAGAAAGTATCGGTGGAACCGGAAAGCCTCTACCGCTTCAGCGGCTATATCCGTACCGAAGGGGTGGAGGATGGTCGGGGTGCCAATCTGTCCATCGAAGGGCTGTACGCCTTCAGTGAAAGCGTGTTTGCGACCAGCGAAGGCTGGCAATATATCGAATGGTACGGAGAGACGGGGGAGGATCAAACCTCCGTCACCCTGTATGCCCGGTTAGGGGGATACAGCGGGGAAAGTCGGGGAAAAGCTTGGTTTGATGATTTACGTCTGGAGCAGGTCAACGTGGTCCCGGGGGACGGCATCGCCGCCCGATGGTATCAGCAGCAAAGCGTCAGCTATTACGCTGAGGAGGAAGAAATCTCCTCGGGAGACACCGCGTCGCCGGCCTGGCCCCGGCTCATCATGCTGGCGCTGGCTTATACCCTGGCGGCCATGCTGCTGGCGCAGTGGCTGCGAAAAAAGCAAGCCAAAAACACCTTCCAAATCGGCAAAACGTACCATGGTTTATTTTATGCTGGGTTAGCAGCTTCCTTCCTGCTGCGGCTGGTGATCAGCTTCTTCGTCCTGGGTTACATGGTGGACGTGAATTGCTTCACCTCCTGGGGCGGCACCATGGCTGCCTATGGCCCGGTGGGTTTCTATCCGGAAACCAGCTTCTGTGATTATCCCCCGGTTTATACCTACATCCTGGGCTTGAACGCCCTGATCTGCCAGTGGATTCCCGGCATGAGCAACGGCATGGTTCGGGTGGTCTATCGTTTCTTCCCGGCGCTTTGCGACATCCTCAGCTGCGTGGTGCTGGATCGCTTCCTGGCCCGGAAGAAACCGGAGCTTTCCAACCTGACGCGCCGGATTTATCTTTTGCTGCTGGCCTTCCATCCGGTGACCATCCTCAATAGCGCCGCCTGGGGCCAGATGGACAGCGCGCTGACGCTGCTGATTTTGCTGGTGGCCATCTATGCCATCGAAGGAAAATGGGAGCTATGCCTGCCTTGCTACATGCTCTCCGCCCTGGTCAAGCCCCAAGCACTGATGCTGGGCTTTTTGGGCCTGGCGGCGATGATTCTGATTTGGGTTCGGGAGAAGGCAGCCCGGCAGCGAATGGTTCGAGGAATCATCGCAGCCATCGCCATGCTGCTGGTGGTGGTAATTCCCTTCAGCCTGCGGCAAGAGCCCTTCTGGCTGATCGATCAATACACCGGAACCCTGGCTTCCTATCCCTATGCCACGGTCAATACCGCGAATTTCTATTATCTGCTGAAGGGGAACTGGAACGCCATTGGGAATAAAGCGCCGCTGGCTGCGTCCCTGCTTTTGGCCGCAGGCGCCGGGACCTACGGTGTCTGCTATCATCTGCTGTGCAAGAAACGCTGGAAATATACCTGGGTGGAATTATGCCTTTCCCTGGTGGGATGCGGGTGGTTCCTTTTCTGCGCCCTTTCCGGAGGAAGCTGGGGACAGGTGGGCACGGGGGCCATGGTTTTCGCCTTCCTGGTGGTCCTGAGCCTGTACCTGCGCAAAGGAGAGATTTCCTTCCTGCCTTATTTGGGCGGGCTCCTGTTCCTGATGCTGTACGTCTTCGGCGTCAAGATGCATGAACGGTATCTTTTCCCCGCCTTCCTGCTCTTCGCCCTGGCCTTGGGGCAGCAGCGGGATCGGCGAATCCTGGTCATCCTGTTAACAATGACCTGCACCATGTTCGTCAATGAAGGCGTCGTTTTGGACAACAGCATTCGGCTAGGTTCCAGCCTGGGGCATCTGAATCAGGACACCTATGTGCTGGCCATGATCCTATCCGCCATCAATTGCCTCATCACGCTGTACGCCGTTTGGGTGGGGCTGGATCTGGCCCTTTCCCCGGCGGAAGCGCCGGAAAAACAGCTTGTCCGGTGGATGCGGGATGATATACCCCAGGATAATCAGCTGCACTGGCGGCGCTGGGATACTTTGGCGCTGTGCGGGATCCTGGCGATCTATTCCCTGATCACCTTCTCCACCTTGGGAAGCCGCAAGGCGCCTCAAACCGCCTGGACCTCCTCGGAATACACCGAGAATGTGGTGCTGGATCTGGGAGAACACCAGGATAGCTTCGCCATGCTCTATTTCGCCCGGGTCAGCCGATATGATTTCAGCGTCGCCGTCAGCGAGGATGGACAATCCTGGCGGGACGAGACCTGGGCCCAGATGGATCAGGGGCAATGCTGGAAGTGGAAGTATGTGACCGACAGCACCCAGCAGGGGGATGGAACCCGCAGCTATGGCAGCAATCGTCACTGGTTCTCCGGTAGATATGTGCGCATTACCGCCCATCAGATCAATCTGGCCCTTTGTGAAGTGCTCTTCCGGGACGCGGAAGGACATGTCCTGCCCGTGAGCCTGGTGGATCGTCAGGAAGGGGATTTAGAGTCCTCCCTTTATTCCGATCCTTCTGCTCTGATCGACGAACAGGATACCTTCGAGGCCATGCCCATCTATTTCTCCGCCGAGGCCCTGGAGGCGGAAGGAGAAGAAAACCCCGCGGTGGCACAGCCTTCCTGGTGGAATTCCACCTATTTTGATGAGATTTATCACGCCAGAACCGCCTGGGAATTCCTGCAAGGCTCTTCTCCCTATGAAACCAGCCATCCGCCCCTGGGCAAGGTGCTCATGAGCTGGGGCGTCGCTTTGTTCGGCATGACCCCCTTCGGATGGCGTTTCGCGGGCGCGGCGGCCGGCGTGGCCATGTTGGCGCTGATCTATTTGATCGCCAAACAGATGACCAAATCCACCGCAGTCGCGGCCTTTGCTTGCGGTCTGTTCGCGCTGGATTGTATGCATCTGACCCAAACCCAGATCGCGACCATCGACAGCTTTCCGGTGCTCTTTATCCTGATGGCCTTCTTCTTCATGCTCCGCTTCCTCCAGACTGACTGGAGGGTGGAGAAGCGAAGCAGAGTTCTGACGGACCTGGGGCTCAGCGGTTTGGGCATGGGGCTTTCCATTGCCAGCAAATGGATTGGCATTTATGCCGGAGCAGGGCTGGCGGTGCTGTATTTCTGGCATGGGTTCCGGATGCTGCGGGCCCGTGGGGCGGAAAGCGTGAAAGCGAAAGAAACAGCGAAGCCACCCCTCCGTGTTTTCCTACGGCTATGCCTTTGGTGCCTGCTGTTCTTCGTAGCCGTGCCCGCGGCCATTTATGTTATCAGCTATCTGCCCTATTTTGCCTATCGGCATTTTACGAACATCGGGGATTATCTCCATGCCCTGATCCAGAGCCAACAGGGGATGTTTAACTATCATTCCACTCCGGGGTTGGGCATGGATCATCCCTTCTATTCTCCCTGGTATGAATGGCCCGTCATGGGAAAGCCCATGTTCTATTCCACCAAGCAGTATATCTTTAACAACGAACTTTCCTTCAGCATTTTCGCCTTCGGAAATCCGGTCGTTTGGTGGGGCGGCATCCCGGCGCTGATACTCTGCTGCTGGTGCTGGATTCGGAACCGAAATGAAATCATTTCTCTCCAACCGCAATCCGCCCTGGCCCCCGCCAGCCTGGATACCAATTTGGTCTTCCTCCTGATCGGCTTCCTGGCCCAATACTTGCCCTGGACCTTGGTTCCCCGGGGAACCTATATCTATCACTACTTTGCCAGCGTGCCCTTCCTGATTCTGGCCCTAACCCTGCTGATGGATCAGATTCGGCTGGGGAACCGGAAAACGGGACGCATCTGTATGCTCCTCGTGACGCTGCTGGCCTTCGGCGCCATGGCGCTGTTGTTCCCCTATGTCAGCGGAATCATGGCCCCTGTTTCCTGGCTGGATCTGGGGAAGGGACTGCTGAAAATTTGGTATTGATCAATCATCAAAATAAGGAATGATGACACGATGAATGAAATGATGGCTCAGGCCCTGAGCTTTGGCGTCAGCGGCGTCAGCGGCTTCCCGGTTCAGGTGGAGGTCTTTTCCACCGGAGGCATGCCCGGCATGGAGATTATCGGACTGCCGGATGCCTCCGTGCGGGAAAGCAAGGAGCGGGTGAACGCGGCGGTGCTGACCAGTGGAAAGCAAATGCCCCCTCGGCGGATTACCATCAACCTGGCTCCGGCAGACACGAAAAAAGAAGGTCCCTCCTTTGATCTGCCCATCGCGGTGGGGCTGCTGGTGGCGAATCTGCAGATCAACGTTCGGCCGGAATTGGACCTGACCCGGACGGTAATCTTCGGTGAATTGAGCCTGGATGGGCGAATTCAACCGGTGCACGGAGCCCTGGCCATGGTTATTTCCGCCAGCGAGCAGGGGCTGACGGACGTCATTCTTCCGGCGGAAAATGCCCTGGAGGTGGCCTGCATTCAAGGCATGCGCATCTTTCCTGCCCGACATTTGACCGAGGTGATCGATCATCTGGAGGGCACCCAGCTGATTCAGCCCCAGGGGCAGATCAGCTATGAGGAGCTGCGCCGGCATCGGTCGTTGGCCATGGATCTAAGCCAGGTCAAAGGCCAGCAGGGCGCTCGTCGCGCCCTGGAGGTGGCCGCCGCCGGCGGGCACAATATGCTGATGATCGGCGCGCCGGGCAGCGGCAAAACCATGCTGGCCCGATGCCTGCCCGGCATTCTGCCTCCCCTGAGCTTTCAGGAATCCCTGGAAACCACCCGTATCTTCTCCATCGCCGGCAAACTGGAGCCCGGCAGCGGTCTGATGGTGGAGCGGCCCTTCTGCTCGCCGCACCACAGCGCCTCCGTGGCCTCCCTGGTGGGCGGCGGCGCCAATGCCAGCCCCGGGGAAGTGTCCCTGGCGCATAATGGGGTGCTGTTCCTGGATGAACTGCCGGAATTCAGCCGCTCCGCCTTGGAATCCCTGCGGCAGCCCCTGGAGGATGGGATGGTCACTGTCACCCGGGTTCGGCATCAGGCGCGATACCAATCCTCCTTTATGCTCATCGCTGGCATGAATCCCTGCCCCTGCGGCTATTATGGCAGCCGGCAGCGGCAGTGCCGGTGTACCCCGCAGGAGATTCGTCGCTATCTGGATCAGGTCTCCGGGCCCCTGCTGGACCGGATAGATCTGCAGGTCGAGGTGGATTCCGTTCCTGTGCAGGAGATTCGCACCGCCGCCCCGGCGGAAAGCTCCGCCCAGGTGGCGGAAAGAGTGGCCCGGGCCCGGGAGATTCAGCTGGCCAGATACCAAGGCAAAGGCTTCCATTGCAACGCCCAATTGGACAACGCGGGCATTAAAGAATTCTGTTCCCTGACTCCGGAGGCGGAAAATCTGCTCCACATGGCGGTGAACCGGATGAATTTAAGCATGCGGGCCTATCATCGGGTCATCAAAGTCGCCCGTACCATTGCCGATCTGCAGGGGGCCGAAGAAATCGGCACCGCGGAAATCGCGGAAGCCATCCAGTATCGGGAGCTGGATCAAAAATATTGGCGAAGCTGATAGGATCTGGTTGCGCGAAGGGATGTTTCCCTCCCACACGCATTATTACAGACTACACTACAGGAGGCAACTTCCTTGGATACCATTTCGCGTCCATTGAGCCTTTGCTGGCTTTCCAGCGCGGGGCTATCGCCGGATCAGATTCGAATCTGGCTGGAAAACGAACCGGATCCGGTTCAGATTTTTGAAAGCTTTCAGCGGACCAGAAGCATCCCAGCGGAAATGAACTGTCCGGAGAAAATCGCCCAAACCCTGTCGGCAAACAGCCAGTCAGCGGCGATGGGCCGATGGGAAAGGCTGCTGGAACAGCATGGCATTCAAGCCCTGTGCTGCCTGGACCCGGACTATCCAGCCCAGTTGAAGGACTTGCCGGAAGCCCCGGCCATCCTCTTCTATCAGGGAAATATCCAAGCGCTGAATCACGCCTCCACCGCCATGGTGGGCAGCCGCAGCGCGACCTATAAGGGCCTGGAAGCAACCCGCCAGATCGCGGAACGATTGAGCCATGCTGGTATAGCCATTATCAGCGGCCTGGCCCATGGCATTGACGCCGCCGCCCATCAGGGATGCCTGAAGGGGAAGGCCCCCACCATCGCGGTGTTGGGCTGCGGCTTGGATCAGGATTATCCGGCGGAGAATGCCTCTTTGCGCCATCAAATTATGGAGCGGGGAGGATTAACCCTCAGCGAGTACACGCCAGGGGAAAAGCCTCTGGGATGGCATTTTCCCTATCGGAATCGAATCATCAGCGGCCTGGCGGATTGCCTGATCCTCATGGAGGCCCGGATTCGCAGCGGCTCCATGACCACGGTACAGCACGCTCTGAACCAGGGCAAGGATGTCTTCGTATATCCCGGCGAGCCGGGGAACCCCAAATCCGAGGCTAATCACCAGCTGCTGCGGGAGGGGGCGATTTATTTTACCACCGCGGAAGATATCATGGAGGATATGGGCTGGCTTGACAAGCGGCAGGATGTGGGGCAAAATATCGAAAGCCCGTCGCCCGACCCCCTGCCTCCCGTGTCCGCCACGGAGCAGCATGTGCTGAATCAGCTGGAAAAAGGGGAGCAGAGCTTTGATCAGCTATGTGAAGCGCTGGGGATGCCGGCGGCCATGCTGAACGCGACGCTGTCCATGCTGCAGATTCAGGGCCTGGTGGAAGCGCTACCGGGGAAGATCTATCAAAGGAAGGCGTGAAAAAGAGCGCTTCCTTAGTCAGATGGAAACCAAAGGGAAAGTGGAACAGCAGGGGGAACTCCTTGCCTCCGAATTCGGAAATCGGGCTTTCCCTGTAAAGAATACAGGATAGGAAGAGAACGGAAAATGCCAACGGAAACAAAAAAGAAGCTGGTCATTGTGGAATCCCCCGCCAAAGCGAAGGCCATCAGCCGCTACCTCGGCAAGGGGTATAAGGTGGAAGCCTCCCAGGGCCATGTGTGCGATTTGCCCAAGTCTCAATTGGGCGTGGATCCCGCCAATGATTTCGAAATGAAGTATATCACCATCCGCGGGCGGGGAGAGATTCTGGGCCGAATTCGGAAGGAGGCGAAGAACGCCAAAGAAATCTACTTCGCCACTGACCCGGACCGAGAGGGCGAAGCCATCAGCTGGCACCTGTACCACGTGCTGGGGGTGGATGAAAAAGAACCCTGCCGGATTGAATTTCACGAGGTGACCAAGAAGGCGGTTCAAAACGCCATCAAGCACCCTCGCCAGCTGGATATGGGTTTGGTGGACGCCCAGCAGGCCCGGCGGGCCCTGGATCGGCTGGTAGGCTATAAGATCAGCCCCCTTCTGTGGGCGAAGATCAAGAAGGGGCTGTCCGCCGGCCGGGTCCAGAGCGTGGCTACCAAGATGGTGGTGGATCGAGAAAAGGAAATCGATGAGTTCCTCCCCGAAGAGTTCTGGGACATCAATGTAACCTGCGTCCCTGCCAAGGGCGGGAAATCCATGAAGCTGGATACCCGTTTATCCACCCTGGACGGCAAAAAGGTCAAGATTGCCAGCCAGCAGGAGGCAGAAGCGGCGGTGCAGCGAATTCAGCAGGCGAAGCTGCAGATTCAGGAGGTTCGCGCCAAGGAACGGAAGCGGATGCCCGCGCCCCCCTTTACCACCTCCAGCCTGCAGCAGGAAGCCAGCCGGAAACTATCCTTTACCACCTCCCGCACCATGCAGGTGGTACAGCAGCTATATGAAGGCATTGATCTGGCCGGGGAAGGGACCCAGGGTTTGGTGACTTATATCCGGACCGACTCCGTCCGCATCAGCGATGAAGCGCTGCAGGCGCTGCGGGAATGGATTCCCACCCAGTTTGGGCCAGAATTCCTGCCCGCCGAGCCATTGGAATATCGCGGACGGAAAAACGCCCAGGACGCCCATGAAGCCATTCGACCCACGGATGTGAGCCGGACACCGGAATCCATCAAGGCCTCCCTGACCCGGGATCAGCTGCTGCTGTATCGGCTGATTTATAACCGTTTCGTCGCCAGCCAGATGGCTCCCGCGGTTTATCAAACCCTGACCGCGGAAATCGGGGATGGGCAGGTAGGTCTGCGGTATTATGGCGAGCATAAGGTCTTTGCCGGGTTTACCAGCCTCTACGAGGAGAGTACCGACGAAGAAACTGTACAGAAAAAAGAAACCAATCTGCCGGACTTGAAAGAAAAGCAGCCCATTAAGATCGAGAAAATCGATCCCCAGCAGCATTTCACCCAGCCCCCCAGCCGTTTTACGGAGGCCAGTTTGGTGAAAACCCTGGAGGAAAATGGCATTGGCCGCCCCTCCACCTATGCCCCCACCATCTCTACCATCATTTCTCGGGGATACGTGACCCGGGAAAAGAAGCGGATCTATCCCACAGAGCTGGGCATTATGGTTACCAACCTGATGCAGGATTATTTCCAGGATATCGTGGATACGGAGTTCACCGCGGAGATGGAAAACCGCCTGGATCAGGTGGAGGAGGGAGAGCAGGACTGGAAACAGGTGCTGCGGGATTTCTATCCTGATTTTGAAAAAGAGCTGGCGGTGGCTGAGCAGGAGATTGAAAAGGTCGAAATCAAGGATGAAGTCAGCGACGTGGTGTGCGACCAGTGCGGCTCCCTGATGGTATACAAGATGGGCCGGTATGGGAAATTCTTGGCCTGCCCCAATTTCCCCGCCTGCCGGAACACCAAGCCCATCCTGACCTATATTGAAGCGCCCTGCCCCAAATGCGGTAAGCGCTTGCTGGAAAAAATCAGCCGCAAGAATCGGAAATTCTACGGCTGCGAGGGGTATCCGGAGTGCGATTTCGTCAGCTGGGATATGCCCATCGCCCAGAAATGTCCCCAGTGCGGCAGCTATATGGTAGAGAAGCGGAACAGCCGTCGCGGCGTGGTGCACCTTTGCGCCAATGAAAACTGCCATTATCGGGAAACCGTGAACCTCAGCGAGGCGGAAGATGAATAAAGCAATCGTCATCGGCGCTGGCCTGGCGGGGTGCGAGGCGGCCTGGCAGCTGGCCCAGCGGGGAATCTCCGTTACCTTATACGAGATGAAGCCGCAACAGTATTCGCCGGCCCATCATTCCCCGAATTTCGCGGAGCTGGTTTGCTCCAACAGCTTCCGGGGGGATCGGCTCAGCAATGCCGTAGGGCTCCTGAAGGAGGAAATGCGCCAGTTTCATTCCTTGATCCTTTCCGTGGCGGACGCCTGCAGGGTGCCAGCGGGAGGCGCTTTAGCAGTGGATCGGGAGGGCTTTTCCAGACAGGTGACAGAACGAATTGAACACCACCCCCTGATTACCGTGGTCTCCAAGGAGATGGATGAGATCCCGGAGGCCCCTGTCATCATTGCCACCGGACCCTTAACCAGCGAGAAAATGGCGGCTGCCATTCAGGCGCTTCCGGAGCTGGAAACTCTAAACTTTTACGACGCTGCCGCCCCGGTAGTCACCCGGGAATCCCTGGACATGTCCAAGGTATACCGGATGAGCCGCTATGGCCGGGGGGAGGATTACCTGAACTGCCCCATGGACGAGGCGCAGTACAATGCCTTCGTGGACGCCCTGATCGCCGCGGACACCGCCGAGATTCATGGCTTCGAGGAGAAGAAAGTTTTCGAGGGCTGCATGCCCATCGAGAGCATGGCCAAGCGAGGGCGCATGGTGCCTGCCTTTGGCCCTATGAAGCCCGTAGGCCTGCGACAGGAGGGGGAGAAGCCCCCCTTCGCCGTGGTGCAGCTGCGCCAGGATGACGCGGCGGACACCCTGTATAATATCGTCGGGTTCCAAACTCGATTGAAATTTCCGGAGCAGAAGCGGGTTTTCGGCATGATCCCAGGCCTGGAGCAGGCGGAATTTGCCCGCTATGGCGTCATGCATCGAAACACCTTCCTGGCCAGCCCTGGCTTTCTGAACAATCATTTTGAGATGATTCACCGGCCCCGAACTTACTTTGCCGGCCAGATGACCGGGGTGGAGGGATACGTGGAAAGCGCGGCCAGCGGCCTGGTTGCAGGCGTCAGCCTGGCCCGGGATCTGTTGGGCCTGACGCCCCTGACTTTCCCCGGGTTCACTGCCCTGGGCGCCATGGGCAGATATATCTCCACTCCCAATGAGCGCTTTCAGCCCATGAATTGCGCCTTCGGGCTGATTGATCCCCTGCCTGTGGAGCCGGGACAGAAACGCATCCGAAACAAAGTGGAGCGATACGAAGCCATTGCCGCCCGGGCCCTGAGCCATTGGACGGAGCATCAAGAAATCGTAATGGAAGGAATGAATTGCCAATGAGTAGTCCGTTTCGGGGCACTACCATCTGTGCCGTGAAGAAAAATGGCCACATCGCCATCGCCGGCGATGGCCAGGTGACCATGGGGGAAAACACCATCTTTAAAACCACTGCGAAAAAGGTTCGCCGGCTGTATCATGGGGAAGTCGCCGTGGGTTTCGCCGGCAGCGTGGTGGACGCCTTCACTCTGTGTGAAAAATTCGAGGAAAAGCTGCAGCAGTGCAATGGCAACCTGGAAAGAGCGGCGGTTTCCCTGGCCCAAACCTGGCGGGGAGATCAGAGCATGCGTCAGCTGGAATCCATGATGATTGTGGCCAACAAGGATCATTTGCTGATCCTTAGCGGCACCGGCGAGGTCATCGACCCGGACGAGGGCGTCGCGGCCATCGGTTCCGGCGGTAATTATGCCCTGGCGGCGGCCAGAGCTCTGGTACAGAACACAGAGCTATCCGCCCATGAAATCGCGGAGAAGGCCCTGCGCATTGCGGCCGGCATCTGCGTATTCACCAATGACAATATCATCGTGGAAGATGTGTAAAGCGGAAGGGGAGTGCCTCAGATGGAATTGACGCCCAGACAGATCGTGCATGAGCTGGATCGATATATTGTTGGTCAGGAGGAAGCGAAGAAGTCCGTGGCC
The DNA here is from genome assembly GCA_017470145.1 of Clostridia bacterium. Taxonomy (GTDB): domain Bacteria; phylum Bacillota; class Clostridia; order Christensenellales; family Aristaeellaceae; genus Aristaeella. Next base: position 45,147 of record JAFUFB010000019.1, on the reverse strand, counting down.
ATTGCCCTGCGGAATCGTTACCGTCGCAGCCGGGTTTCAGAGGACCTGCGGGAGGAAATCAGCCCGAAGAACATTCTGATGATCGGGCCCACCGGCGTGGGGAAGACGGAGATCGCCCGGCGGCTGGCTAAGCTGGTCAACGCGCCCTTCATCAAGGTGGAAGCCACGAAGTTCACTGAGGTGGGCTATGTGGGCCGGGATGTGGAAAGCATCATCCGGGACTTAACGGAAAACGCCATTCGCATGGTTCGTAAGGAGCATGAGGAGAAGGTGATGCCCCGGGCCAAGGTGCTGGCGGAGGAAGCCCTGGCGGAGCTGCTGGTGCATCCGCCGAAAAAGGCAGGGAACGGCTTCATGAGCAATCCCCTGGATTATCTGCTAGGAAAGCAGAAGGAACAGACTCCCTCCAGCGAGGATACCACCGCCCTGGCCCGGAAAAAGGAGGATATCCGAGGGCAGCTGATGCGGGGCGAAATCGAAGAAAACGAGATTGAGATTGAGGTTGAGGAGGAGATGCCCAAGCTGGAGGTGGGCGGGAACAGCATCTCCCTGGGAGATATGATGGGCAACATGATGCCCCGGCAGACCCGCCTGCGCCATGTGAAGGTAAAGGAAGCCCGCAAAATCTTGACAGAGCAGGAAGCCGCCAAGCTGATCGACAATGACGCCGTGCAGGAGGAGGCCATTCGCCGCACGGAGCAGAACGGTATCGTCTTCATCGACGAAATCGACAAGATCGCTTCCGGCAACTCCGGCCATGGCCCGGATGTAAGCCGGGAAGGCGTCCAGCGGGATATTCTGCCCATCGTGGAGGGCAGCACGGTGAACACCAAGTATGGCGCCGTGAAGACCGATTACATGCTGTTCATCGCAGCCGGCGCCTTCCATGTCAGCAAGGTGTCGGATCTGATTCCCGAACTGCAGGGCCGCTTTCCGGTGCATGTGCAGCTGAACAGTCTGACCCGGCAGGACTTTGAGCGCATCCTTACGGAGCCAGAAAACGCTCTGACCCGACAATACAAAGCGCTGCTGGAGGTGGACAAGGTGCTGCTGGATTTCGAGCCCTCCGCCATTACTGCCATCGCTGAGGCAGCCTGCAATGCCAATGAAAATCAGGAGGATATCGGGGCCCGGCGGCTTCATGCCATCTTTGAGCAGCTGCTGGAGGATATCAGCTTCAACGCCGGGGACGAAAACATGCCCCCCTTCAGCCTTTCCATTGACGCCAAATATGTGGAGGAGCATCTGAAGGACGAGAACAAGCCTGTGGACTTGAAGAAATATATCATCTAAAGGGGAGGGAAAAAGATGATCAGAACCATTGGGATGATCGGCGTGGGCAATATGGGCTCCGCCATCCTCCGCGGCATTGTGGACGCCGGATATGTAAAAGCATCCCAGCTGACGGTTTTTGACGTCAGCAAGCGCAAGCTACGGGAAATCCGCGAGGATCTGCCCGGCATTTTAGAGGCGCGGGACTGCCTGGAGGTGGCGGAAAATTCCGATCTGATCATCCTGGCCGTCAAACCCCTATATATCCAAGAAGTGATCGATGAGATCAAACCGGGGCTGAGAGGGAAGTCCGTCCTCAGCATCGCTGCCGGCTGGACGGTGGATATGCTGGAGAAGGCGCTGAAGGATACCGGCGCCGCCTGGCTGCGGGTGATGCCCAATACCCCCGCTTTGGTGGGCGAAGGCATGACAGCTATCTGTGATGACACCACCTTCTCCCAGGAGGATTTTGATTTCGCCAAGGGAATCTTCGACGCGGTGGGCAAGACTCGCGTTCTGCCGGAGCGGCTGTTTGACGGCGTCATTGCCATCAGCGGCAGCAGCCCGGCCTACGTATATATGATGATTGAAGCCATGGCGGACGCAGGGGTTCGGGAAGGACTACCCCGTACCTATGCCTACGAAATGGCGGCTCAGAGCGTGCTGGGCAGCGCCCTGATGGTTTTATCCTCCGGCACTCATCCCGCGGCGCTGAAGGACGCGGTGTGCTCTCCTGGAGGAACCACCATTGAAGCCGTGGCGGAGCTGGAGAAGAATGGCTTCCGGAACGCCATCCTGGAGGCTATGGCGGCCTGCGCGAAAAAGAGCCGGGAAATGTCGAGGTAAGGGAAGATGGCGGAAGCGGCAAGAAAACAGGTGAATATCTATACCGACGGCGCCTGCAGCGGCAATCCCGGCCCTGGCGGCTGGGCGGCGATTCTGGAATTTGGGCCCCATACCAAGGAGATTTCCGGCTTCATGGCCGGAACCACCAACAACCGAATGGAGCTCTTCGCCGCCATCAGCGGCCTGGGCGCCCTGAAGGAACCCTGCGACGTTAAACTGTATTCCGACAGCGCTTACCTGGTCAATGCTTTCAACGATCACTGGATCGACAGCTGGAAGCGAAAGGGCTGGAAGAAGTCGGACGGGGAGCCGGTGGAAAACCAGGATCTTTGGTTTATCCTGGCCGCCCAAACCCGAAAGCACCATGTGGAATTCTACAAAGTCAAGGGCCACGCGGACCATCCACAAAACAACCGTTGTGATGAGTTGGCCCGGGCGGCCATTGAGGAATATCGTCGGATAAATACCCCCGCGGAGGAGAGCGAGCAAAGCAAGTAACGAGCGTCTTGAATGATTTGATCCGGAGGTTCCCCATGCGAAAAATTCTGAGTATCTTCCTGCTGCTTGTCTTCCTGGTTCCGGCTTTGTCCTTAGGGGAGGAAACCGATGCAGAGCTGCGCACTGCGCTGAATCAGACCTTCAAGAGCCATAAAACAACCGGCGGTGCGATCATCGTCGCCCGAGGCGATAAAATCATCTTCGAGCATTATTATGGCATCGCGGTGAAATCCAAGAAGATCCCAGTCTCCGCGGATACCTATTTTAAAATCGCTTCCGTGACAAAGCTGGTTTCCGCTCTCCGGGTCATGCAGCTGGTGGAGTCCGGACAATTGGATCTGGACGCGGATATTTCCCAATATTTGGGCTATGAGGTGCAGAATCCATATTATAAAAATCAGAAGATTACCCTTCGCATGCTGATGACGCATACCTCCTCCTTAAATCAGGGCGGCGGATATGCCCGGGAATCCAACACGCTGCGCTCGCTGATCTCCACCGATAAGGTGAAGCGGGGAAACTGGTATAAAGAGGTTCCTGGCTCCAAGTATCGCTATTCCAATTTCGGGGCGGGAATCATGGGATCTTTGATCGAGGCGGTAGATCAAGTGAATGTTCAGGATTCTGTATACAATAATGTGTTCCAGCCCTTGAACATCAACGCGGCCTATAATGCGGGATTACTGCAGGATCCTGATAACGTTGCCGGCCTGTACAAGGTGGATGGCTCCACCGCCGTATCCTATAAGTATTCCATTGAGAAGGCCTGGGATTCCTCCGTGAATCCGGATAAGCATTATCGGTTAACGGTAGGTTCACTTTGGATGAAGCCCACTGACCTGTGCCGAATCGGGATGCTGCTGCTCAATTCCGGCGAATTGGACGGCGTGCGGATCCTGGCGGAGGATACCGTGGACCAGATGATGGAATCCCAGGAGGGTAAGGGAGATATCACCGCGAAAACGCCCTATGGCCTATGCACCCATCGGGAAGAAACCCTGCTGCCAGGAAAGATTCTTTATGGTCATCAGGGCATGAGCGGCGCTGTTCTGTGCAATATGTATTTTGACCCAGAGACGGAGCTGGTCTTTGTGCTGTGCACCAATGGCTGCAACAATCAGATGTCAAATCATGTGGGTCATTTGACACGAAAAGCCTTCGCGGCCGTGTGGGATTATTTTAACTGAAAAGATGGGTAAACCCCGGGATGTCATCGGAAATATCGGCTTCCAGCGAGAGGGGGATATTTTACCAACTATTCGCTAAACCACAGTTTTACGAATAGTTGAGCCTACTTTCTTTTCAGGGGAGGCCTTGAGAAACCCGCTGGCGGTTCATAGCTGAAGATTTACCCATTGGAAGGAGTTTAGAAAAGCTTTGGCGGAGATTCGAAATAATAAATATCGTGATGAAGTGGACGCGAAACGAATTACGCAGATTCGCGAAATCTCCCGGGGTTTGCCCCAAGCCTGCGGTGATTTTCTGCGAGCCATCGCGGTAACCACTTCCACCTTAACACGGCTGGCTTACGCCATCGATTTAAACACCTTCTTTGAGTTTCTGCATGCGGAACGGGTCTATTATGCCCAGAAGCCCATCACCCTGCTGGATGATCAAGATCTGGATCATTTGACCCAATCTGACCTGACAGCCTATACGGAATATCTGACTTATTATCTAAAAAGCGACGAAAATCATTCAGAACCAGACCGGGTTCTGGTGAATCATGATTTGTCCATTAAGCGAAAGCTCTGTTCCATAAGATCTTTCTATGACTATCTGTTCAAGAATCAGCGGATTGGATCCAACGTGACGGAGCTGGTACCGCTGCCGAAAATTCATGAAAAGCCCATTTTGCGCCTCAGCAAGGAGGAATTAGAGAAGCTGCTGTCCACCGCCCAGGATGGCGCTGAAATGAGCAAGGGGCAACAGCGCTTTCAAAAGATCACGGCCCGGCGGGATTATGCCATGCTGATCCTCTTTCTGGGCACCGGGATGCGGGTCAGCGAGTTGGTGGGCATCAATCTGCGGGATTTGGACATGGAAAACAACGCGGTCTTGGTAACCCGCAAGGGCGGAAACCAGGTGGTGCTATATTTTCCCCCGGAAACCGCCGACGCCCTGGGCGAATACCTGGCGGAGCGCCAGGAGATCGAAGCCCTGCCCGGCCATGAAGACGCGCTGTTTTTAAGCCTGCAGAAAAAGCGTATTTCCCAGCGAGCGGTGCAGAATTTGGTGAAAAAATATGCAGCCATCGCAGCGCCTCTGAAGCCTCGCATCAGCCCCCACAAGCTGCGCAGCACCTATGCCACCAACCTGTATCAGGAAACGGGCGATATTTATCTGGTGGCGGACGTATTGGGCCATACCTCCGTGGATACCACCCGGAAGCACTATGCCGACATGACGGACGCTCGGCGGCGCATGGCCGCGGAGCATGTGCATTTGCCCGGAGATCCGGAATTTGATCAGAATTGAGTGCATGAACAAAAGCCGCTTTTCAGCGGCTTTTGTTCATATGATGGTTTATTTATACCGGGAAAACCTGATAAATCCCGCATTTCAGATACTGCGTTTCCGGCGAGGAGGGCAGAATCGGATGGTCCTTTCCTTGAGTTCGGAATTCCACCTGCCGCAGCAGCACCCGGGCGTCCGCGGCCGCATCCCGCACGATCTCCTGGAACAGCTCTGGAGAGATATGCTGGCTGCAGGAGCAGGTAATTAAATAACCGCCGGGTTCGATCATTTTCATGGCCCGCAGATTGATTTCCTTGTATCCCCGCTTGGCGCTATCCACCGTGGAGCGGGATTTGGTGAAAGCCGGCGGGTCCAGAATCACCACATCGTATTTTTCCCCCGCCCGGCTCTTTTCCGCCAGAAGATCAAAGGCATTGGCCGTCACAAAGTGCACCCGATCCTCCAGGCCATTCAGCTTCGCGTTCTCTTCCGCGAACTGGCAGGCAAATTCGCTGATATCCACGCCAATGACTTCTCGGGCGCCATAGTATCCCGCGTGCAGGGCAAAGGAACCGGTATGGGTAAAGCAATCCAGCACCCGCTTTCCCTTCACAAAGGGGGCAATGGCAGCCCGGTTCTCCTTCTGGTCCAGGAAAAAGCCCGTTTTTTGCCCTTCCTTCACATCCACCAGGAATTTAATGCCGTTTTCCACCATCAAGGCCCGATCCGGCACCTGGCCGTACAGCAGCCCCGTTTGCATCTCCAGACCTTCCAGCCGGCGGACGGGCACATCGTTTCGCTCCCAGATGCCGACGGGATGCAATTCTTCCACCAGCGCGTCCACCACATCCTGCTTAAAGCGCTCCATGCCCAGGGCCAAGCACTGCAGCACCAGCACGTCGCCAAAGGCGTCCACAATCATAGCGGGAAGCCGGTCGCTTTCCGCGAAGATCAAGCGGCAGGAGCGCAGATCCGCAAAGCTGCGGCGATAATCAATGGCCTCATGGACCCGACGAAAGATGAAATCCCGATCCACCGGCTCCTCATGATAGGTCATGACGCGCAGGGCAATCTGACTGGCAGGATTATAGAACCCCCGGGCCAGAAACTTCCCCTTGCTGGAATAGATATCCAGCACATCCCCGGGCGTAAACTCCCCTTCTACCCGGGCGATATCGCTACGGAAAATCCAGGGGTGACGGGAGTATACGCGTTTTTCCTTTCCCGGGATCAAAACTGCTTTGCTCATTCGTTTTCTGCTCCTTGCATGGAAGATAATTCAATTTCATAGATCAGTCGATCCCCCGGCTGGCCATTTACCAGAAGAAAAGCATCCTTCACTGTCTCCACCAGATGAAATCCTAATTTTTCGAACACCCGAATCATCCGGCCGTTTCGACTGGAGGTGTCCCCCATCACCGTGGCCATCCCGAATTGATCCCGGGCGATGATCAGCCCCTGTCGAATTGCTTCTGTACCAATCCCCTGATTCATCCAGCGCTCATTTTGCAGGATAATGCCGAACTCGCAATACTTTCGCGATTCATCCATTCTTTTCAGCTGAAAGCAGCCCACCGGCGTACCGTCCGGCAGGAAAATGCCATAATGCGCATAATTCCGCCGCACATGGTAGTTGTAATGATAGGACCGGGAAACTACCTCTGCATTATAGCGATAGGTTCCGGGCTCCATCACTGGATCTGGCTCATAATCCTGAAAAAAGCGATAATATTCCGGCTCCGAAAAAGGTCTGAGGAGCGTTTTCACGGGGTTGACCATCCTTTCCTTGGGGAGGTATAATAGGCAGAAGGAAATCCACAGGGAGGAATGAATCCATGGCGCTGCACAAAATGTGCGTCCTTTATGATCGGGAATGCATCGGTTGCGGAGAATGCGACCGGTGTGACCTGGATCCTGAAAAAATCTGCGACAACTGCATGAAATGCGTCCAGGGGGACGCGGAATATCGCGCGGTTTCCATTGACAGTATTCAGGTTCATTCGCCGGAGAAATTACAGTGATCCCCTATCTTAGCAAACAATTACAATTCATTTCTCGAAACCCGCGCAGCCCGATGCTCCTCATCGTGCTGACCATTTTATTACTGCTTCGCGTCGTAGCCCAGGGTCTTCAGGTCGGAAAGATTGTTCCGCCAATCCGGCCGAATCTTGACCCACAGCTTCAGGTTCACATGGGTTCCCAGCAGGTTTTCGATATCCGTCCGAGCCTCCGAGCCGATGACCTTCAGCATACTCCCCTGCTTGCCAATGATAATTCGCTTATGGGAATCCCGTTCGCAATACAGCGTGGCATGAATCTCCGTCAGATCCTCGCTGAGCTTTTCGATTTGCATCATCTCCACGCCGATGCCGTGGGGAATTTCATCCCGCAGATGGCGCAGGGTTTTCTCCCGAATGATCTCCGCGCACAGCAGCCGCTCCGGCTGATCGGTCATCATATCCTCCGGGAAATATTTGGGCCCTTCCGGCAGATGATTCGTCAGGCTCTGGGACAGCTCCGTAAGCCCGCTGCCGCTGACCGCGCTGACAGGGATGATTTCGTCGAAGCCCATGTCCGCGAATTCCGCCGTAACCCGGAGGATCTCCTCCGGCTTCACCAAATCGATCTTATTGATGGCCAATACCTTGGGCACTTTTTTATCCGCAAGCGAGCGGGCGATATCCAAATCCTTCTCTCGAATGTAGGTCACATCCACCACCATGAGTACGCAGTCCATGCCCTCCATGGCGTCCTTCACGGAATGCATCATATATTCTCCCAGCCGGGTTCGGGGATCATGAATGCCGGGGGTATCCAGGAACACGAATTGGCTCTCTTCGGTGGTGACGACGCCCATAATACGATTCCGTGTGGTTTGCGGGCGATTGGATACAATGGCTACCTTCTCCCCGATCAGGGCGTTCATGATGGAAGATTTACCGACATTGGGCTTCCCTACGATGGGAATGAATCCGGAATGAAATTTCTTTTCCGCTGACATGGTTTTGCTTTTATCCTTTCAATTCAAACTGATGGGGCAGAATTTGACCCAGGGTGGATTCCTCCACGTGGGCGCCGTCTCCCCAGGTAACAATGACTCGAATATTCGGGGAAAACTCGCTCATAAACTGCCGGCAGATGCCGCAGGGCCAGCCAGGCGTATCCTTCGTGGAGATGGCGATAACGTCGAATTCTCGGGCACCCTCGCTGACTGCCTTCACCATGGCGGTTCGCTCCGCGCAAATGGTCGCCCCGAAGGAGGCGTTTTCAATATTGCACCCCAGAAAAATCCGCCCATCCTTCGCGTGGAGCGCTGCGCCTACGGGGTAATGGGAATAGGGCGAATAGCTTCTTTCCATGGCTTCCCGGGCCAGGGCCAGCAGGGTCTCATCCGAAACGGCCGCTCCCCCCTCTTCTCGCGTAATGCCTAGGGCGGACAGGGTTTCCTCTTCCCTTGCACGCATGATCTTTTTTTCCTCCTCCTCCATATGGTCGTATCCCATGAGATGGCACAGGGAATGCACCAGCAAATAAGCCGCTTCCCGTTGCTGGGAATGGCCGAATTCCCGGGCCTGCGCTTTCAAATGATCCAGGGAAATCACCACATCCCCCAGGAAACAAGCGCCCATCATCTCGTCATATTCCCGCTTTAACCGTTCGGGCTGCTGCCGAGCTGTGCGTCCTTGGGGCCATTGAACGCTGGGAAAGGAAAGAACATCCGTCGATTGATCTAAGCCTCGATACATACGATTCAACTCCTGAATCGCCGCGTCATCACAGATACGAACACTGGCATAGCAGGGAAAGGTGATGCCCTCCGTGCGTACCGCCTGGCTGGCGGCAGACTCCATCAGGGACAGCAGCGAGGATTCCACCGGAAAATCAAGATTCCATTCAAGCTTCATGGGCGGTGGCATCCTTTCCAGCTCCAGCAGCATCAGCCCCTGCAATCTCCGTCTCCGAAGGCTTCTCCACAGGCTGTTCCGCAGGTCTTTCCTCTGCCTTTTCGTGCACCTGCTCCGCCACCGCTTCCACGGGCTTTTCGACAGGCTTTTCTTCCGCTTTCTCCGAAGCCACCGGCTGAACCGGGATTCGGTGCTTCACCTCGGGATACTCAATCCGTTCATGGAACACGCCTCGCAGCACGCTGGAGAAGGCGGCGCAGATTTCATCGATATCCCGCAGGGTCAAAGGAGAATCGCTGAGCTGTCCATCCTCCAGCTTTCCCCGAACCAGGCGCTCGATGAACTGGTTGATGGCCTTGGGCGTCGGATCTGGCATGGAGCGAACCGCGGCCTCAATGGTATCCGCCAGCATAACGATGGCCGCCTCCCGGGTATTGGGCCGAGGGCCTTCATAGCGGAATTCATCGATGTCCACGGGAGATCCATTGGACATCTGCAGAGCCTTGTGGTAAAAGAACATGACGGGCGTATCCCCATGGTGCTGCAAAATGATATTCGCCACCTCCTGGGGCATGCGCTGCTTCAGCGCCATCTGATACCCATCCTTGGCATGGCTGGTCAAAATGGCAGCGGACACATAGGGATCCAGGTTGTTATGCAGGTTCTCCCCGATCTGATTCTCTTTGAAGTACTGGGGCCGCTTCAGCTTGCCGATATCATGGTAATACCCTGCCGCCCGGGCCAAATAGGGATTGGCATCCACCCGCTCCGCTGCGGCTTCCGCCAGATTGGCCACAATCAGGGAGTGATGATAGGTCCCCGGCGCCTCAATCTGCAGCCGGCGCAGCAGGGGCTGATTGGGATTGCACAGCTCCAGCAGCTTGCTGGGGGTGGGCAGATGGAACAGGGCCTCAAAGACTGGCTGCAGGCTGGCCGCCAGCACACTGCTCAGCAGACCGCCACCCATGGCATACAGCTCCGTGGACAGCAGATCCACCGTCTCGGTGGATGTCATCCAGCGAATGGCAAGAATGGCCACGCCGTTCACAGCCGCGGAAATCAGCCCCGCCAGCAATACCCGAATTCTTTGCGGATGCGCCTTCATGAAGCGAACGGAGCAAATACCCCCGCTGAGGCTCATGATCAACAACAGAATCAGCTCGTAAAGATAGGTGGAATTATTCCCCGCTGCCAGGCCTGAAATCAGGATCGCCATGGGCGCCACGCTGGCAAACCCTGTTCGAGATCCCAGCAGCACGCTGAGCAGGATGGGGGCGAAGGCCATGGGCACAAAATAGGCGCTGAAATACAAATGAAACAGCACCGAAATCCCTACTCCCAAGATGGAAACAATCATAACCACCAGCAACTTGCGGGAATCATACAGGGACTGCTTCGCCACCAGCCGCAGGGACATGACGTAGCCCACCATGGCCAGCAACACCAGGAGCGCCGCCCCCTGATAACTGGAGAAATCGTATTTGTTGTCCTTCAACAGACCTAACGCCCGAAGCATTTCCAATTGGCTTCGAGTGATACGATCACCGGAACGAATAATATTTTGCCCCTGCAGATAGACGATCGGCTCCACCGCGTCCATGGCCGCGTTCCGGGCGATTTCCGTCGTCTCCTGCTCAATGACCATATTGGGCTTCAGGCAAGCACGGAGCACGGTAGGGACAATATTTTGTGTAAGAGAAACATCCAGTTTAAAGCCTACAATCTGCAGGATGGTCTGGATGGATTGACTCAGCTGCCCTTCCCGAATCGTAGTGTTCAGGGAATTTTCTACTGCGGTGTACACCGTAGCCACCATGTCCTCGAAGGACTCCGTCCGAGTTCGTAACAGCGTTCCGATTTGATATCTGCTCAGGCTGACCGTGGTCACTAGCCCCTGGGCATATTCGATTTCGGCGTCGGTATAGCTGCTTTTAGGCTTCCCGTTCTCGTCCAGCAGGGTCTGGGCATATTGCTGCACCGTCCGCAGCTCGCTGAAGATGCCATTCAGGGAGGAAAGCACTTCCTCCTTGACCCCCTCCTGGAAGCGATAGGTAGGCTCAATCGCGTTGGCCGCGGCCTGCCGTTTTTCTTCCGTGGTCACCTCGTCTACCACGTCTTTGGTGGCATTGATCGTCTCCCGGGAAATGGACCCCACGGACAGGTCGTATTGCTTCGGCGCGCAGACGAGGCAGTACAGCCCAAAGATGATCAAATAGGAACAACAAATGATCAGGGTATTCCGGGCATGCGCGGACCGAAACCAATCGGCGATTTTCTTCCCTGCTCCTGGCTCCGCCTTCTTTTCCTTTGCCATGCGGTCGCTCCTTTCTGTCATTTTCCACTCTCCCGGACCGCCAGACGATTTTTCCGCTCTCTGGCCTGGGCGTCATAGGCCTGGATAATTTGCATCACCAGCTCGTGCCGGACGATATCCTTGGCAGTCAGCTCCACAATGCCAATGGTGTCGATGCCCTTCAAAATTTCGATAGCTTCCGCTAGCCCGGATCGAACGCCCCCTGGCAGGTCCGTCTGAGTAATATCCCCCGTCACCACCATGCGAGAGTGAAAGCCCATCCGGGTCAGAAACATTTTCATTTGCTCAGAGGTGGTGTTCTGCGCTTCGTCCAGAATAATGAAGGCGTCTGACAGAGTGCGCCCCCGCATATAGGCCAGCGGCGCCACCTCCACGATGCCCCTTTCCACCAGCCGGGCATAGGCATCCGGCCCCATGAAATCATATAAGGCATCGAAAAGCGGGCGCAGATAGGGGTCCACCTTCTGGGTCAAATCGCCAGGCAGGAAGCCAAGCTTCTCTCCCGCTTCTACGGCGGGCCGGGTCAGAATGATCCGTTCCACTTCTTTATTCTTCAGCGCCACCACCGCCAGGGCCATGGCCAGGTAAGTTTTCCCTGTGCCAGCCGGACCGATGGCAAAGGTTAAATCATGCTGACGGATGGTATCCACATATTGCATTTGTCCGGCGGTTTTGCAGCGAATCTGTTTCCCTCGATGGGTTACCGCAATGACAGACTTTAGTCCGTCGTCTACCAGATCGGATTTTCCTTCTTTCACCATGGACAGAACATACCGGATTCTCATCCTGTCCACCGGCTCATGCCGGGTGATCATCTCCAGCAGCAGCTGGATGGCTTCTTCCGCCTGAGCAGCATCCTCTTCCTCGCCGGAAATTTGGAGGGCGTTTCCATGCAGGGAGACGCTAACCCGGCATTCCTGCTCGATCAGGGAGATGTTTTGATCATTCAATCCAAAGAGCGAGATATAGGCGTCCATCGACTGCGCAGACAGGTCGAGCTCGTGATTCAACAGCAATTCAGTCCTTCCCTTTCAAACCGAGATTCATTTCGGCGCTAATTCCCTTCTCTTATCATATCCAAAATCTTTTTTTTGTCAATAAAAGCGGTTGACGTTTCCATTTTTCTGTGTTATCATGCTCGCAATTTCACACGCAAAGCGATGATGGAAGGAATCTCTTCAGGGAGGTTTCAGAGAGCCGGCGGCTGCTGTGAGCCGGTACCGAAGCGAAGAGTGACTGCTTCCTGAGTTTGCCCTTTGAACGCGGGTTTTCTTCTCGCCAGTAAGGGGGCACGGGCGCCCCGTGATCGGCTGAGAGCTTGTTGGAGCTCAAGAGATGGTCTTTCTCCGCGAGGAGGAGGCAATTTGGGTGGTACCGCGGAAATTTTAGTATTTTCGTCCCTGTAGCCAAGTTTGGCTTCAGGGATTTTTTATTTTACAGTTGGAGGGAAAGAAAGAATGGAAAGAGTTTTCATCTCAGACAAAACACTCAAGCAATCCGGCAAACAGATGCCCCTAAGCTTTCGGGAAAAAATCGAGCTGAGCCGGCTCATCGACCGGCTGGAGGTGGACGCGTTGGAGCTGCCCGCCATTGAAAACAAGAAGGTGGATCCCCTGCTGATCAAGTCTATCTCCGCCGCCGTGAAGCATGCGGTGGTAGCCGTTCCTGTCCAGCTGAACGCGGACAGCGTGCAGCTGACCTGGAACGCCTTGAAGGAAGCGCCTGGTGCCCGGCTGCAGGTCAGCGTCCCCGTCAGCTCCGTCCAGATGGAATACCTTTTTCATCTCAAGCCCGCAGCCCTTTCCGCCCGCGTGGTGGAGACCATTGCCGAGTGCCGGAAATATACGGATCAGGTGGAGCTGATCGCGGAAGATGCCTTCCGCGGTGATCGGGATTTTCTGGTGCCCCTGGTTCAACAGGCCATCGCCGCCGGCGCTTCCCATATTACCTTCCAGGAAGCGGCGGGCGTCTCCCTGCCGGAGGAGCTTCGGAAGGAGCTGACAGAAATCCTGGACGATGTTGGTGCATCGGAAAAGGTGATTTTTGGCATTGACTGCTCCAACGAGCTGAGCCTGGCGGACGCCTGCGCGGTGGAATCTGTTCGTTGTGGCATTCGCGAGGTCAAAGCCGCCGCCTTCGCCCTGAACTGTGCTTCCCTGGCTCATGTGGTTCGGGTACTGGCGCTGAAGGGAGAAAAGATGGACGTGAACTGCCAAATTCGCCGGGAGGAGATCCGCCGGGTCACCGGACAGATTGAAGCCCTCTGCCGGGCCAATCTTCCCGCCCAGCGTTCCTTTGCCGCCGACGTCCAGGATCAGGAGGGGGAACTGCGCCTCAGCTTCCATGACAGCAAGGAGAGCGTTCTTCGCTCCATGGAGCAGCTGGGCTATCTGCTTTCTACGGAGGATCAGGAAAAGGTCTACCAGGCCTTCCTGAACGTGGCGGAAAAGAAAGGCAGCATCAGTCTGAAGGAGCTGGACGCCCTGGTGGCCACCGAGGCTATGCAGGTGCCCCCCACCTACCAGGTCATCAGCTATGTCTTCAATTCCGGCAACGACATCGGCGCCATGGCCCATATGAAATTAAAGTATCATGACCAGACGCTGGACGGCATTTCCGCGGGAGACGGCGTTATCGACGCGGCCTTCCTGGCGCTGGAAAAAGCCATTGGGCGGCATTTTGAGCTGGATGAATTCCAGATTCAAGCCATTACCGAGGGGCGAGAGGCCATGGGCGAAACCGTGGTGCGCCTGCGCTCCGAGGGCAAGCTCTATTCCGGCCGCGGCCTGTCCACGGATATCGTGGGCGCCAGCATCATGGCCTATGTCAACGCGCTGAATAAGATTGTGTACGAGGAGGAAGAGGAATGAATCTTTCATTTTCTACCCGGGGCTGGAACGATCTCCCCTGGGATCAGCAGATTCGCGATGCGGAGGAATACCACTTTCAGGGTATCGAGCTCTATAATCTGAGCCGCACCCCGGCCTTGACGGATCGCAGCGGCCCCTTCCATCAATATCATCTGAACGAAACCCTGCGGGGACTGAAGGAGAAGCATCTGTCCCTTTCCTGCCTGGACACGCCCCTCGACCTGAGCGAGGGGGAAGCAGATCTGGCTGAATTCCGGCTGCTGTTTCAATCCGCCGCCGCCCTGCGGGCTCCCTACGTGGCAGTCTGCGCCTTGAAGGAGGATGAGGGGGCGGTGCACCGGAATCTGGATCGCATTCTGCCCCTGCTTTCCGGCCTGGAGGTAACCCTGCTGATCAAAACCGTGGGGATTTATGCCAACACGGAGCGGCTGCGCAACCTGCTGGATGATTACGCCCGGGATGAGCTGGCAGCCCTCTGGGATATGCACCATCCTTACCGGGACTTCAAGGAAACCCCGGATGCCACCATCCGCAACCTGGGCGCTTACGTACGCCATATTCATCTGCGGGATTCCGATGACGCCGGGGAGTATAACCTGATCGGCGAAGGAACTCTGCCCATTCAGGAGCTGATGCGGGCCCTGAGCTCCATTGACTATGACGGCTTCCTGTCCATGGAATGGAAGCCGGACTGGATGCCCGATCTCCCGCTGCGGGACGTGATTCTGCCCTATTTCATCAACTATATGAATCGCTTCGACAATCCCCGGGGAAAGCGTAAGGTGCTCTATCCCAACCATGACGGTACCGGCCGATACATTTGGAAGAAGGATGAGCTCATCGATCTGACCTTCCCCCAGGTGCTGGATCAGGTGGTGGCGGAATTTCCGGACCAGTACGCCTTCCGGTACACCACCCTGGATTATACCCGCACCTATGCCGAATTCCGGGACGATGTGGACAACTTCGCCCGAGCCCTGATCTCCCTGGGTGTTCGCCCTGGCAGCAAGGTCGCCATCTGGGCTACCAACGTGCCCGCCTGGTACATCACCTTCTGGGCCGCCACCAAGATCGGCGCGGTGCTGGTGACGGTAAACACCGCCTATAAAATTCATGAGGCGGAGTATCTGCTTCGCCAGAGCGATACCCATACCCTGGTGATGATCGAGTCCTGCCTGGACAGCGATTATCGGGCCATCATCAACAAGCTGTGCCCGGAAATCGCCTCTACCAAGCCTGGCGAACCCCTGCACAGCAAGAAGCTGCCCTTCCTGCGGAACGTGATCACCGTGGGCTTCCGTCAGCCCGGCTGCCTCACCTTCGACGAGGCCATGGAGCGGGCGGACAGCGTGCCGGAAGAAAAGCTGCGGGAATACGCCTCCCGGGTCAAGGTGGACGATGTTTGCAATATGCAGTACACCTCCGGCACCACCGGTTTCCCCAAGGGCGTCATGCTGACACACTATAATGTGGTGAATAACGGCAAGTGCATCGGCGATCGCATGGGGCTTTCCACGGCGGATCGGATGATGATTCAGGTGCCCATGTTCCATTGCTTTGGCATGGTGCTGTCCATGACCTCTTCCATGACCCATGGCGCCACCCTGTGCCCCATGCCCTACTTCTCCGCAAAGAACTCCCTGGCCTGCATCCATCAGGAGCGGATCACCTGCTTCAACGGTGTGCCCACTATGTTCATCGCTATGTTCAACCATGAGGACTACCGTAAAACGGATTTCTCCCATATGCGTACAGGCATCATGGCTGGCGCCGGCTGCCCGCCGGAGCTTATGCGCCGGGCCGCCCAGCCGGACGAAATGAACATGCAGGGGATCGTCAGCGTCTATGGACAGACGGAATCCTCCCCCGGCAGCACCATGTCCGCCTGGCAGGATGACCTGATGCTCCGGACGGAAACCGTGGGCTATGATTTCCCCAATGTGGAATGCAAGGTGGTGGATCCTGAAACTGGAAACATCCTTCCGGATGGCGTAGACGGCGAGTTCTGCTCCCGGGGCTATAACATTATGAAGGGATATTACAAAATGCCGGAGGCCACCGCTGCTACCATCGACGCAGAGGGTTGGCTCCATTCCGGGGACCTGGCCCGGCGGAATCCGGATGGCACCTATGTCATCACCGGGCGGCTGAAGGATATGATCATCCGCGGCGGAGAAAACATCTATCCCAAGGAGATTGAGGAATTTATCTACACTCATCCCGCGGTGGAGGATGTCCAGGTTATCGGCGTGCCTGATAAGAAGTATGGCGAAGCGGTCATGGCCTGCATCATTCTGAAGGAGGGACAGCAGGTTTCCAAGGAGGAGATGACGGAATACATCGCCAGCCATATGGCCCGGCATAAGGTGCCCCAATACATCGATTTCGTATCCTCCTTCCCCATGAACGCCGCGGGCAAGGTGCTGAAATACAAGATGCGGGAGGCAGCCATCGAGCAGTTGAACCTGCAGAATGCCGCGGGCATCGATACGGCGAAGGGAAAGCAATAAACACGATGAAAACGAATCCCCTGGGAGCGATTCCCAGGGGATTTCTTTTCATCCGCAAAGATGTTAAATATTCAGCAGATACTTATACTGAGCGGGATCCTCCAGCACCCGGGCGCAGCCCAGCACCGTACAGTCCCGGGCTTCATCCGCCACTCGGCATGGAACCTTCAGCGCCGCACCCACCGCTTCCGCCAGCCCGTACAGCTGGGCGCCGCCGCCGGTCAGGGTAATGCCACTTTCGAAAATATCGGAGGCCAGCTGGGGCGGCGTCTTTTCGATCAGCATCTGGATGCCCTCGATCAGATCGTTCACGCAATCGATCAGCGATTCATAAATCTCATCGGATTCTATGGTCATGGTCTTTGGCAGCCCAGAGATCAAATTCCGCCCGGTAATGTCCATGCTAATCCGTTCCTGGCGGCGGATGGCGCTGCCCAGGGTGATCTTCACCTGCTCTGCCGTGCGCTCGCCGATCAGCATATTGTATTTCCGACGGAGAAAACGGATCACCGCGTCATCCAGCTGATCGCCCCCCACGTGCAGGCTGCTGACCACCGTGGGCGTCCCGTTGTACAGCACGGCCAGATCCGTCCCCCCGGCGCTGATATCCGCAATCATGCATCCGTATTCGCCCAGAAAATTCAACTGCGCCCCCAGGGCGGTGGCAATGCTGCGATCGAGCATCTGGGTCCGCCGCACCCCGGCGTCAAACAGCGTGGTCATCAGGGCCTTCTGTTCAATGTCCTTCACTCCGCTGGGCGTAGAAAGAATCGCCCGTGGCCGGCTGAGACGCCGCCCCCCCGTCACTCGGGCTACGAAGAAGCGCAGCATATTCCCCGTCAAGTCAAAATCGATCATCTCGCCTTGAGCCAAGGGGCGGATCACCTGGATATTGGCTGGGGTCCGGCCGATCATGCGCCAAGCCTCCGTCCCGAAGGCCAGAATACGCCGGGTTTCCTGATCCACGGAAACGGCGGCGGGCTCCCGCAGCACCACGCCCTGGCCCTTCATATAGATGACCACATTGGAGGTCCCCAAATCGATCGCAATATCGTTAATCTGCGCCATGCAAAAATCCCTTTCACGCCCTTCCTTCCGGGCTGTTCCGGAAACGTTGACCCATGCAAGCAAGGCAGAAGCGTTTCCCGGTGCATCATACCATGATCTTGCCTCAAATTCAAGTTTTCTTGACAATCCCGGCTGATTTCGCCATAATATAATGTTGTGATTTCGAGGGAAGGGAGGGGAAGCATTGTCCATCAGGATCCTTTCAGTAGCCCGAGGCTCCATGGCCGCCCGGGCAGGGATTCAGCCCGGGGAAACGCTGCTGAAGATCAATGGCGAGGACGTGATTGACGAAATTGATTATCAGGCCCTTTCCATGGCCTCCCGCCTAAAGGTGGAGCTGGCGGACGCGGAAGGACAAACCAGGGTTCTCTCCCTCCATAAAAGCGTTTCCGCCCCGCTGGGGTTGAAGCTGGATGAGCGGGCCATCCTGGAGCCCCGTCCCTGCAAGAATCACTGCATCTTCTGCTTTGTGGACCAGATGCCCAAGGGCATGCGGCCCACCCTGTATGTGAAGGACGACGATTGGCGACTCAGCCTGATGATGGGCAATTTTGTCACCCTCACCAATGTGGACGATCAGGAATTCGAGCGCATTCTGCGCCGAAAGGCTTCCCCCCTCTATATCTCCGTCCATGCCACGGATCCGGCCACCCGGGTTCGCATGCTGAAGAATCCCACCGCTGGGAATTTGCTCCCCCGCCTGCAGCGCATGGCGGAAAATGGGCTGAAGTTTCACTGCCAGGTGGTGCTCTGCCCGGGGGAGAACGATGGGCCTATTTTGCACCAGACCATTGTGGACCTGGCCAATCTCTATCCCGCCGCCCAAAGCCTGGCCATCGTGCCCATCGGGCTGACGGACCATCGGGATCGCCTGTACCCCCTGCGCCTGTTCCGGGAGGAGGAAGCCCGGGAGCTGGTACGGGATTTCGAGCTGATCCAAGCTTATTATCTGAAAACGCTGGGGACGCGATTCATTTTCCCGGCCGACGAGTTTTACAGCATTGCCCACCTGCCCGTGCCCTCGGAGGAGGCCTACGAAGGCTATCCACAGATCGAAAATGGCATTGGCATGCTTCGGCTCCTGGCTCAGGAATGCGAAAATGCCCTCCCCCTGGTGCAAAGCCTGGCGTCCGCTCCCCCGCCTCGCCATCTGCTGATTCCCACCGGCGTCTCCGCCCTGCCTTATATTCAGGCTCTGGCGGAAAAATATGCCCCGGCTGGCACCGCTGTGGAGGTCTTCGCTGTGCCCAATCGGTTCTTCGGCCCCTCTGTCACGGTCACCGGGTTGATCACCGGGCAGGATTTGATGGACGCCCTGGCCGATAAAAAGGCAGATCAGGTGCTGATTTCCAGCAGCATGCTGCGGGAAAACGAGGATTCCTTCCTGGATGATTTTACCGTGCCCCAGGTGCAGGCCCTAACCGGTCTCCCCTTCCGGGTGGTACAAAATCGGGGCGAGGATTTCATCCGGGCCCTTTATGGAATTTAACTTTCAAAGGAAGCTTACTTCAGGAGGTTTATGATACATGGCAAAACCTTTGGTCGCCATCATCGGCCGCCCCAACGTGGGCAAATCCACTTTTTTCAATAAAATGGCCGGTCGGCGCATCAGCATTGTGGATGATCTTCCCGGGGTCACCCGGGATCGAATCTATGCCGACGTGGAATGGCTGGGACGGGGGCTGACCCTGATCGACACCGGCGGCATCGACCCCCGCAGTGAGGATGTGCTGCTATCCCAGATGCGGGAGCAGGCGGAGATCGCCATGGATACGGCGGATGTCATCTGCTTCTTCACGGACGCCCGGGATGGCTTAACGGACGATGACCGGGAGGTGGCGAATATGCTTCGCCGCACCCATAAGCCCGTGATCCTGGTGGTGAACAAGATTGACTATCCCGGTCTCAGCAATCATCTATATGAATTCTACGAGCTGGGATTAGGAGATCCGGTGGGTATCAGCGCGGTGAACATGCTGGGCTTTGGAGATTTATTGGACGAAATCTTCCATTGCCTGCCGGAGCTGCCGCCGGAGGAAGAAGAGGAGGATCACATCCTGCAGCTGGCCATTGTCGGCCGGCCCAATGTGGGAAAAAGCTCCCTCACCAATCGGCTGCTGGGCCAGAAGCGGACCATGGTCTCGGATATCGCCGGCACCACCCGGGACGCCATCGACACTCTGCACACGATGCCAGACGGTTCCCCCGTCAATATCATCGACACCGCAGGCATCCGCCGGAAGCGGGCCATCGAGGATGAAAGCCTGGAGCGTTACAGCGTTTTGCGCTCCATCGCGGCCATTCGCCGCTGCGATGTGGCCATCCTCATCATTGACGCCAATGATGGGGTCACGGAGCAGGATACCAAGATTGCCGGCCTGATTCATGACGAAGGCAAGGCCGCCATTTTGCTGATCAACAAATGGGACGCGGTGGAAAAGGAAACCGGCACCCTGGAAAAGACCAAGAAACAGATCCTTTCAGATCTGAAATTCATGGATTATTGCCCGGTTCTCTTCGTTTCCGCCCTAACCGGCCAGCGGGTACATACCATTCTGGATCAGGTGGCTGCGGTGTATGCCCAGGCCAGCAAGCGGATTACCACCGGCGTGCTGAATGATGTGCTGAACGAAGCCACCAATGCCCTTCAGCCCCCGCTGCAGGGAGGGCGCCGACTGAAGATTTATTACGCCACCCAGCAGTCCGTCTGTCCGCCCACCTTTATTCTCTTCGTCAACGACGTGGAATTGATGTTCTTCGCCTACGAGCGCTATCTGGAAAACTATTTCCGCAAGGCTTTCGATTTCACGGGCACCCCCATCCGGTTTATTCTGCGGCCCCGGAAGCGAGAGGAGGCGTAATTTCTGCCATGCCAACCTGGTTGTTATACGTCCTGGCGGGGGCCCTGGCCTACTGCCTGGGCTCCATCTCCACCGGCATCCTGGTTTCCCGGGCCTTCCATGGGCCCGATCTGCACACGGTGGGCAGCCATAACACTGGCGCCACCAATGTCCAGCGGACCATGGGCTGGGTGCCGGGGCTCATCACCTTTGCCGGGGATTCCCTGAAGGCGGTGCTGGCCTGCTATCTGGGCCAGCTGATCACCGGCTCCTTTTATGGCGCGCTGCTGGGAGGGCTCCTGGTGGTGCTGGGGCATAACTGGCCCGTGTTTTTTCACTTTCAAGGCGGCAAAGGGGTTGCCAGCAGCTGCGGCGTTATGCTCTTCTGCTTCCCGAT
This sequence comes from Clostridia bacterium, assembly GCA_017470145.1. Classification (GTDB taxonomy): domain Bacteria; phylum Bacillota; class Clostridia; order Christensenellales; family Aristaeellaceae; genus Aristaeella. The sequence goes on along the minus strand of JAFUFB010000019.1, from coordinate 24,170 downwards.
CCCCGCGCTGATCTGCTTTGGGCTGGGGGTAGTGATCATCCTGCTTACCAAGTATATCTCCCTGGCCTCCATGAGCCTGCTGTGCCTCTATGCCGTGCTGGTGTCCTTCTTCTACAGCGACGGGAATCTCTGGATCATCCTCTGGTCGATTCTGCTTGCCCTTCTTTGCCTGCTTCGCCATCGTGCCAACATCGTTCGCCTGCTGCATGGCACGGAGAATCGCCTGGGCCAGAAGGTCAAATCATAGCTTTCCCCTTTTGTTTTTCCATACCCTTTCACAGGAAGGAGCAAATCATCTTGTCGAACGCAAGCCGCGTACGTAATTTTTGCATCATCGCCCATATCGACCATGGAAAGAGCACCCTGGCGGATCGTATTCTGGAGCAGACCGGGGTCTTTGAGCAGCGGGAGATGGTGGAGCAGATCCTGGACAGCATGGAGCTGGAACGGGAGCGGGGCATTACCATCAAAAGCAAGGCCGTCCATATGCGCTATCGGGCAAAGGATGGTCAGGAGTATATCCTGAACCTGATCGATACCCCCGGCCATGTGGACTTTACCTATGAGGTTTCCCGGGCGCTGGCCGCCTGCGAAGGGGCGCTGCTGGTGGTGGACGCCACCCAGGGCATTGAAGCTCAAACTCTGGCCAATGTGTATCTGGCCCTGGAGCATGATCTGGAGATTGTCCCTGTCATCAACAAGATCGATTTGCCTTCCGCCCGGCCGGAGGAGGTCCGGCAGGAGATTGAGGACGTCATCGGCCTGGACGCCAGCTTCGCGCCCTGTGTTTCCGCCAAGACGGGGCTGAATGTGGATCAGGTGCTGGAAGCCATCGTGGAGCATATTCCCGCGCCAGAGGGGGATCCTTCCGCTCCGCTGCAGGCGTTGATCTTTGATGCCTTCTATGATAATTATCGGGGCGCCATCTGCTTTGTCCGGGTAAAGGAAGGAACCATCCGCCCCGGCATGCGCATGCGCCTCATGGCCACCGGCGGCGAATTTGACGTAGTAGAGGTGGGCATCTTTACCCCCGGCTATTCCCCCAGGCAGGAGCTGAAGGCCGGGGATGTGGGCTATGTAGCCGCCTCCATCAAGGATGTCAGCGACACCCGGGTGGGCGACACCATTACCGACGCGGCTCGCCCCGCGCCGGAACCGCTGCCGGGCTATCGCCATGTAACCCCCATGGTGTATTGCGGCATCTATCCGGCGGACGGTGCGGATTATCCCGCCCTGAAGGACGCCCTGGAAAAGCTGCGGATGAACGACGCCTCCCTGTCCTTTGAGCCGGAAACCTCCGTGGCCCTGGGCTATGGTTTCCGCTGCGGATTCCTGGGGCTGCTGCACATGGACATTATGACCACCCGGCTGGAGCGGGAGTTTGACCTGAATCTGGTCACCACCGCTCCCAGCGTCATCTACAAGGTGAACAAAACCAGCGGAGAAACCCTGATGATCGATAACCCCACCAATCTGCCTGCAGTCACGGAGATCGAATCCATGGAGGAGCCCTTCGTCCATGCCACCATCTATACCCCCCAGGACGCGGTGGGCACGCTGATGGACCTCTGCCAGGACAAACGGGGCGTCTTCCTGGATATGCAGTATGAAGGCAACCGCGTGAAGCTGAATTATGAGCTTCCGCTGAACGAAATCATCTTCGATTTCTTCGATCAGATCAAGAGCCGCAGCCGGGGCTACGCCTCCTTTGATTACGAGATGAAGGATTATCGCCGGTCCGACCTGGTGAAGCTGGATATCCTGCTGAACGGGGAGCTGTGCGACGCCTTTTCCATCATTGTACATCGGGACAAGGCCTATGCCCGGGGCCGCTCCATTGCGGAAAAACTGAAGGACGTCATCCCGCGGCAGCAGTTCGAAATCCCGATTCAGGCTGCCATTGGGGGCAAGGTGATCGCCCGGGAAACGGTGAAAGCGATGCGAAAGGATGTTTTGGCGAAATGCTACGGTGGCGACATCACGCGAAAGAAGAAATTGTTAGAAAAGCAAAAAGAAGGCAAAAAGCGGATGCGTCAATTCGGTACCGTTCAGGTGCCCAGCGAAGCCTTCATAGCCGTGTTGAAGATGGATTCCTAACCTATCCCCAGGGGGATGGCTTTCCCTATGATCCAGTATTCTGCGTCAGCTTTACTGGCCATCGCCATCTCTCTCCCCAGGATCGGCCGCGCATCACCTCCCAGCTTCGCAAATGGTTGGAGGAATCCTATCAGGGAGGCAAACGGGTTTTCCTTTCCGGCGCCGCCCTGGGGTTCGATACCCTGGCGGCCCTGGAGGTGCTTTCCCTGCGGCGCATTCATCCGGAGGTAAAGCTGATTCTCGCCCTGCCCTGTCGCTCCCAGGCCTCCCGATGGGCCCCGGCAGATCAGGCCATTTATCAGTCCCTCCTTGGGGAGGCGGATCAGGTGATCTATGTTTCCGAGGAATACTTCCCCGGATGCATGCAGAAGCGGAATCGATTTCTCGTGGAGCACGCGGATCTGTGTCTTGCTTATCTGACCCATTGCCGAGGCGGCACCTGGTACACCGTTTCCTGCGCTTATGATCTGGGCCGGCGCATTCGAAATCTGGCCCTGGAGAAAGATTAGATTTCCATGGAATTATATGTACATTTCCCCTTCTGCGCGCAAAAATGCAGGTATTGCGACTTTGCCTCCTATCCGGGGCAGGCACATTTGATGGAGCCTTACGCGGACACTTTGCTGCGGGAGGCTTCTTTCTTTGCCCAGGAGGTGCAATCTCCTATTTCCACGGTCTATTTCGGCGGAGGTACGCCTTCCCTGCTTCCGGTGCCCACGCTGACCCGGCTGATCCAGGGCTTGAAGGAAATTCTTCCCCTGGGTGAAGTCCAGGAATGGACGGTGGAAGCGAACCCCGGCACCTTGACCCTCCCCTGGCTGGAAGCCGCCCGGCAGGGAGGCGTCAATCGCTTGTCCCTGGGTATGCAAGCCGCGCAGCCCCGGTTGCTTTCTCTGCTGGGGCGGATTCACAGCTTCCAACAGGTGCAATCCAGCGTCGATCTGGCCCGGAAGGCCGGCTTCGAAAACCTGAATCTGGATCTGATCTTCGGCCTGCCTACCCAAACCAAGGCGGAGTGGCAGGAAACGCTGGAAGCGGCTTTTTCTCTAGACATCCAGCATCTCAGCGCCTATGGGCTCATCCCCGAGCCGGGAACCCCGTTGCTGGATGACTTGGACGCGGGAAAACTTGCTCTGCCAGCGGTGGAAGAGGAGCGGGAGATGTACGATATGCTGCTTCAATTCACCGCGAAGCAGGGCCTGGAGCAATATGAGATTTCCAATTTCGCTCGCCCGGGATATGCCTGTCAGCATAACATCGGCTATTGGCGTCAGGCGCCTTATCTGGGCCTGGGGGTCTCCGCGGCCTCCATGCTGCTCCGCACCGGTTCCGCTCCGGGGATGACCTATCTGCGCCGCACCAACACCCGCTCCCTGCAGGATTATTTGTCCGGCATGCAAAATCATGCGCCCGACCCACAGGAGGAGGAGCTCATTTCCCCTGCGGATGCCCGCTTCGAAACCATGATGCTGGGACTGCGGATGAACGCTGGGGTTTCGGAGGAAGGCTTTGCCCGCCTGCATGGCATATCCCTGGATAGCTGCTATGGGGATCGACTCCGCCAGTTGCAATCCAGAGGTCTGGTCTATCAAAAAGACCATGCCTGGCGTCTGACCCGCCAAGGCATGGACCTGCAAAATATGGTGTTAGTGGATTTGATGGACGATTAAGAATACGCTTCCTTCAGTTCAGCGCAATTTTGAAATCCTTTTCCGAGAAGACTTTTCTGGTCAGGGCCTCGATGGCCTGCCGCTCCTGTGCCTGCCCTGGGTCGGAAACCAGCGCTTGGACCGCCTTCTGTGCCTCCTCCAGCAGGGCCACATCCCCGCCGCCTACGATTCGCTGGACCGCCTCGCCGCTCTGCCGGGTGCCCATCAGATCCCCTGGGCCCCGAATCTCCAGATCCTTTTGCGCCACCAGGAATCCATCATTGGTTTCGCAGAGGATTCGGAGTTTTTTTGTGCCATCCGCCATCAGGAAGCACCAGCTTTCCTCGCTTCCCCGGCCTACGCGGCCCCGCAGCTGGTGCAGCTGGCTCAGGCCGTATCGCTCCGCGTTCTCGATGATCATGATGGTGGCGTTGGGCACGTTGACCCCCACCTCAATCACCGTAGTGGCCACCAACACGTCCAGCTCCCCTGCGGCGAACCGCCGCAAGGTCTCTACCTTTTCCTCGCTTTTCTGGGTACCCCAGGTTTTCCCGACCCGGAGCCCTTGCAATTCGTTTTTCTTCAATTCCTCGTACAGGGATTGGGCGCTCTTCACATTCTCCAGGGTTTCGCTGTCCTCCACCAGGGGGCACACCACATATGCCTGCTGGCCTTTTTGCTCCACCTGCTGGCGCAAAAATTGATACATTCCCGCCCTTTTTTCCGCCGGCACCATGCGGGTTTTCACCGGCTGCCGCCCTGGCGGCAATTCATCCACCAGGCTTAGGTTCAGGTCGCCGTAAAGGATCAGCGCCAGGGTCCGGGGGATGGGTGTCGCGCTCATGACCAGTACATGGGGCGCGGGATTCTCCTGCTGCCCATCGAAGCCCTTTTCCTGCAGTCGGCTCCGCTGGCGGACCCCAAAGCGATGCTGCTCGTCCGTAATGGCCAAGCCCAGCCTGGCGTATTCCACCCCCTCGCTGATCAAGGCATGGGTGCCAAAGACGACCTGACACTCCCCGTCCGCCAGGGCTTTCAATATTTTTCTGCGCTCCGCCGCCCGGGTGCTGCCCGTCAACAGCCCGCAGGAAATCCCCAAAGGCTCCAGCTGGGCTTTGGCATTCTCATAATGCTGCCGGGCCAATACCTCCGTGGGAGCCATCATGGCGCTCTGATATCCAGCCCTCCAGGCCAAATAGATCGCCCCAAAAGCCAGAATGGTTTTCCCGCAGCCCACGTCTCCCTGCACCAGGCGGCTCATGGCTTCCCCCCGGCGCATATCCGCCGCGATCTCCTCCATCACCCGCCGCTGGGCGCCCGTGGGCGGAAAGGGCATCTGTTGCCAGAAGGTATCCGGCTCACCTGCCGGAATCTCCATGGCAAAACCCGGCTGCTTCTGCTGCTGGAAAATCTGGACCCCCATCAGGTACATCAGCATGCTCTCGAAATCCAGCCGCCGCCGAGCCGCCTTCAGGCTTTCCAATTCCCGGGGAAAATGAGTTTCCCGAATCGCACTCCCCAGGGGGATCAGCCCATGCCTTTCCCGAAAGCTGCGAGGCAGGGTTTCCGGGCAAATCTCCTCCACGGCGCTCAGAGCTTCCTGCATCATGGCCTGAAAGTTCTTCCCCGGAAAGCCCTTCATCGGTCGATAGATCGGCGCCCAGCCCCGCTCCGTAATGATCCGAGGGTTAACCAGGCTCCGTCGGCCATTCTTTTCCTGCAGGCGGCCATAGAGGGTAATCTCGATCCCCACAGGGGCCTGCTGCGTCATCCAGGGCTCGTTAAACCAGCTGATCCCTATTCGTCCCGAGGCATCCGCGATGGTAGCCGTCACTCGGCTCATGCCGTGAAAATAGGCGATTTTCGGTTTTTCCAGTATTTTTCCCTGAATCATGATCTCCCCAGCCTGGGCGGCCCCAATGGGAGTCACATGGACATGATCCTCATATCGAGTGGGAAAGAAATACAACAAATCGCGCAATGAGTCAATTCCCATTGCGCGAAGTCGGGCGAGCCTGGTGGGCCCTAGCCCTTTTAAATCGGATAATTGCATGCTCGTTTTATTCCACGGAAATCAGATAATAATACAGAGGCTGGCCACCGCTGTGGTATTCCACGTCGCAGTCACCATATTCCTCGGACAGCTTATTCGCCAAGGCTTCCGCCTCCGCCTCCTGCACGTCGGCGCCGTAGTACACCGTGATCAGCTCGTCCTCCTCCGTTACCACGTTCTTCATGGTCTCTAAGGCCACTTCTTCGATGCTCGCGCCGGAGAACTCGATCTGCCCGTTATGCAAGCCGATAATGTCCCCTTCCTTGATGTCGATGCCGTTATACTCACTGTCCCTGATGGCGTAGGTGATGGTGGCGGTCTTTACATGCTCTGCCGCCTCGCCCATACGGGCCTGATTTTCGTCCACCGTCTGATCCGGCTGGAAGGCAATGGCCGCGGCGATGCCCATAGCCACGTTCTTTGTCGGCACGACCCGCACATCCCGGCTGCTCATTTTTGCGGCTTGATTGGCGGCAAAAATAATGTTGCCGTTATTGGGCAGGATGAAGATGTGCTCCGCGTTTACCTTGTTCATGGCGTGCAGAATGTCATCCACGGAGGGATTCATGGTCTGCCCGCCTTCCACAATCTGGTCCACATTCAGGTCCTGGAAGAAGCTGGTAAACCCTTCGCCCATGCTGATGGCTACCATGCCGTATTCCTTCTCCGGCGTCGCGGGTTCCGCTGCTTCCTCCAAAGCCTCTTCCGCCTCGGCGAGCGCGTTTTCCTTTTCCAGGGCCCGCTTCATCTCCGCCAGGTTGTCGATCTTCACATTAGTAATCTCTCCCAGCTCGACACCGTATTCCAGAGCGCTACCGGGATTGTCCGTATGGGCGTGAACCTGAGCGCCCTTTAAATCCCCCTGTACCTGAACGCAATCGCCAATGCGGTTCAAGCGGCGGCGGAAGGAGTCCAAATCGTGCTCGTCGCAATCCTCCCGGAAACGGGTAATCTCGAAATTGACACAATAGGTGTGGGTCAACTCCCGGGAAAGATCATGCCAGTCGTCCCCTTGATCGGCGGCAGATTCTTCTTCTCCCGCTGTAATCAAGTTAATATCCTCGCCCCGCAGCACCGCCGCGTATCCCTGATAGATGAACAGCAAGCCTCGGCCGCCAGAGTCCACCACCCCCGCCTGTTTCAGGGCGGGAAGCATGTCCGGCGTCTTTTTCAAAATGGCTTCGCCGCTTTTCAGCATCACGGAGATCAGCGCGTCGTAGTCCTCCGGATCCTTCTGGGCCTGCTTCAGCGCGTCTTCCGCCACCACCCGCGCCACGGTCAAAATCGTCCCTTCCTTGGGCTTCATCACCGCTTTATAGGCCACCTCGGCCCCTTTGCCCAGAGCTTCGGCAAACTGCAGGGGCGTAATCTTCTCTACGCCCTTCAGCGCCTTGGCAAAGCCGCGGAAGAGCTGGCTGGTAATGACGCCGCTGTTTCCCCGGGCCCCCTTCAGGGCGCCCTTGCTCAGGGCGTTGGCCGCCTCGTCCGCCCGCAGAAACTCCTGGCTGTTAATCTCGCGAATAGCGCTCTGCATGGTCAAGGACATATTCGTCCCCGTATCGCCATCCGGCACGGGGAAAACGTTCAGCGCGTCCACCAGCTCGCGATTCTTTTCCAGCAGCGCGGTTCCGGCCATGACCATGTCGCGCAGCATCAGGCCGTCAATGGTCTTGAACTGTATCAAAGGATGTCCCTCCGTTCAATCAATCTTTTCTCAGCTTCCGTCCTGCCCCTCCCGGTTCACCGGGAAGCGGGAAAATCAGATCCGGATCCCCTCCACGGAGATGCTGACCTTCCGCACCTTCACGCCCGTCATGGCCTCCAGCTTGTAACGGACGGTATCCACGATGGTCTTGCACACCTCCGCGATGGACACGCCGTATTCCACGATGATGAACAGATCCACATCCAGCATGTCGCCCACGTTGCGAATCTGGACGCCCTTGCTGAGGTTTTCCCGGCCCAGCCATTCCACCAGCCCGTCCGTCGCCCGCTTGCCGCACATGGCCACGATGCCATAGCATTCCAGCGCCGCGTATCCGACCACCTTCATCATGACGTCCTCAGAGATGTAGATCGTGCCTTCGTTATTTTTAACCTTGCATTCCATTTGGTAATCATCCCTCCCGTTCCGCCGGCTCCGCCCCCTGGCGAGAAGCCCGTCTGTTTCCAAAGAACCATCGAATTATACAGGATATTCCTTTATTAAGCAAGCTTTTTCGAAAAATGCCCTTGACATCCCGAAGGCAAAAAAATATAATCATTCCTGTCGCGATGAAGGGAAGAAGCCGGTTTTTCTCCCGTCCAGAGAGGCCCCGTTTGGTGCGAGGGGTTCGGAAGGTGCCGGATATACGCCCCTGAGCCCCCGCCCAGAAAAGGAGGTTCTCCTTCTTAGTAAGATCGGGCCGGTGCGCCGGTTACAGCGTTTTGACGAGAGTCATGGGTTGCCGGTTTTCCGCAGGGTTGTTTTTTCGGGCTGTCCATGGCTGAATGGAAGTGGTACCGCGGTCCTCCCCGCCTTCCGGGCGGAGGAGGTTTTTTTTCGTGAAAAGGAGGTTGAGCAGGATGGATTTATCATCCCTTTCCTATGCGTCCCGTTTTGATCATGTATCCGGCAGCGCCATTCGAGAGATCTTCAAGGTCATTGCCCAGCCGGGCATGATTTCCTTCGCTGGGGGGAATCCCTCCCTGGCCGCCCTGCCAGACGATATCGTCGCCCCCATCGCCAAGCAGGTGCTGCAGGATAATGGCAAGGCCATTTTGCAATATGGTGCCACGGAAGGCTATCCCGCCTTTGTGGAAAGCCTTCGCGCCTATGTCAAATCCCATCTGCAGCTGGATCTCCCTTCGGTGCTGCCCGTAACAGGCTCCACCCAGGCCATGGATCTGCTCTGCAAGGCCCTCATCAACCCCGGGGATCGGATCATTGTAGAAAATCCCTCTTTTCTGGGCAATCTGCAATGCATGAAGCTCTATGAGGCGGAGCTGGTGCCCGTAAACAGCGATGAGGAGGGGCTGGATCCGGATCATTTGGAGCACCTGATTCAGGAAACGAAACCGAAGCTGATCTACACCATTCCCACCTTCCAGAACCCCACCGGGCGGACGCTGTCCCTCTCCCGAAGAAAGCGGGTTGCAGAGCTGGCCAATCAGTACGGCGTCGTGGTGGCGGAGGATGATCCTTATCGGGATCTGCGGTATCGGGGGCGGGAGCTGCCTACCATCAAGTCCTTCGACGAAAATGGCTGGGTCGTCTTCCTGGGCAGCTTCTCCAAGGTCATCTCCCCTGGCCTGCGGGTCGGCTACATGGCGGGGGACGCGGGGATCCTGCGGAAATGTACCATTGGAAAACAGTCCTCCGATGTGCACACGGCGAATCTTTCCCAGGCCATCGTGGATCAATTCCTGCGGCAGGATCTCTTGGCAGATCATATCCGCCGCATCTCCGCCGCCTATGCCCAGCAGTGCGACGCCATGCTTTCTCATCTGGCGTCCTTCCCCGCCGGCGTATCCTATACCAGGCCGGAAGGCGGGCTCTTTATCTGGGTGGAGCTGCCGGAGGGGCTCAATGCCAAAGAGCTGCTGAACCAGGCCATCGAGCAAAAGGTCGCCTTCGTTCCCGGCACCCATTTCTTCGCCGATGGCGGCCATGAAAACACCCTGCGGTTAAACTTCTCCGGCAGTACCCTGACCCAGATCGATCAGGGCATGTCGATTTTAAAGGATCTCATTCAATAATAAAGGAGGTATCTTCCCATGGAACACATTCTGGATATATTAAAAGAGCGGGGCTTCATCGCTCAGACCACCTTTGAAGACGAGCTGTATGAGCAGCTGAAAAATCCCACCACCTTCTATGTTGGCTTCGATCCCACCGCCGACAGCCTGCATATCGGCCATTACATTCCGATCATGGCCATGGCGCATATGCAAAGGGCTGGCCATAAGCCCATCGCCCTCATGGGCGGAGGAACCGCCATGATTGGCGATCCCTCCGGCAAAACGGATATGCGGAAGATGATGACGGTGGAGACCATCGATCACAATGTGGAATGCATCAAGGCGCAGATGTCCCGTTTCCTGGACTTCGGGCCGGATCAGGCCATCATCGTCAACAATGGCGACTGGCTGCGCCATCTGAATTTCATTGAATTCATGCGGGATATCGGCGCCATGTTCAACGTGAATCGCATGCTGACAGCGGATTGCTACAAGGCCCGCATGGCCACGGAAAACGGTCTGTCCTTCCTGGAGTTCACCTACATGCTGATGCAGAGCTATGACTTCCTGGAGCTGTTCCAGCGCTATGGCTGCCGGCTGGAGATGGGCGGCAACGACCAGTGGTCCAACATGTTGGGTGGCGCGGATCTGGTGCGGCGCAAGCTGGGTGAAAAGGCTTTTGCCTGCACCTTCCAGCTGCTGCTAACCCATGATGGCCGCAAAATGGGCAAAACGGAGGCCGGTGCCCTGTGGCTGGATCCCGCCAAGACCAGCCCCTACGATTTCTACCAGTACTGGCGGAATGTGGATGATCAGGATGTGCAGAAGTGCCTGGCCCTGCTGACCTTCCTGCCCATGGACGAGGTGCGCCGCCTGGGCGCGCTGGAAGGGGCGGAGATCAACGAGGCGAAGAAGGTTCTGGCCTATGAGGTGACCAAGCTGGTCCATGGCGAGGAAGAGGCAGAAAAAGCTGCCGCTGCCGCCACGGCCCTGTTTGCTGGCGGCGCGAACGCCGCCAGCGTCCCCTCCCTGGAGGTCACGGCGGAGGATCTGGCCGCGGACGGACGGGTTTCCACCCTGCTGGTACGCTCCGGCCTGTGCAAATCCCAGTCCGACGCCCGCAAACAAATTGAGCAGAACGCCGTATCCCTTGAGGGCGAAAAGGTGACCGACGTCGCCGCCCAGATCGCTGCTGATCAAATCGGCGAGGGCCTGCTGCTGAAAAAAGGTAAAAAGGGCTATTGCCGCATCGTGCTGAAATAATCAATATGCTTCGCGGGGTGGAGGGTGTTTCCTCCACCCTGCCCTTTTCGGGAGAAATCATGGATAGCTACGTAACCCTGGCTGGCCCTGGTCGGGATGAAATCACCATCCAGCGCAGCCGCTTTATCGGGCAGGCTTGGCCCTGCGATTCGGAAGAGGAAGCCCTGGTCCATTTGAAAGCCGTCCGGGAATCCATGCGGGATGCCCGGCACCATTGCTATGCCTATGTCATTGGACAGAACGAGGGCATCATCCGCTATTCAGATGATGGGGAGCCTGGGGGCACCGCAGGCATGCCCATGCTGAGCCTGGTGCGCTCCGAATCCCTGGTCAACTGCTGCGTGGTGGTGACCCGGTATTTTGGCGGCATTCTCCTGGGCACAGGGGGACTGGTCCGCGCGTACACCCAGGCCTGTCGGGTGGCGCTGGACGCAGCGGGCATCGTCCGCATGGAGCGAACCCTTTCCCACCTCTGCGAGGTGCCCTACAGCGCCTGGGATTCCGTCCGCTATGCCCTGGATCGCCTCCCAGCTCGGGCAGAGGAGGTTTCCTTTGGCTCCGCTGTTTCCTTTACATTGCTTACCCGGATGGCGGACACGGAGCAAGTGTTGTCCGAGCTGATGAAGGCCTCCGGTCGAACCCTGGAAACCCTGCCGGAGGATGAAAAATTTGAAGCCTGGAAGCTTTGAACGCTTCCAGGCTTCTTTTTATGCAATTTCCAGCGCGATTTGCATCATCTCGCGGAAGCTGATCTGCCGCTGCTCCGCCGGTATGCTCTCTCCCGTCACAATACTGTCGGAGATGGTGCATAGGCATAGCGCGTTTTTTCCGCATCGGGCGGCGTTCAGATAAAGGGCCGCGCTTTCCATTTCGACCGCCAGCACCCCTAATTTCCGCAGGGCGGCGCTGTTTTGCCCTTCGTCGTAGAACACATCGGAGGAGTAGATAGGCCCGCAGACAACCTCCCGGCCGATCTTTTTCCCCGCCTCCACCGCTTTATGCAGCAGCTCATAGCTGCAACAGGGGGCCAGGTTACCCCGAACGCCGAACTGATCGCCGAAGTGGGAGTCCGTGTAGGCGCTCATGCCCGCTACGATATCCATCAGCTTCAGCTTCTCGCTCATGGCGCCGGCGCTGCCGATGCGGATGATGTTTTTCACGTCATAGAAGTTAAACAGCTCATAGCTGTAAATGCCGATGGAGGGCATGCCCATGCCACTGGCCATGACGGAAACCCGTTTGCCCTGATAGGTACCGGTGTAGCCCTGCACGCCGCGGACATTGTTCACCAGCTCTGCGTTTTCCAGAAAGTTTTCCGCGATGAATTGGGATCTGAGCGGATCGCCCGGCATCAGCACGGTGTCGGCAAAGGCGCCCTCCGGGGCATTGATATGCGGGGTTGGAATATTGGGATTCATAGAGTCAGTTCCTCCTTCTTATTGATCAACCATCCACCAATTGTGAATATCGTTTACCATCTTCGTCAGCGCCTCCAACTGAATAATCTCGATGGAACCATAGGGGGCACTGAAAAGGTTTTCCAGCGCGGGGCGATAGGGCTCTACCAGGTTCAGCAGCTCCGTGGGGGAAATCTTCTGCCGGTCATTTTTTTCCTTCCAGATAATGGCCTCGCTGATTTCCGCCCAAAGGTTGTTCACCAGGTCCAGGGCGATTTCCGCCGTCTTGGCGGGATAGGGGGTATAGGCGTCCCCCTCCTGAATCATCTGCTCCAGCGCTTTCTGCGCCATATTGAGCCAGCTGCGCTTCAAGGCCTCCTGATAGCTCCGCCGGACGCTTTTCCCTTCCGGCAGCACGAACACCGGCAGAATAATCTTCAGGAAGGTCATCCCTTCCCCCTGGAAGGGAATCATCCCCGTAATCAGCGCGTTCATCCAGGCCAGCCCGGTCTCAAAGGTTTGCCCCTTCAGCTTTTCCGCCGCCGCGTCCGCCCGGTTTTCGCAGATGGTCTGCAGCACCTGCTCCTTGCTCTCGTAGTGATGATAGAAGCTGCCCTTGCTCAGCTTCAGGGCGTCCAGAATATCCTGTACTCCCGTCGCTTCGTATCCCCGTTCGCCAAAAAGCCGCTCCGAGGTTTCCAGAATCTGTTTCTTCCGCAGCTCGCCTTTGATCATTCCGCTTCCATCCTTCCATTCCATCCGGCCCTTAGCCCGCTCATGGCAGCGTACATCAGGTTATATCCGCCGCATTCCCCATCCACATTGGTTAATTCGCCAGTGACATGAAGCCCCGGCCAAAGCCGGGAAGCCATGGTCTGTCCATCCAGCTCCTGGCATCGGACGCCCCCGGCCATCACTTGGGCCCGGTCGAAGCCCTCCAAGGCTTCCACCTGAACCCAGTATCCCATAGCCGTCTTCGCCAGGCGATTCAGCTGTTGCTCGTCCAAGTCCCGACAGGCTTCCCCCCGCAGAGCTAAACCGGCCTGCTTGCACACGGCGTATCCCAGCTTAGGGGCCAACATCCCCCGCCAGAGGTTTTCCGGCGGCTCAGCGCCATATACATTCCTTCGCCGGATCAGTTCCTCCAACAGCTGGGCCTCTTCCTCGAAAATATTACCCAGCAGCCGAATACGAATTTTATCCCCCGGCTGGGCGAAGCGAGAGAGCTGCATGACGCAGATGCCGCTGACACCCGTCTCGGTGAAGAGCATTTCCCCCCGTTCCTTTTCCAGGGCCTTCCCTTGGCGAAAAAGGGTTACCTCCCCCTTCACCCGCAGCCCCGCCAGGCCAGAGATGGATCTTCGATCCGTCCGCAACGGGGTCAGGGAGGGCCTGCCAGCGACCAACGTGTGCCCCAGTTTTTCCAGCCAGGGCCAGGCCTCCTGATTCCCTCCCAGCTTTGGCTGTGCAGCTCCCCCGGTGGCCAGAATGACCCGAGAGGCGTTATAAACAGCCCCCTCCGAGGTTCGCACCCGGAAGGCGCGGGAGAGTGGTTGAATTTCCGTAACGCCCATGCCGGTCATCGCCTGGGTGCCCTGACGGCGTAGTTCCTCCTTCAGGCAGTCCGCCACCGTGCTGGCCAGATAGGTGCAGGGGTAACCTCGGCCCTCCCCGTCATAAGCGAGGAGGAGTCCCAGGCTGCGCCAGAAGGTCGTCAGCGTCGAAACAGGATTCTTGCCCAAGACCTGAGCGGCAAAATCCCTGTCCCCATAGTATCGGCCCGGATTTTTGTTCATCAAGTTGCATCGCCCATTCCCTGTGGCCAGCAACTTTTTTCCCATGGCGGGCGCTTTTTCCAATATCAGCACACGATCTCTGCATCGAGCGGCGGCGATGGCAGCCACCATCCCGGAGGCACCGCCCCCAATTACGATGACATCCGCCGCCTGCTCCATGCCTGCCTCCCCTTCTCAGAAAACAAAATCCGGTTTATTCTTCCATATGATAAATGGACTTGAGTTCTTTTGTCAAGATTCCATTTTCTTCATAGATGATCAGTGGGGGCATGGGATGGAGCCGAGGCTTCGCGTCCTTGACCGCTTCCAACAGCACCAAATTCGCCCCTTGGCGCAGGTTAGGATAGACCAATCGGAACCGCTTTGGCTCCAGCCGTTCCTTCTTCAGCTCAGTCATCAGGCTGAACATCTGGGCCGCGGGATAAACCAAAAAGATTCGGCCTTTTCCCTTCAGCAGGCGGAACGCCGCATGGAAGAAGGTGGACAGGGTATGCCGCTCCTGGTGCCGGGCGGTGGCGATGGTTTCCGCCTGATTCCGCAGCACCTGGCCCGGCATTCCATAGGGGGGATTGCAAACGATCACCTCCACGCTGCAGGGAGGGAGCTGGGCTTCCGCTTGGGCCAGGTCAGCATGGATAATCTTTACGCGGTCTTTCAACCCGTTCAGCGCTATGGTTCGCTGGGCCATTTCCGCCATGGCCTCCTGAATTTCCACGCCAATATACTGTTTTCCCTTATCCCGGCCGATCATCAGCAGCGGCAGGATCCCCGTGCCGCATCCGAAATCTGCCACCGTGTCTCCCGACTTGGCTTGGGCAAAGTCCGCCAGCAGCACGCTGTCCATTCCGAACCGAAAGCCGTTTTTTTTCTGGATCAATCGCAGCCCTCGCAGCTGCAAATCCTCCAGGGTTTCATCTTCTCTGATCTCAATTTCATTCATATCGCTTAAAAAGAGAATGGCGGAGAGGTAATCTCCGCGCATTCCGATCATTTCTGCAAAATTAGATATCTACAACCACTGGATTAGGTTCCTCGTCCTTTTCCTCCAGGGGCTGCTTTTCCTCGAACAGCTTTTCATACAACCGCAGATACTCCCCGGCGGAATGATCCCAGCTGTAATCTCCCGTCATACCCCGGTGCTGCAGCAGCTTCCAGGTTTCCGGCTCCTGCTTGTAGTATCCGATGGCCCGTTCAATGGTATGCAGCATGTCATGGGCATTGTAGTTGAAGAAGGAGAAGCCATTTCCGTCTCCAGTATCCTCATTGTAGCTCAGCACGGTATCCCGCAGGCCACCGGTCTCCCGGACGATGGGCAGCGTGCCATATCGCATGGCGATCATCTGGCTCAGCCCGCAAGGCTCGAACTGGCTGGGCATCAGGAACAGATCGCACCCGGCGTAGATCTGATGCGCCAGGGCATGATCCATGGTGAATCGAGCGGCCACCCGGCCCTTGTATTCGCCTTCCGCCCAGCTGAACAGGTTGAAATAGCGCCCTTCACCCATGCCCAGTACCACCAGCTGCACATCCTGACGCATGATGTCGGCAATAATGTAATCCACCAGATCCAGGCCCTTCTGGTTGCTCAGCCGACCCACCATGCCGATGATGGGTACATCCGAGCGAACCTCCAGCCCCAGGCTTTCCTGCAGGGCCTTCTTGCAGGCTGCTTTCCCCGCCAAGTCTTCCGGAGAATAATTGGCGGCGATGTTCTTGTCCGTGGCCGGATTATAGTCCGCCATGTCGATGCCGTTCAGCACGCCAAACAGCTCATGCTTCCGGGCCCGCAGCAGGCCATCCAACCGCTCGCCATAATAGGCGGTCTGAATCTCTTCGCTGTAGCTGGGGCTCACGGTGGTGATCAGGTCGCTGTAAACCAGGGCTGCCTTCATGAAGTTAGCGCAGCCATAGCATTCCAGCTTGTCATCGGTCCACAGGCTATCCCCCAGCCCCAGCACATCCTGCACCTCCCGGATGCCGAAAATGCCTTGATACTGTAGGTTGTGGATGGTGAATAGGGTCTTGATCCCGGCGTAGAAGGGCAGATGGGCATACTGAATCTTCAACAACGCTGGCACCATGCCGCTCTGCCAGTCGTGGGCATGGATCACGTCCGGCTGGAAGTCGATCAGCGGCAGCATGTTCAGCACGCTGCGGCAGAAGAACCCAAACCGTTCATATTCATCCCCGCCCATGCCGTACACATAGGGCCGGCCGAAATAGAATTTGTTGTCGATAAAGTACCAGGTGACCCCGTCCTTTTTCAAGGCTTCAATGCCGCAGTACTGTCTGCGCCAACCCAGCTGCACCTCGAAATCGGTCACATGCTCCATCTTGTCCACCCATTCCTTGGGAATGGCGCTGAACAGCGGAATCACCACCCGAACATCGTGCCCTTCCTTGGCCAGCACCGGCGCCAGGGCGCCCACCACGTCCGCCAGCCCGCCGGTCTTAATAAAAGGCACGCTCTCGCTGGCTGTAAATAGAATTTTCATATCGAGAAATCCCTCCCTTGAGTTTCAAATAAACGGCTACCGGCAACGCGGCAGCCGTCAAAGTGTATGATCAGATGACTACGTTCTTTCCAATCACGATGGGATAAGCGTCAGGCCCAATCAGCTTGGCGTTGCGCTTGATAACGCTCTGCTTGTCCAGAATGCAATTTTCAATATGCGCGCCGCTGTGCACCTGGCCATCCTGCATGATGATGCAATTCTTTACATAAGCGTCCGGCGCGACCCGAACTCCCCGGAACAGGATGCTGTTTTCCACCCGACCCTCGATCTGACAACCGTCAGCGATCAGGCTGTTTACCGCCGATGCATTATCGCCATAATAGGTGGGCATTTCGTCCCGCACCTTGGTGTAGACCGGTAGATCATCCCGGAAGAAACCCTTCATCTTTTCCGGATCCAGAATGTCCATGTTGAATTTGAAGAAGCTCTGCACACTGTCGATGCGCCAGCATTCGCCCTTGTATTCGTAGGCGTTGACGGTGTACTGCTTCTCCCGTACCATCTTCATCAGGAAATCCCGATCCAGGTCATGCAGGCCATGGCTGACGGCTTTGTCCACCAGGCTCAACATCAGCTCCCGTTTGATGATCATGACCTTCATGTAGGCGTTTTCATAGCTGGGGTGGGTGGGCTGAATTTCCATATCCACCACGTTGCCCGCCTCGTCCAGGCTCAGATAGGTGCCCAGCTCGTCCCGCTTCATGGAGGGATCCTTGGTGTACATCAGGGTAACGCCGGCGCCCGTGTCCTGATGGAACTTTAACACTTCGTCCAGTCGGGCGTTGTAGATGATATCGCTGCCGCTGAGCACCAGGGTGCTCTGCTTGCTGCGCTCCAGATAGTTGGTGTTGCTGCGGATGGCGTCCAACAGGCCGGTGTAAACGCCCACGTTTTCCCGGGTCAGGAAGGGGGGCAGGATATGCAGACCTTCGTTCTTTCCGTGCAGGTCCCATTCCTTGCCGCTGCCCAGATGATCCATCAGGCTGTGGTAATTCTTCTGCATGATGACGCCGATATTTTTGATCCCAGCGTTTACCATGCTGCTAACCTGAAAGTCAATCACCCGGAAACGGGCAGCCACCGGCAGCGCGGCAATGGCTCGAAGCATCGTCAGTTCCCGCAGGCGGGTATCATTCTCGCCTGTATAGATAATTCCCATGACATCTTTCATGTTCGTTTCGTCCTTTCGTCTCTCATATTCCGGTCTTCGGGAAACACTGATCGTCCTCAATCAGTGTAAAATGATGGTGATATACCGTAATCTTTCCGGTCGTTCCCGTTCTCCCCTCGGGATGAACGCAAATCAGTGCTTCCTCAGGCTTCAAAGGTGGTCTCCGCGTCAACCTGTACGCCTGCCGCCACGTTTACGCCGGCAGGCACGGAAACGCTGTGGCCTACCACGGCGATGTTCCCCGTCTCTTCGCCGATGAAGGAGCCCGCGCCGATGGTGGCTCCTTCGGCCACGATGGTCCGCCGGACCACGGCTCCCCGCTTAATGATGCTGCCGGGCATGATGACGCTGTCCGTCACGCTGGCGCCTTCTTCGATGGTCACCCCGCCGAAGATGACGCTGTGGGTCACATGACCATAGATGCTGCTGCCTTCGCTGACCAGGCTGTCCGTCACCTCCGCGCCCTTGGCGATATAATGCGGGGGCAATCCCTGGGTCCGGGCGTAGATGCGCCAGCTCTTGTCGTGCATGTCGATGGGCGCGGGCTTGCTCAGCAGGTCCATATTCGCTTCCCACAGGCTCTCGATGGTTCCCACATCCTTCCAGTATCCCTCGAAGTTGTAAGCAAACATGCGCTGCTGATCCGCCAGCATGGTGGGAATAATGTTCTTGCCAAAGTCGTTGCTGCTCTTCTTGTCGGCTTCATCATCGATCAGGTATTTCCGCAGCTTCTCCCAAGTGAAGATATATACGCCCATGGAAGCCTTGTTGCTCTTCGGCTTCTTCGGCTTTTCTTCGAATTCGATGATGCGGTTCTCGGCGTCGGTGTTCATGATGCCGAAGCGGGGCGCTTCCTCCCACGGCACGGGGCGCACGGCGATGGTTGCGTCCGCGCCGTTACGGATATGATCGTTCAGCATGGCGTTGTAGTCCATCTTGTAGATGTGATCGCCGCTGAGAATCAGCACATAGTCCGGATTATACTCTTCGATGAAGGCCATGTTCTGATAGATGGCGTTCGCTGTGCCCCGGTACCACTCGCTGCCCTTTACCGTCTGGTAGGGAGGCAGAACGAACACGCCGCCGTTGCTGATGTCCAGATCCCACGGGGCGCCGCTGCCGATGTAGGAGTTCAGCTCCAGGGGCTGATACTGCGTCAGCACACCCACGGTGTCGATGCCACTGTTGGTGCAGTTGCTCAGAGGGAAGTCGATAATCCGATACTTTCCGCCATAGGGCACCGCCGGCTTCGCGACCTCCTTGGTCAAAATCCCCAGGCGGCTCCCCTGGCCGCCCGCCAAAAGCATAGCAACGCAAGTCTTCTTTCTTAACACAGATCCACACGCTCCTTAAAATTTATTCTTTTGCTCCCATAATAAGCACAGGCAGAATGGCTAACGGAAAAGTCCTGTGCATCTGGCCTATATTCTACCGTTTTGTACTGTTTTCGTCAAGCAGAAATTTTCATCTTGTGTGGGAGACGTATCCCTGCGCCAGATTGCCCCGCCATCGGAAATTCCACCGAAAAAAGGAAAAGGTCAGAAACCTCTGACCTTCCTCCCAGAAGAAAAGCTTATTCCTCTTCCTCCAGATATTTTTCCAGTTTTCGTTTCACTCGCTGCAGGGCATTATCGATGGATTTCACATGCCGCCCCAGGGATTCCGCGATCTCCACATAGCTCTTGCCATCCAGGTAGGCGTTCAGCACATCCTGTTCCAGCCCGGAGAGCACCTCCTTGATCTTGTAATTGATGTTGACCAGATCCTCCCGGTTGATGATGATCTCCTCTGGATTGGAAACCCGGCCCTCCATGATTACGTCCATCAGCGTCCGATCGCTCTCCTCGTCGTAGAGGGGCTTATTTAAGCTGATATAGCTATTCAAGGGGATATGCTTCTGCCGGGTGGCCGTCTTGATGGCGGTAATAATCTGTCTGGTAATGCAAAGCTCCGCGAAGGCATGGAAGGAGCTGAGCCGCTCCGGCCGAAAATCCCGGATGGCCTTGTACAGGCCGATCATCCCTTCCTGCACAATGTCCTCATGATCCGCACCGATGAGGAAATAGCTCCGGGCTTTGGAGCGAACGAAATTTTTATATTTGTCCAGCAGATATTCCTCTGCCAGCTTTTCGCCCTCGTGGCACAGCGCCACCACCTCTTCGTCACTTAGATCGCTGTAGCGGCGAAGCAAGTCCTCCTGCTGTTCTCCCAGATCGTATCCCTCGTCGATTTCGCTTTCCAGGGCCCGGTTGACCTCCTGCTGGCGCAGATATTCTTCCTCCTGCTCCTCGCTGAGGCGGAGGATTCGCGCGTCGTCATAGACCTGCTCCTCCTCATCCTCCGGGTCTTGCATTCCATTCCAGTCCCGATCCATGCTATTATCCTTTTCTTCTGCTGCTCAGAACTCGATACATCATGACGCCCGCGGCCACGGAGGCGTTCAGGCTGTCCAACTCGCCCTTCATGGGCAGGCTCACGCTCAGGTCGCATTTTTCCGCCGTCAGCCGGCTGATGCCTTCCCCTTCGGCCCCGATCACCAGCGCGCAGCCGCCGCGGAAATCCACCTTTTCATAGTCCTTGCCATCCATGGTAACAGCGTAGGTCCAGACACCCTGGCGCTTCAAATCGTCGATGGTCCGGTTCAGGTTGGTCACCCGGGCCACCTTCGTATGCTCTATGGCGCCGGCAGAGGCCTTCACCGCGGCCGGCGTCAGCCCGACGCTGCGATGGATGGGAATGATCACCCCGTGGGCGCCGACGCATTCCGCCGTCCGGATAATGGCCCCCAGATTGTGGGGGTCGGTCACCCCGTCCAAAATCACCAGGAAGGGGGCCTCCTGTTTTTTCTCCGCCTCGTCCAGCATCTCGTCGATTTCCGCGTAATGATAGGCGGAAGCAAAGGCGATAAGGCCCTGATGGTGCAGCGCGATCTCATCCAGGCGGCGCTTGTCCACCTCCTGCACCATGATCTTCTTTTCCCGGGCTTCCATCACGATCTCTTTGGCGCTGCCGCTCAGCTCGCCCTTCTGCACCAGCAGCTTCTCAATCTCCCGGCCGCTGCGCAGCGCTTCCCGAATGGGATTTCGACCGCAAAGAATATGATCATTTTCCGTATTTTGGTCGAAGGTTTCCGGGCCGGGTTTCCGATATTCGTAGCTGCGATAGCTCTCCTCCTCCCGCGGGGGCTGAGGCTTCCGGGGAGAAAAATCCTCCCTGCGAGGGCCGACGGTACGGGAGGAATACCCCTCTCCCCGATCCTGCCGCCCGCCAGGCGCCCGAGAACCATCGGAACGCTTCCGATCATAGCCGCGGGAATCCCGCTCTTCGTAGCGCTTAGATTCGTTTCGATCGCCCCGACTGGAATAGGAATCGTCTCTCCGACCGTATCCCTTTCTGTTGCCTGTCTCGTATGTGCTTTTTCCCCGGGCGGGACGTTCCCGCCGGTCACTGTAATGGCTGCCCTCCTCGTCCCAGGAGCCGGTCTCGCCATAATTAATCTTCGTCTTTTTCTTCGGCGCGTTCTGATAATATGCCATGGTCCTTATTCTTCCCCTTTACGTATATTCTGGAGCAGCTGTTCCCGCTCCTCTCGAATTTCCTTCATTTTGCCGCAGGTCTTTTCCCCTTCGGCGCATTTCCCTCGCAGGCAGGCCGGCCCCGCGTCCGCGAAAAGGGCTGGCGCCACCTCCAGACACAGCCGGTGCATTTCCTTCGCCATGGCCCGAATCTCCCATTGTGCGCGGTTGCACATCCGTAGGCTGAAGAAATGCCGCAGCTCCCGTACGTTCATGGTAATCAGCGCTCGGGTTTCGCAGGCGTTGGGCAACACGAAGCGGGCGTCCTCGTTTCCCCCTTCGCCGCTCCCGAGCTTTTCCTGCCAGCCCAGATACCATTCCTGCATCTGGTCCATCTGCCGCTGGAATTCCGCCACCGCTTCTGGCCCTAAGGCTTCGATCTTTGGCGGAAGAATGTATCCAAAGCCCTTTTCATAGCTGACATATCGCTGGCTCTGGACGGAGAAGCTGGCCATCCGGTGCCGCGTCAGCTGGGCCAGCAGCACCCGGCTGACGCCCTCCACGCCAAAGGTAAAGCAAGCATGCTCAAAAACGGATTCATGCCCCATGCTCAGCAATCGTTCGATGAAGGCCTCCTGATCCTTCTCCTCCACCCTGTTTTTTAAATCCTCAATGTTGGCCTTGGAATAACACAGCTTCGCTCCCAGGGCGATAGTCTCCTCCGGGCGCAGGGTGTGCCGAATCAGCTCCACCTTCAGTTTTTTCTTTTCAGGCATTCTGTGAATGATCCTTCCCTTTTATTTCTCAAAAATCACGTCCGCCAGCTGGCAAATCCGCTCCACCGCTCCCGTCAGATACAGGTAACCCATCAGCGCTTCAAAGCCGGTGGCTTCCGCGTAATCCGCTGGGGCCTGATGCCGGGGGCTGGGGTGCCGGGCGTGGGCATTCCTTCCGCGCTGGAAGATGGAAGCCTCCTCCTCGGTCAACAGGGGATGAATCAGCTCCATGGCCTGGGCCTGGGCAGCCGCGTTCACGCGCTGCACGCACTCCGTGTGCATGTGATGCACGTTCTTTTTCTGAAAGATCAGCCGGCTTCGAACCAGCATCTCCCATACGGAATCCCCCATATAGGCCAACTGCAGTGGATTGAGCAGCGCGGCCTCCTTGACCTCCATCTTTGGCGTCTCGAGCACTCAGTTTCCTCCTATGGTGTAATTTTCTGTTTGAACATTCTGCTGCTCAAAACAAGAAAAAAGCTGAAAGCTCGATAAAGCTTTCAGCTTCGTACACCATTAGGGACTCGAACCCTAGACACCCTGATTAAGAGTCAGGGTGTTTTCGTTGTAAATCAACGGTTTCTGACCCTAAGTGGGTAGTACGTGGGTAGTACACAAGCAGCCGAGAAGCTTCCAGCTTTTTTTCCATCGCCCTCTCAAGCGAACGTTCTGCAACTTGTAGTGTTGCATCGGTGCGGATTCTACCATAATAGCATCGAAAAATCAAGGATACAGCTTGCTTAGAGAGCTTCATTCCCCCGTCACTTTAGGCACTTCTGGAAGGCCAGTAGCAACCGCCAAAAGGAGACTGGAAACAAACCCAAAAGCACCTGCCGAGAGTACCCCCAACCAGTCCACTTCAGTAATACCCACTGCACCTGTCCCAATAAACGCCAAAGCACTTTCCGCGAAAGTCCGAACAGCGCGGATTAAGGCAGCCTTCAACCAAGTCTTGAAATTCACCACAAACACATCCTTTCCATCATGTAGTTATTAAGAACACAACATCAAGATTCTGGCGGAAAAGGTGGAAGCGCACGAAACCTTTCCCGCAGGTCATCCATGACACCATTAGCACCGAGAGCATGGTACTGGGCCCAGATATTCTCCAGGTTTTCTCGATCCTCATAATCTGCATAGCCTTTTTCCAGATAATGACGATAGCCCTGAAGAAGCCGATCACGAAGGATCGCCTGCAGACCTTGCATAATTGCTTGGTTCTGTTTCTCCATAGCTTCATTTTGCAAACGAAGCTCCTCCTGCTTCAAATCGCGGGACTTTAGCAGACGCTGAAGAAACCAAACAACGATGGCCGAAATTACAGAAGATACACCCAAGAGCTTTAGGATTTCCAGGATAAAAGACAAAACAATCACCACCTTTCTTTTTCAAAAGCAAACAGAACCACCAGGAGAATCCTCACCCGCGACCTATTTGATTGACCAATTGGCCAGTCAGAGATTCAAGGATGGGCAAAAGCACTTGAGCCTTATCCGCTACCAGAGTAAGAACCACCGTTCCCTCACCCATGGACAAATCAGGATCAGAAAAGGCAGGAATTCCAGGCTCATCCACTGGCTGCAGGAATCTGGACATCATATAGCCGTTCCGATCATTCCATCGAACCTTCGCCCAGCCATCATCCCCTACCGTTGCAAAAACATGATCCCCTACGGGTACTTTCACCAACCACGGAGCACTCGTAGACTTTTCTGGACGGAGGTACACAGTAGAACCTGTTTGAGAGCTTACCACCATTTCAACCATTTCTTCTTCACCTTCTTTCTTTTCGTCCTTTGAAAATGCTTTAAGGAAACCATGATAAGACCATTTACCCAGAGACGTATCCACCTTCGCAGATGGAGACGTCATGTGAGTAATGTGCAAAGGATTCTTTGAAGTAACCACGCCGACATGATAATAATCCAACAGATCACCAGTGAAATAACTGCCACCAGGCTTATACCGAGCGGGAAGATTGTAACCCTTGGAACTTGGTACATAGGCTTTAAAGACCAGATCACCTAACGACAGGTCATTAGAAGAATCGATTCTTTTCAGAGAAACAAGCTCCTTGCGGGCGGCGTAGTTGGAGCCATGGAGCCCGGGCCATTTGCCACCGGCGCGGCGAAGGGCGCCGATGATGAGCCCGATGCAGTCGCAGGTGCCGTCCTTGCCGGAGCCCCCGGTGCGGTAGGAGGGGTGGAGAGAGAGGAT
>JAFUFB010000018.1 GCA_017470145.1 Clostridia bacterium | reverse complement strand
TCGATAAGCGTAAAGAACGAGATGACAAAAAAGTCCTTGATGCTTATCATGCTGGTAATAAGACCGCTGATGAGATCGTCAATTTTATCAAGGCAGAGACTCAGGATTCTCTTGAGGGTTAAAAATTACTGGAAGTTAAGAGTATCGGCAAAACTGTATCCTGGGTTTCCTCCTGCACAGATGGCTGTTCATAGCTGATGCCAGCCTGATCCAGCAAAAGATGAAGACGGCTGATTTCCTGCTGAAGCCGACAGATTTCGTTCTCCATTGCTTTGATATCCGGATACTCCGCCATGATTTCACCCCCTGCTCTGCGCTGATGATGAATTTGGAATGCAAAATGGGTCATTCATTTGACCCATTTCACATATCGCTGTCCTCTGCCGATGCCTTCAAGTTTAATTATCTGAGCCGATACCATTTTGGAAAGCAGTCTTTTTGCTGTGGCCGCCGATTTACTCATGATTGCTTTGACATCAGCGTTTTTCACATATCCTTTTTGATCAATCACCTTCAAAACCGCATCGACAATAGGCAATTCGTCATCACGGAATGCAGCTATAATTGGGTCATTCGCTTTGACCCATTCCTGACCCGATAATTCCAGATATCGCTGATTCGCTTTGCAGTGCACCATGATCCCATCCGTCGTTATTTCATATTCCGGTACGGGTGTTTCATACAGCGCATCGCAGGCGGCTTTGATCTTGTCGAAACCACGGCCCCAGGCTTCAATCATACTGCTGATAAAGAACACGTGGGCTAGTTTGGGATTGAAGGGCTTGGAGGAATGCTTGGCAAACAGGCTTTCTGTTGTTCGCAGATTCTCCGGCATCAGCCCATCATTCCAGATATACATATGGTCCTCATAGACGCTGATCTGTATGGGATTGCAAGAGGCGTAATCCTTGTGGACAACGGCGTTAAGCAGAATTTCACGGAAAGCATCCCGGGGGAACATGAAAACTTCCACCCGCTGGATGCCCTCATAAGTGATCCGAGCTTTCATGTATTTGGTATAAACCAGGTCAATGGTCCGGTCGATCTGCTCGATCAACGGGCCGTGAATCTCATCCTGGTATTGCAAATCGGAATCGGAATCGCCGAAAAAACCGATCTTGATATATGCACCGGTGACCCAGCGTTCCGGGTCACGATAGAAAGCCAGCATGGCGGCGCGGGTCAGATAGCCGTCTTCATCCACCAGATGCAGGTTTTCCA
Source organism: Clostridia bacterium (assembly GCA_017470145.1). Taxonomy (GTDB): domain Bacteria; phylum Bacillota; class Clostridia; order Christensenellales; family Aristaeellaceae; genus Aristaeella. The sequence goes on along the minus strand of JAFUFB010000018.1, from coordinate 13,257 downwards.
TCATGATCTCATTGCTGACAGCGGCGTCATCGGATGTGAGACGGCCTCGGGCGAGCGCTTTCTGCTTGAACAGCGCAATGGCATCGGGTTTCAGATCAGCAGCAGTCAGCTTGGGCAAAGGAACACCGTCCCAGGTTCGTCCCTGGGATTTCAGCAGCGCACGTTCCAGCTCCTTGCCGACGATCTCCCGGAGAACGCTGCCGGAACGATAGTAATACCGGCCATGATAGCTGATCAGAGACGGATATTTGTCAACCACGATTTCAAGAAAGTCTTTCCTGTCTTCTGTTCGCAGATTCACGTCGGCAATGATCCCCAGGGCGTTGGTGATCTTGTTCGGCAAATCCTCCAGTAGCTTCTTGCTGCCCTGAATGCCGACAACTTTTCCATCGTCATCCTTGTCGATGAAAAGGGTACCGCCGTGGGCGTTGGCATAGCCGCACAGCCATTTCAGGTATTCATCCCGCCAGGATTCTTTCCATTCGATCTCTTGATGCTCGGGCATGATTCGAACCTCCCGATAAAACAATTCTAATGAGCATAGTATGATCCGGAAAAACCCGGAAAACGATAGTGGCAAGCAGGGCAAATGTATTACATTTTGCATAGTGGCAAGCAATGCAAAGTTAATACATTTTGCAAAAAGCTTGTTGAGGGCTCCGCCCCCAAGCCCCTGAAAACCAGAGCTTGTGCTCTGTGGTTGTGGGGTTGCGTTTACGATTGCACGCTTGCAGGAATCTCCGTAATGCCAAGATTCGGAATGTGTGTCCTCATAAGCTGCATCGTTTCCACAGAGTGGCTTTGGGGTGTGCTGCAAATCACAACCTCTTTGCAACTTCCTTCACTAGCTCCATGTTCTCCTCAACATACTTTTCCACTGCTCTTTCAACCACATTTGTTTTGTTCATTCCGGACAGCCTGCAGAATTCCTCCAACTTATCAAAGATCGCTTTATCGAATTTGCAGGCAAAGTTCTTTGCTTCCTTTTTCTCTCTTGGCATAATTATTTGCCTCCTAATACTTAATCGTATAAGTCCGTTCCTGAAAACCGACACCCATAGACCACAACGGGTATCACAGAGAGAACAATCGATTCTGCTTGAACTGGAATTTGTTACTATAACAGTTCATCCGCAATCAGGTTTTCAAGCACCCGTGCTTCTCTTTCGAACATCATCGAATTATATGGATTGTTCTTTACATCGCAGTTCTTCCTGATCGCAATTAGCGGATCAACAAATTCCAGGCTATAAGATTCCTGTGCCTCATAATTATCCAACTGTTGAGAAGTCAATTCATCCGTTGCTTTACAGAGATAATAGTAATTATCCTGAACAAAGCATTCATCAGCGTCTTTATCACTCTTCTGAATTCTGTGTACAAATCCGTATTCTTTAACTGACTCTGGTATCACAACCAACCCTGCTTCTTCCCTGGTCTCCCGGATCATGGCTTCAACTGGACTCTCGCTGTTTTCTATTCCTCCACCAGGAAATTTGTAGTAATCATATTTTAGACTATGGATCATGGCGACCTTGCCATCTCTGATAATAATGCTTCTGGCTGAATTACGAGTGAAGGTATGCGTACAACAAGCATAATCCTTTTTGTCCATTTCAAATAACAATCTCATCTATATGTCCTCACAAATCATTTCTGTTGGTTGATTAACTCTGGTCTATCATACCTTTTGAAGAATATCGAGTGTATGATGAGAGGCTCCTATCAGATCCTGTCGTTCACAGATGGTGAAGTGATAGTCCATCCACTTGCTGAAGGTTTCGTCGTCCATGGTGTCAATAATTTCCCGCATGTAATTGGTCGCTCCGTCGGTGGCAACCAGTTTGATCCTTTTGACGGGTACTTCTGCATCCAGAGCGACAATCTCTTCTGTGCGAACCATCTCAAACAAATCCTTCGGCTCGCTGATACAATGCCAGTCGGCAGTCAACATGTTGAGCCCCAACACTTCCTGCAACTTGTTCTTCCCAAACACATACGATATGATGGTGGGCTCATTCATGCAATAAGCAACCAGAATAAAACCGCCCGGCTTTGTAACACGCACTGCCTCTGACAGTGCCTGAAGCTTTTCTTCTTTTGTGTAAAGGTGGTACATCGGCCCGAGCAACATGGTTAAGAAAAACGCTGCGTCCGGAAATTCCGATAAATCCAATGCGTTGCCCAGGATCGTCGTGATATGTTCTGACCCGTCAAGTTTCGATTTCAGCACTTCAATATTGTGGGGGATGAGTTCCACCGCTGTAACCTGATAACCTTGTTTCGCAAGTGTGACGCTATATCTCCCTGTTCCTGCGCCAATCTCCAGAATCGTCGGGTCAGCAGCATTGGAGAGGCACGCACGTATGTACTTCATTGTGGTCAGGTATTCAACCTGTCCATGACGGGAAAGAAGACGACCTTCCTCATCATAATTGTTGTAATAATCCTCAAGGTAGCTCATAACTTCCTCCTCAGATCCTAATTTACTTGCAAATTCTAGGGTTGCTGTCCTGCTAATCCGCAATTCAGACGTCAGTTCATTGAGAAACATCATCCATACCTACTGAGGAAGACCTTGCCTCATTTCAATTATAGCATGATATACATGCAAACACAAGATATTTCATGTATCAGCATGTATATTCTTTCACCTTTTCTTTCACATGATCTATATTTGCTCTGAGAGCCGTTTTGAAAAAGCTCGACAGGAGTTTGTTCGATTCCATGAAAAACAGCCGTTTAGAATTGAAATCTGTGTATTGGCATACATTATATTGTTACCCGCATCCATGTTGCTGTCCCGTCGGAAGAACCGGTCAAAAGCAAACGTGGACGGAAGCCCAAGGCAAAAGATTGACATGAAGAAAGCCCTCCGCTTGTGGAAGATTTCCTCCACGGCGAAGGGCTTTTCAAATAGGTTGTATCACAGAGGTTGATAACATGTTGTCGATTCTGTTGCCATGTACATCACCCGCAACCCCAAAGCCACCGGGAATTTTCCTAAAATTTCAGCTTCGGGAAATGTTATCATTTGGTTATCAGAGCCGATTTTCTGAGGCCGCAAACCCTTGTAAAATAAGGACTTTTGGCATTGCGGCCTTTATTCCCACTCGATGATGAGATTGTGCTTGTAACTATATGTAGTTGCAGCATACAATCAAATATACAATATCTATACATATTACACATATTATCCATATTCTTTCGGTTTTTTGTGCCCAATTTGTGGCCCCGGAATTAATAGTGTAACAACCTTGTTTAGCATCTAGGAGAGGAGTCCGACGACTGCCTCTTCGAGGATGTGGATTTTGAGAACGCGGAGCTGCTCTTCCGGTGGGAGAAGGATCTGTACGGGCGGAAGAACAAAGCCGGAGCAGATCACGGAGAACGCGAAGGCCCTAGACGCCCCGGCCCTCACGGCGGAGGAGCTGCGGGAGATCGACGAAATTCTGGGCTGAGGAGCAGGGAACAACCGAACAGGATGCAAAGCAAAACCGGCGGCCCTTCGGGGGCGCCGGCTTTGCTTTACCTTGGAGGAAATAAGAGAAAGGGTTTCGATGCTTTCCGGAGCGCCGGTCAGTCGATCTGCTCCAGGCGGGAGACCATGGGCTCCGGATCCAGATGGCCGATATACAGGTTGCCCCGGGCATCCCCGCAGATGCTGTGGCCCAGGGTGGGGAAGCCGAAGGGCGCCTCCAGGATGCCCTGGAAGGTCATGTCCTCCTCCCGGTAGATCAGGATGCCCCGGCTGTTCTGGCAGACGTGGATGAAGGTTCCGTCGCCCCAGAGATTGCTGGGACCGTAGGGGGTGTTCTCCGGCCAGACGGGATCGAAGCAGCGGAGCAGTTCCCCTTCCGCGTCGAAGACCTGCACCCGGTGGTTGTCCCGGTCCGCGGTCCAGACCCGGCCCCGGGAGTCGATCCACAGGCCGTGGGGAAGACGGAATTTTCCGGGCTCGATGCCGGGGCCGCCCACGGTGCGCAGCAGCTTTCCCTCCCGGCTGAAGTGATGCAGGGAGGTGTTGCCGTAGCCGTCGGTGCACCAGACGGAGCCGTCGGGGGCTTCCATGGCGTCGGTGGGCAGATTGAAGGGGGCGCCGGCCTCCCGGATGGTAAAGAGGTTGTAGGGATAGGGCATCTCGGGCCGGAAGCCGTTGTCGCAGGGGGTGTCGGGGGTGCCCAGGCGCAGGACCACCTCGCCCTTCCGGGTCAGCTTGTAGACCAGGTGACGCCCGGAGTCGCAGACCCAGAGGCAGTCGTCGGGGGAGACGTGGAGGCCGTGCTCGTTGCCGAAGTCCAGATCCGCCCCGAGGGTTTCCATGTAGTTTCCTTCCGGATCAAAGGCCATGATGGGATGCTCATGGTTCCGGGTGAGGATATAGAGGCAGCCGTCGGCGGTGCAGGTCAGATCCGCCACGGGCATAACGGGCAGGTGATGGGGCCGGCGGATCCAGGAGGCCTGCAGGGCATACCGGCGATCCCCGTATTCCAGAACAATGCGGCTGTTCATTCCTTTTTTCATCCTTTCACGGACCCCAGGGTCACGCTGTCGAGGAATTTGTTCTGCAGGCAGAAGAAGACGATCATCATGGGGATGACTACCAGGGTACACCCGGCGAGGATCAGATCGTAGGGGGTGCCGGAGGTGTCGCCGCCTTCCGTCAGCGTGGGCAGGATGACCATGATGGGCTTGTAGAATACCTTGGTGATCATGATCCGGGGATAGAGGTAGTCGTTCCATTTGCTGAGGAACTGCAGGATGCCCAGGGCGCCCAGGGTGGGAACGCTGGTGGGCAGAATCATCTGGGTGTAGATCCGCCAGTGGCCCGCGCCGTCCACCCGGGCGGCCTCCAGCATCTCGTTGGGGATGGAATCCATGAACTGCCGACACATGAACATGGCGAAGGTGTTGGCGATGGCGGGGATGATCTGCACCTCATAGCTGTTGAGCCAGCCGATGTTGGAGAAGATGATGAACTGGGGCGTCAGCAGCAGCTCGCCGGGGACCATCATGGTCAGCAGGAACATCATGAACAGGAAGTTCTTTCCCCGGAACTCGTACTTGGAGAAGGCGAAGCCCGCCATGGAGGCTACCGTCAGCTGGAGCACCGTGGTGACGCTGCTGATGAACACCGAGTTCAGGAAGGAGTGCAGGATCATGCCGGAGTTGTAGTTCAGCAGCCGCTCATAGTTGTTCAGGGTGAATTCCTGCGGCAGACCCCAGGAGTTGACGAAGAGCTCGGTGATGGGCTTCAGGGAGCCGGACACCATGATGAACACCGGCGCGATGGCCACCAGGGAGGCGAGAATCAGGAACAGATGCATCCCGGTCCGGCTGGCGACCTTGCGGACGCGGCCGGCTTCGGATGAGGCGGTTCTTGCCGTTACCATTATTCTTCCTCCTTAAACATGCGCATCTGCATGAGGGTCAGGGCCAGGATGAGCAGCACCAGGATCCAGCCCGCGGCGCTGGCCATGCCCAGGGCGCCGCCGTTGATGTTGGTGGTGATCATGTTCACGAAGGGGGCCACGGCCAGGGGCGCCTCCTCTTTGGACAGGATCAGGTTCGGCTCGGTATAGAGCTTGAAGGCCCCGATGGCATAGGTGATGAAGGTCAGCTTGAAGATGGGCTTCATCACGGGGATGGTGACATGGAACATGGTCTGGACGGAGGTGGCTCCGTCGATTTTGGCCGCGTCCAGCAGATCGTCGCTGATGGTGGTCAGGCCGGAGAGGAAGATGATGAAGTACCAGCCGGTGTTCCGCCAGATCAGCATGCAGATGACCGGCAGCTTCATCAGCTTGGTGTCCCCCAGAAAGTTGATGCTGGTGCCGAGAATCTGGTTGATGGCGCCCACGTTGGTGCCGAAGATCACCTTGAACACCAGGGAGGAAGCCACCACGGCGCAGACCTGGGGCAGGAAGAGCAGGGGCTTGTAGACCTTCTGCCACCTTGCCATGGCATGGGAACGCACCACCACTGCCAGCAGGAAGGCGATGATCATCACGGGGATCATGGCCAGAACGAAGTATTCCAGCGTATTCAGCAGGCTGTTCCACATCGCGTTGTAGGTGAAGAGCCGCCTGTAATTATCGAATCCAACGTATTTCATGGTGCCGTAGCCCTTGTACTTCATCAGGCTGATGACCATGGAATACACCACCGGCACCAGAAAGAAGGCCAGGAAGGAAAGAAGGAAGGGAAGAATAAAGAGATAGGGGGCAATCTGCCGCTTCGGATACCGGGCGGCGCCCCGGGAAGCTTTGACTTTCGTCATCAGGTCACACCTCTCTTCTGCCGGATGCCCCGGCCGGGAAGATTAAGGAAAGCGGGGAGGGGAAAGCCCCTCCCCGCAATACCGGAGTTTTTGATTCGAGATCAGTCGTAGGCGTTGCCGATCTGGTTGACCATGTCGGTTTCCGCGTTCTTCAGGGCGTCGTCCAGGGAGATGTTGCCGTTGAGGTAATCGTTCAGGTAATCCCGGATGATGACCTGCTCGGCGGAGAAGGTGGGCTCATAGGGATAGGCCCGCAGATCCTCCAGGGCGTCGAAGTACACCTTCTGGAGCTCCGGTCCGAAGTAGTCGTTCTTGGCATAGAACTCGTCGGTCTTCGCGGACACCAGCGGCGGGATCACGGCGTTGATGGAGTAGACCGCGCGGCGGAACTCCGGATCAAAGCTGTTCTTCGCCAGGATGTCGGCGGCCAGGGCGGCGTGGGGCGCATCCTTGAAGACGATCCAGATGCCCATGCCGGCATCGGAGCCGCCCCGCATCTCCTCGGGCCACTCGGCGCAGGACCACAGGCCGGCCTGATCGGGGGCCCAGGTCAGAAGGTGCTGCTTCATCCAGGAGGCGATCAGCTGGCTGGAGAGCTCTCCGCTGGTGAAGGCGGCCTGCCAGTCGGCGGACCACTCCTCGATGGGGGAGAAGGCACCGGAGTCATGATATTTCTTCAGGGTTTCGAAGGCTTCCCGCAGGACCGGGTTGTCTGCGAAGTGGAAGTCGCCATTTGCATCGGTGAAGGAGAAATCCTTGCCGCTGAGGATCATCATCAGGTCATAGGCGTTCAGGGGCGTGCCATAGTTCTCGATCCAGGTGCCGGTGGCTTCGTGGACCTTCCGGCCGGCCTCGATGTAATCATCCACAGTCTTGACGTCGGCGGGGTTCACGCCGGCCTTCTCGAACACGTCGGTCCGGTAGTACCAGACCTTGGGCTTGGCTTCCTGGGGCAGGCAGTAGATGCCGCCGTCCTCGCCAGTCATCATGTCCAGCACGGCGGGGATGATATCCGTCTTGTAGGGTTCCACGGCGGCGGACAGGTCATAGAGCAGGCCCGCGGAGGCGAACTCGGCGAACTGGGCGTAGTTCACGCGGACCATGTCCGGCAGGGTCTCCTTGGCGCCCAGCAGCAGGCGCATCTTCTGGGCCACGCCCACATCGCCGTCGCCTTCGATGACGACTTCGATGTCGGCTTTCTGGCCGATCTCGGGGAACCGCTCGATCAGGGCAGCGTTGATCTTTTCATAGGTTTCAACGCTGTTCCAGACGGCCATTTCCAGCTTCACCTTTTCGCCCGTGTACAGATCTTCGGCCAGGGCGCCGAAGCAGGTGGACAGCAGGCCGAGGGCCAGGATCAGGGCAAGCAGCTTCTTCATGGGAAAACCTCCTATTTTTTTATTTCCAAATGCCGCTCCCCGCTCCGGGGCAGCGGACATGGAGAATCGGTGAAAAAGGGTCTCGGGGCGGACTCGGTCTTCGGGGAAACTTCTGTTTTGAACTGATCCCATTTTACCGGACCCTTCTCCAAAAAACAGTTCTAATTTTCAAAGATTTGTCATAAAAAACCAAGATTTTGTTCGTTTTTGACAAAAACGATGCTATAATGCTGACCAGCAGGAAAAAGGAAGCGGGAGTACCGCCGGTGAGCCGGAAGGGGGGAGCGCATGAAGCTGCTGATCGCGGAGGACGAGCTGCTGGCCCGGGAAGGCATCAGCCAGCTGATTCCCCCGGTGTTCACCGAGGTCCGCTCCGCCGGGAACGGGCTGGACGCCCTGGAGATCGCGAAGGAAATGAAACCGGACGTAGCCCTGTGCGACGTGCGGATGCCGAAGATGAACGGCATCGAGCTGGCCCGCCGGCTGCGGCTGCTTTTTCCGGCCATCCATATCCTGTTCATCAGCGCCTATTCCGACAAGGAATATCTGAAGTCCGCCATCTCCATCCAGGCGGACGGATACCTGGAAAAGCCCGTCTATGAGGAGGAGCTGCTGACCCACCTGAACCGGATTGCGGGAGAGATCCAGGCCCGGCAGTGGAAGGAAAGGCAGCAGAGCGGCCTGGCGGATCTGTTCGCCCGGCAGCAGATGCTGCACGCCCTGATCCCCCGGCGGGAGGCCGGGGAGGAGGCGCTGAAGATCAACCCGGCCCTGACGGAGGCGGTGCTCCGGGCCGGGCGATACCTGCCCATCAGCATCCGGATGCAGTGGCCCGGGGGCGGGTCCCCTGCCCAGTACGGATTTTATTCTGAGCTGAAGCTGGCGGAGGCCCTGAGCCGGGTTTCCTCCAATTATCTGTTCTACGCCTTTTCCGAAAGCCAGATCGGCATTCTTTTCTACGGCGATCCCCTGCCCTCGGCGGCGGGCTGCGAAAAGCAGCTGCGGCCCCTGATGGAGTCCCTGCGGGCGGCTAATCCCCAGGTGCTGAACGTCTGCGCCTGTATCGGGGAGGTCTGCGGGGATCCGGCCGGGCTGTACGAGCGGTACCATGAAGCCCATGTGCAGGTGCAGTGGATGTGCTTCGTCTCCAGTGCCCCCTTTGCGGTCTCTGCCCTGTCGCGGAACGTCTCCGCCCCGGAGGACCGGTCCGCCCGGTTTGAGTCCCTGCTCCGGACCCACCAGCTGGACGCGGCCAAGCAGCTGGTGCGAGAGCAGACGGAGGAGATCCTGCGGGGCGGTGTCGGCAGCATCGAGCAGGTGCGCCGGTACTATGAGCTGCTGCTGAGCATGTGCCTGCGGGTGAACAGCGGGGAAAACCCCGGCTACAGCTACGCCCGGGCCAGCTCGGAGGTGCTCTTCACCTTCTCCAAGCTGAGCACCCTGCCGGAGATCAGCCGCTTTCTCTGCGTGCGCATCGACGAGATCGCCCCCTCCATGAACCTGAGGGAGGACGCCACCGCCCAGATCCGGGCGGTGCAGGCTTATATCCGCCAGAACCTTTCCGATCCGGCCCTGTCGGTGCAGGCGGTGGCGGAGCAGGTGGGGCTGAGCGAGAACTATCTGGGCGCCCTGTTCAAGCGGGAGACGGGCCAGACCCTGCACAAGGTGATCGTGGACCTGCGGATGGAACGGGCCAAATATCTGCTGCTGAATCACTGCCGGGTGACGGAGACGGCGGAGCGCTGCGGCTTCAGCTCCGCGGGCTATTTCCATTCCGTTTTCAAGAAATACACGGGCATGTCCCCCGCGGCCTTTGTGGAACAGAACCGGACCCGGCCCCGGGGCGGGCCGGAGGGGAAAGGAGGCGGCTGATCCATGCGACGCTTTTTTCACGGGCGCAGCCTCCGCTTTCAGCTGACCGCCCTGTTCCTGGTCATGGTCCTGATTCCGCTGTGCATCATGTTCTTTGCCAGCCGCTGGTCCATCCAGAACCGGCTGGTGCGGCAGACGGAGGAGACCTATGCCACGGCGCTGACCCAGGCCGGCAGCTATATTTCCGACAAGGCGGTGCTGGCAAAGAACCTGGTGAGCATGCTGTTCACCGACAGCCACGTGCAGCAGGGGTTCAACTTCTTCCTGGGGAGCGACGCCAACGAGGAGACCGCCTGGCTGGGGGATATTTCAAGCGGAAGGGTGACCTACAAGGGATCCCTGCTGGGCTCCCTGTCCCGGATCTATCTGTATCAGACGGGCGCGACCCTGGATTTCCGGTCCGACCGGTTGTACGCCTCCCTGGACGAGGCGGGCAGGAGCCGGCTGGAAGCCTGGCTGACGGACTCCGGGGACAGCTTCCTCTTCCTGACCCGCACTGGGGAGCGGGACGGCTTCAGACCCCAGTATATCTATCTGCTGGCGAAGGTGCCCAGCGCCCTGCGGCTGGGAAAAACCATCGGCCTGATGCAGGCGGAAATCCCCGCGGACAACTTCCAGCAGGTGCTGGATTCGGTGCCGGACAGCGGGCATTCCGCCGTGTATCTGACGGACGCGGCGGGGGAAAGCTTCCTCTCCGCGGGGGAGGCCCGGTTCGACCCGGAGGAGCTGACCGGCTTCATGGAAGCCATGGCGGCGGGGAATGCCTCGGGAAAGGGGCTGGCCCGGATCCGCTTCGGCCGCACCTCCTATCTGGCGGGGGCGGAGAAGATCGCGGGCACGGACTGGCGGATTCTCCTGGCGGTGCCCACGGCGGACATCACGGAGGTCACCCGGGGCGCCGATCAGATCATGCTGCTGACGCTGCTGATTCTCTGCGCCCTGATCGTTCCCCTCATCGCCCTGATCGCCCATAACATCCTCCGGCCGATGCACCGGCTGCAGGAGGGGGTCGAGGCGGTTTCCCGGGGAGACTACAGCGTTTCGGTGCCCCGCAGCGGACAGCCGGAGCTGGACCGGGTGACGGACAGCTTCAACGCCATGCGGGAGAAGATCCAGGTGATGATGGCGGAGCAGTACCGCATGGGCCAGGATCTGAAGAGCAAGGAGCTGCAGGTGCTGCAGGAGCAGATCAACCCCCACTTCCTCTACAATACCATCGACCTTCTGCACTGGGAGGCCCGGAAGGCCGGCAACCGGGAGATGGAGGACCTGATCCACGCCCTCAGCCAGTTCTACAAGCTGAGTCTGGGCCACGGGGAGGAGATCGTGACCCTGCGGCACGAGCTGGACCACGTGGAAGCCTACCTGTATGTGCAGAACCTCCGGTTCATGAACCGGATTCAGCTGAAGGTGGACGTGCCGAAGGAGCTGGAGCAGGTGCGCATCGTGAAGATGGTGCTGCAGCCCCTGGCGGAAAACAGCATCCAGCACGGGATCCGGGAAAAGCCGGAGGAGACCGGCACCATCAGGATCCGCGCGGAGCGGGAGGGGGACCATGTGGCGGTCACTCTGTCCGACGACGGCGTGGGCATGGACGAGGAGACGATCTCCCGCATCATGTCCAGCGAGCATCCCGGCTACGGGGTGTACAACGTGAACGACCGGCTGGTGCTGCATTACGGAAGCGGCGCGGTGCTGCAGTTCCGCAGCGTTCCCGGCCGGGGCACCAGCGTGACCTTCCGGATCCCCCTGGAATGACCTTCGAAACGGCGCTTCCGGCGCTCCGCGCCTGAACATAACATAATATGAAAGAAAAAAGGAGATGTTTTCATGAATCCGAGGCTGCAGAAGATTACCGAAAAGATGAAGAACGGGGAGCCCGTGGTGGGGGTGTTTGTGCTGCTGGCGGACTCCTCCGTCAGCGAAATCGTCGGCTACTCCGGCTGCGACTTCGTCTGGATCGATTCGGAGCACGGCATGATGGACCGCCGGGAGATCTACCACCATGTGCTGGCCGCCCAGGCGGCGGGCGCCTGCGCCTTTGTCCGGGTGCCGGGAGTGGAATACTACCAGATCAAGAACACCCTGGATATGGGGCCGGACGGCATCATCTTCCCCTTCGTGAACACGGCGGACATCGCCCGGCAGGCGGTGGAGGCCTGCACCTATCCCGCCGACGGCGGCAAGCGGGGCATCGGGCCGCTGCGGGCGATCCATTACGGCGTGGATAACGAGCCCGACTATCTGAAGGTGGCCAAGGATGAGGTCTGGAAGATCTTCCAGATCGAGAGCATGACGGCGGTGGAGAACCTGGAGGAGATCGCGAAGGTGCCCGGATATCAGTCCATGTTCATCGGGCCCGCGGACCTGGGCATGTCCATGGTGAACGTGAAGCCGGAGGACAAGCCCGCCCTGATCGCCGACGTGCAGCGCAGGGTGGCGAAGCTGGCCGCGGAGAACGGCAAGTTCTGCGGCTCCTGCGCCGGCCCCACGAAGGAATCCTGCTATGAGCTGATGGACCGGGGCGTGCAGTGGATGACCATCGCCCAGGACGTCCGGATCATCAGCGGCATGCTGACGGAGGCAGTGAGGAACATCCATGGCTGAAAGATGTGAAAAAAGGCTCCACGGCATCGTGCCGGCTCTGTTCACCCCCCTGCGGGAGGACGGGTCCCTGGATGAGGAGAGCCTGGAAAAGCTGATTGAGTATCAGCTGGGCGCCGGGGTCCACGGCATCTTTGTGGCGGGCATGAGCGGCGAGGGGGCCCTGCTGGGCCCGACGCGGCTGGAGCAGCTGATCCGCCTGAGCGCACGGATCATCCGCGGGCGGGTTCCCCTCTGCGCGGGCGTGCTGGAGGAGGGAACGGACCGGGTGATCGAGACGGCGAAAAGGGTGGAGGACGCCGGCGCCGATATGCTCAGCACCACCGTTCCCCTCTGGTCCCCGGCTCCGACCCAGGAGGAGATCTTCCGGCATTTCGAGGCGATCTGCCGGGAAACCGGCCTGCCCTGGATGGTGTACGGCAACGCCGGCGCCTTTCCGGACATTGCTCCGGACACCATGGCCCGGCTTTCGGACCTGGAGGGCATTCAGGCCATCAAGGACACGCGGCCGGACTTTGAGGGGTGCCTGCGGGATATCGAAGCGGTGCGGGGGAAGGAGGTTTCCCTGCTGTGCGGCGGGGAATACCTGGTTGGCCCCGGACTGCTCTACGGCGCGGATGGGAACATCTCCGGCGCCACGAACCTGTTTCCGAAGCTCTTCACGGACCTGTACCGGGACGCCCGGGCGGGAAAGGTGGAGCGGGTACGGGAGGCCGGGGAGCGGATCGCGGCGATCCACGGCATGACCCAGGTGCCCGGCGCCGGCTGGCTGGCGGTGTTCAAATATATGGGCAGCCGCATGGGGCTGATGCAGCCCTGGTGCTGCCGCCCCCACAGAACCCTGAACGCGGAGCAGCAGAGAAGGGTGGACGCGGAGCTGGAGATGCTGGGCGTCCTGTAAAAAAGGGGCTGTTGCAGAAGCAAGAAAATCTGCAGCAGCCCCCTTTTAAGTGTGTGTAAAAAGACATAACCATAAAACAGTGCAGTAGTCAACAAAAACTGGACACGAATTTTCAAAAACTGGTCTGATGAAATCCAAGTTCTGGACGATCAGAGTAGCAATTTGGTCATCCGGCTTTGCGGAGTCGGACACCACCGGAAATTTTCCTCTGGGGGTTGACG
>JAFUFB010000017.1 GCA_017470145.1 Clostridia bacterium | reverse complement strand
AGCAAGACGTTCCGGCCCAATCAGGAATTCTTCGAGTGCTCTACCCATCGGAAGAACAAGGAGAAATGCAAGGGGCATTTTATCAGGGCGGTAGTGCTTGAGGAAGTGGTGCTGGCTCATGTTCAGATGGTGACAAGCTATATTCTCCGTTTTGAGGACTACTTTCGGCAGGTTATGACGGCTCAAAAGCGTCAGGCAAGCAAGGAAGCGATCCAAATCCGGAAAAAGGAGCTTGACCGGGATGAACGCCGCATTTCTGAGCTGAAACGCCTGTTCATCAAGGTGTATGAGGATAATGCGGCTGGCAGACTGAGTGATGAAAGGTATGAGATGCTCAGTCAGACCTATGAAGCGGAGCAGAAGCAGTTGGAAGCTGATACTGCCAGGCTGCGGCAGGAAATCGAAGTACAGGAAGCAGAGAACGATCATCTTGAACGGTTTATTGAAAAGGCGAGAGCCTATGTCGGTATCAAGAAGCTGGATGGCTATATCCTGCATGAGCTGATCAGCGCGATCTATGTGAGTGCGCCTGACAAGAGCAGTGGGCACAGGGAACAGCACATCCGCATTGAGTACAACGGCATCGGTTTTATCCCAATCCATGAACTGATGGCAAAGCAAACGACGTGACCGAAATCACGCCGTAAGCCTTGAAAACATTACGTTTTCGTCGATTTGAACCTAATACTGTGTTACGGAGCCGGCCCGGAAACGGCGGTTTTTCAGCACAATCAAACGCGCTTGACTTCCTTGATCTTGGCGGCCTTGCCCTGCCGATCGCGGAGATAGTACAGCTTCGCGCGGCGAACCTTACCGTGACGGACCACTTCAACCCGGTCAACACGGGGAGAATGGATGGGGAAAGTACGTTCCACGCCAATGCCATAGGAAACCCGACGAACCGTGAAAGTCTCACGGACGCCGCCATTGCGCTTGGCAATCACAGTGCCTTCGAAAGCCTGCAGACGCTCGCGGCTGCCTTCCACAACCTTGACCCACACGCGGACTGTGTCGCCCACGTTGATCTGAGGAAGATCTGTGCGGAGTTGCTTCGCTTCGATAGAGCGGATGATCTCGTTCATTGTTGATGTGCCTCCTTCCCTCTCAGACGTTCTTGCACCGGTTCAACCTGCCCGAACGGACAAGCCCGAACCCCCGGCCAGAGGACCGCCCGCATAACCTCTAAATCCTAACACATTTCCATGGGAAATGCAAGCTTACAGGTCGATAAATTTTTCAAATTCCGGCAAAATACCGATGCCATCGGGGTAGTGCGCAGCGAATTGGGGAATCGCGTGGCTGGGGAAGCTGTTCCCCTCGATAAAGGTAGGCCCATCTTCCGTAATGGCTACGTCCCAGGCGATGAAGCGCATCTGGGGAATGACTTTGGCAGCTTCCAGACACATGGCTTTCGCTTCTTCCCAGAAGGGGATTTGGAAACCGATGATGCTGGTGTTGGTCATGGGATGCTTAATAAAGGTATTTCCCTGTTTATCCGCCCCCACGGTCAGCAGCCGGCCCGTAGGAATATCGATTCGGGCCGCCATGCCGCCGCAGTCCACATTATCCATCACCTTTCCGTTGCCAATGCGGAGGAAGGCATACACGATTCCCTCCTGCTTGTCCCCCATCAGAGTCGCGATGCGGCAGGTGTTCACCGAGGTGGGACAGAGAGAGGCCATCTGGGGATGCTGCACCACCAGCTCCTCCAGGATGCCGATGCCCTCCTGGCGCAGCCGCTGCAGGAAGGCCTCCGGCCCCGCCTGCCAGGCTTCCGCCTCGTATTTCAGAATGCCTACGCCGCTGGAGCCCTCCAGGGGCTTGCCCAGCAGCGCCTGATTCCGCCGGCACAATTCGAACAGCGCCTCCGGATCCGTCTTGTCATCGATGCGCAGCCATTTCCGGGGAATCCACTGGGCAAAGGTCTGGTTGAACTCGGTTTTGTCGTCGAAGAAATGCCAGTATTCCTTGGGGTTCATCCGCCGAACGATATCGTTGGATATCCCCCGGGTGATGACGGTTTTCCGCTGTTCGTCGTTCAGCTTGTACATCTGGGCGATTTTGTAATCCACATAGCCAGCGTTGTACTTCACCGCGCACTTCAGCATGTCGCACAGGAGCCAGACCCGGCTCTTGCCGCTGCGCTTTTTCAGCAGCCCCGTGGTTTTCCACATGGCCTTCCAGTCCATTTTGAACAGCCGATTCCAGAAATACTGCAGTCGAGACATGATTCTCTTCCCCTTTTACACGTTAAACCGGAACAGGGTAATGTCCCCGTCCTTCATGATGTAGTCCTTCCCCTCGCTGCGGATCAGGCCCTTCTCCCGGCAGGCGGCCATGCTGCCGTTTTCCACCAGGGTTTCAAAGGGAACCACTTCGGCCCGGATAAAGCCCTTCTCGAAGTCGGTATGAATCTTACCAGCCGCCTGGGGCGCCTTGGTCCCCTCCGTAATGGTCCAGGCCCGGCACTCATCCTCGCCGGCCGTCAGGAAGGAGATCAGCCCCAACAGGTGATAGCAGGCGGTGATCAGTCGATCCAGCCCGCTTTGGCCAATGCCCAGCTCCTGCAGGAATTCTTCCTTTTCCTCCGGATCCATCTGGGCGATATCCTCTTCGATGGCGGCGGAGATCACGATGATTTCCGCCTGCTCACCGGCTGCAATCTTCCGCACTTCTTCCACAAAAGGAATCTCGCTCTCCGCCTTCCCCAGATCGTCCTCCGAGATGTTGGCGGCATAGATTACCGGCTTGGTGGTCAGCAGGAACCAGGATTGCAGAATGGCCTTTTCCTCCTCGTCCGCCGGATAGGTCCGGGCGGGCTGCCCCTTTTCCAGGTGGGCGTAGATCGCTTCTGCCAGCTCCGCTTCCGCGCCGGCCTTCTTGTCCCCACCCCGGAAGTTCTTCTGGGCCTTTTCCTTCCGGCGCTGCACCGTCTCCATATCCGCGAAAATCAGCTCCAGATTGATAGTCTCGATATCCCGGGCGGGATCCACGCTGCCGTCCACATGGATGATATTTTCATCCTCAAAGCAGCGGACAACGTGCACGATGGCGTCCACTTCCCGAATATGGCTCAAAAATTTGTTTCCCAGGCCTTCGCCGTGACTAGCGCCCTTGACCAATCCAGCGATATCCACAAATTCGATGGTGGTCGGAGTCACCTTTTTCGGATGATACATCTCCGCCAACACATTCAGCCGGCTGTCCGGCACCAGCACCATCCCGGTGTTTGGTTCGATGGTGCAGAAGGGATAGTTTTCCGCCTGCGCGCCAGCTTTGGTAATGGCGTTAAAAAGGGTGCTCTTGCCAACATTAGGTAATCCAACGACTCCCAGCTTCATCTTTTCACAGCTCTCCTTCTCCGCTTCCCTGGGGAAGCCAGAGGGGATTATACCATCCCCCGGCGGCTTTTTCAACGGGGGAAAACTTTTCAAACAGCGGGAAATATGGTATTATTATGGGCCCTTTCATGGATGAAGGGGGCTTGTGTGGGGAGAAATATGCTCCGTTTTAGTGTAGAGGATTTGAGATTGGAAAAAAAGGAAGGAGGCGGCGGCTATGGGTACGATTTGGAAGCAAAGATTTTTTCAAGTTTTGATCACTCTTTTGGCCATTTCCCTGTTGTCTGCTTCCACCCTGGCGGAAACGGCGGACACCATTCCGGAGCCCACCCTGTCTCCCGAGGCTGCCGCCTATGATGCGGAGCATCCGGAAAACCTGGAGGCGGATCAACTCTATGCCCTTTCCGCTATTCTCATCACCGCGGATAAAGGAGAAATCATTTTTGAGAAGGATCCATACACCCTGCGTTATCCCGCTTCCACCACGAAAATCCTGACGGTGTGGCTGGGAATCATGATGGTGGACGACCTGAATCAGAAGGTCACGGTCAGCGAAACCGCCATGGATGTGCCTGCGGATTCCTCCACCATGGGCCTGAAGGCAGGGGAGGAAATTCCTTTTATCGATGTGCTCTACGGTACCATGATGCTCTCCGGCAATGAAGGCGCCAACGTGATTGCGGAAACGGTGTCAGGCTCCATCCCTGCCTTCGTCAACCTGATGAATGAAACCGCCCAGGTCATCGGCTGCGTGAATACTCATTTTGCCAATGCCCATGGATATCATGATGACAATCACTATACCACCGCCTACGATATGGCGCTGATTGCCCGGGAGGCCATGAAAAACGAAACCTTCCGGAAAATCGCCGGAACGGTAACCTATGCCATCGCCCGGACTAATCTGCAGCGGGCCAGAACCATTACCACCAAATCAGAATATATGCTTACCGGGTCTGAAGAGAGTCCCAATAAATACTATTTTCCAGACGCTACAGGCATCAAGACCGGCAGCCATTCCCACTCGGGCTATTGCTTCGTTGGCTCTGCCTCCCGGGAGGGCGTGGATCTGATCTCCGTGGTCTATTTCACTGGCCGTCGGGCTCGCTGGGCGGACACCATCAAGCTGATGAACTACGGCTTCAGCCAATATGTCAGCGTGACGCCCCTTTCCCTGTATCAGATGAATCCCATTACGATCGAAACCAGTAATTATTCTACCTCCGACGGGAATCGGGGACGGGTGGAGTTGGTTTGTCAAACTCGGCCGGATTCCAACAATCCCACTATCATTGCCACCAAATCCGAGGTAGAGCAGATGGCTTCCCATATTCAGGATACCCTACTGATCCAGTATTCCCGGGATTTTGAGGCCCCCATCGCTGCGGGGGAGATTATGGGCACCCTGACCTATTTCCCTGAATCTGGAGAACCGGCCATCTATAATCTGGTGGCTGCCCGCAGCGTGGCTGTGAGGGAAAATGTGCCCAAGACGTTGGAGCAGATTATTCAGGAAACTTACGCTGATCCCAATCCCTTCCCACCCTTTTCCTTTGAAATCGCAGTGATTCTGTTTGGGCCTTTCCTGATTCTTTTGTTCCTGGTGCTGTTGATCGTTTTTATGCGCCGATGGCTGCGAAATCGGAAAACCAAGGCGCCTAAACCGGTGAGCCGGTATTTGAAGTAATAGAGCGCTGAATTTGTCCAATTCTTCAATTGATTTTCCGTCCTCACTGTGTTAGGATACTTCAACGAGGGTTTGTACTATCTATATATTTAAAGGAGATGTCAGACAATGAAGCAGGTGATCGAAAACGGTTCCGCCATTCTGGGCATTGAATTTGGTTCCACCCGTATTAAGGCCGTACTCATTGCGCCGGATCATACGCCCATCGCCTCCGGCAGCCATGAATGGGAAAATGATTATGTCAACGGCGTATGGACCTACAGTGAGCAGGCTATTCGCGAAGGCTTCCAGGCCTGCTACGCGGATTTGAAGAAGAACGTGCTGGATACCTATGGCGTGACGCTGACAAAGCTGGCAGCCATCGGCGTCAGCGCTATGATGCATGGCTATTTGCCCTTTAATGACCGGATGGAGCTGCTGGTTCCCTTCCGGACCTGGCGGAACACCATTACCGGCGAGGCCGCGGAGAAGCTGACCCAGGCTTTTTCCTTCAACATGCCTCAGCGCTGGAGCCTGAGCCATCTGTATCAGGCTATTTTGAAGGATGAGCCCCATGTGAAGGATATTGCTTTCCTGACTACTTTGGCGGGCTGGGCACATTTCTGGCTGACGGGGAAAAAGGTGCTGGGCATCGGGGATGCTAGCGGCATGATGCCCATCGACAGTCAAACGCTGGATTTTGACGCAAGCATGATTGAAACCTTCGATCAGCTGGTGGCGGAGAAGCATTATCCCTGGAAGCTGCGGGAAATTCTTCCCCAGGTGTTGGTAGCCGGCCAGGACGCAGGCAGCTTGACGCCGGAAGGCGCGCTGTTGTTGGATCCCACAGGGGAATTGACTCCCGGCTGTCCGGTTTGCCCGCCGGAGGGGGACGCGGGCACAGGCATGGCTGCTACCAATAGTGTTCGTCCGCGGACGGGGAATGTCAGCGCCGGGACCTCCATCTTCAGTATGATCGTGCTGGAAAAGCCCCTGAGCAAGGTATATCCGGAGATCGATGTGGTTACCACGCCCACCGGCATGCCTGTCGGCATGGTGCATTGCAACTCCTGCTCCTCCGATATCAATGCCTGGGTGAGCTTGTTCCGGGAGTTTGCAGAGACCATGGGGTTCCAGGTAGACACGGGAGAAATCTATACCCGGCTGTTCCGCAAAGCCCTGGAAGCGGATCCTGCTGGTGGTGGCTTGGTCAGCTTCAATTATTACGCTGGTGAGCCGGTAACCGGCCTGGCGGAGGGCCGTCCCATGCTGATCCGGCAACCTGACGCAAAGATGAATTTGGCGAATTTTATGCGGGTTCAGCTCTATGCCAGCATGGAGACGCTGAAATATGGCATGGAGATCATGAATCAGGAGCAGGTCGCCATCGATCAGGTCTTTGGCCATGGTGGTCTCTTTAAGACGGAGGGTGTGGCTCAGGGAATCCTGGCCGCCGCGATTCATGCCCCGGTCACGGTAATGCAGACGGCCGGTGAAGGCGGCGCCTGGGGAATCGCTCTCCTGGCGGCCTATGAGGTCCAAAAGCAAGACGGAGAGAGCCTGGAGGACTATCTGCAGCAGCATGTCTTCGCCGGCATGAAGCAATCTACCCTGTCCCCTGCGCCTGAGGATGAACAGGGATTCGATGAATATATGCGTCGGTTTAACGCTTGTCTCCCGGCCCAGCAGGCTGCGGTGGATGGATTAAAGTGAGCCCCATCTCCGGAAAGGAATTGAGCGATTTATGTCCAGCCTCCCCTTTCAGGCCATCGTCTTCGATCTGGATGATACCCTGCTGCGGGATGATTTGACCATCTCAGATCGAACGATCATGACCCTTCGCCGCTTAAGTAACCTGGGCGTACGAATCATCCCTGCCAGCGGGCGAGCTAAGCTAAGTATGAAATCCTTTGTGGATCAGATTGGCTGTGCTTCCCTATATATCTCCTGTAATGGCGCGGAGATATGGGATGCTATGTCTCACGAGCTGCTTCACGCCGAGCAGTTTTCCACCCAGCTGGGCCAGGAAATCGCGGCCTTTGGCAAGGCGCATCAGGTTTATGCGCAAACCTATGATGGCCCCTTTTTCTTCTATAATGAGGAATCTGTCTGGGCGGAAAGATACGCCGCCTCTTCCATGCTGACGGGAAAATACGTGGGTGATCTGGAGGTCTATATTCAGGAACCCAGATCTAAGATCCTGATGATGGCATCGGAGGAAAAGATTTCCTCCATGCTGCAGGAGGCTCGTCAGCGCTTCCAGGATCGGGTATCCGTAACCTGCTCCAAGCCCTATTTTCTGGAGTTTAATCCCTTGCGGGCAACGAAAGGAATCGCGCTGTCCTGGGCGGCAGAGCAGCTGGGGATTTCCCTAAGTCGTTTCCTGGCTTTTGGCGATAGTTTGAATGATCTTTCCATGCTCCAGGCCGCGGGCCGAGGCGTGCTGATGAGCAACGGGCGCCCGGAGCTTCGATCGCTTTGTGACGACGTATGCGGCAGCAATCAGGAGGACGGCGTAGCCGCCTATCTGGAAAAATTGTACTGGGAGGAGAAAATTTGATCCGAACTGAGAAATTTCAACGGGATCTGGGGCTCACCTGCCTGGTGGAAACCACTCGGGAAGAGCTGAACATCGAATCACCGGATTTAAACCGCCCCGGCATGCAGTTTTGCGGCTTCTACGAGCATTTCGCCTGGGATCGGCCCCAGATCATCGGCATTGTGGAAATGGCCTATCTGGAGCAGCAGGAGCCGAAGGAACGAATCACGGTTTTGAAAAAATACTTCGATTATTCCCTGCCCTGCGTCATCATCTGCCGGGGGCTGACGCCTCCGCCAGAAATGCTGGCTCTGGCCGGCGCGGCCAATGTGCCCGTGTTCCTGACGAACATGGCCACCAGCCGTTTCACCGCCCTGACCATTCATTATCTTTCCCGAGAATTGGCGCCCCATGAGCTGCGCCATGGGGTGCTGATGGATGTATATGGTGTGGGCGTCTTCTTGTCCGGCAAAAGCGGCGTTGGCAAAAGCGAAGCCGCCCTGGAGCTGGTGAAGCGGGGGCATATGCTGGTGGCGGACGATGTAGTGGATATCTGCAAGGTATCAGAGAATCGGCTCATTGGCACCTGTCCGGACGCTATCCGCCATCTGATGGAAATTCGAGGCATTGGGCTCATTGATATACAGGCCATGTTCGGCGTCAGCGCCGTGACCAATTCTAAAACCATCGATCTGGTGCTGGAGCTGGAGGCCTGGGATGAGAACAAATTCTATGACCGGGTGGGTTTGAATGATGAAACCATGGAGATCTTAGGCGTGCCCATTATTCGCCAGATGATGCCCGTCCGCCCCGGGCGAAACTTAGCTATTATTATCGAGGTGGCCGCCCGGAACCTCAGCCTGAAGCGCATGGGATATCACGCGGCCCGGAATTTGAATCAACGGATTTTTCAGTCCGCTCCGGCGGATATGAATCAAACACATCATCATGAGGAGGGATTTATTCCATGATCAGAATCGGACTTGACATCGGAGGCACAGGCATTCAAATTGGCGCGGTGGACGAAAGCAATCAGATCATCGCGCAGGCGTCCATCCCCACCCGGACGGATATCCCCTTTGAGGATCAGGTGCAGCAGATGGTGGACTGCATCCATTCCCTGCTGGATCCCCAGATCAATCCAGCCCTGACCATGGAGAATGTGGCTTCCATCGGCGCGGGCATCCCTGGCATCGCCAACGAGGCAGGTACGGTTATCGACTGCACCAATCTGGGCTGGAAGTATACACCCCTGCGGCAGGAGTTCCAGAAGCGGATCGACAAACCCTTCTTTGTGGACAACGACGCTAACGTTGCTGCCCTGGCGGAAAGCGTAGCCGGCATCAGCGCCGGTACCTCCTCCAGCGTGTTCATTACCCTGGGGACCGGCATTGGCTCCGGAATCATTATCAACGGGAAGGTCTGGAAGGGCCATCACGGCATCGGCGGCGAGCTGGGCCACATGATTTTGAAGCTGGACGGCGAGCCCTGCTCCTGCGGCAACCATGGCTGTGTGGAGACCTATTGCTCCGCCACCGCCATGATTCGCATGGCCCGGGAGGCGGTGGCTAAACATCCGGATTCTCTAATTCTGAAGCTGGCGGAGGGCAACCCAAAGAAGATCAACGCCAAGATGGTCTTC
Organism: Clostridia bacterium; assembly: GCA_017470145.1. Lineage (GTDB taxonomy): Bacteria > Bacillota > Clostridia > Christensenellales > Aristaeellaceae > Aristaeella. The sequence goes on along the minus strand of JAFUFB010000017.1, from coordinate 24,377 downwards.
GATGCGGTACGCCAGGAGGACGCCGTGGCCAAAGAGCTGTTCCAGCGCTATGTATCCTATCTTTCCCAGGCCATCGCCGGGGTGGTGAACTTCCTGGATCCCGAGGTGGTCATCCTGGGGGGCGGCGTCAGCAAGGCAGGCAGCCTACTGCTGGATGCCATCCGGGCGGAGTATCCCAAATACGTGCTGTTCAACGATCAGCCCCTGCCCCAGGTGGAAATCGCCTCCCTCAGCGCGGAAGCCGGCATCATCGGCGCGGCCATGCTGTCCTAATCATAAGCACAACAAAAGAAGCTCCCTTCCGAAAAAGAGAAGGGATCTTCTTTTGTTGCTTCCCGCATTCTGTGAGGGGAAGGCAGGAGAAAAACTTATGCTTCCAGCATAAAAGCCTGATAGGCCTTGACCGCTTCGTACAGATCCGCTTTGCTGATGATTTCAGCGGGAGCATGCATGCTCAGCACGGCCACGCCGCTGTCGATGACCTCCATGCCGTACAGGGCGCAGATGTAGGCGATGGTTCCGCCGCCACCCACGTCCACCTTGCCCAGCTCCGCCGTCTGCCAGCGGACCTGATTCTTGTCCATAATGCCCCGCAGCTTGCCCATGAATTCGGCGTTGGCGTCGTTGGAGCCGCTCTTGCCCCGACTGCCGGTGAACTTATTGAAGCATACGCCCCGGCCCAGATAGGCGGCATTCTTCTTTTCGAAGGCGGAGGCATACAGCGGATCGAACCCCGCGCTGACGTCGCAGGAAAGCATTCGGCTGTTTTGCAGGGCCCGGCGCACCTTCAGCTCGCTGTAGTCGCCCAGCAGGTTCAGGATTTCCGCCACCGCGTTTTCCAGATAATTGGCCCGCATACCGGTGGCGCCGACGCTGCCGATCTCTTCCTTGTCCACAAACATGCCGCAAACCGTCGCCTTCGGGGTATGATCAATGCCCTCGATGGCTTTCAGCTCCGCGTAGGCGCATACCCGATCGTCATGTCCATAGCCCAGAATCATGCTGCGATCCAATCCAAAATCCCGGGCGGGGCCGGCGGGAACCACTTCGATTTCCGCGGAGATGAAATCTTCCTCCTCCATGCCGTACTCGTCCTTCAGAATCTGCAGCAGAGTGGCTTTCACCGCTTCCTTCTCCGCGCCCTTCAGCGGCTGGCCCGCCAGGATCAGATCCAAATCCTCTCCAGAAACCCCTTCGGACATCTTCTTGCCCATTTGATCCATGGCCAAATGGGGCAGCAGATCGCTGATGCCTACCACCGGATCATCCTCTTTTTCGCCGATAACCAGATCCACCACAGCGCCGTCTTTTTTCGCCACCACACCGTGCAGCGCCAGGGGTCGAGCCACCCACTGGTACTTCTTGATGCCGCCGTAATAATGGGTATCCCCATAAGCCATGTCTGCGTCCTCATAGAGGGGGTTCTGTTTCAAATCCAGCCGGGGGGAGTCAATATGGGCGCCCACGATGTTCATCCCTTTTTCCAGGGCATCCTCGCCCAGATGGAAGGAGAGCACCGCCTTGCCCATCCGGTTGGCATAGACCTTGTCCCCCGCCGTTAAGGCACGATTCTCCGCGATCACCTGATCCAGATTCACATATCCGGCCTTTTCCAGACGGGCGATCAGGGCCCGAGTCCATTCCCGCTCCGTCTTCCCCTGGCTCAGCATTTGGCGATAATCCTCCCCAATGGCTTTCACCTGGGCCAGATCCTTTTCTTCATACGCTTTCCACGCGTTGGGTCTTTCCATTTGATTTGCCTCCATTTGGGTGAAATCAGAGGATTGCTCTGTTCCACCTGATAAAATAAATCTCCGGCGACAGACAACTGACACCGGAGAACAATATACATGACATCTCCATGGATTGCAAGCCCTACCATCAAAAAAGGGGTATCGAATCATTTCGTTTACAGTCGATTCCCTCCAAAGGCGGCAATCTCTTCCATGGTGGCCCGCTGATCCGGCCGCAGCTTCCCCAGCACCCGACCTACGCAGCGAACGGAATCGCTTTCTGAGAAGCGAATGGGCGCGTATCTCGGGTTATGGCTGTACAGTCCGTCCCGATGGTATTCCTTGATATATCCGGCGTCGCCATTGACGAAGATGCCGATTTCCCCTTCCTGAACCCGGTCCACATGCTGCACCAGCACCTGATCCCCGTCCTCAAAGGAGGGCTCCATACTGTCACCGCTGACGCGGATGATTTCATCCGCCTTGCTGGTGATCTCATCCGCGGCCAGGTAGATCATTTCCCCGCGGGCTTCTTCAATATAGGACAGCGGGCCCGCGGCAGCGGAAAGCTCGCTGTGGAAAAGGCGAACCAAGGGACGGAGGGAAGGAACCTCCTCCCGGCTTTGCAGCTCGTACAGCGTATCCATCTGCCGCAGAACCACCTGGCGATTGTAGGGGGTCAGGCGGGAAAAGCGCTCGTTGAGATGGAAGGTGTCCAGATCCTCCGCCATGCCGAAAAAAACGTGCAGCGGAATCCCCAGGGCCTTACAGAGCACAGGGATGCTAGCTACATCGGGCCGGCTGCGCCCTGCTTCCCAGGCACCGACGGCATTCTTCTTTATCCCCACCAGCGCGCCTAATTGTTCCTGACTCAGGTGACTACGCCGGCGATATTCACGGATCAGCTCTCCAAAAGGACGGCCGGACGCGTTCACCATCTCGGCGACATTCTCTCTCACTCCAGGCGCCTCCTTTCTTTTGCATACATGCAGTTTAGCACAAATTCTTTGTGTTTGCAACAGGATTAGCAAAATCATTTTGGATTCCCGGATGGTTGTTTTCCGAGAGTGTATATTCAATGCATATAATGCGCATAATTATTAGTTATTTGTTGCATATTTATGCATTGACAAAGTGGGAGATGCTCGGTATAATATCCGCATCTTGTTTTTCAGGAGGAAGTTTCGCTATGTTTCATCTTTCCCAGAAGCATTTTCTGAAGCTGCTGGATTTGTCCCCCACCGAGATTCAGGGCTTGCTGGACCTGGCGGCGGAGCTGAAGGCACAAAAAAAGAACGGGGTTCCCCATCCGCTTTATCCCGGAAAAAATATCGCGCTGATTTTTGAAAAGACCTCCACCCGTACTCGCTGCGCCTTTGAAGTCGCGGCTCATGACTTGGGAATGCACGTAACCTATCTGGATCCTTCCGGAAGCCAAATCGGCAAGAAGGAAAGCATTGCGGATACCGCCCGGGTGCTGGGGCGCATGTATGATGGTATTGAATACCGGGGCTATGGCCAGGAAATCGTGGAGGAGCTGGCTAAATGTGCTGGTATTCCCGTTTGGAATGGCTTGACCAATGAATTTCACCCCACTCAGATCCTGGCCGATTTCCTGACCATTCAAGAGCATTTTGGCGCCTTGAAGGGAAAGAAGCTGGTCTACCTGGGGGACGCCCGCTACAATATGGGCAATTCCCTGATGGTAGGTTGTGCCAAGATGGGCATGCATTTTGTGGGTTGTACCTCCAAAGCGTATCAGCCTGCCCCGGAGCTGATTGCCCAATGCCAGGCCATCGCTCAGGAAACCGGCGCGGTTATTGAATTCAACGAGGATCCTGCCTCCGCGGTGCCTGGGGCGGATGTGCTGTATACGGATGTATGGGTTTCCATGGGAGAACCCGACGAGGTCTGGGCCCAGCGGATTCAAGATCTAACCCCCTATCGCATTACCAAAAAGCTGATGGCCCTGGCAGGGCCCCAGAGCCGTTTCATGCATTGCCTGCCCGCTTTCCATGATCTGAAAACCACCATTGGCGTTCAGATCCATGAGAAATTTGACATCGATTGCATGGAGGTGACGGACGAGGTGTTTGAAAGTGATGCTTCCATCGTCTTCGATGAAGCGGAAAACCGCATGCATACCATCAAAGCTGTCATGGCCGCTACGCTGTAGGTTGTGCCCCTTATTTTCATCGAGTCTTGCTGTATCCCTCCTCTGCCGGGAGGGATTTTCATATAAAAAGGCCTCCCGCCGATTTCTCGGAGGGAGGCGCGGGATGTGTCTCTTACAGCTGAGGACCAGCCGCCACCAGGGCCTTGCCGGCTTCATTGCTTTCGTACTTGACGAAGTTCTTGATGAAGCGGCCAGCCAGATCCTTGGCCTTCTCTTCCCACTGGGACTTGTCTTCGTAGGTATCCCGGGGATCCAGAATGCCGGTGTCCACACCGTTCAGCTCGGTGGGCACTTCGAAGTTGAAGTAGGGAATCTGCTTGGTGGGGGCGTTCAGAATATCGCCGTTCAGGATGGCGTCGATGATGCCGCGGGTATCCTTAATGGAGATCCGCTTGCCGGTGCCGTTCCAGCCGGTGTTGACCAGATAGGCCTTGGCGCCGCTCATTTCCATGCGCTTCACCAGCTCTTCTGCGTACTTGGTGGGATGCAGCTCCAGGAAGGCCTGGCCGAAGCAGGCGGAGAAGGTGGGCGTGGGCTCGGTGATGCCCCGCTCGGTGCCAGCCAGCTTGGCGGTGAAGCCGCTCAGGAAGTAATACTTGGTCTGCTCCGGCGTCAGCACGGACACGGGGGGCAGCACGCCGAAAGCGTCCGCGCTCAGGAAGATCACGTTCTTGGCGGCGGGGCCAGCGGAGATGGGCTTCACAATCTTTTCGATATGATCAATGGGATAGGAAACCCGGGTATTCTCGGTGACGCTCTTGTCGGCAAAATCGATCTTGCCGTTTTCGTCCACCGTCACGTTCTCCAGCAGCGCGTCCCGACGGATAGCGTTGTAGATGTCGGGCTCGGAATCCTTATCCAGGTTGATAACCTTGGCATAGCAGCCGCCCTCGAAGTTGAACACGCCGTTGTCGTCCCAGCCGTGCTCGTCATCGCCGATCAGCAAACGCTTGGGATCGGTGGACAGGGTGGTCTTCCCGGTGCCGGACAGGCCGAAGAAGATGGCAGTGTTCTCACCGTTCATATCGGTGTTGGCAGAGCAGTGCATCGCGGCGATGCCCTTCAGCGGCAGATAGTAGTTCATCATGGAGAACATGCCCTTCTTCATTTCGCCGCCGTACCAGGTGTTCAGAATCACCTGCTCCCGGCTGGTGATGTTGAAGGCCACGGCGGTTTCAGAATTCAGGCCCAGTTCCTTGTAATTGTCCACCTTGGCCTTGCTGGCGGCATAGACGATGAAATCAGGCTTGAAGTTCTCCAGCTCCTCCGCGGTGGGCTTGATGAACATATTGGTGACGAAATGAGCCTGCCAGGCCACTTCCATCATAAAGCGGACGGCCATGCGGGTATCCCTGTTGGCGCCGCAGAAAGCGTCCACAACGAACAGGCGCTTGCCGCTCAGCTCCTTCTTCGCCAGATCCTTCAGGATGGCCCAGTTCTCTTCGCTCAGGGGATGGTTATCGTTCTTGTAGCCCTCCGTGGTCCACCACACGGTGTCCTTGGAGTTCTCGTCCATGACGATGTACTTGTCTTTGGGGCTGCGGCCGGTGTAGATCCCGGTCATGACGTTCATGGCGTCCAGCTCGGTCAGCTGTCCCTTTTCATAGCCTTCCAGCTCAGGCTTGTTCTCTTCCGCGAACAGCACTTCATAGGACGGATTGTGCACGATCTCGGTGGTCCCGGTAATCCCATACTGGGTCAAATCCAGATTCGCCATTGTAAATACCTCTTTCTCAGCGGCCGTTTACATTACCCTTTCCAGGGCCCGTCCGCCGTCTTTTATTATATTCCCTCTGGGGAAAAAGTTCAACCAATTCTTGTGAAGAATCTGTCAATATTCAGCTGTTCTTCACATAATCCCCTTCCGCCAATTTGGCGTTTCCAACGCCTTTGAAACAGCTCATCAGCCGCCGAACACGCTCATCAGGAAGCCGGCCGCGATGGCAGAGCCGATGACACCCGCTACGTTGGGCCCCATGGCATGCATGAGCAGGAAGTTGGAGGGATTCTCCTGCTGACCCACCTTCTGGCTGACCCGGGCCGCCATGGGCACCGCGGACACGCCGGCGGAGCCGATCAGCGGATTGATCTTTCCGCCGCTCAGCTTGTACATCAGCTTGCCCACCAGCAGGCCGCCGATGGTGCTGAAGGAGAAGGCGATCAGGCCCAGCACGACGATATAGATCGTCTGCAGGCTCAGGAAGTTGGAGCCCACCATGGTGGCGCCCACGCTGATGCCCAGGAACAGGGTCACAATGTTCATCAGGGCGTTCTGAGCCACGTCGCTGAGCCGCTCGGTGACGCCGCTTTCCTTCAGCAGGTTGCCAAACATGAGGCAGCCGATCAGAGGCGCGGTGGAGGGCAGCAACAGCACCACAAAGATGGTTACGATGATCGGGAAAAGGATTTTTTCGGTCTTGCTGACTACCCGCAGCTGTTCCATCTTGACGCTGCGCTCTTCCTTGGTGGTCAGCGCCTTCATCAGCGGAGGCTGAATCATGGGAATCAGCGCCATGTAGCTGTAAGCCGCCACAGCGATGGGCCCCAGCAGATGGGGAGCCAGCTTTGTGGTGGTCAGAATGGCGGTGGGGCCGTCCGCGCCGCCGATGATGCCGATAGAGGCCGCTTCATTGCCGTTGAAGCCCAGCAGCGTGGCTCCAAAGAAGGCGAAAAACACGCCGAACTGAGCCGCAGCGCCCAGCAGCAGGGATTTCGGATTGGAAATCAGAGGACCAAAGTCGGTCATGGCGCCGATGCCGATGAAGATCAGGCAGGGATATAGGCCCGCCTTGACGCCCATGTACAGAATGTCGATCAGCCCGCCGTTGGCCAAAATATAGCCGTAGCTGTGATAGTGCGCGCCGCCCTCGGTCAGGAATTCATCCCACAGCTCCTGATGATACAGCGCTTCGGAAAAGCCGCCCAGGGCGCTGACATTGGCCAGCAGGCAGCCCATGGCGATGCCCACCATCAGCAGGGGTTCATATTGCTTCTTGATACCCAGGTAAAGCAGCACGCAGGCGATGATGATCATGACCAGGTTTTTCCAGCCATCGCCCGTAAACATCATGGCAAAGCCGGATTCTTGAACCAGCTTGCCAAGGGATTCTAAAATGTTCATCTCAGCCCTCCCTATCAGTTCAGCACCAGGAGGGGCGTGCCGGAATCCACCTTCGTGCCGGAGTCCACCAGCACTTGGGCTACAGTGGCGTCATGGGGCGCCATGATTTCGTTTTCCATCTTCATGGCTTCCAGCACCGCCAGTACTTCCCCGCTCTTCACGCTCTGGCCCACCTTCACATTGATGCGCACGATGGTGCCAGGCATGGGAGAGACCACCTGTTCACCCGCGGCGGGCGCCACAGGAGCCGCCGGAGCCGCGGCAGGAGCCGCCGGGGCAGCGGCCGGGGCCGCCGGTGCCGCCGCAGCGGCAGGCGCCGGGGCAATGGCCTCGTATTCATCCAGGATCATGGCTTCGCCCTGGTTGACTTCGACTTCATAGGTTTTTCCCTTCAGAGTTACTTTATATTTCATGTTACTTAACCTCCTTAATGGATACGAAACGAAGTTCGTTCAGGGGCTTCTGCAGCTTATCTGCCACAATCGCCATAATCAGGGCTGCGTCCCGGGGATCGGTGTCATACAGCTTGACCTCCCCGGCGCTGCCGGGCGCCAGCTTCTTTTCCGCCTGGGGCGCAGCGGCTTGCACCGACTGAGCAGCGGGGCTGGCTGTAGCTGCCAGCGTGGCCGCCGCCTTGTCGATGGATTTCTTCGTCCGGGCTACCATGATTTTGCCGACGATGATGATCAGCGTCATCAACAGCGCCAGGCCGATGAAAACCACCGCGTATCCCAGCACCGCGTTCACCAGCGCGACGCCTGTGGAGAGCATTTCACCTTTGACTTCCATTGGTTTGTCGTCCTCCTTTTTACGCCTCGACGATGGTGTAGGTCACTTTCTTTTCCCGGGCCGCCTTCCGATCCTTCAGGAACTTTTCTGCCTGGGCCGGGAAACAAATATAGCTCATGATATCCTCCGGGGTTTCCGCCAGATCCCCCAGGGCTTCCTTGGCCTTCTTGAAATCATCCCCGGTACGCTTGCTGTCTTCGATCCGGCAGTCCACCGGCTTTCCGCCGGCGCCCAGAATCTTCTCCTCCAGGGCCTTATCCACAGGGGCGGGGGCGATGCCGTATTCGCCGCGGAAGTAATTCTTCACCTCGTTGGAGATGTTCTTATACCGCTCGCCCACCAGCACATTGGTCACCGCCTGATTGCCCACCATCTGGCTCAAGGGGGTCACCAAAGGCGGATACCCCAGATCCTTGCGAACGGCGGGGATTTCCACCAGCGCCTCGTCAAACTTGTCCATGGCGTTCATGTCCTTCAGATTGGCAATCATGTTGCTCAGCATGCCACCAGGAACCTTGTACACCAGGGCCTGAGAATCTGTCGCCATGGACTTTGGGTTAATCAGCCCGCTGTCGATGTACTTTTGCTTCACGGGTTTGAAGAAATCGTTCACCTGGTTGATGACCTTTTCGTTCAGATCCGTCTCAATGCCGTATTGCTGCAGGGCGTAGAACATGGTCTCCGTGGCGGCCTGGCTGGTTCCGTTGGAGAAGCAGCTGGTGGCGGTGTCGATAACGTCCACGCCGCTCTCAATGGCCTTGGTCAGGGTCATGTAGGCCATGCCGGTGGTGCAGTGGGTATGCAGGATCACGGGAACATCCCCCACCGCGTCCTTGATCCCCTTGATCAGATGCTCCGCTTCGTAGGGGCTCATGGTGCCAGCCATATCCTTCAGGCACAGGGTATCGAAGCCCATCTTGACCAGTTCCTTGCACATTTCCACGTACTTGTCCACCGTGTGCACCGGGCTCTGGGTGTAGCTGATGCAACCGGAAGCGATGGTCCGGGGCGTGGCGTATTTCTTGGTGGCGGCCAGGGCGGTCCCCAGATTGCGGAAATCATTCAGCGCGTCAAAAATCCGGATGATGTCGATGCCGTTCTTGATGCTCAGCTCCACAAACTTTTCCACCACGTCGTCATGATAGTGCTTGTAGCCCAGCAGGTTCTGCCCCCGCAGCAGCATCTGCAGCCGAGTGTTGGGCATGTTCTTGCGGATGTTCCGCAGCCGCTCCCAGGGATCCTCGTTCAGGTACCGCAGGCAGCTGTCGAAGGTGGCGCCGCCCCAGCACTCCACGGAGTAATACCCGGCCTTGTCCATCACGGGGAGAATCTCCTCATAATCGGCGTAGGGCAGCCGGGTGGCCATCAGGGACTGATTCGCGTCCCGCAGGACGGTTTCGGTAAACTGTACTTTTTTCATGTAAATAATCTCCTTCAGCACGAATGTTTGTCCAATTCATGCCAGAATATATTATAAGCATGAAGGGAGCGGCTCGCAAGTGAGAAAAATAATTCTTTCCGAATTTAATATTTTTTTAACAATTCGATATTTCATTCCATGAAAAAAATCCCCTGCCCAGAATTTCCGGACAGGGGGAGCTTTCTCCAAGGGAATTATTTGTCGTAGTTCACCACGAGGCTGAAATCCGGCGCCTTCAGGCTGGCACCGCCGATCAGGCCGCCGTCAATCTCTGGCTGGGCCATGAGCCCCTTCACGTTCTTGGGATTCATGCTGCCGCCGTACTGAATGCGAATCTTGTCTCCGATGTCGCTGCCATACTTCCGGGCTACTGCCTTACGGATCACACCGATGGTTTCATTGGCCTGCTCATCGGTGGCGGTCAGTCCGGTGCCGATGGCCCAGACTGGCTCATAGGCGATGATCACCTCAGACACTTCCGCTTCCGTCAGGCCGTTCAGGGCGATCAGGGTCTGATATTCCACCAGGGCATCGGTGTAGCCCGCTTCCCGCTCCTCTTTGTTCTCGCCCACGCAGAGGATCACCTTCAGCCCGGCGGCTACCGCGGCCCGTACCCGCTGATTCACGGTTTTATCGGTTTCTCCGAAGTACTGACGGCGTTCACTGTGGCCGATGATGACATATTCCACACCGGCAGCCTTCAGCATATCCGCGCTCAGCTCGCCGGTATAGGCGCCGCTGGCCGCGAAGTGAACGTTCTGGGCGCCCAGATGGATGTTGCTGCCCTCGATGGCGCTCTTCACAGCCGCGAAATCCACGGCGGGAACGCAGACCACCACGTCGCAAGCCGCGTCCTTCACCAGGGGCTTCAGCTCGTTGACCAGGGCTTCCGCTTCCGCCGGCGTCTTATTCATCTTCCAGTTTCCCGCGATAATCGGTTTACGCATGTCCTTGCTCTCCTTTAATCGATTTGGGTGGCGACCCAAAAGGCTCCAGGTCCGAGCCTGGCCTTTTCAGCCGCAGTTAAACATGGCAAATCCACAGCCCTTGGAAGGAACTGCGGATTTGCGTTTCAATCAAATTATTTCTCGTCCAGGCAAGCCACGCCAGGCAGGGTCTTGCCCTCCAGGAATTCCAGAGAGGCGCCGCCGCCGGTGGAGATATGGGTCATCTTGTCGCCCAGACCCATTTGTTCCACGGCCGCCGCGCTGTCGCCGCCGCCGATGATGGTCACCGCTTCGGAATCCGCCAGGGCCTGCGCCACTGCCAGGGTGCCCTTGGCCAGGGTGGGATTCTCGAACACGCCCATGGGGCCGTTCCAGACCACGGTCTTCGCACTCTTCACCGCCTCGGCGAACAGTTCGCGGCTCTTGGGGCCAATATCCACGCCTTCCATGTCCGCGGGGATCTGATCTGCGTCCGCGGTCACGGTCTCCACGGGCCCGTCAATGGGATCTGGGAAAGCCTTGACACAAACGGTATCCACAGGCAGCAGCAGCTTCACGCCCTTCTCCTGGGCCTTGGCCATCATATCCTTGCAGTAGTCGATCTTGGATTCATCCAGCAGGCTGTTGCCAACTTCGTATCCCTTCGCCTTCAGGAAGGTGAAGGCCATGCCGCCACCGATGATCAGAGTATCCACCTTTTCCAGCAGATTGTTGATCACGTTCAGCTTATCCTCGATCTTCGCGCCGCCCAGCACCGCCACGAAGGGACGGTCCGCATTTTCCAGCGCCTTGCCCATGATGGACAGCTCCTTGCCGATCAGATAGCCGGCAACGTTGGGGCTGGTGTAAGCCGTCACGCCCGCGGTGGAGCAGTGCGCCCGATGGCAGGATCCAAAAGCGTCATCCACATAGGCGTCCGCCAGGGAAGCCAGCTCTTTGCTGAACTCTTCCACATTCTTGGTCTCTTCCTTGCGGAAGCGAGTGTTCTGCAGCAGCACCACATCGCCATCCTTCATGGCGGCCACGGCGGCCTTGGCGTTCTCGCCCACCACATTGTCATCGTTGGCAAAAACCACGGGCTGGCCCAGCAGCTCGCTCAGACGGGCCGCCACAGGCGCCAGGGAGAACTTTTCTTCCGGGCCGTTCTTCGGCTTGCCCAGATGGGAGCACAGGATCACCTTGCCGCCATCGGCGATCAGCTTTTTGATCGTGGGCAGCGCGGCGACGATCCGCTTGTCATTGGTGATCTTCCCGTCCTTCATGGGGACGTTAAAGTCACAGCGAACCAGCACCCTTTTTCCGGAGACCTGAATGTCGTCAATTGTCTTCTTAGCCATGAAACACACACTCCTTTAATAAAATTAAAACTGAATCTATGCGCGAATCCCTCTCGGGAAAGCAGCCTTTGGAGCTTCTGCCGGATGGACCGGAAGCATCATACCACATTGCCAATTTTATGACAAGTGATTCTTTTGGTTTTACACCTGAACAACCTCCACCCCGGCCAGGGCGGCCGCGATCAGGGTCTCCCCCTCCAGCTTCTGCTCCGCCTCGGCCACCTTGTCCTTCTTGGGGCGGGTGGCGGGATGCTTGGGGGTAAAGATGGTGCAGCAGTCCTCATAGGGCAGGCTGCTGAGCTCATAGGTGTCGATTTTCTTGGCGATGTCGATAATTTCACTTTTATCGAAGCCGATCAGGGGCCGGAACACCGGCATGGAAACCACGCTGTTGGTGGTCTCCAGAGCCTCCATGGTCTGGCTGGCCACCTGTCCAATGCTTTCTCCGGTAATCAGGGCGCCGCTCCCCGTTTGTTCCGCGATTTTTTCCGCAATGCGCATCATGAACCGGCGCATGATCAGAGTGGTGTATTCCTCGGGGCAATGATCCCGAATCTGCAGCTGAATTTCCGTAAAGGGGACGATGTGTACCTTAATGCCGCAGCAGCTGTAGCTCAGCTTTCGGGCCAAATCCAGCACCTTTTCCTTTGCCTGCTCGGAGGTGTAGGGATAGGAGTGGAAATGCACCGCGTTGATCTGGACGCCCCGCTTGGCGATCATCCACCCCGCCACTGGGCTGTCGATGCCGCCGGAGAGCAGCAGGGTAGCGTTGCCGTTGGTGCCAACAGGCATGCCGCCCACGGCGGGAATCACCTTTACATACAGGTAGGCCTGATCCCGAATTTCCACGTTCAAAACATGCTCGGGATCATGGACATTCACCTTTAGCTGTGGGTTCGCTTCCAGTATTCTACCGCCCATTTCCATGTTGATCTGGGGGGAATTCATGGGATACCGCTTGTCGCTGCGCCGGGCGTTGACCTTAAAGGTCCCCTTCATGTCCGCCATCATGCTGATGGCTTGCCGGCAGAGAGCGTCAAAATCTTCCTTGGGCATTTCTACCGCGGGGCAGACGCTGTGGACGCCGAAAACCCGGGTGACCCGGTCGATCACCAGCTCCAGATCCTCAAAGCCCTCCACGAAGATCCGACCGTCATGCACCCATACGTTGGACCCCGTCCCCCGCAGGGCATACCGGATCTTACGAATCAGGGCTCGGATGAAATAGGGACGATTTAACCCCTTTAAGAAGATTTCGCCATAGCGTACCAGTAATAATTCCTTCAATGCATTGGCCTCTTTCCAAATGATTTGGGAGATGCGGGCTGATTAACCTCAGCGCATCCCCTGTCAATTTTCCTGATAAACTCCCCGGGGAATGTACTGCTTGATCATCCCTACCATCTCCTCGCTGGGTTCAAAGATGATCATCTTCTTGTTGCTGTCCTTGGAGAAATAGAAGTAGTACAGTTCGGCTTCCCGGTTTAAAAACCAGTTCATCCGCTTGACGCCCGGCGTCTTCAGATAGCGTTGGAAGGAGCCGCTGCTGACCTTGCCGAAGGCGTCCACGGTTTTTACGTTCAGGCTGCCCAGACTCTTGCGCTTCTTGTTGTTGTACACCTCGGCGAAATCCAGGGCGCCGTTGGTGAAGGTGTACTCATACTCGGTCAGCAGCTTGTCATGGAACAGGAAGATGTATACTGCAATTCCGGCAAAAACCAGCGTGAACACAACGGTATAGATGCTGAAGGCGCTGAAAACCACCTGCAGCCCATACATGGCGAACAGCGCGGAAAGCACCATAATCACCCAACTGAGCAGATACATTATTCGATTCAGGGCGTTCCGCTGCTTTACCACAACCTCTTCCAGAAAATGATCCATAGACATGATTCCTCTTCCTCCTTAACTGACCCGGGAAAGATTCTCCCAGGTTATTTCCTCCAAGAATGATGTATCCCAAGGCATCTCCGAAAGCGTATCCACGGCTTGACGGATATGCTCCGCCAAGTCCTCCCGGGCGCCATCCACTCCCCGTAGGGCCACCCAGGTCAGCTTCTTTTCGTCCATCCCCGTGTTCTTTCCCAGGATCGCCGGATCCCCGGTCACATCCAGGATATCATCCATGATTTGGAAGGCCAGACCCAAATGAAAGCCATAGACCCGCGCCAGGGCCAGCTCCGGCTCTCCCGCGCCTGCCAGGATCAGGCCCATTTCCACAGGGGCTTGAAGCAAATCCGCGGTCTTATGGGCGTGGATGTAGGATACCAGCTCCGGTGTAGGCGCGCTGCCCTCCATGGTAACATCCATGGTCTGCCCGGCGATCATCCCCGTCACCCCGGCATGCCGGGCCAGGGCTTCCGCGGCACGAAGACCCCGCAAGTCCGCCATCCCCAGGCTGGCCTTCAGGGCGATTTCCATGGCGGCGTTCAGCAGCCCGTCCCCCGCCAGGATAGCCAATCCCTCTCCGAAAACCTTGTGGTTCGTGGGCCGCCCCCGACGCAGATCATCGTTGTCCATGCCGGGTAAATCATCATGAATCAGGCTGTAAGTGTGGATCATCTCCAGGGCACAGGCAAAGGGAAGGACCTGCTCCGCCGCACCGCCGGCAGTTTCACAGGCGGCCAACAGCAGCAGGGGGCGTAGCCGCTTTCCCCCGGCCAGCAGGCTGTAGCACATGGCTTCCCGCAGCTTTTCCGGAATGTCTCCCAGGGAGTGCAGCTGCGCCTCCAGGTTCTCATTGATCAGCTGCCGATATTCCGCTTCTGTCCTCATGGGGCGTCCTCCAGGGGCTTCTCCTCCGTAGTTCCGTCCGACCGGGACAGAAGCACAGTCACCCGCCGCTGCATCTCGCTTAATTCCTTTTCCAGACCATTCAGGGCCTGAATCCCGGTTTCGAATTGACGCACGGAATCCTCCAGACTCATCTGGCCGCCTTCGATTCCCTCGATAATCTCCTTCACCTGGTTCAGCCTTTGTTCAAAGGTGAGCTGTTCTTCCATCGCATTAAGATTCCTTTCTGATCACCGCGACCCTTCCATCCCGGAATCGAAGGGTCATTTCTTTCTCCCGGGCTGCCTGGGCGGCGTCCGGCAAGATGCGTTCCTGGGGATTGTATACCAGGGCAAATCCCCGATCCAGCACCTTCAAGGGAGAAATCGCTTCCAGCCGAACCCGGGCCTGCTGCAGCGCCGCTTCGCTTGCTTGCATTTTCTTCTGCAGCTCGAATTCCATTCGGGCCCGATCCATCCGTAGCTTTTCCTGCCGTTGGGTAAGGATCCGGGATATGGCCGCTTCCATCCTTCCAGCGCTGGCATGGGTTTGCTCTGTCAACAGGTGAATCCGCCGCTCCGGAGACAGCCGCTGCAGCCGATCCCGCACCTCATGGGTCCGCAGCTGGGCCTCATGGATCCGCTCATTCATGGCCCGGGCCATCCTCGCCCGGGCGTATCTTGTTTTCTCCCGCAGCTCGCTCCGGTCCGGAAACACCACTTCCGCAGCGTTGCTGGGCGTGCTGGCCCGGAAATCCGCCACATAGTCGCAGATGGTGAAATCCACCTCATGCCCCACTCCAGAAACCACCGGCACGGGGCACGTGGCAATGGCCCGGGCCAGCTCTTCGTCATTAAAGCACCATAGATCCTCCTGGGAGCCCCCGCCCCGGGCCAGAATAATGACATCAACCTGGGGCAGAGCCTGTGCAGCTTTCAGGGCCGCGCAAAGCTCTTTCGCCGCACCGGGGCCCTGCACGCCGCTGGGAACAACCACAATGGGAATTCCTGGGTTCCGCTGACCGGAAACATTCAAAATGTCATGCAACGCGGCGCCGCTAGCAGAGGTGATCACCGCCACCTTTCGCGGATATTGGGGCAGCATCTTTTTCCTGCCGGGATCAAACAGCCCTTCCCCCTGCAGCTTCTGCTTCAGGGCTTCGAACTGCTCGTAAAGGCTGCCCAGGCCGGCGGGCTTCATGGCCATGGCGTAAAGCTGCACCTTGCCGTCTCGGGTAAACATCTCCACGTAGCCGCTGATGGTCACCCGATCTCCGTCCTTCGGCCGCAGGGCGGCCCGCAGCGTATTTTGCCGAAACATGACGCAGGAAATGGTAGCGAATTCATCCTTCAGGGAGAAATACCAATGCCCCGTGGCAAAATGGTCTTTAAATCCGCTGATCTCCCCCGTCACGGAGATATTCCGCAGCCGGGATTCCCGCTTCAGGGTGTCGGAGATGAGCATATTCAGCTGGGAGATGCTGACACCTTCGCTTCCAATCATTGCCCAGCCCTCTCCGCTGCCTCCAGGGTATTTTGCAGCAGCATAGTGATGGTCATCTTCCCCACACCGCCGGGCACCGGTGTAATCCAGCCTGCCACTTCTTTCACGCCGTCAAAATCCACATCGCCCCGAACCTTGCCATCCACCCGATTGATGCCTACATCGATGACAATGGCACCGGGCTTTACCATATCCGGGGTAACGAAGCCCGCCTTTCCCACCGCCGCCACCAGGATATCCGCCTGGCGGGTGATCTCCGGTAGGTTCTTTGTTCGGCTGTGGCAGATGGTTACTGTACAATTCTCCTGCAGCAAAAGCAAGGCCATGGGTTTCCCCACGATATTGCTGCGGCCGATCACCACCGCCTGCTTACCGCTCAAGTCCATCCCAGTCTGGTGGATCATGTACAGGGCACCCTTGGGGGTACAGGGCGTCACGCCTATCCCGCCGGTCATAAGCTTTCCTGCGTTCAGCAGATGGAACCCGTCCACATCCTTTTCAGGGAGAATGCGAGCCAGGGCTGCGGCCTCGTCCAAATGCTTTGGCAGGGGAAGCTGCACCAGGATCCCGTGGATCTGCTGATCCTGATTCAGCCGGTCTATCTCAGCTTCCAGAGCTGTCTGCGTTGTGTCCTCCGGCAGGGTAATGGTCTCGGAATAAATACCTACCTCGCGGCATCCATTCCCCTTATTGCGGACGTAGATCTCGCTGGCAGGATCATTTCCTACCAGGATCACAGCCAAACCTGGCACAATCCCCTTTTCGGTTTGCAGATGCGAGACTTGATCTGCAATTTCCCTCCGCAGGCACTCGGACATGATTTTTCCATCCAGAATCTGTGCTGCCATGTTAAAACTTCACCCCGCTTGATTCAAGGCCAGCTTTCCATTTTTTCCATCCGATGAGGGCTACGCCAACGGCGTTGTCCCCGCTGAGCTCCGGGCTGCCAAAGATAACCCTTAAACGGCTTTGCTGCTTTCGCAGTCTTTCCTGCAGAATCCGCCGGAAAAGGGCGGAGGAGGCAATTCCTCCGCAGATCAGCGCCCTCTGTTGTCCTGTTTTTCGTTGCCCAGCAGCCAGCATCCGGGCGACTGTTCGGCTTAATAGATCATACACCTCCCAGGCGATTTCCTCCTGGGAAAGGCTTCCCTCTTGAATCCATCGCTGGGCCTGGGTTTCCGCGCCGCTCAGATGGCAGGATAGATCTCCGTCCGTCATGGCACAGCCCAGCCGACCGCCACCGCTTCCCTGTACCGCCAGTTCTTCCAGCTCCGGCCCAGCGGGAAAGGACAGTCCCAGGGCCACGCCCACGCGATCCACCAGCTGCCCTGCGTGCAGATCCAGACTGGAGCCAAGCTCCCAAAGAAATTCCCCCTCCAGGGACAAAAGATCAGTGGTTCCCCCGGAAAGATGAATCGCCAGAAAATGATCCTGCCCTTCCAGTTCAGTTCCGTAAGCGGCTGCCTGTAAATGGCCTCGTTGATGATCTGTCGGAAAGAAAGGGATACCCATGGCGCTGGCAACAGCGCGACCCATGGTATCCCCTACTTCGAACACCGGCATGTAGGAATCCTCCCGCCCCCGGGGCGCCACGCTGGCGCAGACCGCCCGCAGAGAATAGGCTCCTTCCAGCCTGCGCAGCTCCATCAGCATGGGCTTCAGCTGTTTCAGGTGCGCGTAAACCGCGTCGCTTTGGCGCAGCCCTCGTTCCCCTTCCGGCACGGGCAACAGCTTCCGCTGGTTCAGGAGGATCTTTCCCTCTTCATCCACCACCGCCAGGGAGGTGCGGTAATTACTGGTATCCAGCCCTAAGAAAGCCGAATTCATTCCTGGGGCTCCAGCTGGCGCAGAATAGTCCCCAATACGCCGTTGACAAACTTCTTATCGTCTGGATCGGAATAGCGCTCCGTCAATTCCAGGGCTTCCGCGATGGAGACATTGCCGGGCACTTCTTCCTCAAACATCATCTCCCACACAGCCAGCCGCATGATGGTCAGATCAACCATGGGCATCCGATCCAAGGTCCAGCCCTGAGAAGCGTTTTCGATCTTTTTGTCGATCAGATAGCGCTTCTCCAATACGCCTTCCAAGACCCGGGTGATGTAAGCTCGATCCTCCAGATTAGGTTCTTTTTTTCCTACGCTTTCCACGCCGGGCACGCCATCCTGACGCAGTTCATCATAGACCATCTGCAGCGTTTCTTCCCCGCCTTGTCCGCCGGAAAGCTTTTCATAGATCATTTGCATCGCTGCTGCTCTTGCCGTAATTCTGGACATGTTTATTCCTTATCCTCGCTGTATTCTTTCGTTACGTCTTCTCTGGTTTCCTGAGCAAACTGCGCGTCCTGAGCTTTTTCGATCTCCTTGCGGAAATCAATGGTCTCCTCTTTCCTATTTTTGTCTGGGACTACCCGATCGACCGCGCCTTTGACAAAACCAGCTTTATCGCTCACTGCTCCGATAAAATAGCCAAGGGCGAATAGCGCGGCCAGCAGCAAGGTTTTCCAGAAACCGATCCACATGACTAAGCCGCCCAACAGGAAAAAACAGCCCCCAAGCAACAGCCCAAAGATTGGATTCCCTTTTTTAAAATGATTCATTCACCAGAGCCCTCCTTCGTTTCACCAGTGACGATATTATCAAAGGCTTTCAGGGATTCAACAAAGGAAGGATCGGCTTGGAAAGAAGATTCCTGCTTCTCATCATCCGCTTCGGCAGTAGGCTCCTGCTTTTCAGGCGTGGAAGAATTCTCTTCAGCGTTGGTATCCTCCTCAGGTTCCACCGGCGGCGCTGGCACAATACAGGGTTCAGGCTGCGTGCTGAATAGCCGCTGATGAAGGGGCCGATCATCGTCCTCATCCTCATCATCCACAGGCGGAACGACCTGTGGCGCAGGAGCAACTTCAGCCTGTGGCGCTGCAGGGGCAGGCGTTGGCTCAGGATCGGATTTCACTTCAGTCTGTTGGACCGAAGTTTGTTTTTCGACAGCTTCCTGTAACCGCGGCTGCGCGGCTGGAGCAGCGATGGCAAAGGGTGCATCCTTCGCATCCTCCCCAGAGGACTCGATTTGAACCCGGATGCCCTTCACTTCCACGCCACTGCATGCAGTAACGTACTGACGAATTTGCTTTTGCAGGGCTTCGACTGTTAAGGGGATACTAATTCCCCCGGCCACGGCCCCCCGAATCCGAATCAGCAGCCCGTCTTTTTTATTTTCTAAATACAGATTTTTAACATCCAGTTCGTCATGCTGATCAAGGCATTTATTGACCATGTTTTCCAGGGCTTTTACGGAGATCGCCAATTCGCCATTGTCATTCTTTTGCAGAATAAATTTATCCTTTCTTTTCCGATGGCGAAACAGCACGCACACGCAATAGATCCCCAGGAAAAACAGGAGCACTGCTGCAGCGATGAGGATCACTCTTACTTCTGTTCGCTCGCTGTTGAACACTTTTGTGGCCAATTGAATGAGGTCCACATTCAAAAACATCTGAGCTACAATCCCTGTGCATATACAAAGCAATAACAAGCCTGCTACGGCAACCAGAATCCGATCTGCTACTCTAAGCCTCATGATCGCAACCCTTTCTTGAACAGTTTTATGAATAAAAGCGAACGAAGACAGAGGGCATTCCCTCTGTCCTTGTTCATTCGCTTATTCTTCCGCTGTGACGACTTCGTCGTCGATCGCTTCCTGCGACACCGCCTCTATCGGAGAGGAAGCCGCCTCTGCTTCCCCAGCGGGAGTGGTATCCACCGACATGGGAGAAGCTGCTTCCTTACCGGCGATGGTTTGATCTATTATTGGAGTCGGTTTTAGCTCTTCCTGTTCTCCGGCTTCTAAAACCGCGTTCCCCGCGCCAGCTTGCAACAGGTTATTCTCTTTCTCGAAGCTAACCCCCTGCACATGCACGTCTACTCGAACGACATGGAGCCCTGTCATGGATTCAATGGATTTCTTGACGCCCTCCTGAGCGTCATGAGCCGCTCGTTGAATAGGCGTGCCGTATTCCACGTTCAGATATAGATCGACACTGACTTCTTCCGTCCCGACCTCTACCTTGACACCCTTGGCAACATTTTTGTTTTTCCCCTTCAGACCGGTGTTAACATTCACCATCCCAGCAACACCTTCCACCTCGCTGGCAGCCAAGCCGGCGATGATGGCGATGACTTCGTTGGCATAGGTGATGGAGCTGGAAGGCTCGTCGTCACTTTCCACCTGCAGGGGCAATATCTGGTCATTATTCTTCTTCGCCATTTCCAGGGCCCTCCTTGATTTTGGCGTTTCTCAATTCACGAAAGCCATTATAACAGAATCTTTTCACCTTGACAACTGCTTCACTCCACGGGCACCAGGGCAATATGCAGCTCATCCAGTTGCTTTTGCTCGACGGTGCTTGGCGCGTCCATCATCAGATCCTGTGCGTTTTTGTTCATGGGGAAAGGAATGACCTCTCGAATGGTGTCTACCCCAGCCAGCAGCATGATCATCCGATCCACGCCAGGCGCGATCCCAGCATGAGGTGGGGCGCCATAGCAGAAGGCATTGTACATGGCAGGGAACTTGGCCTTTACATCCTCTTCGCCCAGCCGTACCAGACTAAAGGCTTCCACCATGATCTCCGGGTCATGGTTCCGGACCGCGCCAGAGCTTAGCTCCACGCCGTTGCACACCAGATCATACTGGAAGGCGGTAATGGTGAGAGGATCCACTTCGTCGCTATGGGCCTTGCGCAGAATCTCCAGCCCGCCATTGGGCATGGAGAAGGGATTGTGGCAGAACTCCAACTCACCGCTTTCCTCTCCGATTTCATACATGGGGAAATCCACAATCCAGCAGAACTCGTACTTTTCCCGATCAATGTGATTATCGCAGATCAAACCGAGCTGCTTGATGAGCACGCCAGCGGTTTTCTGAGCCGCCAGCAGCTTCCCTGCCGTCAGACCTACCAGGGTATTGGGCGTCAGGTTCAATTCGGAAATCACCTTTTCTTTCCGCTCCTGTAGGAATTTGGCGATGCCGCCGGCGATTTCTCCCTTCTCGTCCACCTTGAACCAGTAGACCTTGTTGCCGCTGATCACTTCCACATCGGCGCACAGTTTGTCGATCTGCTTCCGGGTTCCGGTGAAATCCGTCACCTTTACCGCCTTCACCCGCTGCCCTTCGAAGGGGCCGAAGCCGCAGCCGTCCATGAGCTCCGTCACGTCCTGCACCCGCAGATCGATCCGCAGATCCGGCTTGTCGCTGCCGTAGGTTTCCATGGCTTCCAGATAGGGAATCCGCTGGAAGGGAGCCTCTGAAGCCCGATGATAGGTGCCATATTTCGCGAAGATGGGGGGCAGCACCCGCTCCAGCACTGCGAACACATCCTCCTGGGAGGCGAAGGCCATTTCCATATCCAGCTGATAGAACTCCCCGGGGCTCCGATCCCCCCGGGCGTCCTCGTCTCGGAAGCAAGGAGCAATCTGGAAATAACGATCGAAGCCGCTGGCCATCAGCAGCTGCTTAAACTGCTGAGGCGCCTGGGGCAGGGCGTAGAATTTGCCCGGATGCTTCCGGGCGGGCACCAGATAATCCCGGGCCCCCTCCGGAGAGGAGGCGGTCAAAATCGGGGTGGTAATCTCTAAGAATCCCTCGTCGATCATGGCGCTGCGCAGCGCAGCCACCACCTGGCTGCGCATGATGATCTGCTTTTTGACCTCCGGGTTCCGCAGATCCAGGTACCGATACTTCAGCCGCAGGCTCTCATCCGCCTCCCGGCTGCGGTTGATCTGGAAAGGCAGGGCATTATAGCGGCATTTCCCCAGCACTTCTACCTGGGAGGGAACCACTTCGATGTCCCCCGTTGCCATCTTCGGATTCTTGTTATCCCGCTCCCGAACGACGCCGGTGACGGAAATTACGCTTTCCTTATTCAGGCCGGCAACGATCTGCAGCAGCTTTTCATCCTCTATCACCAGCTGTGTCGTGCCGTAAAAATCCCGTAGCACCACGAAGGCCAGGTTTCCACCGACCTCCCTTACATTCTCCATCCAGCCGCTGAGCCGGACCTCTTTCCCCGCGTCGCTGAGCCGCAGGTCGTTGCATGTATGGGTTCTGTTTTGCATGGCTTTATTCCTCATCCTTCCTCATTTCCAGAATACGCGCGCCAGCTTCCTCCACCGGGACGGTGCATTCCTCCCGAGTGGCCATGTTTTTCAGCTTCACGGTTCCATTTTCCGCTTCCTCATCCCCGATGGTGGCGGAGATGGGCGCGCCGGTCTTGTTGGCGTATTTAAACTGGGCCTTCAGGCTGCGGCCGCAGTGATCCATATCGGCGCGAATCCCCTGATTTCGCAAGCTTTCTACCAGATGGAAAGCCTGGATCCGGTGATCTCCCATATACGTCACAAACACCTCATAATGGGCAGGTTCCGGAATCTGAATCCCTTCCGCGTCCAGCAACATCAGCACCCGCTCCAGCCCCATGCCGAAGCCTACCGCCGGCAGGTCCGGGCCTCCCAGCTGCTCCACCAGGTGATCATACCGCCCGCCGCCGCAGACCGTCAGATTGCCGTCCTTGGTGGTGGTAATCAGCTCGAACACCGTCTTGGTATAGTAATCCAGGCCGCGAACGATGCGGGAGTTGATCCGATAAGGAACTCCTGCCGCGTCCAGGCAGGCCTGCAGTTGTTCGAAATGAGCTTTGCAGTCATCACACAGCACATCCAGCATGCTGGGGGCGTCCTTCACCTGGGCCTGGCATCCGGGCTTTTTGCAGTCCAGCACCCGAAGCGGATTACGCTCAAAGCGGTTCTTGCAATCCTCGCACAGATGTTCCACCCGATCCGCCAGGTAATCCTTCAGCATGCCATGATACTTCGGCCGGCAGTTCGGGCAGCCAATACTGTTAATGTTCACGCTCAAATTCTGAATCCCCAGCTCACTCAGCAGCCGGAAGGCCAGCAGGATCAGCTCGGCGTCAGCCGTGGCTTCCGGGGCGCCGAAGCACTCCAGACCGAACTGGTGATGCTCCCGCAGTCGCCCGTTCTGAGGCGCTTCATAGCGAAAAATGGGCGCGTTCAGATAATACATCTTGCAGGGCAGCGCGTCCGCGTAAAGATTACTCTCCAGGAAGCAGCGAGCCGCTCCGGCTGTCCCCTCCGGCTTCAAGGTGATGGATCGGTTTCCTTTATCCTGGAAGGTGTACATCTCCTTCTGTACAATATCCGTTGTATCGCCTACTCCACGGGCGAAAAGCTCCGTATGCTCAAAAACCGGGGTTCTTACCTCCCGGTAACCCGCCAGAGCGGCGGCGGCTCTCATCTTTCCCTCAATGTACTGCCAGCGGTAGCTCTCGGTGGGCAGCACATCCCTCGTGCCTCTTGGCGCCTGCGTCAGCATGTTTCTCCTCCTTCATGTCCGGCTATTGGACAAATATTTATACCACATTCCCGGAACAAAAGGAAGTGAAAATCAAAAATTCCCTCCCAGCTTCTGGGAGGGAGAATGAATTTAAATGCTTTACCAGGTATACTTCAGCGCTGTTTTGATGCAATTCTGATGGGCGGAGTCTACCTTCTTGGAGCCATGGGTCTTGCTGCCGGTAAAATGGATGCAGAAATGGCCATCGAAGTTATTGTTTTTGATGGTTTGGGTGCCATGAGGCATTCCATTCATGGACGCGGCATAGACATGGCCGTTGTATTTTACCAGGATGGCTCTCCGTTTCCAGCTCCAATGTCCGTAAATGCTTTTCATAATCGCGGTATCGCTTTTGGTGGCCGGCTCGCAGTCCGCGTGGTTGGCGCCGGTCCAGCGTTTGACGTTGAAAACCTTGCCGGTCTTCACGTCCTTTACCTGGAAATTGGCATGATGCGGAATGGTGTTGGGATGCTTGAACCAGTTCAGGGATTCGGTGGTGTAGTTGCTGCTCCCGCCGCCGCCGGAGCTGGCCTTCTTGGCGCTGGAGCTGTTCATTTTGCTGATGGTTTTGCTGTTGGCCACACCGTTGACCGTCAAGCCGTTGGCCTTCTGGAAGGCCTTCACCGCCGTCTTGGTTCCGTTGCCGTAATCCCCGTCCACGGAGCCCGTGTAGTATCCCAGGCTTTTCAGCTTTTTCTGGACGGCCTTCACCGCGGCGCCCTTGTCCCCGGGGGAACAGGGATCTCCCGCACTGGCGGAGGAAGAGGAGCTGCTGCTGGAGGATTTGGAGGAGCTACTGGAGCCCCCGCTGTTCAGCTTTTCCAGGGTCGCGCTGTTCACATTCCCCGTCTGCTTTAGTCCGTTGGCCTTCTGGAAGGCGATGACCGCCTTCTTTGTACCGGAACCGTAGTCTCCGTCGATGGATCCGGAATAATATCCCAGGCTCTTCAGCTTCTTCTGGATGGTTTTAACCACCGCGCCGGAATCCCCCACAGAGGCGGTGCCATCGGAGGAGGATTTGGAGGAACTGGAAGAGGAGGAAGAGGAGGAAGTAGTGGAAGAAGAGGAAGTGGAACTGGATGATCTCTTAGTTACGTACTTTTTGGAGAAATATCCCGTGGTTCCGGTGGCCTTTACCAGATACCAGCTGCACTTGGTGGAATGCTCTT
>JAFUFB010000016.1 GCA_017470145.1 Clostridia bacterium | reverse complement strand
CCGATTCCGCTGGATGGCACGAATGTGGGCGCCGCAGCGGAGCGTCACCCGATCCCCCTGCTCCCGGAGCTTTTCCAGAAAGTAATCCCGCAGAATCATGGCGTCATAGGTATATTCCCGGGTTCGGAAGGCGCCGTCGCAGGCTCCTTCCTGGAAATAGTCCCCGGGGGACAGCTCCTGGCAGGGGATCCCCGCCGCCTGGCAAAAGCACTGAAACTGCCGGCCATCCGTCCAGGAAAAACGGCTGGAGGTAACATAGATCTGGTCAAATTCCCGATGGACGCAAAAGCCATAGTCCCGGTTGAACCGTTCAAAATATCCCGCGGATTTCAGCGCCGTGGAAAGGGATCGGGGATAATGATATCCCTGATGCACCCGGGCCTGGTTGATATAGGTCGCCCGGCGAAAGGGCTGATCATCGCATTCCAGCACCAAGACCCGCTGTCCCTGCTGGCTGCAGAACAGGGCCGCGTACAGCCCATATAGCCCCGCCCCGATGATGATTTTGTCAAAGCCTTCCGCCCCCATCTCGGTTGCCCCCTTCCCCGCGATTTTTCACTTCGTCAGCTTCTCGATGCTTTCGAAGCTATAGTGTTTTCTTTTATACACCATATCCACCAGCAGCTGCAGATATTTGATGATGATGGTCTGGATGCCGAAGAGGCCGATGAAGCACACGGACAGGAAGAGGATGGTGGTGGTCCAGCCTTCCACCGGATGCACGGCAAAATATGCCACAACGGTATACACCAGGGTCAGCAGCGCGATGAGCAGCATGATGGCCGTCATGATCATGGAAAAGCGATAGCCCAATTCCGTAAAGAGGATCAGGGAATCCGCCGCCAGGGCGGCCCGATAGCTCCGCTCCCGCCGATCGCCGGCAGGCACGGCGCTGGTTTTGGGCGTATATTTAATCTGGTCTGTCTTCAGGCCGCTGCTGGCATAGACGGCCTTGCGATAAAGCACGGTCTGGTTTTCCGAGCCGATGCGGTTGATGACCCGGCGGCTCAGGATTCGGAAGCTCTCCGTGGACATTTCATACTTCAAATGAGAAAACCGATCGAACATCCGATAAAACACCCGGGAGGAAAGCCGCTCCCGCCGCTGGGGGGAAGCGCTGACAATGTCATAGCCCGCCAGGCACCGGCGATAGGCCTTCATGATCTCGCCCTCGTCGAAATCCAGCCAGGTGTGATCAAACTCGAACACAAAATCCCCGATGGCCAGATCCACCCCCGCGTTCATGGCCATTTCCAGCCCGTGGAAATAGCTCATGTTGATGACTGAAACGCTGGCGGATTTCGCCTCAGCGCTGGCGGCGCGAATCTTTTGCAGGCTGTCGTCCTCGGAGGCGTCATTGACACAGATGATTTCCGAGTGGACGAAATTATTTTCCAGCGTATGCAGGATGGTCCGCAGGAATTCTGCCACTCTATCCCCCGCGTTGTGGACGTACACCACCGCTGAGATGAAGTTCTTCTCTTGATTCATCCTTCCTCCTTGGAAACTATTTTCAATCCATACACTTCAGCCGCAAGTCCCCCGTCACGGGGAGATCCAGCCGAACTTCTTCGCCGTTTTCGTAGGTGATCCGCTGCTTTTGCGAAGCCATTCGCAACGCCTGCAGCATTTCTTCAAAGAGCTGCTCTCCTTTGGGCAGCCAATAGATTTTCGTTCCGCCCCCAGCCCAGCAGGTTTCGTCGAAATGAATCAGCAGGTGATGATAATCCTCCGGGTGGAGGAAGGTATCCCAAAGCAGCTCCGTGCGAGCCAGGAGGGCAAACTGCAGATAAGCCAAATCCGCATCAATATCGTGGAAATCCACCAGGCCCTGGGCATCCAGGATGCTATACTCCGGATAGCGCAGGGCAGTCATCCTCTGGGAATCCGCATAGGCTTCCGTCCATTCCGGCCCATGTGTCTGAAAATGACGGATAGCGGATTCAGATTGGACGGCGGTTTCCTGAATCAGGGCTCGAAATTCCGGGCTATGGACCATCAGGGTTTCCGCGACGCCGTTATAATAGCTGTTCAGGTTCGGACAGTTTCCCCGCCAGTTCATCTCCACCCCGCTGCCTCGATCGCAATCCCACAGGGGCCCGGCATATAGTTTCCCGTCCTTCCAATAATAGAAGGTACTGCCCACGTTCCGGTCGCATTCGTTCACCAGGGCGTCGATCATATACTTCTTGGCAAAGGAATTAACATCCAGATACTGCTGCAGGCGCTCAAATTTCTCCGGCGTATCGCAGCTTTCCACCATCTGCAGAATCCGATCCGTCCGGCGCTGCAGCTCCTCCAGATCCGCCTGCTGAGGATTTGCAGGATACAGCACCTGAACCATCCGGCCATCCATGGCCCAATAGTGATTGGATTCCAGGTCCACATTATCCACCTTCACCAAGAAATCGATTTGATCCTCCTCCACCCGATGGCTGCCCACCTCCACCGGCTCTACCAGCAGCTTGAGCCCGCAATACTCCCCATTGCAATACAGATCCACATACCGAAAATCCACCGCGAAATCCAGCTCCATCTCCTGGGCCAGGGAATAGGCAATGGCATTCCGGGTCTGGGTAGGATCCACGCCCGGGCCCACCAGGCACCATTTGGCAGCAGCACCCAGGCCCAGCAGGTCCACCGGGGCAGACGCCACCAAGGTATAGCTTTTCTGCACCGTAAAGGAGGAGGTGGTGCCCCGCTTATGGAATTTCTTCATCTCCCCTGCGGAATCAATCCGCCCATTTTCATCCACACACAGGAAGCTGCCGGGCTCGTAATTCTCCTTGTCCAGATGGATATAATCCAGGGTACCATTGAAGGTTTCCACAAAGAGAGCGGGCACGGGGCTGGAGGAAAGAATCTGAAAAGCATAAGTCAACTTCTCTCGCTGAGGGCCAACGGACTTGTAGGTAATTTCCAGGTCATAGATTCGATTCGGCTGAAGCGAATTTTCCCGCAGGAATTCCGTCGGTTTCTTTCCCTCGATTTTCAGGGCATACTCGGAGGAATCGAAGGCTATATCCAGCTCTGTCTGCAACCCATAGGCGGGCAAAAAGGCATAGGCATTTAATCCCTGACAGAAAAGCTTCACCTGCTGAGCTTCTCCCTCCACCTCCCAGGTCAGAAAGATATTCTGGAAGCCATTGTACAGATCATAATCGATGGGTGCCAAGGACTGGTTTTCGTTCACCTCCGGCGCGAAGGCCGCAGTTTCCATTCCCTGCGGGGCAGCTTCGTCCTCCATCTCGGGGAGGGGATATTCCACGCGATAATAGGCGTCCAGATACTGGAATCGCGACTGAATCCCCTGCCACAGGCGGGTCAGCTGCGCCTCCATCTCGTCTCCATCTGCACCTTCCTCCGTTTCGATCAGGACACTGGTTCGCGCCGCATATCCCGAATCCCGCAGCATGGCCAGTTCCTGGTTCAACAGGGCCTGGATGCTGCTGTCACTCAAATTGCTCAGCCGAGCGTCGCTCCATCTTTCCGCCATCGTCTCATAGAAATTTTCTGCCTTTTCCCCTTCCAGGCCGAAATCCTGGGCGGAAAGCACCCGCTGATCGAATTGCCAGGAGAGATAATGATACCGGCGAGGTAGGTTGCCGAAGACATACTCCGGCTTTCCCGGCACGACATAGTAAACATCCTCTGCGGTTTTGATGAATTTGATATCCTCAAAAAGATTGGCATAAGCAAAGGTAGCCTGGCAATAGAGAGCCATGTCCACCAGGTTTTCCGGCGCGTATTGCTGGTACAGCGTTCGGGGAATCTCCTCCCGGTCCATATCGTCCGTGTTCAGCGCCACCTTAGGCTTTTTCAACTGCGTCCGATAGGCCTGGGTTACCTTCGGCCGCAGAATGCAAAGGCCCAGATATTCATCATTCACCGTTACCTCAGCATACTGGGCAGGGATTTGCAGCCGGGGATCCTGGCAGCTCTCGTTCCAGATCTGGAAGGCCAACATCATGGAGAACACATCCTCGCGGGGAATCAAGTACAGCTTCCATTCATTGCTGCTGCCCAGGCCCGGCAAGGTCAGATCTGAGGCGGCGTCCTCCGCATCCGCGTTCAATTTGACGGTGATGGTCTCGCCGGAGGCGCTTTTCCGGCCGGTCACCTTTGTCTCGATCACGGCTTCCTGTCCGTTTCCCTCCCGGATCAGGATCTCCAGATTCGCAGGGAGGGCCTCCGTTCCCAAGGGCTCCTCCGCCCGAAGGGAAATCACAGGCAGGGTGGATTCGTCTCGGGAAAAGGCCATCTCCTCTGCCCCCGCTGGCTTCGAAAGCTTCCCTTCCCCGATCCACAGACACAGGAAAAGCAGGGTCGAAACAGCCACGATCTTTCTGGAATGTTGATTCATTTCCGCCCTGCGGGAGCTGTTGTTCATCCGTCTTTCCCCCTCATCCTGCTAACCGCCCCAGCCTTTCCGCTGGATTTGTTTTCGATTATACTATCCCCGTTTTCCCTTGGCAAGCTGTAAAAATTAGTCTTGCTCCGTAAGGAAGGTTTTACCGGCATTTCCGTTGCTGGCCTATAGTTCGCAATTCATCGCATTCTTTCAATCGGGGATTGAAAGAACCTGCTTCCTGCGGTACAATTCGGAAGGAGCGCAGGGCAAGAGCCCACTCCTTTGACTTCATAGAAAGGAGCCCGGTTTACAAAGATGGTATTCAGTTCCTCCCTGTTTTTGCTGGGCTTTTTGCCCCTGGTGTTTCTGGGAAACTGCCTGCTGAAAACCAGATACTCCAATCTCTTTCTGCTGGCCGCCAGCCTGGTTTTCTACGCCTGGGGTGAACCGGTAATGGTGCTGCTGATGATCGGCTCCATCCTGCTAAACTGGGGCGTTGGGCGCTGGCTGGCCCTGGCTTCAGATCGGGGGCGGAAGGTCGCCCTCGTGCTGGGGGTATGCTGCAATCTGGGCTTGCTGGGATACTATAAATACGCGGGGTTCCTGGTTCGGCTGCTGAACGATGTGGCGGGGCGGAACTGGCTGCCCGTGCCCCAGATCGCCCTTCCTATCGGGATTTCTTTCTTCACCTTCCAGGCCATCTCCTATCTGGTGGATGTTTATCGGGGGGAGACAGAGCCTTCCCCCCATCTGGTCAATGTGGCGCTGTACATTTCCTTTTTCCCCCAGCTGATCGCCGGACCCATCGTGAAATATCGGGATATTCATCACCAGTTGATGGAGCGAAAAATCTCCTGGATCGGCGTCTCCGACGGGTTTCGCCGATTTCTGTTCGGGTTGGGGAAGAAGGTGCTGATCGCCAACACCCTGGGCTTCTGCGCGGATCAGATCTATTCCTGTCACTTTACCCAGATCGACGCCCTGGCCGCCTGGATCGGGACCTTGGCCTATACCTTCCAGATATACTATGACTTCTCCGGATATTCGGACATGGCCATCGGGCTGGGACAGATGTTCGGCTTCACGATTCCCGAAAACTTCCGCTATCCCTATCTGTCCACCTCTATTTCCGAATTCTGGCGGCGGTGGCATATTTCCCTGGGATCCTGGTTCCGGGAATATGTTTATATCCCCCTGGGGGGCAATCGAAAGGGCCGGGGCCGCACGCTGCTGCACCTGATGATCGTCTTCGCCCTGACGGGGCTCTGGCACGGAGCGGATGTCTCCTTTCTGGTCTGGGGGCTTTACCATGGCTGCTTCTCCCTGGCGGAGCGCATGGGCGGGAAGAAAAT
Organism: Clostridia bacterium; assembly: GCA_017470145.1. Classification (GTDB taxonomy): domain Bacteria; phylum Bacillota; class Clostridia; order Christensenellales; family Aristaeellaceae; genus Aristaeella. The sequence goes on along the minus strand of JAFUFB010000016.1, from coordinate 24,070 downwards.
TCTGGATCGACATCCTGCCCTGGGAGGGATTTACACCTTCCTGGCGGTGCACTTCGGATGGGTGCTCTTCCGGGCGAATAGCACTGAATACGGGGTTCGGCTCCTTTCCCGGATGCTGCTGCCCTGGCGATACCTGGCGAATCCCATTCCCAGATGGCAATATCTGGACCTGAAAACCGGTTTTGCCTTCCTGCTGGCCCTGGCGGGGATGGGAACGCTGCAAAAATTGATTCCAGACAGGTGGAAGGATGCCTGGCGGCACTCCGTCCTGGAGGCCCTTTTCCTGATCGCCGTGCTGCTGCTGTGCCTGGCCGCTATCGCTCAGGACAGCTACAATCCCTTCATCTATTTCCAGTTTTAGGAGGATTCGCCATGAAAGAAAAGAAAATCGGCCGCATCCTCCTCCTGGCGGCCTTTCTGCTGATCATCTGCTTCCTTTGGGGCATCTGGGGGCTCGCGAAGAACTACGTGGACACGGAGAACCACGAAAACCGTCCCCTCGCACAGCGGCCCGCTCTTTCCCTGGCGGATTATGCCGCTTTCCCTGCCAAATTCAGCGATTACTTCAATGATCATCTTCCCTTCCGCAATCAGCTGATCACCCTGCACACGGGCATTGACTATTTCTGCTTCCACCGCTCCGCCAACACCCGGGTCATCGCAGGGAAGGGGCGATGGCTGTTCTATGACGCCCCCGTAGACGGGGACGCCATCGCCTGCTATCAGGGGACGAATCTGTACTCTCCAGAGGAGCTGCAGGCTCTGGCGGAGAACTGCCTGCGGCAGCGGGATTTTCTCCAGGCGCAGGGCAAGGAGTTCCTGATTCTCATCGCGCCGAACAAGGAGCGGGTTTACAGCGAATATATGCCGGAGCAATATGGCCCACCGGCTATCGAATATCGTGCCCTACAGGTTTATCAATATCTGCGGGAGCACACGGATCTCCGCGTAGTGTACCCCTATGGGGAAATCATGACCGCCCGGCAGAAGCTTCCCCAAAACCTGTATTACCGGACGGACACCCATTGGAACGCTTTGGGGGCATACATCGCCGCCCGGGCCCTGGGCAAGGAATTGGGCATAGATTTGCCGGAGATCACCAGCGAAGAGATATCCATTTCGCAAAAAGGGCCCTGGGCCGGGGATCTGGCCCAGATGCTGAATCTGGGGCGGCTGCTGCAGGGATATGATGAGGAATACATCCTAACTGGATACGAAGATCACCAGATGGAAACCCTGCGATGGACCGAAACAGAGGACGACGCTTTCCGGGCCACTGGCGCGGATGCGCGAAAGCTCTTCGTGCTGCGGGATTCCTTCGCCAAGGCCATGGCGCCCTATCTGGCCAGCCAATTCAGCGAAAGCTATTTCATTCACAAGGATATTTTCTCCGCCGAAGATTTGGCAGCGCAGGATCCAGACATCGTCGTATACGAAACTGTGGAAAGATATCTGGACGGCCTGCGAACCTTCTCGCTGCAATAAGCAAGCGCAAAAATTGGCCCTCCCCTTTTCGGGGAGGGCAGATTGCTTTATGGCCTATGCATGAAAGCTCCCCCGCAGTGAGAGGGAGCAAGAAAAAGTCTTGAAAATGGGCAGCCTATGCTACATGCTTGTCTGCTGATTTGAGCAAATCAGCGCGTCTTCTTAATCGTACCGAATCCACATAGCGGGGCGAACCAAGGCTTGATCCGCTTCATAGGTCTTGGCGCCCTCGTTCCGCAGGAACTTGGCCATGCCCTTGCCGCCATAAACATAGCCTGCCTCGTTGACCGAGCCATTGTTGACCTTTTCGCCCTTCTTGTTCGTCTTGACTGCCTTTGTCAGCTCCCGGACCCACCAGCGGCAATATCCATCCTCCGCAATGGCGGCGCTATCGGCGCCCAGCTTGGCCAGCACATAGGGCGTGGCCTCGCAGCTCATGCCCTGGGTGGACTTCATATATCTTCTAGCCTCTTCCTGGCTCAGGAGGAAGACGAAATCCTTGGTGGTAAAGCGACCGGAAGGATCCTTGGTTACATTGGAGGCCAGGCGAATTCGCCGAATCTCCGCGTCGGTAAAGCAACGATCGTAGAACTCTTCGCTGAGCCACTGCCGGATGCCAGAATTCTGCCAATTGAAGCCGGGCTCTTCATATTCCGCTTCGTTGCCCAAGGTGCCATAAGGCAGGGTTTCCAGGGCATAGACGGTGGTCACCAGGGCGACCTTCTTCCGCTTGTTGACGGAAAGCACCTGCCACTCGATGGGCTCCCGCAGGTTCTCCTCGTTGCCATCCTGCTCATAATAGCCCATGCGGATAATGTCCCCCACCTTCAGGTCCGTAAAGTCCTGATCGATGGGCTCTTCCTTCGGGCTGGTGTCCTCCTCCCAAGTGTTTCCCTCCGCCCAGGGATCCAGATAGGTAGAGGCCGCGGTTCCAATCTCCGTCGGATATTCGTAGAAGGGGGATAGATCCTCAATCACGACGATCTCCTCCGACAGATCCGTGGGACTGGCCGCCTGCGTGGCCCCCAGCTCCTCCACCAAAGCCACTTCATCCTGATTTGCCGGGAGGGCGTTCATCCAGCTTAAATCCTCAATGATGATTACTTCGTCCAGATCGGAGGGACTGGCGGCCTGCGTGGCCCCCAACTCCTCCACCAGCACCACTTCATCCAGATCCGTGGGGCTGGCGGCCATCCAGCTCAGATCCTCAATCACGATCACCTCGTCCAGATCCGTCGGGCTGGCGACCAGGTTGGCCTGATCCTCCGCCGAGCCAAAGAGGGCGATCAGATCCGCGATGGAATAATTCCCCTCCACATCCGCCAGGCTGAGACCCAGATCCGTGGGCGTGGCGGCCAAATCCGTAGGGGTAGCGGCCAGATCGGTCGGGCTGGCTATCAAGGCGGCCAAATCCGTCGGGCTGGCGGCTCCGGGCTGCAAATCTGTAGAAACCGCGCTCAGGGCGCCCTGCTCTGTGGAGGGCGCCTTTTCCACCGTGGTCACGGTGGATTGATTCTTCTTTTTCGTCGTCGTAACCACCACACTGGAGCCGCCCTCCGCCAACACCAGGCCACCCACAACCAGGCTCAGGGAAAGGCCCAGGGACAGCGCCCGGCCCGCGTATTTTCTCCAATTCATGATCCCATTCACTCCTTCCAGGCGAGGGATATCTCCCGCCCGATGGATTAATATCCTCATTCTGATTCCGTTATTCCCCGGAAGCGATGATTCCATTCTCGGAAGCCACCGCTGCCTACCGGTCGATGATATCGCTTTTCCCCAGCGCTGTCAAGCCGTTGCACTTTTCCCCGCAATCTCTCCAGCCCTTCCCACCCCCTGCTCCAGGACATTCTTCGCCCGCTGTCCCGGCGGTTTTCATTTGCTATTTGGGGCTGAATAGGATATAATTCCCCCATCCCCTGAGACAAGGATGTGAACGCGGATGAAAACAGTGGCTTTGATCATGGCCGGAGGCCGCGGCGAGCGCTTCTGGCCCAAGAGTCGAAAAAAGACGCCGAAACAGTTTCTATGCCTGACGGATTCTGATCGCACCATGATTCAGAGCACGGTGGATCGGATTCTGCCCCTGGTCCAATTGGAAGATATTTTTTTCGTCACCAATCAGGAATATAAAGATCTGGTGCTGAGCCAGCTGCCCGGCCTGCCAGAGGAAAATGTGCTGTGCGAGCCCGCCACCCGGAACACCGCCCCCTGCATCGGCTGGGGCGCCCTGGCGGTGCAGAAAAAATATGGGGGCGCCACCATGATCGTCCTGCCCTCGGATCACCTGATCTCCCAGCCCCACCTGTTCCGCAACGTACTGCGGGAGGGGGTAGAACTGGCCCAGGCCTCCGACGCTCTGGTGACCCTGGGCATCGCCCCCACCGGGCCGGACACGGGATATGGTTACATCCAGCTGAACGTGGAGGAGCAGGCGGAGTTTCGCAACGCCTTCCGGGTTCGCCGGTTTGTGGAAAAGCCGGCACTGGACACCGCCAAGGCCTACGTGGCCAGCGGGGAATATCTGTGGAACAGCGGCATGTTCATCTGGAAGGCATCCGCCATTCTGCGGGAGATCGAAACTCACCTGCCGGAACACGCGCAGCTGCTGCGTCAGGTAGAGGCCGCCCGGGAGGCCGGGGATGAAAAGGCCCTGGCCGCGGCCTTCACCCAGCTGACCCCCATCTCCATCGACTACGGCGTGATGGAAAAGGCCCAGCTGGTTTACGTGATCCCCTCCTCCTTCGGATGGGACGACGTTGGCTCCTGGCTGGCAGTGGAGCGAATGAACACCGCCAACGACGCGGGGAACGTGATTTCTGGAGACGTGATCTCCGTCAGCTCCCAGCGCTGCATCGTCCAGGGGGATCAGCGGCTCATCGCCCTGGTGGGCATGGAGGACGCCATCATCGTGGATACGGCCGACGCGCTGCTGGTGTGCGCCAAGGACAGCGCCGGAGAGATCAAGAAGGTGCTGGAGGTGCTGCGGGCGGTGAATCGCACGGAGCTGTTATAGTACATACGTTACTCCGTGAACGCGCGGGAGTTCCCCTTCGGGTAACAGCTCTCACCTTCGTTCACTATACACAGTAAGGAGAAAAACAAAATGAAAAAAGCATTGATTACCGGCATCACCGGACAGGATGGATCCTATCTGGCGGAGCTGCTGCTGGAAAAGGGATACGAGGTTCACGGGATCATTCGACGCTCTTCCGTGCCCACCACCTCCCGCATCGATCATATTCTGGATCAATTGGTGATCCATGAAGGGGATTTAGCCGACGCCACCAGCATCATGAAGATCGTGTCCCGCGTCCAGCCGGACGAAATCTACAACCTGGCGGCCCAAAGCCATGTGCAGGTTTCCTTCGACGCGGCGGAATACACCGGGGATGTGGACGCCCTGGGGGTGCTGCGGGTGCTGGAAGCGGTGCACAGCGCCGGCCTGGACCAGACCTGCCGCATCTATCAGGCTTCCACCTCCGAGCTATACGGCAAGGTGGAGGAGTGCCCTCAGAACGAGAAGACCCCCTTCCACCCCTACAGCCCCTACGCTGTGGCCAAGCAATACGGCTTCTGGATAATGCGGCAATACCGGGAGGCCTACGGTATGTTCGCCTGCAACGGCATCCTGTTCAATCACGAATCCGAGCGGCGGGGGGAAACCTTCGTGACCCGGAAGATTACCCGGGCCGCGGGCCGCATCAAAGTAGGACTGCAGGATCATCTGGAGCTGGGAAACCTGGACAGCCTGCGGGACTGGGGATACGCCAAGGATTACGTGGAATGCATGTGGCTGATCCTGCAGCAGGACAAGCCGGATGATTACGTCATCGCCACCGGGGAGCAGCATTCCGTGCGGGAATTCACCACCCTGGCCTTCGCCCACGTGGGCATCACCCTGGAATGGAAGGGCCAGGGCCTGGAGGAGAAGGGATACGACGCGGCCACGGGAAAGATGCTGGTTTCCGTCAATCCGAAATGGTACCGGCCCACCGACGTGGTGAACCTCTGGGGCGACCCCACCAAGGCCAAGACGGAGCTGGGATGGAACCCCCGGAAAACCAGCTATGAGGACCTGTGCCGCCTCATGGCGGAACATGACCTGCGCCTGGCGGAGGCGGAAAAGGCGGCCCAGGCATGAGGGCCCTGATCACCGGCAGCGCCGGCTTCGTGGGGCCCTACCTGCGGCAGGAGCTGACCGCCCACGGCTATGAGGTCATGGGGCTGGACATGGCCCCAGCGCCGGACACCCTACAGGCCAATCTGCTGAACCCCGAGGCCGTTCAACAAGCCTTGGACCACTTTCCGCCGGAGGTGATCTTCCATCTGGCCGCCCAGGCGGACGTGGGCAAATCCTGGAAGGAACCCCAGCGGACCATGGAGCTAAACCTCATCGCTGCCATCAACCTGCTGGAGGCGGTCCGGCGCTTTCCCACTGGGGCAGTTCGGCTGGTGATGGTAGGCTCCTCCGACCAATACGGCTCCCTGGGGGCCTTGGGCACCAACGTGACAGAGGAAACCCCCATGGCGCCGGGATCCCCCTACGCTATCTCCAAAATCGCCCAGGAAAACATGGCCCGGCTATATGGCAAGGCCTATGGTATTCCCCTGTGCATGACCCGATCCTTCAACCACGGGGGCGCGGGGCAGCGGCCGGGATTCATGATCCCCGACTTCGCCAGCGGCATCGTGCGAGTGGAGCGGGGAGAGGCCCGGGAGCTGGCCGTGGGCAACCTGGCGGCCCGGCGGGACTTTACCCACGTGAAGGACATGGCCCGGGCCTATCGACTCATCGCCGAGCGGGGTCAAGCCGGAGAGGTGTATAACGTAGGCTCCGGGATAACCTGGAGCGCCCAGCAGGTGCTGGACAAGCTGTGCAAGCTATCCACCCGGTCCATCCCCGTGCGGCAGGACCCTGCCCGGATGCGGCCCAGCGACACGCCGGTGATCTGCTGCAACCATGACAAGCTGACCCGGGACACGGGATGGACCCCGGAGCTGACCCTGGACGATATTCTGGCGGACACCCTGAACTATTACCGTCAGCTGGAGGCATAACGATGGATCAAAAATACAATCACAGCCCGGAGATTCAGGCGATTCTGACACAGATTCGTGCGGAATTAGCCCAGGAGACGCCTAGCGCGCCCATCCCCGATTTTGAGAGTATTCCCCTGCCCCAGGAGCGGGAACCGCTTCCCTCGGAGCGAATGGAAAAGATCATTGGCGACAATATCGTTCCCTCCGAATATCCTGTCGCCGGAGGAAATCCACCGGCTCGGCTGTATAAGAATCTCAGCGCGAAATTGACCCGCGGCGCCCTGTTTCCCCTGACCCAGCGGCTATCGAAAACCAATTATGACCTGAAGGTCGCCATCGTGACCCTGGCCCAGGAGATAGAAGCCCAGAAGGGTACCATCGAGGAGCTCTCCGCCCGCGTGGAGTTTCTGGAATGCTCCTTCGAGGCAGCGCCGGTTCCTGAGCGTAAAGAGAAGCCCTGAATAAACAAGACACTTTCATGCTGATTGGAAACAAATCAGCGTTTTCCGAAGGAGAGGAAGCAGGACGCCATGCAAGTTTTACAGATTTTACCCACGCTGAATTACGGCGACGCCATCGGCAACGACACGCTGGCCATCCATCAGATTTTGAAGGAAAATGGCTTTCCCAGCCCGATCTATGCCGCCAACATCGGCAAACGCATCCCCGAAGGGGCCGCGCTGCCCCTTTCCCAGCTCCCCTCCCTGGCCTGGGACGACGTGGTGCTTTACCACGCCGCCATCGGCACCCGGCTGAACTACGAAGTGGCCAGCATGTCCTGCAAAAAGGTCATGATTTATCATAACATCACTCCGCCGGATTTCTTCCGGGGTTATTCCCCTTCCATGGAGCTTCAAACACGGTCCGGCTACATCGGGATTAAAACCATGTCCCGAGCCATGGACTATTGCATCGCGGATTCGGAATACAACAAATCCGAGCTGCGCCGCATGGGGTACACCTGTCCCATCGATGTTTGCCCCATCATCATTCCCTTTGAGGATTATGATCAGACCCCGAACCAGGAGGTGTTGGACAAATACCAAAATGATGGCTGGACCAATCTGCTGTTCGTGGGCCGCATCGCCCCCAACAAGAAGCAAGAGGACATTATTCGGGCCTTCTATGTCTATCAGCAGAAATACAATCCGAAATCCCGGCTCTTCCTGGTCGGCAACAGCGCCGGCATGGAAAAATATCAGCAGCGGCTGGACGCCTACATCGAAAAGCTGGGGCTGGAGGAGAAGGTCATCTTCCCGGGGCATATTGGATTTGACGAGATCCTGACCTATTACCAATTGGCCCATCTGTTTGTGTGCATGAGCGAGCATGAGGGCTTCTGCGTGCCACTGCTGGAGGCCATGCATTTTAAGAAACCCATTTTGGCTTATGCCTCCTCCGCCGTGCCCGAAACCCTGGGGGCAGGAGGATTGCTGACAGAGACCAAAGATCCCCGGGAAAATGCCGCGCTGATGAATTACATCCTGACCCACGCAAATTTCCGCCAATCCCTTTTGCAAAACCAGCAGCAGGTGCTGCACCGGTTCCAATACGCCCAGGTACGAGCCCGTTTCGAGGAATGCCTGCAAAACGCGCTAAGCAGTCGATGATGAAAGCGCCCTGCGGAGCGGGGCACAAGAGAAAGGATTGTTCGGGCGTTCGGTTGATTCGAAGAAGCGATATTTTCCAAATTATTTCAGGAGCTCTGGCAGCAAAGCCGCCAGAGCTCCTTTTTTTCATTCCAGAGGTGGATCCGCCTTCAGGCTGGTATGAACCAAATGGGGATTATAGCAGGGATCCCCGGCTGCCATGAGCTCCGCCCAGCGGCGATTCATCAGATCCAGCTCCCGACGGTTGACCGCCTGCTTCGCGGGCGTATCGTCCAGCCCGCGACTCTTGCTCTCGTAATGATACAGCTCGGCATAGGGCGTCCATACCACCAGATAACCCCGAGCCCGCAGCTGCAGGCAATAATCTACATCATTATAGGCAACAGCCAGAGCTTCATCCATGCCGCCGACCTCCTGCCAACAGCTTTTCTTCGTCATCAGGCAAGCCCCGGTGACGGCGGAGAAATTCTGCACAATCTGCAGCCGATACTCATAGCCCAGATCCTCCCGAGTTCTGTACTTATGAATATGATCCGCAAAGCCCTCTGGCCGCAGAATGATGCCGGCATGCTGAATGGTATCATCGGGATAGAACAGCCGCGCCCCTACCGCCCCTACATCGGGCCGCTGGAGCAGCATCAGCATTTCCTGAATCCAGTTTTCCGAGATCACCTTCGTGTCATTATTCAACAGCAGAAGGTATTCTCCCCCGGTTTCCTTGGCCCCGAAGTTGCAGATCTGGGAGAAATTGAAGGGGTGATCCCATCGCAAAATGCGGATGCGGGAATCCTGGGACAGCTGATCATATAGCTGCTGAATTTGCGGATATTGACTTTGATTATCAATGATCAGAATTTCATAATTCGGATAGGTGGTTTTCTGCAGCACGGATTCCACACAGCGATAGAGATCCACCCGGTGATCCTTGGTGGGAATGAGGATGGACACCAGCGGCGCACCCGAAAGCTCGTAGGCGATGCGATAGGTGGAGGGAATCTTGCCATCCAGCACGCGGCCTGGGAGCCCTACCCGATCCAAATGTGCGGAAAGCGCCTTCTTCGCTGCCTCCAGGGCATAGGGCTTGGCCTCCAAATGGCCGGCCACGGAGGTTTCGCTGCTGCGCCAATAATACAGCACATGGGGCACATGGACGAAGTTTTTTGCTTTCTCCGCAATCCGCAGGATCAAGTCATAATCCTGGCTGCCATCCATCTCCGGCCGCAGCAAGGGCTCCTTCTCCGGCAGCAATTTCCGGGAGAAGGCCAGAAAATGGCAGATATAATTATAGCTTCGCAGGGTGTCCGGGCAGAAATCCGGCTTAAACTTGGCGTCGCATCTGCTGGAGGGAGTATCCGTGAACACCGCTTCATCGCAATACAGCGCGTCCGCCCCCTGCTGATGGATAGCCTGAGCATAGGAAAACAGCACAGCGGGATGCAGCAGATCGTCATGATCCAGGAGGGCATAATATTCCCCTGTGGCCATTTCCAGGCAGGCATTGGTATTCCCGCTGATGCCCAGGTTCCGCTCCAGCCGGCGATACTTGATCCGCTGATCCTGGGCCGCATAACGCTGGCAGAGGTGCTGCACCGCCCCCTGATCCCCGTCGCTGCCATCCGCCAGGCACAGCTCCCAATGGGGATAGGACTGGGCCTGCACAGAGGCGATCATCCCCTCCAGCATCTTTTCGGGCGTGTGATACAGGGGCACCAGAAGGCTGAAGGTTATCTTCTCTGGAAAGGTCGTTTGCCGCTGGGCCTCCCACTGATCCCAAGGGAGCATCGGATCCCCGCCATAGATCGGGCACATCCTTTGCTCATAGAGATATGCGGCTTTCCGTTTCGCGGCCTCCTCCCGCCCCTGGGTCAGGGCTACCTTCCCCAGCCGTAAGGAGAGGGCCAGCTTCTCATTCTTCCCCAGCAGGGAGGATCGCAGGCCCGTCAGCTTTCGCAAGGGCGCGGTACACCGCCAGAAGAAGGACTGCTGGATGGATATAAAGTCCGCCGAGGCCTTCTGGTAGGCCTGCACGGTTTCATCCCGATTCGCCGAAAGGACGCGAATTTCCTGATCTGCTGCCCGCATCCGCTCCTCAATCAAACGATCATAGAGAATATGCCGGCCGGACAGCTGATGAATCTCCTGGGGAGAGACAGCATAATCCTGGGCCAGCAGGCGGCTGGCTTCCGGATCCCGCTGAATCTGCTCCAGGAGGGCAAAGGCATGCTCCCGGCAATTAAAGGGAAAAAGATCCCGGGACAGGAGCAGCGCCTTTTCGCACAGAATTTCCTCCGGCGAAGCGGGATGAGGATTCACCAGCTGATCCTGGAACGCCTGGCAGAAAAGCTCACCCTCCATGTTCCGAATCGCATGGCCCACGATATAGGCATATTCAAAGAACAGGCGACGCTGGTTTTGCTCCGTCTGGGCAGAATTGGAGTCGCTGCCAGGGAATTTTCGATAGGACATGAGAAACTGCGGAAGCACATACAACTCGTGGTTCATGGCCAGCCGCAGCCACAGGTCAAAATCGTGCAGCTGGGTATAGGCCGGATTCTCTCTCCCCAAGGAAAGCAATACCTCCCGGCGAACCAGCACGCTATCATTGGCCAGATGATTGCCCGTGGTCAGCAGCAGGCGAACCCACTCCGGCCGAGAGCGGTTTTCTACGTGATAAATCTGAGACAGGTTCTCATCCTCGTAGTTCTTGCCCTGCTCATCCATAAAATCCGGCCAAGCAAAGCAAGCCGCCACCTGGGAGTGGGCCTCCAGATAGGCTAACTGCAGCTCCAGTTTTCGTGGATCCCAGTGATCATCATGATCCATGAGGGCGATATATTCCCCCTGGGCCAAGGAAAAACCGATGTTATGGGCCTCCGCCACCTGCAGATTCTTGCCATTGCGATGCAGGCGAATCCGGGGATCCCGCTGCTGAGTCATGATCTGCCAGGAATCATCCGTGGAGCCATCGTCCACCAGAATCAGCTCCCAGTTTTCATAGGTCTGGCGGCATACGCAGTCGATGGCTTCCTGCAAAAAACGGGCACCATTATAATTCGCCAACACCACGGAAATCAGGGGTGCTCCCATGACATCACCTTCCTCCCAGACGTTTCCGTCCTCCTCTTTCTCCTGCACAGCGCCGTGAACACTCCCGGAGCATCCCCAGCCACAGCTTTTTCATTATAGACATTTTCACAGAAAGTTGCAATCTCTCGATTTTTCAGGAAATGCTGAGTTGCGCTAATCAAAAGAGGGAGACGCTTTCTCGCATTAGCGCATCACTTTGCGAAAGTTTTAGATATGAATAAAGGGCGCGACACCCGTCGCGCCCCCTCCTTACCGATTGGCATACATCTTCTCGTAATAATTCTGATATTCTCCGGAGATGATCTCCTCCCACCAGTCCCGGTTGTCCAGATACCACTGGATGGTCTTCTTGATGCCGTCGGCAAACTTGGTCTCCGGCAGCCAGCCCAGCTCGTTATGAATCTTGGTCGGATCGATAGCATAGCGCATGTCGTGACCCTTCCGGTCCCCCACATGGGTGATGAGGCTCTCCGGCTTGCCCAGCTCCTTGCAGATCAGCTTCACGATATCAATGTTCGCCATCTCGTTATGCCCGCCGATGTTATACACCTCGCCCACCCGGCCCTGATGGATAATCAGGTCAATGGCCTTGCAATGGTCCTCTACATACAGCCAATCCCGGACGTTCAGCCCTTCGCCATACACCGGCAGGGGCTTATCATTCAGAGCGTTTGCGATCATCAGGGGGATCAGCTTCTCCGGGAAATGATAAGGGCCATAGTTGTTGGAGCAGCGGGAGATGGTGCAAGGCAGGCCATAGGTCCGATGGTAGGCCATGACCAGCAGATCCGCCGCCGCCTTGCTGCTGGAATAAGGGCTGGAGGTATGGATGGGGGTCTCCTCCGTAAACAGCAGATCCGGCCGATCCAGGGGCAGATCGCCATACACCTCGTCGGTGCTGACCTGATGATACCGCTGGATGCCATATTTCCGGCAAGCATCCATCATGGTGGCCGTGCCGATGATATTGGTCTGCAGGAACACCCCCGGATCCTCGATGGACCGGTCCACATGGCTTTCCGCCGCGAAATTCACGACGATGTCCGGATGCTCCTCCTCGAACAGCTGATACACTGCCTCCCGGTCGCAGATATCCGCCTTCACGAAGCGGAAATTCGGATTATCCATCACGCCCTTCAGGGTGGAAAGATTCCCCGCGTAGGTCAACTTATCCAGGCAGATGATCCGATATTCCGGATACTTCCCCAACATATGGAAAATAAAGTTGCTCCCAATGAATCCAGCGCCACCGGTAACAATGATGGTCATTTCTCCATTCCTCCTCAGTATTTCAGCTTACCATCCGCTACGGCCTTCAGATGCTCCCCATATGGGCTCTTGCCATACCGGGCGGCGGACTCCATCAGCTTTTCCCGATCGATCCAGCCGTTCTTATAGGCGATTTCCTCTGGCGCGGAAATGACCACGCTCTGCCGTTTCTGAATCATGCGGACAAAGTCTGCCGCGTCCACCAGGCTATCCATGGTGCCCGTGTCCAGCCAGGCATAACCCCGCCCCAGCAGCTGTACATCCAGGGCATCCCGGTGCAGATACATCTCGTTCAGCGTCGTGATCTCCAGCTCGCCCCGGGCGGAGGGTTTCACCTCATGGGCCATTTGACTGACCCCCTGGGGGTAGAAATACAGCCCGGTGATGCAGTAATTGCTCTTGGGATGCTGCGGCTTTTCCTCCACACTCAGCACCTTGCCATTGTCATCGAATTCCACGATGCCAAAGCGTTCCGGATCGTTGACATAGTATCCGAAGATGGTGGCCCGGGCATTCTCCTCCGCGTTGCGAACGCTCTCCCGCAGCACCTTGCCGAAGCCGTTGCCATAGAAGATGTTATCCCCCAGCACCATGGCGCAGGCCTCGTCCCCGATGAATTCCTCCCCCAGCAGGAAGGCCTGAGCCAGGCCATCCGGCGAGGGCTGCACCTTGTATTGCAGATGGATGCCGAATTGGCTGCCATCCCCCAGCAGGGTCTCGAAGCGCGGCGTGTCCACCGGAGTGGAGATGATCAAGATCTCCCGAATCCCTGCCAACATCAGCGTGCTCAGGGGATAATAGATCATGGGCTTGTCATACACCGGCAGCAGCTGCTTACTGGTGACCATGGTCAATGGATAGAGCCGCGTTCCCGCGCCGCCCGCTAAAATAATTCCCTTCATGCTTCCTTCCGCCTCCATCTGATTTTCATGAAAAAAATTGTTCGGGAAACGTTGATTATTCCGAATCTGCGTGAAAGTGTTTCCATTCCCTCGTTGATTCTCAATCCAGTTTTTCGCGCCCCCGCTCCGCGGGGTGTTTCCATCAGGGGCCTTATTCTTTTCCTTTGAGGAGAAGCGAACGATACACGCTCACAATCCCCTCCTGAATATCCTTCCAATCCCGGGTCTGGGCCGTTTCCAGTCCCTGGCGGTACAGCTTCTCCCTTAGTTCGCCATCCGATACGACCCGCTCGATGGCCCGCACCGCGGCGCCGATTTCCCCCAGGGGATACAGCAAACAGTTCTCCCCCTCCCGCAGGTATTCCGCGTTACCGCCGTTGGGAGCTACAACGCAGTATCCCCCGGAGGCCATCATTTCCAGGGGCGGATAGGAAAAGCTTTCCAGCCAGCTGGATTTCAGCAGGATATCGCAATCCCCGTACACTTTCGGAGTCTCCTCATAAGGCACGGCGTGCAGGAATTTATCGCAGCGATAGCCTTCCTTAGGAGAAGCGTTATAGGACATATACCAGATTTCGTATTTCTCCGGATCCAATTTTTCCACGATGCGGAAGCTTTCGTCCACGTTCTTGTAATCCACGGCGCAGTCGCCTTCGATCAGAATGCGTACCTTGCGACCCGTCCAATCCCGGAGGTGGGGGGCATACTTTCCACTTTCCAACCCGTTCGGAAGATAGATCGGATCCTGCCCATACCTTTCCCGCAGCCAGCCCTCGCACCAGCGGGAGATGGTCAAATATTGCCAATTGGCGTCCAGGAAATAGGTTCCCTCACAGGCCAGCCGCTGAGGATCCTCCAGAGGATAAAAATCCCGCTCGAAATTCTGAACCAGATAGGCCCGTTTCCCCACCCGGGGATACTGCTGAATCAAGGGCACCGTGGTCCACATGGTGGCCACCATCAGGTCATAATAGGCGTCCAGGTCGCATCCGCCGTCGGCATAGGAAATGCACTCAAAGGAATGGCCAAACTCCGTCCACACATGCCATTTCGCGGTGGGGGCGATCAGGTCCACATTCCATCCCGCGTCCTGCAGGAAACAGGCATGCCGCAGGGCCACCATGATTCCTCCGCTCATTTCGCAGGAAGGCAGCACAAAGGCTGCGTGGGGGGCCCGCAGCTTCTCGTAGATTCGCCGGACATTGGCAGTATTCTGGGTAGTGACACAATGGGCCCGGCAATATTGATAGGCCGCCTCGCCCACCTGCTGCCGCAACTCCTTTTGCTGCACCGCCCTGGTCAGCACCTGGTACCATTCCTCCGCATCCGCCAGGAAACCCGTTTTCTCCTCCTGTATCAGCTCCGCGAAGGGGCCCATCCGGCTGGCCACCGTGGGCACCTTCACCAGCGCCGCCTCCACCCATTTGTTCTCGGACTTGGCCTCGTTGAAAACCGTACTCACCACCGGGGCCAGATTGATATCCACCCCAGCGATGATTTCTGGCAGGGCTTCCCAGTCCACAAAAGGTTTTTGAAGTACCCGATCCGCGTATTGCCGCAGCTCCGCTGGCAGGTCGATGAGGCCCATCAACAACAGCTTCACCTTTGGGTTTTCAGCCATGACCTGAAGAATCGCCGGTTGAATCATTTCGAAATCCGCGTTATGGGTAATGCTGCCGCTGAAATAGCCCAGGATCACCTCGTCTTCCGATGCTTTCCCTTGCTTTGCTTGCTTCGCCGCCCTCCAAGCCGTCTCACTGAGCTGCACCATTTTTTCTGAGGCGCAGTTGCGATTGATGTACACCGGCATCAGGATTTTCGACAGCTCCCGCTGCAGCCGGGTGGTGGTGGTGGTTGCGGCTTGGCACATCCGCAGGGTGGCGCCATAACGCTGCACCCCTTCGTCGTACAGGGCCCGCTCCTCCCGGCTCATGCGCTGCACTTCAGGAATGGTATCCGTATACGCTGTGTCAATCACCAGATCATCAATGTCAAACACCACTTGCTTATTCAGCCGCTTAGCCTGACAGATCGCTTCGCCGATATTCTCCCCATAGGGGCAGCGAAAGAACACGATGATGTTCCCTTCCAGTACGCTTTCGCCACGACAATCCTCCGCGGAGATTTCCTGGACAGAATACCCCGCTGCTCGCAGCTGTTCGATCTGGTGTACCACCCGATAGCGATAGGGATGAGGCAGCTGTTCCGGCGGGCACCCGTTCACAAACAGCACATCCTGAATCACCCGTTCTGGGCGACTATACTCATGGTGCTCCCGCTCATATTTCTGAATAAATCGTTTCCTTGCTTCCCGGAAGGTTCCCTTCAGTCCGGCTTCATCCCAGGATCGCAGGAACAGATAACTCCATCTCAAGGCTCTGCCCATATTTCCTCCGCGCCATCCACGCCTTCCGCCCGGTGGATGATGTCATTTTCCTCGCTCCAGATCCTCCTGGACGCCCTGCACAAACATGCGATAAACCTTGTCCGCCTCTGCTTCCCAGTCCGTTTGCTGCGCAAAATGAATGCCATATTCCCGGAGAGGCTCCAGCTTTTCCGGCATCCGCAGATATTCCGCTAAGGTTTCCGCAATGTGCACCGGGTCGCAGTCGATGATAATGGCATTCCTGTGATCTATCACCCAAGAGTTGTTCTCATCCTCCTGGGTCGCCACCACGCCTCCGGAGGCCATTACCTCCAGAGGAACCAGGGAAAGATTGGTGATGGACATGACCAGGGAAATATCGCTCTGGGCATACAGATCCGCCAGCTCCGCTGGGGTCACAATCCCCGCGCTTTTATACGCAAAGGGGATGTCATACTTGGAAACATCCCCGCCAGCGAAAACAACCTCCAAATCTGGCACCAGCTCCGCCAGCTTTTTCAGCGTCAGCACTCCCAGCTCCCACGCCCGGCGGGGCGTAATGGGCCGGGCATAGAAGAAGACCCGTTTTTTGCTATCCCTCTTCTTTCGAGGATAATAAATCTCCTTGTCGTAAGAAAAATGGAAGCTTCCACAGGCCATTTGAAATTCCCGCTCCAGCTTCGTCTTCAGCCAATCCCCCGCTGTAATCCCCCGGAAGCCGAACCGATAGGTGTTCTCCGCGAATTTATATTCGGAGCCCACGGCATAGAACCAGGGTTCAAAATCCTGCACGAAATAGAACTTGCTGACGGTGTTCATAAACCGCCGAACAAAATACGCCGTTTTCCAGCTGGTAGCTACAATGCCATGGCAAAATATCATCCGGCCGCATCCGCAGCAAATTTCCACGTCCTGATCCAGCAGGGGAAAATTGGTATGGATATACTCCGCCGCCTCCAGATCCGTCCGGATCAGCTTCGGTTCCAGGATATAAATTCGATTACGCAAGCCCCGCTTCTGCAGTGCGGACACAAACCGGAAGATGGTCTGATGCCCGCCGGAGCCCTTCGTCGGCTCGGGAATGACCCAATTAAGAATCAGATGCTGATCCCCTTTTTGCCGATCAAAATCCTCCTGGCGGAAGGGGATTTCCTCCGTGTTCAACACAAAGCCATATTCTTCCTCCACGTGCAGCACATCTCCCTGCTCCGTGGTGGCTAAGGCCAACTCTTTCCCATAATCCCAAAGATCCCGATAATTCCACACCATCGGCGTGGCCTGTGCTCGTGCCCCTTTGATCCAATGCCGCTGGTCATATTGCTGGGAATATCTGCGATCCATTCTCGCCTGCCCCGCAGCGGAAAGCTTTTGATACCTGGCGGCCCGCCATCCAGCCCGGAATCTGGCCGAATCCCTCTGCATCACATACTTCGCCCAGCGAAATTTCTGACCATAATTCAGGGGCTGCTGGCGTACATAAACAATGTCGTTTTTGATCAGCTGCTTTGCTTCTCTTACGGCCGTCGAAAAATCGGGAACGCTATCGTATCCATTGATCTCCCGCATCCCCTTATACTGGTCAAAATACCGGCGGGCATACTCCCGGGGTGGGTAATTATGGGAATGGTACACCGGCGCGTAGGGACAATAGACCTTGCTGTATCCCTGCTCCATCATGCGCCGTGTCCAGATCTGATCCTCCGCAAATTCCACATCCGGATAAGGGTTCTGCTCAAACACATCCCGGCGGACACAGGCATTGTTATCCGAGGAAAAGATCAGGGTATGCCGATAGACCTCGTCCTTTTCGAATTTTTCCGGATCGTCTAGGCGAAAGATCGTATTCGTCCGGCCAAAGCCGCAAAACAGACTCAAAATATCCCGCCGATCCAGCAAATTGCAGTCCGGATAAGGATAATGAATGCCAAAGCCCAGCACAATCCGATCATTCAGCCGCATGGCGCGAATCATTTGCTCCATCCAGCTGTCCGAGGCTGGCACCGCGTCCTGGGTCAGGAAGATGATATATTCCCCACTGCCAAAGGAAGCCGCCAAATTCCGAGTCTTTCCATGGCCGAATTCCTCCGCCGGGATCTCCCGCAGCAATATCTCGGGAAAGGATCGAATGATCTCCAGCGTCTGATCCGTGGAGCCGGAATCCACGCAGATCACCTCGTAGGCCAAACTGGTCCGCTGGTGAAAAATCGCCTCCAGCACCTGCCGCAGCTGCTCTCCGCCATTCTTAGTGGGAATGCAGATGGATACATCCATCTTTATCCCTTGATTTCGCTTATATTCTGCCATTGCTTCTCAATTCCGCACAAATTTCCTCATATCTTTCCCGCATTCGCCGGCCACAAGCCTCCGGGCTCAGCTCCCGCTGGATATAGGCTTTTTCCTTTTCACCCATCTCCCGAGCCCGTTCCGGGTGGTCATACAGCAGGCGGAGATATTCCGCCGCCTGGGCCACATCCGGGTCTGCCCAGCGCTGGGTGTCATCCCCGAACTGGTAATCATCTCCCACGGGGATCAGGGTATACCCCACCCGGCAGGTACAATCCTCCGGCATGAATTCAGCATTGGCGGACCAGGCGGTGGCCACCACTGGCAACCCCAAATTCATGGCTTCCGCCACCACCAGCCCGAAGCCTTCGCTGCGGTGCAGGCTGATGAACACATCGCAGCAGGCGATCAGGGCATTCAGCTTCGGCTTCTCAAATTTTTCCGTCACCAAATGATATCGAATCCCCGCAGCCTCCAGACGCTGTTTCAATCCCTGAATCTCTTTTTCTTTTCCATTCGCTACCTTCAGCACCAGCCTAGCCCGGGTTCCTTGATGCGAAAAGGCCTGCTGAAAGGCACGAATGGCCGCCTCCGGATTTTTCCGGGTCGCATAGCTGCGAGAATCATACATGGCCAGCACCAGGAAATCATCCTCCGACAGGCCAAAGTCCGCCCGAGTGCTTCCATCCACCGGGGTTTCAATGCCATAGGGAATCACCGTCACCGGCTTCTCCGTCTCCTTCCGAATGGCCTCCGCGATGAACTGGGAAGGAACCCACAGCTCATCCACATAGGCAAAGCCGGACTGCCAGGAAGCAGGCAAGGTCTCCAGCTCCCAGAGCCACACACCGATATTATAGTGGTTGTCAAAGTCCCGATGAAAATAGGATTTACTGGCGTCCGCCATCTGATCCGCATTGATATGCATCAAATTGATCGCATATTTTCCCCGAGGGGTTATTTTCCCATCCCAGGTGTGATCATTCTGCTCCATCCAGTCGATATAATCCACATTGACCAGGGTAAAGGGAATCTGAGACTCCTCCAAGCCCCTGGCATAGCATCTCGCGCCCTGAGCCAGCCCAATCTGCGCGCGGATAAATCCGTATTCATTGATGCCCAAAGGCGCTTTACATTTTCCCCGCCAAACCGGCGGCCGATAGGTTTTAGGCGTCGTTACGCTGATCAACCAATCCCGCACCTTATGGCGCGTCTCCTCCGGGATGAAATGGGTCAACTTAGCCACATTAGCCAATCCGAGATTCATGCTCGTCTTCGCTTTTCTAACCCCTTCCCGGATCTCCCAAACTAATTTCAACCCTTCTCCACCTTTTTACCTTCAAGTTGTCTGCATAAATTGCAGGTAAGCATCGCAAACTTCGTCCACATCCCCATCCATCCGAATCTGTCCGTGCTGCAGCCAGATGGTCCGGGAACACATGGCTCGAATTTGGCTGATGTTATGGCTTACCATCAGCACCGTCGTTCCGCCGCTCATGAGGTTCATCATTCTCTCGGAGCTTTTCTTTTGGAACCGCTCGTCACCGACTGCCAGGATTTCATCCACGATGAGGATTTCCGGATCCACCAGCGTGGCTACGGAAAAGGCCAAGCGCATCATCATGCCGGAGGAATAGGTTTTCAGGGGCTGCTCGATAAATTCTCCCAGTTCAGAAAACTCCACGATTTCGTCATATTTGCTGTGCAGAAATTCCTCGCTGTAGCCCATGATGGCGCCATTGAGGAAGATGTTTTCCCGGCCGGACAGCTCATAATCAAACCCGCTGCCCAGCTCCAGCATCGGTGCCACCCGGCCCGCGGTAACTGCCGTACCCTTGGAGGGCTTATAGATGCCGGAGATAACCTTCAGGAGAGTAGATTTACCGGAGCCATTGGTGCCGATAATGCCAACGATTTCTCCCCGCTGGACGGAGAAGCTGACATCGTTCAGCGCAAAGAAATCCTGATACTGCAATTTTCTTTTCAGCTTCGCGATGACCCATTCCTTCATGCTCGTGGTATGATTCACGTTCATGCGAAAGTTCATGCTGACGTGGTCTACTTTTATAATTTCACCCATCGTCCTGACCTCCCCTTACAGATGGAGTACAAACTGGCTCTGACACTTCCGGAAGATGAAGAGCCCTACTGCCAGGGTGCCCAGGCTGGCCAGCATGCAATAAAGATAGGTGACGGGCGTCGGCGAGATTCCGCCGATGGTAATGGTCCGCATAAAGAATAGATATTGATACATGGGGTTCATATGATAGAGAGTAATAAAACGCGCAGGAATGATGGTTTCCGGATAGAAGATAGGAGACAGAAAATTCAGCACCGTCAGGAAGATACCCCACAGGAACTGCACATCCCGGAAATATACCATGGCTGCCGCCAAGATCAGGCTGACGCCCACGCAGAATAGAATCAGGAAGATCAAAACCACAGGAATCAGCAGTAGGCTCTTACTAAAGCGGACGCCGGTGATGGCCATCATGATCAATAGGGGAATCAGAGAGATAATCAAGTTAATCGCCGAAGACAGGACTTTTGAGATCGGCAGGATATACTTGGGCATATATACTTTGGTGATGAGTCCCGCATTCCCTACGATGGACTGCATGCCCAGATTCGAGGATTCCGAGAAGTAGTTGAACAGAATGATACCGCTCATCAGGTAAACCACGAAATTCTCGATGCTGCTGCGGAACAGAGTAGAGAACACAAACATATATACAAAGGTCATCAAAAGGGGGTTCAGGAAACTCCACAGCACCCCCAGCATAGAGGCTTTGTACTTAATCTTAAAATCCCGAACCACCAGGGTCTTCAGAAGGTATTTATACTGTTTGATGAGGTCTATACCTTTGTTGATTTTATTTGCCTTTTCTTTTCGCCGACAATAGTGACAATACAGGATGATCGCGGAAACCACGAGAAAGATTCCGATCGCAATGGGCCAGAAATAATTCGTATAGGGTAAAAACAGCTCGCCCTTTTGGATCAGCACCAGCTCGCCTTCCACTGGCTCGCCACTCACTCGCAAGCCGCTGGTCTCCACGTTGACCTGAAATTTGCCCGCTGTTTTGGAGCTGCCGTACCACAGGGAGATGCCACCCTCCGCCTGCAAAGTCGCAGTGGCGATGGTTCCTTTAGCTGGGAAGGAGATTTTATCCATGGATATCACGAGCTCACCGTCTGGCTTAACCTCTCCGTAGGAAATCTTCTTCTCCCCCAGCACCTGCCCCTCGGAAGAAAAAGAGACAATCAGTTGACTATCTGGGGATACACCAGGCCGTAGATTGGCATAAAGGGTGATGAGTTGCAAAGAGTCCGCCGAGATTTCGAAGTCCTGATCGATTTCATCGCCCGCTGCCAATTCCGGCAAAAGTGCATCCCGATTCACCGTATCGGTAGAAACCGCTGTCCTTTGCCAATCATCCCGCACCACCCAATACATTAAGGATGCGAGAATTCCATAGATCACCACAAAGAGCAGGAACCCTTTGGCAAATCCTTTTTGTGATTGCATTCTTATCCTCTTTCTCTTACCCCAAAAATCCAACGATTGAAGGAATCCTTTTTAGGACTCTCGTCTACCTCTCTACACCAATTGCAAGTAGCTTTTATCCATGAAAACAGCTTATGGCTCTAATATTGGAGGGGAATCTTCCCTTTTTGTTTTCATAGACATGTATACTTTCCCTCCATTTCGAGAAGGGTTCATTGTCCGCTCTCCCGATACTCTTCTATCATACAGGTATGTTCTTTCGAGTGTTCATCATAATTCACGCCGACCAGCATAATTTTCCCACCATAGTTCATGAGAACTTTGGGATAGTTTCTCTCTTTTATCTGTCTGATCGCTCCTTCGGCGTCTTTGTTCCACTTCAGCTCAACAATGATGGCTGGAAGGGTGGATCTACGTTTCGGCAAGAAAACAATATCCGCAATTCCATGACCGCTGGGCAGCTCTTCTACTTTCGCGTACTGATCCACGCAGGAGAGATAGGCCATTTTTACCACATATCGCAGAGACTGTTCATTGCTGTAATAGGTCGGCGCATATTCCGAATCATGCACATCCGCAATGGCTTTGGCCACTGCTTCACTGTTCCCTGCCAATGTATCCCTGAGTAGCTGGTCTGACCTTTTAACCAACTCGATCAGGGTTTGATGTTTAGATCTGCGAAGGATCTGATCGAATTCTGATCTGACTTCCTCGTTGGGGATCTTCGCAAGGCCAACTACAGAATCATCATCATAGGAATCCATTTCCTCCTCATAGGTCAGGTAGCCCAAATGGGTAAGCAACGTAAGCACATCATCCTTGCAGGTGAAGGTCTCCACATCATTCTGAAAGGAGTCCGTATCGACGACTACACTTTCCCCCGCAATCAATCTTGCAATGGTATCCTGCAGATCATCCTGATCCATATCGATATAGGTCATCAAGGTTTCCGCGGCGGAAGTTTTCCTCCAGTAGGATTTGAATTTCCCGGAAGTGGCCGCATGCATTACGGAATAAGGATTGTAAATGGAATGCTTTTCTCCAATGGTATAACCATCATACCACAGTTTCATTTCATCGAAGTTACGATTTGCATGCTGGCAAATTTTGTTTACTTCGTTTTCCGTAAAACCCATATATCCGGCGAAGGGGCCAGGTTCCAACACAGAATACTCAATAAAATCAGAGATTGCCGACTGGGAGCCATCCTTCTTGATCGGCAGGATTCCAGTCATATATGCCGCCGCAACTGCTTCAGGTGTGAAATTATTGTTTTTAAACCATCCTCTTAACAGATTGAGATAGCTTTCCTGGGTTTCTCGATCATCCTTGGCTTCTCTGATCAAGGCGTCCCATTCATCAATCACAAAGATAATCTTTGTGCCGGTTCTCCTCACAAGCTCAAGCAGGCTTTCGTTTAAATCAGTTTCTTCTCTTAATTCCGGAAATATCTTTTGTGTTTCCTTCAATAGGGCTGAATCGATCGCTACTGGAATATTGCTGAGAGGTGATTTTCTCTTTTTTGCATTCGAAATAAATCCGGAGATATCCAGGCTGATCACGTGATACTGATTGATGAATTGATGATAGGATTCATCCTTGGCAATCTCATATTGATCGAACAAAGCACGAGAATCACAGGTTTGGTCATAATAGGCACAGAGCATCTGCGCTGCATAAGATTTTCCGAAACGGCGAGGTCTGCTGATACAGGTCAACTTCTGCTTGGTGCCGATGGTAGCATTGATCAAGCGGATGAGATCGGTTTTATCTACATAGGCCGACTTTACCATCTCCATAAACCCGTTATTTCCTGGATTTAAGTATGTACCCATATCGCAAACCTCCTTTCTACTGCCCAAACGGCAAAGAATTCCACGCAATCTAAAAAAGACATAGCTTCGCCGGACGAGGCTTTTCCGCCTTGTCGCGCACCGGAGCTATGTCGCCAGTTCGGCTCAAAACGACCCTCGGTACGATTTTGATCTTGCTGGTTCATGGTATGGTCACATATTTTGACAGTTTCCCCTTTACCCTTTGAAATCAGCCACTTTTGCGGCCTGGAAAGGAGGCTGTCAGAGAAAAGTGTAACCTCAAAAAGGGCACTTCTCCCCATCTCAAATCATACCATAAACAAACCCTTCTGTCCACTGATTCATTTTGCTGCGCATGAAAAAACTCGTTGCGCTTGCAACGAGTTTGTATGGAATCCGGCAGCGACCTACTCTCCCGGGCCGTCTCCAACCAAGTACCATCGGCACTGAAGGGCTTAACTTCTGTGTTCGGTATGGGAACAGGTGTGACCCCTTCGTTATCACCACCGGAAAGGGTGATCTTTGTTTGATCCCGCACTCTGACAACCGCACAGCGAAGATTCGATTCAACTGACCTTGTTGACGTTTTCCAATTAGTCTCTCGGACCTGCTTAAAATCAAGCCCTCGACCTATTAGTATCATCAAGCTGCATGCGTTACCGCACTTCCACCGATGACCTATCTACCCGGTCGTCTTCCGGGGG
>JAFUFB010000015.1 GCA_017470145.1 Clostridia bacterium | reverse complement strand
GATTGATCATATCCATAATGATATGTTTACTGGCCAGCGTAAGATTTCCTGCTTTGGTCAGTTCATCCAGATGTTGGCGAATCTGTTCAAACTCCGTCGTAAGCTCGCGTACCGCTTTTTCATCCTCTTCCATCTTCTCCAGTCGATTGTCGTATCTCATCAGATAAAACGGAAGCAGGAACAGTAGTTGCTTTCGATAAATCTCTTCAAGGGTATATTTTTGAACCTTGACCGTCGGAACGGGATAGCTCGCGCTTTCCCCATTCGGAAGCACCACCCGAATACGCATCTGATCCGGCGTGTTTTCCATTGCCCTTAGCAGCAACAATGCTGCGTTAGGGAACTCGACAATCAACTCGTCCCCTTCTATTCGTTGATTGTAATCCAAGGCTATCTGCGATCCATACTCATAGAATCGAATCAGGATAGTGGGGTCATAATGCTTCGACTCGCACTCCCAATGGAATTTACGGATATATCCCTTTTGTCCCCGCGTCAAAACATTAGAGACCACGGCAAAGCTCGTATCGGTGACGATTTTGTTTTCTTCCCCTGATTTCCGATTGACGAAGTGTTCATTCGGTTCGAAGATAATCTTCTCTGTGCCATCATAATTCGCATTGAATGCCTCGTTAATCAGCGGGAGAATCAGTTGCGGGCAATCGTTCAGCAAAGTTCGAAAAGCATCGTCGTAGTTTACAGCCATTCGCATCCCTCCCATTCTCTCAGGCATGCTCTCGTTGACACGATTATTATATCGGAATTATAAAAATGCTTCAAGTGGTGTCTTCACTTTACTTCACGATCAGCTTTACCGCCAGGACAATCAGCAGATGGGCGGGATAAATTCCATAGGTCAGCCAGGCGGGCAGCTTGATGTTCTTCCGGAAGGGGATCAGGATAAAGGGCAGGGACATGAGCCCATAGGTTTCCATTCGGAGGAAGGCGCTGAGGGGCTGATAGATCCAGGTCGGCAGCTTGCCGTAATCCAATGGGATGCCGAACAAAGAGGCCGTCAAGCTATAGCCTGTGCCCCAATAGAGGAAGAAGCCGATCATCACCGCGGCGATGGAAGCCCGACTGCGTCGGGCGGCATACAGCAGCATGATGAACAGCACCCCTCGCCATCCATAATCCACGCTGCAGATCGTGGCCAGGGCGATGGCCAGAAGTGGCCCCCAGATCTGGCTGAAGAATTTCTTTTCCCGAATGGCCCAGACCGCCGCCAGCCCCAGGAAGAGGGTCAGGAAGATATTGGGCTTGGACAGGAACAGATTCCGCCACAGATTCTCGCTAGCCCCCATATGATCCATGACATAGGCATACAGTGGCTGGGAGATGATGCCGGTCAAGAGGATACGCCCCAGATATTTCGGCACACTGCGGGTATAATGGAACCCGACGATGAGGCACCAGCAGTAGATCGGGAAGGCGATGCGCCCCAGAATCCGCATTTCCGGGATTCTGGGGAAGACCACGGCCCCCAGATGATCGATGATCATAAAGGCCAGGGCGATCAGCTTCAGGGTGCCGGTGGCGGTATTACCCGCCGGGACAGGGCCGCGGTTTTCGCGATTTTCGGCAGGAGCGCTGGGCTGAGTTTCAGCCGAGGAGAGGGTGGATTGCAGAGAAGTTTCCATTGACAAATTCCTTTCCGTAGAAGTAGAATAGACGGGTCCGCGAGGTGAACAGGCGATCGCGTGCCCCGTAGGGGGTATGAGGAAAGTCCGGGCACCGCAGAGCGAGGGTGCCGGCTAACGGCCGGCGGAGGCGACTCCAGGGAGAGTGCAACAGAAAGAAACCGCTGAGGGGTTTCGATTCCTCAGTAAGGATGGAAAGGCGAGGTAAGAGCTCACCCAGGGATATGGTAACATACCCCTGCTGTAAACCCCACCCGGTGCAAGATGCGGGGATCGTCGGTTGCTCGCCGCATTTCCCGCGATCGCTGGAGCCATCTGGTAACAGATGGCCTGGATAGATGATCGCCCAATACAGAACCCGGCTTATGGTCACGCTCAAGGACTCTTTTTTTCTCCTCCCCTTCGGGGAGGAGCTTTTCTTTGGTAATTTGGTCACACTCAAGGGCTTTTTTCTCCTCCCCCTTCGGGGAGGAGCTTTTTTTGCGGGATCACGCTCGTGATTCCTACTTTTCTTTGTGCTTTGGGTTCTGTATTTCTCCCCTTTTGAGCGATTTTTATATCTCTATCTCCAGGGTAACGGGGCAGTGGTCGGAGCCGAGGATTTCGGTCTCTATGGTGGCTTCCTTAATCTGATCCTTTACTTTGTCTGACACGAGGAAATAATCAATACGCCACCCCGCGTTGTTCTCCCGGGCATGGAACATATAGCTCCACCAGGAATAGATATCCTTGCGATCTGGATACAGATGGCGGAAGGAATCCACAAAGCCGGAATCCAGCAGCTGGGTCATCTTCTCCCGCTCCTGGGGGGTAAAGCCCGCGTTCTGCGTATTGCTCTTGGGGTTCTTCAGGTCGATCTCCTGATGGGCCACATTCATATCTCCGCAGACGATGGTGGGCTTCTTCTCATTCAGCCCGCCCAGATAATCCCGGAAGGCGTCCTCCCAGGTCATGCGATAATCCAGGCGCGTCAGGCCCCGCTGGCTGTTCGGCGTATAGACGGTGGTCAGGAAGAAGGTGGGGTATTCCAGGGTAATGACCCGGCCTTCGTGGTCATGCTCTGGGAGGCCGATGCCGTATTGAACGGAGAGGGGCTCCTGGCGGGCGAAGATAGCGGTGCCGCTGTAGCCCTTTTTCTCCGCAGAGTTCATGTAGAGGTGGTAGCCCTCGGCGGGGATTTCCGCCTGGCCGGGCTGCATTTTGGTTTCCTGCAGGCAGAAGAAGTCTGCGTTGGCGGACTGGAAATAGTCCAGGAAGCCTTTGCCTATGCATGCGCGGAGGCCATTTACATTCCAAGAAATGAATTTTAGCATGTTTATTCTCCCAATGGTTTGTTCTTTGGCGTACCAGGTTTACGGGGATAGGTTTTTGGGGTTTTTGTGGTTTTGGCTATGGGCAATATCAGATGCTGCCAGTCTCTGCCTGCTATGGTGGTCTCTATTGGATCTTGGAGTTTGCCTCCAAGTAGGAAGGCGGCTTTTCTGCCGACTTCCAGTTCCTCTTTCAGGCTTGGGCCTTTCCAGCAGAGCGTCTTACCGCCGATCTTGACATAGGGCAGCAGATATTCGCAGAGGACGTTCAGCGGCGCTACTGCTCGCGCTGCGGCGATGTCGAACTTTTCTCGCAGTTCTGGCTTTCTTGCGCCTTCTTCTGCTCGCGCATGGATCAGCGTAATATTCTTCGCTTCCGTTTTTTCCCCTACTGCTTGAAGAAAATTTAGTCTTTTTTGCTGGCTGTCCAACAGCGTCACCTGGATGTCTGGACAGGCCAATGCAAGAACCATGCCTGGAAAGCCGGCGCCTGTGCCTACATCAATCAGCGAAGATGCACCGGATAGCAAATCGGTTTTCAACACCGTCAGGCTGTCAATAAAGTGCCTATCCAGCAGCTCCTCTTCCGGCGCCTCTGCCACCAGATCCATCTTGGCATTCCATTCCATCAACAATCGGAAATAGATTTCCAGTTTTTCCGAAACCTCTGGTACACATGGGATTTCGTTGCTATTTAATCTTACAAGAATATAATTGCTGTTCAATGCAAATGGGAACCCCCTTACCCCTACCCCTTTCCCCCTCTGCGGAGGGGGAAGGGAATATAGTGTGGTGGGGGCTTCGCCCCCACAGGCCCCTGAAGCAGAACGCTTCTTGAGCTGTTTTACGCGGATAAAGCCTCAGATGCCATCCCTTCACGACGGGAACTTCCCGGGCCATTCGCCCTGGAAGCCCAGATATTTGGTCATCCAATACTTCACCCAGGCCAGCGCTTCCCTTGCATGATTCTTCAGCCAGTACTCCGGCTTGCAGGGGGAGCCCAGGCCCGTGGCTTCGAAGCCGAAATCCCTGGCCAGGGCCATGGCCCGAGGCACATGGTAATCGCTGGTGACGATGACCACTTTCCTTACTTCGGGCAGGGTTTTCAGAATCTCCCCGGCGTTTCGCAGGTTCTCATTAGTGTTGAAGGAATTGGGATCCAGATAGATCATCTCCTCCGGCACGCCCGCCCGGGTCAGATAATTCCGCATGGCCTCCGCCTCGGAGATGGGCTCATCCGCCCCCTGAGCACCGCAGACCACGATGGGCACCTGCTTCGCATCCCAGGCCTGCTTCGCCGCGTCCAGCCGCCACTGCAGCTGGGTATTGGGCTCGCCGGAGAGCAGCACCTGGGCCCCCAGCACGATGATGGCGTCATAATCCTTCGCCAAGGCCGTCGCCTCGCTTTCCACCCGATTTTCCTGCACCAGCACGAACCCCACCAGCCCGCCGAAGCACACTACAGCCAGGATCAGCAGCGCCCCCAGGGCCCGCCACAGACGGTGCTTCCTTTGCTTTCTTGCCATTCCTTCTCCTTTTCCCCCTGCCCTGTTCGCATGATTTGCAAGGGGTATTCTCGTTCTCCCCCTCCGGGGAGAACCTTACTCAGCGCCAGTATCTTCCCTATCTACGTCCCCGGGCGCCGAACTCGATATCTCCATGCTGGGTCATGATATACGCATTACCGCTAGGGAGAACCTTATTCAGCACCAGCGCCTTCCCTATCTACGTCCCCGGGCGCCGAACTCGATATCCCCATGCTGGGCCATGCTATATGCATTACCGCCGGCGATGATCATATGGTCCAGGGTCATCACTTCCACGCCACCCAGGATACGCTGCAGCTGCACCGTGGTGGCGATGTCCTCCGCCGAGGGGGCGCAGGTTCCTCCGGGGTGATTATGGCAGAAGAAGACGCTATGAGCATTATAATCCAGCACGGTTTCCATCACCATGCGGGGATAGGCACTGACCTCGCTGAGGGAGCCCTGGGCGATGCGCCGCTGACCGAGAATACGGCATTGAGCATTGACACAGATGACCCAGAATTCCTCCGCCCGCTTGCCCATCAGCAGGCTGAGGCAATACCGCTCCAGATCCCGCCGATTGGCGATCTGCTCCGGGTTCACCATTTCGCACTGGAACAGCGCCCTGGTCAGGGGCATCATCATGGAGATCAGGGTAGCCTGAATCTCCCCGATGTTTTCCACCCTCATCAGGGATTCGGGCCGGGCCTCGAAGACGCCCTTCAGATTGCCATAGGTGCCCAGCAGCTCCTTCGCCATCAACTTGGTGTCCCTCCGGGGGCTGCCATAGGTCAACAGCAGCTCCAGAATCTCATGATCCTGGAAGCCATCAAAATTCTGGTTTTCCCGGAAGCGCTCCCGCAGCCTTTCCCGATGGCCGGCGTTGGGGTTTTTCTGGGGCTCCAGAGAGAGGCTTTCTTCCTGAGAGCCATAGGCCTGGGCAGTTTCCCGGACGAAGGTGCCAGTCTTCGGGTCCAGATCCCGACCCTTCAGCTCTGCCGGATCCACATACCAGCCCTCGGCGACCCAGTCCTCATCGACCTTCTCCGGGCGCATATACCACAGGTCCTCCGAATTGGTCTGCTGCTTCTTTTCCTTCTTTGCCATTCTGCTTCCTCCTTTTACGGAGTTTTTCACATTTTCTCAGATTGTTCAGTCATAGGCGCGCGGGAGTTCCCCTCCGGGACACGCTCTCGCTCCGTTCCAGACGTAACGGCACAAAGCGGCTGTCTTCGCCACCCGCTAAGTGCCGACGTCTTCCAAGGATCCCTGAGTGAAACATCCCTTCGCCTGAGTAAACGATTACCATTTACGCGCCGTAATACCGCCAGATATCCAGACAGGCCTGGCGCTCCGGCTCCTGCACGGGGCGGAAGGCCTGGCGATAGACCCAGAGGATCTGCTGTCGGGAGAGGGCCATGGGGTGATTGCTGAGCCGCTCCAGATTGACGGAATCCGTCAGCTGCTGCAGCTTCTCCTCCCCGGGGGTCTCCGGGGCTTCCATCTCCAGATCGATGAGGATGCCCCTCAGCAGCCGGGAGCCCATCATGGGGTCCCCCAGGCGCATGCGAGAGGACAGCTCCTGCATCAGGGGCTGATGCTCCTCCTGGGCGCACATCAAATCCCAAAGCGCCGGCAGGGTTAGCAGGCAGGCCTGGCCATGGGCCAGCCCCATCTGCTTCGTGATCTGATAGCTCATGGCATGGGCGGCGGTGGTGCGGGTTTGGAAGATGGCCTTGCCGCTTTGATAGGCCGCGTCCATCATCTCCTCCGCCGCATGGGGATCCCCAGCCAGATAAGCCTTCAGGTTATCCAGCACCCCCAGGATGGCCAGGAAGGCATTGACCCGGCTATCCTCCGTGGCGGCGGCGGACCAATAGCTCTCGATGCCCTGGCTGAGGGCGTCCAGGGCGCAGGACTTCTTGTGATACATGGGCAGGGTTTCCAGCAGGGCTGCATCCAGGATGACTCCCTCCGGCAGCAGGCTGGGGTGACCGATGCTCAGCTTTTGATCATTTTCATACAGGACGCCATTGGCTGTGGCCTCCGCGCCGCTGCCCGCCGTGGCGGGGATGGCGATATGGGGGATGGGCTTGGCGGCCCAGGCGTTGGATTTTACGCCCACAATGTCTCCGGCACAGAGCCAGGCTTTGATGGCCTTGGCGGTGTCCATGGCGGAGCCGCCTCCGATGGAGATGAGGCCATCGCAGTTTTGTTCGGTGTACAGGCGGACGGCCGCCTCCGCGTCCTTTAGGTCCGGGTTCGGGTGGTAGCCGGAGAAGACGGGGGCTTCAGACAGAACATCCTGGCGGGTGAGTTTGGGAGTCAGGTGGGCGGAGCCCACGATGAGGGGATGGGTGATGGAGAGTTTTTCCATCAGGGAGGGGATTTTGCGGACGCTGTCGCGTCCGCGAATGACTTTTTGTATTGGCATTTTTATGTTCCTTTTTTTGCGGTTGTTGGTCTTTTATGTTGCGGGCGGGACCCCTTTACCCCCTGCCCCCTTTCCCCCGTGCGCGGGGGAAGGGGAATAATATAGAGTGGGGCTGCGCCCCACGGCCCCCTTTTTTCCATTCTTTCCTACTTTCCTACACAGAAAGAGGAGAATACCTTATCTAACAATTTTTCATCCACCTGATCCCCTGTAATTTCCCCCAGCGCTTGCTGCGCGGCTTGGAGGTCGGTGGCGGCTAAGTCGGGGGGGAGGGTTTGGACGGTTTCCAGCGCTTCGCGCAGGAAACCTACGGCTCTTTTCAGGGCGTCCAGATGGCGGGGTTGGGTCACGGCCATTTGGTCGGAGAGGGCGGTGAATTCCCTCAGGTAGTCCTTCACGGGCCGAAGGGTTTCCGGGTTTTTCGCGCTGCAGGGGATCAGGCGATGGCCCGTCTCCAGCAGAGTATTTTGTTGGGGTTGATCCTGCTTGTTGGGCAGGATATCAGCTTGCTCCGGCAGGGCGATTTGCTGGGGCAGATCCTGTTTGTTGATCAGGATGGCGGCTTGCTCTGGGAGAGCGACTATTAGATCCTGATCCTCCTTTTGCAGGGGCTGGGAGCCGTCCAGAGCCAACAGGGTGACGTCCGCCTCCGCCATGGCCCGACGGGAGCGCTCGACGCCGATTTTTTCCACTTCATCCTGGGTTTCCCGGACGCCGGCAGTATCTGTAATCTGGACCCGGACGCCCCCCAGGGTCATCTCCCCCTGAACCAGATCTCGGGTTGTGCCGGGGATGGGGGTCACGATGGCCTTTTCCTCCCCCAGGAGGGCATTCAGCAGGCTGCTCTTGCCCACATTGGGTCGGCCGATCAGCGCCACTCGCAGCCCCTGATGCAGCAGGCGGGAGCCCCGCTCCTGGATGCTTTCCTCCAGGAGGGCGATGAGGCTTTCCAGCCGGGGGATCATCTCCGCCGCGCCTTCCTCCTCGGAGATTTCCTCTGGATAATCCACGCAGGCGGCCAGCCCGGCCTGAATCTCATACAGTTTGTCCGCCGCCCCCCGGACGAAGGCGGTCACCCCGCCCTCCATCTCCCGGATGGCCGCCCGATGCTCCTGTTCGCCCCGGGCGGCGATGAGACTCATGACGGCCTCCGCCCGGCTGAGATCGATGCGGCCATTTAGAAAAGCCCGGCGAGTGAATTCGCCAGGGGCCGCCATGCGGGCTCCCTGGTTCAGGCACAACTCCAGGCCTTTCTGCAGGACATAGCTGCCGCCATGGAGCTGGATTTCCGCCACGTCTTCCCGGGTGTAGCTGCGGGGCGCTCGCATCAGCACGGCCATGCCCTCGTCCAGGATGAGGTCGCCCTCCTGCAGGAAGCCATAGGTCAGGCGGTGGCTTTCCCACGGGGTGGTGGGGGTTCCCGCCCGGCGGAATACCTTGGTGAGGATGGCTTCGGAGCGCGGGCCGCTGAGGCGAAGGATGCCGATGCCTCCTTCGCCGGGGGGTGTGGCTATAGCTATTATTGTATCATTTTCATTCATGTTTGTTCGTCCTTTTCCCAGCGGGAGGGGCCCCTCTCCCCTACACCCCTCCCCCCACCTCAGTGGGGGACGGGGAATAAGTTAGAGTGGGGCTGCGCCCCACGGCCCCTCTTTTCCCGTTTGGAGTAACTCTGCCGATCGTCACTTTGGGGAGCTTCAATGAGGGTAGGAGTCTTCACCCCACAGCCCCTCTTATCCCATTTGATGTAATCTTCCGATCATTTCCCCTGGCTCCTCCGCCCGATAGAGCGCTGTGCCCATGACGGCTACGCTGAGGCCCTTTTCTATGAGGCGGGAGAGGTTGGTTTCCTTGATTCCGCCGTCTGCTTCGATTTCACCTTCGTAGCCTCGATTTCGGAGGTCCGCTATTTTATCCAGCACGGTTTCGTTCAGCTTCTGGCCACCGAAGCCGGGCTCCACAGTCATGGTCAGGATCAGATCCGCCTGGTCCATGAAGGGCAGAGCCGCGCTGATGCCTGTGCCGGGCTTCAGGGCCAGGCCTGCCTTAGCGCCCCTTCGGCGGATGCGATCCAGCATGGCGGAGATGTCCCCGCCGATTTCCGTATGGATGGTCAGCACATCCGCTCCGGCGTCCAGGAAGGCATCCAGATATCTCCCGGGCTGATCCATCATCAGGTGCACATCCAGGGGCACGGTGGCGATCTGCTTCAACCGCCGCACCACCTCTGGGGAATAGGCCAGGTTATGGACGAAATGGGCGTCCATCACGTCCACATGCAGCCAGTCCGCCCCGGCGTCCATCATTCGGCGGGCGTCCCGCTCCAGATTCAGCACATCCGCTGCCAGAATACTGGGTGCGATTTTAATCATATCGATTCCTCCCTGCCATCGTCATGCTTTTCCAAGAGGTTTCTCGCCCTCCCCTTCGGGGAGGGCTTCGATCAGCGGTTTTCTCCCCTGCCATCGTCATGCTTTCCGAAAGGGTTCTCGCCCTCCCCTTCGGGGAGGGCTTCGATCAGCTTTTTCCTAATCATAACGATTCCTCCATACCTCCCGGGTTTCTGCCAGCAGCTGGCGATACCTTTCCCATCTGGCGGGGTTGATTTGCCCATCCCCCGCCGCCTGGGCCACGGCGCAGCCCGGCTCCCGATCGTGCAGGCAT
Organism: Clostridia bacterium; assembly: GCA_017470145.1. Taxonomy (GTDB): domain Bacteria; phylum Bacillota; class Clostridia; order Christensenellales; family Aristaeellaceae; genus Aristaeella. The sequence continues at coordinate 59,606 of JAFUFB010000015.1, read as the reverse complement.
TCCCGGAAACGGCATTTTCCCTCATAGGGGGCGAATTCCGGATACCTTTCCTTCAACTCCTCTGGGGGCAGATCCTTCTCCGGCTCCAAGAGGGAGAATCCCGCCGTGTCCATGACCCGGAGGCCCTCCCGCTCGATGAGCTCCGCATGCCGGGTGGTGTTCTTCCCCCGGGCAATCTTCCGGGAGATCTCCCCCGTTTCCAGGTCCAGGCCCATGAGGGCATTCAGCAGGGTGCTCTTGCCGGCGCCGCTCTGCCCCGTCAGGCAGCAGAGGGAGCCCGCCATGGCCCCGCGCAACGCTTCCAGGCCGATGCCTTCCTGGGCGGAGACCTGGAACACAGGCACCCCGGCCCCGGCGTATTCCTGCCGCAAATGCTCCGCCATCTCCGGGTCCAGGTCGCATTTGTTGACTGCCATCAGGATCTTCATCCCCTGCTTCACGGCCCGGGCCATCTGCCGATCCGCCAAGAGCAGATCCGCCTCCGGCACGGGGGCCACCACGATGACCAGGGTTTCCACATTAGCCACCGGAGGCCGCAGGCACAGGGTTTTCCGGGGCAGAATCTCCTCGATCCACCCATGCTCCTCCCCCTCCCCGGGGGTGAACTGAATCCGATCCCCCGGCAGAGGGGAGATCCGCTCCCGGCGGAATTTTTTCTTCGCCCGCAGGGTCCAATCCTGGCCCGTTTCATCCTCCCGGGCGGTGTAAAAGCTGCCGATGCCCCGCAGGATGGTTCCCGTTTTCAGCGCCGTCATTCCCTCGCTCCTATTTCTACCCGCTGGCTCATGACGCCATCCAGATACGCGATGCACACATAGCTGCGATCGTCCGGCACCTCCAGGGTCACCAGCTGCGTGCGCCCCATATCGCTGGCGCAGACATAGCTGACATAGTTCCATTCCATGCTGGAGCCCACGGCCTGCATGGTCACGCGGACATTGACGTCGCTTTCGCTCTCCGGCACATTGACCTCGATCTCCTGCTTTCGCACCAGGCCGGCATTCCGATACAGGCTGAGAGAGATGGGCGTTTGCAGCACCACGTGGGCGTCGGATTCCGGGCTTTGGGCGGCCACCAGGCCATGGAGGCTCTCGCTTTCCGTGTCCACATAGTTCAGCTGGCTGGCAAAGGTCAGCTGGCTGTCCGTAACATAGTTCTCTGCCTCCGCCAGGGTCATCTGGTACAGATCCGGCACGATGGCCTCGCCGCCGCTAACGGTGAGGGTTACCTCCGTGTCCTTATCCACCATCTCCCCGGCCGCAGGGCTGCTGGCCATGACGATATCCGCTCCATACTCGCTGGAGATGGCCCGCTCCACCAGGATGGCGGAGACGCCCATGCTCTTCAGCAGGGTATTGGCGTCCGTATAGGAGGAGCCGATGACGGCTGGCATCTCCTGCTTCCGGGCCCCGGTGGAAACCAGCAGCTGGACCACATCCCGACCCTTCTGCACGGTCTCCCCGGCCTCCGGCACCTGCATGATCACCAGCCCGGCCGCATAATCGTCGCTGGAGACCTCCTTTACCTGGACCTCCAGCCCCGCGTTTTCCATCCGCTCCACGGCGGAAGCCTGGTCGCTGCCCACCACGGGAGGCACCACGGCTGTCGTCGTATAATGGGCCACCAGGGCGCGAATGCCATAGAACAGGCCGAAACCCACAGCAATGGCGGCCACCACGCTGGCCACGGCCCACATGATTTTCCATTTCCGAGCCCGCTGAGCCCGCTGGACGCGCCCGGATTCCTGGGCCAGGCGCTCCTCCCGCAGGTGGGGCTTGGGCTGGCGAATCTCCTGCTCCGGCTCCACAGGGGCGGGGCGCTCTCCCCGCTCTTCCAGGGCCAGCCGCAGGTCCGAGGCCATCTCCCGGGCGCTCTGATAGCGATAGGCCGGGTTCTTCTCCATGGCCTTCATGCACACCGCCACGATGGCCGGGGGCACATCCGGCGCCAGGCTCTGAATCGGCGCAGGCTGGGCGTGCAGATGCTGCATGGCCACGGCCACGGGGCTTTCCCCGTCGAAGGGCACCCGCCCGGTCAGCATCTCATACAGCACCACGCCGGTGGAATAGATATCGCTGGTGGCGCTGGCCCCCTCGCCTCGGGCCTGCTCCGGCGAAAAATAATGCACGGAGCCCATGACCATGTCCCCCCGGGTCAGGGTGGCGGAATCCGCGATGCGGGCGATGCCAAAATCCGCCACCTTGATGTGGCCGTCCGCGTGGACCAGGATGTTCTGGGGCTTGATGTCCCGGTGCACAATGCCGTTTCGATGGGCATGCTCCAGGGCGCTGAGAATGCGAATGGCGATCTGGCTGGCCAGGGGAGCGCTGAGCTTCCCCCGCTCCTGAATCACTTCCTTCAAGGTCTTGCCCTGGACATATTCCATGACCAGATAGCGGTTTTCGCCATCCATGCCCACGTCCAGCAGGTTGACGATGTTATGGTGGGTCATCTTGCTGGCGGCCTCCGCCTCCCGCTGGAAACGGGAAACAAATTCCGCGTCCTCGTTGAATTCCGGCCGCAGCACCTTTACCGCCACGTTATGCCCCGTGCGCAGATCCACCGCCTTGTAGACGATGGCCATGCCGCCCATGCCGATCTTCTCCGTCAGCCGATAGCGCTCCGCCAGGATCTTATCGCTCATTCGGCCACCTCCCCTTCGGCGGGGGCCTCATCCCAGGCCAGGGCCAGGGAGATGTTATCCCGGCCCCCCTTCTCCAGGGCTTCGCGGACCATCTGGTCCGCCGCCTCCTCCATGTCCTCCTCCGCCATGAGGCTTTCCAGCTTCGCCTTCTCCACCAGGCCATGGAGGCCATCGGAGCACACCAGCCACCGATCCCCCTGCTGGCGCTCCAGCTCCAGGGTATCCACCTGGATGGTGGGCTCCGTGCCCACGGCGCGAGTAATGTAATTCCGCATGGGGTGCACCGCGGCCTGCTCCTCCGTCAGCAAGCCCTTGCGCACCATATCCGCCACCATGGAGTGATCCCGGGTTACCTGGCGCAGCTTTCCTTCCCGCCAGAGGTACACCCGGCTGTCGCCTACGTGGGCGATGATCATCCGGTCCTTCGCGGGCCAGATGACGCTGAGGGTGGTGCCCATGCCGGAGAGGGATTCCTCCTCCTTCTGCTGGTTCCACAGGGCCAGGTTCACTTCCTTGACGGCGTCCTCCAGGGTGGCCTTGGCCGGCTCCTTGCCCTCCAGACTGCGCAGCAGGCCCTCCCGGGCGCCAGCAGAGGCCGTTTCGCCTCCCTTATGGCCGCCCATGCCGTCCGCCACGCCGATCAGCCCCTGGCCCAGGATCACCACGTCCTGATTGCTCTGGCGAACCAGGCCCACGTCCGTCCGGGTGGTCACGCGAACAGAGGCCGGGGCTTCCTTCGGTTTTTCCGCCGCCTCGGAGGCCGCCGGGGGCTCCTGGGGGGCCTCCTGGGCCTCCAGCCCCAGCATCCGCCGGGCTGCCTTGGTGCTGATCTTAAACTTCCGCATACTGTTTTTCCTCAAAAATCTTTTTCAAAGCATTTTTTCTTTGGGCTCCCCCGCTCCGCGGGGGAGCATTCTTTTACGTTTCCTCAAGCATCTTTATCGCAGCGTTTATTCCTTTGCGCTCCCCCGCTCCGCGGGGGAGCATTTTTTCCATTTCCTCAAACATCTTTATCGCAGCGCTAGTTTCTTTTGACTCCCCCGCTCCGCGGGGGAGCATTTTTTATGTGTTTTTCGCCAGGGTGGTCCTCCGCAGCTGGCCGCAGGCCCCTTCGATGTCGTCCCCCATCTCCCGGCGCCGGGTGGCGGAGATATGCTCCGCCTCCAGGGCACGGAGGAAACGGGTCACCGTCTTCTCCGAAACGCCCTTCATGTCCCGCTCCTTCACCACGTTCAGGGGAATCAGGTTCACATGGCACTGCATGCCCCGCAGCTTCCCCGCCAGTTCCCGGGCCTGATCCTCCCCGCTGTTGACCCCGTCGGACAGGGCATATTCGAAGATGACCCGCCGGCCGGTCTTCGCGATGTAATATCGGCAGGCCTCCAGAATCTCCGCCATGCTATACCTGTTGGCGATGGGCATGGTGCGGCGGCGAATCTCGTCATTGGGCGCGTGGAGGGAGACGCACAGGGTCACCGGCAGATCCTCCTCCGCCAGCCGCCGCATCTCCGGCACCAGGCCGCAGGTGCTGAGGCTCACGTTCCGCAGGCTGATCTGAATCCCCTCCGGCTCCCGCAGCAGCCGCAGGAATTTCATCACCTGGTCATAATTATCCAGGGGTTCGCCGCTGCCCATCAGCACCACATGGCTGACCCGGGGGGCGGCAGCTTCCCCTTCCCCCGCGGGGGCCTTTTCCCGCAGGTATCGATTGGCCGCCAGAATCTCCCCCAGCATCTCTCCCGCCGTCAGGTTCCGAACGCAGCCCTCCAGGGTGGAGGCGCAGAATTTGCACCCCATGCGGCATCCCACCTGGGTCGAAATGCACAGGCTGTAGCCATAATGGTAGTGCATCAGCACCCCCTCGACGCAGTTGCCATCCGGCAGGGAGAAAAGAAACTTCACCGTGCCATCCAGCTGGCTGACCCGTTCCAATTGAATCCGGACGGGCTGGGCGATGGCGATATCGCTCATCTGGGCCCGCAGGGCGGCGGAAAGGTTCGTCATCTCCGGCCAATCCGCCCCCCGATGGATCCATTGGAAAATCTGCTTTCCCCGGAAGGCCGGCAGCCCCTGGGTCTTCACCCATTCCGTCAGCTCCGCCGGGGTCATTCCCGTTAACTCTGTTTTCATATGCTTTCTTTCCGCCGCATCCGGCAGAGATAGAATCCTTCCACCCCATCCCGATGGGGCAGCAGCTGCAGCCCCAGGGCCTGATGCTGGCGATATTTCTCCGGAATGGTCTCCGGCAGAGGCTCCGCCGTGAATTCCGGATGGGCCGCCAGGAAGGCCCGAACCTGTTTCTCATTTTCCGCCTTCAGCAGGCTGCAGGTGGAATACACCAGCACGCCGCCGGGCTTCACATATTGGCACACGGTTTCCAGCAGCTGGCTTTGCAGGGCGATGAGCTCCTCGACGCTCTCCTCACTGATCCGCAGCTTGATATCCGGCTTTTCCGCCAGCACTCCCAGGCCACTGCAGGGGGCGTCCAGCAGCACCGCATCCATCCGAGCGTCCAGATCCTCCCGATGCTTCGTGGCGTCCCGCTGGATGGGCCGGATGTTCTCCAGACCCAGGCGCTTCTGCTGGGCGGCAATCAGCTGTACCCGATGGTCATGGATGTCCCAGGCCTGGACCCGGCCCGTGTCCCCCATGATTTCGGAAAGATAGCAGGTCTTCCCCCCCGGGGCGGCGCAGCAATCCAGCACCTGCATGCCCCGCCGGGCGCCCACCGCCAGACAGACCATCATGCTGCTCTCGCTCTGAATGGAGAAATTCCCCGCCAGGAAGTCCGCGTCCCGGGCGATGTCCATGGCTCCGGAGACGCGCCAGGCCCCGGGCAGGTCGGATTTATCCTTGCCCCAGATCTTCTTCTCCAGAATCTGCTGGAAGCCGGCCTCATCGGTCTTCAGCAGGTTCCGGCGGATGGAGATGGCGCTGTCCGTGTTCCGCCAGGAGGCGATCTCCTTCGCCGTTTCCTCCCCCCAGTCCTGCCGCAGCCGAGTGCCCAGCCATTCCGGCAGGCTGTACTTGATGGCGAAATATTTCTCCGGCTCCGTCTCCGGGTCCGGCAGGGTCAATTCGTCCTTTTTCCGCACCAGGTTCCGCAGGATGCCGTTGCAGACGCCCTTCAACCCCTCCATGCCGTTTTCCACGCACAGCTGGACGCAGGTGTTGGTGGCGGCGCTCTCCGGAATCCGGTCCATCAGCAGGATCTGGCAGGCCCCCAGCCGCAGGATGTTCCGCAGCTTGATGTCCGTGTCCTCCCGGGCCATGACCTGGCTCAGCATGTGGTCCAGATAGCCCAGATGGTCCAGCGTGTCATAGACCAGTCGGGAAACCAGCCGCCGATCCACGCCGCTGATGCCGCTGCCCTGCAGGGCCTTGTCCAGGCTCAGGGAGGCATAGGCCCCCTGCTCCGTCACTTCCCGCAAAACTCTGAGAGCCAACCGCCGGGCCGCCAAGCCCTCCATCTCCGCCGGCTTGGCAGGACGAGCGGGGCGCGCAGTGGCCGGACGACCAGTAGCAGGTCGCGCAGTGGCCGGCTTACCATAGGGGCCTTTGCGATTTGTTGTGGCCGGTTTGCCGTAGGGGCCTTTTCGGTTACCCGTGGGTTTATTGTAAGTTTTCTTCCCAAAGTTCTTCTTTTCTTCGCTCATAAAACTGTTCCTGCCTTTATCTCATGACCCCTAAGATAGTCTTCCGCTCGCATCTTCTTGCCGCCGGGGGCCTGCAGCTCCAAAACCTTCACGGCCCCTTCCCCGCAGGCTATCACCAATCCGCCCTTGGGGTCCGACACCAAAACCTCCCCGGGCCGCCCGGCGCCTTCCGTCCGGGCCGCCCGCATCAGCTTGATCCTTTCATCCCCCACCATCACGCTGGCGCAGGGCCAGGGATTCAATCCATTGATCTGCCCCTTCACCAGCCGGGCGGGCCGGTCGAAATCCACCTGCCCCATTTCCTTGTTCATCATGGGGTCATAGGTCATCTCCGCCTCATTTTGCGGAATCCGCTGCAGGGTTCCGGCCTTCAGCTGCCGGATGGTTTCCATCAGCAGCTCCGCCCCCAAGCGGCTCAGCCGCTCCGTCAACTCCCCGCAGGTCTCCGTCTCCCCGATCTCCGTTTCCGCCTTCAGCAGCATATCCCCCGTGTCGATGCCCTTGTCCATCATCATGGTGGTGACGCCTGCCTTTTCCTCCCCCTGCAAAATGGCATAGGCGATGGGGGCGGAGCCCCGATGCCGGGGCAGCAGGGAGGCATGGACGTTGATGTTCCCATAGGTGGGGATGTCCAGCACCTCCTGGCTCAGAATCTGGCCGAAGGCCGCCGTGACGCAAAGATCCGGCGCCAGGGTCTTCAAATCCTCCACCCCATCCCGCCGGATGCGCTCCGGCTGGAAAACGGGGATGCCATGGGCCGCCGCGCAGGCCTTGACGGGGGAAGGGGTCATCTTGTTGCCCCGCCCCTTGGGCCGGTCCGGCTGGGTAAAGACCCCGACCACCTCATCCTCCCCGGAGATCAGCGCCTCCAGGCTGGGCACGGCGAATTCCGGAGTTCCCATAAATACTATTCTCATGAAAGGCCGTCCTTTCAGTTTCTTTCGTTCGCAATCTTCATCGTCGCGTGGAGTCTCTCTTACACCGCGCGCGACTTGGACTCCCGCCAGGGGACTTCCTCAATTCTGTTGCTTATCCTCGGGAATCTCTCCCTCGATCTCCTCTTCCGTCAATTCCCGATCCATCTTGTCCACATACAGCACGCCGTCCAGATGGTCCAGCTCATGGCAGATGGCCCGAGCCTCAAAGCCCTCCGTCTCCAGCCGCATCCAGTTGCCGTGACGATCCTGGAAGCGAACCTTGACCTTCATGGGCCGGGTCACGACACCCTGCCTTTCCGGCACAGAGAGACAACCCTCCCGCCCGGTCTGGGTGCCGCTGCTTTCCAGAATCTCCGGATTGATCAGCTCCTTCAGCCCGCTGTGGTCCTCCGTTACGTCCACCACGGCGATGCGCCGCAGGATACCCACCTGAGGCGCCGCCAGGCCCACGCCCTCCGCCTTGTACATGGTGTCCGCCATGTCCTTCAGCAATACATGCAGCCGCAGGTCGAATTTCTCCTGGGGCCGGCAAACCTTCCGCAGGGTTTCATCCCCGATTTTGACGATCTTTCTCGTAGCCACTGTGTTCTCTCTCCTTATCTAACCCTTTTTAGGAAAACGCTGATTGATTTAAATCTCTATATCATGTTCGTGGGATTATATTCGAAGCAGGCTTGCACCCTCTCCCGGGGCCGATCCGCCATTTCCGTCAGGAATCCGCAGAAGCGCTCCGTCTCCTCCCCCGTGAGCAGCTTGAAGAGGATCTGCCTCCGGCTCAGCCCCCGCAGATATTTGATGCCCGGCGGCTCCAGGCTCATCATCAACGTCCGCTTTTTCCATTCCGGATGGGCCTGCAGGGCGGTCAGAATCTCCTCCTCCATGGCCTTCGCCACTTCTTCCGCCTCCGCCTCCGCGGCGCTTTCGATCAGCACCCGGGCCATCACCGTGAAGGGGGGATAGAGGGAGATCTTCCGCCGCTGGAATTCCTCCTCGAAGAAGGCGCGGTAATCCTGTCGGGCCGCCAGGGCAATCACCTGATCCTCCGGCCGATAGGTTTGAATCACCACCCGGCCCGGCCGGGTCCCCCGGCCTGCTCGGCCCGCCACCTGGGTCAGCAGCTGAAAGGTCCGCTCCCGGCTGCGATAATCCGGCAGGTTCAGCGTCAGATCCGCCGCCACTACGCCCACCAGCGTCACCTGGGGAAAATCCAGCCCCTTGGCGATCATCTGGGTCCCCACCAGCACCCGGGCCCGGCCGCTGCGGAATTCCTCCAGAATGCGGGCGTGGCCGTCCTTGCCCCCGGTGGTGTCGATATCCATGCGGGCGGTGGCCGTGCCGGGGAACAGCCGCTGCACCTCCGCCTCCACCTTTTGCGTCCCCGCGCCGAAATATCGGATGTAGGGGCTGCCGCAGGAGGGGCACTTCTGGGGCAGGTCCGTGGCGTTCCCGCAGTAATGGCACCGCAGCTTTGGCCGCTGCTCCTGGCGACCATTCTCCTCCACGTGGTAGGTCATGCTGACGTCACACTGGGGGCATTTGACCACGTATCCGCAGCTGCGGCAGCTGACGAAGGAATGGTACCCCCGCCGGTTGATCAGCAGCATGGCCTGCTCCCCTCGGGCCAGGCAGTCCGCCAGCTGGCGGACCAGCTCCCGGCTCAGGACAGATCGATTGCCGTTTTCCAGCTCCTGCCGCATGTCTACCACCGCCACCTCCGGCAGGGGCCGATCCGCCACCCGCCGAGGCATCTCCAGCAGCATGTAATCCCCCCGCCGAGCTTTGGCGAAGGAGAGGATGCTGGGGGTGGCGCTGGCCAGGATCAGGCTGGCCCCCTCCCGTGCGCATCGGCTCTCCGCCACCTGCCGGGCGTCGTATCGGGGGTGATGGTCGCTGAAATAGGTGCTCTCGTGCTCCTCGTCCACGACGATGAGCCCCAGGTTCTCCGTCGGGGCGAACACCGCGCTGCGGGCCCCGATGACAACCCTCGCCTCACCCCGCCGGATGCGCCGCCATTCATCGAATCGCTCCCCGGCGCTGAGCCGGCTGTGCAGCACCGCCGCCACCGGGCCGAAGCGGCCCCGAAACCAGCTGACCATCTGGGGGGTCAGCGCGATTTCCGGCACCAGGATGATGGCGCTCTTGCCCTGCTCCAATGCCCGGCGCACCGCCGTCAGGAAGACCTCCGTCTTACCGCTGCCGGTGACTCCGTGCAGCAGGAACCGTCCGCCGCCGGCAGAAAGGGTTGGCAAAATTTCCTCCAGCACCTCCTGCTGGGCCGGGGTCAGGGAATGCCATTGGGCATTGTCGATCTGGATTCCCGCCCCAGGGGTTCGAAGGCTCTCCCGCTGCTGCAGGCGGATCATCCCCCGCTGGGCCAGATCCTTCAGCATGGCCCGGGGATCCGGCACCTGCTCCGCGATTTCCGAGACCAGCCGGGGGCTTTGGGCCACCAGCAGCTCCAGAATCTCCCGGCGCTTGCGACTGCGGCGGTCGCTGGAAATCATGATCTCCGCCTCCTCCGGCGAAGCCGCCAGCTCCGCCACCTCCACCGTCCGGACCTTGACGCGGCCGCCTCGCATCTCTGCCGGCATCATCAGCCGCAGGGTCTCCGCCAGGGGGCAGTGGGCCTGAACGGCCATCTCCTGGGCCAGCTCAATCAGCGCTGGCAGGATGGCGGGGTAATCCTCCAGGGGACGGAGAACCTCTTTGATCTTTTCAGGATCGTAGTCCGTATCCTCGGTAAAGGAAAGCACGACGCCCTCCTTCTCCCGGTATCCGAAGGGAACGGCTACCCGCTGCCCCTTCTGCAGCGCCAGGCCCGCGGGGATTCGGTAGGTAAAGGGCCGGGCCACGTTCTCGTGGGCGATGTCTACGATCACCTGGCAATACAAGGTCCCCATCCCTCCTCCCCGGGCACAAATTAACACTTTATTATACACCCCCAGCCCCTTGAATGGCAAGAACAGAAAAAAGAGCGGGCAGCGTAACTGCCCACTATTTCAGCCTGCAATACTGGCACTGGTCCGCCTGTTGGCAGGTTGCGCAGCCCGCCAGGCGCTTCCCCGGCTCCTCCGAAACACCGATAACCGCCGTCACCGACTTCTGGGGGATCATCAGCCCGCCGGGCGTCAGGGTGATGCCCAAGGCCCGGTTCACGTTCAGCACCGCGCAGAGCATCCCCTGCTGCTCCAGGGGAAAATCGCCGTATCCCGGGCTGAAACGGGAGGTCAGCTGTCGGGGGAAAAATTCCCGGGCCAGATCCTCGCAAAGGTTATCGCATACGTTTTCGATGGCCGCGCTGGCCAGGGCGTCCAGCAATATCGCGTCCGCCATGTTCTGCCGCTGGCTGCGCTGCAGCAGGGTTTCCGCCTCCGCCCCCAGGGTGGCGGCCATGAGGATCACCTGATCCGCGCCGGAGAGGAATTCCCGGATGTCCGCCCCCTCCAGCCGCAGGGCCGTGCCCTCCAGCAGCCCATCCTCCCGTAGCGGAAACAGCCGCCAGCAGGCCCGGGGCCGGGCCATTTCCCGCAGCTTCTCCGCGCATCGCTGCATGTCCGCCATCAGCGTCTCGTCCGCCGGGCCTCTCACGCCGACGTATCGCAGCGCCTCCGAGAGAGAGATCTCCGTCAATCGCGCGTCCACTTCGCCCGCCCCCTTTCTTTCTTGTTCTATTGATCAATCCATTATCGTTACACCGATCTACACACTTCGTTTTGAACCCGAAAGCGCTGAGCACCCTTTTTGTCTGCCAATATTTCTCAGTCTTCCCTGCGCATGAACTTCTCGATCTCGTCCGGATCCTTGATAATGTCCTTGCTCAGCACCTCGCATCCATCCTCCGTAATCAGCAGATCGTCCTCAATCCGGATGCCGATGGCCTCCTCGTCGATGTACAACCCCGGCTCATCGCTGATGATCCACCCCGGCTGCAGCACGTCCCCAGTGAAGGTGGCGTCGTGGCAATCGATGCCAATGGAGTGGCTGACGGAATGCATATAATACTTCCCTACGTCCTTCGCGTCCTGGATCAGGCCCATCTTCACCAGCCCTTCCCCCAGTACGCTCTTGGCCACCTCATTCAGGTCCTTCAGCGTAATCCCCGGCCGGGCCGCCTCCGCCACCGCCAGGTTCGCCTTCAGCACCAGCTGATAGACCTCCTTCTGACGGGGCGTATAAACCCCGTCCGCCGGGAAGGTGCGGCTGATGTCGCTGCAATAGTTGCCGTATTTCGCCCCCAGGTCCATCAGCAGCAGGGATCCCGGCTGAATCTCCTCCCGGTTGGTGTTGTAATGCATCATGCAGCCGTTTTTCCCCGCGGCGGAAATCGTATTGAAAGCGAAGCGAACCGCCCCCAGGGATTTGCAGGTATATTCAAAATTCGCCTGGGCCTGGTATTCCTTCATGCCCGGCTTCAAGGTCTTCATCACGTGGTCCAGCCCCTGCCGGGTGATGTCGATCGCCTTCCGCACCAGATCGATCTCCTCGGCGTCCTTCCGCTCCCGCAGGGGTACGCAGGCTTTGTGCAGGTCCCGCAGGGTCACCCCCGGATACAGCCGGGCGAACTCCCGAGCCTTCAGGGCGTTATAGTCCTCCGGATCCTCCGCGCCGCAGCGATACAGGTCGAAATAGGCATAGTCGATATCCTCCCGGGCAAGGTACCGGCTGATGGCCGCGGAAAGTTCGCTGGTATATTTGATTTCCTTGATGCCGCTGGCCTGCGCTGCCTCCTCCTTGGTGGGCATCTTCCCTGTCCAGCGCTCCTGCTTCGGGTCCGCCTCCTCAATGAACAGCGTTTCATTGATCTCCGGCTTCCCCTTGATCTTCGCCGCCAGGAAAACCATGTTCTCCCGCTCCAGCCCCGTCAAATAGAAAAACTGGCTGTTGGCCTCGAAATTATAATAGTCATCCTCGTTGGTGTGCACCGGCACGCCGGCATAGGAAACCACAATGCTCCCCTCCGGCAGCGTGGCGTAAAGCCGATTTCTATGCTCCTGTAAAGACATATCGCAATCCCTCTTTCTCTTTCGTTTTTGATCTCACAAAACAATAGCTCAGAATCAATGAATCACTCTATACTCTCTTCTGCTGTCTTTTTCATTCCCTCTATATCTGATTCCATCCTGCACAACATTTCTATTTATCTCACCGGAATGATCCCTCCTTCAGCCCGTATCGTACCATAATCGAAGCCTTCGCGCAATGGCGAACACATGCTTCTTTCAGCAGTCTACGTTTGAAATATTCAGTTCTTCGTATTATACTCTTTTCTGGTTATATTTTTGATTCTGATTATTCTAATTTTATGATGATCAGTTTCAGCCTTGAAAGGAGCAGTTTTTATGTCCCAGCCTGCTTATCTGGCTCTCTATGAAAAGCTCCGCCAGGAGATTGTTTCCGGGGGATTCCCTTATGGCTCTAAATTGCCCGGGAAACGGGCCCTGGCGGAGCAAAATGGGGTCAGCGTCATTACCGTGGCCCACGCCCTGGAGATGCTGGCGGACGAGGGATATCTCGCCATTCGGGAGCGCAGCGGATGCTACGTGGCCTATCGGGCCGCGGAGGACTTCCAGCGGGGACAGGAGCCGGAGCCTTCCTATGCGGAGCTGCCGGAGCTTCGTTCCTCCGCGGACGTGGATGGGTTTCCCTTCTCCGTGCTGGCCAAGTCCATGCGCAAGGTATTGGCGGATCAGGGGGAAGCCCTGCTGCAAAAATCCCCAAACCAGGGGCTTCTCTCCTTTCGGCAGAGCCTTTCCCGATACCTGGCCCGCAGTCGGGGCATTCAGGCAGACCCGGAGCAGATCATCATTGGCGCGGGGACGGAATATCTGTATGGCTTGCTGACGGAGATGCTGGGATGGGAGAAGGGATGGGCGATTGAGTTCCCCTCCTACGAAAAGATTGAGCAGGTATATTCCGCCCGGGGCATCATGCTGGATCCCCTGCCCCTGGCCAGGGATGGCGTGCAGTCCGAGGCGCTCTGGCGCACGGAGGCCTCCATTTTGCATATTTCCCCTTATCGATCCTACCCCAGCGATGTGACAGCCTCCGCCTCCAAGCGGGCAGAATACCTGCGATGGAGCGACGGGCCGGGGCGAATCATCATCGAGGATGATTTTGAGAGCGAGTTTTCGGTGCAGCGGAAGCCCATGGATACTTTATTTTCCCAGGCTGAGCGGGAGAATGTGATCTATCTGAACACCTTCTCCCGTACCATTTCTTCCGCCATGCGGGTAGGATACCTGGTGCTGCCCCGAGCGCTGCTGCCGCTATATCACCAGCGGGTGGGGTTTTATTCCTGCACCGTACCAGCCTTTGAGCAATCGGTTTTGGCAGAGTTGATTGACAGTGGAGATTTTGAGCGGCATATACGGCGGGTAAGAAGAAAGCTCCGGAGTTCCTCCGGAGCCTAAGATTTTTCATCTCCCCCTTCGGGGGAGATGAGTTTTGATGATTTTATTCCGGAACCTGATTTTTCGCATCTTTCCCTCCGAGGGAGATGTATTTTGAAGATATTTATTCCGGAACCTGAAATTGTTTTCGTCCTCCCCTTCGGGGAGGACGCTTCTCTCTGTTGCGGAGTCTAAAATGGGGTGCCCCCTGCGGGGCACCCCTTGATATTAGAACAATCCAGTAATCTTGCCATTCTCGTCCACGTCGATCTTCTCCGCGGCGGGGACCTTCGGCAGGCCGGGCATAGTCATGATGTCCCCGGTCAGGACGACGATAAAGCCCGCCCCGGCGGAGACCTTCACGTTCTTGATCGTGACCACGAAATCCTCCGGCGCGCCCAGCAGGGTGGGATCGTCGCTGAAGCTATACTGGGTTTTGGCGATGCACACCGGCATATGGTCGAAGCCCAGCTTCGTCAATTGGTCGATCTGCTTCTTCGCCCCGGGCAGAATGTTGATGCCCTGGCCGCCATAGATCTTCCGGACCACGGCCTCGATCTTCTCCTCGATGGTTCCCTCCAGGCCGTAAGAGAAGGTGAAGTTCCCCTGCTCTTCCTCGCAGAGGCGGACCACTTCCCGGGCCAGGGCTTCGCCGCCCTTGCCGCCCTCCGCCCACACGGTGCTTAGCACGGTATTGACCCCCAGCTCCCGACACCTGGCGATGATGAAATCGATCTCCGCGTCCGTATCCGTGGGGAAACGGTTCACCGCCACCACGCAGGGCAGATGATATACATTCTTGATGTTGCTCACATGGCGCAGCAGGTTCGGCACGCCCCGCTCCAGGGCGGCCAGATCCTCCGAGGCCAATTCCTTTTTATCCAGACCGCCATGCATCTTCAGGGCGCGGACGGTGGCCACCACCACCACGGCGTCCGGCGTCAGCCCCGCCATGCGGCATTTGATATCCAGGAACTTCTCCGCCCCCAGATCCGCGCCGAAGCCAGCTTCCGTCACGGTGTAATCCCCCATCTTCAGGGCCAGGCGGGTAGCCATGACGCTGTTGCAACCATGGGCAATGTTGGCGAAGGGTCCGCCATGGACGAAGGCCGGGGTGCCCTCCAGGGTCTGGACCAGGTTGGGCTTCAGGGCGTCCTTCAGCAGGGCCGTCATGGCGCCGACAGCCTTCAGGTCCCCGGCGGTGACGGGCTTTTCATCATAGGTATAGCCGACGATGATGCGGCTCAGGCGCTCCTTCAGGTCCATAATAGAGGTGGCGAGGCAGAACACGGCCATGATTTCACTGGCCACAGTGATGTCAAAGCCATCCTCCCGGGGGGTGCCGTTGATGCGCCCACCCAGGCCATCCGTGATGAACCGCAGCTGCCGATCGTTCATATCCACGCAGCGCTTCCAGGTGATCCGCCGGGGATCGATGCCCAGGCTGTTCCCCTGCTGAATATGGTTATCCAGCATGGCTGCCAGCAGGTTGTTGGCCGCGCCGATGGCATGGAAATCCCCGGTGAAATGCAGGTTGATATCTTCCATGGGCACCACCTGGGCGTATCCGCCGCCGGCAGCGCCACCCTTGACGCCGAACACCGGCCCCAGGGAGGGCTCCCGCAGGGCCACGGTGACATCCTTGCCGATGCGGCGCAGGCCATCCGCCAGGCCGATGGTGGTGGTGGTTTTGCCCTCTCCCGCCGGGGTGGGAGTAATGGCTGTGACCAGCACCAGCTTGCCATCCGGGCGGTCCGTTTCCTTCAACAGGGCGGGATCCACCTTGGCCTTATAGCGGCCGTATTGCTCGAGGTATTTTTCGTCGATATGGGCCCGGCGGGCAATCTCCTGGATGGGTTGCATCTGGCACGCCTGGGCGATTTCGATATCGGATTTATATGTCATGGGGGCTCCTTTTTTCTTGCTTATTTTTCATGAGAAGTCCTTGAGGTTTATGCTCCCCCGCTCCGCGGGGGGGCATTTTTAGCTCTGCGGGACTCCTTTTGTTCTTGCATGTTTTCTCTGGGAGGAATTATCTGCTTCCCCGCTCCGCGGGGGAGCGTTTTTTAGCTACGGGGCTTCTTTTTCTCTTACTTAAAATACTTCACCGCGGAAGCAAACATGCGGATGTCATAATTTCCGGGCACGTTCTTATACAGATCCTTCCCGACCCGCTCGCTATGGCCCATCTTGCCGAAGACCCGGCCATCCGGGCTGGTAATGCCCTCGATGGCGGCGATGGAGCCATTGGGATTATAGCGGATATCCATGGTGGGGTTTCCCGCCAGGTCCACATACTGAGTGGCGATCTGGCCATTTTCCTTCAGCTGCTGAATCAGGCTCTTCTCCGCCAGGAATCGGCCCTCACCATGGCTGATGGGCACGCTGTAGATGCCGCCCAGCTCCGCCTCCCGCAGCCAGGGGCTCAGATTGCTGGCCACCCGGGTCCGGACGATGCGGCTCTGATGCCGGCCGATGGTGTTATAGGTCAGGGTCGGGCAATGCTCATCCGTCTCCAAAATCTTGCCATAGGGCACCAGGCCCAGCTTGATCAGGGCCTGGAAGCCATTGCAGATGCCGCACATGAGGCCATCCCGCCGCTCCAGCAGGTCCGTGACGCTTTCCTTCACCGCCGGGTTCCGGAAGAAGGCGGTGATCAGCTTGGCGCTGCCGTCCGGCTCGTCGCCGCCGGAGAAGCCGCCGGGGATGAAGATGATCTGGCTGTCGCCCACCTTGCTGGCGAATTGCTCCGCACTGCGGACGATTTCCTCCGCAGTCCGATTCCGAACCACGAAGATCTCCGCCTCGGCTCCCGCCGCTTCCACGGCCCGGGCGCTATCGTATTCACAGTTGGTGCCGGGGAAGGCGGGAATCAGCACCCTGGGCTTCGCTACCCGCACCGCCGGAGCCTTCCATTCCTTCGCCTGATGGCAGAAGGCTTCCGCCCGATCCGCTTCCCGAGTCTGGGCGCCGCAGGGGTCCGCCTGCCGACGGGCTTCCTCGTCCCATTCCGGGTTCAGGGTTGGATACACCCGCTCCAGGGTCTGGTGATATTCCCGATAGACCTCCGCCAGAGCGACGGATTTTCCCCTCCACGTCAGGCTGGGATGGCTGCCGCCATGAACCCGGCCCAACAAGCGGCCGATATCCAATTCTTCACTCAGCTCCGCCACGAAGGAGCCATACTGGCAATCCAGCAGCTCCGCCAGGGTCCAGCCCTCCTCAAAGGACAGCCCCAGCCCATTGCCAAAGGCCATCTTCAGGGCGCTGCCGGCAGGGCCGCCGATTTCCATGGCCCGGCAGGAGACGATCTTGCCCGCCCGAATCAGGGCCGTAATCTGAGCATAGAGGGTCAGCAGGCTTTCCGTCTTCGGCAGGCCCTGGGCGTCCCTTTCCGGCTCCATCACCACCAGGGGATGGCCGGGCTGCTTCAGCTCGGGAGAAATGATCTCGCCGGTTTTCCCCGTCGTCACGGCGAAGGAAACCAGGGTCGGGGGCACATCCAAATCCTCAAAGGAGCCGGACATGGAGTCCTTGCCGCCGATGGCAGCGATGCCCAGATTCATCTGGGCCTCGAAGGCGCCCAGCAGGGCTGCCAGGGGCTTGCCCCAGCGCTTGCCATCGGTGCCGGGCTTCTCAAAATATTCCTGGAAGGTTAGATACACATCCTCGAAGGACGCGCCAGCGGCGATGAGCTTGGAAACGCTGTCCACCACCGCCAGATAGGCCCCATGGTAAGGGCTGCGGCTGGTCAGCAGCGGGTCGTAGCCCCAGGCCATGAGCGTGCAATCGTCGGTAGTACCCTTTTCCAGGCTTACCTTTTGCACCATGGCCTGAATGGGCGTCAGCTGATATTCTCCACCGAAGGGCATCAGCACAGTGCCGGCCCCGATGGTGGAATCGAACCGCTCCGACAGCCCCTGCCGGGAGCAGAAATCCAGGCTGCCCGCCAGGCGGCGCATCCTGTCCGCGAAAGCGCCTTCCTCGGCGGTTTGCGTTCCCGCGGGCTGAGAGGCTACGGGGGTAATCTCGATATGCTTCGGGGCGCCGTTGCTGTTCAGGAAATCCCGGCTGATATCCACAATGGTCTTTCCATTCCAGTTCATCCGCAGCCGGGGTTCCGCTTTGACCTCCGCCACAGGGGTGGCCTGCAGGTTTTCCCGCTCCGCCAGGGCCAGGAAGGTTTCCGCGTCCTCCGGGGCCACCACGACGGCCATCCGCTCCTGGCTCTCGGAGATAGCCAGCTCCGTGCCATCCAGGCCGTCGTATTTCTTCGGCACCCGGTTCAGATCGATCTCCAGCCCATCCGCCAATTCGCCGATGGCCACGGAGACGCCGCCTGCGCCGAAATCGTTGCACCGCTTGATGAGCCGGGTGGCTTCCCGATTGCGGAACAAGCGCTGTAGCTTCCGCTCCTCCGGAGCGTTGCCCTTCTGGACCTCGGCGCCACAGGTTTCGACGCTGTGGGCATTATGGGCCTTGGAGGAACCCGTGGCCCCGCCGATACCGTCCCGGCCGGTGGCGCCGCCCAGCAGAATGACCACATCCCCCGGGGCAGGCCGCTCCCGACGGACGTTTTCCTGGGGCGCGGCGGCAATGACCGCGCCAATTTCCATTCGCTTGGCCGCGTAGCCCGGATGATAGATTTCATCCACGATGCCCGTGGCCAGGCCAATCTGATTGCCATAGGAGGAATAGCCCGCCGCGGCGGTAGTGACCAGCTTCCGCTGGGGCAGCTTGCCAGGGATGGTCTCCGCCACAGGCTTGGTAGGATCCGCCGCGCCGGTGACGCGCATGGCCCCATAAACATAGGCCCGGCCGGACAGGGGGTCCCGAATGGCGCCGCCAATGCAAGTGGCCGCGCCGCCGAAAGGCTCGATCTCCGTCGGGTGGTTATGAGTTTCGTTCTTGAACAAGAGCAGCCAAGGCTCCTTGACCCCGTCCCGCTCGATTTCCATCTTCACCGTGCAGGCGTTGATTTCCTCAGATTCATCCAGCTTTTCCAGCTTGCCCTGGCGCTTCAGAGCCTTGGCGGCGATGGTGGCCAGATCCATGAGGCAAATGGGCTTCCCTTCCCGGCCCAACTCCTTCCGGGTTTCCAGATATCTGCGCCAGGCTTTTTCCAGGGTTTCATCCTGGAAGCGGACGCCGTCGATCTCCGTCAAAAAGGTGGTATGCCGGCAGTGGTCGCTCCAATAGGTGTCCAGCATACGGATCTCCGTAATGGTGGGATCCCGCCGCTCGGCCCGGAAATACTCTTGGCAGAAGGCGATGTCGTCCGCATCCATGGCCAGGCCATAATCCGCCACGAACTTTTCCAGGGCCGGGCGGTCCAGGGCCATAAAGCCCTCCAGGGTGGCCACGGTGCTGGGTAGATCATAGACGGTTTCCAGGGTTTCCGGCTTTTCCAGGCTGGCCTCCCGGGCCTCCACAGGGTTGATGACGTATTTCTTGATGGCGTCGATCTCCTCCGGAGTCAAGGCGCCATACAGCAAATAGACCTTGGCGCTGCGGATCAGGGGGCGCTGCCCCTGGCTCAGCATCTGGATGCACTGGGCGGCGGAATCCGCCCGCTGGTCGAACTGCCCCGGCAGATATTCCACGGCAAAGATGGCCGCGGCCCCTTCCCTGTCGATCTCCGGGAAGGTCAAATCCAACTGGGGCTCGGAGAACACCTCCCGCCGAGCGGTTTCGAAGACCTCCGGCGCGATGTTTTCCGCGTCGTAGCGGTTCAATTCCCGCACCTTCTCCAGATGCTGAATGCCCAGGAAGGTTCGGGCATCGTTATACAGACCCCGGGCCTCCTGGTCCAGGCCCGGCTTCTTTTCCACAAAAATTCTATAAACCATCTTTATTTCTCCACCGCTTTCAAAGCTCTCGCGCCGATATCCCGGCGATAGAAGGCATGATCAAAATGAATGGTATCCACCAGGACATAGGCCTGCTTCAGGGCCTGGGGCAGATTCTCCGCCACGGCCGTGACGCCCAGCACCCGGCCGCCGCTGGTGACCAGCTTGTCCCCCTGGCGCTTCGCCCCTGCCACGTACACATGGGGCAGGGCTTCGTTGGGGATGGTGATTTCATAGCCCTTTTCATAGGCCACGGGGTAACCTTCCGAGGCCATGATGACGCAGGCAGCGGCGCCCTCCGAGAATCGGACAGTGGTCTCCGCCAGCCGCTCCTCCGTCACGGCCTGCATAATCTCCAGCAGGTCGCCCTCCAGCAGGGGCAGCACCACCTGGGTTTCCGGGTCGCCAAAGCGGCAATTATACTCAATGACCTTCGGGCCATCGGGGGTAATCATGAGGCCGAAATACAGGCAGCCCTTGAAGGGGCGGCCCTCCTTGGCCATGGCCCGAATGGTGGGGAGGAAGATTTCCTCCATGCACCGGGCAGCCACCTTCTCCGTGTAATAGGGATTGGGGGCGATGGTGCCCATGCCGCCGGTGTTCAGGCCCGTATCTCCATCCCCGGCCCGCTTATGGTCCATGGAGCTGACCATGGGGACCACGGTCTGGCCGTCGGTAAAGCTGAGCACGGAAACCTCCGGCCCGGTGAGGAATTCCTCAATCACGACCCGCTCCCCGCTCTTGCCGAACTGGCCTTCCCGCATCATGCTGATGACGGCCTGCTTCGCTTCCTCCCGGGTGGCGGCGATGATGACCCCTTTGCCCAGGGCCAGGCCATCCGCCTTGATGACGGTGGGAATGGGGGCAGTTTCCAGGTACTTCAGGGCCGCCTCCGCGTCGTCGAAGGTTTCGTATCGGGCGGTGGGGATGCCATATTGCTTCATCAGGTTCTTGGCAAAGACCTTGCTGCCCTCGATGATGGCGGCATTGGCCCGGGGGCCAAAGCAGGGGATGCCCTCCGCCTCCAGCGCGTCCACGCAGCCCGCCACAAGGGGATCGTCCGGCGCCACCACGGCGTAATCAATGGCGTTGTCCTTCGCGAAGCGGACAATGGCGGGGATGTCCATGGCGGAGATATCCACGCAGGTGGCGTCCGCCGCGATGCCACCGTTACCCGGCAGGGCAAAGATTTCCGAAACCTTGGGGCTTTCCTTTAATTTCTTGATGATGGCGTGCTCGCGGCCGCCGCTGCCAACGACGATGATTTTCATGGATTTTGCTCCTTTTCGTAAGATGTTTAGTCGTAAGCGCGCGGGAGTTCCCCTCCGGGGCACGGCTCGCGCCTCCGTTCCAGACGTAGCGGCACAAAGCGGCTACCTTCGCGCGTGCGCGCTCGCCACCCGCTAAGTGCCGACGTCTTCCAAGGGCCCCTGAGTGAAACATCCCTTCGCACGACTAAACACGCGCGCATATACTTAATGGTGGAACAACCGCATGCCGGTAAAGGCCATGGCGATGCCGTACTGATCGCAGCACTCGATGACCGCATCATCCCGGATGGATCCGCCGGGCTCCGCGATATACTGCACGCCGCTGCGGTGGGCCCGCTCGATGTTATCGCTGAAGGGGAAGAAGGCGTCGCTGCCCAGGGAGACGCCGGAGATGGTGTCCAGATAGGCCCGCTGCTCCTCCTTGGTGAAGGGGGCAGGCTGAGCGGTAAAATACTTCTGCCAGTTTCCCTCCGCGCAGACGTCCTCCTCGTTCTGGTTGATGTATCCATCGATGACGTTGTCCCGGTCCGGACGGCCCAGATCCGCCCGGAAGGGCAGGGCCAGCACCTTATCCGCCTGCCGCAGGAACCAGGTGTCCGCCTTGGTGCCCGCCAGGCGCGTGCAATGGATGCGGCTCTGCTGCCCCGCGCCCACGCCGATGGCCTGGCCGTCCACCGCGTAGCAGACAGAGTTGGACTGAGTGTACTTCAGCGTAATCAGGCTGATGATCAGGTCCCGAATGGCAGCCTCCGGCAGATCCTTGTTCTTCGTCACCAGGTTGCCCAACAGCTCCCGATTGATTTGGAAATTGTTCCGGCCCTGCTCGAAGGTGATGCCGAAAACCTGCTTCTTTTCCTGCACCGCCGGCACGTAATCCGGATCGATCTGCACGATGTTGTAATTGCCCTTCCGCTTGGTTTTCAGAATCTCCAGGGCTTCCGGCTCATATCCCGGGGCGATGATGCCGTCGGAAACCTCCCGCTTCAGCATCTTCGCGGTGGTGACGTCGCAGACGTCGCTCAGGGCCACCCAGTCGCCGAAGGAGCACATCCGGTCCGTGCCCCGGGCCCGGGCATAGGCGCAGGCCAGGGGGGAATCATCCAGGCCCTCAATATCGTCCACAAAGCAGGCCTTCTTCAGCTTTTCGCTCAGGGGGATGCCCACAGCGGCGCTGGTGGGGCTCACATGCTTGAAGGAGGTGACCGCCGGCAGGCCCAGGGCTTCCTTCAACTCCTTCACCAGCTGCCAGCTGTTAAAGGCGTCCAGGAAGTTGATGTAGCCCGGGCGGCCGCTGAGAATCTGGATGGGCAGCTCTTCCCCATTCTCCATGTAAATCTTCGCCGGCTTCTGATTTGGATTGCAGCCGTATTTCAGTTCAAATTCTTTCATCTCTTCCCACTCCTTACTGATTCTTGTTCACCAGGCGATTTTCCGCCGTACCGGTGGCCAGGTCGATATACCGAACATAGAGGGAGATCCTGTTTTCATCGTCCAGGGCGTTCCACACCTCGCTGGTAAAGGCGTCTATATCATCCAGGATAGCTACTCGCTCCGGTTCCCCCTGAAAGGTGGGGATGGGGTTGCCGTCCGTGACATAGGTGTGAATAAAGTGTCCCAGGCCCGCCTTCGCCGGATAGGTAAAGCCGTATCGGGCGCAGTCGCTGCCCTCGGGGTCGATGCTCTTCAGGATGCTCATCTGGTAGGAGAAGTCCCCTTCCCCGAAGGTGAGCATGCCGCTGATGCGGGGGGTGAAGTTGGGGGCGTCCGGCTCAAAGCAGCGGCTCTCCAGGGCTTTGTTGAAGCTGAGCCCCTGCTGCAGGCCTTCATAGATAGTGTCTGTCTGATCCCCGTTGGTGACGATGAGGTTGTTCTCATAAGCCCGGATGGCGGCATAGATGATGAGGCTGGGATCCTCCACCAGGCTTTCATCGAAGGGCTCGGTGAAGACCTCGTTTCCCTTTTCCGTGAAGATGCGGTTCCGGCTGTTGGCGCTGCGCCCCATGATAAAATAGGCTGCGACCGCCTTTTTGCCATCCGGCGTCTTGCCGATGATAATACCCCGGCCGGGGTAGCGATTGCCCTGCAGCAGGGCGGAAATGGCATTGATCTTGTAAATCTCCATGGTATTTTTATTTCTCCTTCACAATCTGTGCTGAAATCTGTTCCACCGCGGCGGGCAGAATCTTCCATTCCGCCTGGCGCATCACCCGCTGCTGCAGCCGCTCCGGGGTATCCCCGGGGTAAACCCGCACGGCCTTCTGGGCGATGATCTCGCCCCCGTCGGGAATCTCATTGACGAAATGCACCGTAGCCCCCGTCACCTTGACCCCCTTGGCCAGCGCCGCCTCATGGACCTTCAAGCCATAGAAGCCCTGGCCGCAGAAGGAGGGAATCAAGGAGGGGTGGACGTTCAGGATGCGATGGTCATATCGGCGGGTAAAGCTTTCGCTGAGGATGGACATAAATCCTGCCAGCACGATGAGGTCGATGTGGTTTGCCTCCAGGGCCTCCACGATGCCCTGCTCGAAGGCCTCCTGGCTGCCCCGCTCCTTGCGGGTAATGACCAGGGCCGAAACCCCCGCCTGCTTCGCCCGCTCCAGGGCATAGGCCCCCGGGTTATTGGCGATGACCAGCTCCACCCGACCATGCTGGAGAATGCCCTTTGCCTGGGCGTCCAGGATGGCCTGCAGGTTGGTGCCCCCGCCGGAAACCAGCACCGCCACCCGCGCCTTGCTTTCGTTCATTGTACTCTCCTTCTCCGTCATAGGCGCGCGGGAGTTCCCCTCCGAGGCACGCTCTCTTTCCGCAACCTCAATGGTCGCGACTCCCCACAGGGGAGATCGCTTCCTTTCGGTTGACCTCACCTCTGGCGAGATTTCCGCCACTGGCGGTCGCCAGAGGTTCGCCCGTTCCAGACGTCTTCCAAGGGCCTCTGAGTGAAACATCCCTTCGCCTCATTAAGAGTTTATTTCAACTCAATCTTGTTTTCGCCTTCCGCGATTTCGCCGATGACATAGGCTTCCACACCCTGGGCCTGGAAAACGGCCAGGGCCCGATCCGTGGTCTCCTTGGAGACCACCACGCTCATGCCCACGCCCATGTTAAAGGTGTTGAACATATCCCGCTCCGGAATGTTCCCCTGCCGGGCGATGAGGGAGAAGATGGCCGGGGTACGAATAGCCGCCTTGTCGATCACGGCGCAAAGCCCATCGGGAATGGACCGGGGGATGTTCTCATAGAACCCGCCACCGGTGATGTGGCTGATGCCATGAATTTCCGCTTCGGCCAGGGCCGCCAGCACGGGCTTGACATAGATGCGGGTGGGCTCCAGCAGGGCCTCCCCCAGGGAGCACCCCAGGTCGCTGACCTGAGCCCCCAGGTCCGCGTGCTCGATGTCGAACACCTTCCGAACCAGGGAGAATCCATTGCTGTGGACGCCGCTGGAAGGCAGGGCGATGACGATATCCCCCACCCGCATGGCGCTGCGGTCCAGGATCTTTTCCTTATCCACCACGCCGACGGAGAAGCCCGCCAGGTCGTAATCCTCCGGCTGCATGGTGCCGGGATGCTCCGCTGTCTCCCCGCCGATGAGGGCGCAGCCCGCCTGGACGCAGCCCTCCGCCACGCCGGACACCAGGGCCGCCACCTTCTCCGGGATGTTCTTGCCGATGGCGATGTAGTCCAGGAAGAACAGGGGCTGAGCGCCGCAGCAGATGATGTCATTAACGCACATGGCGACGCAGTCGATGCCGACGGTGTTGTGCTTGTCCATCAGCTGGGCGATGCGCTGCTTGGTGCCCACGCCGTCGGTGCCGGACACCAGCACCGGCTCCTTGAGGCCCGTCAGGTTCGGGGCGAAGAGGCCGCCGAAGCCTCCCAGGTCGCCTACGACCCCGGGAATGTATGTGCGCTGGACGTCCTTTTTCATCATTTGGACGCCCTTGTATCCGGCTTCGATGTCCACGCCGGCCGCGGCGTAGGACGCAGAGTGAGATTGGTTCATTTTGGTATTAATTCTCCTTGACCGTCATTTCGTCGTTGATTGAGGGGACCCCTCTCCCCTGCACCCCTCCCCCCACCTCGGTGGGGGACGGGGAGATTTTAGTGGTGGGGCTGCGCCCCACTGGCCCTATTCTTTGCCGTCCCAGCAGTAAGTGCATAACTCACACTTCGGCAGCCCTATCGCCGCGATAACGCCTTCCAGGCTCTGGAACTCCAGGGAGGTGAAATTGAACTTCTGGCAGATGGCGTCCCGCAGGGCTTTGCCGCGAGTTGTTGTGCCATCGCTGTACTCGTCGATATGGTTCAGACCTTCCTCCCCCTCCAGCTCGACGATAACCCGCCGGGCGATGAGATCCATATCGCTGTTGGAGCGGGAGAAGTTCAGATATTTGCAGGCGTACATAATGGGCGGGCAGGCGGAGCGCATATGCACCGTCTTGGCGCCGTTTTCGTACAGGAAATCCACCGTCTCCTTCAGCTGGGTTCCCCGGACGATGCTGTCGTCCACAAACAGCAGGTTCTTGCCCTTGATCAGCTCGCTGACGGGAATCTGCTTCATCTTCGCGATCTTGTTCCGGTCGCTCTGGCTGCTGGGCATAAAGCTGCGGGACCAGGTTGGGGTATATTTGATGAAGGCCCGGGCGAAATGCTTGCCGCTGCGGTTGGCGTAGCCGATGGCGTGGGGTGTGCCGGAATCCGGCACCCCGCCCACATAATCAATATCCCAGACGGAATGCTGGGCCATATCGTGCTCCGCCATGATGGCGCCGTTGCGATATCGCATGGCCTCCACGTTGACCCCCTCATAATTGGAGGTAGGATAGCCATAATAGGTCCAGAGGAAGGAGCAGATTCGCTTCGTATCCCCCGGCGGACTCAGCTGGGTCACGCCCTCTGTCCCCATCTCCACGATCTCGCCGGGCCCCAGGTCCCGCACATCCTCGTATCCCATCTTCTCATAGGCGAAGGTCTCGAAGGACACGGCGTAGCCGTCCTCCGCCTGACCAATATGCACCGGCAATCGCCCGTATCGATCCCGGGCGGCGATGAGCCGGCCATCGTCCTTCATGATGAGGATGGAAGCCGTCCCCTCGATGATCTCGTTGGCATAGCGAATGCCGGAGACGAAGTCCTCCTTCTGGTTGATGATGGCCGCCAGGAGCACCGTGCTGTTCACCCGGCCGCCGGTCATGGCGTCGAAATAGCTGCCGCTGCGGCTGAGGCACTGGTCGATCAGCTCCTGGCTGTTGTTGATGACCCCTACCATGCAGATGGCATAGGCCCCCCACCGGGCCCGGACCAGCAGGGGCTGGGGATCGGAATCGCTGATGCAGCCGATGGCGCTGGTGCCCTTCATTTCCTCAAAGATGTGCTCAAACTTGGTGCGGAAGGGGGCGTTTTCAATGTTATGAATCTTCCGCTGCAGCCCGATCTTCGGATCCCAGGCCGCCAGCCCGCCCCGGCGGGTTCCCAGATGGCTGTGGTAATCCACGCCGAAAAACACGTCCGCCAGGCAATCCCGCCTGGAGGTGATGCCAAAAAATCCACCCACTGGATGTATGCTCCTTTGTTTACTGTAACTACTCAGCCGTAAGCGCGCGGGAGTTCCCCTCCGGGGCACGGCTCGCGCCTCCGTTCCAGACGTAGCGGCACAAAGCGGCTGCCTTCGCGCGCAAGGAATCGCACGCGCACCGCGCGCAGCAGCGCGCTCGCCACCCGCTAAGTGCCGACGTCTTCCAAGGGCCCCTGAGTGAAACATCCCTTCGCACGGCTGGGTAGTCTTTATCTTCATTAAAACGATTATAGGGTATTCCAGCCGGGGAACCCGGCTGGAATACCCTTGCGATTCAGATTAAGCGAAGAACAGCTTGCTCAGCGTCATGGGATCGATATACTCCCCATCCTTGTACACCCGCATATTGCCGGAGGCGATCTCGTCGATCAGCATCACGTTACCATCCGCGTCGTATCCGAACTCGAACTTGATGTCATACAGCACCAGGCCCTTTTCCTTCATATCGTCGGCCACGATCTGGGTGATCTGCTGGGTCATTTCCTTGATCTTGTCATACTGCTCGGCGGTCATGACGCCCAGCACGATCAGCCCATCCTTGGTCACCAGCGGATCGCCCTTGGCGTCGTCCTTAAAGGTCATTTCCACATAGGCCGGCAGATCGGTGCCGGGCTCGATGTAATCCCCATAGCGGCGGATGAAGCTGCCCACGGCCTTGTGGCGGCAGATGACTTCCAGCCCATGGCCGAAAACCTTGGCCGGCAGCACTTCCATGGTGGTGTTCTCCAGATCCGCGTTGACATAATGGGTTTTGATGCCCGCCGCGTTCACCTTTTCGAAGAAGTAAATGGACATCCGCAGGTTTACATCGCCCACGCCCTCGATGGTCAATCCCACAGAGTTTTCACCGGGATCGAACACGCCATCCTTACCCGTGCAGTCATCCTTGAACTTGAGCAGGTAGTTTCCGTTGTCCAGTGCGTAGACATTCTTGGTCTTGCCGGTGTAAACAAGCTTCTGTTCCATGGTGATCCACTCCTTATGATTATGAAAAATATATTTGGAAGGCTTTCGCCTGTTCCAACAAAGGTTGAGTTTAGTCGTAAGCGCGCGGGAATTTCCCTCCTGGACACGCTCTCGCTCCGTTCCGGACGTAGCGGTACAAAGGCGCTGCCTTCACGCGTGCGCGCTCGCCACCGCCTAAGTACCGACGTCCTCCAAGGGTCCCGGAGTGAAACATCCCTTCGCACGACTAAACAGGTAACTCCGTTACAGTCTCTCCATAATCCCCGCGTCCTTCTCCAGCACCGCGGCCTTCTCCGCCGCCCGGCGGGATAACAGCTTCTCCGCCAGGGCCTCATCCTCCAGGGCCAGCATCTGGGCCGCCAGCAGGGCCGCGTTGGCTCCGCCGTTCAGCGCCACCGTGGCCACGGGGATGCCGCTGGGCATCTGCACGGTGGAAAGCAGGGCGTCCAACCCGTCCAGGGCGCCGCCCTTGCAGGGGATGCCAATGACGGGCAGAATCGTGTTCGCCGCCAGGGCCCCGGCCAGATGGGCAGCCATGCCCGCCGCGGCGATGATGACGCCGAAGCCATTCTCCCGGGCCTGAAGCGCGAAATCCCGAGCCTCCTCCGGAGTCCGATGGGCGGAATAAACATGCACCTCAAAGGGAATTTCCAAACTCTTCAGCACGTCCGTCGCCTTGGCGACGATGGGCAGATCGCTGTCGCTGCCCATGATGATGCCTACCTTGCGCATCAGTGTTCTCCCCCTTCCGGAAATGAAAAGGACGCACGCGAGCCCCTCCTTCGCAAGGAACTCAGTGCGCCCAGACGGTCGGCATTTCTCGCATCTCCCGCTCCCCTGTGGTCTTCTTCCACTGCTCCGTCAGTCACGGGATTCGGCGCCTCAAGCGCGTCGCAAGTGTAGCATCCCATTCCGAATCTTGTCAAGCATAAATTTTTGAAAGTTCGTGTTTTTGTCCTCTTTTGTCGTCTTTGGGCGAGTTAAAACCAGTTTATCTCGGCCAAAATCCGAACAAAGAAAAGCCTTGACAGTCCTGGAGGGATACGCTATAATCCACCCCGGTCGCTGATCTTTAAGCCGATTCCGTGAAGTCGGCAAGACGCGTAAAGGAGCAAGGAACATGGGTTTGATTTCCGTCGTACCCCAGACGCCCTTCGACCCCAGACAGGAGGGCTGGTATTCTTCCCTTTTGGATTCGGATCATGATTTCACTATTTTTCCCGGCTTTTGCGATGTGCATGTGCATTTTCGCGAGCCGGGTTTTTCTTATAAGGAGACCATCGCTTCCGGCAGCCGGGCGGCGGCCCGGGGCGGGTATACCGCCGTCTGCGCCATGCCGAACCTGAACCCGGTGCCGGACAGCCCCGACCATCTGGCGCCCCAGCAGGAATTGATTCGGAACACCGCCGCCATCCATGTTTATCCTTACGGCGCCATCTCCATAGGCGAGGCCGGCCAGGAGCTGGCGGATCTGGAGGGTCTGGCGCCGGAGGTCATCGCCTTTTCCGACGATGGCAAGGGCGTGCAGGATCCGGAGATGATGAAGGCTGCCATGCGGACGGCGAAGCGGCTGGGCAAGGTTATCGCCGCCCACTGCGAGGACAACAGCCTGCTCCGCGGGGGCTACATCCACGACGGCGCCTATGCCCGGGCTCATGGCCACAAGGGCATCTGCAGCGAGAGCGAATGGGGCCCCATCGCCCGGGATGTGCGCCTGGCGGCGGAAACGGGCTGCGCCTACCATGTGTGCCACATCTCCTGCAAGGAGAGCGTGGAAATCATTCGCCAGGCCAAGCGGCAGGGGGTGGACGTAACCTGCGAAACCGCCCCCCATTACCTGCTGCTGAACGAGAACGATCTGCAGGAGGAGGGCCGCTTCAAGATGAACCCGCCCCTGCGCTCCCGGGAGGATCAGGAGGCGTTGCTGGAGGGTCTGCTGGATGGCACCATAGATATGATTGCTACGGACCACGCCCCCCACTCCGCTGAGGAAAAGAGCAAGGGTCTGGCGGGCAGCGCCTTCGGCATCGTAGGCATCGAAACCGCCTTCCCGCTGCTGTACACCGGCCTGGTTAAGCCCGGCGTCCTCTCCCTGGAAAGGTTGGTAGATCTACTCTCCACCAACCCCCGCCAGCGCTTCCATATTCCCCTGGGAGCAGACTTCACCGTCTGGGACCTGAACGCATCTTATCCTATCGATCCCAAGGACTTCCTCTCCCAAGGAAAGGCTACTCCCTTTGAAGGTAGAAATGTGTTCGGGAAATGCGTGATGACAGTACTGGATAACTCTCCCGTGTATACCTCGCTGTAGAAATTGCAGCATTCTTTTCCCCAACTTCAGCTAAGAATGAACGGGGCCGGTGGGGCGCAGCCCCACCCACTAATTTATCCCCGTCCCCCACCGCAGTGGGGGGAGGGGTGCAGGGGAGAGGGGCACCCGCCCGAAACGATAAAGGCCAACCAACATTTATTCCACCAGATTAGCACAAGGAGGATCTCACCCATGGCAAAGCGCACCGACATCAAAAAAGTCCTGATCATTGGCTCCGGCCCCATCGTCATCGGCCAGGCGGCCGAATTCGACTACGCCGGCACCCAGGCCTGCCTGGCCCTGAAGGAGGAGGGATACGAGGTCATCCTCTGTAACTCGAACCCCGCCACCATCATGACCGACACCACCATCGCCGACAAGGTCTACATGGAGCCCCTGACCCTGGAATACATCGCCAAAATCCTCCGCTACGAGCGTCCCGACGCCATCGTTCCCGGCATCGGCGGCCAAACCGGCCTGAATCTGGCCATGCAGCTGGAAAAGAAGGGCGTCCTCCGGGAATGCGGCACCCAGCTGCTGGGCACCAGCAGCGAGAGCATCGAGCGGGCGGAGGATCGGGAGCTGTTTAAGGAAATGTGCCTGAAGATCGGCGAGCCGGTAATCCCCTCCGAGATCACCTACAGCATCGACGAAGCGAAGGCCGCGGCCCAGCGCATCGGCTACCCCGTAGTGCTGCGCCCTGCCTTCACCCTGGGAGGCACCGGCGGCGGCTTCGCCAACGATGAGGCCGAGCTGGTGGAGATCGCCATGAACGGCTTCGCCCTCTCCCCGGTGCATCAGGTGCTGGTGGAAAAGAGCGTCAAGGGCTATAAGGAAATCGAATTCGAGGTCATGCGGGACAGCAATGACCACGCCATTACCATCTGCGGCATGGAGAACATCGACCCCGTGGGCGTCCATACCGGCGACAGCATCGTCGTGGCCCCCATTCTCTCCCTGAACGATCACGACCTGAAGATGCTGAACGACAGCGCCATCCGCATCATTCGGGAGCTGAAGATCGAAGGCGGCTGCAATGTGCAGTTCGCCCTGAATCCCACCAGCAGCGAATATTACCTCATCGAAGTAAACCCCCGGGTCAGCCGCTCCTCCGCCCTGGCCAGCAAGGCCAGCGGATATCCCATCGCCCGGGTGACGGCGAAAATCGCCCTGGGCATGGCCCTGGAGGAGATCGCCGTGGCCGGCGGCACCGCGGCCATCGAGCCCAGCCTGGATTACATCGTGGCCAAATTCCCCCGCTTCCCCTTTGATAAGTTCGCCTCCGCGCCCAACACCCTGGGCACCCAGATGAAGGCCACCGGCGAGGTCATGGGCATCGGCTCCACCCTGGAGGAATGCCTGCTGAAGTCCGTCCGCAGCCTGGAAACCGGCGTATGCCATTTCCATCTGGCAAAGTTCGACGCCTGGACGGAGGATCAGCTGCTGGAATATATCGAAACCTTCCGGGACGACCAGGTGTACGCCCTCTTCGAGCTGCTGCGCCGGGGCGTATCCATTCAGACCCTGCATGAAAAGACCATGATCACGGAGCTGTTCCTGGAAAGCTATCAGCGCATCGTGGCCATGGAGGATACTCTGCGGCAGAACATCGGCTCCCTCCCCGTGCTGAAGGAGGCGAAGCAGCTGGGCTTCTCAGATCAATATATCGCCCGGCTGTGGAAGATGGAGGAGGTGGCGGTCTACCAGCTGCGAAAGCAGGAGGGCATCACCCCCGTGTTCCGCATGGTGGACACCCTGCACACCGGGAAGTACATCGCCTATCTCTATTCTTCCTATCAGAATCAGAACGATTCCCGCCTGACGGAAAAGAAGAAAATCGTCGTGCTGGGCGCCGGCCCCATCCGCATCGGCCAGGGCGTGGAGTTCGATTATTCCACGGTTCATGCCGTGCAGACCATCAAGCGGGCCGGCTATGAGGCCATTATCATCAATAACAATCCGGAAACCGTTTCTACCGATTATACCACCGCCGATAAGCTCTACTTCGAGCCCCTGACCCCCGAAGACGTGATGGCCATTCTGGATTTCGAGCAGCCCGAGGGCGTCATCGCCTCCCTGGGCGGCCAGACCGCCATCAACCTGGCCCAGCCCCTGATGGAGCGGGGGGTGAAGATCATCGGCACCGACTGCGAGGCCATCGAGCGGGCGGAGAATCGGGACAGCTTCGAGAAGATCCTCCTGGAGCTGGGTATCCCCCAGCCCAAGGGCCAAGCCGTGACTCACATCGAGGATGGGGTAGCCGCCGCCCAGGAGATCGGCTATCCTGTGCTGGTTCGCCCCAGCTTCGTGCTGGGGGGCCGGGCCATGCAGATCGTGGGCAACGAGGCCCAGCTGCGGAAATATCTGAAAACCGCGGTGGAGATCGACGCGGATAAGCCCGTGCTGGTGGATAAATACATCCAGGGCAAGGAAGTGGAAGTGGACGCCATCTGCGATGGGCTGGATGTGTTCGTGCCCGGCATTATGGAATTAGTAGAGCGGACCGGCATCCACAGCGGCGATTCCATCTCCGTCTATCCCACCTTCAGCATCTCCGACAAGGTGAAGGGCGTCATCCTGCAGTACGCGAAGAAGCTGGGCCTGGGCATCGGCATTCGGGGCCTCTATAACATTCAGTTCATCGTGGACAAGCAGGAGAATGTGTACATCATCGAGGTGAACCCCCGCTCCTCCCGCACGGTGCCCTTCCTGAGCAAGGCCACCGGATACAGCCTGGCAGACATCGCCACGGAGGTCATCCTGGGCAAGACCCTGAAGGAGCAGGGCATCTTCTGCCTCTATCCGGAGGAAAAGAAGCGCTTCTACGTCAAGGTGCCTGTGTTCTCCTTCAACAAGATCAAGGGCCTGGATGTGTATCTGTCCCCGGAGATGAAGTCCACCGGCGAAGCCATCGGATACGACAACAAGCTGAACCGCGCTCTGTATAAGGCCCTGCAGGCCGGCGGCATGCGGCTGCAGAATTACGGCACCGTCTTCGCCACTCTGGCGGACCAGGACAAGGAGGAGGCCCTGCCCCTGATTCGCCGGTTCTACAACCTGGGCTTCAATATTCAGGCCACCGAGGGCACCGCCAATTTCCTGCGGCAGCACGGCATCCGCACCCATGTGCTGAAGAAGATCAGCGATGGCAGCGATGAAATCCCCAATGCCATTCGCCAGGGGCATATCGCCTATGTGATCAACACCCGCCGCATCGACGCCGCAGACCAGGCCACCGACGGCATGGAGATTCGCCGCCTGGCCACGGATAACAACGTGTCCATCTTCACCTCCCTGGATACCGTCCGGGTGCTGCTGGACGTGCTGGAGGAAACAACCTTGACGATCTCCACCATAGACGCATAATACCTTACCCCTTCCAACAAAAGCCAACAGAGGGGCAGGTAGGGCGCAGCCCCACCCCTAAATAATCCCTTAACCAGAGCGTTTAAAGGCGACCCTGCTACAGAAATACCCCTTCCAACAAAAGCCAACAAAGGGGCCGGTGGGGCGCAGCCCCACCCCTAAATAATCCCTTCCCCCCGCGCACGGGGGGAAAGGGGCAGGGGTAAGGGGGGCTCCCCCAATAAACACAAAGGACTATTCCCATGAAAGAAAGTATTTTCACCCTCATCGATAACCTCCCCCTGGCCCCGGCCATCTACCGGATGCGCCTTCAGGGGGACACCTCCGCCATCACTGCCCCCGGCCAATTCGTCAACCTTCAGCTCCCCCACCGCTACCTTCGCCGCCCCATCTCCGTTTGCGATGTGTCCGGCAGCACCCTGACCCTGATCTATAAGGTGGTGGGCGGCGGCACGGCGGACATGGCCGCCCTGCATCCCGGTCAGCCCCTGAATCTGCTGACCGGCCTGGGCAATGGCTACGACCTCTCCCGCTCCGGGGATCATCCCCTGCTGCTGGGAGGCGGCGTGGGCATCCCGCCCCTGTTCTATCTGGCCAGGCAGCTCCTGGCCCAGGGGAAGCAGGTTTCCGTGATCCTGGGCTTCAACACCCGGGAGGAGGTTTTCCTGGAGGAATCCTTCCGGCAGTTGGGCGCCCGGGTTACCGTCACTACCGTGGACGGCAGCTATGGGGAAAAGGGCTTCGTCACGGATCATCTGCCCCCGGAATATTCCTATTTCTATACCTGCGGCCCCCTGCCCATGCTGCGGGCGGTGGATCGCGCCACAGCCACGGATGGCGAATTCAGCTTCGAGGAGCGCATGGGCTGCGGCTTCGGCGCCTGCATGGGCTGCAGCTGCAAAACCGCCGCCGGATATAAGCGCATCTGCAAGGATGGCCCGGTGCTGCGAAAGGAGGAGATCCTGTGGGACGCTTAAGTGTGGATCTTTGCGGTCTTTCCCTGGATAACCCGGTCATCCCCGCCTCCGGCACCTTCGGCTATGGCTATGAGTTCGCCGAGCTGTATGACATCAACCTGCTGGGCACCTTCTCCTTCAAGGGAACCACCCGGGAGCCCCGCTTCGGCAACCCCACGCCCCGCATCGCGGAATGCACCTCCGGCATGATCAACGCCGTGGGCCTGCAGAATCCCGGGGTGGAAAAGGTGATTTCCCAGGAGCTTCCCCGGCTGAAGGCCTGCTTTCATAAGCCCGTCATGGCCAATGTCAGCGGCTTCTCCGTGGAGGAGTACGCCTACACCTGCGCCGCCCTGGATCGGGAGCCCCAGGTGGGCTGGCTGGAGGTGAATGTCAGCTGCCCCAATGTTCATGGGGGCGGCATGTCCTTCGGCACGGATCCGAAGGCCGCAGCAGAGGTGACCCGGGCGGTGAAGGCCGTGACCACCAAGCCGGTGATCCTGAAGCTCTCCCCCAACGTGACGGACATCGTCGCCATCGCTCAGGCCTGCGAGGAGGCCGGGGCGGACGGCATCAGCCTCATCAATACGCTGCTGGGCATGCGGATCGATCTGAAGACGAAGCGCCCCGTCATCGCTAACACCATGGGGGGATTTTCCGGCCCCGCCATCTTCCCCGTAGCCCTGCGCATGGTGTATCAGGTGTCCCGGGCTGTGAAGATTCCCGTGGTCGGCATGGGGGGCGTCGCCAGCGCGGAGGATGTCATTGAGATGATGCTGGCCGGCGCCACGGCGGTGGAAATCGGCGCGGAAAACCTGGTGAACCCCTATGCCTGTCGGGATATCATCCAGGCCTTGCCCGAGGTCATGGATCGCTATCATATTTCAACCCTGAAAGAAATCATTGGAGGTGCCCACTGATGGGAAAAGACGTCATCATTGCCTGCGATTTTGCCAGCGCCCAGCAAACCTATGATTTTCTGGACCATTTCACCGGCCGTAAACCTTTTGTGAAAATCGGCATGGAGCTGTTCTATGCTGAAGGGCCCCAGATCGTCCGGGAGATCAAGCGCCGGGGCCATCCCATCTTTCTGGATCTTAAGCTTCATGATATTCCCAACACGGTAAAGAAAGCCATGGCCGTCCTGTCCGGGCTGGAGGTGGATATCTGCAACCTCCACGCCGCCGGTACCATCCCCATGATGCAGGCCGCCCTGGAGGGGCTGACCCGCCCGGATGGCACCCGGCCCCTGCTGATCGCCGTGACCCAACTGACCTCCACCGATCAGGAGAGCATGGAGCGGGATCTGCTGATCCATGAGCCCATCGACCAGGTGGTCATGCACTACGCCCGCAACGCCCGTCAGGCCGGGCTGGATGGCGTGGTGTGCTCCCCTCTGGAGGCCGCCAAGGTCCATGAAGCCTGCGGCGCCGATTTCCTGACCGTCACCCCCGGCGTCCGCTTCGCGGATGGCGATGTAGGCGATCAGAAAAGAGTCATGACCCCCGCCCAGGCCAAGGCCATCGGCTCGGATTACATCGTCGTGGGCCGCCCCATCACCGCCGCCCCCGACCCCGTCAAGGCTTATCAAAGGTGCATTGACGAATTCGTCGGCTAATACAAAATAGACATGGGATTACACCCCACACTAAATGCTATCAAATTACTAAACGGACATGGGATCGCTTCAAACGCTTGCTTCTCATTAGGGGGCCGTGGGGCGCAGCCCCACCCCAAAATAATCCCCTTTCCCCCGCGCACGGGGGAAAAGGGGGCAGGGGGACGAACAACCGATGACCGCCAGTGGCGGAAATTTCATCGGTTGTGAGATCAACCGAAAGGGAGTGAGCTCCACAGTGTGGAGTCACGACCATTGAGGTTGCGGAAAAAGGGGTCCCGCCCATAACAAAACCAGCCAATCATCATGAATTAGGAGATAATGAATATGCAAAGAACCATCGCCAAAGACCTGCTCAAAATCCACGCCGTCTTCTTCCGCCCCGATGAACCCTTCACCTGGGCCAGCGGCATCAAAAGCCCCGTATACTGCGACAACCGCCTGACCCTCACCGCCCCCGAAGTCCGGCTGGACGTGGAGCAGGGCCTGGCCAAGCTGATCCAGGAAAACTATCCCGAAGCCCAAGTCCTCATGGGCACCTCCACCGCCGGCATCGCCCATGCCGCCATCACCGCCCATCTGCTGGGCCTGCCCATGGGTTACGTCCGCAGCGGCGCCAAGGATCATGGCCGTCAGAACCAAATCGAAGGCAAGCTGGAGCCCGGCCAGAAGGTCGTGGTGGTGGAGGACCTGATCTCCACCGGCGGCAGCGTCATCGAAGTGGTCAATGTCCTGCGGGAAGCCGGCGCCGAGGTGCTGGGCATCGTTTCCATCTTCACCTACGGCATGCAGAAGGGTCTGGACCGGCTGGCCGCAGCGAATGTGAAAAACATCTCCCTGACCAATTTCGACGTCATCGCCCAGGTGGCCGCCGAGGAGGGCTACATCCAGCCTGCCGACATTGCCCGGCTCATCGCCTTCCGCAACAATCCGTCGGATGAATCCTGGGCGAAGAACTGACGATCGCCAGTGGCGAAAATTTCGTCAGTTCTGAGGTCAACCGAAAGGAAGCGAGCTCCCCAGTGGGGAGTCGCGACCATTGAGGTTGCGGATCAATGTAACTCGAAAGGTATTTAACATGAAACGTTCAGTCATCGATATTCTGGATCTCTCCGTGGCGGAGATCGATTCCCTGATTCAGACCGCCACCGACATCATGGATCATCCGGCTAAATACGCCCATGCCTGCGATGGCAAGATCCTGGCCACCCTGTTCTTTGAGCCTTCTACTCGGACCCGCCTCAGCTTTGAATCCGCCATGTATAGCCTGGGAGGGCACGTCATCTCCGTGCCCGGCTCCTCCAATTCCTCCGTCGTTAAGGGAGAAAGCGTGGCGGACACCGCCCATACCGTCAGCTGCTATGCGGACATCATCGCAATGCGTCATCCCCAGGAGGGCGCCGCCCTGGTGCTGGCCAACGCTGCCTCCATTCCCATCATCAATGCCGGGGATGGGGGGCATTGTCATCCCACCCAGACCCTGGCGGATCTCCTGACCATTCATCGGGAGATGGGTCATTTTGATCATCTGACCATCGGCGTCTGCGGCGATCTGAAATATGGCCGCACCGTTCATTCCCTGATTGAGGCCATGAGCCGCTATCCCGGCGTCCGGTTTGTCATGATCTCCCCGGAAACCCTCCGGGCCCCCACCTTTGTTCGGGACGCGCTCAATCGCAAGCAGATTCCTTATCGGGAAACCACCTCCCTGGAGGAGGCCATGCCGGAGCTGGATATCCTGTATATGACCCGCGTCCAGCGGGAGCGCTTCAGCGATCCGGAGCTTTACGAGCGGGTGAAGGACAGCTACATCCTGACCCCGGAGAAGCTGCGCACTGCCAAGTCCGATATGCGCGTCATGCATCCCCTGCCCCGGGTCAATGAAATCAGCGTCCAGGTGGATGAGGATCCCCGGGCCTGCTATTTC
Source organism: Clostridia bacterium (assembly GCA_017470145.1). Lineage (GTDB taxonomy): Bacteria > Bacillota > Clostridia > Christensenellales > Aristaeellaceae > Aristaeella. Next base: position 22,140 of record JAFUFB010000015.1, on the reverse strand, counting down.
AAACAGATGCTCTATGGCCGCTATATGCGGATGGCGCTAATCCTGATGCTGCTGGGCGACACGGAGTTTCCCGCCCCGCGGCCCCTGATCTATGATCGTTTCGTCTGCAAGAATCATCGCTGCATCTCCCAGACGGAGCAGGAGCTGCGCCACGCCTTCTACCAGGTAGGCGACAGCGACATCTACCGCTGCGTCTACTGCGAAGCCAAAGCCAAGTAAGCCTCGGGAGGAATTCTCTCAGGCTCTCTAACCAATTCATTCACCAAAAAACGGGGCATCCGCCCCGTTTTTTGATTCGCATGACAAAACGCTGTGATGACGGCACATTCAGACGCATCAACGAAACCTTCCCCATCATTGATTGATAGGGGAAAAATTGAAATCCAGCTCCGAATTACACATACTTCAGCAGATCTGAGAACTTCTCCAGATGATAGGTCGCCCGGGGATCCTCCTTGGCATCCCCCATGGCGGCGCAGTCGAACCCGCCGCCTCGGGCAGCTTCCACCCCCGCGTGGGCATCCTCTACCACGAGACAGTCCCCGGGATTCTCCCCAATGAACTCCGCCGCCTTCAGGAATACCTCCGGATCCGGCTTGGAGCGGGTGATACAGTTGCCATCCGCCACCGCATCGAAGAAATCTCCCAAGCCGATCCGTTCCAGAATGAAGGGTGTGTTCTTGCTGGAGGAGCCAATAGCCAGCTTCAGCCCCTGAGCCCGCAGGGCCTGCAGCGTATCCTTCACGTCGTCCGATAAGTCTTTGGTAGACATCTGCCCCAGCAGCTGGCGATACAGGGTGTTCTTCTCCTCAGCGAAGGCCGCTTTCTCCTCCTCGGAATAGGCCTTATCGCTCTTCTCCAGGATGATCTCCAGACTCTGCATCCGGCTGACGCCCCGCAGCAGGTTGTTCCGCTCCCGATCAAAGGGTATCCCCAACCGATCCGCCAGGGCTTTCCAGGCCTGATAATGATATTCATCCGTGGAACAGATTACCCCATCCAGGTCAAAAATGATCCCCTTGTAACTCATCGTCCTTGTCCTCCTTTTTTCCTGCGTGAGTCGATATTAAAAGTTTCTTTCCCAGGCGCTCTCTTTCTAACACGCTTTTGTTTTACTGTCTTTTGGCTTTTCTGTCAAGTGTCATCTTTGTCCAAAACCCACTTTTCGACCTTCTTTGATCGTCTCCATTTAAATTGACAGCGCTTACCTTCTATGGTATCATATCACACGGATATGGATTGAAGGAGGCGGGTTCCTGTGGCGACTCAAACGCGTTCCTTTCACCAGGTCAAGTCCGATCTGGCGATCGGGGCGATGACCGTTGTGCTCTATGGGATGCTGGCCGCCGTTTTTTTTGCCTGTCTCTCTATTCCGAATATCTATCTGCGCCATCTGAACCGTACCTTCGCTACCACGCTGCTGACCTTTTGCGTCCTCATCATCGCCATGCACGCGGTGTACGGCGGCTTCGATGTGGGGCGGAAAAAGTCCAAGCCGGTGATTTCCGCCCTGGTGACGGGCACGGTGATTACCGATCTGGTGGCTTATCTGCAGATGGAAATCATGAACGTAAACGAGAATTATAATGATCATCTGATTCTCTTCGGAGCGGATCTGCTCTATCTCCTGCTGGCCCTGGTGCTGCAGGTGGGTATCATTATCTGCTTCGTTCGGGTGGGCAATGATCTCTATTTCCGTTTCCACCCTCCCCGCTCCGTGCTGCTGATCGTTGGGGACGAGGATCAGGAAATTCCCCTCCGGTCCAAAATCTCCCGCTATCGGCTGCAATGGTCTGTGGATGATTGCGCCATGTACAACGCCCCCGACCTGCGGGAGCGCATCGCCAACGCCGAAGTGGTTTTCCTGGGCCAAATTCCGCAGACGGATAAAGCCATCGTGCTGAAGATGTGCTATGACCTGCGGAAGGACATTATGTGCAAAGCCCAGCTGCAGGAGACCATCCTCTGCAATTCTCGCCCCGCCATCGTGGACGACGCCCCCTTCCTGGAGATGGAATTTTTCAAAATGTCCTTCTATCAGCGGGCGGTAAAGCGCGGGGGCGATATTTTGATCTCCCTGCTGTGCCTGATCATTCTTTCCCCCCTGATGGGCGTCATCGCCGCCGCCATCCATCTGGAGGATCACGGCCCCGTGTTTTTCCGCCAGAAGCGGCTGACCATCCGGGGCTGGGAGTTTACCATCTGGAAGTTCCGCACCATGAAGGTGGAGGCCTCCCTGCACGACAATCAGGTGTCCACCGCCATCAATGATCCCCGGATTACCCGGGTGGGCAAGGTGCTTCGCCGCTTCCGCATGGACGAGATTCCCCAGTTCATCAACGTGCTGAAGGGGGAAATGAGCCTGGTGGGCCCCCGGCCGGAAATGCTGGCCAATATCGACCGGTATAAGGAGACCTACCCCGATTTTGCCTATCGGGAAAAGATGAAGGCCGGCATCACCGGCTACGCCCAGATCGAGGGCCGATATAACACCACGCCGGAGGATAAGCTGATGCTGGATCTGATGTACATCGAAAGCTTTTCCGTCTGGCTGGATATCAAACTGCTGATGCGAACGGCCACCGTGCTGTTTAAACGCGATTCCACTCAGGGGTTTGAGCTGCCCCCGCTGCAGTCCGCCCCTAAGGAGATACAAACCCCTAAAAGAAGAAGGAGGAGTCAAGTCTGATGAATACTACTTTACTGATCATGGCCGCTGGCCTGGGTTCCCGTTACGGCGGCAACAAGCAGATCGACCGCATTGGCCCGAACGGGGAAATCCTGATGGAATATTCCATCCATGATGCGATTCAGGCCGGCTTCGACAAGGTGGTCTTCGTGATTCGCGAGAGCATGGCGGATCAGTTTAAAGAGATGATCGGAAACAAAATCGCGGAGAAGGTCCATGTGGAGTACGCCTATCAAGAGTATAGCTCTCTGCCCGGCGGCTTCCAGGCCCCGGCGGATCGGACCAAGCCCTATGGCACCGTCCACGCCGTTACCTGCGCGAAGAACGTGATCAACGAGCCCTTCGCCGTCATCAACGCGGACGACTATTATGGCAAGGACGCCTTCGTCGCCATGGCGGGCAGCCTCCATCGCCTGCAGAATACCCAGAACAAGGCCTCCATGGTGGCCTATTATCTGAAGAACACCGTTTCCGAAAATGGCCATGTAACTCGCGGCGTCTGCTCGAAGGATGAGGAAGGGAATCTGGTCAAGGTCACCGAGACCTACAAGATCCTCCCCTTCCCGGATGGCACCATTCGGGACATCAATGACGATCCGGAAGGCGTCATCCTGGATCCCAACGCCCTGGTCTCCATGAATTTCTGGGGCTTCGCCCCCTCCTTCTTCGAGGAAGGGGAAAAGCATCTCGCTTCCTTCCTGGCCTCTCCGGAGGGAGACCCCCTGAAGAAGGAATACGTCCTACCCGCCCTGGTGGATACCCTCATGCATGAGGAAGGCCTGAAGGTGGAAGTGCTTTCCACCGACGCGGTCTGGTTCGGCGTCACCTATAAGGAGGATAAGGCCTATGTGGCGGGCGAGCTGAAAAAGCTCCACGACAAGGGCGATTATCCGGAGAAGCTGTAAGCGCAAACCCGGAGAAATGCTTCTCCATAGTATTGCATGCGCGGGAGTCCACGGCTCCCCTGCATAAACCACCGTAGATGAAAGGAACGCACAGATGAAAATTCTGCTTACCGGCGGCGCCGGCTTTATCGGCTCCCATACCTGCGTCGAGCTCTGCCAGGCTGGGCATGAGGCCGTTATCGTGGATAATTATATCAATTCCAGCCCGGAGGCCATCCGCCGGGTGGAGCAGATCGTGGGCCATCCCGTGGCCCATTACGAGGCGGACGTTAGCGACCGGGAAGCCCTGAGCCGCATCTTTGACGAGAATCAGTTCGACGCCGTGATCCATTTCGCCGGCCTAAAAGCCGTGGGCGAAAGCGTGCAGCAGCCCCTGCGGTATTATCGCAACAACCTGGATACCACCCTGACGCTAATGGAGGTCATGCAGGCCCATGGTGTCAAGCGCATCGTGTTCTCCTCCTCCGCCACGGTCTATGGCAATCAGACGGAGGTTCCCTATCGGGAGGATATGCCCTCCCTGGGCTGCACGAATCCCTACGGATGGACCAAGTTCATGATCGAAAAGATCCTGGAGGGCCAGGCGGTGGCGGATCCGGAATGGAGCGTCGTGCTGCTGCGGTACTTTAACCCCATCGGCGCCCATGCCTCCGGCCTCATCGGCGAGGATCCCTCCGGCATTCCGAACAACCTCATGCCCTACATCGCCAAGGTGGCCGTTGGCGAGCTGGATCATCTGAACGTCTTCGGCAATGATTATCCCACCAAGGACGGCACCGGCGTTCGGGATTACATCCATGTGGTAGACCTGGCCCGGGGCCATGTGCTGGCCTGTGATTTCGCAGCGAAGCGGACCGGCAGCGAGATCATCAACCTGGGTACCGGCGTAGGCTATTCCGTGCTGGACCTGGTGCACACCTTTAACCGGGTCAACGGGGTGGATATTCCCTATGTTATCGCCCCCCGCCGGGCCGGCGACATCGCGGAGAACTACGCGGATCCCACCAAGGCGAAGGAGCTGCTGGGATGGACCGCGGAGAAGAATCTGGAGGATATGTGTCGGGATACCTATCGGTTCCAGACCCAGAATCCCAAGGGGTACCACGGATGAGCGGCAAGCTGCTGCCCGCCCTGGGCGCCAGCCTATGGATTCTCGGGCTGGTGATGAGCATCGTCGGGCTGAATATTCATACACCCACCGGCTCCTGGATTTCCATCGTTGGGAACATCGCCTTCCTGGTAGGGCTGGGGCTGGAGGGCGTCTGGTGGGTTCGCCGCCGAAAGGGCGACAAGGAAAAAGAATAAACTTGAGGGCCGGAGTGTCGCCTCCGGCCCTTTCCTATTTGATTACCGCAAAGCTGTTTCGTCGTGCGAAGGGATGTTTCACTCAGGGGCCCTTGGAAGACGTCGGCACTTAGCGGGTGTCAAGGGCTTGCCCGAAGGCAGCCGCTTTGTGCCGCTACGTCTGGAACGGAGCGAGAGCGTGCCCCGGAGGGGAACTCCCGCGCGCATACGACGAAACCATCATGATACTTTTTTCACAAGGGAAGCTTTTCCAGCACGTGGAGATGATTTTCCTCCGCCAGCCGCTTCGCCCTTTCTTCCACCCCCGGCACAAAAACATGCTCCGTGTGGTGGGCGTCCGCCCCGAAGATCACGTCGATCCCTTCCTCCCCCGCCAGCTTCCAGAACCGGGGATTGGGATAATTCCGCCCTTCCATCAGCCCCAGGAAGTTGATTTCCCCGGGCACATGATGCTCCTTCATAGCCCGAAGCAGCCGGCGGATATGCTTCTCGTAGATCGCTTCCGGTCCCACATAATTGATCAGGTCTGGATGGGCCACGTAGAGGAATTTCCCAGTGGCAATCCCCTCGCTCACCTGGTCGCAGTAAAGCTTCAGGGTGGCCTCCTCCGCCGTTTCCCGGCCGGAGAACAGCCCATCATACTCGTTTTTCAGGGCGTGCTGCCCCAGGATCATGTATTCAATGGGATACCCCTCGCAGAGCCGTAGCAGCCCCTCGAACAGGTCCGGATAGTATTCCGCCTCCAGCCCCAGGTGAATCTCGATCTGGCCCTGATATTCCACCTTCAGCCGCAGCGTCTCCTCCACATAGCTTTCCAGGTCCGCCGGCAGCATCCGGAAGGTGGACACGTACTCCCCCGGGAAGGGATAGGGCGTGTGGTCCGAAAAGCCCCAGATCTGGAACCCCGCCTGGATGGCACGCTCGATGTATTCCCGCTGGGTCCCCGTGGCATGATGGCACCGGGTGGTGTGGCTGTGATAATTCGCGATCATGTGTTTTCTCTCTCCTTCGATCCAGCCTGGCCGGAACGGGGCATATTGTATCACTTTTACAGGCAAAAAGAAATGCCGAATCCCGGCGTTTCGAAAGCCTTTCGAAGAACAGGCGTCCTCCCCCATCCAGGAAAGGCGCAGTTTATGTTCGTTTAATCACTCCTTGAGCCTTTCCGCCAACAGGGTGTTGCGCTGGTCCACCGTCACCTTTCGGACGCAGTAGCCAATGGCCTTCTTCTGCCCTACCAGCACCAGGCCCTTCTTGGCCCGGGTAATGCCGGTATACAGCAGATTCCGCTGCAGCATGGGGAAATGGGTCATCATCACAGGCATCACCACCAGGGGATACTCCGCGCCCTGGGCCTTATGCACCGTGGTGGCATAGGCCAGAACGATCTCGTCCAGCTCGGTCACGTCGTAGGAAATCAGCCGGTCATCGAAGCGGATGGCCAAAGTTCTTTCCTCCACCTGGATGCTTTCCACCACGCCAATGTCCCCATTGAACACCTCTTTGTCATAATTATTTCGAATCTGCATCACCTTATCCCGGGGCCGAAAGGCATATCCGCCCCGATGCAGCTCCGGCGTGGCGTTGCCGAAGCGATCAGTGACCGCGGGATTCAGCGCCGCCTGCAGCATCTGGTTCAGGGTGGCGGCCCCTACCGCGCCCCGCTGCATGGGGGTCAGCACTTGAATGGACTGGGGCGTCACATGATAGAACCGGGGCAGCCGATCCTTCACCAGGCTGACGATGAGCTGTGCCGCCTGCTCCGGCTCCTCGGAGGGCATGAAAAAGAAGTCCGTATCCTTGCCATTGGACAGGTCCGGATATTCTCCCTGATTGATCCGGTGAGCATTGGTAATGATGCGGCTGGAGGCGGCCTGGCGGAAGATTTTCGTTAAGCGCACCACCGGGAAGGCCCCGCTGGCGATCAAATCCCGCAGCACGTTGCCCGCCCCTACGCTGGGCAGCTGATCCACATCCCCTACCAGGATGACCCGCATGCCCACCGGCACGGCTTTTAGCAGGGAATTCATCAGGATGATATCCACCATGGAGCATTCATCCACGATGAGCAGATCCCCTTCCAGGGGATTTTCCTCGTTTCGCTTATAACCCTCCGGAGGCTTGAATTCCAGCAGGCGATGGATGGTCTTGGCCTCCATCCCCGTCACCTCCGCCAGCCGCTTCGCCGCCCGCCCCGTGGGGGCAGCCAGCAGAATCCGCTGTCCAGCAAAGGCCCGCAGGATGCCCAGGGTGGTGGTGCTCTTGCCCGTGCCAGGCCCGCCGGTCAGGATCATGACTTTGCTCTCCACCGCCACGCGGATGGCCTGCAGCTGGGCCGGGTCATACTCGATGCCGCTTTCCCCCAGCCCCGCGGAGAACTGATAGGTCACCTCCGTGTCCCGAATCAGACAGAGGCGATTCCGAACACCGATTTCCGAAAAATAGAAGGGGGCCAGATAGATGGCTACGCCCTCCCCCTCCGGCAGGGGAGCGGTTTTCACGTCCTCCGTGCGGATCATCTCGTCCAGGGTCATGGAAAGGAGATTTTCCTCCACCTCCAGCAGCTGGCTGCCGGTTTCCATCAACTGATCCCGCCGGGCATAGCAATGCCCTTCCTCCGCAAGCTTGTTCAGGGTATATAGCAGCCCGGACCGCAGGCGGACGAACTGCTCCTTGCCGAAGCCCAGCTTGGCGGCGATGGTGTCCGCGGTTTTGAAGCCGATGCCCCAAATATCGTCCGCCAGGCGGTAAGGGTTTTCCTGCACCACGGTTAAGGAATCCGAGCCGTATTGCTTATAGATCTTGGTGGCGTGGGCGGTGCTGACGTCGTGCCCCTGCAGGAACAGCATGATGTTCTTGATTTCCTTCTGTTCCGCCCAGCTCTTCTTGATCTGCTCCACCCGCTTTTGCCCGATGCCAGGCACATTCAGCAGTCGATCAGGATCAGATTCAATAATATTCAGGGTGTCAGCGCCGAAATGGTTCACGATCTGCTTGGCGAACTTGGGCCCGATGCCCCGGATGAGGCCGGAGCCCAGGTATTTCTCCATGCCATATACCGTGGCTGGCAGGGTTTCCTCAAAGGTACGGACCTCGAACTGGCGGCCGTATCGGCTATCAATCTTCCAAAAGCCCCCCAGGGTCAACACGGAGCCCACATGGGCGTCGGGCATGGTGCCCACCACCGTCACCAGATCCGTGTATCCCTTCGCGGCGCATTTCAAAACGCTGTAACCATCGGATTGATAAGTAATGCGCTCTACCACGCAGCGGAGGCGCTCCAGGGGGTTGGCTTCAGACATGGGGAGGGCCTCCTTTCCGCGAAATGATGCTGGTCTTATTTTATCATACCCGGCGGGGGCCCGTCCACTGGCGAAAAACCAAAATACCCATTGCGACAGTTATGGGAATATGGTATACTTCACGCCAGTTGCAAACTAACTTGTGACTGTTTTGTCGTATGCGCGCGGGAGTTCCCCTCCGGGGCACGCTCTCGCTCCGTTCCAGACGTAGCGGCACAAAGCGGCTGCCTTCGCGCGTGCGCGCTTGCCACCCGCTAAGTGCCGACGTCTTCCAAGGGCCCCCGAGTGAAACATCCCTTCGCACGACAAAACAGGTATCTATTCTGATGGAGGTTTTTTCCATGAAATTCGGACATTTCGACGACAAAGCCCGGGAGTATGTGATTGATACACCCCGGACGCCTTATCCCTGGATCAACTATCTGGGCAGTGAAAAATTCTTTGGCATCATCAGCAATACCGCCGGCGGCTATTGCTTCTACCGCGACGCCCGCCTGCGCCGGATTACCCGCTATCGGTACAATAACATGCCGGTGGACAATGGGGGCCGTTATTTCTACATCAAGGACGGGGACACGGTGTGGAACCCCGGCTGGAAGCCCGTCAAGACGGAGCTGGATGAATATTCCTGCCGCCATGGCATGGGCTATACCATCATTACCGGTAAGAAGAACGGCCTCCAGGCCAGCCAGCGCTCCTTCGTGCCCCTGGGCTTTGATGCGGAAGTGCATCAGGTGGCCTTGAAGAACGATACCGACGGAGCCAAGGACGTAATCCTGACCAGCTTTGTGGAGTTCTGCCTGTGGAACGCCCAGGACGATATGCTGAACTTCCAGCGCAATTTCTCCACCGGCGAGGTGGAGGTCGAGGATGGCGTGGTTTATCACAAGACGGAGTATCGCGAGCGCCGGAATCATTATTCTTTCTATGCGGTGAATACCCCCATCGACGGCTTTGACACGGACATGGAAAGCTTCCTGGGCCTGTACAATGGCTTCGAGAATCCCCAGGCCGTGCTGACCGGGAAGATGAGCAACTCCATCGCCTCCGGCTGGCAGCCCATGGCGGCCCATCAGATCAAGGTGCATCTGGAAGCCGGCGAGGAAAAAAAATTCAATTTCGTCCTGGGCTATGTGGAATTGCCCAATGAGGAAAAGTGGGCCGCTCCGGGCGTCATCAACAAGCAGCCAGCCAAGGAGCTGCTGAGCCACCTGTCCTCCGATGAACAAATCGAGGAGAAATTCCAGCAGCTGCGGCAGCACTGGGATCATCTGCTCAGCGCCTACACCCTGAAGACGGAGAACGAGAAGCTGGGCCGCATGGTGAACATCTGGAATCCCTACCAGTGCATGGTCACCTTCAATATGAGCCGCAGCACTTCCATGTTCGAAAGCGGCATCGGCCGGGGCATGGGCTTCCGGGATTCCAGCCAGGATCTGCTGGGCTTTGTGCACCAGATTCCGGAGCGGGCTCGGGAGCGCATTCTGGACATCGCGGCGACCCAGTTCCGGGATGGCGGATGCTACCACCAGTATCAGCCCTTGACCAAGAAGGGCAACAACGATATCGGCGGCGGCTTCGGGGACGATCCCCTGTGGCTCATCGCCGGCACCGCGGCCTACATCAAGGAGACCGGGGATTTCGACATCCTGAACGCTCCCACCCCCTACGACTGCAACCCCGAGGATTGCGGCACCCTGCTGGAGCATCTGGAAGTGAGCCTGGAACATGTGGTCAACAACCGGGGCCCCCACGGTCTGCCCCTCATCGGCCGGGCGGACTGGAACGACTGCTTGAACCTGAACTGCTACAGCGACACGCCGGACGAGAGCTTCCAGACCTTCTCGAACCCCAACGCGCCGGATGACCGGGTGGCGGAAAGCGTACTCATCGCAGGCATGTTCGTCTCCATCGGGCCGGAGCTGGTGGCCATCGAAAAGCGGCTGGGCCGGGAGGAGAAGGCCGCGGAATACCAGCAGCAGATCGACGCCATGACCGCCGCCATCGAGAAGGACGGCTGGGATGGAGAATGGTTCGTCCGGGCCTACGACGCCATGGGGAACAAGGTGGGCTCCAAGGAATGCGAGGACGGCAAGATCTACATCGAGAGCCAGGGCTACTGCGTCATGGCCGGCGTGGGCCTGAAGGACGGCAAAGCGGAACAGGCGCTGGAGAGCGTTCATAAGTATTTGGAGACCGAGCACGGCATCGTGCTGCTGCAGCCGGCCTATAAGGAATATCATCTGGAGCTGGGCGAGGTCAGCTCCTATCCAGGCGGCTACAAGGAGAACGCCGGTATCTTCTGCCACAACAACCCCTGGATCATCGCGGCGGAGACCGTGGTGGGCCATGGCGATCGGGCCTTCGACCTGTACAGCCGCATCGCGCCGGCCTGGCGGGAAGAGATTTCTGATCTGCACAAGATGGAGCCCTATGTCTACAGCCAGATGATCGCCGGCAAGGACGCGGCCCACTTCGGCCAGGCGAAGAATTCCTGGCTGACGGGCACCGCCGCCTGGAACTTCTATGTCATCAGCAATTACATCCTGGGCATCAAGCCCGACTGGGATGGCCTGAAGGTGGATCCCTGCATCCCCCACAGCTGGGATGGATACTCCGTCAGCCGCCGGTTCCGGGGCGCGGTGTATGAAATCGAGATCAAGAACCCCGACCATGTGTGCCGCGGCGTAAAGCAGCTGATCGTGGACGGTCAGGAAATCGCGGGCAACGTGATTCCCGCCGCCAAGGACGGCGTTCACAAGGTACAGGTTGTGCTGGGATAAATTTCAAGAGCGAAAAATATGGCGCCCTCCCCTATTTCGGGGAGGGCGCCGTTCTATTTGTCCAGCCGAATTGGCGGTTATTGTGATTATTTTAAAAAAAGGTATTGACTCCTACGCAACATAATACCTTATCATAGTCTTATCACGAACGAGGAGGGTGTCCGTCATGAGGACTGTCCATGAGGTGAGCAAGCTGACAGGGGTAAGTATACGCACCCTGCAGTATTATGACAAAATCGGCCTTCTGCATTCGGCAGGATAGCAGCGGTATCCTGCTCCTCCTATCTGATTTCCCGTGTTTCATCCAAAATCTCCGCTTCCGTGTTATCCTCTACGAACTGCGAAATCTCATCCATCAGACTATCTGCCATGACGCTGTGCAGTACAACAGCCGCCACACCGATGACGATGATCCGATGGGTGTCCTGCTCGTCGATCTCTGACGCCGACACATGAAACTAGTTTTGCAATTTGGCGATCTGGCTTTTAACGATCATTCCCTTTTCCTTCAGACTATGTACCCATGGGGCATGGAGCCGGAAGGTCATGGCTGCGATGTTCATAGCTATATCAATACTCCGTTGCAATGGTCAAAACCGGTAACAATGAAAATCCACTTTCGCAATGAAAGTAAAAGCGCAAGGTCTTGACATCGATAGGCGCCTCTGATACAATCCAATTAGTGTTTCCAGACATTAAATTTTGATCGATTATAATGAATAGAAGCACTAATATTGAATGAAATCACAAGATTCAAATCATCCTCTATACGGATGATTGCTTCTGGGAGGGAGTAGATTTATGGCGATAGCAGATCTGTCCACTTTACGCATTATGACTGCTCGACGAGTGCGGGATGTTCCAGTTGCCTTTACCCGTCATTTAATGCATCAGATCGATTGGGAGAATCGCTTGATTTCACTGCGCGGAGCCAGAGGAACCGGCAAAACGACCCTGTTGCTGCAGCGCATGAAATCATCCTTTCCAGACCCAGAACAAGCCCTGTACCTCTCTTTGGATCATCTATGGTTCAAGACACACAGCATCTATGATGTGATGGAGAGCCATGTACAGAACGGTGGTACGCACGTTTTTCTGGACGAAGCGCACTATCTGGAAAATTGGGAACAGCTGATTAAAAATCTCTATGATGATTTTCCTTCGCTTCATATCATCTATACTGGTTCTTCTGTCCTGAAACTGCGTAAGGCTCAAGCGGATCTTTCCCGGAGGCAGGCGGAATACACACTCCCGGGGCTTTCCTTTGCAGAATATCTGGAGTTGGAGGGAATCTGCCAAATTAACCCATTCTCGTTGGAAAACCTGCTGCAGGACCATGTACGGCTCGCGATGCACATCACAGAGGGAAAAAGCATTCTGAAGCTCTTCCATGATTATCTGAAGGTTGGTTATTATCCTTTCTACAAGGAAGTTCACAGTGGGTATGATGAGCGGATATTACAGGTGATTAACCAGGTGATTGAAGGAGACTACCCGGCTGTAGAAAACATCAGCCCCGCGACGGTACAAAAAACAAAGAAGATGCTGATGATCCTTGCAGAAAACGCGCCGCAAACCCCGAATATGGCACAGCTATACAGGGAACTTGAAACGGATCGAAACCAGGGCCTCAAAATGCTGAAAGCGCTCTCAGAAGCGGATTTGGTCAATTTGCTTTCTGCCCAATCAGAGACGTTGAAAAACATGTCACGTCCAGAAAAAATATACTGCGATAACCCGAATATCATGTATGCGTTGTGCCCAGAAGCAGAGATAGGATGTGTGCGCGAAACCTTTTTTCTAAATCAAATCCAATCCTCCGGACATACCGCACTCTATCCGCCACAAGGAGACTTTCTGGTTGATGGAAAGCATCTTTTTGAAGTAGGTGGAAAGCGGAAGACCTTTACACAGATCAAGGATTTGCCAGACAGCCATCTCGCGGTAGATGATGTGGAGATCGGAACAGGGCACAAAATACCGTTGTGGATGTTCGGCATGTTATATTGATCCCTGTAACCCAGCGGTTGAGAAGTTGTTTAGGTGGTTTTCCTTTGGAATTTTATCTTCCAAACCCCGCTGTTCCATGGACAGTTTAATCTTGCCTGCTTTTATGAAGAAGGCATTGGGACTGGAATTGACATGGAAGCGGCAAAAGCATGGTATATAAAGGCCGCTGAACAGAATCATGATTTGGCAATCAGAAAGTGCAAAGAACTGAAAATATACACAGATTGACATATTCCAGGTTATCGAGATGGATAGCTAACCCAGCGTCGCATCATACGGCGCTTTCTTTTTATGAGTGGAGAGTTTCCTGTGCTGAAGCCCGGCGTGAATGCGATCAGCTGGACAGGTACGGTGACGAAGGTGGTCGTAATGCCGAATTGGCGGTTATTGTGATTATTTTGAAAAAAGGTATTGACTCCTACGCAACGTAATACCTTATCATAGTCTTATCACGAACGAGGAGGGTGTCCGTCATGAGGACTGTCCATGAGGTGAGCAAGCTGACAGGGGTAAGTATACGCACCCTGCAGTATTATGACAAAATCGGCCTTCTGCATCCGGCAGGATACACCGAGTCCGGTTACCGACTGTATGACGATACAGCATTGGAGAAACTGCAGCAGATTTTGCTTTTCCGTGAATTGGAGTTTCCTTTGAAAGACATAAAGGAGATCATCGATCGTCCTGATTTCGATAAGGGTAAAGCGCTCGAACAGCAAATCGCATTGCTCACCTTGAAGAAGGAACACATCGAGAACCTGATTGACCTCGCCCGTGGACTAAAAGCGATGGGAGTGAATCATCTTATGGACTTTGAACCATTTGACACCAGTAAGATCGATGAGTACGCCGCTCAGGCCAAAGCATCCTGGGGAAAAACACCAGAATACCAGGAGTATGAGGAAAAATCCAAAGGCAGAACAGCGGAAGAGAACGCAATGCTCAGCGAACAGATGATGAGTATATTCGCTGAGTTCGGAGCCATTCGAAGTGAAGATCCATCCGGCAGTGCGGCACAGGCTTTGGTGAAGAAGCTGCAGGACTTTATTACGGAGCATCTTTACACCTGCTCGGATAAAATCCTGTATAGTCTTGGAATGATGTACGCTGGGGGTGGGGACTTCACAACAGGCATCGATAAACATGCTGGGGAAGGTACTGCTGAATTTGCGTATCAAGCGATCAAAGCTTACTGCAAATAATAATAGGTTAAAGTTTTATAACGGATTCTCCCTTCAAAAAAGTTCTGCTTCATGCTATACTTGTATTAGCCATTAGGTCGCTTACTTTGAATTTATGGAGATGCAAATATGGTTACCAATGAAATCAAAGTCAAAGACATCATGACAAAGACGAATCTTCCGGTGTCGGATTAGTCTCCTGATGGAGCGCCACATGTCGAAGGTTGCCCGTCGCAAGAGCAAGAATCACCTGAAAAGACCGGCCAAGCGGACGGTGAAGGTCGGGGAAGGCGCGATCGTCAACAAATGGGGGAACTATAGCATGGATCAACTGAATTACACCATTCAACGGGAGGACGGCAAGCCTTTCCTGCGTGAATATGTCTACCACATCGGTTCTTTTCATTACAATTGGCACCGCGAGATAGAATTGCTCTGTGTGTTGACAGGACGGGTGGAGGTCTGTGCGGAAGGGCGGGTTTATGAGCTGGAGGAAGACGACCTTCTGCTGATCAACGCGAACGTAGGCCACGCGACGCTCTCCCGGGCGGTGGACAGCACCGTCATGCTGCTGCGGATCGAACCATCCTTCTTCAAGTCAGCCTGTCCGGGCTTTGAGAGAAGTCAAATCCAGCTGTATTCCAATAAAGACAACCGCGGCGAGCTCCGCTTTGTCACGATCCGGCGATGCATGGCGCTGATGCTCCTGTCGAAGTTTTCCGGGGACCCGCTCAGCGCGCTTGCCTTTGACAGCGCGCTGTATACCTTTGCCTGGATGCTGCTCAGGAATTTCCCGCCGCAGCCCCAAAGTGCAGCCGCCTATTCGGACAAGGCGGACGAGAAGAACGTCCATGAGATGATTCGTTACCTGGAGGAGCAGTACAGGGAAAAGATCACCCTTCAGGACATGGCGAAGCGATGGAACTATTCCAGCACCTATGCATCCCAGCTGTTCAAGGAGTATGTAGGCATCAACTTCTACGACTACCTGACCCGCATCCGCCTTCGGCAGGCCACCCGGGATTTGAGCGAAACCAATCGCAAGATTTTGGACATCGCGGCGGAGAACGGCTTCCAGGATTTGAAGAGCTTCAACACCAAGTTCAGGGAGATATTTGGGCGTTCGCCCTCTGACTATCGAAAGTCGCTGACGGAGGAACACGTCCGCTACGACGCAACGTTCAAGAAGGTCTTTGTCACAGTAGGCGATGAAGCGGCGCTGCAAAAGCTCCGGGCCTACGCCGCGCCGGAATGGTCCCTCTTGCCTCCCTCAATTCCGGATGGTGAGAGCACAAAGGAGGAAGAACTCGCCCGAAGTGAAGAGCTGGCTTCTCTGGCGGCTCAGCTGAGGGAAATCGCTGACAGGATTTCACCTTCATCCTAAAAATCCACCATCCGATTTTTCGGATGGACGAAAACGGTGTATTGCTTCGATCAATGCGCCGTTTTCGATTTTTGGAGGGCAAAAACCGGGGGATTCTTCGGATAAATGCCCGCACGAGCGACCCGTTTTCGTTGCAAAAGAAGCGTTTGCGTGGACAGAAAAACAGGAAGAATCGGGAAGAATTTTTAGCTAAGAAGCTGTAGACTGAACTTGCCAAATAAAAAGCAAGGGAGGAAATACAGATGAGTCCGGCAGTTATTACCCTGTTGTTTCTGGCCTTCGCGGTCGTCATGTTCGTGACCGAGAAGATTCCCCTGGGGCTCACCAGCATGATCGTGTGCGTGGGCCTGGTGGTCACCGGCGTTCTGGGGATCAGCGATGCCTTCAAGGGCTTCATTGATTCCAACGTCATCCTCTTCGTCGCCATGTTCATTGTGGGCGGCGCGCTGTTCGAGACGGGCATGGCCAACGAGATCGGCGGCATCGTCACGAAGTTCGCCAAGTCCGAGCGTGCGCTGATCGTAGCCATCATGGTCATCGTCGGCGTGATGAGCGGGTTCCTGTCCAACACCGGCACCGCTGCGGTGTTGATCCCCGTCGTCATCGGTATATCCGCCAAGTCCGGCTTCAAGCGCTCCCGACTGCTGATGCCGCTGGTGTTCGCGGCAGCTATGGGCGGCAACATGTCGCTGATCGGCGCGCCGGGCAACATGATCGCCCAGAGCACGCTGGAACCCGTGGGACTGAAGTTCGGCTTCTTTGAATACGCCATCGTGGGCCTGCCGATCCTGATCGTCGGCATCATCTTCTACGCTACCATCGGCTTTAAGCTCCTGCCCAACCACGACCCGAAGGCGGACGACAACTCGGTCTTTGACGAGCAGGTGGACTTCAGCCACGTTCCCAAGTGGAAGAAGGTCATGTCCCTGGTGATCCTGGTGCTCACGCTGCTGGCCATGATCTTCGAGGACGCCATAGGCATCAAGCTGGCCGTTTCCGGCTGCGTCGGCGCGATCCTGCTGATCCTGTTCCGCGTCATTCCCGAGAAGGAAGCGCTCAAGTCCATCGACCTCAAGACCATCTTCCTGTTCGGCGGCACGTTGAGCCTCGCCACGGCACTGGACAAGTCCGGCGCGGGCCAGATGATCGCAGATGCGGTAATCGGCCTGCTGGGCGCAAACCCCTCTCCGCTGATTCTGACCTTCGTGGTGTTCATTCTCTGCTGTGTGATGACCAACTTCATGTCCAACACCGCGACCACCGCCCTGATGGCTCCGATCTGCCTCGCCATCGCCCAGGGCATGGGCGCTGATCCCCGCGCAGTGCTGATGGCCTGCGTCATCGGCGGTTCCTGCGCCTACGCCACACCCATCGGCATGCCCGCCAACACCATGGTGGTCGGTGCCGGAGACTACACCTTTATGGACTACGTCAAGGCGGGCCTACCGCTGATCGTGATCGCCACCGTCGTGAGCATGATCATCCTGCCCATCGCCTTCCCGTTCTTCCCGTGATTGAGCAGTTCGAATATAGACAAGGAGGAAACTGATATGGCAACTGAAGCTCAGGTTAAGAAGATGACCGATATGATGGCCAAGTTTGTCGGCTACACCGGCAAGAAACTCCCAGACGACGTGATCGCCAAGCTGGAGGAGCTGCGCGAGAAGGAGGACAGTCCGCTGGCGAAGGTGATCTACGACACCATGTTCCGCAATCAGGAGCTGGCCGTCAAGCTGGACCGTCCCTCCTGCCAGGACACCGGCGTACTTCAGTTCTGGGTCAAATGCGGCACCGGCTTCCCGCTGATCAACGAGCTGGAGGGGCTGCTGAAGGAGGCGGTCGTGCAGGCCACCTTCGCCACGCCCCTCAGGCACAACAGCGTTGAGACCTTCGACGAATACAACACCGGTAAGAACGTTGGCAAGGGCACCCCCACCGTATGGTGGGATATCGTGCCCAACTGGGACGGCTGTGAGATCTACACCTACATGGCCGGCGGCGGCTGCACCCTGCCTGGCAACGCCACCGTGCTGATGCCCGGCGAGGGCTACGAGGGCGTGACCAAGTTCGTGCTCGACCGCATGACCTCCTATGGCCTGAATGCCTGCCCGCCGCTGCTGGTGGGCGTGGGTGTCGCGACCAGCGTAGAGACCGCTGCGCTGCTGTCCAAGAAAGCGCTGATGCGGCCCATCGGTTCCCACAACGAGAATGAGCGTGCGGCGAAGATGGA
This sequence comes from Clostridia bacterium, assembly GCA_017470145.1. Classification (GTDB taxonomy): domain Bacteria; phylum Bacillota; class Clostridia; order Christensenellales; family Aristaeellaceae; genus Aristaeella. The sequence goes on along the minus strand of JAFUFB010000015.1, from coordinate 4,351 downwards.
GAAGCTGCTGGAGGACGGCATCAACGCCATCGGCCTGGGCCCGCAGGGCATGGGCGGCAAGTACTCCGTCATGGGCGTGCACATCGAGAATACCGCGCGCCATCCCTCCGCCATCGGCGTGGCGGTGAACGTGGGCTGCTGGAGCCACCGGCGCGGCCACATCATCTTTGACAGGGACCTCAATTACACCATCACCACCCATTCGGGCTGCGTGCTTTGATCGCGGAAGGAGGATATGAAAAATGGTTGAAATCAGAGACGGCAAAAAGGTTCTCATCACGCCCATCTCCGCGGAGGACCTGAAGGATATCCACATCGGCGACATCATCTACCTGGACGGAAGCCTGACCACCTGCCGCGACGTGGCCCATCGCCGCGTGGTGGAGGAGGGCCGGGAGATCCCCGTGGATGTGCGCAATAACGCTATCCTCCACGCCGGTCCCATCATTCGCCCGCTGGAAAACGACCGGTTCGAGATGGTCTCCGTGGGGCCCACCACTTCCATGCGCATGGAAAAGTTTGAGTATGAGTTTGTCAAGACCACCGGCGTGCGCGTGATCGTGGGCAAGGGCGGCATGAAGGAGAACACTGCCAACGCCTGCAAGGATTTCGGCTGCATCCATTGCGTCATCCCCGCGGGCAACGCCGTGGTGGCCGCGGTGTGCGTGGAGGAGATCGTCCGCGCCGAGTGGCGCGACCTGGGCATGCCCGAGACGCTGTGGAACTGCCGCGTGAAGGAGTTTGGGCCCTTGATCGTCTCCATCGACGCCGAGGGCAGAAACTACTTTGAAGAGAAGAAGATCGAGTACAACCAGCGCAAGGACGAGCAGGTCGCCAGGATCAGCGCCCAGGTGGGGTTCATCAAGTGATATTTCGATTGCGGCAGGCAGGGGAAACCCGTCTGCCGCGCTTTCTCTATCATTCGGAAAGGACTGAGGATCATGAAGGTATATAGGATGGCGTCCATCCCGGCGGACGGCATCGGCCCGGAGGTCATTGCCGAGGGCGTCAAGGTGCTGAACACTGTGGCCGAGCTGGACGGCGGCTTTCGATTCGACTGGACAGAGTTTCCCTGGGGCTGTGAGTATTATCTGAAGACCGGAAAGATGATGGATGAGGACGGCATGGAGCGCCTGAAGGACTTCGACGCCATCTACCTGGGCGCGGTGGGTGCGCCGGGCGTGCCGGATCACATCTCCCTGTGGGGCCTGCTGCTGGCGATCCGCAAGGGCTTCGACCAGTACGTGAACCTGCGTCCCGTGAAGCTGCTGCGCGGCGCGCCGTGTCCCCTGAAGGGCGTTGAGCCGGGCGGGATCGACATGACCTTTGTCCGGGAAAACAGCGAAGGCGAATACGCGGGCAGCGGCGCATGGCTCTACAAGGGCCAGCCCAACGAAGTGGTCATTCAGAACGGCGTGTTCTCCCGCGTGGGCTGCGAGCGCATCATCCGCTACGCCTACGATCTGGCCCGGAGGGAAGGCAGGACGCTGACCTCCATCAGCAAGGGCAATGCGTTGAATTATTCCATGGTGTTCTGGGATCAGATCTTTGAGGAAGTGGGCCGGGAATACCCTGATGTCAAAACCTGCAGCTACCTGGTGGATGCCGCCAGCATGTTCATGGTGCGGGACCCGAAGCGGTTTGAAGTCGTGGTCACCAGCAATCTTTTCGGAGATATCCTCACGGATCTCGGCGCGGCCATCACGGGCGGACTGGGCCTGGCAGCCGGAGCGAACATCAACCCGGAGCGCAGGTATCCCTCGATGTTTGAGCCCATCCACGGCTCCGCACCGGACATCGCCGGAAAAGGCATTGCCAATCCGCTGGCCTCCATCTGGTCAGCCGCCCAGATCCTGGACTTCTTTGGCCATGAGAACTGGGGCAAGCGCGTATTGGGCGCCATAGAGACGCTGCTTTCTGAGGGCAGGACGCTCACCCCCGACGTGGGCGGCAAGGCCTCAACGAACGAAGTCGGGGACGCCGTTGTGCGTCTATTGAACAATCTCAAATGAGTCGTAACACCGTCAGCCAACTTTGCTTTCCGAACGATGGATTGAAGCTGTGTGTTCATCTGTGCGGCAGCGCCGGGCATGGAGACACCGTTCCCCTGCAGCCCGTTCTTCAGCGCTACGTTTTTCCATGCGCCGATTTGGAACATGGGCATCAGGAAACAGAACACCAGGAACATGGAAAGTACCAGCTGCGCCACATGCTGCCATGTACGCTTTCCCTTGGTTTTTGTTAGGTTTGCAGCTTGCATAGCGCCGCCTCCTTCTTCCATCAGAAAACCGGCGTGAAATACAAGGATTATTTGACCCGGGTGCGCATGACCGAGGCGAAACGGCTACTGCGGCAAACGGATTTGAAGGTGTATGAAATCAGCCAGCGGGTGGGATATGCTGACGTTCGCTATTTTTCCCAAACCTTCACGAAAGCCACAGGCGTACTGCCCAAGGATTATAGAAGCAATCACGAAAAATGAAAGGGACAGTCAGGGAGCGCATCGGCTTCCTGCCGAATGTTTTACAGGACATGCCCGGAAACGGCCTGAGGCGCATCCAGCCCGAATGGGACTCGCTCTGCGGCGTGCAGGAGGATGAAAGAATAGCGGAGGAAACTGGATATCGCCAGTACTTTTATTCCCACGGTAAAGCGTCCCATTACCGAAGGTATTGACCCGTTCATATTCCTGGAAAACGATTCCGGTCATGTACCAGGATTTGGCTTTGCTTCAGATCACTCCTGGCATCAGGAAAAACGTAGTTGACAACATCTTCTAGCTGACTATAATAAAAGCAGGGAGAGTAGTTGCTCCGCGATAGTCCCTTGCCGGACTACCTCAAAACCGCCACGTACCGCAATACGTGACGGTTTTATCTATGCCTTACTTCCTGTTGCCTTTTGTGGCTTCGATCAGCGCAAGCACAAGCGTTACAGAAGCTATGACGATCATGACGATCTCGTAACTACTCATACGCATCACCTGCCTTCCTTACGTCCGGCAGGTTCAACCATCGCGTATTGTTCTCCCTGCTTACACTCCTCGCGGAGTGCACATAAACTATATGAAGCCTGACTTTTCCCATCAAGCTTCATTTTCATTTTGCCAGAAGCGATAAAAATATGCAGCGCTCTGCACATCAGTCCTATCTGTTGGTCTTCTCGAAGTTCTGAACGCCAGTCCCGGCCAGGCGGAAGGTGGACTCGGCTTCCTTGATCTGCGCATTGATGGTGCGCATATTGCGCGAGAAATTGCTGGAGTCCAGCGACAGCGCAACTACCAGCTCGCGTAGGGTTTCAGCCATGAGTATTCACCTCGATGCAAAAAAGTACTTGACGTTTAATAACTTATAAGTTATTATATCCGTGGTGAGGAGGGATGCATATTGCACGACATCAGGTTTTATAAAGATTCCTCCGGTGTCCAACCGGCGAAGGAATACATTCAAAAGCTACAGAATCAGAAAGGAAAAGACGCCAGAATTCAAGCGAAGCAAATAGCTACTTACATTCAGCTTCTTGCAGAACACGGTTTTTCCCTTAATAAGAACTTTATCGACAAGATAAATGAGGAGTACAATATCTGGGAACTCCGTCCGGGGAGCAATCGAGTATTCTTTGTAGCATGGATTGATGGCATGTTTGTTTTGCTTCATGCATTCCCAAAGAAAAACGCAGAAGACACCTCAAAGAGAGATTGACCAGGCGATCCGTGAAGTGAAAGATCTTCGGGAACAAGGATTAAGGGAGGAATAAATGATGAAAAAGATCAACAATCCTGCTATCGGTGATAGTTGGGAAGATGTAAAAAAAGAACTCTTCTCTGATGAGGAAATACTCGAGATCGAAGCAAGCGCCGCATTAATGGGCGAACTAATCGAAGCCCGCCATAAAAAGGGCATCTCTCAAAAGCGCCTCGAAGAATTAAGTGGTGTTTCACAACCGGTTATCGCTCGTATGGAAAAGGGAGCTACAAGTCCTCAAGTAAGCACGCTCTTGAAAGTTCTTCGCCCGTTAGGTCTTACGATAAAGATCGTCCCTGTTTCAGAGGCATAATAGTTACGGTTTCATGCCTATACCGAAACTTCACCAGGAGACATCATCCAATTCAAATATGCATGCTTGCCTTCAGCATCTTCAAGCTCACGAAGTTCTTCTGCTGTACATCGGATACACCTTCCGCTGCCGCGCTCCGTTCGCATCTGTTTTTGTAAGGTATCTATGTTCATGTCTTTATTTCTCTTGCCTTCGGCAGCCTTCCGCTCCGTGCTTTCTCCTCCGTATCATCGCTTTCGTCATAGCCGTCATACGGAGCGGTCGGATCATGCGGTTTTTGTTTCTTATAGCTGTT
>JAFUFB010000014.1 GCA_017470145.1 Clostridia bacterium | reverse complement strand
GGAAGAAATAATCCTCCCACAACAGGAATCCATTCACAACAGCGCCCTTTCCGCGGCGCTGTTTTCATTTTTAGGGAAAATCCGCTCCCCCTCGAATTTTCCCCGGCTCTTGCGCGGGCTGGCCTTTCAATGGTATACTATGCTGTACTGTTGTGCCCGACAGACAGGCAAGTTTCGGAGCAGTACGGATTGAGGAAAACAGATTATGTTAGAGTTCATGAAGAAAATTCTGGGAACCAGCAATGATTCCCAGCTAAAAAAGCTGCGGAAAACCGTGGACGCGGTCAACGCCCTGGGGGAGGAATATCGCCGGCTGACGGATGAGCAGCTGCGGGCCAAGACGGAGGAATTCAAAAAGCGCCTGCAAAATGGCGAAACGGAGGACGATATCCTTCCAGAGGCCTTTGCCACCGTGCGGGAGGCGGCAGATCGGGTACTGGGCATGCGGCCCTATGACGTCCAGGTGCTGGGCGGCATCGTGCTGCATCAGGGGCGCATCGCCGAGATGAAGACCGGTGAAGGAAAGACCCTGGTATCCACCATGCCAGCCTATTTGAACGCCCTGAGAGGCCAGGGGGTGCATATCGTAACGGTGAACGATTATCTGGCCCGCCGCGACAGCGAATGGATGGGCAAGGTGCATCGCTTCCTGGGCCTGTCCGTAGGCCTGATCATTCACGACCTGGAAAGCGACGAGCGCCGGGCAGCCTACGCCTGCGATATCACTTATGGAACCAACAACGAGCTGGGCTTCGACTACCTGCGGGATAACATGGTGGTGCGCCAGAGCAACCTAGTGCAGCGGGGGCATCATTTCGCCATCGTGGACGAGGTGGACTCCATCCTCATCGACGAAGCCCGGACGCCTCTGATCATCTCCGGCCCCGGAGATAAGAGCACGGAAATGTACGACCGGGTGGACGCTGTGGTGCGGCATCTGAAGCGGGACGAGGATTACGAGGTTGAGGAAAAGAAAAAGGCGGTCACCCTGACGGACGATGGCGCCCGGAAGGTGGAGCAGGCCTTTGGCATCGAGAACCTGAACGACGCGGAAAACAGCGATCTGAACCACTATGTTTCCTGCGCCCTGCGGGCCAATGTGCTCATGAAGCGGGATGTGGACTATGTGGTGCAGAACGGCCAGGTCATCATCGTGGATGAGTTCACCGGCCGGCTGATGATCGGCCGTCGGTACTCCGAAGGCCTGCATCAGGCCATCGAGGCCAAGGAGCACGTAAAGGTGGAGCGGGAGAGCAAAACCCTGGCCACCATCACCTTCCAGAACTATTTCCGCATGTATCAGAAGCTGTCCGGCATGACCGGTACCGCCAAGACGGAAGAGGCGGAATTCCAGGGGATCTATGCCCTGGACGTGGTGGAGATTCCCACCAACAAGCCCAACATCCGGCAGGATCTGGAGGATGTGGTTTACAAAACCAAGGCGGCGAAATACAACGCGGTCATCGACTCCATCGTGGCCCACCACGCCACGGGCCAGCCCCTGCTGGTGGGTACCGTCAGTGTGGAAATCTCCGAGCTGCTCAGCGACATGCTGAAAAAGAAGGGGATTCAACACGAGGTGTTGAACGCCAAGAATCACGCCCGGGAGGCGGAGATCGTGGCCCAGGCGGGTCATTACGGCGCCGTCACCATCGCCACCAACATGGCCGGCCGCGGCACGGACATTCTGCTGGGCGGCAATCCGGAATTCCTGGCTCGCCGGGCCATGCGGCAGGAGGGCGTGGAAGAGGAAATCATCGAAGCCGCCACCGGCCACAACGAGGATGTGCCGGAGGAGGTGCTGGCCGCCCGGACCAGATACAACGAGCTATACCAGCAGTTCAAGCAGGAAACCGACAAGGAGCATGCCCAGGTGGTGGCCGCCGGCGGCCTGCATATTATCGGAACCGAGCGGCATGAAAGCCGCCGGATCGATAACCAGCTGCGGGGCCGCTCCGGTCGGCAGGGGGACAAGGGTTCCACCCAGTTCTTCATCTCTCTGGAGGACGATCTGATGCGCCTGTTTGGCTCCGAGCGCATCGGTGCCATGGTGGATCGGCTGGGGCTGAAGGACGATGAGCCCCTGACCGCTGGCATGTTGACCAAGCAGATCGAAAGCGCCCAGAAGCGCATCGAGGGCCGGAACTTCGAGATGCGCAAGCACGTGCTGGAATACGATAACGTCATGAACCGCCAGCGGGAGGTCATCTACGGCCAGCGCCGCCGGGTGCTCATGGGGGAGGATGTGCACGAGAGCATCCTGAAGATGGCGGATCATGTTATCGACTTCGCGGTCGGCCGCTGGCTCACCGGGGAGGATCCCGCGGAGTGGGATTGGACCCAGGCCGCCAATTATCTGGAGAACCTGTGCAACCATCACGGGGCGCTGGAAGCCCTGAAGCCCCGGGCGGAGGAGCTGGGCCAGGAGGGCCTGGCCAGCGCCCTGAAGGAGGACGCTCACGTCTTCTACCAGGAGCGGGAACAGCTGCTTTCGGAAATCCATGTGGAGATGCGGGAGCTGGAGCGGGTCATGCTGCTGCGCAGCGTGGACATCCGCTGGATGGACCACATCGACGCCATGGATCAGCTGCGGGACGGCATCGGCTTCCGGGCCTACAGCGGCAAGAACCCGGTGACGGAATATCAGATCGAAGCCGGGCATATGTTTGAGGAACTGAATCACCTGATCCGGGAGGACACGGTGCGCCGGGTGTATCAGACCAAGGTACAGGTGACGCCGGAGCGGGTGCAAACTGCTAAGCCCACGGAGGCCCGCCTGGCAGGGGACGGCCCCCGGCAGCCCCGGAAGGTGAAGCCCAGCCAGAAGGTGGGCCGGAATGATCCCTGCCCCTGCGGCAGCGGCAAGAAGTACAAGAATTGTCATGGCAAAGCCATGGAGAACGAGGCATAAAGGGTGCATTCGAGCGAAAACATGTCGGCTTTTCTGAAAAAATGTTGACGAAGAAACATTTTCGGGAAAGCAGGAGGCGAAGGAGGGCGAAGCCCTTCCCCTGAATAATCTCTTTGGAAGGGATCTGGGGAAAAGGGGCTCGCCCGCGACAAATATCGACGAACAAACATAGGAGATAAAGAGCAATGATCGAACTCGAACAATACACCCAAGACCTGGCGGGCATCCGCAAGAGCATCCTCGCCGCCGGCGAAGCGCTCCACATCGACCACATGAAGGAGCAGATCGACGAGCTGACGGAGGAAATGAACCAGCCAGAATTCTGGAATGACACCGCCCGCAGCACCAGCGTCAACCAAAAGCTGGGGCACCTGAAAAACCGCATTGAACACTACGAGAGCCTGATCTCCGCCGCGGACGACATCGAAACCATGATGGAGCTGGCCAAGGAAGAAAACGACGAGGATATGGTGGCGGAGGCCGGCGAAGGCCTGAAGGCCCTGAAGGAAAAGGCGGACGCCCTGGAGCTGGAAACCCTGATGCGGGGAGATTACGACGATAACGACGCGGTGCTGAGCCTGCACGCGGGTGCCGGCGGCACCGAGGCTCAGGACTGGACCCAGATGCTGTACCGGATGTATACCCGCTACTGCGAGAAGATGGGCTTCCAGGTAAAGCTGCTGGACCTGCTGGACGGCGACGAGGCGGGCATCAAGAGCGTCACCTTCGAGGTCAGCGGAGACCATGCCTATGGCTATCTCCGGGGGGAAAAGGGGGTTCATCGCCTGGTGCGCATCAGCCCCTTCGACTCCAACGCCCGGCGGCATACCAGCTTCTCTAGTCTGGACGTGGCTCCCATGCTGGCGGAGGACGACAGCGAAATCGAAATTGACATGAAGTATGTCCGGGTGGATACTTATCACTCCAGCGGCGCCGGCGGACAGAACGTAAACAAGACCTCCTCCGCTGTCCGGATGACCTATGTGAAGGATGACGTCACCATCGTGGTCTCCTGCCAGACGGAACGGGATCAGGTGCAGAACCGGGCCACCTGTATCAAGATGCTGAAGGCCAAGCTGCTGGAGCTGCGGGAGCGGGAAAAGGAACAGCAGATGGCGGACATCAAGGGCGAGATGAAGAAGATTGAGTGGGGCAGCCAGATTCGCTCCTACGTTTTCCAGCCCTACACCATGGTCAAGGATCATCGAACCAATTTCGAAAGCGGCAACATTGACGACGTGATGGACGGCAACCTGGAGGGCTTCGTCACAGCGTATCTGAAGATGCAGTAAGATGGATCCAAAAGGACGGGGCCAAATGGCCCCGCCTTTTTTGTAAGGGAAGCTGAGAAAGCATCACACCTTTCACGCTGTATGCTTTCTCCATCATTTTTTCACAAGACAGAAGGAGGATTGCTTTGAGCGAAAAGCACGCGCGCCCTACCGGAGGCATCTGCCTGCTTTGCCTGACCTTGGCCCTGCTGACGGGCATCATCTGGGTCTTTGCGGGCAGCGGGCCCCTCTTCGAGGCAGAAATGACCCGATTCGCCCCCAGCGCGTCCACCGGCTGGCCCCCGCAGGAATATCCCGCCATGGCCGCCCATATAGGGGACTACCTGGCAGGGCGGGCGGATGATTTCCAATTTTATTTGACAAATCCTTCCGGGGAAAGCTCACCCTGTTTCCACGATTATGAGCTGATTCACATGGCGGACTGCCGACGACTGATTCAGCTGGATGGATGGGTTGGGGCGATCTGCCTGGCGCTGGCCCTCCTGCTTTTTCTCCGCCTGATCCGCCATCGAAAGGAGCCACAGACCATGCTGGCGGCGATTCATGGCGCCGGGCAGGCGCTATGGGGCATGAGCATCATCGCGGCGGCGCTGGCGCTATGGGCCATCATCAATTTTGACGGTCTGTTCATCACCTTTCATCATCTGGCCTTTCGGAATGATTATTGGCTGCTGAATCCGCGAACGGATCTGCTGATTCGGCTCATGCCAGAAAGCATGTTTATCGATCTGGGCATTAAGGGATTAATGGCCTTCCTGCTGGGTCTGGCCCTCCTGGTGGCTGGCCTTCTGGCCCTCCGGAGGCATTACAAAAATGGGGCCAAACCATGAAGCGCCGCCTTCCCATACAGAATCGCCCTCCCCAAAGGGGAGGGCGATCTTCATCTCTTTAATTATCCATTTCTCCGCCGCCGGGCTGCGTCGGAAGCGTTCAAGGTCTCACTCACCGCTTTGACCGTCGCATCCATGGGATCCTCTCCCTGGGCTTCTTCCGCCGCTGGGGCCTCCTCAGCCGCCGTCTCCGAGCCATCCTCGTTGTACAGCCGTTTCAGCGTCTCCGCCATCAGCTCCCCATCCTGGGAGGTGTTCTCCTCCAGCTCCTGCTCCGGCGCTGCCGGTTCCTTCCCATCGCTGCCGGACTGAATTACGCTGCGCCGGTTCCGCTTGGGCTGGGTGCCATAATCCCGATAATTGGCGCCCTCCAGATGATCCATGGCCTTGTTGGACTGGCTCTTCTTAATTCCCCGACGAATAAAGCCAATCAGCAGCAGCAGGAACAGCAGGGCTGTGATTCCGCCCAGAATGTACTTTGCCTGATCGGCAATGGTCTCCACCTGATCCGTCCATTCCGGCAACTTCCGGGAGGCAGGCAGCTCCTCATAGCTCTCCGGCACGCTCTGATATTGCGGGGCGGGAGGCGTCACGATGGGCGCTTCCGTCGGTTCCGGCGTAGGCTGCTCCAGGGTAATCTGCAGGGAATTGCTGACAAAGGTCAGGGTCTGTCCCAGCTGATCCTGGCAGCTGGCGGAGAATTGGAAAATCCCCGGCATGCTGATAGCCATCTCCCGGGTAAAGGTTCTGCTTTCCCCGGCGGGAATGGTATCGAAGGTATTGATCACCGTGTCCACCGCGCGAATCCGAATATTGGATACATCCACCGCGCTCTCGTTCCGCACGGTGATGGTGAAGCGCACGTTGCCCGGGATCTCATATACCGCGCTGCGGTCCGCTGTGGTTTCCAGCGCCAGCACGATCTGCTGCGTCGGGTCGGTGGCGATCACGTTCACTCGACCAGTAGCCGTTTCCACTGGCTCGCCGGTGACGTCCTCCGCGATCACGGTAAACTGCAGATCCTGGGTCTCCGTAATGGTCAGATCCTTCTCCAGGGTTTCCGTTTTCCCCGCTTCCACCGTCACACCGGTAAACACTTCGCCCAGGTTTTCGTCCGTTACGGTCACATTAGTGAAATCCACCGTGCCGGAGTTCTTCAGCTTCAGGGTCAGCTTCACCGTCTCTCCAGGGGCGCCACCCTTCTTATCCGCCGTCAAGGTGGCGCTCAGCTTCACCTCGCCGTACTTGATCGTGGCAGATTCTACCTTCTGCGTATAGGTTTTACCTCCCGCCTTGTAGGAAATCGTGGCCGCGGAAGTCAAATCCTTCTTGCCCATCTTGGTGGTAAAGGTGTAGCTCTCCTTCTCCCCCACCGCGATCTTCTCCACGGCACCGGACTTGCTGGAGATGCCACTGTTTTCCTTGATGGTAACGCCAGTAATTTCCACCGTACCTGTGTTTTCCAGCTCGTAGGTCACGGTCACTTCCTGATCCTTCTGAGCGGTGGTGGGCTTAATGGTCCGATTTACCGTCAATTCCGGAGCCGCGCCGGCATAAATGATCTTCTTGGAGAAATTCTTGGTTTTATTGACCAATTCCCCTTCGTCATTATAAATCGAATACTTGATCTTAAAGGTAATCCGGCCCGCATCCAGCTCCGCCTGGGTCACCTTCCATTTCCCGCTCCAGTTCTTGCTTGTCCCAACGCTCAAGGTGGGCGAGCCAAACTCTTCCACCTGCTTGCCGCTGGGGTAATAGAGCGTCACCGGGCCGGGCATATCGCTTTCGCCCACGTTGCTGACGGAGATGGACACCGTAATCTCCTTCGGCTCGGAAAACTGATTCGTCTCCAGCCCCATGGAAACCTTCAGCGGATCATCCGCCGCCAGCGCCACCGATCCGCACAACAAGACCAGCAGCAGCGCCGCCACCAAAGCGAAAATAGAAAGCTTTCTGTTCATGCACCATTCAGGACCCGCCCGGGCCCTTGCCCCCTTCCCTGAACATCAGGAGATGGTCAAACCCTTCCTGCGATATTGTTACAAAAATGATACCTACAGGAATACAAGGCTATTGTATTCGGAAGGCCTTATTTTGTCAAGGAAAAATGTCGTCTCTGTGACAAAATGTTACATTTTTATTTCGTTTATCGCCTTATCCAGGGCTGCAATCACCCGATCGCACCAGGCGTCGAATTCCGGATCCGGCGTCTGGCATTCCGGATGAGACAGGATGTAATCCAGGGCGATCCGCGCCCCCCGATGGAAGGGAATGGTGGTTGTCATCCCGGGAGAAAGACGCTTCACCTTGCTGTTATCAAAGCAGACGGAGACCGCCTTATCCCCAATCAGGCTGCCCTCATAATCGTATCCCATTTTCTTTCCGGCCTCCGCCAGGAAAGCGGAGGAAACGTAATAGGGCTTCAACTCCACCCCCAGGGCCTCCGCGGTGGTGGCATAAATCTGGTTCCAGGTCAGGATTTCATCCCCCGTAATATGGAAGGCCTCTCCCAGGGCGTGCTTGTTGCCCATGAGCCCGATATATCCCGTGGCGAAATCCTCATTGAAGGTCAGATGCCACAGGGAGGTGCCATCCCCCTGAATCAGCACGGGCTTGCCCTCCAGCATCCGCTGAATCACCTGCCAGGAGCCCTTGTCGCCATGGACGCCCATGGGGATGCTGCGCTCATCGTAGGTATGGCTGGGGCGGACGATGGTCACCGGGAAGCCTTCCTCCCGATATTTCTTCATCAGGAATTCCTCGCAGGCGATCTTGTTCCGGGAATATTCCCAGTGGGGATTGGCCAGGGTGGTTCCCTCCGTAATGCGGAAATCCGCCGCGGGCTTGTGATAGGCGGAGGCGGAGCTGATGTAGATATACTGCTTCGTCCGGCCCTGGAACAGGCGATAATCCCGCTCCACCTGCTCCACCGTGAAGCCGATGAATTCGCCCACCACGTCATACACCGTATCCCCGATGGCCGCTCGCACCGCGGCCTCGTCGTTAATGTCCGCCACGATAGAATGCACTCCATCGGGCACCGCTTCCTTCCGGTTGCCCCGGTTCAGCAGCCAAACCTCCCACAGGGGATCCTGGGCCAGCTTCCGGACGATGGCCGTGCTGATAATGCCCGTGCCACCGATAAACAACGCTTTCATGAATATTGCACCTCCTGAAAATAGTGAATCTCAACTCGGTTAAGAGCAGTATACGATACATGCCTTGAAAATTCAAGGAGGAGCGGGTGGATTTTTCCTCCCGCTCCTCCGTCCCTGTTAAGTTGAATTCTCATCAGCTGGAAGGCATCCCCTTCCAGCAGCATTTTTCCGATTTTCCCTTGTCGCCTCTTCCGGGGAGCCCTTCAGGCTTAATTTCCTAAATACGCCTTCCGAACCTTATCGTCATGCAGCAGGCTGCTGGCGGAGCCGGAGATGGAAATCGCTCCGGTTTCCAGCACATAGGCCCGATCCGCCACCGACAGCGCCATCTGGGCGTTCTGCTCCACCAGGAGAATAGTGGCCCCAGAAGCGTGCAGCTCCTGAATGATCTCAAAAATCTGATCCACTAGGATAGGCGCCAGGCCCATGGAGGGCTCGTCCAGCATCAGCAGCTTCGGCTTGCTCATCAGGGCCCGGCCCATGGCCAGCATCTGCTGCTCACCGCCGGAGAGGGTTCCCGCGATCTGCTTTTCCCGCTCCTTCAGCCGGGGGAACCGGGAAAACACGTCCGCCAGCGAATCCTCGATCTCGCTATTAGGCCGGCTATAAGCACCCATCTCCAGGTTTTCCTTCACCGTCATTTGCTGGAAAACCCGCCGCCCTTCCGGGCAGAGCGCCAATCCCTTATAGATCATCTTGGAGGCGCTGGTGCCCCCGACGGGCACCCCATCCAGCACGATGGACCCCTGTCGGGGCTTCAGCAGACCGGCGATGGTGTTCAGCGTGGTGGACTTCCCAGCGCCGTTGGCCCCGATCAGCGTCACGATTTCCCCTTCAAAAACCTCCAGAGAAATCCCCTTGATGGCGTGAATCGCCCCATAGTACACATGAAGATCCTTCACCTTCAGCAAAGGCAATTTCTGCTCGCTCATGCCTGGGCCTCCTTTCCCGCGGCGGACCGGGCCTTGCCCAGATAGGCTTCGATTACCGCCGGATTCGCCTGAATTTCATCCGCGGTTCCTTTCGCAATCACCCGCCCAAAGTTCAGTACACAGATTCCCTCACACACGCCCATAACTAAGCTCATATCATGCTCGATCAGCAGGATAGCGATCTGGAATTCATCCCGGATTCGGGCGATGGTCTCCATCAGCTCCTCGGTTTCCCGGGGATTCATGCCCGCGGCCGGCTCGTCCAGCAGCAACAGCTTAGGATTGGTGGCCAGGGCCCGAATGATCTCCAGCCGGCGCTGTGCCCCGTAAGGCAAGCTTCCTGCCTCCTCATCCGCCAGGTTTTCCATGTTGAAGATGTGCAGCAGTTCCAGCGCCCGCGCATGCTGTTTCTTCTCCTGGCTCCAATACCGGGGCAGCCGCAGCACGCCGCTGAACATATCGTACTTGATCTGATTGTGCAGGCCGATGCGCACGTTCTCTTCCACCGTCATCTTGTCGAAAAGACGAATATTCTGGAAGGTCCGGGCCAGGCCCAGCTTCGAGGCCTGGACGATGTTCATGCCCTTCAGATCCTGCCCGTCGAACAGCACCGCCCCGGAGGTGGGCTCGTACACCTTGGTCAGCAGGTTGAACACCGTGGTCTTTCCGGCGCCGTTGGGGCCGATGAGCCCGGCGATTTCCGTCCGTCCAATGGTCAGATTGAAATCATCCACCGCCTTGAGCCCGCCAAACTGAATTCCTAAATGCCGGGTTTCCAGCACAGGGATATCGTTCACATCCCGCTCTGGCACGATGGAATGGGAGGGCACGGGCACCATGCGGGTATCCGATCTGCGTCTTACCTTTTCGCTCATTTTCCGACCCCTCCCTGCGCTCCCTGGGGCGCCGCGTTTTTCTTGCCCTGGAACAGCTTTTTCACCGGTGCGAAGATGGATTCAGCAATGGCGCGAACCGTGGGATTATTGGTGAAGATCATCACCAGAATCAGCACCACCGCGTACACCAGCATCCGGTAATCGGCGAATTCCCGCAGCAGCTCCGGCAGCATGGTCAGCACCGTGGCGGATATAATCGCTCCCAGGGTGTTGCCGATGCCGCCCAGCACCACGAAAACCAGCACATTGATGCTCTGGTCAAACTTGAACTTGCCGGGAATCAGGGTGGAATAGTTCAACCCATACAGCGCGCCAGCCATGCCAGCCAGCACCGCCGCCGTTACAAAGGCAATCATTTTGTATTTGGTCACATTGATGCCCACAGACTCCGCCGCGATGCGGTTATCCCGAGTAGCCATAATGGCTCGGCCCGTGCGGCTGTTCACCAGGTTCAGCACCACAATCAACGAAAGGATGATCAACACAAAGCCCGCCGTGAAGGTAGCAATCTTGCCCACCGACACCGCACCGTTGGGTCCGTTCAGCAGCAGCTTGCCAGGCAGGTTCGGGTTGATAAAGCCCAGCACCAGCTTCTGCCCATCCACGGAGGCGTAAACGCAGTTCAGCACGTTGCGGATGATTTCGCCAAAGGCCAGCGTGACGATGGCCAGATAATCCCCCCGCAGCCGCAGCACTGGAATGCCGATCAGCACCCCGAAGATGCCGGCCATGACGCCGCCCACCACAATCGCGATGACCAACCGCAGGGTCTCGTTTTCTACCTGGAAGCCGTTCAGCAGCCAGCCAGAGACCACGATACCGCTGAAGGCGCCGATGCTCATAAATCCGGCATGGCCCAGGCTCAGCTCGCCGGAGATGCCCACCACCAGGTTCAGGCTCACCGCCATGACGATCCAGCAGGTAATGGGAATCAGCTGCCCCCGCAGGGACCGGCTCATGTCCTTGTAAAACACGTTGCACAGCACAAAGGCCAGAATCACAATGCCGAAGGTCACGGAATTGTAGATCAGCTTTTTCTTTTTCGCGTTCATTCCGCTGCCCTCCTTACACTTTCTCGCGAATCGGCTTGCCAAGCAGCCCCGTGGGCCGGAACAGCAGCACGATGATCAGCACCGCGAAGACGATGGCGTCCCCCAGCTCCGTGGAGATATACGCCTTGCCCAGAATCTCGATGACCCCCAGCAGAATGCCGCCGATCATGGCCCCGGGAATGGAGCCAATGCCGCCGAACACCGCCGCCGTGAAGGCCTTGATGCCGGGCATGGAGCCGGTGGTAGGCATCAGGGTCGGATAAGCGGAGCAAAGCAGAATGCCCGCCACCGCCGCCAGGGCGGAACCGATGGCGAAGGTGGTGGAGATGGTGCGATTCACATTGATCCCCATCAGCTCCGCCGCGCCCCGATCCTCGGACACACAACGCATGGCCTTCCCCACCTTGGTCCGGGAAATAAAGGTGGTTAGAACCAGCATAATCACGATGTTGGCCAGAATGGCCACCAGAGTCACCCCACTGATGTTCAGCTTTCCGCCGAACAGCGAGAAGGTGGGCAGGGCCATCATGGTCGTGGCCGGGAAGCTCTTGGGGTTGGGGCCCCAGATCAGCAGCGCCAGATTCTGCAGCAGATAGCTCATGCCAATGGCGGTAATCAGCACCGCCAGGGAAGCTGCCTGCCGCAGGGGGCGATAGGCCAGCCCCTCAATGGTAATTCCCAAAGCGGTACACACCAGCATGGCCACAATCAGGGCCAACACCGGGGGTAGGTTCCAGTACTGCAGCGCGCAGAAGGCGATATAAGCGCCGACCATAATCACGTCGCCATGGGCAAAGTTCAGCATCTTGGCGATGCCGTAAACCATGGTGTATCCCAGGGCGATAATGGCATAGATGCTCCCCAGGCTGATACCGTTAACCAGGTTGGACAGAAAAATCATCGTTCTTGTCCTCTCTTACGGAAGGTTGATCATTGCGTATTTGGCCATATTTCCACCATCCCAGCAATGAAACATGGGCCCATCAAAACGAGCGAATCCGCTCCCGATGATTCGGGAGCGGACCGCGCTATCAGACGTGATAAACGTCCTCTTCCTTAGTTGTTGAATCCCACATAAGCGCCGTTCTCGATAATCACGGCGGTGGGGGTCTTGCTGACCTCACCATTGGCAGACCAGGTCATGGTACCGGTGACGCCGTTGATTTCGATTTCCTGAATCGCGGCGATGATGCGGTCGCAGATATCCTCCGCGGCTTCGCCTTCCTGCACGTCTGCCTTCTCAGCGGCAGCCACCAGGGCGTACACGCCGTCATAGGAGTCGGCAGCGAACTGGTTGGGCACTTCGTTGTACAGCTCCTGATAGGTGGCTACGAACTTCTGGGTCTTCTCGTCCTGGGCATCGGCAGAGAAGGGGGTCAGCAGCATGACGCCTTCCGCCAGAGCGGTGTCAAAGCCTTCGATGGACAGGATGCCGTCCATGCCGTCCACGCCGAAGAAGATGGGGGCGTAGCCATTGGCGTTGGCCTTGATCAGGATCTGGGAAGCGGGGGTGTAGTAGATGGGCAGGAACACCAGCTCGGCGCCGTTGTTCTGGGCATCCGCCACCTGCACGGAGAAGTCGGTGGTATCGTCGGTGAAGGTGGTGGTGGAAACGATTTCCAGACCCACTTCCGCCGCCTTGTCAGCGAAGGTCTGATAGATACCGGTGGAATAGGCGTCCGCGTTGTTGTAGATCACGGCCACCTTGGTCGCCAGGTTGTGCTCCGCGATGTATTCAGCGGAAGCGGAACCCTGGGCCGGGTCGGTGAAGCACACCTGATACACGTTGTCCTTGTCCGCGGTCACAGCGGTGGAAGAGGCAGAGGGGGTCAGCATGAACACCCGCTCCTCATAGGCCACAGCGCCCACAGCGATGCAGGGAGTGGTGGTGGTGGTACCGACGATCAGCTGCGCGCCGGCGTCCATGGCGTTGTTGTAAGCGTTCACGGCCACTTCCGCGTCATGGGTATCGTCTTCGTCGATGATTTCTACCTTGTACTTGCCGCCGGCGGCATTGATTTCATCTGCGGCGATCTTGGCGCCCCGGCTGGTGGCCATGCCGTACACGGCGGCCGCGCCGGTCAGCGGACCAATGTGCGCGATCTTCAGCGTAATCTGATCCTCAGCGGCCGCAAAGGACAGCACGCTCAAACACATGGCCAGCGCCAGCGCCAAAGCAACGATCTTCTTCATCTTGTTTTCCTCCATCCGAAATGTAATATATAAATCCAAAGGGATTTACCGCGCCATTATACTCACGCAAAAACCCCGCGTAAAGCGATTTTATTGTTTCTTTCCTGTATTTTTTTATTGCTTTACAGTGTTAAATTTTCGAGTTTGTCTCTTTTGTCCATTCTTTTCCCAGATTAATCTTGCGACGTATTTCGGAGACTTCCTGTCCCAGGGTTTTCTCAGATATCCGACACCACATTCTGGGCCCAGAAATCGCTGCGCAGCATCAGCAGCCCAATGATCAGTTTGATGATGTCAATAAACTGGACACAGAAATAGATCTGCACGATGGTAAGATCCGTAAACCGGGTCAGCAGGAAGGCCAGCAGCACCGTCACCACCCAGGTATACACCGCATCGAACAGGAAGGTGATCACCGTCTTGCCGCCGGAGCGGATGGTGAAATAGCACACATGGGCAAAGGAATGCAGCGGCAGGGAGAGCCCAGCGATGATCAGCAGCTGACGGGTCAAATCCCGCACCTCTTCCCCCACATTGTACAGCCGGGGAACATAGGGCGCCGCCAGGATCATGGCCAGCCCAATGATCACATGGATCACCTCCGTCAGGAAAACCAGCTGCCGATCCACCTCCCGGGCCTCCTCCAGGTTGCCCGCCCCCAGCCGCTGGCCCACCATGATGGAAACCGCGCTGCCCATGGCGAACATGATGACGCAGAACAGGTTCCAGGCCGTGCCCGTAATGTTCAGGGCTGCTACGGCGTTCAGCCCCCGGCTGGAATAGAACTGATTGATCAGCGTCATGCCCAGGGACCACAGGATCTCATTCACCAGCAGCGGCGTCCCCGTAGGAATCACCCGGCGAATCAGGGGCATCGGCACCCGCAGGCTGTGATACACGCCTTTCATATAAGGATACTTCTCCGTATGCCGATGGGCGTAACCCACCACAATGGCCAGCTCCACATATCGGGAGACCACCGTGGCGATGGCTGCGCCCTGAACCCCCAGCGCCGGCGCTCCCAGATGGCCAAAGATCAACACCCAGTTCAGAAACAGATTGGTGGCAATGGCACAGATCCCCGCCACCATGGGCACCACTGTCTCCCCGCTCTCCCGCAGGGTGCTGGCATAGGCTTGAACGATGGCAAAGGGCAGCTGCCCCCACAGCATGATCATCAGATAAGCCCGGCCCTCCCGCAGGGTCAGGACCAGGTCTCCCCCATTGCTTTCCCCCTGCAGGAAGCTGCGAATGAAGCCCTCCCCGAAGGTGGCATAAATGATGATCCCTATCATGGACAGCAGGACGCTGAAGCACATCTTCAGCCGGAAAGCATGTCGCATGCCCTCCATGTCCCCTTTGCCGTAGAACTGGGCGCCATAGATGCTGATGCCGCTGAGGCCGCCGAAGATGGACAGCATGAACACATTCAGCACCGTATTGGCGATGGACGCGGCGGAAATCGCCTCCGTCCCCAGGCTGCCCACCATCACATTGTCCAGCAGGGACACGAAATTGGTAATAAATTGCTGCACGATGATGGGAATCAGCAGGGTCAGCACAGATCGATAGAAAGCTCGGGAACCAATGAAGCGCTTCAGCACGGAGAAATTTCCTCCTGGAAAATCGATACCCGCCTATTTTACCGAAACAGAAAGGGAAGTCAAGGGCAAAGCTTGTGATTTTTCCCTGCTCTTCCAACAATCCAGCTTTCTCCCGTGCCGCCACACCACGAAAAGGGCGCCTTCTCCAAGAAGGCGCCCCGCAAAATGGATTCCGGAGCGGATTTACTCCGCCAGCAATTCTGCCGGTGTGGCAGAATAGATGACCTCTACCGCCGGATTGCCGTCCGGGTTAAAGTCCGGGCCGCTTACCAGGTACCAATATTCGCCGTCGAAGAACGGAATCGTTCCATCTTCCCACAGTCGGTTGGCCACGGCGTACACATACTCTCCGTTTTCATCCTCCAGCAATCCGCGAATGAAGCTTCCCACATGAGCAGAATACACGTCGTTCATGGTAGATCCCATATAATCATCCGTAGCGGCGTCAATCACCTTCCCATAGGTAGCCAGCGCGTAAGCCGCGATAGAGGGGCTAGTCGTGGGGCCAGGGCACCCCTCATGATCCATGCTCTTATAATTGGCCAGCACAGTGTCATCCATCACATTCCACACGCTCGGTCCAACCGCCTTGTATCCCAGCGTGCTGATGCTGATATTGATACTGCCCGCCACAGCATCCTCGTTCCAGATCCGAACCCATTCCTTGAAATTGGCCATCACTTCATCGCTGAGTTCCGTGGCGAAATCCAGGCTCAGGCCCTTCATGGTTCCATTGAGGGCGTCCACATCCACCAATTCCACAATCTGCTTTTGCCAATCCGCAAAGGCTACCTTAGCGGCTTCATCCGTGGCTTCCTTCTTCTCGTCATACCAGGCCGGCACCGGGCCAATTGACTTCACCTCGGTCATGGGCGGCATCACGTTGAAATAGGTTGTTCTCGGCGCGGCTGCCTGTTCCGCCTGCTTGGCGGCAGCTTCCTCCCGCTCCGCTGCCGTGCTCACAGTCAAGCGGCAGGATCCGTTTCCGGAGAGCATCAGCTCCCAGTTGGTGCCATCCTCCTGAGCATAGGTATACTTTCCAGGATTAACCGTCGCGCCAGGCGCCGTCATATCCTCGCCGGCTGGTTCAACGGAACCATCCTCGTTCATTTTCCAATTGGCAGTACCGTCCGCTTGGAAGAAATCAGGCTTCTCAGCTTCAGGGGTTTCCCAGGCGCCCGTAGCAAAATATCCATTCCCCAGATCAATCCAGCCCTCCGCGGTATAGGTTGTTCCTGCGGAGATGTTTTGCCTTTCGTTCTTCGGGCCCACATTCAGCGCTACCACCTTCGTCGGATCCAGATTGAATTCCGTGTACAGGCCGCTGACATAATCCGTCCCCAGGGACCAGTAAGTATTTCCTTCCTCGTCCACCAGCACCGCGAACGCGCTGCCAGTGTCGCTCTCCTGCGGCGTGGCCAGCACCGTCAGATCCTTGTACTGCTCCGGATCATATTTTTCATCGAATTCCTTGACCTGCTTTGCGGACACCAGTCCATGATTGTACAGGAAGCCGGCAGCCAATAGCTTAGCGCCCGAAGCAAAGGGATAGCCGGTCTCCGCGCCGAAATATCCTTCCCAGGTGCTGATGCCCGGGAACGCGCTGCCGATATAGGAAGCGATCAGGTCCACCTGGGAATGGCCCGCCAGATCCTCGCCTGTCTGGGTCCAAACCATGTTCACTACATAGTTCCAGGCGTCATTGGCGATGGATTTCCCCACCGCGCCCTGGGTCGTGGTAGGCACTGCGTTGCGCACATAGCAGACCATCCAGTTGCTGTCCACATCTGCCCATTTGTCCAGCGCCGCCTGAATATCCTCCGTAACATCCGCCTCGCTTACCTCAATCGTCTGAGGATTGACCAGCGACAGAATGACCGTGGGATCGAAGATTGAATAAGCCTGTGTCTTCCACCCTTCGAAAGCCGCCAGAATCGCGCTTTCCGTTTCTTCTGTATACCAGGCTGGCAGGGCGTCCTCATAGACGCGAATCTGCCATTCATTTTCTGGATACAGATAAGGATATTCCTGCTCTCCCGCGGGAACCACAGCGACCTTGGCAATGCTTTCATCCTCCGCCAGCTCATTCTCCCGAATAAGACTGGCGAAGCTTTCCACCGCCAATTGGCTGTATACCTTCCCTTCCGAGGACACAATGGCCACAAAGCCTTCCTCCGCCTGGCCCGCGTCAGCGAGCACGGCCGTCACATCCGCCAGCGCACCAGAAGCCAGCATCAGGGCCAGCGCGATGGCAAGTACCAGAAACCATTTCTTCATGGGATAGACCCTCCTTTGTTTGAATTTATCTGAATTTTAGCGGATGATCTTCCCGAGAATCAATTCTTCTTTTTGCTCCTTTCTTTCCAAATTCGAATGAAAAAAGCGGCCTCCCGCCGCTTCCTCCCATCCGCTTCTGTGTCCCGCCCCGCTACTTCGAATGAACTTCCTTCCCATAGTAGTCCCGAATGTAGCGAATAAACACATCCGCGGAGGACGACATGCTCTGGCCGCGATTGCTCAACGCATTGATATCAAAGGTAATGCTGGGTACGATGGGCACAACCACCATATCCGCGCTGGCATTTTCCATGGCGCAGCCCCTGCTCATGATGCTGACCCCAATTCCCTCTCGAATCATCTTCATGATGGTGGACGCATGATAAATGCTGGTTACATAATCCAGGGATACCTTTTCCTCTTTGCAGGCCTCCGCCATCAACCGCATCTCCAGAACGGTCTTATGCTCAATCAACGATTCCTTCGCCAGCTCCTGCAGCGTCGTGGCGTCCATTTCCGCCAGGGCATGACCGCTGGGCACCACTGCTACCAATCGGTCCGTGGTAAAGCGGGCCACATGATATTCCCTGGGGTTCACCTTTTCCGCGTAAAAGATGACGTCCGCCTTGCCTGCATCCAGCATCCCCTTCAGATCATGGCCCTCCCGCTCGATGATATTCACCTTGATTTCCGGATGCAGCCGGCTGAATTGAGAAATGGCTTCCACAATCCCGTACATGCCGTGCTTATCCATAAAGCCGATATTGACGATATATTTTTTTCCGCGCTTCATGCTGTCCAGCGTGGCCAGGCTCTGCTCATGAATCTCGCAGATCTGTCGGGCGTAGATCAAATACTGCTCTCCATAGGCATTCAGCGTAACGCTGCGGGTGGTTCGGTCGAACAGAGAGACGCCCAATTCCTCCTCCAGCTTGTGAATATGCTTGGAAAGGGTGGACTGCGTCAGGGCCATATCATCCGCCGTGATCTGAAAATTGCAGGATTTCGCCAGCTCCACAAACTCGCTCAGCACTGAGATTTCCATATCGCCATCCCCTTTGTTCCGTCTCTGTCGTTTCGAAAGGTATATGTCTCCCTCCAGCAGGGCCAAAATATTCATCCGCTTTACACAAGGTCAGTATATCAAAGGATTCCTTTCCCCGCAAGCGGGAGAAAAGGCCCGCCGCCAACGCGATGCGGGCCCTTTTCATCTCCGTCCGATGGCTTATAGTGTCAATCCCCCGTTCACCGGCACCACAGCCCCAGTGATGAAGGACGCTTCATCGCTGGCCAGGAAATTGATGATTCCAGCAATGTCCTCCCGGGTACACAGCCGGCGCAGGGGCGTAGCGGAAACGATTTTTTCCCGCTCCTCCTCCGTCAGCCAAATGGCGGTGGCGTCCGGTCCATCCCCATCGATATAGCTATGCATGACGCAGTTCACCCGAATGCCCTTGGGCGCCAGCTCCTTTGCCATTTCCTTGGTCAGGGTCAACACGCTGCCCCGGGCCGCGGCACAGGCCGGATTGTTAAAATAGCCGCCGTGATACCCATCGTCCGAAACCACATTGATCACCACCGGGCTCTTGCTCTTTTCCAGATAGGGCAGGGCATACATGGTGTTGAAGAACAGGTTTTCCGATATCGTGGCTGTCCGGTGCCAGTAGTCCTTTTCTGTGTTCTCCATGGTATACCGGGAGAACCCGCCGCCGGAAGCGTGGACCATGATATCAATGCTTCCGAAATAATCGTAGATCCATTTCAGGACGTCCTGGGAGGTGGAATCCTCTTTATAAATTTCCGGCGCCAGGCGCATGTTCAGCTCCAGCTTGAACTGAGGATTCTGGGCGAATCCGATAATATGGTCCTTATACTTCGGATCGATATATTTCATCGCCTGAATCACCCGCTCATGGTTGCCGCTGAGGAAG
Organism: Clostridia bacterium; assembly: GCA_017470145.1. Lineage (GTDB taxonomy): Bacteria > Bacillota > Clostridia > Christensenellales > Aristaeellaceae > Aristaeella. The sequence goes on along the minus strand of JAFUFB010000014.1, from coordinate 37,450 downwards.
CAGACGTTCGCTCCACATTCCAGCGCCATATTCACGGTCGGATCCGGCCGGTCTCCCGACGCTCCGGAGATAATCATGGTTTTTCCTTTCAGGGACATCATTGCAGTTTACTCTCCTTTCTCTTCCCGCCGAAAGATCGCCATGGGATCGGGCTTCTCCGGGGTGGCTGTATCTGCTGTGCCGGCTGCGCCGGTCCTCCCGCTGTCCTGCTTCTCCACCCGGTATTCCAGCTTCCCGAAGCTCTGGCGGATCATCATTGCGCAGAGTCCCGCGCCCAGGTATCCCACCAGCGGCAGCGCGCTTTCCTCCGGGTGGCCTCCCAGCCATTTCCATCCCATGCCGTACAGAAATACGAAGGCCATCAGCCCCGCCTCCGCCAGGGTCGCAGTCCGCAGGAACAGGCTCGCCCTGTCATGGTCCGGGCTTTTCCACTTTTTCCCGGAAAACAGCAGGGGAAATACGCCGCAGGTAATAAAGACCCAGGCGGCCAGCGCAAGCCCCACGGGCAGGGAGGTCCAGCCCAGCAGGTTAAACGCCGAGGTCCGGGTTCCCGCCCATCCGAGGCACAGCGCGTCCGCCGCCAGCGCCGCGCCGCAGATCCATTTGGTCAGGCGCAGGGTCTTTTCCCCACTGGCCAGCACATGCCATGATCCCTGATATTCATACCGGACGTTTTTCTTCCCGGTGCGGGGATCGGTGGTTTCCACCCTGGCATACAGCTTTTCGAAGCTGTCCCATGATTTCCTGCTCATAGCTGGTTGATCTCTTTCACCCGATGGCAGGCTACGAAGTGGCCGGGCTCGACCTCCGTCAGCGGCACGGGTTCATGGCAGCAGTGCTGCGCGTAGGGACAGCGCTTGGCAAAGCGGCATCCCGGCTTGGGATCGATGGGAGAATTGATCTCCCCCTTCAGCTGAATCCGCTCCGGCTGCGCGTCGATATCCACGGTCGGAATGGCGGAAAGCAGCGCCTTTGTATAGGGATGCAGCGGCTTGTCAAAGAGGGACTTTTTATCCGTCTTCTCGATCATCTGGCCCAGGTACATGACGCAGATGTAATCCGAGATGTGCCGCACCACGGACATGTCATGGGTAATGAAGAGATACGTCAGCCCCAGCTGATCCTGCAGGTCCATCAGCAGGTTCAGGATCTGCGCCTGGATGGATACGTCCAGCGAGGAAACCGGCTCGTCGCAGACGATGAACTTCGGGTTCAGCGCCAGCGCCCGGGCGATGCCCACCCGCTGGCGGCGTCCGCCGTCCAGCTCATGGGGATAGGACATGCGGAGCCGCTTCTCGATGCCCACCAGGTCCATCAGCTCCTCGCTCTTCTTTTCGATCTCCGCCTTTCCCATGTCGGTCAGCAGGCGCAGGGGCTCCTGAATGATGTCCTGCACGGTCTGGCGGGGATCCAGGGAGGAATAGGGATCCTGGAAGATGATCTGCGCGTTTTTCCGGAATTCCAGCATCTGCTTTTTGTCCAGATGGGTGACGTCCTTTCCCGCGAAGCGGATCACGCCGTCCGTGGATTCCTGCAGATGGACAATGGTCCGGCCCAGGGTGGATTTTCCGCATCCGGATTCGCCCACAAGGCCGACGGTTTTCCCTTCCTCGATAGTCAGGTTGACGTCGTCCACCGCATGCACCGTGCCCCTGGCGCTTTTGAAGTATTTCTTCAGATGTTCAATCTCCAGCAGATTGCTCATTTCGCTTCCTCCTCTCCCGCCGGATTGCAGCAGAGAATCATATGGGTATCTGTCAGATTCGTCGGTTCATAGGCATAGGTTTTGCACTTTTCGCAGCGCCTTGCGCACCGGGGATAGAAGGCGCAGCCCTCCGTCTTCACGGTGGGATCCGGCGGCAGCCCTTCGATGGGGCTCAGCCGCTCCACGTCCTTTTTCAGGTCCGGCAGCGCGCCGAAGAGCCCGATCGTGTAGGGATGGGTCGGATGGCGGAAGACTTCCGCCTTCGATCCCTTTTCAATGATCCGCCCGGCATAGATCACCGCCACCTGGTCGCAGATGCCGGCGACGACGCCCAGATCGTGGGTAATCAGGATCATGGAGGTACCCAGCTCGTCCCGCAGGCGCTTGATCAGGTCCAGCACCTGGGCCTGAATGGTCACATCCAGCGCGGTCGTGGGTTCATCCGCGATCAGCAGCCGGGGGGAACAGGCCAGCGCCATGGCGATGACCACGCGCTGCTTCATGCCGCCGGAAAACTGATGGGGATACTCCCCCGCCCGGTCCTTGCTGATGCCCACCAGCTCCAGCATCTCCTCCGCCCGCTGCTCCGCTTCCGCCTTGGTGCAGTGATGGTGCTGGATGTAGCCTTCCGCGATCTGCTCATTCACGCGCTTGACAGGGTTCAGCGCGGTCATGGGATCCTGAAAGATCATGGAGATCTGATGGCCCCGGATCTTCCGCAGCTCGGTATCGTTCATCCGGAAGATATCCTGGCCCTCGTACAGCACCTCGCCCTCCATCTTTTTCACCGCGTGCTCGGGCAAGATGCGCAGGATGGACTTGGCGATGGTGGTTTTGCCCGCGCCGGTCTCCCCCACCAGGCCCAGGGTCTCTCCGGGGGCAAGGTCAAAGGAGACGCCGTTCACGGCATAAACCGTCTGGTCGCCGGACTTATACTGCACATTCAGATCCCGGATGGAAAAGAATTCGCTGTTCTTTGTATTTTCGCTCATGTCGATTCCCTCACTCTTTCAGCGTCGGATCCAGGATATCCCGCACCGCGTCGCCGATCAGGTTAAAGCTGAGCACGGTGATGAGGATGAAAATTCCGGGAATAATAGCCATATGCGGATAATACCGGATGTAGCTGCGGGCGGAGGACAGCATGGCGCCCCATTCCGGCGTCGGCTGCTGCACGCCCAGTCCCAGAAAGCTCAAGGAGGAGGACGCCAGGCCGTTCCGGCTGATGCCCATGGCGATCTCCACGATGATGGGCGAGATCGCGTTGGGAATCACATGCCCGGTGATAATCTTCCGGGTGGGGCAGCCGATGGAAGTCGCCGCCTCCACGTACTCCATGTTCCGGATCCGCAGGATATTCGCCCGCATCAGCCGGGCAAAGCCGGAGATATTGGAGATACCCAGGGCCAGGATGCACTTGTCAATGCCTGTCCCGAACACGGCGCAGAAGGCCATGGCCAGGATCAGCATCGGGAAGGACTGGAAGATATCCAGGAACCGCATCAGGATGCTGTCCACCTTGCCGCCGAAGTATCCGGCGACGGCGCCCATCGCGATGCCCAGCACCGCGGCGATGGCGGTGGAAAGGATGCCGATGATGAAGGTATAGCGCGCTCCGTACAGCACCCGGGAAAGAATGTCTCTGCCCAGCTCATCGCAGCCCAGCAGGTGTTCGCTGCTGGGGCCGCTGTAAGCGTTCAGCGCGTCCATGCTGCGGTAATCGTACCGGCAGATCAGCGGGGACAGCAGGGAAAGGATGATCAGCAGCGCCACCACCGTCAGCCCGAAGACGGCGGACTTATTCTTCAGCAGCTTCCGCCAGACATATTTCAGAGAACCCGGCTTCAGGCTGTTGATTTCCGTTGCGTTTTTCTTGCTCATGCTTCTTCAGCGCGCTTTCCATGGTGATGCCCGCCATGGTGACGCTTCTCCTCCTCTCCGGATTTTTTCTTCTGGGTCGCATACTGGGCCTTGATCCGCGGGTCCACCAGCGCGTAGGCCAGGTCCGTCAGCAGCATGATCAGCGAAAAGGTCAGCGCGATGAACACGATGCCTCCCGTGACCACGGTGGAATCCCGGTTGTTGATGCCGTTCACCAGCAGCTGGCCGATGCCGGGGATGGAGAAGATCACCTCGATCACCGTCGCGCCGCCCAGCATGCCGCCGAAGCGCATGCCCACCAGCGTCAGGATCGGAATCAGGGCGTTGGGCAGGGCGTGTCCGTAGACCACCTTCCGCTCGCTGATGCCCTTGGACCGGGCCGTGGTCACAAAGTCAGACCTGGTGACCTCCAGCATACTGGCCCGGACCTGCCTGGTGAATCCCGCCAGGCCGCCCAGGGAGTTGGCCAGGGTGGGCAGGATAAAGTACTTGAAGGATCCGCTGCCCGTGGATGGCAGCCAGTGCAGCTGGAGCGCGAAGAGCAGCATCAGCAGCAGCGCCAGCCAGAAGCTGGGCATGGAGTCCAGCACCAGGGTCATGATCAGAGCGATCCGGTCTCCCACGGAGTTGGCGTGCTGGGCGCAGAAGACGCCCAGCGGGATCCCGATCACCACCGTGAAAATGATGCTATAAATGGCTATCTTCAGCGTATTGGGGAAACGGGTTACCAGCTGATACTGGATGCTTGTACCGTCGATCAGGCTGGTGCCGAAGTCAAAATGGAAGAACACGCCTTTCAGATATTCTCCCAGCCGGACCAGGAAGGGCCGGTCCAGTCCCATGGCGATCCGCTTGGCCTCCACCTCCGCCGGCGTATGGGTGCCGGAGCCCAGCGCAATCATGACCGGATCCCCCGGAACGAAGTTCATCAGGGTAAACACGATGATGGTCACGGCGATGAGCGTCGGAATGAGGATCAGCAGACGTTTCAGAACATATCGTCCCATCGTTTGTTATCCTTTCTGCGAACGGTTTCTGGAAACAAACTGCTGCCGCGGTTTCTCGCGGCAGCAGTCTGTGGATTGCTTACTTCTGCAGCGGCACAGGGCTGTAGTCGCTGGTAAAGGTCATGGCCTGCAGGGTGGCGTTGTCCGTCCCCAGGGCGATATCCGTGATTCCCTTGCGGGCGACGAAGTAGTTCACTTCATTGTACATACCGACGGCGTAGCACTGCTCGTAGGTGTAGTACTGATGGAAGGCGTCCATGTCCGCTTCGGAGCGGGTGGCAACGGCGGCCTTCAGCAGCTCCTGCAGCTTCTCATCATGAATGTTGTTCTCGGAACCCTTCTCACCGTAGACTTCCTCGCTGAACATCCGGCTCCAGAAATTGGCGGTGAAGTCCGTTACTTCCGATCCGCTCTCCGCGAAATCCCAGGCGGTGTTGTCTGCGTAGTAGGTGTTGAACACGGCCCGGTCATAGGCGACGATTTCCATGTTGATTCCGGCTTCCGCCAACTGCTGCTGCATCACCACGTAGGGCTGCTGCGGCGCCTGGGCCCGGACGATGAACCGCAGGGTCAGCTCACCGGCCTTGTATCCGGCGGCTTCCAGATACTCCGCGGATTTCGCCAGATCCCGGGTATAATAGTCTTCGTCGTTCCAGGCCTTCACATAGTCGGGCGTCACATCCGGGCAGATGTCATGATGCAGCTGATAGGAATCATTGCCCTGACCCAGCAGGAATACCTGGTCAATATCCAGCGCGTAGGATACGGCCTTGCGGACGTTGGGGTCGGCGGCCACAGAGCTGGGATCGCAGTTGAAGATCAGGATCGCGTTCATAAACTTCGGGATCTGATAGATTTCATAATTGGGGTCATTCCGGAAGATGCGGTCATAGGCGATGTAGCTGACCTGCGCGTAATCCACTTCCCCGTTTTCCAGGGCGATGGAGCGGGCGTCATCCTCGCTCATGCACAGAATCTGAATGGTTTTCACATTCTGCTTTTCCGTGGTGCTAAGCTCCTCAGTCTTCCAATAGTCTTCCCGCGCCTGCAGGGTCACAGAATGGCCATTCTGCACATTGGTCACATAATAGGCGCCGGTAGTAGCGGGATCATTCAGCACCTCATCCTCGCTGGCGGATTCATACCAGGCCTGGCTGCAGATGGCGGTGTTAATCACAGCGGACTCAAAGCCGCCTTCGTCCCCCGTCTTGGTTTTGAAGTTCAGCTCGTTGTCGCTGATCACTTCGATGGTGTCATAGTAGTTATTCACATAGGCGTAATAGCCCAGCTCGTAGTTCTTGTCGAAGCTGAATTTTACGTCATTGGCGGTAATCTTGTTGCCCTTGGAGTCCGTAATATCGTTCAGCACGATATGCCAGGTGGTGTCGTCCACCTTGGTGATCTCCTTCGCCGCCGCCAGCTCCATCCCCGCGCCGATCATGGCGCCGGTGTAAGGCCGGGTAGCCAGATGGGTCCAGATGATGTTCTGCAGATACATGGATACTTCACCCTGGGAGTTGCTCCAGGGAGCCACGTTGAAGGAATCGTCGTCCGCCGCGATCACGACGGATTCGGCCTGGTAGGAGGTCTCGGCCACCGCGCTCAGGCTCAAGCAGCCGATCGTCAGCATCAGGGCCAACAGCATTGCCAACAGTTTTCTGGTTTTCATGGGTTTTCTCTCCTTCATCAATATTTTTTTGAAAGCCTTCTTCTCCGAAAGCTTACAAAGTCGGTGTGTAGTTCTGTCCATCCTTCGGGGCGTCCCCCTTCTTTCATGGACATCTTATCGCGTTGAAAATATTGAATCAATTCCTTTTATCCGGGGATTCTTTCCGTTTTGGAATCAGTCCAATTTCCTTCCTCACTTCCGTTCCCCCGCGGAGCGGGGGAACGTTTCAAACCCAAATCGCATCCAGCGGCTGATCTGTTTTTCCTCACCTCTGTTCCCCCGCGGAGCGGGGGAACATTTTTGACCTAATCTGCATCCAGCGGTTGATCCTTATATTCCTCGTACAGATCGGGGAGGAAGGTATACAGATGCTCCCATTCCACCAGGGTATGAATGACCACCTTCTTCAAATACGCCTCGTCACATTTCGTCGCGGGATCCCGAACCAATTTCCCGTTCACTGGCCGCCAGCCGATCCATTCCCGGCTGCGGGTTTCGATGCCTCCCAGGGGGCAGGGCCGATTGTAGGAAAGGCAGAGATGGGTGCCCGGCTCGTCGAAGGTCTCATAGGATCCCTTTCCATTGAACTGGCAGCCCGCCTCCTGCAGCGCCTGCAGCTGCTCCTCCGTCACGCCAAAATCCCGCACGTCAAACTGATGACGGATGGTATCGTACATCCGCTCTCCCGCGCCCAGGTCCAGGCTCTCCGTCGTGTGGATGCCATCGGAGCCCTCCTGCCAGTTGACATAATAGTGATCGTAATGATCCGCGTAATTCCAAATCTTGTACCGCAGATTACCATGTCCGCCCACCATGCTCTTGGATTTCAGGTTCCGCCAGTTCCGATACCAGCGCTCCATCTCCGCCGTGATATGAGGCGGCCGTACCCGATAGGTCGCCACATAGCCAGAACCATCCTCAAACATGCAGTAGCCCAGCTCTACCTTGTCGTAGCCCACGGGCTTCAGCAGGTCCGTAAAATTCTCCGGCCGAATGGCGTCCTCCACCGCCATGGGCTTTTGAATCAGCTGCATCTCCACTGGATTGGGATAGTGCAGCGGATAATTGTAGAAATACTTCGCCAGGGGCATCTTCTCTTCTTCAGGGTACAGCTTCTGCCGAATCTTCACCACGCTGGGATCGTTGGTTTGCAAAATCTCCTTCTCTACCGTTCCGAAAGCCATTCGTTTTCCTCTCCTTTCTGTCAATCCTCGTCCAGGTCCTTATCCTTATATGCCTCGTACAAATCCGGAAGCACCTCGTACAGATGCTGCCGTTCAATGGTGTTATGAATCAGAATATTCTTCACCATCTCCTCGCTGCAGGGCGTGCTCTCATCCCGCAGAATCTGACCATCCTTTGGATAATAGCCCAGCCATTCGCAGTTCACGCTCTCCCGGCCGCCCAGGGGACAGGGCCTGCTGAACCGCAGCACCAGATGATGCCCCGGATGGCCAGGGAATTCCTCCCAGAAGCCCTCTACCCGCACATCCTTCGCCGCCAGTTCCGCCTCCCGTTCCTCGCTGAGGCCATACTCCCGCAGATTCATCCGATAGGAAATCTGCGGAATTCCCTTGGAGGGATCTCCGGTCTTGCCCACATCCAGCGTCTCGTGGGACCAGACGCCCTCCGAATCATCCTTGCCGTTGATGAAACGATGATCCCAGTGCTCAATGGGGTTCCAAATTTTGTACCGGATGTTTCCTTCCTCCGGTTTCGTGGATTTGGAGTAGCGGTTATACCAATTTCCGTACCACCTGCGCCATTTTCCCTGCCAGGTCACCGGTGAAGTGGAATACTCAATGTAGAACGCCGATCCATCCGGCATCATGCAATAGCCGTACATCACATCCCGATATCCCTTCTCAGCGATATCCAGCAGGCTGAGCCATTCCTGGGCCGGAATCGCGTCCTTCGGGTCCATGGGCCCCTGATCCAGGGCCTGCTGATAAATCGGGCTGGGCTTATGCAGCGGATAGTCCGTAAAGAATCGGGCGCAAGGCAGCTTCTTCTCGTTCTCCGTCAGCTTTCCCGGCGGATAAGCATATACATCCATCTCCTGCATCTGTGTCTCCTCCTATTTTCTTCTGGCAAGCCACCCTGCCAGATAATCATGCATCGTCTTGATCGTATCTCCATATTCCTTCATAGGAACGCCATTCACCCGCTTGGGTGTAAATTTGTGCGTGGCCCCTTCGATGAAGATCAACTCTCGGTCCTGGCTGGCGGCATGCCTTTCAATCTCCTCCGCCGCCAGGAATTCCCATCCCGCCGTCATGCCCATCAGCAGCATCGGCACATGGATGTGCTCCACATTGCCCACCGGGCTGGCGAAGGTGGAATGCCAATCAATCCCCCAGACGCGCTCCTCATCGTATCCGTAATCCACCTGGGTGCGCACCGCGTAGGAGCTCAGATAATTCCGAATGGTCATTATCCTTCCCCCCTCCACCAGGGAATGGGTCAGGGACACCGGATTTTCCGGCTCCCGCAGAGAACGCACGATTTCTACGGTTTCTTTGCCGCCCGGATGCAGCAGCCGCTGAGGCTTTGCGGTGTGTGCCATCAGGCGAACGTCCTGGGCGTAAAGCTTGTTATTGAAAAAGCCCTGATTCGCCCCGGGAATCACCAGCGGCTCGTCGTCGCTGTATCTGCCCTTTCCCTCCTGAATCATTCGGAGCCTGGCCCGGGCATATTCCAGAATGTCGTTATTCCGCTCCCCCTGCCGTTCCAGAAAGCGATGAACAAATTCCGCCGAGAAGGTGGATCCCTCCTCCCGGAATCCATTCTCCTGCGCAAACAGGTCATAGTAGGGATCCAGCTTTTTGCCAGAGTCCTCGTCCACCACTGCCGGATCCAGGCTGAAAAGCTGCATCACCGCATTGCCCCAATTGGCGTCCGGCAGAATCACACCATCCGCGGGCGGAAGCTTTTCCGGGCCGTCATAGGGGTAGACCATCTCCCCCGCCCGGAAGATTTCCGGCCCTTCCTCCGCCACCGCCTGGTAGGCCGTCATCAGCGTCGCACCGCCGCTGTGGCCCAGCAGGAAAATGCTGCCCACCCGATCCAGATTTCGCAGATAGTCCATCGCCTGTTGCACAGCGGACAGCTTCTCCGCCAGGGAGAAGAACATCCCCTCTTTGGTCATCGGATTGGCACAAAGCACCCGAAATCCCCGTTTCGCCAGCTCCGGCCCCGTGGGGCAGTCCAGATAGTCCTCATCCGAATGCATCACCAGCACGGTAGGAAGCTTTTCCCGGTCCAGTCCCTCGGGTTCGTACAGCACCCCCGGCACCCTTCGTCCCACGCGCTGGAAGGTCGTTTTGATCTGATATTCCATCTTTCTCCTCCTTTCCTGCGGATGATGATCCCTTGCTTAGGCCGCTTCCCGGCCTGCCTCCGCCTCCCGGATCATCTTGTAAGCCTTGAGCATTAAGGGAATAGAAATAGCCAGCGAAATCAGGTCCGCCGCGGCCTGCACGGAAGCCACGCCATAGGTTCCGAACAGCGGCGGCAGGATGAACACCAGGGGGATGAAGAGATAGCCCTGTCTGGCGGTGCTCATCAGCAGCGCCCATTTCGCCTTGCCAATACCTGCGTAGTACATATTGATGATGGAGTTCAGGGCGTGAGCAAACAGCATGGCCGATTGCACCCGGATGCAGTACATACCAATGGTCAGCACCTCCGCGTCCGCCTGCTTGTTAAACACCCGTACCACCGGCCCCGCAAAAGCGATCAGCAGAGCGCCTACCGCAATTCCGCCAATGACGGAAACCCGCAGGGAGAAATCCAGGCTCTCCTTCACCCGTTTCCATTGCTTCGCGCCCCAGTTGAACCCAGCCACCGGCTGATAGCCCTGCCCAAAGCCCAGGATGATCGCGAAGGGGAATTCCATCACCCGGTTGGAGATGGACAGCGCGGCCAACGCCGAGGTGGAATAGCTGCCACCAATGCGGTTAATCAGCGTGGAGCAAACCACCGCGCCTGCAGAGCGGAAAAAGGAGGTGGACCCAATGGACAGCACGCTGCGCACATCCTCCCCCACGAAGCGAATGTACCGCGCGCTAATCCGCACGGAGCTCTTCTGCTTGATGTAGGGCCACAGAAGAATGCAGAAGCTGACCACCTTGGAAATCGCCGTTGCCATGGACGCGCCAGCCACCCCCAGGTTCAAGGTATAAATGAACAGGGGATCCAGGAAGCAGTTCAGCACACCGCCAATGCCAATGCCCACCATGGAGAAGGTGGCGCTGCCTTCGCTGCGCAGACACATGTTCAGGATAAAGCTGCCCACCATAAAGGGAGCCGCGTACAGCACGTAGCTGGCGTATTGCATGGAATATTCCGCGCATTCCTTCGTCGCGCCCAGCAGATAAACCACCGGCTCAATCCAGATCTTGCCCACGGCCAGCAGCACCAAGCCCAGCGCCACGCCCGTAAAGAAGGAAGTGGAAAGCACCCGATGGGCGTCCTCATCCTTTTTCGCGCCCAGCTTCCGGGAAATATAGCTGGAAGCGCCGGCGCCAATCAGGGATCCGATCAGCGTAATCAACCGCTCCAGGGAGGCGTTTACTCCCACCGCGGCGGTGGCATTGGTACCCAATGTGCTTACAAAATAGGTATCCACCAGGTTATAAATCGTTGTAATGAGCTGCGCTACGATGGTAGGCACCGCCATTGCCGGAATGAGCGTGCTCATCTTTTCTGTCAGCATTCGTTGTTTTTTCTCTTCGCTGATCATTCTTGCCATGTGTTTTCCTCCTGCTTTCGTCCATTCAAATCCGGTATCCAGCCCCTTTATAGCATGGACCTTTCCAGCGCATCAAATCCAATTTAAAAAGGATTCTTTCCATTTTGGAATAGATCGCAATTGATTCTGAATTGACTTCCCCCGCTCCCTTTGATATCCTTTCCTCAACATTCACGGAAAGGAGCCTGAAGCATCATGCAGATGCCAGAAATCAAAGAAGCGCTTCCCAACTGTCCTCGCTGCGGACGCCATTGCCCCATTGACCAGACCAGCTGCCCTCGCGGTCAGGAACTGGTTCAGAAGCTGCTATCGGATGAGATTTCCCCCGCGGAGGCCGCCGGTTCCGCCGCCCACAGCCACGGGGATCACGACGGACACAGAGAGCATGGGGAACATGGTCACGGCCACGAGCACGGTCATCACCATGGTCATGAGCATCCCCATGCCCGCCAGGAAGCCACAGAACATGTGTAAAAAAACCTGCAGGGATCTCCTGCAGGTTTTTTGAGCATCAAAAATCCCTCCCCCCGAAGGGGAGGGTAAAACATAATTCGCTCCCCCGCGGAGCGGGGGGAGCACAAACAATTGCGCAAAGGGATTCTCCATAGAATAAGGCAAAAACAACACTTGCTCCCCCGCGAAGCGGGGGAGCAAAATCGATTACGCAAAAGGATTCTCTGTGGGATACGGTACAAAACAAAATTAGCTCCCCCGCGGAGCGGGGGAGCACAATCAAATTACGCGAAAGGATTCTCCGTAGGATACGGCAGGGCCTTGGGCTGATTATAAGCGATGTCCTGCACGCCCAGGAACTTGAACACCTCGAACAGGGTCTTGCCATGATGGCCGAAGGCCACAGCGCCATGGTGCGGATACCGCTTCTGGATCAGCACGTGACGATAGAACCGACCCATCTCATGAATGGCGAAAACGCCGATGCCGCCGAAGCTGGTGGTGGCCACAGGCAGCACTTCGCCTTCCGCGATGTAGGAGCGCAGGTTGCCCTCGCTGTCGCACTGCAGGCGATAGAAGGTGATTTCGCCGGGAGCGATGTCGCCTTCCAGGGTGCCGCGGGTGAAGTCCGGATCGCTTCCTTCCGGCTCCAGCAGGCGGTGCTGAATCAGCTGATACTTAATGGCGCGGGAATCGCACATCTTGCAGCTGGGAGTGTTGCCGCAGTGGAAGCCCATGAAGGTATCCGTCAGGGTGTAATCGAACTTGCCCTTGATCTGCTCTTCCCACATCTGGGCCGGCACGGAGTTGTTGATGTCCAGGATGGTGACGGAATCCTCGGAGATGCAGGAGCCGATGTATTCGCTCAGCGCGCCGTAGATATCCACCTCGCAGGACACCGGGATGCCCCGGGAGGCCAGGCGAGAGTTCACATAGCAGGGCTCAAAGCCGAACTGTTCCGGGAAGGCGGGCCAGCACTTGTCCGCAAAGGCCACATACTTCCGGGCGCCCTTGTGGGCCTCCGCCCAATCCAGCAGCGTCAGCTCAAACTGGGCCATCCGCTCCAGCATGTCGGGGAAATAGCGACCTTCGCCCATTTCCGCAGCCATATCCTTGCAGACGTCGGCGATGCGGGGATCGCCGGCATGCTCCTTGTAAGAGACCAGCAGATCCAGCTCGGAGTTCTCCTCGATCTCCACGCCCAGCTCGTACAGGCCCTTGATGGGCGCGTTGCAGGCGAAGAAATCCTGGGGCCGGGGACCAAAGGTAATAATCTTCAGATTCTGCACGCCGATGATGGCCCGGGCCACGGGCACGAAGTCGCCGATCATCTTGGCGATGTCATCCGCGGTCCCCACCGGATATTCCGGAATGTAGCCCTTCAGATGGCGCATGCCCAGGTTGTAGGAGCAGTTCAGCATGCCGCAATAGGCATCGCCGCGGCCGTTGATCAGGTCGCCATCGCCTTCGGCGGCGGCCACAAACATGCAGGGGCCGTCAAAATTCTTGGCGATCAGGGTTTCGGGGGTTTCCGGGCCGAAGTTGCCCAGGAAAACCACCAGGGCGTTGCACTCGGCGGCCTTGACATCGGCCACGGCCTTCAGCATGTCCTTCTCATTTTCCACCGTCACGGGGCACTCGTACAGCTCGCCCTTGTAGGCGGCCTTGATGGCCTCCCGGCGGCGGATGGACAGGCCGATGGGGAAACAGTCGCGGGACACCGCAATGATGCCCAGCTTTACCTCTGGGATGTTTTGCATGGTAGGGATCCTCCTTCTTCAAATAAAATCCATTTCTTCAAAAATTCCAGGCAGACTGAATTGTACTGGAAGTGGATTTATTCTACCAGAAAAAACAGACGATATCAATATTCGCCGCTCTGGAAATTTTGTCAAATTTTTGTGAATAGGGTATAATGCCTCTGTACCGCGGCATCCCCGGCGCGCCGGCCTTGAAAAAGGGCTTTCGCGCCCTGACTCCGCGGCTGACTATCTCGCGCTTTGGAGGCTCCCCATGCCTGAAATGACTCCCCTGCTTCCCCCGGATTCCGCCGCCTTTGCCAGCCAGCCCCTGGCCGCCCGGATGCGCCCCCTGACCCTGGATGAATTCGCCGGGCAAAAGCATCTCATCGGCGAGGGCAAGGTACTCCGCCGACTCATCGCCTCCGACGCCATCTCCTCCATGATTTTCTGGGGCCCTCCCGGCGTGGGAAAGACTACCCTGGCGCAAATCATCGCTCAGCAAACCCGGGCCACCTTTATCAACTTTTCCGCCGTCACCAGCGGCATCAAGGAAATCCGCCAGGTTATGAACCAGGCGGAGGAAAACCGGCTTTATGGCGCCCGGACCATCGTCTTTGTGGACGAAATTCACCGCTTCAACAAAGCCCAACAGGATGCTTTCCTGCCCTATGTGGAAAAGGGCAGCATCGTTCTCATCGGCGCCACCACGGAGAATCCTTCCTTCGAGATCAACAGCGCGCTGCTGTCCCGGTGCAAGGTTTTCGTGCTGCAGGCCCTGACTCGGGAGGATATCCTCTCCCTGCTGCGCCGGGCCCTGGAGGATGATCGCGGCTTCGGCCAGGATCACGTCACCATTTCCGACCGGGCCCTGGGGGCCATTGCGGATTTCAGCAACGGGGACGCCCGCAGCGCCCTGAGCACCCTGGAGATGGTGGTGCTGAACGGAGACGTGGATGAGCACGGCATCACCGTCACCGATGAAACCATGGCCCAGTGTCTGTCGAAAAAGAGCCTCATGTACGACAAGGATGGGGAGGAGCACTATAATCTGATCTCCGCCCTGCATAAATCCATGCGGAATTCCGACCCGGACGCGGCGGTGTATTGGATGATGCGCATGCTGGAGGGCGGCGAGGATCCCCTGTATATCGCCCGGCGGGTGCTGCGCTTCGCCGCCGAGGACGTGGGCCTGGCGGACCCCCGGGCCATGGAGGTGGGGGTCGCTGCCTATCAGGCCTGCCATTTCATCGGCGTGCCGGAATGCAATGTGCACCTGGCGGAGGCCGTGGTCTATATGTCCCTGGCCAGCAAATCCAACGCCATGGAGATGGCCACCATTGAGGCCCGGGAGGCCATCCAGAAGGAGCCGGACGCCCCCGTGCCCCTGCATATCCGGAATGCCCCCACCACCCTGATGAAAAACCTGGATTACGGCAAGGGATATCAATACGCCCATGATTACGCGGAAAAGATGACCGCCATGGCCTGCCTGCCGGAGAACCTCACGGGCCGCCGCTTCTATCATCCCACCGACCAGGGCCAGGAGGCCCGCTACAAGGAGCGGCTGGAACAGATCCTCGCCTGGAAGGAAACCCAGCGGGCCAAGGGGAAGGCTGAGTAAGGCTTTTCCCCGGAGCGGTGGAGTTAAAAGACGGCTGCTCGCTTCTCGCGCTTTGGAGCGCTCTGCGTTTTCCCCCTGATCCAGTCCCTACCTCGCATTCATCGAATGAAACGATCCCCAAGGAAGGAGCCATTGGAAATCATGCGCTTTCGAATACGGACCGCCCTTTCCCTGCTTTTATGCGTCCTGCTTTGTGCCGCCCTTTTGCCCGCCCCCGTCTTCGCGGAAGCGGCGGCCGCAGCCCCCGCCCCCAATGTGCGGGTGCTGCTGCGGCGGCTGAACCTGACGGATCGCATCGATCTGAAGCTCACAGGCCCCTATCAGGCCGCCTGGGGCAAGGACAGCCGGATGCTCCTGCCCTCCGGCAGCGAAATCGCTCTCCAGATTCGGCAGGATCGGCTGATTCTGTTTTATCAGGGGGCGTCTTTGGATTGCGGCGCTTCCCTGACCCTGTCCCGGGAGAGGAGCTCGGCCGCCCTCCCCGGCCTCACCATCGCCCCCTGGGAGGGCATCTATCCCGGGGATCTGAGCCTGACCATCAGCGGCGGACAGCTGCAGCCAGTGCTGACCCTCAATGTGGAGGATTATCTGCTGGGGGTCGTGCCCTATGAAATGAGCGACGATTTTCCCCTGGAGGCCCTGAAGGCCCAGGCCGTTTGCGCCCGAACCTACGCCCTTTCCCGGGTGGACGCCAAGAAGGCCTACGACCTGGTGGACACCACCAACGATCAGGTTTTCCGGCCCATCCTGACCTCCCGGGCCCGCACCGCCCAGGCCGTTTCGGAAACCGCCGGTCTGGTGGTCACCTCCAGCGGCGCCCTGGCCAATTGCTATTACAGCGCCTCCAACGGTGGCCAGACGGAGCTGCCCGCCCATGTATGGAGCGGGGCGGAGAGCGCCACCTGCTATGCCATCATGGAGGACCCCTATGATCTGGAAAACCCGGAATCCATCCTGAAAAAAGCCACCCTGCGGAAGGATGGCACGAAAATTCCGGAGGATTTCCTCTCCCTGTTGAGGGAGGCGGTCTTCGCCCAACCGGAGATGAAGGATTTCGCCCCCCTGCCAGAGGCCTTCCGCGTGGAGGAAATCTCTTCCATCGCCCTTTCCCAGCCCCGCTTTCCGGAGCCCAGCCGGCTCATGACCCGCCTGGAAATTAAAATCGCCGTCAGCAGCCGGAAATATCTGCCGGTGGAGACGCCGGAGCCCGCCCTGACCTATGAGGCAGAGGAGGGGGAATCGGTTTCTCCTTCCCCAGCCCCTACGTCCACCCCGGAGCCCATCCTGCGGCTGGGGGATTTCGAGCCCGCGGGCCTCTTTACCCTTTCCCTGCCCCTCTTTCCCCAGGCAGTGCGTGCCCTGGGGCTCAGCATCTATGGGGCGGACAACGAGATCATCACCGTTTCGGAAGAGAAGGATGGCTTCCTGCTGACCTCCGGGCGCTACGGCCACGGCGTCGGCATGAGCCAGCGGGGCGCCCAGTGGATGGCCGCCAAATATGGCAAAAGCTTCCAGGAAATTCTGGAATTCTATTATCCCGGCATGGCGCTGAAAAAGGCCGCCTCCGGCGCGGCCCTGCTGCCCACCCCGGATCCCCTGCTGGCGGAGACCCCTGGTCCCGCAGCCACCCCCACGCCCCGGCCCACCCTGATGCCCGTTTCCACCGCGGAAATTCCGGAGGGCGCCTGGCTGGCCAGCGTGGAGGGTATCGAGGATGACAGCAGCCTGAACCTGCGGGCGGAGCCCTCCGCCGCCGGGGAGATTCTGATGCGGCTGTACAAGCATCAGCTGCTGCTGGTGCTGGAGGAATGCGAGGATCCCTCCTGGGTTCATGTCAAAACCGACAGCGCGGAAGGCTACGTTATGGTATCCTTCCTGGAAAAGAAATGAAACGGAGGGACGGTCTTTTTCGTTTCACGAACGAAATGAAACAAAAAAGACCGTCCCCCTGTTTCAAAAGGAGATACACGATGATGAATACTTGGCCATTGGATCGACAGGGTTTTGCCTGTCATTATCTGGTTTCCGGTCCCCGGGTCGAACCCTATGAAAGCGAATTCCGGGACGCCAACCTTTTGCGATTCGAGGGCGCTCTGCGGAAGCACATCGCCACCCACGCCCCGGTGCCGGAGGCGGGAAAAATCAAGCCCCGGGAAAGCAGCCGCCTGGGCCTGCCCTGGCGTTTCCAGGGGGGCGCGGACACCGCCTTCGTCAATCTTTCCTCCTTTTATTCCACCATGCAGCGGGTGCGTTTCGACGCGGTGGCCACACTATTTTCCCCCGCGGATCAAACCGTTTCCGCGCTGATCTGGAGCTACGCGGCGGTGGATGTTTACTGCAACGGCCTTCCCCTGGCCCAGCTGGCTCAACCCGTGTATAAGCCCATCCAGCGGCTGGAGGTCTCCTTGCCCCTGCGGTCAGGGGAAAACCAGATCTATCTGGCCTGCGAAACCCTGGGGGTGCGGGACACCCGCAGCGTGGTGGGCCTGCAGATTTTGAACGCCCCCGACATCGCCGTTACCCTACCGGATCCCGCCCTGGCGGCGGAGATTCATCCCGCCCTGGCCTTCCTGGAGGGGATGGCCCTGACAAAAACCAGCCTTTTCTTCCCCTCCCCCGCCCCGGAGGGAGCGGAGCTGTCCTTCCACGGCGGATATGAGCCGGACCATGCCAAGGCCCACCGGCCCCGGCCCTGGCAGCAGATCGCGGGGATTTCCAGCCTGCCTCTGCCTCCGGACGTTACCTATCTAACGGTGCGGGTCCGGGCTGGCGGCGGCTTTGTTTCCCGCCGGCTGGAGCGGGCGGAAAACATCCTTCCCCAGCCCGGCGACGCCACCCTCTCTCGGGAGGAAAACTTCCGCCTGATCCTGCGGCGCATTGCCGATATCGAAAACTTCGATCGGGGAGAAGATTTCGGCTTCCCCATCTGCAATCTCCTGGCCCGAAAGGCTCTGAACGCGCCTCTGCCCCAGGATGATCAGCTGTTCGACAGCATGCTGGAGCTCATCGCCAAGCGGGTGGACTGCGCGGACTTCCTGGTCTGCGGCCTGCTGCGCTATCTAAAAAATTATCCCCTGTCCCCCGCCCAGGCCGCCCGGGTAAAGGAAACCCTCACCGGCTGGCGATACTGGATGGATCAGGACGGCTTTGACGGCATGTGCTTCTGGAGCGAAAACCATTGCCTCATGTTCTATGCCAGCGCCCTGCTGGCCGGAGAAATGTATCCCGAGGCGGATTTCCCCCTGGCCCGCCGCACGGGACGCCAGCTCCAGGCCTGGGGCCGGGAGATGATTCTCCGCTGGCTGGAGGATGTGGAGGCCTTTGGCTTTGAGGAATTCCACAGCACGGTGTATATGTGCGTCACCCTGGCCGCCCTGCTGAACGTCATCGACTATGCAGAGGAAGAAATCTCCCGCCGCGCCGCCCAGGTGACGGACGGCATGCTGCGCCTACTGGCCACCCACACCTTCCGGGGCGGCATCATCGCCCCCCAGGGCCGGGTCTATCGCGGCGCCCTGTACCCCTTCCAGGCCGGCGCCATGGCACTGATGAACGCGGCGGATCCCGCCCAGCCCTGGGATCTGGGAGAGGGCTGGCTGGCCTTCCTGGCCACCAGCAAATATGAATTTCCCCAGGATATGGCATCCCTCATGGCCCAGGAGGCAAAGCTGTCCTACACCTCCGGCAACGCCCGCATCCTGCTGGAAAAGCACGCGGACTGGTGCCTGACCAGCGTCCAGATTCCCCGGGAACCTTTCTCCAGGTGGCCCAACATCGCCCGGAATCCAGAGGCAGACCCCGCCAGCCATGCCTTCGTCAAATCCTTTAACGAGTGCTTCCATGGCACCACCTGCTTCCAGCCCGGGGTCTATGGCTATCAGCAGCATTTATGGTATGCGGCGCTGGACGGGGAAGCGGTGATCTTTATCAATCATCCCGGCTCCACCTCCGAAGGCGGCGACCTGCGCCCGGGATACT
Organism: Clostridia bacterium; assembly: GCA_017470145.1. GTDB lineage: Bacteria > Bacillota > Clostridia > Christensenellales > Aristaeellaceae > Aristaeella. The sequence continues at coordinate 18,641 of JAFUFB010000014.1, read as the reverse complement.
GGCATGGCAATGGGGTTTTCCCCGCCCTGAAACAGCAAAAAAATCTGCTGGGCCTGGTTTATCGAATTCCGCAAGCTCATCCGATTCATTATATTCATCTGTATTGCCCGGAAGCCCGGTTCGACGAGGTGCGGCAGGAAGGAGCCTGGCTCTTCCTCCGCAAGGGCCAGGGCTATCTCGGCCTGTGGGCCAGCGCCCCCATGGAGCCATGGCATGGCATGAATTTCCACTGCGAACGGCGGATGTGGGGCGATGAAACCGCCTGCCTGTGCGTCTGCGGCGGCCGGGAGTTTGAAAACTTGGAAAGCTTTGCCCGCTATGCCCAGGGCCTATCCCCCGCGTGGAACAGCGCCGAAGGCCTCCTCTCCGCCGAAGGCTTTGCCCTCGCCTGGACCCCTGGCCAGGACGCCACGCAGTATTTATAAATCAAAAGGACGGCCTTGCATTTGCGTGAAACAGGCCTATAATACAATTTGGCCGAAATACATTTCGGCCAAATTGATTTCAGTGAATACGTTTTTGGTAAAGGGAGAAGAACATGAGGACAGAAGAAATTAACATCCGGGATCCCTTTGTACTGCTGTGGAAGGATACCTACTATCTCTATGGCACCCGGGGTGCCACCTGCTGGGGGCCGGCGACGGGGTTTGACGTCTATCAGAGTCAGGATTTGGAGAATTGGTCGGCCCCCCAGCCTTGCTTCGAGAATGATGGAGCCTTCTGGGCGACCATGAACTACTGGGCGCCGGAGGTGCATCCCTGGCGGGGAGCATGGTATATGTTCGCCAGCTTTAAAAGCGAGGAAAAGCATCGGGGTACTGCCATTTTGCGGGCGGAGAGCCCTGCAGGTCCCTTCCAGCCCTGGTCAGAGGGACCGGTGACCCCGGAAGACTGGGAATGCTTGGATGGAACCTTCTATGTCGATCGACAGGGACGGCCCTGGATCATCTTTTGTCATGAATGGGTGCAGGTAGGGGATGGAGAAATCCTGGCCATGCCGCTGACAGAGGATCTGAAGGAGAGTGCGGGAGAGCCCAGACTCCTGTTCCGGGCTTCGGAAGCTGCTTGGGCCAAGGAGGTGCATCATTCCAGCGGCCAGACGGGTTATGTTACGGATGGCCCCTTCCTGTGGCGGGATGAGAACGATCGGCTGCTGTTGCTCTGGTCTTCTTTGTCGGAAACGGGATATACCCAGGGCCTGGCGATCTCGGAGAACGGGGAAGTGGATGGAAAATTCATCCAGCTGCCTCCGCTGTTTCGGGAGGATGGGGGCCATGGCATGCTTTTTCGGGATAAGAAGGGCCAGCTGATGCTGACGCTGCATCGCCCCAATGAACATTTAAAGGAGCATCCCATCTTCCTTCCCGTGGACTTGTGATTCCTCGATGAATGGCCTGAATCGACAACGCTGTGAGTTGTAAGCGAGAAAAATGTTATGGTAGAAGAAAGGCCGACTCTGTGCTATGATGATACTGATGTCAGGTAGAATGCTGACAGATCGGAAGGGGGGGACATCGATGTTACTCATCATTGTATCCGCTCCATGCAGAGTCTGAGGAATCTGTATGGAGGAATTGCTTATTCCTCAGGCTTTGCTCGTTCATCAAAGAAATAAATTGATAAGGAGCAAAGACAATGAAAACAAAGACAAATCATCTCAGAGATTTCTACATCCTTGACTGATTGTCCGTAAAACATAATTCAGAATAAATGGCCTCCAATGCAGGATTGGCAATACTGAATTATGGAGGAAAATACAATGAAATCCCTGTTTGAAGAGCTTGGCAGCACTTATACCTTGGGCAAAGACGGTATGTACTACCCGAGCCTGGCGATTGAGAAAACTGATCAGCGCTCCATTGGGAAATGGGGACGGATGCACAGGGAATACCTGAAGGAGCAGCACCCGAGCCTCTATCAGCGACTCATTCTAAACGGATCTTTGGGCAGGCATCTTGCCCATGCAGACGGAAGAGCGACAGCAATGCTCGAAAGACTGATCGCGCAGATGGTTAAACAAGAAGGCATTACTGAGCATCTCAAGGCAGAACAGCCCATGGTTTGGGTTGGCAGGATGAACAATATTCACAGCCGTGCCGAAGAAATCGTCAGAGAAGAAATAATCAATAAATTATGAGCAAGTGCAGCCGCTGGTAAATGATAGGCCGTGCCAGCGGTTTTCTTTGTGTATAAGAAAAATATGTTGATCAATGCTTGTACAGCCGACAAAAATCTTTGCACGATCTTTACATACACAGAAGATATCCTTACACCGTTCTTATTTGATCTATCCTATAATTGCATCATATCAGAAAGGGGGTAAAAGCGTGCGGCTCTTTGGAAAGTATCGAATGACCACATTTCAGATCATTGCCTTTGGCTTCATTGCGCTGATCCTGATTGGCACGCTGCTGCTTTCCTTGCCTTTCGCCAGCAGAAAAGCGGGAAGCGTGGGGTTTTTGGATTGCCTGTTTACCGCTACTTCCGCCGTATGCGTTACGGGATTGGTCGTGCAGGATACGGCTGCATGCTGGTCGCCCTTTGGTCAGGCTGTGATCCTGACGCTCATTCAAATCGGGGGTGTGGGCGTGGTGACGGCTGCCGTTTCCCTGGCGTTTTTGTCCGGCAGGAAGATCGGTCTTATGCAGCGCAGTGTGATGCAGGAATCCATTTCCGCGCCGCAGGTCGGCGGCATTGTGCGGTTGACCCGCTTTATTGTCCTTTCGTCCCTGGGGATGGAGGCCGTTGGCGCGCTGCCGCTGATCCCCTCCATGATTCCCCACTTTGGCGTTGGAAAAGGGATTTGGTACGCTGTCTTTCATTCTGTTTCCGCCTTCTGCAACGCGGGCTTTGACCTGATGGGCGCGCAGGAGCCCTTTTCATCCCTGACTGGATTCAGCCAAAATGGATTGGTAAATGTTACAGTAATGATGCTGATTACAGTGGGCGGCATCGGTTTTCTGGTGTGGAACGACGTGAGGGAACATGGCTTCCATTGGAAACAGTACCGATTGCAAAGCAAAGCCGCGCTTTTTACCTCCGCCTGGCTGGTGATTTTGCCGGCGCTGTGGCTTTTCTTCTTTGAAATGGAGCAGATTCCAGCGGGAAAACGTATTCTGCCCGCCCTGTTTCAATCCGTCACCCTGCGCACGGCAGGCTTCAATACCGTGGATTTGAACCATATCAGCAGATCGGGCCAGGCGTTGATGATCGTTTGCATGCTTGTAGGCGGCTCGCCCGGCTCCACGGCGGGCGGCATGAAAACTACCACGCTGGCGGTGCTGCTCACCACCGCGTTTGCAGTTTTTCGAAGAAAAGAGCAGGTGACCTTTGGAGGCAGACGGATCGCAGACGATACGGTCCGGCAAGCAATCGCCATCCTGATGATGTATCTGCTGCTTTTTTTCGGAAGCGGCCTGATCATCAGCCGGATCGAAGGGCTGCCCCTCATGAGCTGTCTGTTTGAAACGGCCTCCGCCATTGGAACCGTCGGGCTCACCCTGGGGATCACCAGTCATGTTTCCGTTGCTTCCAGGCTGATCCTGATCGTATTGATGTTCCTGGGCAGGGTTGGCGGGCTTACGCTGATCTATGCCGCGCAGTCAGTTAAAAAAGGAACTCAAAGCACGCTGCCATTGGAAAAAATCACAGTAGGCTAAAGGAGGAAAAACCATGAAATCCATTTTGCTGATTGGTTTGGGACGTTTTGGAAACCATATCGCGGAAAAGCTGAACGAACTGCATCATCAGGTGATGGCCGTTGATAAAAACGAGCAAAGGATCAATGACGCGCTGCCGCTGGTCACAGACGCGCAGATCGGGGACGCGACCAACAAAGCCTTTCTGCGTTCCCTGGGGGTAGATAACTATGACGTATGCTTTGTGGCTATCGGGGATGACTTTCAAAGCTCCCTGATCGTTACCTCCTATCTGAAGGAATTGGGCGCGAAAAAGGTGATCGCCCGGGCTTCCAGGAATGTGCAGCGGCAATTTCTGCTTCGCAACGGCGCGGACGGCGTGGTGTACCCGGAGGAGCAGCTGGCGGCCTGGACGGCCATTCGATATACATCCGATCATATTCTGGATTATATTGCTTTGGATGATGAATTCGCCATTTACGATGTATCCGTTCCGGCGGAATGGGACGGGAAAACCGTGGGCGGGCTGGACATTCGGAAAAAATACAATCTGAATCTACTGGCCGTGCGAAACAATGGAACGCCCAGCATGGCAGTGACCAGCGATACACAATTAAAACAGAATCAGACGATCCTGGTGCTCGGAAAATGGAAGGATATACAAAAATGTTTCCGAATATAAAAGATGCTTCCCATAAGGAAGTGATCCGTGTATGACGGACGCGCTTTTGATCGTGATCTTCCTGCTCACAGGCATCTATGGCTATTGGATCATGGATCGGGTGGATCGGTTTCTGAATGAACACGTGAAGGGTGAAGAGGAGGAAGCGGATGAGCAGCAGCAAAAATAACCGGCAAAACAGCCACATCCTGGTCTGCCTTTCTTCATCGACCTCCAACGCCAAAGTGATCCACGCCGCTGCCCGGATCGCCGCTGCCTTTCAGGGCACTTTTTCCGCATTGTTTGTGGAAACGCCTGGCTATGCGCAGCTATCCGACGATGACAAAAAGCGCCTGCGCAGCAACATGAATCTGGCGGAAAAGCTGGGCGCCAAAATAGAAACGGCGATTGGCGACGATGTCCCCTATCAAATTGCTGAATATGCCCGATTGTCCGATGTTTCCTGTATCGTGATCGGCCAGACCAATACGGTGGGCGGCCTGCTCCGCAGGAAGCGGTCTCTGACAGACCGTTTGATCAACTATGCGCCCGATCTGGACTATTTCATCATTCCCGACCACGGAACCAGGGTGTATGTGGCCCGGAAAGCGCCGGAAAGCAATCGAAAACGGGCTGTGATAGATACTGGGATTTCTTTGGTTGCTTTGGGCCTTTGCACGCTGATCGGTTTTCTGTTTTCCCATTTGGGGTTTACCGACGCCAACATCATCATGGTTTATCTGCTGGGGCTGCTGATTGTGTCCATCAGCACGGCGCACCGGGCGTTCAGCCTGGTCTGGGCCGTGGTCAGCGTGCTGCTGTTCGATCTTCTTTTTACCACGCCGCGCTTCACCTTCTATGCTTACGGCACAGGCTATCCCGTTACCTTTCTGGTCATGTTTGCCGCCGCTTTCCTGATCAGTACCTTGGCGATCCGCCTGAAGCGAAACGCCAAACAGTCGGCCCAAACGGCCCGCCGGGTGAGCGTCGTGCTGGAAACAGACCGGCAGCTTTCCAAAGCAAAATCCGAAGAGGAAATCCTTTCGGTGTTGGCGGGGCAATTGACACAGCTTCTGAAAAGGAGCCTGGTGGTATATCCGGCGGCGGACGGCCGTTTGGGCGATCCCGTATTCTATCCCGCCGCAGAGGACACGGCGCCCTACCGCATGGATCAGGAAAGAAAAGCGGTGGAATGGGCGTTTACCCAGCGAAAGCGCGCCGGCGCAACCACAGACAGGTATCCCGAGAGCAGTTATTTGTATTACAGTATGCGTGTGCAGGAGCATGTATATGGCGTCGTAGGCGTGGCGGTGCACGGTTCTCCATTGGATGCTTCGGAGGAAAGCATGCTTGCCTCCGTGGTGGGCGAATGTTCCCTGGCCCTGGAAAACGCCCGGAACGTGCGGGAAAAAGAGGAATCCATGGTACTGGCGGAGAACGAGCGCTTGCGTGCCAATCTGCTCAGGGCTGTTTCCCATGATTTGCGCACGCCGCTGACCTCTATCATGGGAAACGCGGATAATCTTCTGACCAGCGGGGAAAACATGGATCGCAGTACCCAATGCCAACTGTACAATGACATTTATACAGACGCCCAATGGCTGACCGGTATGGTGGAAAACCTTTTATCTGCCAGCCGAATGGAAGATGGAAGCCTGATGCTGAACATGAACACAGAACTCATAGATGATATGATCGCCGAAGCTGTGCGGCACATGGGCAGACGATTGGACGGCTTCCGCTTGAATGTTTTCAAATCCAAATCGCTTTTGTTCGTTCACGCAGATGCCCGACTGATTGTACAAGTGATCATCAACCTTTTGGACAATGCCATCAAGTATGCTCCGGCAGGAACAGGCATTGAAATCGACACGCGGGAAGAACACGGAAACGTATTGGTTCGCATTGCGGATGAAGGCCCGGGAATCCCGGATGATCAAAAGCCGCATGTTTTCGATCTGTTCTATTCCGGAAACAATCTCACCGGCGACAGCCGGAGAGGATTGGGCCTGGGCCTTGCGCTGTGCCAATCCATTATGAAAGCGCACAGCAGCGCCATCACCGTCCACGACAACATGCCCCATGGCGCTGTTTTTGAACTGACTTTTCCCAAAGCGGAGGTGAGCCTGAATGAATAAGCCGCTGATTTTGATTGTGGAGGATGATCCACCCATCCGCAATCTGATTTCCGTTGCCTTGGAAACCCATGATTACCGTTTCCTTTCCGCTTCCAACGGCGGAACGGCTATCATGGAAGCTTCCTCTCATAACCCGGACATTATGCTGTTGGATTTGGGCCTGCCCGATCTGGATGGCGTGGAGGTGATCCGAAAAATCCGTTCCTGGTCCAATCTGCCCATTATTGTCATCAGCGCCCGCAGCGATGACAGCGACAAGATCGAAGCGCTGGACGCCGGAGCGGACGATTATCTGATCAAGCCCTTTTCCGTGGATGAACTGCTGGCCCGGCTTCGCGTTACGATCAGGCGGCTGAACCAGATGCAAAGCGACAGCCAGGAAACGTCCGTATTTATCAACGGACCGCTTCGGATCGACTATTCGGCAGGCTGCGCTTTCCTCTCGGAAAAGGAGCTGCATTTGACGCCCATCGAATATAAGCTGCTGTGCGTCCTGGCTCGCAACTGCGGCAAAGTGTTGACCCATAAATTCATCACGCAGCAGGTATGGGGAACAGCCTGGGAAAACAACGTGGCTTCCCTTCGCGTATTCATGGCCACCCTGCGAAAAAAGCTGGAAACGTCACAGGAAGGGCAGGCCTTTATTCAGACCCATGTGGGTATTGGTTACAGGATGATCAGAGCCGGGAATGCCGTAGACCTTAACGATCATTAAGCGTACATGGAAGATCCCGCGGCAGCGCAGCCTCCAATTCGCACAGGGTTTCTGTCATAAATTTCAGTGCTCTTTGATTGCAAGAGATTCGGGAAATATGGTATGCTCTGTCTGCGATTATTGGCCTGCTAAATCTGCATTTGGAGAGGTATGGAAGCCATGAGGTTTCAGGAATAAGGGACAAAACAAAAGAATGTGATCCTTTTGCTTCACGGTGGTGGATTGTCGTGGTGGAACTATCGGGAAGTGGCAGAGCATCTCCAGAAAGAGTACCATGTCATCCTTCCAATCTTGGATGGACATGCCGGAAGTGATCGCCCTTTTACAACAATCGAAGAAAACGCGTCCGAGATTATTGATTTCATCTATGAACACTTTCGCGGGGCTGTATTGCTGATCGGCGGTCTTTCTTTGGGCGGACAGATTCTGCTTGAAATGCTGTCACAACGCAAAGATATCTGCTCCTATGCTTTGATTGAAAGCGCAGCTGTGATTCCGTCGAAGCTGAAAAATGCATTGATTGCACCAGTCTTTGGCAGCAGTTCCCTAATCCCACTTTCTTTGTGGACGACGGTTACAGCGGCATCAGTTTTGATCGGCCAGGCTTTCAAGGCATGCTGGCTGAGATCGAAGCGGGCCATGTGGCTGTGGTGATCACAAATGTTATTGACTTCATAACGTCTGAATCAAATCCTGTTTATATATTATTTATTTTTTATTTTCCCAAATCGCTAATTCGCATTCCCCCAATTATTGCGGAAAATAAAAGATCGCCGTTTGTCCGAATGATAGCGGAATATTCCCCCACAAATTGCGGAAAACGACGATTCGAATATTGTCCGAACATTAGCGGAATGATATAATTCAACCAGACGCTCAAACTGGCTCTTGTCCGAATGTTAACGGATAATTCCCCCAGTTATTGCGGATACCCTAAAAAACGGCGCGTACTACGACGTGGATCAGGGTGTTGAACCGGATGTTTTCATCCGGGACTACGCGAATTTCTATAACCGGAACGCGCTGACGGAACTCATCAACGGGCTGCGCTGACAGGCCTGCGCAGGGCAGCACATTACAAGCAACCTGAAGAAAGCGGAGGTTCCATTCATATACGCGGGAACCCCCGGGCGAAAGGAGAATAAGGAAGAAAATGGAATACATCCTGGAAACCAACAACCTGACCAAGGTTTACGGTCAGAAGGAGGCCGCCAAAGATGTAAATCTGCATATTCAGCAAGGACAGATTTACGGACTGATCGGCCGGAACGGCGCCGGGAAAACCACGATCATGCGTATGATCAGCGGGCTGTCCAGGCCCACCCGGGGCAGCTATTCCCTTTTCGGGAAAACCGGCATGGCGATGCAGAAACAGCTGAAAAACGTGGGCGTGCTGATCGAGCACCCCGGCCTGTACCCGCGGCTCTCGGCTTACGAGAACGTGAAGATCAAATGCATCGGCATGGGAATCAAACCGAAGGGCTACGTGGAGGACCTGCTGAAGACTGTCGGCCTGGAAAACACGGATGCCAAAAAAGGTGCCGGTTCCTATTCCCTGGGTATGCGCCAGCGGCTGGGAATCGCCCTGGCACTTGTTGGAGATCCCAAACTGATTGTGCTGGATGAGCCGATCAACGGCCTGGATCCGCAGGGTATCGTCGAAGTGCGTGAAATGCTTTCGAGGCTTCGGGATGAGCGGGGCATCACCATCATGATCTCCAGCCACATCCTGGACGAACTGGCCAAGGTGGCGGATGCCTACGGCATCATCCATGAGGGAACGCTGCTGGACGAATTCAGCGCGGAGGAGCTGCACGAACGCTGCGGCAAGAGCCTGATCCTGCGTACGGACAACACGCCGGAAACGCTGCAGATTCTTGAAAACATGGGGATCCGCAGGGTAATCCACGAGCCGGACGGCAGCCTGCGAGCTGGAAGAGGCATGGATCAGTGCAAGGAAATTTCCAGGGCGATTGTCAACGCCGGCATCGGCCTGGAGGAGATCTACCTGCGCACGATGACGCTGGAGGAATATTACCTGGGCATGACCGGAGGTGAGCACAATGGGTAAGCTGATCAGAATGGACCTGTACCGGATGCTGAAATCCAAATCGTTCCTGGTCTGCCTCGCAATCGCGTTTGTGCTGGCACTGGTGAACGCGCCGGTGGCCAAGCTGATGTATACGCTGGCCAATTCGCTTTCGACCGAGATCAATGAAACCTTCCCGGCAGAGGTGAACCTTTCCGGCATTCTCAGCGATCCCTTCCCGATGATAGGCCTGATGCTGGCCCTGTTGTCCCTGTGTTTCTTCTTTTATGCGGACGTGGAAAACGGATACGTCAAGAATATCGCCGGGCAAATGCCCATGAAGGGCTTTACGGTGCTTTCAAAGTTCACGGCTTCCGCCTTGCACAATCTGTGCTTTGCCGCGGCCGGCATCATCGGGAACCTGATCGGTACCGTGCTCGTTCAGCGGATCGTCATGGACGCGGGCGTGGCGGACAGCATCCGCGTGCTTGTGCTGAAGCTGCTTCTGGTCCAGAGCCTCTGCGCTATGCTGGTGCTGGTGGTATCCACGCTGCGCAGCAAGTCCCTGGGCATGATCCTGGCTGTCCTTTTCGGTCTGGGGCTGACCTCGCTGATTTACATGGGCATCAACGAAGGCCTGAAACCGATCTTCGGCCAGAATACGGATATCAGCTCCATTATGCCGGACACCGTCATGAACGAAAAACCCCTGGATACCCTGAAAGCGCTGGCGGTTGCCATTGTGGCGGGATTCATCTTTTTGCTGCCGGCCATCAGGATCTTTGACAAAAAGGATGTAAAATGATGAAAACGTCATTATCCGTTTCCTTCCCAGAACCAGTCCATAGGCGCATATACCACGGCGCCGCTGCTTCGGCTGACCAAGATATACAGATCGTTCATAACGCCCATGATTTCCCAATCTTCTTCACTTGAGAGAGTCTTGGGGATTTTTTTAGCACTGTCTGCCCAAGCGGTCAAATCCCGATCCTCATATTCTTCTCGCAGGAAAAGATCAGGAAAGACTGGCTCTACAGCATTTGCATTTTGCGAAAAGGCCAGGTATTGTTTCATCATCCAGCCTTCCAAACCGTCTATTCCGATAGCGACGCGGCACCAATTGCCCTTTGTTTCCAGGACCCGCACCGGCGTTCCATTATAGAATTTACCCAGAGAATCAGCTTTTTTATCAGGCCTTGTTCGCAAATGCAGCCTGTCCTTGGGATTGGGATTATTCACCGCCGCCCATCCGGCAGCATCCAGATTCTTTTTCAGCGCTTCTTCCGTTCCGGGGATGGCGCTGAAATTGGCGGTGAATAGATCGGAGCCTTCCAAAGCGCCGATCAAACGATGATCGTCCCATTTGACGCCCCACCAATAAACTACGTAGTCCGTTTCGCTCATGACCCAGGAGAGCCGCCAGGCCCCGTCTGCCTGCTTCACATATCCAGCTATGAAGGAATCACCGCCGAGATACAAGATGATTTCATTTTCCCCGGCGTGAAAGTCATCCAGGCTTGAGCCTTTCGGCAGTATGGGCGAGAGGGCTAAGTGGTAATCCCGGTTTTCATCCTGGGTGACTATCACCGCCCGGCTATTCTCATCTTCGTCCTCCACCACCAGCACCAATTGTTCCTTCTGGGGATGCAAGTCAACGATCCTGCCCGGCAGCGGCACTTTAACGGTGTCCAGGGCATCACACTGGGTGAACAGCTTGTGCATATCCGTCCATAGAACAGTGGCAGATATATCCCTCAGGCGGTCCGACAAAGGGATATCCATGAGGGGGTTAACATGGGTTTGGCCCTTGTCCCAGGTATACGTTGCCTTGATGATACGCAGCAGGACGCCGCCCTTTTCCTTATCCTCCGCCACCTGGGCGAACACGGCGTCGGCCATGGTGCTGCTGTTATACCGTTCTACCAATTCATAGCCGGGGAAATCGCTTCGGATTGCGTCCGGCAGGATCGCCGCCCGCTTCCGTGCATTCTCGGGCGTGGCGGGAAGGGTTTCAAAGTTCCACGTCCAGTCATACAGGGTAAGTTCGTCGCCGACATCAACCATGTATTCAGGCGTGCGGCTTCCGTCAGGGAAATACCTTATGACCGTGCCATCGATCATCACCGTGCCAAGATACCGGTCAGGATCGCTCCAACCGCAAAGCGTATAGTATTCCCCGCTCCAGTGAAAGCTTTGATATGGACCGCTTTTGCTGACCACATCGAAACCCTGATCGTCCATGTACGCGCTTCCGTCCGGGCGAAGCTGCCCCGCCTGATGACGTACAAAATGCACGTCCCGATAGCCTTCCATGGGCGTGGAATCCACATCACGAATCCATTGACCGTCTTTTTGTGTATATCCTTTTAAGCTCCATCCCTCATCCAGGATCAAAAACACTCTTGTCGTCCCATCCGGGGCGGAAAACACCACGCAGTCATTAGGGTCGCTGTCCAGCAACGTTGTGAGAGAGTCCGGCACGGGATCGCAAAAACCATTCGCATCCGCCAGAGCCGGGCTGAAAGACAAAAGGGTAAAGAACAGAAGGAAAAATACGATCATCCACTTTTTCATCATTGGAACTGTCCTTTCTTGTCTCATCGGTCAATCCTCACTGCGTCCGGGTATCCCTGGGCTTCCAGTACCTTTTGCACCGCTTCATCCATGGGAAAAGGTTCAGTATACATTCTCTCCGCAAGCTGCCGATTCCCATTACACATTCGCAAAATGCTGGATTCGTATAAATCGCCATCCTCCGGCTCGATCAGCTCTATTAGCCGCCAGGTTCCATCCGTCCGCTGATCCATCGTCAAACGCACGGGATACCAGCTGCCCGAACTCAGCTTGATTTCTTTGTCGTTGTACAGCGCGATCAGTTCATAGCCGCCGTTTGCCCAAAGCGTCACTTGATTCCCTTTCTGTTCCCGGGCACATTCGCCCAGCGCTACCACCGTGACGCACTTTGATCTGTCGACCTCTGGGTTGTTGGGATAACCGGCGTATTCTGTGCCGTAATGATCGATCAAAAGTTGCGTCGCTGCCCGCAGGATGGGCTCTTGCACGTACACCCCCGCGTCGGCAGGCTTTAGGGTATTCTGATGTGCAATTTGCAGTGCGTCATACCAGGCGCAGCCCTCAGTCGGATCTACTCGGGTGTTGTCTCGGACGCCTAGCAGCCGCGACGCCAGCTGTGCTCGCAGACTATTCACACGGTCGTTGCCGTCGTGGGCAGCCAGCTGATTCAGTAGCACCCGCAAACCTTGTTCGCCCAGGTATTCTTGGTAGAGCAACCCATTGCTAATGGTGGTTTCGCGGGCCCGCTCCACATCCGCCCATGGGTAAGGCGGCGCGTTGTCGATGACTCCGTCGTACACCCGGGAAAGCATGGTCAGCGCTTCCGTGAGATACTTTCCCACATCCTCATCCGTGGCGTGCTCCAGCCTGCAGTTGAATTCCAACGGCGTCAGCACTGCATTGTAGTCCTCATTATAGTAGTAATACCAGAAAACGCCGCCGTTTTGCAGATCAAAATAGATCTCTTTGTCCTTGATGCCCCGGGGCGCGGCCGCGATGTCCGCCCGCTCCAGCAGCGCCGCCGCGTCGGCGAAGTTGGGATTTTGGTTCAGGTCGATTTCATCCAATGCGACCGCATCCATGGGCACGAATCCCCGCATGCGGCCTTTGTTTGTAGCCACGTCGATCATGGCCCAATCGCCCATGCAGCAAAGATAGCTGGCTTTCGTCAGGGCAGGCAAGCTCACAACGGGCGATTGGCTGAGCAGCGGATCATCGGTAACAGCGCATGCCCTGTTTACATGGCAAGGCCGCCAAAGATAGTTGTCTCCCGGCGCGTAGCATACTTCATAGGTGCGATCTTCCTCAACCAGAGCGTCCGCGTCGATCCACCCAATCCTCAGCCGCTGATCGTTAATCGCATACTGAACCAAAATCCTGCCCCCACCTTCGCCGCCCAGCACCTGCACCCAATCCTTGGTGCTTACCCTGGCTTTTCCGTCATTGGCGATGCCATAATCCCGGCCCGGCCCGGTATACACCTCCCATACTTTGTTGGTCTTTAGTTTGACGTCCATTACCTGCAAATCACCCTCGGGCAGCGCAGGCGCTTTCGCGTCGGCCAGCGCGGGCCAAACGAGCAGAAGCGGCAGCAGGAAAAAGAGAATCAAAGCGATCCTTTTGCGCATGGGATGATCCTTCCCTTCATGATTGGTTTCAATGATATTGACACTTCAACGGGCGGAATTGTTTCATGGAGAAAGAAATTCTGATGTGCGCGCCGAAAAAAATCACTCCAAAAAGCTATGCCAAATATAGCCGATCTCTGTTTGATTACCAAACCATTTCTCCTGCGGCTCCCCGGTATCCCACAGCACCAGCGTCCAGCCATCGGCACAGTCTTCTTTGAGCACCTGCACCTCCGTGCCACGATCCAAGTGGGCCAGCGATTTGGACTGCTTGCTGTCCCTTTCCCGCAGGTTCACCCAATCCACGTTGGCCACATGCTTCGACACCATGTCGCAGCCTTGCCAGAGGGAATCCGCCGCTGTCTCAAAGGCCCGGTAAGGTTTCGTTGCGCCGTAATACCATTCCTCCGGATAAATATGATCCCACACCTTCTCTCCCTGGGAAAAAAAGAGAAAGACCTGATCCCGAATTAGCGTTCGGCTGACGCTGGACACATCATGCACCTGGGTAAGCTCAGGCAAACGGCCATTTCCCTCCCAACGATATACAAACTGGGTATAGCAAGCAGCTCCATCTTGATCATGAGAAATGACGTAACCTTCGTCATTTCTGCCTTTTTGCAAAGTAAAATTGACCAATTCCAAGGGTGTGACCTGGGCGGAAGCGCGCTCGTTTTCCAGATCAAAGGCGCAATGCGTCTCAATGCTGTCAAACCGCCCCGTTTCCGGGTTCCAAAGGCAAAAAACGCTGTATTCATTGGACGCGCCTCGGGCCGTGCACAGCACGAGATCGCCGTATCCATCAAAGTTTATATCCTGAAGCCAGGCCAGGCAGCTCATGGAATCAGTAGCTGGGGTTTCTGTACCATCATAGTCAAAGTGCTGGATTTGGCCAGTCTCCCGCACCGTAATTTCTACACTGAGGATATTTTCATGCCGGGCCTCAGGGGCATTTCTTCGGCCGGTATCGGCAATCACCAAATCCACAATGGGTCCTGCCGGGGTGATTCTGTAGGAACGGCAGAATCCATGCGCTGCGTCCGGTGTCTGTGCATCGGTGAAGCCAGTATCCCGGTGGCTATTATCCTCCATGAAAGACGTCAAAGGTAGCCAGAACACGCGCTTACGCCAGGAGGCGATCAGCGATTTAGCCTCGTCTTCACGGATGTTTTCGCCGTTGAGCGCCCAATGGGCCTGGAGACTTTCATCATAATTGACCTCAAGGCTGTGGGCATCCTCCCATTGGGTTATGTCCGCCCCGGCGATTCCGTGCTCATAAACGGAATTGGATGCGCCGGAGGAGCCCTCCGCATAGTAGCCGTAGGCATCCGGCACGCCGTTTTCGTTCATGGTTAACTGCACCCGGAACCTTTCCCAGCCTCGTATCACTGTGACGGGTGCATCATCTTTCAGGGTCAGGATTTCAAAAATGAGCTGATCCTCCGCATTGCCCTCATTGGCTACTGTGCCGATCACCAGCTCCGGTACGCCGTCTCTGTTTAGATCCATCATGGAGTAACCGATCACGTCCCGAGGATCACGCTGAGCATACAGCGCAAAGCGGTAAGCGTCTTCGGCAGATTCACAGGCCATGAGAGCATCCTCATCCCCGATAAATGCCGCCTCATATTGGGCCAACACCGGAGCATAAACAGCTACAGCATCATCCCAATCCTCGGCATCTGCCGGAAAGCTAAACGCCATAAGAAGCAAGAAAAATGCGCATACGAACCCTATCCTTTTCATCGTCCCATTTCCTCCTGAAATTCGACGCGGATTCCATTCTCTGCCGCATATTCGGCAAAGGCCATTTCGTCGATCTTGGTCACGCAAACACCACCCATATACGCCGGAACATTGATTTTTGCTTTGCTGCCGTGATAAGCTGTGATGCAAATGGTCCCATCTTCCAGATAAGTATAAGCAAAATTATCGGAATTTCGGTTGTTGTTTTCCGCTGTGCAGGGTGCGCATAGGCCGCACAGAAGGGCTATCAGTAGAACAATGACGATCTTTCGTTTCATTTCGATTCCTCCCCCATTGCTGGTTGCTTCATTGCCATTGGGCTTCCAATATAAAGACGAACCATTGATCGCTTTTGTTTCATCCCATCTCAAAATAATGCTTCATATCAGACTCAATTGACATGATGATCACGGGGATCACTATCAATAGGATTCACGCCATTTTCCATAGTGTGTGGCGCAGTTTTGATTGGCCCATCATGATTATAACACACCTTATAGAGCAAAAAACACGATCAGGAAAGCATGATATATTTTCTTTCTCTTTACAGAACGTATGTTCCTGTATATAATAAAGGTGTTTGACCCGGATAACATCTCCACATAAATGAATAGGAGCGAAGAAAATGGAAAACGATATGTACAGAAACAGCAACGATATAGACGATGATGAATACGCCCGGATGCGAAAAGCGGAAGACAGCTCCTACGAATATCATGGCGAGGAATCGGATGAAACCAACAAAGAAAACGAAGATGACGGCTACCCCGAAACTGTTGAACATGATGAAAGCAGCGTCGTGTATGACCTGAAAACAGATTTCATTGTGCTGCTCCCCGGCGAGATCATCCGCATTCCGCAGACCAGCAACCTTTCCTGGATGACCATGTTCTATGCCCTGCCCAGGGAACTGGTGGAGAAGCGGCCCGCGTATCTGGAATTGCCCCGGAATATCGTGAAGCTGATGGAAAGCGAAAAGTACATGAAGCTTATCGAGGAGGACGCTTTCCTTGAGTTGGTATGGGACTGCTATGCGTGGGCAATCTGGCAGGCGATCCAGGTGCCGGACGGCAAGGGCGGTTATAAGGAAGTGCCTGGCAGTTGGCAAAACTATTCCGGCTATTTTCCCATCTGGCGAATGAGCTATCACATTGTCAGTCTCTTCCGTATGACGTATGAAACGAGGATGGAATGGAGCTTCCAGCGGCTATTCACAGAATTCAGGAATGTGGAGCTTCCCTGGATGGATTGGCCGCACTTTTCCAATCTGATTTTCAACCTGACAGAAATGATCGTACGGGAACAGAAATTGCAGCCGGTCATTGACGAGGTGTGGAACCATCGGCAGCCGGAGGATTATACCGGGTATAACCTCAAGCGGGGTGAATTCCTGCGCAGGTGGAATCACAGCCGGTACTATCAGCACGCTTCCGTAGAGAAACTGATCGAGGACGAAATCGACGTGCCCGATACGCAAATGGCGTTTGACAGGAAGGTTCTGTCTGAGCAGCTCGTCGAACAATTTGAAGCCACGCTGTCCCAGAAGGATAAGACCATCCTGGATTTGCGGATGAAGGGGCGGACGTTACAGGAAATTGCGGATATTGTGGATTATGAAACGCCCAGCGCCGTGAAGAAACGCATCGACCGAATCGCAGAGCAATATGAAGCATTTATCAATCCGCTGCCCGACGGTGGGGAACGGGCCAAACCGGAGAAAAAGCGGCCCTAAAATTTTTTCAAAAAAATTTTTGTATCCTAGAAAAAAACGGCCATTCTCAAGCCAATGAATATTGAAGGGGGAGAATATTTCCCTCCCGCAACCAAGAACGCCATCGGTGCTGCCGGTGGTTTTTTTGTGTGCAGAAAAACGCCGTTGGATAGCGGCGGCAGGAAGGAGGTGAAGAAACCTATGAGTACCCAGATGGAAAAGTTGTTGGCTGCCCAGGAGAAAACACAGGAGAAGCTGCGTCGGGCACAAGAGGAAGAGAAGCAGCTCAAAAAGCGGATTGCAGAGCTTAAGCGGAACGAACGGACCCATCGTCTGTGCAATCGTGGCGGTTATCTGGAGAAGCTGCTGGAAACCCTTGGAGCGACGGAGCTTACGGATGAGGAAGTGTACGGGTATCTGGACTATGCCCTCAATACCCCGTACGCGAAGAAGGCCCTGGAAAAGTTGCTGGAAACCAAACGGATGGCGGCAGCAAAGGCCGAGGGAACCGAAGCGGTGGAATCGGTTGACTAAAGTTCCGGAGTTTACGGAGGGCGCAATTATATGAACTTCGTTCATTCATTGCGCTCTCCGAGGGCTCCTGCGAAGGGCTCGATGGAGAGAAGCCTTTTGCGGGCTTCTCTCCATCAGCAGGGGCGGCCCCTGCGCCGATTGCATCGGCTACCCCCAATAGGCATTGAACAAGAACGACGAAAGAAAAGGAGGCGAGGCACACATCCCGTGTCCACATTTTAACATCACGATCATCGCCCGGGGGAAAGTGAAAGGCAGCTCCGTTATGAGCGCTGCCGCCTATCAATCCGGCGATAAACTTTATTCCGAGTACGAACACGAATGGAAATCCGGCGACCATCTGGAAAGGATCGTCCACAAGGAAATTCTGCTGCCGCCCAACGCCCCGGAGAAATACCGTGACCGGGCAACGCTTTGGAATGCTGTGGATGCGTCCGAACCGAAAAGCACGGCGCAAACCGCTCGGCGCATCATCATGGCGCTGCCCAAGGAACTGACCCAGGAACAGAACATCGAACTGATCCGCAATTACTGCCAAACGTCCTTCGTGGATCGTGGCATGATTGCGGATTTTGCTGTTCATGACGACGAGGAGGGAAATCCTCACGCCCATGTGCTTCTGACCATGCGATCCCTGAATGAACAAGGAGAGTGGAACCCGAAAACCCGGACGGAATATGTGCTGGATGAAAACGGCGAGCGCATCCAAACAGCCAACGGAAAATACAAGCGCCGCTGCATCAGCTGGGACGGCTGGAATGACCGAGGCAACTGCGAAATTTGGCGGCATGAATGGGAGGTCATGCAAAACGCTGCCTTGGAAAAAGCGGGCCGGGAGGAACGCATTGATATGCGATCTTTTGAGCGCCAGGGCATCGAGCTGGCTCCTACCGTTCATCTTGGCCCGGCTGCTTTTGCGCTGGAGAAGAAAGGCATCCACACAGAATTGGGCGATCACAACCGTGCTGTGAAGATCATCAACGCCCTGTTTACCGCCATCAGGAACAAACTGAAAGCCCTGCGGGAATGGCTGACGGAATTGACTGAGATCATCAGCGACCATGAGAAACTGGAAAGCCCCGGCGATTATCCGCTCCTTTCCGTGCTCATGGCTTACTATGACCTGCGGGAAAAGGAACGCTGGGATTGGAACTACGGTGCCCGGAACAAAGGCGGCATCAACGATCTGAAGGAGAAGGCATCCGTATTCACCTTCCTGCGGGAGAACGATATTTATTCCCTCAATGATTTTGGGAGGCTGCTGAAT
>JAFUFB010000004.1 GCA_017470145.1 Clostridia bacterium | reverse complement strand
TGGTTTGTTTGCACTTACATTATACCACTTTTAGAAGGCTCTTGCCTTTATTTTTCAACGTTTTCAGCATATTTTTTGCTTGGAAACTATATAGTTTTCAAGGTCTGATCCACATTATTCATGTGGGAAGTTTAAGTTATTATGCAAAGCATATTGCTCAGAATAGCCCATTCAAGAAAGTGTTTGCAATCGGCGTTTCCGGCGATGCGAAACATCATAAGATCACGCCATTATATGTGGATGACCGTGAAGGCTACATGGAATTGGAGCCGGTTGAGTCATTTGCTATGTTCAATGAGGATCATATTCATGAATACTATATGAGATCTGTTCTGAAGGAGGATACGCCGGAGGAAAAGACAACGGCTAAGATTTTGGCGGATGCCGCAGAATTGCATGAATATCTGCGCACATATGGATCCCTGAAAGATCAGGATAAACCATTGGTGGTCTCGGGTATCCTGTTGGCGTTGGATGAGATCAAGAGCGGAAGTTTTGCCGTTGAGTCCCTGACAGGCGATGACATGGACGGGGCTACAGATGGTGATAAGATTTATGATGCTATCAAGAGGCGACTGAGGCGTTCGAACGTCGGCCCTGATGCGAAGCGCGATAAGTTGATGAGCGAGTTTGCGATCATTAAAACCAGCGCTCGCCTGAATACGAAGGATGATACGCTCGGAAAAACGCCACTGCGGTTCTATGCTGAATTCTTGAAGAAGAATGTGTTTGACGTGATTAAAGCTCGTTCTTCCTCAGAAGACTTCATCGGCCGGTTCTATGGCGAGTTCATGAGCTATTCCGGTGGTGATGGTCAGACGCTTGGTATTATCCTGACGCCCGCTCATATCTGTGACCTTTTCTGCGATCTACTGGATGTGCAGCCAACCGATATTGTGCTGGATCCTTGTTGTGGAACGGCTGGGTTTCTTGTTGCTGCGATGCATAGGATGGTATCTGCTGCATATACGGAGTCTGCGAAGAAGGATATCCGCAAGAAGCATCTGCATGGATATGAAATTCAGAGCAACATGTTTGCAATCGCTTGTACAAACATGATCCTTCGTGAGGATGGCAATAGCAATATCTGGTGCCAGGATTTCCTGAAGCAGAACGCTGCACAGGTTCAGTTGAAAGGCGCCACGGTCGGTATGATGAACCCGCCTTATTCGCAGGGAACAAAGAAAGATCCGTCGCAATATGAACTGTCATTCGTGGAACATCTGCTTGATTCATTAACACCAGGTGCGCGTGCGGCGGTGATTGTTCCACAATCCTCTATGACAGGAAAGACAAAAGATGAAGAGAAGTTCAAAGAGTCCATCATGAAGAATCACACGCTGGAAGGTGTGATTACCTGCAACACTGATACTTTCTATGGTGTCGGAACCAATCCTGTGATTGCGGTTTTCACTGCACATGAACCTCATCCAGCAGATAAGCTTTGCAAGTTCATTGATTTCCGTGACGATGGGTACGAAGTCCATGCGCATGTCGGATTGGTAGAGGGCGACTCTGCAAAAGATAAGAAGCAGCATCTTCTGGATGTCTGGTTTGGTCGTACAGAGGCACCGAGCAAGTTCTGTGTAGAGTCTACAGCGCAGCCGGATGATGAATGGCTGCATAGTTTCTATTATTTCAACGATGAGATCCCGACTGAAGCTGATTTTGAAAAGGCCATTGGAGATTATCTCAGCTTTGAGTTCTCTATGGTGATGCAGAACCGGGAATACCTTTTCACAGGAGGTGAACCGGATGCTGAGGCTTGACGACCGGGAGTGGAAGTCATTTACTGTCGAAGAATTGTTTACAAGGATAGTTCCGACGAGAGGTAAGACAACCGGCCAGCTCATTCCTGGAGGTGATGTTCCATATATTGCTGCTGCAAAAAACAATAATGGTTGTGCAGGTGTCTATTCCAGTAAGGAATATCCTGAATGGGTTTCTGAGGGAAACTGTATTGTTTTTGTTCAACTCGGCGATGGCGCAGCGGGCATTGCTCACTATATTCCGATGGATTTTATTGGGATGAGTGGAAAAACTTCATGTGGTTATATAGAAGGTTCGCTTGATCGCTATAATGGAGTCTTTATTGCGAAGGCTTTGTCGTCAAATAAAGCGATCTTCTCACACGGTCATAGTTGGACGGGAAGACGCCTATTGAAATCAAGATGCATGTTACCTGCCACATCGGATGGAAAACCTGATTACGCATTCATGACCGCATATATGCGCGATATGGATAACTTGAAACGCAAGCAATATCGAGAATATGTAAAAAAGCGGATTGCAGAACTGTGCGCTGTCCCTGATGATAAGAATGTTGACTGGAAGGCTATGATTGACTCTCATGAGTGGGAGCCTTTCAGGATTGATAGTATATTCAATATACTGCCTGGTAAGCGCCTAGTCGCTGCTGATTCTACCCCAGGTGATAGGCCCTTCATTGGTGCTCTTGATAATAGCAATGGTGTTGCAAGATTTGTCAATGATGAGAATGAGTCGCTAGACAAAAATGTTCTGGGAGTTAATTACAACGGGAACGGCATGGTGATTGGGTTCTATCATCCATATGAATGCATTTTTTCCGATGATGTGAAGAGATTTCATATGAAAGATCGAGAAGATGATCCGTATGTTTTGTTGTTCATGAAATCTGTCATTCTGATGCAGAAGAAGAAATTCGGATATCTTTACAAGTTTAATGCGGACAGAATGGCACATACTAATATCATGCTTCCCGTTACTGATGACGGACAGCCTGATTACGATTTCATGGAAGAGTTCGGCAGGAAAATGATGTCGAACAAGTACAATCAGTATCTGGCATATCTCGCAATGTCAGACGTGGTAAATTAAAGCGAGAGTAACTGAATAAACGGAAGGTTCACGAACGGGATGCTCACGATCGCTATGCGGTCCATACCTAAACCGATAACCTGACTATCGGAAGGTGCAGAGCCCAGCGTCAGGCGGCCAGATGTGATGGTAATTGATACCCATCCTGGTTGTGGGAGATGCGAAATATAGGAACGCTCACCAGCGGTGAACAGAGATCACAGAAATGTGATTTCTGTTTGCCGCTTTTATTGTTGCGTGGAACGATGTGAACACGCAGCAATCGCGATAGTGATGATATAGCGGCAACCTTCCTTCGGAAAACGAAGGGAGATGTTACAAATGGAACTGACGGATAGAGAGTGGAAATGTTTTAACCTGTTTCAATGATTTGCATCGGGAACCATACGCAGAGGCCTGTGCGGAGATGCATTTTGTAACCGTGACAGACGGAAATCATGAAAAAGGCGTATCCTGGGCCGCAGGGATCTTTGGATGTCAGGCTTCTATTTTCATGCCTGCTGGTACCGTGGAAAGCAGAAGACAGGCGATCGAAGAAGCGGGCAGCGGAACTGCAGTCATTACTGATCTGAACTACGACGGCACCGTAGCTTATGCTGCCAGAATGGCAGAAGAAAAAGGGTGGATTTTGATCCAGGATACGGCCTGGGAAGGATATGAAAAGTATCCGCAGGGGATTGCGGAGGGCTATCTGACGATGGCACAGGAGATCAAGGAGCAGGCAGGGGTGCTGAAACCAACGCATGTTTTTCTGCAGGCAGGAGTTGGTTCCATGGCCGGGGCTGTGCTGGATGGGCTGTCTGATATTTATTCTGATCACCCGCCCGTATTCTCCATTGTAGAGCCTCGCGTAGCTGCCTGCATCTATGCTTCCATTCAAGCCGGTGATGGCAGACCCCATTCTATTATCTGTATGCTTATTCGCATTCTCCACATAGAAACAGCCCGTGAAAATACCGCCTTTCTTCAAAACACGAAAAGTCTCTTTGTAGGCGGCTTCCTTATCAGGAAAAGCGTGAAATCCGTTCAGAGAAACCACGATATCAAAAGTCTCATCATCAAAGGGCAGACTTCCTACATCACCCTGTTGGAAGCGCACATTCTTGATGCCCATTTCTCCTGCCCGTTCCTGCGCGGTCTGCATCATCTTTTCAGAATAATCCAGACAGGTAATATCCGCGTCCCGCAACGTTTTAAATACAGGCATCGAAAGAACTCCCGTTCCAACCGGCACCTCCAGAAGCTTCCCGGCGAAGTCACCTGGTATCGCTTCAAATGCCATTGCCTGATACTCCAACGCATCTGTTTCAATCATTCCCAAAGGGAAAACAGCTTGGACAGCTTCATGTTAGGTAGTGCTAACGCGCATTATTATAACGCATGTTCTGAAGACTTCAAGTGATTATTCATTAGATCTGAAAACGAAACGACTTGGAAAATCGTATCCAGGCCCGCGCAAGTCGTAGGTTCGCATCACGGGAGTATTCGACGGTGGAGTAGCATAACAGGTCCTTTTTTACGGCAGCTTTCCGCAAGCTGCTCGTCTTCCCCTTTCCCTCGGGTCAGTTTTCATCGACTCCAACCAGTCTTCTAATCAGGCTTTAACGGAGGAACCAGATCATCTATCGGAGATTGCCAGTGGCAAACGCGTTAGCGGTATGGTATAATCCTGCATTAGGTATGGATCTTGTTGATACGGATCTTTTACTGCAAAGGGCAACACGAATACAGCGGAAAACATTGTGAGATTCCATAGGGATTAATACAGATAAGGATGGAGAGAAAATGAAAAGGATTCAAAAACTTATTTCCTGGCTGACGGCTTTTGCCCTGATGATTTCCATGGCGGCAGGCGCTGTGGCGGAACTGGAGACGAATGAATGGACGAAGGCTCCCTTTCAGGCGATGTTCAACGCCGGAAACAAAATGCTGACGGATACAGATAATTTCACAGCGACCGGGACTGCCGATTTCTATCTGGATGGAGAGCTGTTCAAGCATGCGGACGGTGTTTACGCCCAGGAGGGAGAAAACTGCTATCAGTCGATCAGCCTGAAGACGCCGCGGGAAAACGGCACGGAAAGAGAGAACGGATATACTGTCGTAGATTATGGCGGATTAGGCTATGGGATTGAATACTACGGCGGTGTGAAACATTATTTCCCTGTTACGAATGTTCCCAAGACACAGGCGCTGCGGGATTCCATCCCAACAGAAACCATGATGAATCTCGGAGCGCGGATCGCAGAATATCTTGATCTGACGGCGAACCGCGGCGAAGTAAAACAGGATGCGGGGAAGACTGCCTTCTCTCTGCGCTGGGAAACCGCGGATATTCCTTCCCTGGTTCAGTCAGGGGTGAACCTGTTCTGGCAGGCGGCCATCCAGCGGTATTTCATGATCAGCTATGAAGATATGTCGCTGACAGGAGACGCGGCGATTGAAGATTACAGCACCCTCACCCAGGGTATCATTTTCTCAGCCAGAAAGTTGGAGCTGCAGCGGCTGGATCTGGATGCCTTTTTCAATGAAAAGGATGAGCTGCTGTCCTTGGACGGAACGGCATGGATCGAGATTCTATGCAGGAATGCGGACACCCGTATGTTGAGAATCGCTTTCTCTCTGGAAGGAAACGATTACGGAATAACCTCCGTAGAGGCAGTGATTCCGGAGGAGAACCGCAATCCGGCCTACATTTCCAACCAGTTGTCCGGAGATGAACTGCCTCAGTTCTTCGATACCGTGGCTTCCGCAGGAGGACTATGGGCCGACTACGGGTTGCCTGAGGTAGTCTTCCCGATGGATCATCTGAATCATAGGGTTATTTCCACTCCTGCGGACGCAGAGGAGTATGCTCTGGAGATTTGTACCCTGGACACGTTAGGTTTTCAGGATGCGTCTGTACTTATCTGGTCCGTCTCCCTGGATAAGGAGACACAGAGATATACTGCGGTGGGCTTCGATCCGGATGATGCGGCCATGACGGAGCCGTTGGTTTCTTTAACATTTGACAGAAGTGGTTTCGTGTGGGTAATCAGTAACCACGCCAGTGGTTATGAGAATGCCAATGATCTGGATTTTGGGCTGTTTGACTCAGATCAATATACGGCCTGGCGCAGCGAGATTGGTTTGACTCTGTGGGCTTTTCAGGAAAACCTGAACCCCGGTTCAACCTTGATTTACGCGGAAGGTTTGAGAGAGTCATTGCCCAGCGGAATCGGGTACACGAGCTATCATCAGACGATGGAACTGGATGATAAGCAGTTCGTGGTCATGTATGGAATGCTGCACCGGAATCCATATGAGAAGGTCAAGTATATAGTGCAAACCAAACCGATCTATCGAGTGGTGGAAATGGACGCCACGATTGAACCGGAGGAAGGCGGAAACGGCTGAGTCAGGCATGTAAAAAGGAGGGCAGCGCATGAACACTTTTACCCTGAATGACGGTACGAAGGTGCCGCAGATCGGCTTCGGGACTTATCAGGTCACCGGGGATGACGGAAGCGCCGCGATCAAGGCGGCCGTTGAGGCAGGTTATCGATTCTTTGACACTGCCTCCCTGTATGAAACGGAGCGGGTATTGGGAAGAACGCTGAAGGAGAGCGGAATTCCAAGGGAGGATTTTATCATTGAGACAAAGCTTTGGATCGATGAGATGACCGATCCCAGAGCCGCGCTGGAACGTTCCCTCCGCCGGCTGGGCACGGACTATGTGAATATCTATATGATTCACTGGCCCAGAGCAACGGGAAAAGCGGATGAACCCTGGAAAGAGCAGGATCTGGAGACCTACGGGATAATGGAGCGCCTGGTGGAGGAAGGGAAAGTACGCCGTCTGGGACTGTCCAATTTTCTGCCCCACCATCTGAAAAATATCCTGGAGAATTGCAGAATAAAGCCAGTCGCAGATCAGCTGGAGCTGCATCCGGGCTATTCCCAGGAAGCTGCGGTAGCATACTGCCAGGCGAATGACGTTCTGCCGATTGCCTGGAGTCCCTTTGGACGCGGAGATCAGAACAGCACGACGGCAAACACAATCCTGATGGACCTGGCAGCGCGATACGGGAAAACGGCACATCAGATCAACCTGCGCTTCCTGCTGCAGAAGGGCATTCTGCCGATCCCGAAGGCTTCCAGTCCGGAGCATATCCGTGCCAATCTGGATGTATTTGATTTTAACCTTTCAGAAGATGAGATCCCTATGCTGTCCTGCATGCCCCAGACAACCTGGCTGGGAGAGCATCCGGATTATTGCATTCCGCAAAAGGCAAGCAATCCGGACAATATCTGATTGTAATCCGTAAGAGCTGCTAGAAATCATAACCCGTATACGATAACAATGCACTATTTGCTTTCCTATTCGGCAAAAGGCGCAATATCCTCCGGTGACTCCGGATGATTCTCCAACTCGTCCCAGGTTACACCATAGGGTATGTCCCAGGAGGTATATCCTGCGATATAGGCAAAGGTTTCGTCTGAATCTGAATCGTCGATTAAAGCCTGCGCGTTTGCTTTTGCCGCCTCCTTGGCCTTCTTTCTGTCCAGCTCGGCCTCGTAAGCTTTCTGCTTTTCAGGGCTGAGGACATGGAGAAGGCATAGCTCGGCCATGGCACATCTGCGGTCTACCTGGAAACGGGTCCGGTAGGCTTTGACAATATGTGCGTCATCTGAAAAAGAGTTTTCAGCCAGCCAGCTCCTTGCTTCCTCCAGTCTGGCTTTTCTTGCCTTTGTCATGTTTCCCTTCCGTTACGTCTTGTTCCGGCTTTTTGCTTTTAATTCAGTGTATTTTGCTGAACTGCCTCTGGCCAGTTCAACAGGGTACTTCGCTTCGTTCTTGGTCATTTTGCTGTTCACGATCTCATCGACATCCAGATTCAGGACATCCAGCATATTCTGGCAATATACGATAACATCCGCCAGCTCTTCCTTGACATGCTCCAGATCCGCTTCATCGCTCCACTGATAGCATTCCAGAAGCTCTGCCGCCTCGATCGAGATGGATTTAACGATATTGGCCGGGGTGTGATATTGACCCCAGTCCCTGTCCGCTGAAAACCTGCGGATGCGAGCAATAGTTTCCTCTTTCATATTATTCCTCATCCCCTGCTTTGTAGTTGTAAATCGGCTTCAGGCGGGAAACAATCTCCGCCGTCGGCTCAATGTTGGCCACGATTTCGTCGATGGGCTTGTAGGCGAAGGGAGACTCATCCAGCGTCCCCTTGTTGACGCAGGTGGTAAAGATCCCGACCATCAAAGAGCTGCCCCTCACACCAGGCGACTGCATAGGGCACGACTTGCTCAGATTGCGGAAGCTTTGCTTCCCAGGCGGGCAGCAGCTTGCTGATCTCTTTCTCCCGGCCCTGCTCCTTCAGGGACTGGATATAGGCGACCCGCTGCTGGTTGATTTCTTCCTTATATTCCTTTCCCAGATGGTTCAGGGAATCATAGGCCTGCTGCTGGTAGTATTCCGCTAGCCTCATTGAACTCACCTTGAATTTCAACCATTTGCGTCTTCCTTTCGTTCTGGAATTAATCTTAGACATTTCGCGGAAAAAGTCAACCGTGATCCGAGAAAATGCTGTGTTTCTAAAGCAGGTTGCGCGATCGGACTTGAACCGATATCCTCCTAAGCCACAATCAGGCGCTTTACCATTGAGCTACGCGCAACATATGCGTGCGCCTTAATGCCTTATGAACTTCAGTTGCCCTGTCAGATATATTTTACAGTTTCCTGAAGTGGTTTGCGTTTTCCGTGCAGATGTGCCGGATGGCTTTTATCAGATGGATAGCCCAGGGCCAGAATCATGACAGGCACATGGTTTTCCGGGAGCCGAAGCGCATCGATCACATCCTGAGAATCAAAGCCCCTGATCCAGAGACTATGAACGCCCAGTTCCTCCGCTTCAAAGATCATGCTGACAGCGACAGAGCATGCGTCCTGTTCTCCACAGTTGTAGTTTTTATAGCATCTGTCTCCAGGGTTCTTCCAGACCTCTTCTCTGTCATAGCATACAAGGAGTGCGATAGGGCATCCGCAAAGGGAAGCCTTGGTACTGATGGCTTTCTTCATTGCTTCATTGCTTTGAATGACATAGACTCTCTGCGGCTGATAGTTACAGCCTGTAGGTGCAATTCGTCCAGCTTCCAGGATCAGATCCAGTTTTTCTTTTTCTACGGGCCTTGAGTCAAAATAGCGCTCGGAGTATCTTTGCTGGGCAAGTTCGAGAAAAGTCATGGGGCAACCTCCTTTGATTTATAAGTTCCTCAGGTCATAACGGGGAGACGCTGTCATACATAGATCCGTACATTTGCATTGTGTAGTCTGTTTTTCAGATAAAAATGAAGGCGTCCTTTTGCGTTATTCCTGCTTTAATGCGAGCATCCAGGATGGCGCGTGTAATATCCATCTCCGGTTGAAGCGCTTCATATTCTTCTTTGAAATCTTCATCCTGTATCAGTTCATTAGTCAGTTCCTGCAGGTCACTCATATCTCACAGCTCCTTTTCATATGCTATATATAGCATGCTGCAAATGTGAGTGTATGTCAATACTTGGATGCGATACAAAATCCTATTGGAGACTTTGCTGGTAAGCATTTTCGCGGTATAATGACGTGCAATCGCAGTCTGGAAGGAGCGTGTTTCTATGAATTATCAGGAGATTAATGCAAAAACAATCGATAGATGGGTGGAGGAAGGCTGGGAATGGGGAAAACCGATAGATCATGAAGTCTGGGTGCGTGCTGTTCAGGGCTCATGGGAGGTATATTTGACACCGACAAAGCCCGTGCCGAAGAGCTGGTTTGGGGCACTGCGGGGAAAGCGTGTTCTTGGGCTGGCCAGCGGCGGTGGACAGCAGATGCCTATTTTCGCGGCATTAGGCGCGAAGTGTACCGTGCTGGATTATTCGGAAAAACAGTTGGAAAGCGAACGCCTGGTAGCTGATCGTGATGGATATGAGATAGAAATTATCCGGGCGGATATGACAAAACCTCTTCCCTTTTCAGATGCTTCCTTTGATCTGATTTTTCATCCGGTTTCAAACTGCTACGTGGAAGATGTTCGATCCATCTGGAGAGAGTGCTTCCGAGTCCTGAAGCCGGGCGGAATCCTGCTCTCGGGTACAGATCATTACGTGAACTACATCGTAGATGAGTCAGAAGAGAAGATTATTAATCATC
The DNA here is from genome assembly GCA_017470145.1 of Clostridia bacterium. Classification (GTDB taxonomy): domain Bacteria; phylum Bacillota; class Clostridia; order Christensenellales; family Aristaeellaceae; genus Aristaeella. The sequence goes on along the minus strand of JAFUFB010000004.1, from coordinate 73,446 downwards.
TGCCTTTTAATCCCCTGAAAAATCCGGAGCAGATGAAACAGTTAACTGACGCAGACTGCGGCGTCCAGTTTTCACATTCCCTGGAAGAGCAGATTGGCGGCCAGCTGGAAGCGGGGTTCATTATGACAGATATATACGAGGATACAAACGAAGTTGGACGGCTTCACGAGCTGGGTATTCCTACATTTCTGGCTATGCGATCCAAAAAGCCGGATTGATAGAGACTGGGAGGAAGGGAAAGAGATGGAGTACCATTTTTCAGAATTCGATGTAATCGATCAATCAGACGATATTAAACCAGCCAAATCTCACGTATTTTCGAAGGATACTGCAGCTATAACGCTTGCGTTTCATCAGGGTGTTCCCGGCTATGCGCCAACGCAGCTGGTACATCTTCACTCTCTTGCAAAGGAAATGGGGATACGGGATATCCTTGTAAAGGATGAGTCAACCCGCTTTCATCTGAAGGCATTCAAGGGGTTGGGCGGCAGCTACGCCATGTTCCGTATCCTCTGTGAGAAACTGGGACTAAATCCTGAGACGACTTGTTTCAATGATTTACGTCAGGAATCATACGCAGAGGCCTGTGCGGAGATGCATTTTGTAACCGCGACAGACGGAAATCATGGGAAAGGCGTATCCTGGGCCGCGGGCATCTTTGGCTGTCAGGCTTCTATTTTCATGCCTGCTGGCACCGTGGAGAGCAGGAGACAGGCGATCGAAGAAGCGGGCAGCGGAACCGCAGTTATTACTAATCTGAACTACGACGGCACCGTAGCTTATGCTGCCAGAATGGCCGAAGAAAAAGGCTGGATCCTGATTCAGGATACAGCATGGGAAGGATATGAAAAGTATCCCCAGTGGATTTCGGAGGGTTATCTGACGATGGCACAGGAGCTCAAGGAGCAGGCAGGGGTGCTGAAACCAACGCATGTCTTTTTGCAGGCAGGGGTCGGTTCAATGGCCGGGGCCGTGTTGGATGGACTGTCTGATATTTATTCGGATCGCCCGCCCGTATTCTCCATTGTAGAGCCCTGCGCAGCCGCCTGCTTCTATGCTTCTGTTCAAGCGGGTGACGGTAGGCCCCATTCCATTGACGGTAATCCGGAAACGATTATGGCCGGGCTGAACTGTGGAACACCGAGCAAAACAGTCTGGCCAATCATTCGGGATCAGGCTTCCTTTTTCTGGGCCTGTGATGATGAAATCACGAGGAACGGAATGCGAAAATACGCGCGGCCTTGCGGAGATGATCTTCCGATTACAGCCGGGGAGTCCGGCGCGGTAACTCTTGGGACAGCTATGGCGGTTCTGGAGCATCCCGAACTCAGGAAAATCTATGGAATCACGAAGGATTCTGTAATTCTTCTGATTAATACTGAAGGCGATACTGATCCGGAAGATTATCTGAAAGTAGTTGGTAAAAAACCAGGAAAAGGATGAAGAGAAAAAAGGAACAGCAGTTCCCCTTTAGTATCCTCATTTTGCGGAGGAAGATTGCGGAGAGATTTTTGCGCGGGCTTTCCGGGAGAAAAAAAAGGTTTCTGAGATTGAAATGCCAAGGGCTGGATGGTATGATGGGCCTGCCAGATGAATTTGCGGAGGAGGAAGGCCAATGAAGCTGGAGAAATCCTGCGGCGCGGTGGTATATAAGTTGGAGGGAACGAGCCCTCTGTTCCTGATCGAGCATATGGCCCTGGGGCATACATCTATCCCGAAGGGGCACGTGGAGGGCAATGAGACGGAGGAGGAGACCGCCCTCCGGGAAATCCGGGAGGAGACGAACCTGGAAGTGGATCTGGATACCGGGTTCCGGCATACGATTTCCTATTCGCCCTTTGAAGGGATTCATAAGGATGTAGTATTCTTTATCGCCCGGGCGAAAACGGATCTGCTGATTAATCAGGAGAGCGAGGTTTCCGCCCTGGAGTGGCTGCCTTTCGATGATGCTGTGGCAGCCATGACCTACGATACGGACAAGGAAACGCTGCAGGCGGCGAGAAAGTATCTGGATGCTGCCAGTGAATCAGGCGCGGAGGGGGAGCAGGCGCAGCCTTGAAGTTAATTCTCTTATGATAACAAGAATTTAGGAGTAGGCGCTTAAGAACGGTGCAAGATAACACTAAAAGAATCTTTAAGCCGCTGGTGATGAATGTGGGTCGCGTCAAATCTTACAGTCTGGAAGGCAAATTGCATAATGGGACCCGTCGCAAAGGCACAGATCAGGGTACCAATGCCCACAGGGCCGCCGAGAAGCCAGCCAATCAGGGTTGCTGCGCTAAGCAGCCCTATGCTGACCGCACCGATGGGCAGCTTTTTCAACCGCTTGGAAAGTCCAACCAGGAGTGTGTCCCGGGGACCGCAGCCCAGGCAGGCAATCATGTAGCCATATTGAGTGTAGGCCAGGATAAACAGGCCGATCAGCATCATCGGAATTCCATGCCAGAGCGATGTGGCAGGGGAAACTGCATGAATCCAGTTGAAGAAATCGACAGCCTTCCCTACCACGACGGCATCGATGAACATGGCGATGCCGATGGGTTCCTTCAAAAGGATATCTATGAGCAGAATCAGGAGGGAAATGGAAACGGAGGCGTTTCCATACAGCATGTTAAACGTATGGGAAACACCCAGGTTCAACACATCCCAGGGCGCGGCCCCCAGGTTGGCCTGAATCGTCAGGTACACCCCAAACCCGTTTACGAACAGGCTGACCGCCGCTAAAATCATGTTCAGGAGAATCGCGCCAGTGGTGCGGTTCTCCTGGAGTCTACTGTCTTTTGTTAATTCCACCTTAAATCACCCAATCTGTTTCCGCGGGCCTGTAGAGTATCAGCAGCACCTTCCCGCTGTATTCACGCAGAGAAACATCCTGTTCCTTGTTATCCTTCACTGTAAAATCATATACACTCATACTGGGAAACTCCTTTCCGAGCTTTTCTGCTCAGCAAGGATTATATCTTATCAAAGGTGTTTTTTCAATCCGTAGAACACTTTTAGGTAGGTTATTGCTTGTGGCCATTCAAGGCCTTTATGCACCAAGCAAAGGCTTTGGCGGTACGAAGATCGGGCTCCTGGAAGTGATTTCCAGCGGTCCATTCCAGCGTATGGTTCTCTGCCGGAACGGTTTGTGCCAGCAGATCATCCTGCCGGCGAATACACTCCCCTACCCTGGCCATCACAGGATTGCGGGCTTTTTCCTCCCGATCACCAAGGCTCAAATAGACAGTCTCGCAGCGAGGGGCGCGGGTTTCCGCATACTCTATCCATCCGGGAAACCATACGGAGGGGGAAGCACAGGCCACAGCGGAGAAAGCATCTGTCTGGTAGGCGCTCCATAGGGCAAAGAAGCCGGCCAGGGAGTATCCGCCGAGAATCACCGGAATATTTCCTCGAAGGGCATAAGTCTTCTTCAATTCAGGCAAAAGGCTGGTTTGGATTAGTTTCAAGGTATTTGCCGCTCCGTTCCCAAACCCGTCTTTCCCGAATACAGGCGGGGCCTCCCAGGGAGATAAATCCTGGTTCCAATCTATTACTCGAAAGGCCGCGAGGGTAAATGGAACAGCGGATAGAGCTTCTATATGCTGTATCTCCGTATCCAGCACCTCCAGGTCATGCTGATCTACCGGTTGAATCAGCAAAAATTGAGCGGAATCCCCGGTATAAACGATGCATTCCCTGCCATGGACAGCGAGATTGCTTTTGATAAACACAGCCCGGATCTTCTTGCCATCAGCGATTGTAAACAAGATTTTGAGCTCCTTTCCATGTTTGTCCCATCATATCATATAGGATGGCAGAAGGGCAAGGATTGCACTCCGACGAAGATTTGGACGGAATGGCTTCCCTCGCTGAGAGATTACGAGCTGGCAGGAAACTATTCTCTGGAGGCATACGCGGAACCCGCCGAAAAACCGGAAGACACTGTGAGCTATATTGGGGTGCCGCTGAAAAAGAAGGCTTTAGCCAGCTGGCCAAGCTGAATGACTGCACGGAAGTGAAGAAGAATTGACCTTCATGCAACGCATCCCAGCAGTCCGGCAGAAAATAGTTTCGAAGCGAGCCCAGCTATATGGAAAAACAGAAATCTTCCAGTTGCGGGAAACCTGGGAAGCTTGTATAATAATCTCTGGAATGAGGAACACGCAGATGGCAGAGAAGCAAACTATCCAGTGGCATCCTGGCTTTTTCGCTGGAATTGAGCTGGAACTAAAAAACTATCAGCTATCGTTTGAATCAGAACATGAATTAACCCGTGGCCCTCTTTCCATAGACATCCTGATCATCAAAAAGCTGGCGGATGAGAAAATCGATAACGAGATTGGAGAATTCTTCAGGAAGCACAATGTTGTCGAATACAAGTCCCCAGCGGATGAACTTAGTATAGACGTGTTTTTCAAAGTACAGTCCTACGCGGGGTTCTACAAGTCATCCGGCGCTCGTTTGGATGAAATCCCTGCGGAGGAAATGACTGTCTCACTGATCAGGGATACCTATCCGCGGGAATTGATGAGCCGACTGAAAGGCCTGGGAGCAAAAATCGTAGAACGCCATCCTGGGATATATGAAGTCAAAGGGTATAGCATGCTCCCTACCCAGATTATTACGACGGGAAGGCTTGATTCAAAGGGTCACGCCGGGCTAAAGGTGTTATCAATGCGAGCCAAGCGGGAAGACGTTGAAGCATTCCTGCTGGAAGCCCAGGCAATGAAGGAACAAGGTGACCGGGAAAAAATTGACGCGGTGCTTCAGGTCAGCGTGTCAGCGAACAAGGAGCTATACGATCAGATTTACAAGGAGGAGTCGGAGATGTGCGAAGCGTTACAGGAAATTATGGCACCAGATTTTAAGAAGGCAGAGGCTAGAGGAGAGGCCAGAGGAGAAGCCAGAGGAGAAGCTAGAGGCATGGCAAAAGGCGTATATAAAACGCTTGCAGAGTTAGTGAAAGACAAGATTCTGACCGTTGCGGAAGCCGCGAAACGCGCTGGTGTCTCCGAAAGCGAGTTTCGTCAAAACACAGGCTTAACCTCTGTTTAACGGTATCGTTCCCCCGGGTAGCATTAAACTGTCCGGGGGATTATTTTACCCCTTAATCATTATTCGAGTCCGCCAAAGGCGTATTTCGCTTAATTGAAGATAGTGAAGAGAGATAAGGAATCATCGTGTCCGCCATTTTAGCGCTCCATTCAGCATGAAATTTGGTCATCCGCGGGACAGTGTAAAGATGCTTATTTTGCTGTTTGGAGTATCCAATGTGGGCAAAACAACAGCCGGGAAATTGCTGGCTGAAAGGCTTGCTCTGCCTTTCCATGACCTTGATGCGGAAGTTTGCGCCTTTTACGAGACAACGCTAGAAGAATTTGTGAACAGAGGGACCTTAGAGGATCGGGACAGGAAGCGCGGCCTGGTTATGGATCAGCTGACCAGAGACAAAGCCTCCAAGGTAATCGCGGTTACACCCATTTCCTATATCAAGTACCTGAAGCCTCTGCTGAAAAGACAGGATGTTATCCCAATTGAGTTGAGGGATACACCGGAAAATATCTTTGAAAGGCTTGTTTTCAGCGATGAGGACGATGTGGCCTATGAGGATAACGAGTATAAGGAGAAACACAGGGTGTATTATCTCCGAGAAATCCGGGAAGATCTGAAATGGTATGGGAAAGTTTATGAAGGGATTCCTAACAAGCTGGATATGAATAATGCCGCACCTGAGAAGGTCGTGGAGGATTTGATGAAGTTTATTCCCCTGTGATTAGAGACGTGGTTGAAAGTGAGCTTCCTGTATAATTCAAAGTGATCCCGACAAGGAGGCGGGTGGTTGAAACAGAAAGCACCCTACAGTAGAATGAAAATCGCTGACCTGGGCAGTTGGCGAAATTAAAATACTGGAACTGGCCGCGGGGACGGCGGTGGTATTCATTCTGTATGTACTGTTCGGCGCTACCGAAATGGTCTGGAGCGGGACCGGGAGGACCATATGCGCCTGGGTTCTGGGTTTAGGCACGTTGGTGCTGCTGATCTGTACAATCTGGATGACAGTGATGCACCGTGCCTTTGATTATAATGGGAAGAGAAAGCTGGCCAAGGTGATCGTAGAGGGAACGGCCGAATATGTACAGCTGCCCGAAGGCGGGACCGGCCTGGATGTCGGCTGCGGCAGCGATGCGCTGACCATTGCCTCCGCCAAGCGGAATCCGCAGGCGAAAATGGTGGGCTGCGATATTTGGAGCGGCGCATATAAGGCCGTTTTTTCACAGAAACGCTGTGAAGATAACGCCAGGGCGGAAGGCGTTTCCAATGTATCCTTCCAGGATGGAAACGCGGTGCATCTGCCTTTTCCGGATGAGACCTGGCTTCCGATCCTTGTTCCACGATATTCATTGATGACCGCAAGATAGTCAAAAAGGAATAGCTTCTCGCTTTCATTCTGGATACAAACGAAGAAGGCATATGCCTTCAGGCCTTCTGAATCCTTTGCTCCAAAGCATCTGTATTCCCTGCGCTTCAAGGCTGCTTTGATCATTCGAAGCGGTTTACGCTCATTCAATGGAAAATCATGGGTCAGGTAAGAATGATAATCTGACGGATCTCCGACAATTCCAGCTTTTCGATTCGCAATACTCTATCTTCAGACATCTTCTGCCTCCAGCATAATACAAAAGTGGTTCTTTCGGACTTTGATGATTCCTTCCCGCTGCATTTTCCCTAGTTCCTTGGACAAGGCCGTTCGCTCCAGGTTCAGGTAATCCGCCAGTTGCTGACGATCAAAGGGAATATCGAACTCCCGGCTGCCTTTCTGAATAGAAACAGACTGGAGATAGGCCATTACTCTGCCCCGAATGGATTTAGGAGAGGTGTGAAAGCTTCTGCCTGAAAGTGTCAGATTTTTGTGGGCTGAAATCATCAGCAGATTGGACAGGAGGCGGAATGCCCATTCCTTCCCTGCTGCTTGCTGTTCCTTAATCCCGCGCACGCAAAGAAATAAAACGCGGCAGTATTCATTGGCAACTGCGTCTACGAGCATAGGTTCATTTTCCAGCAGAGCGTAGGTTTCAGCGAAAAGATGCCCCTTCCCTACATGGCTTAGAATAGTCCGATTCCCCCACAGGTCGTTGCTCTCGATGGTTACGCTGCCGTCCAGCACCAGTCCCAGGCTGTCCGTAATCGTTCCTGCGTGAAAGATTTTATGAAGGGCAAGATCACGCTGATCGGTTGCCCGAAGCTGGATGACGTGGATTATACGGAGAAGCTGACGGAAATTATCTCCAACAATGATGTAAAGGGAGTAACCATTGTGCGGATGGAGGTCCCCTGCTGCGGAGGACTGCAGCGGGCCGCGGAAAACGCGCTGCGAAACAGCGGGAAATTCATTCCCTGGCAGGTAGTTGTGATTTCCCGGGACGGAAGGATTATCGAAGAGTAAAAGACGGGCCCGCGGCGGGATGCTGCGGGCTCTTTTGGGACCGAGAGGTTTGATAACCTTATTCTCCGGCTTCCGGGAGGCAGTGCATCTGGGTGGCGTTATATACACGGAATCCTTCCGCGTGAAGGGAGCAACGCCGAAGCCCGAAGTCCACAGAGCGAAGCTTAAGATAAGTCTGTACGGAGCTCAGTTCTCCGGAGCCCTGCGGGAACTGGCTTTTATGCTCCCGAATTGCCTGGAGCTGACGGTTCATGAGCGCTTTAGAGGTGTGAACGAATCGATTAGGACGGGCTGTCATATAGAAGGCGACTGCCTGAACAGGAGCCTTGGTTTCTCCCGTCTTTCGACCCTCATTCAGGTATCGGTCCATGATTCCCGCATAAGGCGCGAAACAGGCAATCTGACGCACGGCCGTTCCTGTATTCAGGTGATCCAGATGGCTCTCACTTCGGGAAAGCGGGTCTGGGCCGAAGATGATTTCCGGCTGCAAGTGAATCACAGCGTCTGCAATGCCGTGAACAAGATCCTTCGGATCATAAAAGCCGCCGTCACAAACAGGCTCTGCGGAGTCTATTTCCTCCGGAGAACAGGCCTGAACAAACCGTTCGGGAGCGGTTCTCCCCAGAAAATAAACGTCCTTTACACCCAGAGAGGCTGCCGCTCGAATAGACTCTTCTCTGCGCAGCCGGGCTAGATTGTCTCCGGTAATTCCCCCGGACAATCCATCTCCGTATCTCCCGTCCAGGCAGACCAGGAAGGCAACCTGCTTTCCCTGCTGAATCAGTTTCGCAATGGTAGCGCCTGCTCCGATCTCTATGTCATCCGGGTGGGGCCCGATAAACAGATATCTTTGAAAGCTTTCGATCCTGGGGCTGGGAACCGCGAACTTCAGAGCGATGGATGTCAGGCTCATGGCTTTACTCCCCCATAGAAGATGTACAGAATCCAAATGTAACGCAGGTGCAGGTGCTTAGGAACGGTGCGAAATGACCTTAAAGGAATAGCCTGTCTCGGTACTGATGACTCCGTCAAACTGGTCGAAGAAGCGCTGTACGCCCCAGAAACACCCGCCTGCAAGGTAAATAGTTTTCATGTCCTGTACCTCCTGAACTTCTGTTTGTAAAACTTGAGCCGGTGGCTGGTTCGCGGTGGAAACGCATCCGGATAGAAGAACTACTGCCGTAAAGAGAACCAGCAGTACCTGAATCCTTCTTCGGTTCATACGGGTTCCCCCCTTTCTTGTTTCCTGAAGACTGATATCATCTTTCGCTGCGGAGCAGCGCGTACCAGCTGGCGTCACAGATGCCCTGATTGTTTCTGTCGGAAGAACGCAGAGTCCCTTCGAACTTCATACCGCATTTTACCATTACCATACCGGAATGAGGGTTCCGGGGATCATGGCGGCTTTCAATTCTGTTTGCTCCGATTACATCGAAGAAGAAATCTATGACAGCCTTCAGGGATTCGGACATGATTCCCTGGTGCCACCAAGGTCGGCCAAGACAGTAGCCGATATGAATCATGCCAATGTCATTGTTCATGCCAACCACGGAAATGCTGCCAATAGGTTCATTCCCGTTTTCCTTCAATACAATAGCCCATTGATAGTAATCTTTGGCGCTGTAAGATTCCGTCCAGCTTTTGAGTACAGCGCTGGTTATTTCTTCGTTGGCATGTGGCGGCCATGTCAAATATTTCGTGACTTCAGGATCGGATGCCCAGTTACGAAACATTGCAGGTACATCAGACATGGAAAAGGGCCTTAACTGTAAACGATCGGTATTGAGTACTTTTATGCCGCAATGGTTCATAAATCTCTCTCCTTCTTATTGAAACCGTACAGAATCCATATGAAAACATAGCTTGCGATAAAGGCGACCAATCTTGCTTTTCTGTGACCTGCGGGTTGAGATGATGCCAAGGCTTACTGGTTACGCGATATTTGCCATTTGATTAGTTCAAGCATAATCGGCTGCAGCTTTCGCGAATCCTCAGACAGGTCGTATTCGACCCGGATGGGGATCTCGGCAAACACTTTGCGAATCACCAGATGATCCCGCTCCAACTCCCTCAAGGTCTGAGACAGCATGGTATTGGAGATCCCTTTCACGTTCTTCAGGAGCTCGTTATACCTGCTTGAACCATTGGCCGTCAGTGAACAAAGCACTGGCAGCTTCCATTTTCCTCCAACGCTTTCCAGCGTGGCTTGCAGGGCGCAATATGCCGCGCATGGACAATTCTGTTCCTGAGACATTTCAATTCCTCCCTTGCTCAGGAATTCCTTCCTTGCAACGGATCTTTTCACTTATTGACAGAGATCAATCCGTGCTATAGAATCATATCAGATAAGGATTCCGTTGTAAAGTGATAATCCTTATTGAGATTTATAGAAAAGACGAAACTGTCGAAAGGAGCTGTTATGAGTAAAAAACTAGTCGCCTATTTTTCTGTCAGCGGAGTCACTGCCAAGGTCGCCGCGGAGATCGCCAAAGTGGAGGGAGCGGACTGCTTTGCGATCACGCCTGAGACGCCGTATACCGCCGACGATCTGGACTGGAGAAATCCTCAGTCACGGTGCACACTGGAGATGAAGAATCCGGACTGCCGTCCTGCAATTACCGGAAAAGTGGAGGATTTCTCCGTCTATGATGATGTGTTCGTCGGTTTCCCGATTTGGTGGGGCCGGGAACCCAGCGTGGTGGACACCTTTCTGACCTCCTATGACTTCACCGGCAAGAAGGTGATCCCCTTCTGCACCTCCGGCGGAAGCGATATCGGGAAGACTGCGGAACGGATTCAGTCTCTGGTGGGTGAGAAGGCCTGTGTGGATACCGGGAAGCGCCTGGGCGGAGAAGTATCCGAACCAGATCTGAAAATCTGGACGGAGGGCTTGCAGCTGTGACTGGGATGGAACTGATCCGTCATCGCAGAAGCGTGAGAACCTTTGATGGCAACCCGCTCCGACCGGAGGATGCTGAAAAAATAATCGCATATGCGAACGGCATCCAGACACCCTATGGGATTAAGATTCAGTGGAAGCTTCTCAGCGCGAAGGAAAACGGGTTGTCTGTTCCTGTTGTCGTAGGCACGGATACCTATATTGCAGGCAAAATACCGCGGCTCCCTCACAGCGAGGAAGCCTTCGGGTATGCCTTTGAAAAGCTGGTACTGTACGCAGAAAGCCTGGGAATCGGGACCACCTGGATCGCGGGAACGATGAACAGACCGGCTTTCGAGAAGGCAATCGATCTGCATGAAAACGAAGTTATGCCCTGCATCAGTCCTCTTGGATATCCGGCTGACAAGATGTCGCTGCGGGAAACCATGATGCGAAAAGGCGTCAAGGCGGACAGCCGGCTGGATTTCCCGGATCTGTTTTTTGATCAGGATTTTGACCATCCTCTTGCGGAGAACACGCCATGGAGGGAAGCGCTGGAAATGGTACGCTGGGCTCCCTCCGCTGTGAACAGGCAGCCCTGGCGGGTGGTGATCAACAGAAACCTGGCTCATTTCTATGAAAAGAAGAGCAAGGGCTATGTAGATGCTACTGGCTGGGATCTTCAGAAAGTAGACATGGGAATCGCTCTTTACCACTTTGCTTACGCTCTGGATGAAAAGGTGAAACTCATTGTTACTGATCCGGGCCTGCTTTTACCGGAGGAAATAACGTATATGCTACCTTGGTGGCGCAGGAAGCGTAAACGGGAGTATTTCAGAGTGAAGACGGACGAAAAACATAAAACCCGAAGGATCCTGATCGTAACAGCTGTGATCCTTGCCCTCGTGTTAGGCGGTGGGCTTTTCTGGGGAGAAAACTATTTGGTTAGCTTTGCGATTGGCCGATATACCGGAACCGGAAATGTAGCCCCGGAATCCACCCTTTCGGAGGAAACCACCCAGGAGATTATGCAAAACTGGCAGCTCCAAGCCAAGCAGGCGGAGGACTGGCTTGCCGCTTCTGAAGTGGAAACAGTGCAGATTCTGTCAGAGGACGGGTTGGCACTGAATGGCGAGGTGGTATTCACGGACCATTCTTCGCATTTCTGGGTGGTTTCTGTGCATGGCTATCGGGGAAATCATTCCCACATGAGAGCACCAGCCTCCTATTTTGGCCTTCGGGGATATAACGCCTTACTGCCGGACCTTCGTGGCTGCGGTGACAGTGAAGGAGATTATATCGGAATGGGCTGGCCGGATCGAAAGGACATGCTCCGCTGGATCGAATGGATTATTCAGCAGGACTCGGACGCGCAGATCGTGCTGCATGGGATCTCCATGGGCGGGGCTACCGTGATGATGACTGCCGGGGATGCACTTCCTGTCCAGGTGAAGGCTATTGTAGAGGATTGCGGTTACACCTCGGTATGGGACATTTTTGCGGACGAGCTTTCCTACTTGTTTCATTTGCCGGTTTTCCCGGTTTTGAATATTGCCAGCAGGATCTCTTCTCTCCGTGCAGGATATAGCTTTACGGAAGCATCTGCCCTGAAGCAAATAGCTAAAACGAAGGTTCCGATGCTCTTCATCCATGGGTCGGAGGATAATTTCGTTCATACAGATATGGTGTACCAGGTTTATGAAGCTTGCCCGACGGAGAAGCAGCTTTTTGTGGTAGAAGGTGCGGGACACGGTAATTCCTACAATCTTGCACCGGAAGCCTACTTCCAGACAGTGTTTGGTTTTCTTTCAAAATATGTTACAGAATAAACGTGAAAAGGAGCGATGGGAAAATGAACGAAGCGCTGAACAACCTGTTAACCAGAAGATCCTGCAGGGCTTATGAGGACCGTCAGATCAAGAACGAGGAGCTCGACGCGATCCTGGAGGCGGGACAGTATGCCCCTACTGGGATGGGCAAGCAGTCTCCCCTGATTGTTGCAATTCAGGACGCGGAAACTATCCGAAGGTTGGAAAAGCTGAACGCCGGCGCAATGGGCAAAGAGGATGCTCACACATTCTATGGTGCACCTACGGTCATCGTGGTATTCGGGCACAGTGAAAGCCAGCTGGAGCTGGCAGATGCGAACCTGGTAATTGGCAATCTGCTGAATGCGGCAAACGCTGTAGGGTTGGATTCCTGCTATATTTGGCGGGCCAGGGAATCCTTTGAGACAGAGGAAGGCAAAGCAATGAAGGCTGCCTGGGGTATTCCGGAGGAATACGTAGGTGTAGGCAACGTCATTCTGGGCTATGGAAAACCGGAAGGAAAGCGCCCTGCAGCGCCACGGAAAGAAGACTATATTCATAAAGTGTAAATCTCAAAAATATGCGGCTCGGATCACATTGATCCGGGCCGCAGTTTGAATTTCGAAAAGCTTCATGAAGTGCGCAGAAACAGGAGGAGACTGCTTATACTGAGGACTAACTGCTCTTGATCATTTATCCAGTTCAGACAGCAATTCAACGGGATCTTCTACGGGTTTTTCGCCTTCCTGAACAAGAACAACCCGATCTAAACGGTCGCGAAGTTCCTTGATGGTGCGATTCAGATCAGCTCTTTCCTGTAATGCTTCTGCCAGTTTCATGGGTTTTTCCTCCTTATTGTTTGCTTCAGGATCTTTTTTTGCTAAGGATGCTTACCGACTTCTTTAGTCGCTTCATGCTTTTTCCTCCCTTCACGCCCATCTTGGAGGCACCTCACTGGTTGATGGGAAAAGTATATCATGGGGAAAGGCGCGAGTCTATAGTTTGTAATGCACTCAAGAACGAGATGCATCGAAAATAGCGCATCCAAAGAGAGAAAACAGGCGCAAATGAGCCGGGCTGCTCTTGACAGAGAAAGCGTGAGAAAAGGTTGGCAGAAACGCACGAATTACTTTGGACATGGATGTATGAATATGGTAAACTTTCTTCGGAATATGGTTAAGGAATTTGGACTGAGTGTTTTTGAATCAGCGGGTTCAAAAACAGGACAAAAATGTTGGAAAGCGCCTCTGGCAAGGGGCTTTATCATATGAAAGAAGATTTGTCGTCTGTATGCGGGAAGGAGGGGGAAAACTTGGCCCTTACGAAAACAAGCTTTATGCGAGGCATACAGTGCCCGAAAATGCTGTGGCTGGACAAACACAAGCCGGGGCTACAGGCCATTCCGCCAGAGGTGCAGGCCCGCCTGGAGGCGGGAAACGAATTCGGAGATCGGGCGATGGGGATGTTCGGACCCTACGAAGAGATGACGGTGTATCTCCCGGGAAAAAAGATTCCGGATAAGAAGGCGATGCTGGCAAAAACCAAGGACGCACTGGCACGTGGGGTGGAGGTGATCTGTGAGGCGGCCTTCTGCTCCTACAACAACTATTGTGCAGTGGATATTCTGCGGAAAACGGCGACGGGGCATGATTTCTACGAGGTGAAAAACGCCTCAGAGGTGCATGAACAGTTCATCCGGGATGCGGGTTTCCAGTACTTTATCATTACCCGTAGCGGGTTGAAGATTGACCGTATTTTTATCGTGACCCATGGACCAGAGGAAAGCAATCCATTCGTGCCTGTGGAGATTACCAAAGAGGCTAAAGGGTATTACACTTGGGTTAACGAGCACATATGGAATCTGAACAGGATACAGAAACAGGCGGAGGAAATCGAGATAGCGCCGGGAGAACAGTGCAGTTCACCCTATGACTGCTGGTACAAGGATTATTGTTTGGGGATAAGGCAGGCGGAACAGATCCGGATGGAGGGCGTGTGAAGGCTCGAACTGGCAAAAGACGGCTATGGAAATATCCTGAAAAGAGAGCAGGAGAAACGAAAGCTGGACAGGCATAGGGGTATCGAATATAGAAAAGGGCAAACCGACATTTGGAGGAATGAAGAATGAGTCTGTTGGAAATTATGCAGAAGCGGAGGAGTATCCGCAAATTTACGGGTGAAGCGATTCCCGATGCTAAGCTTCGGAGAATTCTGCAGGCGGGGCTTTTGGCTCCAACAAGCAGGAACCGAAAACCCTGCGAGTTGTACGTGATTCAGGACAGAGAGACGCTGAAACAGCTATCCAAGGCAAAACAGGCTGGCGGAGGATTCCTTGCGGATGCACCGGCGGCAATTGTGGTATTCGGGGATGAGAAAAAGGCGGATACCTGGATCGAGGATTGCTCGATCGCGCTGACTCATATGATGCTTATGGCCACTGAGGAAGGTATCGGCAACTGCTGGGTTCAGATTCATCTGCGCTCTACCCTGCTTGGGAAAGATGCGGAAGTAAATGTCCGGGAGATACTTGGTGTACCGGAGAGCTACCGGGTAGCTGGAATCCTTGCGTTGGGGGGTCCTGCGGAAGAACCGCGGCCGTATATGTTGGAAGGGCTGGACTACGGGAAAATTCATGGGTACGACATGAAAATCTGACCTGGAGATGTAGTTGGCTGTGCTGGAGTCGGGAGAAATAAAGGCAGGACCTATTGTATAGGGATAAGGAGGGGTCAAAGGGTGGCTAAAGAGCTGTTGCTGACGATAGACGTGGAGTGCAAACCGGCCTACAGGGTTTCAGGGCAGATACGAGATATTGTGATGATTCCCTTTACTGGCAGGGCTTCTGGAGAAAAATTCAACGGAACCATTGCGGAGGGTGGAGTTGATACCCAGAAAATGGGTAAGGGAGAAGAAGCATTCCTTTCCGCTAGGTACCTGCTGAGAGGTAAGGACTGTGCCGGGAATGACTGCCAGGTGTTCGTTGAGAATGAAGGCAGATTTTCAGAAGGCTTCCGTCCGACAATCGTGACGGATACCCCGGTGTTGGCGGACTGGGAGACAGCTGTTCTTTCGGCAGAGGTAAAGCCTATTCCCGGCGGGGTACAGGTCAGTATTTTCCGGTAAGCATGCGGAGCAAATAAAGAAAGCACAAATTCGGGTGAGAAGGAATCAGCGTCAGTGCTGACAGAGATATATGAGCAAGAAAGAAAAACAGCCGTTGCGGGATCTGATGACCTCCACAGGGGAAAAACTTCAGGGAACGCCCTGGAATGTTTATCCCAGGCCCCGTCTGCGGAGACAGGAATGGGCATGCCTGAATGGTGAATGGGATTTCAAGATCGGAAGCAGAGATGCTGAGTTGAGAAAGATCCGGGTACCTTTCTGCCCGGAAAGCCTGCTCAGCGGGATTCACGAGGTTTCCTCCCCCGGGACACCGCTTTTCTATTTCCGAAGCTTTTCCGTTCCGGAGGCCTGGGAAGGGCGGAGGATCCTGCTGCATTTCGGCGCGGTGGATCAGGAATGCGATGTAAAGATCAATGGAAGGGACGCGGGGCACTTTATCAGCGGCTACCTCCCCTTTCAGCTGGATATTACGGAATACCTTGTTTCCGGGGAGAACCTGCTGGAGGTAATCGCGGTGGATCCGCTGGATTATGCCAGACCCTGGGGAAAACAAAAGACGGATCGGGGCGGAATGTGGTACACGCCGGTCAGCGGAATCTGGCAGAGCGTATGGATTGAGCCTGTGCCTGAAAAGCACATCCAGGACTTGGCGATAGATACGGATCTGACATCCGTGACCATTCGCCTGGTCGGGGCGGAGACAGGAACAGTCCGCTTTCAGGAAGCTGAGTATACAATAGCGAAAAAACAGAACCAGCAGTCCGCGGAAAAATAATTCCCATAGATTTTTCTGAGCTTAAAGGTTCATTTAAGGTTTCGTCATATAATAAAACACGATATCGAGCAGCGAAAGCGTAAGACCGGATATCCAAATTGAGCGAGGAGGATTTCCACCATGAAGAAACTGATTGCTTTTATTCTTGCCCTGGCGCTGCTTTGCGTAAGCTGTGCGGCATTTGCGGAGGGACAGGGAGACCAGAGAGGCCCTGGAGGAAGAGGTGGACAGGGCGGTCCTGGAGGTCAGGGAGGCCCCGGCGGTCAAGGAGGCATGCGCGGAGGTATGGGCGGCGGCGTGGACAAATCCAGCGACACCGAGTTGCAGGAGATGATCGCCGAAGTGGCCCCGAAGTTCCAACTGCTGACCTATGAGGACGCAGAAACCGGAACCAGTTTGCAGTATCAGTTGTATATTCCTGAGGACTATGATGAAACCCAGAGCTATCCTCTGATTCAGTTCATCCCTGATTCCAGCGTTGTGGGCCGGGAAGCCAGCTATGTACTAACCCAGGGTTGGGGCGGCCTCATCTGGGCCACAGAGGAGGAGCAGGCCAAACATCCGGCTTTTGTGGTGGTGCCTGTGTTTACGGAAACGGTGGTGGATGATAACTTCAATCATTCCACCCAGATCGATGTGGCCATGCGGCTGCTGCAGTCCCTGACAGAGACCTACTCCATCGATACCAACCGGATGTACACCACAGGCCAGTCCATGGGCGGAATGACCTCGTTTTATCTGAGCATCGCCTATCCAGACTTCTTCGCCGCCTACCTGTTCGTAGGCAGCCAGTGGGATACTTCCCTGCTGAGCGGATTGGAGGATGAGTCGTTCTTCTATATCGTTTCCGCCGGGGATCCCAAGGCCTCCGCAGGGCAGAGTGATCTGCTGGCTGTATTCGACGCTGACGGGGCGGCTTACAGCCACAGCGAATGGGGCGCGCAGGATGATGCCGATAGCCAAAAAGCCAATGTAGCTGCCATGCTGGCGGAGGGCAACAATGCCAACTTCGTGACCTTCACCGCCGGAACCACGCTGGCGGAAGGACAGACCGCATCTATGGGCGCGGGAGAGCATATGACCAGCTTTGATTATGCCTACAAACTGGAGGCTGTGCGTGATTGGCTCTTCGCCCAGAGTAAGTGACGTGTCGTATGAAAGCTGTATGAGAATGCGGCGCAGCATGGGAGTGATAAAGCGGAAGCCGCGCTGGAACGCCTGGCTCCGTGAGAGTCAGCTTAATATAGATTCGGCGGTGCCTGAGTTCGGGCACCGCATTTTTGAGTCTTTTGCTGATGTAGCATAGAGGCTGAATGCGCAGGGCATTTGGAAAGATGCAAAGCGGAGATTTCCGGTGGCAAACGGGCAAGCGGTATGGTATAATCCGCATACGAAAGTGAAGCCCAGTTCCATCGGAGGTGAAGGCAATGCTCCCAGACTTTCAGAAAATGATCAATGAGCCCGAATATAATTTTCTGCGGGCAAATGAGCATCTTGGTAAGCGTATAATGCTCCTGGGACTCTCGGGGAGCTATGGGTACGGAACGAATCGGGAAGGCAGCGATGTGGACTTCCGCGGGGTAGCCCTGCAAAAGCCTTCAGATATCCTTGGACTGACGGAGTTTGAACAGTACAAAGCTGAAAAGACTTAATATCAACAAGGAGGAAGAAAAATGGCGAAACAGAAGAAGCTTCGGATCCTGTTTATCGGGAACAGTCACACCTACTATAACGACATGCCGGTCATGGTTCAGCGCCGGGCGGTGGAGGAAGGATATGATTGCGACGTAACCATGATCGCTCATGGTGGCTGGTTCCTTTCCCAGCATGTGGAGGAACCAGATGTGCGGTTCAATATTCTCTACGGTGGGTATGATTACGTTGTGCTCCAGGAACACGCTCATCCCTTCGGGCCTGAGGAGCGGTTCATGGACGCGGCTGTCACCCTGAATAAACTGATTCGCGAGGCGGGCAGCACGCCTGTGATCTACGAGTGCTGGGCGAAGAAGAACGAGCCTGAAAAACAGGGTTACATGACAGAGGTTCATAAGCGGGTCGCGGAAGCGATCGGTGCGCTTCGCGCGCCCGTCGGAGAGAACTGGTGGTCATATAAGAACAGCTGGCCGGACTTGGAAATGTATGCGGAGGACGGAGCGCATGCTTCTGAGGCAGGCTCGGATTTCGCAGCCAAGCTGATCTGGGCGGCTATCCGGCGGGATCTTTCCCAGAAGAAAGCGAACAGAAAACTGTAATGAGAAGCTGAAAAGCGGAAAGGAAATAAGCATGGCGATAGAATTGCGATGACGCTGTGTGTTTCGGTTCTATTGCGGGTTGACGACCTTGTCACCGACCGACCAGTAGTCACAGATCTCCCCGCCGGAAGCGATTGTATAATCCCTGTACAGTTTTCCGTGCTGATAGGCAAACATGGTTTTATCCGTCTCGCACAGCGGCTTCATGATCTCCCCCAGCCCTTGGCCCGTCAGATAAGAGCAGATCGGGCAGACGGAGAAGTAATAATAGCTGCCATCGCGATGTTTGTTCTCATCAAAATGAACCTTCCACGTGGTAGGATACTTCTCCCCGTTCCCGGCATCATACCACTTCTCATACTTTTTCATATCCTTGTACCACTTCTTCGGCGTCCGATTCAGATTCGTCATCCCGAAGAAGGGTTTAACCCTTGTCAGCACGTCTGTCATGACGAGCGCCATATCATCCGGCGTCAGTTTTTTCTCCGTTCCCAGCCAGGCGCCCACAAAGACATACGCGAAATAAGCGTTGGAGGCCATGGGATTTCCTTTGCCGATTTCCGGCGCCTCCGCGACCAGCTTGCGGTACTGTTCTTTACCGTTGCGAATCGCCTGATCAGCCAGTTCTCTTCCGAAGCGGGCCTTGATACTGCTCTTCATCATAGGGGCAAACAATGCCCAATACATTCCATTCTGTTTCATTGGAAAGCCTCTCCTTTTTCATCGAAGAAATCCTGCATGACGGTATTCCAGCCACCGTTCATAAACTTCATCATAGTATTCATGCAGCCACGGGCCTGATCTTCGGTATACCCATTCTTCAGGACTTGCCGATACATATCAAACTGAACCGTCAGAAGTACATCCAGCGCGTGCAGAAGGTCCTGCGACTGCGGAAGGAAAGCGAAGAACGATTCGGATTCCTGAATCTTCCTTTTGATCAGATCCTCGAAGAAGGATGCGGCGGAACTGCCTTCGCTTTTGCAAAGCAGCAGGGTGGCCGCGTCATAATGTTCGAAGATAATCCGCAGGATCATATCTGATTCCGTTTCGGCGGCTTTCATCATGTCTTCGATTGTCTCGCTGGAAGCATATAATGGTCTCAACGCATCGAAAGCTTTATCCGCTTCCTCCACAATACAATTTGTCAGGCTGCGGAAAAGCTGATCCTTGTTCTCATACCGCATATACACCGAACCGGTTGTTGTTCCAGCGGCTTCAGCGATTCGCCGAAGCGAAGCGTCATTGTATCCATATTTCAGGAACTCCTTCATCGCCGCTTCCGCCAGAAGCATATCCATTTCATGGTTCTTCACAGCCATAGCACGGCCTCCTCATAACACCGTTATGATAACAGTGTTATGTTACATCTTAAGGACGCCAATGTCAACCAAAACAATACAATTTCTCTCGAAGAAAAGTAAGGCGAAAAATCATCGAAAGGGTATGAAATACATGGCTGAACATACAAGCCATGAAAAAAAACGATTTGCTATGTTTCACTCTTCCGTGCTGAAATCCTTCGATACGTCAGTTTTCTTCGAAATCGGAAAAATAAAAAGATGAAATATGTGGAAACAGTCATGGATTTTTCTGCCGATCAGGAATAATATATACACATACGGAGGAACTCGCAGAACCTTAGAGAGAGCCTGAAAAGCTCCTCCACTCCGGAAAGGCCACAGCAGATCACCAGTGGTGCTACTGCATTCCTTTTCATCCGGAACCCCGTTCCGTGCATCCTCCCATCCCCCATGAACCCACTGCATAGAAAGGAGCAGAGAATGGAAGTATTGATTCAGTTTCTCCAGAATTCCTGGTACTGGATTCTCATCGCCATCGCGGCGCTGATAATCCTGCTTAAGTTCATCCCCCGGTATAAGATTGCTCCGCCGGATACCGCCCTGATCATCTCCGGCCTGATCCGCCGGAATTACAAGGTGCGCAACGCGGACGGATCCATCGCCTCCAAAAAGTTCGGATACCGGATCGTCCGCGGCGGTGCTACCTTCTACATCCCCGCTATCGAGCGAATCGATCAGCTGGATATGTGCCTGACCCAGGTGGACATCAAAACGGCGCAGCCCGTTCCCACCAAGGAATACATCTCCGTGCTGGTAGACGCGGTGGCCAACATCAAGATCGGCTCGGATGATCTGTCCATCGCCACGGCGGCGGAGCAGCTGCTGCATTATGACTCTGACCAGATCAAGGCCCTGGCCAAGGACGTGCTGGAAGGCAACATGCGGGAAATCATCGGCCAGATGACCATCGCGGAGCTGGTCCAGAACCGGGATAAGTTCGCCCAGGAATCCATCAAGGCCGCTATGAGCGACATGAGCAACATGGGCCTGGAAATCATCAACCTGACCATTCAGAACTTCTCCGACAAGGATGGCAACGTCATCGACACCATGGCGGCCCGGAATGTGGCGGAGAAGGAGCAGGACAAGCGCATCGCGGAAGCCGAAGCAGAGAAGGAATCCAAGTTCGCGGAGATGCAGGCGGAAGCGGAAATCGCCCGCCAGAACCGGGATCTGGAGGTGCAGAAGGCTGCCTTCAAGCAGGAAACGGAGGAAGCCCGGGCCAAGGCGGAAATGGCCTATAAAATCGAGCAGGAACGCATTAACAAAACCTTCGCCACGGAGCATGCCGCCGCTGAAATGACCCGTCTGGAGAAGGAAACCGAGCTGAAGCGGCAGGCGGTGGAGATTGAGCGGGAGAAGCTCAATGTGGAAATCCGGGAGAAGGCCGCCGCAGAGAAGGACAAGGCCATCGCGGAAGCCGAGGCGGAGAAGTATCGCCGCCAGGCGGAAGCGGACGCGGCTCTGTACGCGGCGCAGAAGGAGGCGGAAGCCATCCGGATGAAAGGCGAAGCGGAAGCCGACGCCATGCGGATGAAGGCGGAAGCCATGCAGCTCTACGGCCAGGCCGCCATGATGGAAATGGTCACAGACAAGCTGCCCGACATCGCCCGCGCGGTTTCCGAGCCTCTGAGCAAGACCGAAAAGATCATCCTCTTCGGCGAGGGCGGAGCCACCTCCATGGTCCGGGATACCGCCGGCACTATGCTGCAGACCTTTGAGGCCGTAAAGGATGCCGTGGGGCTGGACATTCCCAAGGCCATCCGGGATGTAACCACCGGCGGGCTCGTCGGGAAAGCCGCCGCTGATGATACCGGCGCGGTTCGAATCGAGAAATCGGAAGAAGGATAATATTACCATCCCCCTTTCAGGGCAGCAACTGAAGTGCCTGGCAACACTCAGCTGCTGCCCTTTTGTTAAGCGGGTCGCGGAAGCAATCGGTGCGCTTCGCGCGCCTGTCGGAGAGGGCTGGTGGTCATATAAGAACAGCTGGCCGGACTTGGAAATGTATGCGGAGGACGGAGCGCACGCTTCTGAGGCAGGCTCGGATTTCGCAGCCAAGCTGATCTGGGCGGCTATCCGGCGGGATCTTTCCCAGAAGGAAACATACGAAAAACTGTAATGGGAAGCTGAAAAGCGGAAAGGTAATGAGCATGGCGAAACGGTGGTAGGAAATCACGCTCAGCTACCTGGATCAGATCTTTCAGCCGCATGTGAATACCTTCCGGGAATTCACTGCTCAGATTATTCAGCACGGGATCGATCACTGCGAAGGCGTGCCGATATGAGCTTAACCCCACGGATCAATTATAAAGGCATTCGATGCATCGAAAATGCAGCCTGTTCTTCCCTTCACAAAGCACGATAGAAACCGCTGAGGTGCGGTAATCATAGATCAGGTCTGTTTTCTGTTTCTGTGTTCTTACCGCTTTCTCCTCGTAAAGAAAAGATACAGAAATCCTACGGCGGAAAGAACCATCAGACCCAGGCCCCACCCCATTCGGGAGGGGCTTTTTTCCTGCCCGGAGGGCAGTCCGTTTTCCTGCGGCTGGGTTGCCGCCTCGGGAACGCTCTCCTCCTGGATCTTTCCGGCTGCCAAATCTTCCTCCAGATCCAGAGCCAGGCTTTCCGCCATGACCGGCGCCGGGGCGGCTTCCTCCACCGCTTCGCTCTTTCGAGCCGCCAGCAGGGGTACGTCCTCCGCTGTTCCCATCTCCAAGGGCTGCGGAAGCATCGTGGAGGTCGGAGTGAACAGTTCCACGCTTTGGCTCTCCACGCTTTCCACTGCGTCTTCTACGCTTTCCGCCATCTCCTCTATGCCTTCCGGCTCTTCCTCCGCACTTTCCAGGGCGGCTTCCACAGCCATATCCACGCTGAGGAGCACGGGATGAGGACGGCCGAATAAGTCCAGTCCGGCCAGGGTTCCGCCCAGCACAAAGACCAGCGCCGCGGCAACGCTCAGGCCCCGACGGAACCAGATTTGACGTGGGATCTGCCCCTTCCGCTGCTCCAGAAGCGGTTTTTCCAGGGAAGTCTCCGGGGCATCCTGGGCAGTTTCCCGAATAGCCTGCCGCCAACCCACCCGGAAGCGTTCCGTCATCTCCGGAGTTTCAGCAGCCATTTGATTCAATTCTTCCTGGAGGGATAGCCATGCCGGATCCTGATTTGGATATTCACTCATGAGGGGTCCCTCCTTCCTGTAGAATGATCGCCGGGAGCGTTTTTCGCTCCCCCTTGCCCTGGGAGCGGGGCTTCCAGCGCGATCAGCGATTTTAGTTTGCTTCGGGCCCGATTGACCCGGCTCTTGATCGTTCCTTCCGTGGTTTCCAATATTTCCGCGGCGTCCTCATAGGAGCGCCCCTCCAGCTGGGTCAGCACCAGGGCATCCCGCTGATCCGGCGGCAATAGGGTGATCGCCTCCCGCAGCCGGGCATGCTCCTCGCGGCGCAGGGTCTCCTCTTCGGTATTTGGTCCCGGGTCTGGTAGATCGAACCCCTGCTCCCGCAGGGGTTCGAGGGATTCCACTGGAGCGCGCTTTCGCTTCCGCAGAAAATCCATACAGCAGTTGGCCGCGATACGATAGACCCATGATTCAAAAGCACAGTCCTGCCGAAAGGAAGGGAGCCCGCGCCAGATTTTGATCATAGCGTCCTGACCACAATCCGAAGCATCCTCCCGGTTCCCCAGATAGTGCCAGCAGATCCGCCAGACCAGGGGCTCCAGATCCACCATCAGCAGCTCAAAGGCCTCCGGATTCCCCTCCTGAGCCTGCTTCAGCCAGGTGTCCCGCACGGAGCGTGCCTCCCCTCCACGATGTTTTTTCCCTTCTCACGGAAAAATGTATCAGAAGCCAAAGCCTTTTGTCAATCTCCGCTTACTCCTTTCCCCGCTGCAGCAGGGTCAGCAGATAGACGAATTCCTCCTTGTACGGATCCCCCAAGACCGTGCCGCAGCTCCGGGCCAGCTCCAGGGTGGAATCCAGCGCTGCCTCTCCTCGATATTCGCTATCCCGCAGGATCATGGCGCACTCCGCCACCGCTGCGGCCCATTTCATGTTTTCGGAAAGCTGCTCCGCAGGTTCCATCCTCAGGGGATATTCCTCCAGGGTGCTTTCCTCCGCGCCCGGGGCCTTGTAACGAATCGCCAGAGTCAGCCACTCCGGGTTTTCTGTTTCCCCCTGGACGGGAGTTACATACCGGCTGGCGGGAATGCCGGGATCGAAATCACTTCCCGCCGGCACGATCTCATACAGGGCCGTGACCCGGTGACCAGACCCGATTTCGCCGCCGTCCTTCGTATCATTCGCGAAATCCTGGGCATCCATCACCCGATCCTCGTATCCGATGAGCCGATAGGCGCTGACCTTTTCCGGATTGAAATCCAGCTGCAGCTTCACATCCTTCGCCACCTCGGTAAGGGTGCCACCGGCTTCCATCACCAGGGCCCGCCGGGCCTCAAAGATGGAATCCAGATAGTAATAGTTTCCGTCCCCATAATCCGCCAGGGCTTCCAGCTTGTTATCCTTATAATTCCCGTAGCCCACGCCCAACATCGTCAACCGAACGCCTGCCTCCTTCTTTTTCATCACCAGGCGGGCCAGCTCCCCCTCGGTGGTGAGGCCCACGTTAAAATCCCCATCCGTCGCCATCAGCACCCGGTTCGCGCTGTCCTCCCGAGCATATTTTTCCGCCAAGGCATAGGCCGTCTGAATGCCTGAGGCGCTGTTGGTGGAGCCACCGGCTTCCAAGCCGGAAATCGCTTCCATGATCCGCACCTTGTCCGCTGCAGGTACACCCTCCAGAATGATTTCATCCCGGGAGGCATAGGTCACCAGGGAAACCATGTCCGTGGGTTCTAGCTCCTCCAGCAGCAGCTGGAAGGCCCGTTTCACCAGGTCCAGCCGGTCTGATCCAAACATGGAGCCGGATACATCGATCAGGAACACCAGGTTCTGAGCGGGACGCTCCCCCTGGGGAATCGCCTTTGCCTGCAGACCTACCTGCAGCAGAAGATTTCCGGGATTCCAGAGGCAAGGCGCCAGCTCCAGGGAGACACCGAAGGGGTGATTCCCCGTGGGCTGAGGATAATCATAGTGGAAATAATTCAGCATTTCCTCCACCCGCACCGCGTCGGCCGGCACCGTCTCTCCCCGCAGAATCATGGCGCGGAGCTGGGCATAGGAGGCGGTGTCCACGTCCGCGGCAAAGGTGGACAGAGGAGCCTGAGTCGCAGACTGGAAGCCGTTCTCCTGGAAAAAGGTATATTCGTTGGTATTCCATTTCATCGTGGCTCCGGTGATGGGCATCCTCGTCGCCAGGGGCGCGGCTAAGACGGCGGCATCATATACACCGCCCCCCAATGCCGCTTCCTCCGCCAGGAACCATCCCTCCGATTCCGCCCTTTCATCCTTAGCCTCCTCCGAGAATAAACACTCCAGGGTTCTTTCGTCCGCCATGCCCGTAATCAACAATCCATTTCGGCTCTGGAAACGGATCAGGGCGGTTTCCGTAGTCTCGTCAAAGATTCCCGTAACTGCAGAAGTCAGATAGTCCAGCTCCACCAGCCGGGCCTGGATTCTCTCCACCTGCTCTCCGGTATCCCCCAGTCGCCAGATATGCTCCGTTTCCGCCAACGCGGGCAGGATCGTCAACAGAACAAGGGTCAGGGCCAACAGCCAGGCCGCCATACGATGCAATTTCATGAGTTTACTCCTTTCCATGAGGGAGGTCTGCCTCCCTCCTTTCTCTCTATCAGACGAGAAAAAGATCGGAAAGTTCCAACATAGATCTATAAAGTATGGTATAATCCGGCATGAATTCGTTGGACAGTTTCTTGTTATGATAGGATCGTTGATTCCAGGCAAAGAAGCACGCAAGCTCTAACGCAGAATGATGGTCTATTTGCCAGAAGCCTATTGCTTACTCCTTAACGCTTTTATAATGCCATATATAGCTGCATAAGCGACGCCGGCAACAGGCCATATGATCCATGAGCGGTTCCAGTTGTTTTCAATAAAGCTCCATGCCAGATACCCCGCTGTAATCAGGCACCAATAAGCCCCATTGATAAATTCGTAGCGTTTGGAATCAACCTTGTTTTCACGAGAATAATCCCCCTCCTCCAAAAGCATCTGATAGCTTCCCCAGACGATAGATACCCTTACAGTCAGCAGGACGCCGATAGCAACCAATGCCAAAATCAATGCTATTCCTATTGTTCCCAGAAAAGGATCCTCCTTACCAAGCGCAACAGTAACAAACAGAGGAATCACCGCCGCACAGCAAAGAACAATTCCAAGTGTTAGATATACCTACGGCCCCGAGGAATCAGCTGATTTTTATTGAGAAGGCCGGGCATACTTATCAGATGAAGCATCAAGAAGTGGCAGATAAAATTCTGCATCAGCTTCAGGAATGGAGGGGCGAATCATGCCGTTTACCTCTGTTCCTGCAATCCTATGAACAAATAAATATCGGCAATTCTTGATCTGAGCTTTGTCATGATGTAAACTGTCCGCTGTAGACAGGAGGAAGGATCTGCACGAAAGGAAGAAATCCTTTCACAATCATCCTCGCTCCTGGAAAGCATTCTGCCAATGAGGGGAGAGTACAGACGGATGATTATCAACACGGGTCAGCGAACCGATATTCCCGCCTTTTACAGCCGCTGGTTCATGAACCGCCTGCGGGAAGGATATGTACTGGTTCGGAATCCATATAATCCGCAGAGCGTCACCCGCTATACCCTGTCCCCGGACATCGTGGACATTATCGGCTTTTGCACCAAAAATCCAGCGCCTATGCTCCCCTACCTGCAGGAACTGAAGCCATACGGACAATACTGGTTTGTGACCATCACCCCCTATGGAAAAGATATCGAGCCCCATGTTCCGGATAAGGCCAGGGTGATAGACTGCTTCCTGCATCTTTCAGAGGCCGTAGGAATCCATTCCATGGGCTGGAGATATGATCCTATCTTTCTCAACGACCGGTATCCCCTATCCTTTCACCTGGAAGCCTTTGAAAGGATGGCGGAAGCCCTCTCCGGCTATACGCATGCCGCGGTCATCAGCTTTATCGACTTGTACGAGAAAACCCGACGGAACTTTCCGGAAGCCAGAACCGTATCCGCAGAAGATCGAATTACCCTGGGTAAAGCCTTTGTGAAAGTAGGGCAAAAATACGGGATGGCCATCAAAGCCTGTGCAGAGGGCGACGATCTCGCCCCTTATGGCGTGGACTGCAGCGGCTGCATGACCATTCCCGTGTACGAGCAGGCCATCGGCTGCAATCTGAAGGTCCCATCCAAAGCGCCTGCCCGGGAAGCCTGCAGCTGCTATCTCGGCGGGGATATCGGAGCTTACAACACCTGCGGACATCTCTGCCGATACTGCTATGCCAATTATGACGCGGATACAGTCCGTGCCAATAGGAAGAAGCACGATCCCAACTCCCCCATGCTGATCGGCAACCTGATGCCCGGAGATAAGGTGCATCAAGCCGAGGAAAAGAGCTGGAAGGATTATCAGCTTCGGCTGGATCTTTTATAGCATAGAAAGGAATCTGAAATGAACAATTCCACAAAATGTCCGCTGCTGATTTCCGCATGTCTGCTCGGAACACCCTGTCGTTACGATGGAGCCAGCAAAGCCATGCCTGCGCAGACATTAGAGCTGTTGCAGCGCTCCTATCACCTGATTCCAGTCTGTCCCGAAGAATTAGGCGGTCTTCCAACGCCCCGGATGCCTTCGGAGCGTGTCGGAGATAAAGTTCTCATGAAAACGGGCAAAGACGTGACCGAAGAATACCGGAAAGGTGCGGAGATCAGTCTTCGCATAGCCCTGGAGGCCGGTTGCAAGATCGCAGTGCTCAAGGAACGCAGCCCCTCCTGCGGGCATGGAGAAATCTACGATGGGACCTTTTCCGGTACACTTGTTCCTGGGAACGGCTGTACCGCAGAACTGTTACTGGCCAATGGCATCCAGGTGCTTGGCGAGAGCCAAGTATCTGAACTATAACATGATCGCAGATCGATTGGAACCGTCTGCCTCATACGCTGGAAGAGGCATCCAAGCAGATGGATTCCAGCAACTATGCTATGGTGGTGAATCCCAATCCTGCGGATCGTCTCCATCTGCGGGAGCGAGCTGATAAGGGCAGCCAATCTCAGGGGAAATATTACACTGGTGCGCCGGTTTGTGTCAGTGCGCGGGACGGCGAGTGGACACAGGTGATATTCGGCGATTGGCGTACTTGGTCGTATGGCTATATGATGAAGCGATATCTGAGCTTCGGACAGGCTGACAGCGCGCTTCACCTCGATATAACTGCCATGCCGCAGCTGTTCAGCAAGGGCGGGGAGATGCTGAAGGTGTACGATGAGGCTCAGGCGGTCAGTGGCTATACTTATCATCACAGCGAAGACCACAATACCATGAAGGTGATCGGAATTATCGAGAATGACTGGTATCATGTCTGGTTTCCTGCCACCGGAGAGTATGGGTATGTACGGCAGAGCGATCTATGGCCGGGGAATGGCTAACGCAGGAGACATCTCTTCGGCCTGATGCACTTTATCTCCGGACATATGATATCACAAAATCCGGGGGGATGCAGTAAGGAGCTGTTACCAAAAGTTATTTTTCCGCCGCAGCTAAATAAAAAAACGAGTTACGGAGAGAAAATCGCGATTTTTCCTCCGTAACTATGAAAAAAATAGAGTTGTGGGGGAAAAACAATTGAAATAGAGTAATTATTCTGGTATACTGCTCTGCGTGGAAGGAGACCTGCAAAAGGAGGAAGATGTCCAAGATGATTAATTTTGTCGGACGGAATGAGGAAATCAAATCCCTCAGAAAGTACGATGCCTCTGAAAAATCAGAGTTCGTGGCAGTATATGGAAGGAGAAGGGTCGGTAAAACCTATCTTTTGCAATATGCTTTTCATGGGCAGTTTGATTTTGAATATACGGGCCTTTATCATGTGGGTGCAAAGGAGCAGCGGAAGCGTTTCCAGGATATTTTGAATCTTGCGTCAGGTAAGCAAGAGGCAACTCCAGAGGATTGGTTCTCTGCGTTTGATCGACTCAAGCAATATCTCCTTGCGCAACAGAAGGAAAAGGTGACTGTCTTTTTGGACGAGCTGCCTTGGATGGATACGCAAAAAAGCAATTTTATGGCGGCGCTTTCTGGCTTCTGGAATGGGTGGAAAAGTCATGAATGTATTCTGAAGCTCTATGTCTGTGGCTCCGCAACAACATGGATGTTGGATAAGCTGATTGGTGATCGAGGCGGCTTGCATGGACGGATCACCCGCTCCATCTATTTAGCGCCGTTTACGCTGCGGGAGACAGAGGAGTACCTAAATCAAGTCAAGCATATGCACTATGGGCAAAGACAGGTGCTGGAAACTTATATGGTCTTCGGTGGAATCCCATACTATCTGGATATGCTCGACCGAGAGTATCCTCTTTCAGAGAACGTTGACAGGCTCTTCTTTTTTCCAAATGCTCCATTAAAAACAGAATATGATTTTTTGTTTCGATCGTTGTACAAATCGCCTTTGAACTATCAAAAGGTGATCGAAGCGCTGGCTTCTACACTTCGAGGCATGACGAGAGAAGAGATAAGTGATGCATCAGGAATAGACGGAGGGGAGTTGACGCAAGTTTTAAAAAATCTGGAGGCTTGTGACTTTATCAGGAGCTACTTGTTTCCGAAGAAAACGACTCGGGCCAAAACATATCAGCTGATTGATATGTTCTGTCTATTTTCGCTTCGTTTTGTACAACAGCAGAAAAATTCGGATATTCACTTCTGGACAAAATCAGCGCGAAGCGGGTACCGAAACGCATGGGCGGGATATGCTTTTGAGCAAACCTGCTTAAGTCATGTTCAACAGATCAAAGAGAAGCTTGGAATTTCCGGAATTCTGAGCGGTGTTTACGCATGGAGCAGCAGAGCCTTCACAGATAAGGATGGAAATGAATGGAAAGGCGGACAAATTGATCTCGTGATTGATAGAAATGATCATGTGATTAATCTGTGCGAAATGAAGTACAGCCAAACAGAGTATGCCATAGATGGTGACTATGCGGAGAAAATCCAGAACAGGATGGAACTGTTTCGCAAAGTACAGCGGACAAAAAAGGAACTGCACTGTACCTTTGTGACGCTCTATGGAGTGAAAAACAATAACTATATTGATATTGTAAATGAGCAGGTCAAGATGGAAGATCTTTTCGGATAATGTGTGATTGAGTCACAGCGTCCCCTATCATATGGCTCCCGGTTCGCTGTTCGATCCTGCCCGGGCAGAGCTTTTTGATGTTCCCAATCGGCTGATCATCCCTGTGGGAAAAGAAATTGCGCTGGAATAGGAACTCAATTCTTTTTATCGTGTGTTTCCTGCGTTAGCCATTCCCCGGCCAAAGATCAGATCCAAACTCCAATATGATGTAAACTATCCGCTGTAGGAAACAAAGGCCATCACGGAGAAGCGAAAGGAGGTCGCCCTTTCATGAGAAAGACATTTCTGCTCGCACTCATTCTCTTCCTATCTCTGTTTGCTTATCATGCTCATACTGTTGCAGAAAGCATTCTCGTTATTTCTGACACGCACCTGACCAGGGAATCTCAGAATCATGCTGCCATGATGGAAGCAGTGATCCAGGCCGCCAAAGGAACCTGTCTGCTGATGATGGATACCAACCGTCCAGACAAGGATCACTCTTTCCTTCCAGACGGATCCATCGAGGAATCCACACTCCTGTGGGTCCAGCAGAGACCATACTCTGCCTTTGCGGCCCTCAAAATGCAATCTCCTTTACGGTAGAATCAACAGCATGATTCCTGAGAGCACGGCCGCAATGATGGGGTTGCCCACGATGACAATCAGCCACTTCACGATCAGCGTTTTCTTCGGGATGTACGGCTTGAGATCCTCTGTTCCGGGGATCGTCCAAGCCTTTGTGTGTCCTACCCAGTACCAGTCAATAAAGAATCGGTCAAACAACCCCTCCGCCATAGCGATTGCGTAGACTTCCCAGAAGGGCTGCCAGAATCCACGGGATCCATTGATGCCATAAACTGCCCAGAGAACAAAAGCAATCATGACGGTCATTGTGGAAATTTTAAAGATTTTCTGGTTCCTGTTAATCTGTGCTCGCGTGATCAAACCCATCTTGACAACACGATCCTGCACCTCCTGTTCAAACAGGAAAGTGGCGTTATGGATCCCGTTAGCAATCGATATCACACAGGGCAGCAGCAAAATAAAGCAAACAACTAAGCATTCCAGAATCAGCACCATATCCTCTCCCCTCCCCTCCCGTCACAGGCACAATACTGCGATTTTATTTGAAAGATTCCGGATCGGTTTGATTTTCCCGATCACTTTGTAAATCGGATACATGACCTCCATGCCCTCAACAAGACTTCTGTCCTCAATCAGATGAAAGGATGGCGAAAGCCGACTGATCTCCGCGCCGTTTTTTGCGCCCCATGTAAATTTCGCTCCGCTTTGGTCGATGGATTTTTCCTTGACCCGCTTTACGACCAGCGGAGACATGTATTCCAGAAATACAGTGACCGAACACGTCTTAAAATGCGACGCAATGATGGAAAGCATCTGTTTGACGTCCTGTTCGGTCAAATACATGGTCAATCCCTCCACGATAACCAGCAGATCGCCCGTGACTGCGCCAATCGATGCTGTCCATGCCTCGTCCATGGCGGACGCGGCAATCATGGAAATGCGACCTTCTTCCTGCAAAAACTGTTTTCTGACAGCAATAGTTTCCGGAAGGTCCAGATTGAACCATCGTATTTTCCCATTGTCGACACGGTATACGCGGGTGTCCATGCCACAGGCCAGGTTGATCACGGTCGCTTCAGGATGTTCGTCTATATATCGCTTTGTCATATTGTCTAATAGGATAGTTCTGGCAATAACACCGGCGCTCATTTTGAAGTCCCTGTCAGCCGCAGCAAAATCGTAATCAAGCTGATTCACGATCTCAACGGCCTGCAGATCAAAAATAAGCGGGTTTTCTTTTTGCGATTCTTTTGCCCTCGCGTAAAGTGTTTGAATCATTGTCTCCGGCACACCGGAAATTTGAAGCTTTCCCATGTTTCATCACCCAATCCCTTCCACACAGATCCGATATAGCATCTTCCTGCCCTACATCCGTTAGTTTCGGCTAACCCAATTTCTGAATGAAAGCCTGCTCCACAGTCACCTCCCAAAACCGCGTCGCGGGATGTTAGCCGTCGCTTACAATTATACTTTGCTCGCGCCGATTCTTCAATCCCCCGAACCCTGTTATCTCCATTATTTTTCCACGCATAATATATTTTAAATTTCTCTTCCCATAAAGCCTATATGCGGTTATAATGGGTGAGCTTCGAGGCTATGCACAGCAAATCCCCCTCGCCTGTGGCAAAATACGCAAAAAGGATCGTACACCCATGAAGACAACAGCCAGCACCGTACAAATCGTTATGCCGCAGCATTGCAACGGCTATGCCAAGCCCAGGCTCTTCGGCGGCCAGATCATGGCTTGGATCGACGTAGTAGGCGCGGTCGCCGCCCGGCGTTACACACAAAAGGCCGTCACCACGGTCTGCATCGATAACCTGACCTTCCTGAAGCCTGCCTATCTGAACGACACGGTGATTCAGGAGGCCGGGGTCACCTGGACGGGGAACACCTCCCTGGAGGTGCGCGTAGACAGCCTGGTGGAAAAGCTGGACGGCACCCAGGAGCTGATCAACCGGGCTTACGTGGTTTTTGTGGCCCTGGATGAAAATGATCAGCCCGCCAAAGTACCACCCCTGGTGCCTGAAACAGAGGAAGAAATCAAAGAATACGAGGCCGCGATTCTTCGGAGAAAGATCCGCCTCGCGAGATCATAAAAAAACAATTTTTAGGAGGAAGCAATCATGAATCTTCGCACTTTGGGCAAGACGGGCAAAAAGGTATCAGAAATCGGTCTGGGTACCTGGCAGCTGGGAACCAAGTGGGGCGATCCCTTTAACCGGGAGGAAGCCTTCCGCATCCTGGAAGCGGCAGAGGAAGCCGGCATCACCTTCATCGACACGGCAGATGTTTACAACGGAGGAAAAAGCGAGGAAACCATCGGCGAATACATCTCCGCCCATCCGGACAAGTTCTATATCACGACCAAATGCGGCCGCAGACTGAATCCCCACACGGCGGAACAATACACTCCCGCCGCCATCGCCGGCTTTATCGAGGACAGCCTCCAGCGCATGAAGCTGGAAAAGCTGGATATGATTCTGCTCCATTGCCCACCCACCCCCGTCTTTTCTCGGGACGACATCTTTGCGGAGCTGGATCGGCAAAAGGAGCTGGGCAAAATCGCCGATTATGGCGTGAGCATTGAAAAGGTAGAGGAAGGAATCCAGGCCATGGAATATGACGTCTCCGCCATGGAGGTCATCTTCAATATGTTCCGGCTCAAGCCTCTGGAGCAATTATTCCCCCTGGCGGCGCAAAAGAACGTGGGCATCATCGCCCGGGTTCCCCTGGCCAGCGGCCTGCTGACGGGAAAATATACCCTGGATACCGCCTTTGGGCCCAAGGATCACCGCAGCTACAACCGGGAAGGCGCCTCCTTCGACAAGGGGGAAACCTTCTCCGGCGTGCCCTACGAACTGGGACTGGAAGCGGTGGACGCGCTGAAAAAAGCCTTCGGTACCGTTGATTTGGCTCCCCTCGCCATTCGCTGGATTCTCATGCATCCCGAGGTTAGCGTGGTCATTCCCGGCGCCAGCAGAGCCTCCCAGGTCAATGACAATGTAAAGGCCGCGGAGCTTCCCCCGCTCACCGATGCCCAGATGCAGGCCGTGCGGGAGATCTATGATCATTATCTGCGGGAAACCATTCATCCCCAGTGGTAATCATGTCGTTTTGCAATGTACCAGGATGATTTTTCAGTACAAAAGAAAGTAACAGAGGGAACGGGGAAAGAACCATGACGTTGAATGAGCTGAAGCCCGGGCAGAGCGCCCGAATCGATCAGGTTGGCGGAGAAGGCGCCCTGCGGCAGCATCTGCTGGATATGGGGATGCTGCCCGGAGCGGAAGTCACCGTGATGAAGCTGGCTCCCATGGGGGATCCCATGGAGATCCGGATTCATGAATACGAGCTGACGCTGCGCCTGGCGGACGGGGAGAACATCGAGATTACCCAGGTGGCGGCGAAAGCCCCCGTTTCCTCTCCTCCGAAGAAGAAAACCATGGACCATCCCGGCCTGGGGGAGGAAGGAAAGTTTCATCCCAAGGGCAGCGGCAATCCGCTGCCTGAGGGGACTCGGCTGACCTTTGCCCTGGTAGGGAATCAAAACAGCGGAAAGACGACGCTGTTCAACCAGCTGACGGGCGCCAACCAGCATGTCGGAAATTTTCCCGGCGTTACGGTGGATCGAAAGGACGGCGCCATCCGGGGGCACGAGAATACCCTGATCACTGATCTCCCCGGCATCTATTCCATGAGTCCCTATTCCAGCGAGGAGCTGGTGTCCCGAAACTTTGTGCTGAACGAAAATCCCAGCGCCATCATCAACATCGTGGATGTGACCAGCATTGAGCGCAGCCTATATCTGACCATGCAGCTGCTGGAGATGGGCGTTCCCACTGTGGTGGCGCTGAATATGATGGACGAAATGACCGGTAACCATGGCGCGGTGGACATCAAT
This sequence comes from Clostridia bacterium, assembly GCA_017470145.1. Taxonomy (GTDB): domain Bacteria; phylum Bacillota; class Clostridia; order Christensenellales; family Aristaeellaceae; genus Aristaeella. The sequence goes on along the minus strand of JAFUFB010000004.1, from coordinate 39,102 downwards.
GCGATGGAGGCCATGCTAGGCGTGCCGGTGGTGCCCATTTCCGCGGCGAAGAACCAAGGGATCGAGGAGCTGGTGAAGCACGCGATCCACATCGCCAAATATCAGGAAAAGCCCCTACGGCAGGACTTTTGCGATGCCGGAGACCATGGCGGCGCGGTGCATCGCTGTCTGCACGCGGTGATCCATCTGATCGAGGATCACGCCCAGGCCGCGAAACTCCCCGTCCGATTTGCGGCCAGCAAAGCCATAGAAGGCGATGAGCTGATTACCGCCCAATTGAATCTGGATCAAAACGAGCGGGAAACCCTGGAGCATATCGTCCTGCAGATGGAGAAGGAACGGGGGATGGATCGCAGCGCCGCCATCGCGGACATGCGCTTCACCTATATCGAGAAGGTCTGCGCGGACTGCGTCACCAAGCCCCGGGAGAGCAAGGAGCATCTTCGCAGCCAGCGGATCGACCGGCTGTTGACCGGAAAATGGACCGCCCTGCCGGTGTTCGTCGCCATTATGGCCGTCGTGTTTTATCTCACCTTCAGCCTCATTGGCCCCTTCCTGCAGGATCTGCTGCAGGAGGGCATCGATGCCCTGGCCGGCCTGGTGGAAAGCGCCATGGCCGCCGGCGGCGTGAACGAGGAGATCCAGAGCCTGGTGCTGGATGGCATCTTCGAGGGTGTCGGCAGCGTGCTCAGTTTCCTGCCCATCATCGTGACCATGTTCCTGTTCCTTTCCTTGTTGGAGGACAGCGGATACATTGCCCGGGTGGCCTTCTTTATGGATAAGCTGCTGCGGAAAATCGGCCTCTCCGGCCGTTCCATCGTGCCCATGCTGATCGGCTTCGGCTGCTCCGTGCCCGCGGTCATGTCCACGCGAACCCTCCCCAGCGAACGGGATCGAAAGATGACCATCCTGCTGACGCCCTTCATGAGCTGCACGGCCAAGCTGCCCATCTATGGATTCTTTGTTTCGGCCTTCTTCCCGGGCTCCAGCTGGTGGATCATTACGGGGCTGTATCTCCTGGGCATCCTGGTCGGGATTTTAGTGGCCCTGCTGTTTAAGAAGACCCTTTTCCGCGGGGAGGCGGTTCCTTTCGTCATGGAGCTGCCGAATTATCGGCTGCCCAGCCTGCGAAATGTAGCGCAGCTGCTGTGGGAAAAGGCGAAGGATTTCCTGCAGAAGGCTTTTTCTGTCATTCTGATCGCCACCATCGTGGTCTGGTTTCTGCAAAGCTTTGATTTCCGTTTCAATCTGGTGGAGGATTCCGCCGACAGCATCATGGCGGCCATCGCCGGGGTCATCGCGCCCATCATGCGTCCCGTCGGTCTGGGAGACTGGCGGATTGTAACCTCCCTGATCAGCGGGTTCATGGCGAAGGAAAGCGTGGTCTCGGTGATGGAAGTGCTCTTCAGCAACGGACTGGCGGGCATCAGCGCCCTGGCCGCCGCTTCCATGCTGGTGTTCAGCCTGCTGTACACTCCCTGCGTGGCCGCGGTTGCCTCTGTGAAGCGGGAGTTGGGCGCCAAATGGGCCATCTCTTTGGTGGGCTGGCAATGCTTGCTGGGCTGGATAGCCGCGCTGATCGTGCGGATGATCGGTCTCGCGCTGGGATGGGGGTAATCACAGGATGAATATTTGGGATGGATTGATCTTACTGCTGATCGCAGCCGCGGTAGCGATAGCTGTTCGCCATCTGCGAAGGAGCAAACAGCGGGGCTGCTCCGGCTGCTGCGCCTCCTGCGTACAGCTTTGCCCGGGAAAGGCAGGAAAGAGTCAATGAATATCATGGAAATTGTGCTGATTTTGCTGCTGGCCAGCCTGCTGGGCTGGGCGGTAGGACGTAGCGTGCGCAAAGCCCGCCGGGGCGGCGGATGCTGCGGGGAGCGGGAGCAGACGGAAGCCCGCGTTTCCATTCAGGACCGCAACAAATCCCATTATCCCTTCCAGGTGACCCTCCAGATTGGCGGAATGACCTGTGAAAACTGCGCCCGCAGGGTAGAAAACGCCCTGAACAGCTTGGAGGGCATATGGGCTGATGTCCGCATTTTGAATCATCAGGCCACCGTCCGCGCCAAAAAGAAGCCCGACGAAACTACTCTTCGTCAGGCTGTACAGAATGCCGGATATGTGGTATTGGGGCAAGTGGAAGGCGTTTGATCCTTTAAAACAATGCCGAACTCTGCAGATAAACTCTAACTGCGTCACCCTTTCCGAAAAATAAGGATTTTTTTACAGCTGTAAGGTTGGCACATAGACGAAACATGGAGAACGGCCTCCGTTTTACGTGACATGAAAAACCCGCCATGCCAGTCATTCTGGACATCGCGGGTTTTTCGCTTCCTGTTGTATACCTTCTTGCTCTCCACCGTTCTGGTGACCGGTGAAAAGTCCCAAACATTACGCCTCAGGGAGTCCAGCCTTTTACGGGCTTTCTTCCCCAGCTTTTCCCTTGGGATAAAATGGGTCATGGGATCACATCCTTTCTATGCAGTCCGTCAAATGGGTTTGATTATCAGGCATGGATCATAGCGTACCGTGAGCTGTTCAGCACGCGTAGCATATGATCCCCTGTCTCCCAGGCACACTCCATCGAAATGCCAGCCGCACAGGTGGAAAAGTTTTCTTCAAAATGTCGTCTGAAGCTTCCTTTGTTCCAAACTTCCTTAGTGGTCTTTTCACTACAGACCATACTTTCTGAGTGCAAGATGATTCAGATCGCTCTTAGACTATCCCCAAACAAAAACAGATAACAGCGGAAGTTTACCGCGAAAGTACAGTGCAGATTGCCTCTCAGCACCTTTTCAAAAGGAATCATCTCCTGCTTGAAATTGATTCTTGACAAACTTGAACATCCAGCTTAAGATATCTTTATCAACCGTTGGGTTGACAACTTTCAAGTTGATAAAAAGGAGCGGATCCCATGTTTGTTGGTAGAATATCCGAAATGGAAGAACTGGAACAGCGTTGGAAGCGTGGTCAATTTGAGTTTGGTGTAGTCTATGGCACTCGGCGTATTGGCAAAACTACAATGCTGCAGGAGTTTGTCAAAGGGAAACCGGCCTTTTATTTCCAGGCCAGAAAGGCAGATGAGAAAGACAATCTCACTGCGTTCAGCCGCGAGTTTCGTAAACTGCAGGGCATGGATGAGCACGTCAGCTACAATTCGTTCAGCGATGCTTTCGACAGTATTGTGGATTGCTCAAAAAAGCTGCGTATGATTTTAATCATCGATGAAATCGCTTATCTCTGCCAAAAGAGCAAAGCTTTGTTGTCTCTTCTCCAGTTTTACATGGATGGAGCATTCCGTGATGCCAAATTGATGGTGATTCTTTCCGGCAGCAATGTCTCTTTCATGGAAGAAATCCTCAACAACCGAAATGATCCGCTTTATCAACGCGCAACCTTTCAGATTCATCTGGAGAAAATGCCCTTTAACGAAGCACGGCAATTTGTCTCGGATGGTTCTCACGAAGAACAGGTACAGTACCTCGGTCTCTTCGGCTCCCATCCTTATTACCTTGGCATGATTGATCACGCGATTTCATTTCAGGAGAATGTCCGCAGGCTTTTGTACAGCAAATACGGCACGCTGTTAGACGCGCCAGAAAAGATTCTGCCGGTTGGTGTATCCGACCAGAATATGTACAACTCCATCCTCCGCGCCGTTGCTATGGGCAAACGTTTCAGCAAGGAAATAGCGGAAGCCGTCGGCGTTGAAAACAATTATGTAGCCAAATACCTTTCTTCTCTCTTGCAGATGCAGGTGCTGGAAAAGCGGGAATCCTTTATCCAGAACAAGAAGACCAACTATTATGCCGTCGGTGACAATCTGCTGCGCTTCTGGTATCGCTTTATCTTTGATCAGCGCGATGTGATTCAGAATGGCTTAGGTGACGTGATGTTTGCCGAAGATCAGGAAGGCATTGCCGACTTTATTGCCCGTTCTTTTGAGGATGTGGCGTTGCTTTGGATGGAAGAGCAGAACCGTAAAGGCAAACTACCTGCTTTCTATGGCACCTTCCGCAATTACAACGTCGAAAACTCCAGACTGAACCGTTCTGTGGAACTGGATGGCCTGGCCGAGGGGTTGGGGAAAAATAAAAACCGTTTGCTTGTCATCGAATGCAAGTACAGGAAAACACCTTTCAGCATGAGTATGCTGGCTCACCTGAAGGAAAGCGTTTCCCTGTTCAATGCATACGATGTGATAGATTACTACCTGATTTCCAAATCAGGCTTTACCAGCGACGTTGCTACCCTCACGGACCCACGCATTCATCTGGTTCTGTTGGATGATCTGTTCCAGGACTAATAGGACATCTTGTTAAGCACCGCCTGCTTTATTTAGCCGTGCGCTGGCGGCGCTTTCTGACGATGCCCACCGTGCCGCTGATGACCATCAGCGCGATGCCATGCCACATGACACCGGTATTCAAGGGGGGGTGTTGGTGCTGTGTCGGATAGACCTTCCTGCAGAAAAGCAAAAGGGGCGATGCCAACATGGCACCACACCCCTGCAAAACCCCGTGTGCCGCTCAGGTCGCTCCTCAGCGTTGCCTTATCCTGCATACGGGTAAAAGCAAGATTATAGGAGAATGATACGACTTGGGTGGAATATTTGTGGCAGCAAGAGGAACATAAATCACGATCTACGAAGAAGCCATCAAGTCCATCCCGCTTGACTGCCATGTCGCAGAACATGATCCTTGAAATCCAATGGCCTGTCGCAAAAGGGGCAGCTCCGGCCGTGTCCGCTCGAACACTACGTCTGTTTCAGCCGCGTTGATCATCTCCTCCGGCGGAAGCGCCGGATTGATCCATTTTTCCGCCTGAAGCGCTGGGAGCATCATGGGCATTCGGTCATGAATAAACCGAATGCTCTCCGCAGGCTCCCGGGTCAGTACCACGAAATGGGGCAATCCCTCTTCCATTCGGTATAATCCGCATAGCCATGTACCTTCCGTACCTCGCGGGCGGATCGAAAACTTGTCCCCTCTCTTCATCTTTCCGTTAGCATCCGGCAGATGCTCCCATTCATAATACCAGCTGGCAGGAAGGATGCACCGATGGGTTTTCCAGCTCTCCTGGAACATAGGCTTGACCCCGGCCGTTTCCACCCGGGCGTTGATGATCAGCGACTTCCCGTTAAAGCCCCATTGCATGGGAAATACCATCCGTGCGCCGGAGCGGCTGGTGGCGATGGCCGGCGCAATGCTCGTCGGCCGAACCTCTCCCCCGTCGAAGACCTTCCCTCCTCTGTGCTGAAATCGTTGCATCAAGGGGGAACGGTTCATCTCCTCCGCCACGGGTAACAGCTCTTCCGTTCTGTCAATATAATATCTGCAGCACATATTCTTTCTCCGTATCTGACCACTGCTTTATGCTTTCGCCTTTTCCCTGTCCATTTCGTGCCAGGCCTCCCCGCCCCAAACAGACGCGGACATGCCCAGATCCCGGAATCCAAATTTCTCATACATGGGCACCAGGCGTTCCAGACAGGTCAGTACCAGCCGCCGACCACTGAATTTTTCCGCATAGGAGTTGACCAATGCCCTGGCCAACCCCTTCCCGCGATATTCCGGGAGAACATCCAGTCCCAGGATCATGATGTTTGCACCCTTCGGATTATGGATAGAGGCATCCGTAAAGAATTCGTCCCGGAAGGCGGTTTCATCTGTAGCGATGCCATTGATGAATCCTGCCATCCTGCCAGTGCTCCGCTCCTCCGCCACCCAGAAGTATTCGCCGGCCGCCTTGATCCTGGGAATCATGTGCTCCCGCTTGCACGCCTCATTCGGCGGAAAGCATATGGCCTCAATCCGTACAGCTTCCTCCGCCTCCTCTGGGCGGATAGTTCGAAATACAAATTCGTTCATCATCAATCCCCTTCTTTGCCTTTTGTACTTCATTTCTTCGGATGGGTTATATCCATCTTTTCTCGATCAAACTGTGTCCTGTCTTTCTGCACATGCGGCCCATCCGTCCAGTCCCGTGTATCATCTCCGGGAACTATCATATCGCACTTTTATGCCAATCGCAACAGTCCCAAATAGATTCAGTCTTTTGGACCTCTCACCGTATGATACGTAATGAGATTCCTTCTTCACCATTTCGTCCATCTTGCTTTTTATAGCTGCCTGCTGTACAATTTGAAAACAGCGAAGGAGGAGCACGAATTGTAATGAATATACGGAAAGCGACGGAACAGGATTTTCCCCGCATGATGGAAATCTATGCCTATGCCCGAGACTTTATGGCCCGAACAGGGAATCCCAATCAATGGGGGCCCACCTGCTGGCCGCCAGAAGCCTTGATCCATCAGGACATCCGGGATCAGCACAGCTATGTCTGCCTGAATGACGCGGGAGAGATAATCGGCACCTTCTTTTTTCAGTCTGGGCACGCGGTAGAACCCACTTATCAGCAGATCGATTCCGGCGCCTGGATCGGAAACGAGGAATATGGCGTGGTTCATCGAATCGCGGGGGACGGTTCCGAGAAGGGGATCGGCGCTTTCTGTCTGGGATGGGCTTATGATCAATGCGGTCATCTGCGGATCGACACCCATACTGATAATGTGGTCATGCAGGGGTTGCTAAGCAAACTTGGCTTCCAAGCTTGCGGCATTATCTACGTGCATGAGGATAAGGCACCCCGCATCGCCTACGAGAAGCTGTAACTACCGTAGTTTTTTCACCGAAGTCTTCCATAAAACGCTGACGAACACTCCCCTAATCCCGTGGGAGTAAAAAGCCTAGTAAATACGCGTGGCCCGCAAGATGCTCCCAACCTATTCCAGGAGCAGAACTGAAAGGATATCGCCTATGCTGATGCAGGAACTGACAGAGCTGGTGCTGCTGTTTTTTATTTATGCCTTCCTGGGATGGTGCATCGAGGTCATCGGGAAGCTGATTCAGTATCACCGTTTCATTAACCGGGGCTTCTTCACCGGACCCATCTGCCCGATTTACGGCGTGGGTGCCGTGCTGATCACCGTTTCAAACCGCCTGCTGGCACCGCTGGAAAGCGGGCTGGGAACCACCTTCGTCCTCTCCTTCCTTCTGTGCGGCGTGCTGGAATATTTGACCAGCTATTTCATGGAGAAGCAGTTCCATGCCCGCTGGTGGGATTACAGCCAGAAGCCCATGAATCTCCATGGGCGGGTCTGGATTGGAAATCTGGTTCTCTTCGGGCTGGGCGGAGTACTAATCATTCACGGCATCAACCCACCTCTGCTGACCTTCCTTTCCCGTTTCACCTTCGCGGCCCAGGAATATATCGCCGCCGCCCTGCTGCTCCTCTTCGCCGCGGATTACGTCATGACTCATTTCGTCATGAAGCTGGTCAAGAACGGCATCGAACACAGCGAGGCGGATAATACCGAAGCTGTCAATCGAGAAATCAAATTGCTGCTCAGCGATCGAAACATCTTCTACCGCCGCTTTGCGGATGCCTATCCTGATGTCATTTATCGTACAGACCGCATCAAAGCCCGCATGGAGGAAATACGAGCAGAGACGGAGCGAATCCGAGCCGAGGCGGAGCAACGCATGGCCACCCAGCGGGAGCAGTTGGCCAACGCGGTGGAGCCTGCCACCATGATCAAGACCGGCATCATCGAGAAGCAGCGGCAGCTGATCGATCTGCTCTATCAGGAGGAGGAAGCCACGGAGGAAATGAAAGCCCTTCGGAATCAGATTGCGGAGGATCAAGCCCGGTTGGATGCCCGCCCTCTGCAGCGTTTGACCTCCACCAGTTTATATAGAAATCCCCATCCCCAACCCTGACGTCAGGGACAACCTTTCCCATGGAAGCCTTTTTACCACAAGAAAGCCCCCTGTTCCCGAAAGGAAGCAGGGGGCCTTTGTTATGATGTTCTTTAATTCATCCGGAATCAGATGCCCAGCAGATCGCTGAACACCTTCAGCGCGCCGTCCGTCTCATGGGCCAGTACACGCTTGGCCAGCACCTTGCCCAGCTGAACGCCTTCCTGGTCGAAGCTGTTCAGGTTCCACAGGAAGCCCTGGAACATGACCTTGTTTTCGAAATGGGCCAGCAGGGCGCCCAGAGCCTCGGGGGTCAGCTGATCACCAATGACAATGCTGCTGGGCCGATTGCCCTCAAAATTCTTGTTCTTGTTCTCATCTTCCTTGCCGCAGGCAAAGGCCAGAATCTGAGCGGCCACGTTGGCCCCCAGCTTTTGCTGGCTGGTACTGCCCTGGATGTCCACATCCATCCCCGCCTGATTCTGCTTAAAGCCGATGAACTGCAGGGGCACAATGTCCGTTCCCTGATGCAGCAGCTGGTAGAAGCTGTGCTGCCCATTGGTACCGGGCTCGCCAAAGATCACCGGGCCGGTAACATAGTTCACCTTTTCCCCATCCCGGTTCACACTCTTGCCGTTGGACTCCATGTCCAGCTGCTGCAGGTGCGCCGGGAAGCGGCTCAGGGCCTGGCTGTAGGGCAGCACCGCTGTGGCCGGATAGCCCAGGATGTTCCGCTCATACACGCCGATCAGCGCGTCCAGCAGGGCGGCGTTCTTCCGAACATCCGCCGCAGTGGCCAGCTTATCCTCCTCCGCCGCGCCATTCAGGAAGCGGCTGAACACCTCCGGCCCAAAGGCCAGGCTCAGCACCGCGCCGCCCACCGCCGAGGTAGAGGAATATCGGCCGCCAATGTAATCATCCATGAAGAAAGCCGCCAGATAATCGCTGCTCTTCGCCAGGGGAGAGGTTTCGCTGGTCACGGCGATCATGTGCTTCCCCGCATCTAGGCCCGCCTTAGCCAGCGCGTCCTTGACGAAGGCTTCGTTGGTCAGGGTCTCCAGGGTGGTGCCACTCTTGGAAACCAGCACGAAGATGGCATGAGCCACGTCCGTCGCCTTCAGCACCGCTGTCGCGTCGTCCGGATCCACATTGGAGATGAACTTGGCTTCCATCTTAAAGGCGCCGTTCTGCTTCGCCCAGTTTTCCAACGCCAGATACATGGCCCGGGGGCCCAGATCGCTGCCGCCGATGCCAATCTGCACCACGGTGGTGAACTTTTCGCCCTTTTCGTTGACGATCTCGCCGTTATGGACTTTCTTGGCGAATTCAGCAATCTTTTCCTGCTGCGCTACATAGAAGGCCCGCTTGTCCACTCCGTCAGCTTCCACGGTCTTGCCCAGCTGGCCCCGGGTCAACTGATGCAGCACCAGCCGCTTCTCCCCGGTGTTGATGACCGCGCCTTCGTACAGTGCCTGATATTTCTCCAGCAGCTGGGCTTCCTCCGCCAGCTTCTCCAGCCCCTGCAGAATCCCGTCATTCACCTGCTTCGCGCCATAATAATAGGTCAGCCCGCCGCCCATGGGGGCGCTGTAGGCCTTCACCCGATCCGCCCCAGCGTCTCCAGCCAAAGCCTGCTTCAAATCTACCTTCTCCGCTTTATCCGCCAGCGCCTTCCAGCTGTCCAGCGTGTCCAGATTGTTCCATCTGATCATCTTTCATGCCCTCTCTATAGCTTAAATTTCCCAAGGAAAACCCAAGGGAATTTTATCATATCCCCCGCTTCCCCGTCAATTCCCAAATGATTTCTTGACAAGGCTACTGGTTTTTGTATAATCGACCCTGTCGGAGTTTTCCCCTACCTTGACACCATAGGAGACATAACAGATGGATAGCTCTACCGTTTATAACGCGGAAACCCCAAATCATCCAAATTTGCAAATCAGCGCCAGGGACTGTTTGCGCCGAACCTTTGGATATCAGGATTTTCGCCCTGGACAGGATACCCTCGTGGAGAGCGTCCTGGAGGGGAAGGATGTCCTGGGGATTATGCCCACTGGGTCCGGCAAATCCATCTGCTATCAGATTCCAGCCCTGTTGCTGCCGGGAACGACGCTGGTCATTTCACCCCTGATTTCTCTCATGAAGGATCAGGTCACGGCCCTGCGGGGCCGGGGTATCTCCGCCGCCTGCCTGAACAGCAGCATGGAGGAAAGCGAATATGAAAGCACCGTCCAAGCGGCGATTCGGGGAGACTATCACATCCTGTATGTCGCCCCGGAGCGGCTGTCCTCCCCCAGCTTTCAATGGCTAAGCCAGCGGATCAGGATCCCTTTCATCGCCGTGGATGAAGCCCACTGCGTGTCTCAATGGGGGCAGGATTTCCGCCCCAGCTATCTCAAGATCACGGAATTTATCGATCAGCTGTCTCCCCGCCCGGCTGTGGGCGCCTTTACCGCCACGGCAACTCCCCGGGTCAAGCAGGATATTCTACAATTCATTCACCTGCAAAATCCCGTCTACGCAGCCACAGGGTTTGATCGCCCAAACCTTTCCTTCTCCGTCTATCAGCCCTCGGACAAGGATCAACTGCTGCTGGAGCTGCTGCGGGATCGGTTCCGCCAATCCGGCATCGTATATTGTTCCACCCGGAAGAACGTGGAATCCGTTTGTGATTTTCTTCGGGAGCAAGGCTTCGCCGCTACCCGATACCACGCGGGGCTCAGCCCAGCGGAACGAGCGCAAAACCAGGAGGATTTCCTTTTCGACCGGCAGCGGGTGATGGTAGCCACCAACGCCTTCGGCATGGGCATCGACAAATCCAATGTGTCCTATGTCATTCACTATAACATGCCCCAGAGCCTGGAAGCCTATTATCAGGAGGCAGGCCGCGCCGGGCGGGATGGCTGCGACGCGGATTGCATCCTGCTGTATTCCCCCCAGGATGTCATGATGGCACGCTGGCTGATTGAGCACGGGGATCCGAACCCGGATTTATCCCCGGAGGAGCAGGCGGAAGTGCAGGCCAAGGATGAGGAGCGCCTGCGGCGAATGACCTTTTACGCCAAATCCAAGCGCTGCCTTCGAGGAGATATCCTGCGCTATTTTGGCGAGCAGCCCCCGGAAAAATGTGGGAATTGCTCCAACTGCGTGCCCGATTGCGAACATGTGGATATTACCACCGAGGCTCAGATGATTCTCTCCTGCATCGCCCGCACCAAACAGCAGTTACATCGAGATGTCATCATCGATCTGCTGCGAGGCCTCCCGCCAGCACAGACGCCGGAGGGGTTCTCCCTGGATGGGCTCTCCACCTTTGGCCTCATGAAGGACACAGAAGAGGCGCTGCTGCAGGCAGAGGTGCAGGCCCTGTGCGATCAGGGCATGGTGGATTTATCCCCGGAAACCCCCGGCGTGCTTTTGCTGAACGATCTCTCCAAGGAAATCCTTTTTCAAAACAGACGGGTGGTCATGCGTCGGGGCGGCAGAAACAGCCTTGGCGCCTCGAAGACCGCCAAGGGCGGAGAGGACCTCTTCCAGGCCCTGGTCAATCTGCGATTCGAGATTTCCGCCAAGGAGTTGATCGCAGCCTCCGCGCTGTTTTCAGATGGCACGCTCCGGGAAATCTGCGCGAAGCTGCCCCGGGACAAAAAGCAGCTGGCTGCCATCGATGGCATGGGCGTATACAAAGCCGGCCGCTATGGGGATCGGATTCTTTCCCTGGTGGATCAATACGCGCCCACCGGAAAGCCATCGAAGGCCCAGCTCGAAAAACCCAAGCGGACCTTTCAGGAATACATAGCCACTCTCCAGCAGCGCGGACAAACCGGAGCCTATCAGCCCTGGGATGAGAAGGAAGATCAGCAGCTGATCCAGGAACTGAAGGAGGGCCGATCCAAGAAGGAGATTGCCGAAATCCATAAACGAACAACCGGCGCCATCAACAGCCGAATCAAAAAGCTGAATCTGGAATCGAAGTCCATTTCACCGAAGTCAACTTCGGCGAAACGATCAAATCAGATTTGAGGACCGAATGCAAGTGGACGCTCTAACCTCCTCCCCTCTTTTGAAGGAATTATAGCTGATTTTTACACTTTTCTTAAAAGAAAAGTGTAGTTTTGTTTACCCTCCAAACTGCTCCGGATGATATTTTTCCAGATACTCCTCCAAGCAAAGGTTTTCATCCCGCATGATCAGGCTGTGCTCCGTGCCCACATAGCGAATATGCCAGGCTTCGGGGGAAAAGCCGGTAATCTTTTGCTTGCCCTCCTGATAGCGGACGATGAAGCCATATTCCCAGCAATGGGCATGGAGCCATTTGCACTGCTTCGTGCTGGCGAAATTGCTGGCGCCAGGCACGTTGACATCGAAGCTGAGGCCCAGATGATGCTCGCTGGCGCCGGGCTCCGCCACCGTTTGCAGAGCGGCCCTCCGGGCCCGGCTGCGGCTCCAGCCCTCGTTTTTTTTCAAATAAGTATTGATGCGATTGTTCAGCAGCTTCTCCTGCTCCGCGTAGCTGCGATATCCGGCGCTGACCTGCCATTTGGTGACGCCCTCCGCCCGGGCGGCCTCCAGCAGGTCCACCAGAGCCTCCACCGCAGTGTGAACCCCTTGGGTCTCGGGATACTTGATCTTTACCAGGTCCGGGTCGCAATAGTCCGTCATCAGCACCAGATCCGCCGGCAGGAAGTTATCCCCTACGGGATTATCCAGATTGGTCAGCATGGGCCACTCCCCCGCCAGGGTATCCACCGGTTCCGGCGGCGGGGGCACGGGAATGGCCTCCTCGGAATAGAGCCGGGTCTGGGTCTGTTTGCCGGCAATGCCATCCACGCTGAGGCTGTTCCGCTTCTGGAAGGCCTGCACCGCTTCCTTGGTGGCGGGGCCGTATTTGCTATCCGCCGCTCCCTCCAGGTATCCCAGCTCGATCAATTTCAGCTGCAGCAGGCGTACCTCTTCCCCTTCGGAGCCGCTCTTCAGCAGAATAATATTTTCCGGCGGGACCACAGTAGGCGCAGCGTCCACCTCCTCCGCCAGGATCACTTCCTCCGGAATCTCGTCCTCCTCCAGGATCTTCTCTTCGACGACATCATCCCAGGAGAAGTCATCCTCCTCCTGGCCATCAGTCCACACTGGCTCCGCCAGCGCGAAGGGAATCGCCAGCGTTCCAGCTAAAAAGAGGCAACCCAAACCCTGCCATTTTCTGATCATGCCTGATCCCTCGCTTCCAGCGCTTGGCGCACGAGGCGCTCCAGAATGGTGTTATCCGTCAGCCGGCCCAGGGCCTCCGCCGCCTTCAGCACCAAATCCCGATCCTCCCCCGTGCCTGCCGCCAAGGCGGCATCGATCTCAGCGCGCAGTTCTGTGGCCCGGGACATATTCTCCCGAAAGGTATGAAGAGCTTTCTCCTTGCTGAAGGGGTTCTGCAGCGCTTCCTCTAAATCCGCCATGTAAATATCTCCTTCGAAATATAACCCGTTGGCAGAGCGCGCAACGGGCTATATTCTTTTCGTTCCCCCCGCCCCGCGGGAGGAACTTCGATTATGTTTCCTATTTTCTCGTTTCCCCGCTTCGCGAGGAAACTTCGATCAATTTTTGCACTTCCCCGCTTCGCGGGGGAACTTCTCTCAGCTTTAATTCCCAGGATAAACGATCAGGCTCTCCACCTCATAATCCTTCAGCTTCTCGCGGCCTTTCAGCCCCGCCAGCTCCATGACGAAGAGCATCTTCACTACCTTTCCTCCCAGATCCTCCACCAGCTTGGCCGCTGCTTCCGCGGAGCCGCCGGTGGCGATGAGATCATCCACGATGATGACCTTCTGTCCAGGCTGGATGGCGTCCTTATGGATCTCCACCTCCGCCTGGCCATACTCCAGGTCATACTTGCGGCTGACGGTTTCCCGGGGGAGCTTCCCCTTCTTCCGGACCGGGATAAAGCCCTTGCCCGTGAGATAAGCCACGGGCACGCCGAAGATGAACCCCCGGCTTTCCGGCCCGATGACCAGATCAAAATCCACTTCCTTGGCCTTTTCCACCAGGCCATCGATGGACAGCTTCAACCCCTCCGGATCCTGAATGACGGAGGTAATATCCCGAAACATGATGCCAGGCTCCGGGAAATCAGGAATGGTGACCACATATTCTTCCAGCTGCTTCATTTTGAAGACCCCCAAATTGATATTCTTTCCAGCAAACACGAGGATCATCCCCGTGGCACAAAGGGGATTTTACCACATTTTTTATCCTCTTCGCAATCCCTCTCCCGGCAGATTTTACTGCGAGATGGTCTCCCCCGTCAGGGATTTCCAGAAGGCGCGAATGGTTTTCTGATTGGACACGCCATAGCTGGGATCGTTCTTCTGGGCCTCGCTCATGGTCCGCAGGAAATGAACGCACAGATGTCCGTCGAAGTTGTTATCCTTCACCGCCCCGGACAGATGGGGCATATCATGAGTGGAGCCAATGGTCCAGGTGCCATTGGGCAGCTTCACATATACCGCCTTCTGGCTCCAGGTGTTCTTCCCGCCGAAGGCCTGCAGCATATTGGCCGTATCCTGGGAGGTCACCGGCTCCGCATCGCAATGGCGGCCACAGGAATAGATCCGTAGATTCCATCCCTGGCCGGAGGAAGGCTCGTAAATATACAGGGTTTGCCCGCTTTTCAGCGTTGGCTTAATATCGTTGAACCAGTGGAGCAGCTTCACCTTGCTGCCGGAGGGGCCCTGCGCCCGCTTGGTAGAGGAAGGATCGTTGGAGGAGGCTGTCTGCCCCTCGTCTTCACTCTGGGCGGGCGTATTGTCCCCCATCTCCAAGGCCCGAAGGGTTTTGTTCCCCGCCAGGCCGTCCGCCGTCAGCTTGTTGGCCTTCTGGAAGGCCTTCACCGCCTGGGCCGTCTGCTTGCCGTACTTTCCATCCGCATTGCCCTTCAGATATCCCAGGGCGATGAGCTGCTTTTGCAGCGCCACTACCCGGCTCCCCGTAGCCCCCTGGCGCAGGGTGGTATAATCTCCGCCAAAGAGCCCGCCAGCAGCATTGCCCGCAGTGGCCGTAGTAGCAGTCGTGGTGGTAGAGGCAGCAGGAGCAGCCGCCGCGCTGCCGGAATCATTGGCCGGGGTCGCGCTGGTCTGTCCGGCGCCGCCAGCCTTCTGATACAGCATTTCCAGGGTCTTGGCTCCAGCCAGTCCATCCGCCTTCAGCTGATTGGCCCGCTGAAATTTCTTCACAGCCTTCTCTGTGTTGGTGCCAAAGATGCCATCCGGCGTGCCTCCCAGGTATCCCTGAGCGATGAGGGCAATTTGCATGGTTTTCACCTCTTCGCCCTTCATCCCGGAATGCAAGGTCCCCGGCTGATACGCCGCTGCCGGAGAAGCCACCGCCAGCATCATCGCCAACATCCACCCGGCCCATCGCGTTCTTTTGTTCACGCCTGCTCCTCCTTCCCTGCGATTGATTGAAAATAAAGGAAAACGTTGATTTCGTATTTTCACTCCATGGGAGTAATCTTTCATCAATCGAAATCCAACGCTTCGCACCCTTTTCCCAGGCGCCTCCCCTCTCGAGGGAGTTAATTCCTTTGCATTATACCATATTTGGACAGAACTGTAAATAAATTATTTCTCAATTGTTACAATTTTTGTGTTTTATTGTTCAAAATTATTTTCCCCTCTTTTATCCCTCTCCGATTTGTGGTAAGATGTTCCTGATTTTGCGGCGGCGCGTCCGGCGCGATGATTCCGGAAGGAGCGAAAGAGAGTTATGAGAAAGATTGGCGTTTTAACCAGCGGCGGCGACAGCCCGGGAATGAATGCGGCGGTTATGGCCATCGCCCGCAGCGCGGCGCTGTATGGCATGCCTTTGATTGGAATTAAACACGGATACAACGGCCTCCTGCGCAAGAGCACGAACATTCGCGACGATATGCAGGAGCTCTATCTGGACACGGTGCTAGACATCGCCGACGAGCCCGGCACCTATCTGCGCACGGCCCGGTGCCTGGAGTTCATGGATCCCCAGTATCGGGAGCTGGCGGTGAAGACGCTGGAAGCCATGGAGATCGACGGCCTGGTGGTGTTGGGCGGCGACGGCAGTTTCCAGGGTGCCCAAAGGCTGTGCGAGCTAGGCGTTCCCTGCATTGGCATCCCCGCCACCATTGATAACGACCTGGGATATACCGAGATGACCCTGGGCTTCGATACCGCGGTCAATGTCTGTGTCGAGGCGGTGCGCTCCATCCGGGCCACCAGCCGCAGCCACGACCGCCCCGCCGTGGTGGAGGTCATGGGCCGCCACTGCGGTGATATCGCGCTAACCACCGCCGTTTCTACCGGCAGCGAAATCGTGGTCGTGCCCGAGGTGCCGTGGACGGTGGAAGGCGTGGCCGAGCAGCTGCGGAAACAGCTGGCTAAGGGCAATTATCGCGCCACCATCGTCCTGGCGGAAGGCTGCTATGATTCCATGGCGCCCTTCGATCTCTACGGATATCTGACCACCCATGGCAAGCCCTGCTACGAGGGCGAGCCCATGAGCGCGGTTCGCTTTGCCTCCGTCATGAAGCGCATGTGCGGCATGGTGGAAGCCCGGGCCACCACCATCGGATACACCCAGCGCGGTGCCGAACCCACGGCGCGAGACAGCGCCTTCGCCTTCGAGGCGGGCAACCTGGCCGTCAAGCTGCTGCGCGATGGCGTGGCCAACCAGGTCGTCGGCATGAAGAATGGCCGCGTGACCTATATGCCCATCGACGAAGCCCTCTCCGCCGAACGGCATTTCAATCGGCCCCTGTTCGATCTGGTCAACTCTCTGTAATCATCTCTTTGGTTGAGCTCCAATTGATGGTTTGTCCTCGATGAGGAACCGTGGCATCCCTTTCCCTGGGGAGCCGCGGTTCCTTTTCGTAGTTTATCCCGGCGGGAGATAACCACCTGATACCGAAAGGAGGAAGACATACATTGGCGAAAAGAAATTACGCGGAAATCACCCCCGAAATTCAGCACTATGCCCAGCTCTGCGGTGAAAACGTCATCGACCGGGAGCTTTACGAGCAGTTCAAGGTCAATCGTGGCCTGCGGGACATGCAGGGCAAGGGCGTGCTGACGGGGCTGACGGAGATCAGCGAGGTCAACGGCACTGGCCCCGCCGGGGAGCCCATGGAGGGCGAGCTGTATTATCGGGGCTATCCCATCAATGACCTGATCAACGGCGCGCTGCAGGATCGTAGATTCGGCTTTGAGGAAATCGTATATCTGCTGCTAATGGGCCATCTGCCCTCCGACGCCCAGCTGCAGGAATTCAACACCGTGCTGGGCAGCTATCGCTCCCTGCCCAACAGCTTCGTGCGGGATATCATCATGAAAGCTCCCAGCAGCAACATGATGAACTCCATGGCCCGGTCCGTGCTGACCTATTACAGCTACGACCCCAAGGCGGAGGACACCAGCCTGGAAAACGTGCTGCGTCAATGCATCCAGCTGATCGCCATGTTCCCCCAACTGGCGGTGTACAGCTATCAGGCCTACGCCTATTACCTGTCGGACAGCACCAGCTTCTTCTTCCACGACGCGGATCCCGCCCTGTCCACGGCGGAGAACATCCTGTACATGCTGCGCCAGGACGGAAAATATTCCCTGACGGAGGCCCTGGCCCTGGATACCGCCCTCATCGTCCACGCGGAGCACGGCGGCGGCAACAACTCCAGCTTCACCACCCATGTGGTCTCCTCCTCCGGCACGGACACCTACGCCACCATCGGCGCGGCCCTGGGCTCCCTGAAGGGCCCGAAGCACGGTGGGGCCAACATCAAGGTTTGCCACATGTTTGAGGAAATTAAGCGGGAGATTCACGACTGGAAGGACGAGGAGGAGGTCTCTCGCTATCTGGAAAAGATTCTCCACAAGGAGGCCTTCGACCAATCCGGCCTCATCTATGGCATCGGCCATGCCATCTATTCCAAATCCGACCCCCGGGCCAAGGTGTTCAAATCCTTCGTTCGGAATCTGGCGGCGGAAAAAGGCCGGGAGGAAGAGTACAACCTGTACGAAACAGTGGAGCGCCTGGCCCCCCAGATCATCGCCGGGGAGCGGAAGATGTACAAGGGCGTCTGCGCCAATGTGGACTTCTATTCCGGCTTCGCCTATCAGATGCTGGATATCCCGGAGGAGCTGTTTACGCCCCTCTTCGCCATCGCCCGCATCTCCGGCTGGTCCGCCCATCGCATGGAGGAGCTGATCAACGGCGGCCGCATCATCCGCCCGGCCTATAAGGCTGTAAAGGATCGGCAGCAATACATCTCCCTGAGCGATCGGTAAGGAAGCGCTGGCAAAGGCTCTCCCGCAAAGCCAGAGGAGCAAGAAAGCCCATATCAATGGGTGAGGAGAAAACAAAACGCTTTCCCACTGATTACAGCGTACACTCGTCACCGCCCAAGCAAAAAAACAGAGAGCTTTCCGCTCTCTGTTTTTGCTTGGATCAGATTATTTCTGCTCCTCCATGGTGATGGTAGTATCCCCTTCCACCACATAGCTGAAGGAGGCCATATTCTTGTTGATAGCCTTTTCCCCGTTGATGGAATAGCCCTTCTTGATCAAGCCGCCGCTGGCGACCACGGTAATCTTGGTCCCCACCGGCACCTTGCCGCTCTCCGCAAAGGTATTGTGCCATCCGGTGAAGCGGCAATTGGTGCAGGAAACAGTGACCAGATCCGCCTCGTCCACCGGCTCCTCCGTCGCCTTGGGTTTAGCCGTCGGCATCTCCTCCTCGTCGCCGCTCAGCTTCACCCGAACGCTGGCGCTGCGATCCCAGCCGCGAATGCTCATGCCGGTCACTTCCCCTTCCGGGGTAAAGCGAATGCCGTCGATGGTCAGGTACTGAATCGTCCCCTCTGTGCCCTCCGGCAGGCGGACCAGAAAGTTCACCTTATCCTCGTC
This sequence comes from Clostridia bacterium, assembly GCA_017470145.1. Taxonomy (GTDB): domain Bacteria; phylum Bacillota; class Clostridia; order Christensenellales; family Aristaeellaceae; genus Aristaeella. Next base: position 20,420 of record JAFUFB010000004.1, on the reverse strand, counting down.
GAAGGACAGTTCCTTCTGGGGGGTGCTGCTGGTCACATTGCCCTTGGAATCCATCTTGTACAGATCCACCTTGGAGCCTTTGATGACGATGGGCTGCTTGGGCTCCGGCGTCTGGGTCTTAACCACCAGGGTGGTCGCCTCCTCGGACTGGGGCGCCGGAGTGGCAGCCGCGTCGGCGGACTTGGGCGCCACGGTGGCAGGAGCGGGAGCCATGGTCGGCGGATCCATGCCCGCGATGAGCAGCATCACCGTGTCCGTGTTTACGCCGCCATTCTTATTGCCGATGTGGCAATAAACCTGCCAGCCATGCATGCTCTCCGGCACCTTGGAAAGCTTAATCTTCAGCGTATTGGGGCCAGAAACCTTGACGCCCTTCACCACGTCGGCCAGCTTACGCCCGGTGGTGGTTTCCCCAGTGGCGGGGTTGATAAAATACCAGGTAGTCGGCTCGCCGCCGGCGTTCTTGGCCTTCACGGTAAAAGTCACACTGCCGCCAGCCTTCACGGTCTGCGTCTCGGGCTGCTCCGTAATGGTGATGGCCGCAAAGGCGACGGACGTGCAGGCAACCAGCAGGCACACCAGTGCCAGCACGGCAAGAATCCTTTTCATTCAAAACCCTCCCTGTTTCAAAACTGAAATCATAATATCACAATAAATTAACATTTGCAATGGTGTTCTTATCTTTTCCGTAACAAAAGAAGCTTTAACATCACGGCTTCCAGGGCGCCTTCCTCCCGCAGCAGTCCAGACTTGATCTGCAGGTCCGTCTCCAGGCAGAGGTTCACCGCCTCCTTCACCTGCCGCCCGGTGTAAAGCCCCGCCTGGCGCATGTATTGCCCCGCCACCCAGGAGCTCATCCCCAGGGCGGCGGTAATCTCCTGATTGCTCTTCTTTTCGAACTGCATGATCTTTACATGCTGCATCAGCCGGAACTGGCGCAGCAGCATGGCCAGAATCATGATCCGCTTCTCCCCGTTTTGCAGCAGGTTCCGCAGGATGGTAAAGGCCTTGCCATCCTGCCCGGCGATGACCGCCTCCACCATGTCGAACACCTTGCTCTCCATGGAGGGGGTGGCCAGCTGTTTTACGTCCTCCGGATTGATCCGAGCCTCCTCCGGATGGTAAGCAGCGATCTTGGCAATCTCCCCCCGCAGCTGGTTTAAATCATTGCCCACGGTAAAGACCAGGAAATCCGCCGTCCGGGCGTCACATTCCCGTCCCAGGGCGTGGAACTCATTGGTGACGAAGCCCGTCAGCTCCCGATCCGTCAGAGCTTTGAATTCCACCACGCCACCCATTTTCGCAATGACGTTCTTAATCTTCTTCTGCTTCACCGGTTGAACGCAGTAAAACAGCAGAATGGCCGTAGGGGGCACATGGGGCAGATATTCCAGCAACTTCTCCTCCGCCTCCCCCCGGCCCACGATGGCAGGGAAATCCCGCAGCAGAATCAGCCGCTGATCCGCCATAAAGGGCAGGGTCTCCGCCGCGGCGATGATCTCCGCCGTCTCCGGGGCGGTCATCCGATTCTCGTTCAGATCCTCCAGCCCCTCCGGCAAAATCGCCTTCCGCAGGGCCTGTAGGGCGCTTTCCTTGAGGTATTCCTCCGGCCCCTCGAAGAGCAACACCGGGGGCAGCTGCTTTTGCGCCAGCAGCCGGGCAAATTCCTGATGGTTCACCTCAATCTCCTTCTATAAACAGGGGGATATCCAACAGCTTGGCCCTCGCCGTTTCTCTGGCCCTTTACTCTCCCTTTTCTTCCCCCGCCAGATAGGTCTCGATGGTATATCCCTGGTCCAGAAACCGCAGGATCAGCATGCCCTGCCGTGCGGTGGAGAAGAGCGCCGTCTCCGGGCCTAATCTCTCCTGATACTGCCCGTGCCGCTCCACCTCCCCGGTGGACAGCAGGGCCGCCTGGGGCGCCACCGCCGCCAGGAACTCCTCGGAAGAGGAATGGGCGGAACCGTGATGGGGCGCCTTCAGCACATCTGCCGGGGCTGCGGCGTACATCTCGTACTTTCCGTCCAGATCCCCGGTCTGCAGCAGGGTGGTTCCCCGGATATCGATCCGCGCCACCAGGGAGGATTCATTGGCGTCCTGCCCCGGCCGGGTCATGCCCGCCTCCGGCCACAGGATTTCCATCTCCCCAGAGGGCAGGGGCAAAGTATCCCCCGCCGCCAGATGCCGAATCTCCGTCCCCTCCGCCTGCAATTCTTCCAACAGCAGCATCACGTTAGGATGGATGTCCGCCTGCTCCGCCCCCTCCGGCAGATAGATGACCCGGATGGGAATATGATCCTCCCGCAGGGCCTGGAGACCATACACATGGTCGGAATGTAGATGGGTCAGAATTACCCCCGTGGGGGTCAGCCGCTGGCGGTGCAGATAATCGCTGAGAACCCCGTCCTCATATCCCGCGTCCATTACCAAGGCCGTGCCCTCATCCCACAGCAGGGCCGCGTCCGCGTCCCCGACGCTGAACTGGAGGTACTCCGCCCCGTGGTGAGGCCAGGGGATCAGGGACAGCACCAACACCGCCGCCCCCGTCAGGGTCAGGGTCCTCCGGGATTTCCCGCTCCACCGGGCCAGCTGCAACAGCCCCCAGCCAAGGAGAACGACTCCCAGGGCGGAAAGCAGGTTCGGCGCCTTGGTCCACAGGGTCACCCCCGGCAGCTGCCCCAGCAGGCGCACCGCCGCCAGCAACGCAGAGGTGGCCCCTTGCCCCAGGGCGCACACCGCCTGGGAGACCCCCGGCAGGGGCAGGGTCAGCAGCGCCAGCCAATAGAGCCCAATCAGCACGGTAGAGAAGGCCAGCACCGGGACATTCAGGATCAACCCCAACAGGGGCAGCTCCTGGAAGGCCGTCAGCTCCGGCAGCAGCACACCGATCTGGGCCCCCACCCCTGCGCTGAGCCCCAGCCATCCCCGCTTCAGCAGGGCGTTTTTCGGATTCAGCAGGCCGTCCAGATAGGGCGTCACCAGGGCCAGGCCCAGCACCGCCCCGAAGGACAGCTGGAAGGAAAGCCCCGTCAGCTGGGCGGGGGAAAGCAACAGCATGGCGATCCATGCCGCGGACAGCAGATGCAGCAGGCTCCGGGGCCGGGCCAGCATCCGTCCTCGTCGGGCCAGGAGCAGCAGCAGGGAGGCCCTCAGCACGGGCTGGGCCCCACCGCACAGCAGCACATAAGCCCCCAGGATTAACCCATAAAGTCCCAGCCGCACCCTCTGGGGCAGCCGCAGCAGCCGGAACAGCAGCCCCAGCGCCCCGATCAGCACCCCGACATGGAACCCGCTGACCGCCAGAATGTGGGCGATACCCAGCCGGGAGAAGGCGGTCCGATCCTCCCGGGGCAGATAAGTCCGATTCCCCAGCAGCATGGCCGCCGCGTATCCGCCGGCCTCCTCCCCCAGGGGGGACTGAATCAGCGCCTCCGTCCACCGATGGCGTAAATTAGCGAAAAAGCCCTTCAGGGAAAAGCTCTCCGGTGCCTGAATCGTCAGCTCTCCCATACCATACGTGCCGACGGTGATCCCCCGGCGCAGCAATTCCTCCCGGAAGTCATATCCCCCGGGATTGGAGGGGCCAGAGGGATGATAAACCCGGCCGGCGAAAGAAACCTGCACCCCCGGGGTCAGGCTCTCCGGCAAAGTATCTGTATAAAAGCTCCAATAGGCCCCGGCCCCCAGGGGCACCCCATCCAGGGTGACCCGGGTCAGGGAAGTCCGCACCTGCTGATTCGCCCGGTGCTCCACCTCCTCCGCCACGATGCCGGAGATCACATAATCCCCCTCCGGGGGCAGCTCCGGATGATATCCGAAGTATCCCCGCAGGCAGCCCAAGGCCAGGAACAGGGCCAGCAAGGCGCAGAAGCGGCCCTTCTCCCGCAGCAGCAGGCAGGCCTCTAAGGCCAGCAACAGCCCCACGGCTCCGTAGATCCAGCTGTCGGCGATTCTCCCCAGCAGGATGCCTCCCGCCAAGCTCACCGCCAGGGGCGGCAGCAGCCAGCCCCGCAGCCGGGCCGTCACAGGGCGTATACCTGGCCACGCTGGGCGATCTTCACCCCCGGGAAGACCTCCCGGGCTTCCTTCAGCAGCAGCTCCGGGGCGTAGACCGGGTTCAGGTGGGTCAGGATCAGCTCCTTGGCCTCCGCCTCCCGGGCCAGCTCCGCCGCCAGCCGGGCGGAGAGATGGGGCTTTGTCTCCCCCCAGTCCGCCTGGGGAAAGAGGCCATCCGCCAGCAGCAGATCGCAGCCCCGATAGAATTCCGCCAAGCCCGGCAGGGTATTGGTGTCCCCGGTGTACCCCAGGGTCTTTTCTTCCGCCGTCACACGGTATCCCACCCCGGGTACGGGATGGCGGGCAGGCCCAACCTGGACGCGAACCTCCCCCAGGGCCAGCTCGTCCCCAGGAGCTACGGTCCGCAGCTGGAAGCAATCCGCCTCCGCCACGATTTTCCGAAGGGCGGAATTTTCATCCGCCGGGCCATAGACCGGCAGCGCCCGCCCTGCGGCCTGCAGCCGATAGATCAGGGGCAGCAGATCCGAGGTGTGGTCAAAATGCCAGTGGGATAGGAACAGGGCGTCCAGCTCCTCCGGCGGAAAGATTTCCGTCAGCCGGGCCAGCACCCCCGCGCCGAAATCGAACTGCAGATATTTCTCCCCCGCCTCCAGAAAGTACCCAGAGGTGGCCCCGCCGGAGGCGGGATAGGGGCCATTGATTCCCAGCAGATGTAAACGCATCGGGCTCACAGCTCCTTTACTTCGCCGCCGTTGTCCTGGAAAACCCGGGCCATTAGCGCCAGGGCGGATTGCACTTCCTCGTTCCCCTCTGAACGGATCCACAGCCCCGGGCAGGTCCGCCGCTCCGACAGGCAATCATTCAAGGCGTCCAAGTTCATGCCGTAGTATTCCGGCAAGCCCAGCAGCTTCTTCAGTGCGGCGTGAGCCTCCTGCCGGGTTTCATAGTCCGAGCCAAACAAACAGATGGTTTCCATTTTGTATCAAATTCCTCTCCCTGTTCTTACAGAAAACGCGATCATATATCCGGCGAAGGCGCTCTCCACCGTGATGACCCGAGTGTCCATCGTCCGAAGCAGCCGCAGCAGGGGCACATCCACCCCCATGGAGGCCAGATACTGATACAGCAGCACCCCCATCAGCAGCGCCGCCGGGATCCACAGCAGATGAGCAAAGGGCTCCCGCAGCCGGGTGGCCCCCGCCAGGGGCAGCAGCAGCCCCAGCATGACCCCAAGCAGCGCCCCCAGGGCCAGGCTGCCGAAGAAGGCCCCCAGGGCGGAGAACAGCGGCATTCCCAGGCACAGCAGCAGCGCCATGGCCAGGGGCAGCGCCAGCACCATCAGCTTTCGCAGGAACATGCTTCCCTCAACTCCTTCAGCGTTTTTTCATCCTCCCGGCTCAGCTGGGCTTTCTCCAACAGGTCCGGCCGGAAGCGCAAGGTGGCCCGCAAGCTCTCCCGCCGGCGCCAGGCTTGTATTTTGGCGTGATCCCCGTTCAGCAGCACCTCTGGCACCTGCCGTCCCTGCCATTCCCGGGGCCGGGTATACTGGGGGTATTCCAGCAGCCCGTCGGAGAAGGATTCCTCCTCCGGACTCTCCGCGCTACCCAGCACTCCGGGGATGAACCGGGCCACGCAGTCCGTCAGCACCATGGCCGCCAGCTCGCCCCCGGTGAGGATATAGTCCCCGATGCTGATCTCCTCGTCCACGCAGGCGTCCAGAGCCCGCTGGTCCACCCCCTCGTAATGGCCGCAGAGGAGAATCAGCTCCTGCTCCTGGGCCAGGGCTCGTGCCTTGGCGGTGGTCAGGGTAGCGCCCCGGGGACCCAAGTAGATCCGCCGGCCCTGGAAATGCTCCCCCATGGCGAAGGCCATGGCGTCGTGAATGGGCTGGGCCAGCATCACCATGCCCGCCCCGCCGCCGAAGGGATAATCGTCCGTGTTCTTGTGCTTCCGGTCCGAGAAGGGGCGAATGTCGATGACGGAGACCTCGATCAATCCCTGGTCGATGGCCCGGCCTAAAATGCTGGCGGACAGCACGCTTTCGAACATTTCGGGGAAGATGGTCAGGATTTTAATCTTCAAACACGGCCACCTCTTCTAATTTCTCCGCCGCCACCTGGATGCGCTGGTTTTCGACATCCACCTGGGGAAAAACGCTCTTCAGCGCCGGGGCCATGAAGGGCCGCTTGCCCCCGAAAACCCAGGTATCCACCGTGCCGTGCTGCAGCACCTCCGTCAGCGTGCCCAACTCCTGGCCCGCCTCGTCCACAGCCTTGCAGCCGATGAGGTCTGCGATGTACACCGCGCCCTCCTCCAGGGGGGCGGCGTGGGCCCGGTCGATGTAAAGCTTCGTCCCCCGCAGCCGCTCCACGTCCTCCGGGGATTGGCAATCTCCCAGCACCGCGTAGACAAATCCTTCGTGGATTCGGTGCAGGTCCAGCTTCAGGGGGAGATAAGCCCCCTTCTCCTGGCGGTAGAGGGTCTGCCAGGTTTCAAAGAGGGAGATGTCCGCCGCGTAGGGCTTGATTTTGCATTCTCCCCGCAGACCCTGGGGCTTCAGCACCTCGCCGATCATTAAATATTCTGTCATATTTCCTCGTTCAATGGTAAAAATAGTAGCATCCGTGCGAAGGGATGTTTCAATCCGGGGCCCTTGGAAGATGTCGGCACTTAGGCTGTGCCGAGGGTTTGCCCGAAGGCAGAGCCTTTGTGCCGCTACGTCTGGAACGGAGGCGCGAGCCGTGCCCCGGAGGGAAACTCCCGCGCGCACCTTCGCGACGACTGCGAGAATGAGAAAAGCGGAATCCGCTTGGATCCGCGGATTCCGCTTTTGTGATTTATTGGATTTCGACAAAAACGGGCTTGGCGTTTTTCGCTGTGGCCGCTTTGATCACCGTGCGGATCGCTCTGGCGATACGGCCCTGCTTGCCGATAACCTTTCCCATGTCGTCCTCCGCGACGTGCAGCTCGAGGATGATGGCCTCCGGGCCTTCCGTCTCGGTGACAGTCACCTGTTCAGGGTGTTCGACCAGGGATTGCGCCACAAATGTTAGCAATTCTTGCATGGAGACATCCTTTCTGCCAGGCGGCTATCCGAAGGAAGGACCGGAGTCCTTATTTCTCCTCGATAGCGCCGGTCTTCTTCAGCAGAATGCGAACAGTGTCCGTGGGCTGCGCGCCAACGCCCAGCCAATACTTGGCGCGATCGTTGTCCACCTTGATCTCGGCGGGCTTGGTCATGGGATTGTAGTAGCCGATCTCCTCGATGAAACGGCCATCCCGGGGGCTGCGGATGTCAGCCACCACCACGCGATAGAAAGGCTTTTTCTTCATGCCCATTCTCTTCAGACGAATCTTCACTGCCATTGGTTGTGTTCCTCCTCATGGAATAAATTAATAATATATGATGGAAATCACGTATGTAGGATGCATTACATTCTGTCTGCCCAGCACCCACAGGGGGCCGTGGGGCGAAGCCCCACCCCTAATACTTCCCCTTTCCCCCATCTGGGGGAAAAGGGGGCAGGGGGTAAAGGGGGTCCCCTACGCTGGGACAATACTACTTACATACATGAGACCACTCAATCAAAAAATGATCCTCACTGGAACCTCATTCGCCCCAGTCTCCCCTTTTTCCCCTTCATATTCATCATCTGCTTCATCATCTGCTGCGCCTGCTCAAATTGACGAATCAGCTGATTCACATCCTGCACCGTGGTGCCGGAGCCCGCCGCGATCCGCTTCCTACGGGAAGCGTTCAGCAGGGAAGGATCCCGCCGCTCGGCCGGCGTCATGGAGCGAATGATGGCCTCGGGCTTCTTCATGGCGTTCTCGTCGATATCGATGTCCTTCCCGCTCATGCCGGGCAGCATGTTGATCATGCTCTTGAGGCCGATCTTCTTCACGCTCTGCATCTGCTCCAGGAAGTCCTCCAGGGTCAGCTTGTTGCTCAGCCCCTTGCGGGCGAACTTCTCCGCGTCGTGATCGTCGAAGGCTTCCACCGCCTTGTCGATCAGGGTCAGCATATCGCCCATGCCCAGGATGCGGCTAGCCATTCGGTCCGGATGGAAGGGCTCGATATCCGTCAGCTTTTCGCCGGTGCCACTGAACTTGATGGGCTTCCCCGTCACCGCCTTGATGCTCAGGGCCGCGCCGCCGCGAGTGTCACCGTCCAGCTTGGTCAGGATGACGCCGGTAACATCCAGCTTTTCATCGAAGGCCTTGGCCACGTTCACCGCGTCCTGACCTGTCATGGCGTCCACCGTCAGCAGGATCTCGGAGGGATGCACCGTATCCCGGATGCGCTCCAGCTCGTCCATCAGGGCTTCGTCGATATGCAGCCGGCCGGCGGTATCGATAATCAGCACGTCCCGGCCGTAATACCGGGCGTTCTCGATGGCTTCCTTTGCCGTCTGTACGGGATCCTGCGTCCCCTTTTCGAACACAGGCACACCCACCTGCTGGCCCACCACCTGCAACTGCTTGATGGCGGCGGGGCGGTAGATATCGCAGGCGGCCAGCATGGGCTTTTTCCCCTGCTTGATCAGGTACCCCGCCAGCTTGGCACACATGGTGGTTTTACCGGCACCCTGCAGGCCGCAGAGCATGAACACCGTCGGCACGGAAGAGGACCAGACCAGCCGGGCGTTGGTGGAGCCCATCAGCTCGGTCATCTCTTCCTGAACGATCTTGATCACCTGCTGGGAGGGCGTCAGGGAGGAAAGCACCTCCTGGCCCACGCAGCGCTCGGTCACCTTCTTGATGAAATCCTTGGCGACGGCGTAATTCACGTCCGCCTCCAGCAGGGCCATCCGCACCTCGCGCATGCCTTCCTTCACGGCCGCCTCGGTCAGCTTGCCCTTGCCTGTCATCTTCCGCAGGGCGCCCTGCAGCTTTTCACTCAAGCCCTCAAAGGCCATTTTCTTCCTCCTGATCCAGGGAGAGCAGATCCTCAATCACCCGCTCCGCCCGGGCATAATCCCGCCCCCGCAGGGACAAAAGCGCTTCGTTCAATCCTTCTTCCATCCGCTGGAAGCGGCGGGCCACCCCCAGGGCGGCTTCCATCTCTATCAGCTTTTGGGAGGCACGGTTCAGCGTCTCGTGGGCCGCCTGGCGGGAGACGCCCATTTCCTCAGCAATCTCCCCCAGGGAAAAATCCTCCTCGCAGTGCAGCGAAAGGATCCGGCGCTGATTCTCCGTCAGCAGCCCGCCGTAAAACGCAGCCAGGAAGGCCAAATCCACCTTCCGCTCCAGATCCTCCTGCGCCACCGGGCTCCGCCTCCTCTATCAAGGCAAAAACCCTGACAGCAGCCTATTATACTCAATTCAGGCGCGCTGTCAAGGTTTTTCCCTTGACAAATATAAATCTGTTGAAAGTATTTTAACCCGGTTTTACCAGGCGGTGCCTTCCGCCGGCGCCATGATCCAGGGATTCTCCAGGGAGCCATCGCCCCCCGTCACGGTCATCTGACTCAGATCCACGATCACCGCCGGGCGAACGCCCTTCTGCACATCTCCCATGCCGCTCCAGCTCAGGTGTCCATTCCCCCCGACAATGCCGGCCATGTAATATCCCAGCCGCATCTTGCTGCACCAATAGGGGGAGGAGTTACCATATTGCGCAAACTGGAACAGCTTGTTGCCCTTCTTGTTGGACCAATCCTCGTAGAGCACCTTTGCCTTGGCGTAGGGCGTGCCATAGGCTTTGCGATATTTTGCCGCCTTAACCGCTACTTCCCCCTCCTGCTCTACCGTGTTGCCGGATTTGGTGTGGGGGAAGCCGTAATCCGTGTTCATCAGGTCCGCATAGTCCATGATCCAGAATTTATCCCCATTGTGGAGCACGATGGCTGCGGAGAAATCCTGATCCTGCAGGATGGTCGCTTCCATTTCGCTGTTGACCCAGGCATACAGGTCCGTCTCCTCGAAGCTCTGCAGGTTCTTATAGCTGAACTTGTGATTCTTCGCGTCGTTATAATTGTCCACCAGGATCATCTGGTGATTGTCGATCAGGTATTCCGTAATCAAGGTCGCCTGATCCCCCTCCCGGTTCAGCACTCGCCAGGTCAGGGGCGCCACAGTGCCATCCTCCTCGTAGGGATAGGACCCCAGGATCAGGTATTGATATTCCAAATCCTTGTCGAACCCCCGAATCTGGGAAATATCCGCCGCCAGGGCGCTCCCCGCCAGGCAAGCCAAGACCAACAACAGGGCCAGAATCTTTTTCATCTTCGTTGCTCCTCCCGCTGGAAAATAGGTTAGAAATTTTTAGTCAAATCATACCGCGCATAAAACTCATCCCGATAATCCAAAAGCCGATCCTCGGCAATCGCCTGCCGAATCTCCTCCATCATATGCAGCAGGAACCGCAGATTATGGATGGAGGCCAGCCGCCCGCCTGTAATCTCCTTGGCATTGAACAGATGCCGAATATACGCCCGGGAGAAATGGGTGCAGGCATAGCAGTCGCATGCCTCGTCCAGGGGCCCGAAATCATGGCTGTACTTCCCGTTTTTGATCACCACCCGGCCCTTGCTGGTAAAGACGGAGCCGTTCCGAGCGATGCGGGTGGCCAGCACGCAGTCGAACATATCCACCCCCCGCAGCACGCCCTCGATCAGGCAATCCGGGCTGCCCACGCCCATCAGATACCGGGGCTTGTTTTCCGGCATGAAGGGTCGAATCTTGTCCAGCATCTCGTACATCACGGGCTTGGGTTCCCCTACGCTGAGCCCGCCGATGCCGTAGCCGATGAAGTCCATGTCCGCCAGGGTCTTGGCGCTCTCGATCCGTAGATCCTCATAGAAAGCCCCCTGCACGATACCGAACAGAGCCTGATCCTCCCGGGAGTGGTGCTCCTTGCACCGCGCTGCCCACCGGTGGGTCCGCTCCATAGCCTCCTTCGCCGTCTTGTAATCACAGGGATAGGGGGAGCATACGTCAAAGGCCATGGCAATGTCCGAGCCCAGGGCCTGCTGGATGTCCATGGAAACCTCGGGAGAAATAAACTTCCGGCTGCCGTCCAGATGGCTCTGGAAGGTCACCCCCTCCTCCTTGATCTTCCGGATGCCCGCCAGGGAAAACACCTGGAATCCGCCGCTGTCCGTCAGGATGGGCTTATGCCAGTCCATAAACTGGTGCAGACCCCCCGCCTCCCGGATCAGCTCCTCCCCGGGCCGCAGGTGCAGATGATAGGTGTTGGAAAGCAGGATCTGGGTCCCGATCTCCTCCATTTCCCGGCTGGTCATGGCCTTGACGCAGGCCGAAGTCCCTACCGGCATATAGATCGGCGTCTGGATGTCCCCATGGGGAGTATGCAAAACCCCCAACCGGGCCCCCGACTGCTTGCAAACATGGGTTACTTCATACGAAAAGTTAGGATTACTCACTTTGCTAATTTCCTTTTTCTGATCTTTCCGGAATTACTATCCGTATTTCCGAAGGCCTTCTATCCTCGTTTTCCCAGGGCCGTTGGGGGCGGAGCCCCCAACCCAAAAATTCTCCCCTTCCCCCACCGCACGGGGTTTTTCGCTCCATAAAGGAACTGTCCGGTGGACAGTTCGGAGCGAAAAACGGGCGGCAGCCCTGGGCGACAAGGGGGCAGGGGGTAAAGGGGTCCCCCTACTCCGCTGAAGCTTCATCCTCTTGAAGATAAAGCTTCCCATTATACCCCTTCATACTCATAATCACCTGATCCCGCAGATGAATCTCATGAGGCTTCTCCGGCTCCTCCGTATCCTCCGGCACCACCAGCAGATCCCCATACAAGCTCCATGCGCTTCCCTCCGGCATGGAGAAAAACCGCATCACCTTCCGCGTGGTGGGGTGCACAAAGCTCAGCTTATACCCCCACAGGGCGATCTGCTGCCCGCGGATCCCCCCGCCGTATTTGTTATCCCCCCACAGGGGCGCCCCCGCGTGGCTCATCTGGGCCCGAATCTGGTGCTTCCGCCCGGTCTCCAGGCGAATGGCGCATAGGCTGGTGCCCTCCCGCCGAGCCAGGCATCTTCCATTCAACACCGCCAGCTGGCTGCCCTTCTGGTCCGCCTCGCAGACCGCCACCTTGTTCTGAATCGGATCCTTCCACAGATAATCCGTCAGGGTGAAGGTATCCTCCATCTCCCCTACGGCGATGCAAAGATATTCCCGGCCCATCTCGTGCTGGCGCATCTGCTCGGACAGCCGGGCCGCAGCCTTGCTGGTCCGGGCGAAAACCATCAGCCCGCCCACGGGCCGATCCAACCGGTGCACCAATCCCAGATACACATTTCCCGGCTTGTTGTATTCCTCCCGGATGTATTCCTTCAGCAGGGTCAGGATGTCCGTATCCTTGGTGTCATCCGCCTGGGACAGCATGTTGGGGGGCTTCACGGCCACCAGCACATGATTGTCTTCGTACAGCACGTCAGGCATCGCCATACCTCCACCGCCCGCTGGCGCCGCAGGGCAGCACCCCGCCGGTAGTCACCGGCAGGCACAGCTCCTGGCTGTCAATGGTTCCGCCGAAGCAGCTCCGTACGCATTTTTCCATCATGTTGCTCAACACGCTGGCCTGGAAGCCCGTGGTGTAGCTGTTGATGAGGAAGAACAGGGGGTTCGGACTCAGGGCCTGGCTGCTGGTCTCCACCAGGTTGTATAGCTCGTTTTCCAGCTTCCATACCTCGCCGGAGGGCCCCCGGCCATAGCTGGGGGGATCCATCAGGATGCCATCGTAATGATTTCCCCGGCGAATCTCCCGTTGCACAAACCGCAGCGCGTCCTCCACGATCCATCGGCAGCTGGTCTCCGGCAGCCGGGACAGCTCCCGGTTTTCCTTCGCCCATTGCACCATGCCCTTGGCCGCGTCCACATGGGTCACATGGGCCCCCGCCGCCGCGCAGGCCAGGGTGGCTCCGCCGGTGTATCCGAACAGGTTCAGCACCCGGATCTCCTGCCTTCCGCTCTCCCGGATCAGCTTCGCCATCCATTGCCAGTTGGCCCCCTGCTCCGGAAACAACCCCGTATGCTTGAAGCCCGTGGGCCGAACATAGAATCGCAGTCCCTCATGGCTCACCGTCCATCTTTCCGGCAGGCTCCGGCGGAATTCCCATTGCCCGCCGCCCTTTTCGCTGCGGTGATAGATGGCGTCCGCCTTCTGCCACAGGGCAGGCTCCGCCTTGGGCCAGATGGTCTGGGGGTCCGGCCGCCGAAGAATGACTTCTCCCCAGCGCTCCAGCTTCTCCCCATCCCCGGTGTCCAGCACCTCATAATCCTTCCAGGAATCACATAAAAACATGCTTTGACCTTTCTTATTCCTCCGCAAACAACGGCAGCATATCCAGATGCATGTCAATCAGATGATTCACCACATCCATGCAATACAGCCGATCCAGCCCGCTCAGCGCCGGATCCATCTCCACGCACTCCCGCAGGGCCTCCCGGTCCCCCATGGCCGCCCGGGCCGCCAGCCGGTTGGCTTCGTCAATCTCCGCCATGACTTCCGCCAGGGCCGGGGTCACCCGGTATCCCTGGGGAACCATCTCCCCTGTTTGAACCCGCAAGGAGGTTTCCACCATGGCTTCCGGCGGCAGCTGGGGCATGTCTCCCCCGTTCCGATGAGCCACCGCAGGCAGAATCGCGTCCTCTCCCCGCAGCAGGGCCAGCGCCACCCGCATGGGCCGCACCGGCGGCACCCGGGACAGCAGCAGCAGCTGGGCCATAGCCCCTTCCGTGGCGTCCGCCCCCTGGTCCCGTACCGTGTTCATGTACAGGATGCGCTCCTTGCGCTTTTCCACCGTCTCGCCGAATTCCGGCTTTTCCTCCGGAATATAGTCCGGCTGGGCCGGCAGGAACTCCGCATGGTCCGTCACATCCCCGACGGCGATGGCGTCCCACCAGTCCAGCCACCGCTTGGTCAGCTGGCCCAGCTCGTTTTCCCGCGCCGCCTTCTTCAGCCGGGGCAGCCAGTCCTTGCCGCTTTCCCGGTCCACTAATTTCATCAGGAAGCTGAACCCCGGTAGTCCCGCAATCTCCCAGTCCAGGTCGCTTTCCTTCGCCTGCAGCCGACGGGTCAGGGTGTCCAGCCCGTTGGCCCCCTTCAGGGGCGTCCGGCCGATGCCGTAACACCGGAACCCCCGGCGCAGGAAGATCTCCGTCGTCCGGGCGATGGGCTGCCCCAGGTTGATCACCAGGGTTTCTGGGCAGGCCTCCTCCATGGCGTCGCATAACTCCAACACTGCCTGGCCCGCCCGCAGAGTATGCAGCAGGCCCTCGATGCCGCCGTTGACCCGGGCCTGGTCCGTCAGCCCCGGATCCTCCGGATCCTGCTCGTTGCCGCTCTCCAGCGCCGCCCGGTCCATAAAGAAGCGGCTGGCCGCCTGGGGGTCTCCCGCGTAAACCACGCAGTCCGCCCCTCGCAGGGCCTCCTCCCGATCCCCGTTGGCGGAAATTCGCCCGCCCAGCTTTGCCTTCTTCAAAATCGCTTCGCCGTATCCGGTCAGCAGCTCCGCCATGGCCGGATTCTTTTCCTCCAGGACGATCTCCGCCTCCCGCTCCTTCCCGGCGAAAAGAAGGTCGGTTAAAAGGGTGGGCAGGAGCATCGCGATGTCCTGCCCAATCAATGTAAATTTCATGCTTAACCTTTATGTCGCCTGTTCTCCCGCAAAGCTGCGTTCTCCGAAGGAGTCCGCGCCTCTGCTTTCGGACCCCCAAAGGGCAGTTGGGGCGAAGCCCCAACCCAAAATATTCCCCGTCCCCCGCCGCGCGGGGGAAGGGGTGTAGGGGAAGAGGGGCCCTCCCCTTTATGCTTTCCGAATCGCCAAGATCGCCTTGCGACCATTTATATCCCATTCCTTGCAAGCCTCGTACCCTGCGCCGTCCTTCCGCTCCAGGGTCACCGCCAGGGTGCCCTTCTGGATCATCTCTGCGCTCTGGGCGATGGCTTCCGCCAGGGTGTCGTCCGCGGCGAAGGCAATCTCGATCCGGTCCGTCACCTCGAAGCCCGCTTCCTTCCGCATGGTCTGCACCTTGGAGATTACCTCCCGGGCGTATCCCTCCCGGATCAGTTCCTCATTCAGGTTGGTGTCCAGCACCACCGTCACTCCGTGATCCTCCAGGGCGGTGAAGCCCGGCTTCTGGGCCGGGGAGGTCAGTACATCATCCTTCCCCAGGGTCACGGTAGTGCCTTCGATGTCGAAGGAAACCTCCTCGCCCCGGTCAAAGGCGTCCACCACGTCGTTGCCGTCCAAGGTGGCCAGATGCTGGCCGATCTTCCCCAGCAGCTTGCCGTATTTCGGCCCCAGGGTCCGCATCTGCGGCTTCAGCTGATAGGTGGTAAAGGCCCGGGCGTCCTCGGTAAAGATGACCTGCTTTACGTTCAGCTCGTCCTCGCACAGGGCCTGATAGGTCTCGTCGAAGGCCGCGCCCTTGACGTACAGGTTTTGCAGCGGCTGGCGCACCTTCAGGTTCGCCGCGTTCCGGCAGGCCAGCCCCAGCTGGATCACTTCCCGCAGGGCCGCCATCTGCTTTTCCATGTCCGCGTCGATCATGGCCGGATCCGCCACCGGGAAATCGCACAGATGTACGCTCTCCGGCGCGCCGGGGATGTTGTTCACCACCAGGTTCTGATAGATCTCCTCGCTCAGGAAGGGGATGAAGGGCGCGCTGACCTTCGCCAGGGTCACCAGCACATGGTACAGGGTGGCAAAGGCCGCTTCCTTCTCGCCGGCCATGCCCTTGCCCCAGAACCGTTCCCGGCCCCGGCGGACGTACCAGTTGCTCAGGTCGTCCACGAAGGCGGCGATGGCGTTGGCGGGCTCCGTCACCCGGTAATTGCTCAGATCATCGTCCACCCGGGCGATGAGGCTGTTCAGCCGGCTCAGGATCCATTTGTCCATCAGGGTCAGCTCCACCTTGTCCAGGGGATGGGCCAGAGGGTCGAAGCCGTCGATCTGGGCGTACATGGTGAAGAAGCCATAGGTGTTCTGCAGCGTGGCCAGGAATTTCCGGATGCCCTCCTGCACAGCCTCCTCCGAGAACCGCTTGGGCAGCCAGGGGGCGGAGGTGGTGCAGAAATACCACCGCAGCGCGTCCGCGCCGAACTTATCCAGCATGGCGAAGGGATCCACCACGTTGCCCAGATGCTTGGACATCTTCCGGCCTTCCGCGTCCTGCACATGGCCCATGACGATGCAGTTCTTGAAGGGCGCCCGGTCAAACAGCACGGTGCTGATAGCCTCCAGGGTATAGAACCAGCCCCGGGTCTGGTCCACGGCTTCGCTGATGAAATCCGCCGGGAAGTGGGATTCGAATTCTTCCTTGTGTTCGAAGGGATAGTGCCACTGGGCGAAGGGCATGCTGCCGGAGTCGTACCAGCAGTCGATAACCTCCTTCACCCGGTGCATCTCGCCGCCGCATTCCGGGCAGCGCAGGGTCACCGCGTCGATGAAGGGGCGATGCAGCTCGATATCCTCTCCGGGATCCTGCACCGCCATCTCCCGCAGCTCCGCCCGGCTGCCGATGACGTGCATATGGCCGCAGTCGCACTTCCACACGGGCAGGGGCGTTCCCCAGTACCGCTCCCGGCTCAGGCCCCAGTCGATGACGTTCTCCAGGAAGTTGCCCATCCGGCCTTCCTTGATGTTGTCCGGCAGCCAGTTCACCGTCCGGTTGTTGCGCACCAGGTTGTCCCGCACCGCGGTCATCTTGATGAACCAGGTGGGCCGGGCGTAGTACAGCAGGGGCGTGTCGCACCGCCAGCAGAAGGGATAATCATGGGCGAAGGGCACGCCGGCAAACAGCAGCCCCTTCTCCTTCAGGTCCTGCAGGATCAGCGGGTCCGCCTCCTTGACGAACTTGCCGGCCCAGGTGGTACCTTCCACAAATTTACCCTGGGTGTCCACCAGGTTGACGAAGGGCAGGCCGTTCTCCCGGCACACCCGGTTGTCGTCCTCGCCGTAGGCCGGGGCGATATGCACGATGCCCGTGCCGTCCTCCATGGTGACGTAGTTGTCGCACACCACGAACCAGGCCTTTTTATCCGGCTCCTGGAAGCGGTACAGGGGTTCATATTCCATGCCCCGCAGGCTCTCCCCAGGGAATTCATCCAGCATCTGGACTTCCTTGTCCTCGAACACCCGTTCCACCAGGGCCTTGGCCATGATGTAGGTTTGGCCCTCTACGGTGAATTTGCAATAGGTGTCCGTGGGATTGACGCACAGGGCCAGATTGCTGGGCAGCGTCCAGGGCGTGGTGGTCCAGGCCAGCAGATACGTATCCTTCTCCCCCTTCACCGGGAAGCGCACGTAGGCGGAGACCTCCTTTACGTTCTTGTATCCCTGAGCCACCTCGTGGGAGGACAGGGCCGTGCCGCAGCGGGGGCAGTAGGGCACGATCTTGTGGCCCTGATACAGCAGCCCCTTCTCCCAGATCTGCTTCAGGCTCCACCATTCGCTCTCGATGTAGTTGTTTTCATAGGTGATGTAGGGATGCTCCATGTCCGCCCAATAGGCCACCTGGTCGGACATCTTCTCCCATTCGTGCAGATATTTCCACACGCTCTTCTTGCATTCCGCGATGAAGGGTTCGATGCCGTATTCCTCGATCTGAGGCTTGCCGTCCAGGCCCAGGGTCTTCTCCACCTCCAGCTCTACCGGCAGGCCATGGGTATCCCATCCGGCGATGCGCAGGGCGCTCTTGCCCTTCATGGTCTGGAACCGGGGGAACAGATCCTTGATGACCCGGGTCTCGATGTGTCCGATGTGGGGCTTGCCGTTGGCCGTGGGCGGCCCGTCAAAGAAGGTGAACTGGGGATTCCCATCCCGCAGATGGAAGGACTTCCGGATGATGTCCTTCTCCTTCCAAAACTTGGTAACCTCCTGCTCCCGGGCCACAAAATTCATGTCCGTCGAAACTTTATTGTACATCGCAATCACGCTCCTTATCATCCATAACTGACTCTATTCGCAAAATGCGTTTCCCCTCGCAACATTCATCGCTGGGAAAGCTTTCTTTCTTCGCTAAACGTTTCCCCAGCAGGGGCATGGGGGCGGAGCCCCCATAACTAACTATCCCCCGTCCCCCGCGCACGGGGTTTTTCGCTCCATTAAGCAACTGTCCAGTGGACAGTTCGGAGCGAAAAACGGGCGGCAGCCCCGGGCAAAAGGGGTGCAGGGGAAGAGGGCACCCGCCCGCAGCAATTAAAGCTTGCCAGCTTTATATCTCTCTTCCGCCTCCGCCATAATCTTCTCCGTCGCGCTAACGCCGCAGCGGGAAGCCCCAGCCTCCCGCGCCGCCAGCACCGTATCCAGATCCCGGATCCCGCCGGAACCCTTCACCCGCACCTTGGCGGAAACATTGGCCCGCATCAGCTTCAGATCCTCAATCGCGCATCCGGCGGAGCCGTACCCTGTGCTGGTTTTGACGAAGTCCGCCCCCGCCTGCTCGCTCAGATGGCAGGCGGTGACCTTCTCCTCCTCCGTCAGATAGCAGGTTTCCAGAATCACCTTCACGATGGCGCCCGCCTCGTGAGCCGCGTTGGCGATAATGCGAATCTCGTTCCCCACGTAGTCATAGTCCCCGGCCTTCAGCTTGCCGATGTTGATGACCATGTCCAGCTCCTCGCATCCCTCCGCCAGGGCCAGCTGCGCCTCCGCCAGCTTGATGGCCGTCTCGTGGGCCCCATGGGGGAAGCCGATCACCGTGCAAACCTTGACCTCGCTGCCCTCCAGCATCTCGGCCAATATCGGCACATCGCAGGGCCGGGCACAGACGCTGGCCGTGCCATATTTCAGGGCGATTTCGCACCCGCGGCGAATGTCCTCCTCCGTCAGCCAGGGCTGCAGGGTTGAATGATCCAGCATGGAAGCGATGTCCTTCGGGGTCAGCGCCATAGTCAAGTCTCCTTCCAGCGCGAAAGCGCGCAAAAATACTCAGGAAATACAAACAAGGATTATACCTTGTTTTGCCTTAAATTTGAAGTCTTTCTGAAAAAAAGTTCGGAAAACCGCAGAAGCACCCCCGCGGAGCGGGGGTGCAGAAAGAAATCCCGACCAAAGCGCCCCGCGGAGCGGGGCGCTGATAAAAATCCTGAATAGCTTTCTCCCGCAAAGCAGGGGGAATAGAAACCCATCAATCCAATACGAAAGCAATATCCTCCAAGCTGGCGCTGGTGACGGATCCATCGTCGTCCGAAATCACCTGCTTGATAACCTCTTTCTTCATATCCTGCAGCTCCACCACCCGCTGCTCAATGCTCTCCCCGGCGATCAGCTTGATCACCTCCACATTGCGGGTCTGCCCGATGCGATGGGTCCGGTCCGAGGCCTGGTTCTCCGCCGCCACGTTCCACCAGGGGTCCAGATGAATCACCGTGTCCGCCCCCGTCAGGTTCAGTCCCGTGCCCCCAGCCTTCAGGGAAATCAGGAAGACGTCCGTGCCGCTGCCGTTATTGAAGGAATCCATCATTTCCACCCGGTCCTTGGCCGGGGTGGCGCCGCTGAGGAAATAGGTGGGGATCCCCTGCCGGTTCAGCATCTCCCGCACCCCCTCCAACGCCTTCACGAACTGGGAGAAAATCAGAATCCGGTGGTGGTTCTCCAGATATTCGGGAATCAGGGTCTTCAGCATCTCCATTTTTCCGCTGCCGCCCTGGTATCCCTCCGCGAACATGCCCGGATCCACGCACACCTGCCGCAGCCGCGTCAGATAGGGCAGCAGGTCAAAGGCCTTGCCGCCCTCCTCCAGGGCCTTCCGGGCTTCCTGGCGCATGGCGTCGTATAGCTTCCGCTGGCCGTCGCTCATGTCCGTGGAGAGGATCCGCTCGT
Source organism: Clostridia bacterium (assembly GCA_017470145.1). Classification (GTDB taxonomy): domain Bacteria; phylum Bacillota; class Clostridia; order Christensenellales; family Aristaeellaceae; genus Aristaeella. The sequence continues at coordinate 603 of JAFUFB010000004.1, read as the reverse complement.
ATTTGGCGGGCAGATCCTCCAGCACATCCTCCTTTACCCGCCGCAGGATGAAGGGCCCCGCCTTCCGGGCGATGGCTGCGTGCTCCGTGTCCTGGAATTTGCTCAGCTCCTCGAAGTATCCCGGCATGATGAAGTCGAAAATGCTCCACAGGTCGATGACGCTGTTCTCGATGGGCGTGCCTGTCAGGGCGAAGCGATGGCTGGCCTTCAGTTCCTTGACGGATTTGGTCTTCTGGGCGTTGACATTCTTGATGTATTGCGCCTCGTCCAGAATGACGTAATTGAATTCCCCGGTGTATTTGGTAATGTCGTTCCGCAGGGAGTCATAGGAGGTGATGTACACCGCCCGCTCCTTGCCGTCGATGCCGGCGATGATCTCGCTGCGCCGACTGTCCGGCCCATAGATGGCCGCCACCTTCATGGTGCCGTCGAATCGGGCGAACTCGCTCAGCCAGTTGAAAATCAGGCTCTTGGGGCAAACCACCAGGCTGGGCTTCCGGCTGCGGTCGCTTTTCAGCAGGGCGATGACCTGGATGGTCTTGCCCAGGCCCATGTCGTCCGCCAGGATACCGCCCATGTTGTATTTTGTCAGAATGGAAAGCC
>JAFUFB010000001.1 GCA_017470145.1 Clostridia bacterium | reverse complement strand
TGAAGAAACCACGCCCGTATTCCGCTACAGCCTGCCGGATGAGGTCAGCGACAAGGAAACCTGGAACTTCGACCTACCCCTCTCCCTGCTCACCGATGGGCGCAGCGCCAGTAAGGTGACGGTGAAGATCAACGGCAAGAACTACAAGGAAGTGGGCGAAGTGGACAACAGCGCCGTCATCCTGCTGGAAACGGACGCACTCTCCTTCCGGATCCAGCCGGATGATGTGAACGCCCCCGTAGGCTCTCCTGCCGCCTTCCACGCCGCCGTGATGGGTGGGCGTGCACCGTACAAATACCAGTGGCAGGTGAAAACGCCAAAAGGGAAATGGGAAGATCTGCCCGGTGAAAACAGCGATACCCTGAACCTGCGGGCCGTGACCGAGGACATGGATGGGAACCAGTACCGCCTCATTGTCACGGATGCTTCGGGCTACAGCATCACCAGCCGCGCCGCCACCCTGACGGTGAAGCAAGTGCCCCACACCGGGGACGACGCGCCCATCGTCTGGTGGGTGATCGGGGCTGCGGCCGCTCTGCTGGTGATTGCGGTCGTTATGGGAAAGAGAAAGAAGGAACAGCATGAAAAAACTGTGTAATCTATGCCTGCGCGTAAATATCATTCAGCATAGCTAAAAAAGACAATAAGGCCATCATGCCATATCAATAAAAGGGAGGAAAGCACGGTCTATGTGGCGAAAAGATAACAACAGAATTGAAAACTTAACGGGACTGGGTTGGGGAGGAATGAAAATGATATCCAGGATGATCATACTGATGGTGCTTGTGCTGTCCCTTTGCAGCTTTTCCGGATTGGCGGATGCCGAAATAGATTACCTGGCGCTGGTGAACAAGCTTCATCCCCTGCCCGAAGGCTGGGAGGAATCACTGGAAACCGTGACCATCACCAACTCTGTGGGGGATGAAGTGGAAGTGGAGGCGAAAGCCTACGCCTCCTATGAGATGCTCCGGTCTGATCTGGAAAAAAACGATGACATCTATATTGAATTGGATTCTGCTCGCCGCAGCGTTGCCGCTCAACAGGATATCATGGATCGCTTCATCGAAAAATACGGCGCGGATTATGCGGCAAAGACCGTTGCCACGCCCGGATATTCTGAGCATCACACAGGTCTGGCTCTGGACCTCTATTTTAGGATCAAAAACGATGATGGCACGTTCACCGATGTGTACTATAACGAAGATATGACCAAGCCAGAATATGAAGGCCTATGGGACAAAATCCATGGGAAGCTGGCTGATTACGGTTTCATCCTGCGCTATTTGAAGGATAAGGAATACATCACGGGATATGGCTATGAGCCCTGGCATATCCGCTATATTGACGATACAGATTTGGCGAAAACGATCATGGACCAGCCAGGCATGACGCTGGAGGTGTGGCTCGGCGCTGCGACCGATGCGAATGTGACCATTCAGTATGGCAACTCAGAGCTTTTTACCCTGGAGGAACTGGAAGAGGCTGCTGTCCAGGTCAAGTGCAAATTTGCCACCTTTGCGGGATGTGAGCTACATACCCTGCGCTATGCTGGAGATGAATGCAATACGGAAGAAAACATCGCCTGGATGAACCGCCTGGATGAAGGACAGGAATATATTCAGGCGGTGGAATTCGTCAGCGATTTCCATTCTCCGGTTCAACCGACGGATGAAACGGCTTGGGATTTGGATGCGGAATATACGGATTTTCAGTGGTGGCTGGCACGCACCGCGGATGGCGGCTGGCAGCTTCTGACCTGGGGATATGGTGGTGCCGACGCCCTCCAGGAATAGCTTCCAGCGGTTTTCCCGGATAAAGGTCTTATTAAAACTGGAAGCGAGGCTGTCCCAGAAGCCTTCTTCCTGCTGCATATGTTGAAGCTCCTTATTTATCGTGATTATCATATAATTGGCATTCGTGCCAGATTATTTTTGAAATACGATCCAATTATGGGACCAGGGGACCGGGAGGCCAAAGAGCGTTACAACCTTTCCAGCTGCGCTTCTGAACCAGGAATAATTCCAGCCCGCGCCCATGTCCATATACAGAGCGTTCGTCACGCCGAGGCGTTGAAGCTCCTCCAGAAATTCTTCAAAATGCAGCATATTGACAGAATCGATGATACAAAGATTTCCGTTCAGCTCCGCCAGCGTTCGATAGCAGCGTGCTCTGGGCCGGTTGATGCTCATGACGATTTCCCCATCCCGGATCAGGCCGAACTGCATGAATCCGCTGCCGCCTTGATTTGCGGCCTCCTTGATGGCTTCGGTTGGGTGATCGAACGCGAAGGAGAATTTCCCCTCGGCGAAAGTAAATGCTGCGAAGCTATCCTTGTTGTAGGGGCTTTCATAGAACGTGCCGGATACCGTGTGATCGCCATCGATATTCTCATGTGTAAACCCCAGGCTGATATCATGCTGAAAAGCCGCTCCGCTGCACCATGTAATGGAGCTGTCTGATTTGGACGGACGATTTTCGCAAATAAGTCCAATATCAGTATATTCTGGAAAAATGACATACGCCGTGCCGGTATTGTAAATCACGGTCTGCTCCTGCGGAAGGATCTCTTCCACCGGCATATTCGCAGCGGATATGCTGTCCGGGATCGAAACATGATATTGGGAAATCAGGCCCATGAAAATGAACGCAAAAGCGGGAAGCACGAAAAGGGAGGACAAGTACAAAAGACGGTACAGGAGCTTCATCGGCCAGGACTTGAGCTTTTCCGGGCCCCAGAGGTACAGAATCAGCGCTGTGATCTGCAAAAGCGCTAGCGTGAGAAATGCCGCATGCAGGACGTTCAGCCACATCTGGGCCACAAAGTAGATCGTATAAGCAAAGAGGGACAGCAAAGTGGTTGTCATCAGCCAGATTCCTGAAATACGCTCTCTGACGTTCATTTGCTCTGCCCCCTTTCGCGCTTGTCTTTGCGCAGCTCCTGGCGCAGGGCGTTGAAGGAATCGAACTGGGATTCTACGCTGACCAGCAGCAGCAAAAGCGCAATATCCGTAAGATACCACAAGGCGTTTTTCCACAGCACCAAAGAGGCAAAACCAAGCTGGCTGTTGGCGGCGAAGAGAAGGATATACACCGCAAATTTCACGATGAGCGCCATGCGGTTCAGGATCACGTTTTTCGGATTGCCATGGTAGGAATAATTGATGAAAAAATGATTGATGGTAATAATGACAGTCATAAGGAACGCCATCCCGGCAGCAGCCAAATACAGGCTTCCCTGCACGCCGGCCACAAGATAGGCGTCAAAATCCTGCTCGCTCCAGAGCCGTGCGATCACCAAATAAGCCTCCTGGTACATGAGACAAAACAGCGCTCCCCCCATGAGCCCCTTTGCCACATCCCATTTGAAAAACCGGAATGCCTGATACATAGCAACTGCCGTCACCAGCTTTATTACCAGTTCAAACACTTCAAAGGCTTCCCCTTCTCTGGCAGAGAAGTACAGGGAAACGAGTCCCGTAACCAGGACAAGAATACAGGATACCGCCATGAAGCGTTCATTCAGGAATAATGCGTGGCCTTTTTTTGCTGTGCTGCCGCTGCCTATCATGTTTATCGCCCAGCTTTCTTGATGAAAATTTCAGAGCCAATGGAAGCGATTCGTTGATGGTTTCCTTCATGTGGATGGAACCAATGTCCGATACCCCCATGGTGGAATGATCGTAGCATCACCTGTCCAACAAATGTCCAGCAAAGAACATCGGACCCTCCAAAACACCTTTTCATCCAGCATTTCTTCTCTTTCAAAGATGAGCAGATGGTGATCCACAAGAATATCAATGATCGCCGTTTCTGCTGATCCTTCCGCGATACAAGCCACGTATTTCATCCGTCAGCCCTCCTTTTCGAGCGACAGGCGGATACTTTTTTTCAGGCTCATATATGCTTCGTAGGTGGGCACCGTGCCCTCCAGAAAACCGCTCTGATAAGCATCGCTTTTCTTAAGATCATTTCTCTTGAGAATAGCGGTCAGATTGCTGACCGTGATTCCATCCCGATTACGAATGGATTGTCTGGGCATACATACCTCCCGGATCGTGTTCTAAGGTTTGGCATGAAGATCATGCCAAGGGATTCAGTTCAGCCTGAAATAACAAGTGTTTTTCCCGTTGCCTTCCTTTTTGAGCTCGCCGCTGGCGACCAGCTTACGGAATGCTCCTTCAATGGAGCTGTCGCTGAGCGTCGGGCAGAGCTCCCGAATATCCTGCTTGCTGAACCGGCCGATCTTGTTTTTACTTGCCCTTCGCACCATTTCCAGAGCGGACAGCTTCTCTTCCACAAGCGCCGCCCGATCCTGAAAGTCCTTATAGGCAGCGAGAATCGTTCCGAGGAGATACTTGACAAAAGGCACTACGTCCTCGCGCCCTTCATGCCATCCGACCTGAGAAGCGGCAAGCGCGTCATAGTAAAGGTCTTTATTCTTTGCGATTATTGCTTCGAGGGAGATATATCGGCCCACATAAAACCCATTTCGATACAGAAGCAGGGTTGTAAGCAGCCGGCTCATTCTTCCGTTTCCATCGTTAAAGGGGTGAATGCAAAGGAAATCGTGGATAAAGATGGGGATCGCAATCAACGGCTCCAATTCCATATTGCCGATCACGCGATTGTATTCCTCGCAGATCCGATCAAGCGCTTCCGGTGTTTCATAAGGAGCAAGCGGGGTGAACAAGGTCTCCACATGCCCGTCCGGATAGGTGGCGCTGATATAGTTCTGTACGGTTTTCGTTCGTCCGGCAATCGGGTTGTTCATGTGGCTGTACAGCATTTTATGGAGCTGCAGGATATAGTTTTGCGTGATCGGGATAGCGTCATAGCTATCGTGTATGACGTTCAGCACATCACGGTATCCGGCGATTTCCTGTTCATTTTGGTTCTTCGGCGTCGTTTTTTCTTCGACCAGTTGCCGAATGCGCGTGTTTGTCGTCACAATCCCTTCAATGGCGTTGGATGCCTCTGTGCTTTGAATCTTGGCGATCTCCACCAGCTTTTCCAGCTCTTCCGGACGCTGTTTCAAATACAGCTCCTGCTTGCCCGCTTCTTTATAAATAGCTGCAATGAGACCAAGTATTTCGGAATCCCACTTCTGCTCGCGGATTGCGGAATAGTTAAAGCTTCTCATGCGCTTCCCTCCGTTTCGATTCCCTTAAATTATAATGCGATATAAGGGAATAGTCAATAGAACGAGAGAATTATCCCTTATTTATTATGCGCATTTAAGGGAATACTATCCTTTTCGGCGATTCTATAAATGTGACTTGATTTACTCTTGAGGTCTGGCATCAATAATATTGACGTTAAAGAATCTTTGTTTTATGATACGAGTTAATGATACATCAGGAGGAAAAGTTGTGGAACAAATGGGAGGAATGGCACCGCGCAGTCAGCGGAGCCTCCCCCGAAATCCATATCCTGGAATGCGATCATTACTTCCATTTGATGAAGACCCAGGAGATCGCTGCCCTGATCCGCAGACTGTTGCTTTGATCTCTACCGTGCATTTGAAGTCCTTGATTTTCAAGGGCTTTTTTCTTATAATGAACGAAAAGCGCAGAGAAGGGGAGAGACAATGGAGTTTTATGTGGAATGGCGGCTGCGGGGAGACGGATACAGCGACGCCTTTGGCAACGGACATACCCTGGCCACCAGCGAATCCACCCAGGGGATGGAGAAGATATCGGAAACGGATGACCTGACAATTTTTCGCGGGAAGAAGGGGCACCTGCTGAAGGTTTATCACGAGAAGCGGGGAGAGGCCACCGTCTGCAGGACAGTGTTTGAAAACACGACGGAGGAAATCGCCACCCTGGAGCTGCTTTCCAGCTTTGCCATCCGGGGAATCAAGGCGGATCGGATGCACCGGGCCACCTCCAACTGGAGCGCGGAGGGGAAGCTGCTCTCCCAGGAGCTGACAGAGCTGAACATGGAGCCTTCCTGGGCGAACCATGGCTACCGGCTGACGAAATATGGGCAGATCGGCTCCATGCCCGTGCGGGGCTGGTTCCCCTTCCTGGCCCTGGAGGACCAGGAAAGCGGACGGTTCATCGGGGTGCAGCTGTACTGCGCCTCCAGCTGGCAGATCGAGATTTTCCGAAAGACGCCGGAGATTCACATCCAGGGCGGACTGGCGGACCGGGACTTCGGCGCCTGGTGGAAGGAAATTCTGCCAGGGGAATCCTTCGAAGCACCCATGGCCGTGGTGGCGGAGGGGGAAACCCTGTTGGAGACCTGCGACAAGCTGGTGAAGGCCCAGAAACCGCGCATTGTGCCTGTGGACCAGGATATGCCGGTTATCTTCAACGAATGGTGTACCACCTGGGGCAACCCGAATCTGGAGAACCTGGAAAGGATCAGTCAGCGGCTGGAGGACACGGGGGTTCGATATCTGGTCATCGACTGCGGATGGTATAAATCGCCGGAATACGACAACTGGTTCAACGCGGCGGGGGACTGGATTCCCAGCCAGGAGCTATTCCCGGAAGGGAACATCGGCGCGGCGGCGGATCTGATCCGCTCCCATGGGCTGATTCCGGGCATCTGGTTCGAATTCGAAAACGTGGGCACGGAGGCCAAAGCTTACCAGGATACCCATCTGCTGCTTTCCCGGGACGGATACCCGGTCAGCGTCGGCGCACGGCGATTCCGGGATATGCGGCTGGAAGCAAACTGGAAGCTGTTGGACGAGCGAATGATCCGGCTGCTGAAGGAAAACGGGTTTGGATACCTGAAGGTGGACTACAATGAATGCATCGGCGCGGGCGTGGATGGCGCAGAAAGCTACGGCGAGGGCCTGCGGCAGACCATCCAGGAGACCCAGAGATACTTCCAGCACATCGCAGAGGAGCTGCCGGAGTTGGTGATCGAAAACTGTTCCTCCGGGGGACATAGGCTGGAACCCTCCATGATGGTGCTGGTTTCCCAGGCCAGCTTCTCCGACGCCCATGAGGCCCTGTCCATCCCCCTGATCGCTGCCAATCTACAGCGGCTGATCCGCCCGGAGCAATCCCAGATCTGGGCGGTACTGCGGACAGAGGCCGACGAAGACCGGATCAATTTCGTGCTGACGGCGGGATTCCTGGGGCGGCTCTGCCTCTCCGGGGATGCGGCCGATCTGGCGCCGGAACGCTGGCAGCAGGCGGTAGAGGCCATTCAATTCTACAGCCAGGTGAAGCACATCATCCGGGACGGGATTACGGACGTGATCGATACCAACGTAAAGGACTACTCCCGGCCGGAGGGCTATCAGATCGTGCGGAGAAAACTGGGGCAGGAAGCGCTGATCGTGGCCCACACCTTTGAGGGCGGTGCGCATCCATCCCTGGAAAAATGGATGGAAGGCTACGAGGTGCAGGGGCGGTTCGGCTCCCACCTCGATGGCGACTTCCAGGGCGCGGTGTTATGGCTGCGCGGCGTTTGACGAAAATTATCGACACATACATCAATTCGGAGGAGGAGATTATTCCAATGGAAAAACAGAAGGACCTGTGGGATTTGAGCTATCTGTACAAGAGCTTTGAAGATGAAGCTTTCCAAGGAGATATGGAAAGCCTGAAGCAGGATGCGGCAGCGATCAAGGCGTTGCTGGAGGCGGCGGATGGCGATGAAACAGCGAAGCTGGAAAAGCTGATGACCGCCCGGGAGGCGCTGGACGCGAAGGTGGACCGGCTTAGCAATTATATTTCCTGCACGCTGGCGGTGGATGCCACTAACCAGGCGGCGGGGCTGGCGGATGATCAGCTGATGGCAGCCTTCACCGCCCTGACGCCGCTGTATTCCGGCATCGCCCGGTTTGTAGCCGGAATGAAGGACCTGGAAGGAGCCATTGCCTCCTCCAAAGAGCTGCAGAAGGTGGCCTTTGCCCTGCGGGAAATGAAGGAAAACGCGGCCCATTTGATTCCGGAAAATTTGGAGCCCTGGATTCTGGAGATGAAGCTGTCCGGCGGGAACGCCTTCAGCCAGCTGCGGGATAAGCTGGATTCCACCCTGCTGGTGGATTATCGGGAGGAAAAGCTGCCGCTGGCCGCGGTGCGGGGGAAGGCGTACAACCCGGATCCGGCGGTGAGAAAAGACGCTTACGACGCGGAAATCGCCTCCTACGCCAAAATTGAACTGCCCATGAGCTATTGCCTGAACAGCATCAAAATGGAAGCCCGGACTCTGGCCAAAGCGAAGGGATTCTCCTCCGTGCTGGAAATGACGCTGCACGACAGCCGCATGGATCAGGAGACCCTGGACGCCCTCTGGACCGCTGTGAAGGAATATCTGCCGGATTTCCGGCGATACCTGAAGGCAAAGGGAAAGATGCTGGGCCACGCGGAGGGCTTGCCCTTCTGGGATCTGTTTGCGCCGGTGGGCCAGGCCTCCAAGGTCTATACCATCGAGGAAGCCCGGGAAACCCTGCTGCGGGAGATGGGAAAATTCACCCCGCGGATGGCGGAGTTTATGGATAACGCCTTTGCACAGCGGTGGATCGATATCTATCCCCGGCCGGGAAAGACGGGCGGCGCCTTCTGCTCTCCGGTGCACTTCGCGGACCGCAGCCTGGTGATGACCAATTTCCAGGGCAGCTTTTCAGACGTCAGCACCCTGGCCCATGAGCTGGGCCACGCCTGGCATAACCGCTGCCTGGCCGGGCTGCCTTACGCGCTGATTGACACGCCCATGCCCCTGGCGGAAACCGCCAGCATCTTCAACGAGACCATGCTGAGCTACCAGGTGCTGCAAAGCTGCGGCAAGGAAGAGCGGCTGACGCTGCTGGAGAGCGGCCTGATGGAAGCCACCCAGACCGTGATGGATATCTACAGCCGGTTCCTCTTCGAGCAGGAGGTAGTGGACACCCGGGCGGATCACGCCATGACGGTGGAGGAGCTGAAGGATGCCATGCTGCGGGCTCAGGAGGCCAGCTATGGCGACGGACTGCAAAAGGATGCCCGACATCCCTACATGTGGGCCTGCAAGAGCCATTATTATTCTTCCGGATATAATTTCTATAACTTCCCCTACGCCTTTGGCCTGCTTTTCGGCAAGGGAGTCTTCGCCCAGTATCTGGAGAAGGGGGAGGCCTTCGTGGAGGACTATTGCAGGCTGCTGCGCCTGTGCGGAAGCGCCTCGGTGGCCGATGTGGCCGCCAGCGTGGGAATTGACGTCCGCAAGCCGGATTTCTGGCGATCCAGCCTGGAGGTCATCAAGAAGGATATCGATGAGTTCTGCGCGTTGGGAGGGGCTTTGTCACAGGAATAATCAAGAAATGGTTCGCTCGAATGGGTAAAAAACCGTCGCGAAGGAGGGAGCTCGGATTTCTCAGATGAAGCGCGATCGATCTCAGAAATGAGGACGGAGATGAAAATGAAACGAAAAAGACCGTCCCCCTGTTTCAGAGATGAAAATGAAACGAAAAAGACCGTCCCCCTGTTTCACACTTATTCGATGGAAAAAGTGTGAAATGGTCCGAAAATTCCATCGAATAATGTGGTACGTGATTGATTTTTCCATCGAAAAAATGTATACTCTATGATGAATCAGGATTGTGGAGGTGGCATTGATGGAACGTAAGATGATGGCCCAATTGATTGCATGGAAAGACAAGCCCGGAAGGAAGCCGCTATTGCTTACCGGTGTTCGTCAATGCGGGAAAACATATTTGCTGAAACAATTTGGGAAAGAGTATTTCGAGGATTTTGCCTATTATAATTTCGAGGAAGATGACACGCTTAGCTCAGTTTTTGATTATGATTTGAAAGTGGAGCGAATCATCGATGAGCTTGGAAATGTGATACGGGGGAAGGAAATCTGTCCGGGAAAGACGCTGCTTGTGTTGGACGAGATGCAGGTTTGTCCCCGTGCGATTACCAGCCTGAAGTATTTCCAGGAGAATTTGCCGGAGCTACATGTGATTGCCGCCGGGTCGCTCCTGGGAGTGGCTATAGGCAAGGGAGGGATCTCTTTTCCAGTTGGCAAGGTAAACAGGCTGCAGATGTATCCCATGAGCTTTGAGGAATTTGTGATAGCGGATGGAGGCGAGAGACTGATCCGAGGGCTGCGGAGGGCAGAAATCAATCAACCGCTTTCGGAGGCTTACACTGTGCCGCTGACCAAATATCTGAAGCTGTACTATATTGTGGGTGGAATGCCTGCGGCGGTAAAGCAATGGACAGAAACACACCAGATGGAACCGGTGATGGAAATTCAGGATGAGATTATCAAAGACTATGCGGATGATTTTGCGAAGCACGCGCCGTTATCTGATTTGCCAAAGCTGCGATTGATCTGGGATTCGATTCCTGCTCAGTTGGCCCGGGATAATCATAAATTTATTTTCTCCCATGTAAAATCTGGCGCCAGGACCAGGGATCTGGAGGATGCGATGAGATGGCTTGTAGAAGCGGGGCTGATTCATCAGTTGTTTCTGGTGGAAAAACCACAGATTCCCCTGTCTGATCAGGCGGATTTTAGCTCCTTTAAGGTTTACCTGTCTGATACAGGGCTTCTGTGCAGAAGAATGAAAATTTCCCCCAGGGCGATTTTGGAAGAGAATGATCAGTTTGTACACACGAAGGGAGCGCTTACGGAGAACTATGTTTATACACAGCTAATCTCGATGGGGATTCCGGCTTGGTATTGGCAATCCGATGCGAACGCTGAGATTGATTATCTGATCGAAGGCGATGCGGATACTATTCCCGTTGAGGTCAAATCAGCAGACAACACAAAAGCCAAGAGCCTTCGGTTATTCTGCAAAAAATATAAAACCCCCCAGGCAATCAAAACCTCCATGAAGAATGTTGGATGGTCAGAAATAGAGGAAACGAAAGTCTGGTCTGTCCCTTTGTATATGCTGTTTGATGTGGAAAGATATGTGGGGAATGAGACGGCTCCGGATGAAACGGAAGCCACACCTGACGCATAATCCGGATCACTTCGCCGTGCGTCTGCTTTCGCCCGCGTTTTTCCACCTTCCGGAGATCAGATATGTGCTGCCAATCAGGAAGGGCATCAGCCCCGCAAAGGCGTTCCCATACCAAAACCCGCGGATGCCCCAGTTCAGAGTAACACCCAGCAGAAGTGCCAGCCCAATCCGGGCGGCGATGCCGTCCAGCAGCGCTACCGTCAGATTCAGTCTGGAATTCCCGGAACCGTTAATCAGCGCAAAGCTGGCGGGGCGAAGCGTAGCTCCGAGGTACTGCACCAAAGCCACCGGAATGTATGTCAGCGACATGGCCAGAACCGCCGGATCATCCGAGAAGAGGCCAAAGAGCCATTCTGGATGGAACACGGTAATCAGCGCAAAGACGGAGGCGGGAACCGCGACAATCCACAGCGCGTGGGCGAATACCTTTGGAACACGCTCGGTCTTTTTCGCTCCCAAAGCCTGAGAAACCATCGCGCCGCCGGCGGAGGAAATGGCCTGGGAAACCACGCCGATCATGTTCTCCAGCTTTCTGGCAACCCCCGTCACAGCCACCGCTGTCGTACCATAGGTGTTCACATACGAATTGACATACAGCATGGAGAAGGTCACAGCCGCGGACTGAATCACCATAGGAATCCCCAGAGACAGAAGCGGTTTCAGAGAATTCACCTTAATCCGGAAGGATTGCGGGCGGAAATCAAAGTGGATTTCCGCTCTGTTTTTATATAAGAGGCGCAGCGCGAACAGGAAGCTGATCGCCTGGCCAATCACCGTGGCCAGCGCAGCACCCAGTGGTCCCATGTGCAGCGGCCCTACCAGCAGAATATCCAGGATCACATTGATCACGGAAGCTATAGCAATAAACTGAAAGGGATGTCTGGAATCTCCCATCCCGCGAAGAATCGCGCTGACCAGGTTATAGCCGTAGATAAACACAATTCCCCACACACAGGTAATGGAATACTGTCTGGTGTACTCCCAGATTTCAGGCGGCGTGTTCAACCAGCGGATAATATCCTGATAGGTCAGGATAAATACCCCGGTGATAACCACAGCCAGGCTCATGAGCAGGGTGAACAGCGTGCCCACCATGTCACCCACCAGATCGTTCCGGGATTCTCCCACGTACCGGGAGATCAGGATCTGCCCCGCGTTGGAAAGTCCCATGGCCACGAAGGTAATCAGCGAAAGCACCTCGCCGCCGATGGACACGGCCGACAGCCCCTCCGTACCGACAAATCGGCCTACGACAACCATGTCCACCATGTTGTAGACCAGCTGCAGCAATCCGGACAGCAGAAGAGGGAAGGAAAAGGTCAGCAGTGTACGGGGGACAGAGCCCACCGTCAGGTCATTGATGATTCTCTGTTTACGCTTCATTTGATTCCTCCGCAGCGGGGATCTCCTCCAGGGCATACTTCATTCTCTGCATGTACCCCAGATACACGCAGGTCCGACATCGCTTCTTCCATTATACGCATGCCTATACTTCCAGGCAAACAGAACTGTCGTTTTTTTTCGTTTTTCTACCTTCAAAAGCTCACGATTCCGAACTACATAGGTATTAGCCACCCGGCTGACAATAAGTATTTTTGAAAGGGCAGCTAATATGACTCCAAAGCGAAGAGATGTCGTTTTCGGTACAATTGACACGTTTTTACATTTGTTGAAAAATTTGGGCTATACCGCCCTTCTGAAAGAGATTTTTCCAACAAAACAGGACTTTCAGCGTGTAATATGCCACCTTGCGCACAAATTTATGGCCCCGTGGCGGAGAAGCTGGCCTTTAACAGCCAGGGAGCATGCCCTCGCTGTGACGGCACGGGAGCAATCCGCGTGGTAGATCTAAATTGTAGAAGCAGTCGACGATTCAATAAATCATAATGATCATATTTATTGACAAAATAGATGCTTGTGTTTATAATTTGGATTGTTATTCGAAAGGCGGTGAACTCTGTGGGCAGAAAAGCGGTCGTAGTTTTACCTCAAACGCAAAAGTTGCTGAGTCAGATGGGAGAGCAAATCCGACTGGCGCGGCTCCGGCGACATCTGTCTTCAGAATTGGTCGCGGAACGCGCAGGTGTATCGCGAGCCACCGTCAGTGCGATAGAAAAAGGAACGCCCTCGGTGGCATTCGGGGCTTATGCAGCTGTATTGCACGCCATCGGAGGCTTGGAAAAGGATTTGCTGCTGATCGCCAAAGATGATGAGCTTGGCCGGAAGCTGCAAGATTTAGAATTGCTCACTCCCAAACGCGCTCCAAAGCAGCCCAGAAAGGATTGATGGCTGAATATAACGGAAATAGTCAAGGAATGGTTTGCTTAAACGGGTTTAAGCCATCACGAAGGAGGTTGTTCGGATGAAGAACTATCTGTTTGTTCACTTTCGGGAGACAACATCTCCGGAAGGAGAGCAGGTTTATTTTGCCATCAGCAGGGATGGCTTTACATGGGAAGCATTGAATGATGGTCAGCCCATCCTCTGGGCCTACTATGGCGATCACGGGGTGCGGGACATGACCATCGTGCGGGATCGGCACACCGGTCGTGTGCATATCTTCGCGACGGATCTTTCCCTGTCCTATGGTATGCGGGGGAAGTACCGGCACAGCTGGGACGTCATCAACACCGATGGCAGCAAGGCCCTGGCTCACTGGTGGTCGGATGACCTTATCCATTGGTCCGAACAGGAATTGATCCCCCTGGGCGATGAAAACTATGGCTGCCTGTGGGCGCCGGACATCATCTTCGATCCGGAGAACGACGATTATGTGCTGCATTGGTCCTCCTCCCACCGCAGCAATCACTTTGGCCCCAAGGCGATCTATTACAGCCGCACCCGGGATTTTACAACCTTCTCAGCGCCGAAGCTGCTCTATCGAAAAGAGGATAGCGGCTGTATCGATTCGGCGATGTACGAGGAGGATGGCAAATACTATCTGTTTGTCAAGAGTGAAAAGAACCCAAGCCGGATGATCGAGCTGGTAAGCGATCATGTGACAGGCCCTTTCGCCAGAGTCGAAAGCTTCGATGAAGCGATGCTTGCGGTACAGGAAGGACTGTACGAAGCGCCGACAGCCGTCAGATTGGAGGATGGTCAGTGGGCGCTGTTCATTGATTACTATGGCGTGCGCGGCGCAGGACAGGGATACGTTCCATTTCTTGCCCCCAGCATGGCCAGCGGTGCTTTTGTACGATCCGATAAAGCATTTCACTTTCCCTATGGCTTCAAGCACGGCACCATTCTGACCATCACGGAGGAAGAATTTGACCGCATGAAAGCTCGGGAATGGAAGGATGTGGAGGACGGCAGATTCCCCAGGTGAACTGCGATCTTGGCGGGGATGAAAATGAAACGAAAAAGACCGTCCCGCTGTTTCATGAAACGAAAAAGACCGTCCCGCTGTTTCACAATTTACATTTTGCCCGTCGGAAAAAGAGCTTGCTCCTGCGACCAGCCTTTGATAGAACTGCATGGTTTATGTGAAAAGATCATCGAGAGGTGGACAAGAATGATTACCGGTGAACTGAAAAACAGGATTGACAGTTTATGGGAGATTTTTTGGACCGGCGGGCTGACCAACCCGCTGGAGGTCATTGAGCAGATGACCTATCTGATGTTTATCCATGACCTGGACGCTGCGGACACACTGCACGCAAAGGAGAGCGCCATGCTGGGGCTGCCCTTTGAAAGTATCTTTGCGGAAGAGGTGCAGATCGGGAGCCAGACGGTGGATGGGACGCAGCTGAAATGGAGTGTTTTCCACGATTTTCCGGCGGCGAAGATGTACAGCGTGATGCAGGAATGGGTATTCCCCTTCATCAAGAACCTGCACGGCGACAAGGAAAGCGCCTATTCCAAATACATGGGCGATGCCATCTTCAAGGTGCCTACGCCGCTGATGCTGGATAAGATCGTCACGGCCATGGACGGCATCTACGAACAGATGGCGAAGCTCAGCGACACGGACGCCCGGGGCGACGTCTATGAATATCTGCTGTCGAAGCTATCCACCGCAGGGGTGAATGGGCAATTCCGGACGCCGCGGCATATCATCCGCATGATGGTGGACATGATGCAGCCCAAGGCGGATGATTATACCTGCGATCCATCTTGTGGCACGTCTGGATTTTTGGTCGCTGTCAGTGATTTTATGAAGGAAAATCGGAAAGCGGAAGTCTTTTTCAACAAGGAAAATCGGGACCATTACATGAACCATATGTTCACCGGCTTCGACATGGACCGGACTATGCTCCGAATCGGCGCCATGAACATGATGACCCACGGCGTGGAAAATCCCCTGATCGAATATCGGGACAGTCTCAGCGACCAGAATCCGGACCGGGAGAGGTACACCCTGATCCTGGCGAATCCTCCTTTCAAGGGCAGCCTGGACGCGGAGACGGTCAGTACGGATTTGCTGAAGGTTTGCAAGACCAAGAAAACGGAGCTGCTGTTCCTGGCACTGTTCGTCAAAATGCTGCGGATTGGCGGCCGCTGTGCCTGCATCGTTCCGGACGGGGTGCTGTTTGGCTCCTCCACAGCCCACAAGGCCATCCGGCAGGAAATCATTGAGCGGCAACGACTGGAAGCGGTCATATCGATGCCCTCGGGGGTGTTCAAGCCCTATGCCGGGGTCAGCACGGCCGTGCTGATCTTCACGAAGACGAACCATGGGGGCACAGACAAGGTATGGTTCTATGACATGAGGGCGGACGGGTTCAGCCTGGACGATAAGCGCAGCCCCATCCAGGAGAATGATATTCCAGATATCATCGCCAGATTCGGCAATCTGGAAGGGGAGGAAGGCAGGAAGCGGACAGAGCAATCCTTCCTGGTGCCGAAGGACGAGATCGTGGAGAACGGGTACGACCTGTCCATCAATAAGTATAAGCAGACGGAATATAAGCCAGTGGAGTACCCGCCGACGGGAGAGATTATGGCGGAACTGCGGGAACTGGATCGGAAGATTGGGATAGAGATGGGTGAGTTGGAACGGTTGTTGGGAGTGTAAATTCGGATTGGTGGGGGAGGTGATGGAGTGAAACTATCTGATGTGTGCGTGATCAATCCCAAATCACAAGACATTAATGACAGTACTCCTATCTCGTTTATAGCAATGCCTGATGTTTCGGAAGATGGTAGAATCAACACAAGCGTTATCCGTTCATTTGGTGAGGTAAAGAGAGGATATACTACATTCCAGGAAGGGGACGTTCTTTTTGCAAAGATAACACCTTGTATGGAGAATGGAAAAGGTGCACAAGCGTTGGGGCTTAAAAATGGTATTGGCGTCGGAAGTACGGAATTTCACGTTTTGCGGCCGATTCCTGATAAGATTGATGGAAAGTGGCTTTACTATTTGACCGCATGGCCGGCATTCAGGCACGAGGCAGAGATTCATATGACTGGTAGCGCTGGACAGAAGCGTGTACCGAAATCATTTTTAGAAAGTTATCAAATTGGCATTCCTACATTGATTGAACAGAAGGACCAAGTATCACATTTAAATCGAATTAGAAAGATTATTGAATCCCGCCAGCGCCAGCTTCACACCCTCGACACCCTCATCAAAGCCCGATTTGTCGAGATGACCGAAAGCTCTACAACTGTACGTGTACGAATGGGTGATGTGGCAACGTATATAAATGGATATGCGTTCAAGCCAACAGATTGGACAACAGAAGGACTTCCTATCATTCGCATTCAGAATCTGAATGATAAAACTGCTCCATACAATCATTATTCTGGAACGGTTGATAGCAAGTATCGGGTTTATTCTGGCGATATACTCGTTTCATGGGCAACACACCTAGAAGCATACGTATGGGAAGGAGGAGATGCTTGGCTTAATCAACATATCTTCCGTGTCATTTTTGACAAGATGCCGATAAACAAGATTTACTTTGTTTATTCCACAGAAGAAGCGTTGCGTCAGGCTTTTAGGAACGCGCATGGTTTTAAGCCAACAATGGAGCACATCAAACGGAGTGATTTTGAAGACGCGGTCATTGAATTACCACCGATTGGAGTCCAAGACCAGTTCGCCGTTTTCGTCTCCCAGGTCGACAAATCAAAATTAGCCGTGCAAGAAGCTTTGGACAAAGCCCAGCTCCTTTTCGACAGCCTGATGCAGCAATACTTCGGATGACTATTTTCAGAGGTGATCCACGATGACCAATTTTGATTTCCTCCTTTCCGTGCCAGACTTTGCTCCCTTCGGGGAGGTGGCGGTGGCGGCGGAAAAGATCTACAGCATCGACCCGGCGGCCTGCGTGCTGAACTGCCGGCGGGCGATGGAGTTCGCTGTCAAATGGATGTATTCCGTGGACAGCGCCCTTTCCATGCCATGGGATGACAAGCTGATCAGTCTGATGAGCACGGAGGAATTCCGGGACATCGTGGATGCGGACCTGATGCGCCGGATGGACTACATCCGGAAAACAGGCAACTGCGCGGCCCATGATGGCCGGCGAATCACCAAGGAGCAGGCCATGCTCTGCCTGCAGAACCTATGGGTGTTCCTGGATTTTGTGGCCTATTGCTACGGCAGCGAATATGAATCTGGCGCTTTTGATCCTACCCTGGCGGAACAGTTGGCCGTCCCCGTGGCGGTGGTTCCACAGGAAACGGAAATTCAGCTGGCGAAGCTGATCGAGGAAAACGCCACTCTGCGGCAGCAATTGACTGCCCGGCGGGAAGAGCAGCAGGAAACTTACACCCCCAAGCCCCTGGACATCTCCGAATACAAGACCCGGAAGCTGTACATCGACGTCATGCTGGAGGACGCGGGCTGGATACACGGGAAGAACTGGATCGAAGAGGTGGAGCTGCAGGGCATGCCCAACAAGAGCGGAGCCGGATACGCGGACTATGTGCTATACGGAGATGACGGCAAGGCCCTGGCGGTGATCGAAGCCAAGCGAACCTGCGTGGATGTGGCCAAGGGTCGTCAACAGGCGAAGCTCTACGCTGATCTATTGGAGAAGCAATATGGTCGCCGGCCGGTGATCTTCCTGACAAACGGCTTTGAGGTCAGCATGGAGGATGGACAGTATCCAGAGCGGAAGGTTGCGACCATCTACAGTAAGCGGGATCTGGAAAAGCTGTTCAATCTGCGGAAAATGCGGCTCCCGCTGAACATGGTGCAGGTGGATAAGAACATCGCCGGACGATATTATCAGGAGGAGGCCATCAAGGCGGTCTGCGAAAGCTTCGACCAAAAGAACCGCCGGAAGGCGCTGTTGGTAATGGCCACCGGCAGCGGCAAGACCCGGACGATCATTGCCCTTTGCAAGGTGCTGATGGAGCGGGGATGGGTGAGGGATATCCTGTTCCTGGCGGACCGGAATTCCCTGGTGACCCAGGCGAAGCGGAATTTTGTGAATCTGATGCCGGAGCTGTCCGTGGTGGATCTATGCGAGGACAAAACGAATTACGGAGCGCACTGCGTCTTCTCCACCTATCAGACCATGTTCAACTGCATCGACTCTGTCCATGATGAAAACGACGATCGGCTGTTTACCTGCGGCCATTTCGATCTGGTGATCTGCGATGAGGCACATCGATCGATCTACAATAAGTATCAGGACATCTTCAACTATTTCGATGCGCCGCTGGTTGGGTTGACGGCTACTCCGAAGGACGAGGTGGACCGGAACACCTATGAGGTCTTTGAACTGGAGAATGGCATTCCCACCTATGGATACGAACTAGGGCAGGCTGTTCAGGATGGATACCTGGTGGACTTCGTCAGCGTGGAGACTACGTTGAAATTCATTCAGTGGGGGATTATCTATGATGATCTGACCCCGGAGGAAAAGGAAGAATACGAGCGGACCTTTGGCGACGAGAACGGGGAACTGCCGGAGAGCATTTCTTCCAGCGCGCTAAATGAATGGATTTTCAACGAGGATACCATCCGGGAGGTTCTGCGAATCCTGATGAAGGAAGGGCTGAAGATCGATTATGGCAACAAGATTGGCAAAACCATCATCTTCGCCAAGAACCATAAGCATGCGGAGAAGATTCTGGAAAACTTCGGGAAGGAATTTCCCCAACTGACCGGATGGGCCAAGGTTATCGATAACTACATGACTTACGCCCAGAGCGCCATCGATGAATTCTCCGAGCCGGATAAGCTGCCGCAGATCGCTATTTCCGTGGACATGCTGGACACGGGCATCGACGTGCCTGAGGTGCTGAACCTGGTGTTCTTCAAAAAGGTAATGAGCAAGGCCAAGTTCTGGCAGATGATCGGGCGGGGCACCCGGTTATGCCCGGGGCTGATCGATGGGAAGGACAAGGATATATTCTATATCTTCGACTTCTGCGGGAACTTTGAGTTTTTCCGGATGAACAAAGGGAAAGCAGCCCAGAGCACATTGGCGCTTTCCGCTGCGCTGTTCAATTTGAAGGCACAGATTGTATACAAGCTGCAGGACATGGATTATCAGACGGAGGAGCTGACGGCTTTCCGGAAGGATCTGGTGCAGGAGATGGCGGCGCAGGTGCAGGCTCTGGACAGGGAGAATTTCGCCGTCAAGCAACATCTGAGATACGTGGAGCGGTACAGCGATCCGGAGAACTATCAGGCGCTGACCTATGAAAACACGCTGGAAATGGCGGAGGAGCTGGCGCCCCTGATCCAGCCGGAGGCGGACGACGCGAAGGCTCTGCGCTTCGACGCGCTGATGTACGGGATTGAGCTGGCTTACCTGGTGGGGAAGAAGTATGACAGAGCCAGGAAGGATCTGATAAACAAGGTGCAGGCCCTGGCCGGGCTGGGCGGCATTCCGGAGATCAAAGCCCAGCAGGAACTGATTCAGAAGATTTTGAAGACTAGCTATCTGGAGAATGCCGGGATCAATGAATTTGAAAACATCCGGAATCAGCTGCGCGATTTGATCAAGTACATCCCGGTGAGCAGAACAACCTACACAACCAATTTCGACGACGAGGTTCTGTCCATGGAATTCCATGAATCTCAGCTGGACTATGACTATCTGGACGATTACAAGAAGAAAGCGGAATTCTATGTTCGACAGCATCAGGAGAACGCGGCCATCGCGAAGCTGAAAGGAAATATTCCGCTGAAGGAAGAGGACATCGCGGAATTGGAGCGCATCCTCTGGAGCGAAGTGGGAACAAAGCAGGATTACGAGCGGGAGATCGGATCGGTGCCGCTGGGAGAATTTGTTCGGAGCGTAATAGGATTAGACATGGCCGCGGCCAAGGAGGCCTTCGCGGAGTATCTGAACAGCACGCAGCTGGACAGCCGGCAGATCTATTTTGTGAACCAGATTGTGGAATACATCGTACAAAACGGGATGCTGAAGGATTACTCCGTCATGCAGCACGCGCCATTTACCGACCAGGGCAGCATCGTGGAAATATTCACGGATCTGAAGGTGTGGGAAGGCATAAAGAAAGCCATCGAACGGGTGAACGACAACGCGAGGGTTGCATAAGGGAAATATCAAGCACATCCTTAAAGAAGGAGACCACGAAAAAAAGGGATGATTCTTGCGGGTGAACCCCCTCATGAGTATTTATGATCAAGTGTAGTGAACTGTAAGCTGCTAAGATGTAAGCCCATTGTAAAAAGCGGCTCTGCTTGACACGGAACCGCCCCTGCCGTATAATGACACTGCGATGGCGGCCTGCTGGTTAGAGTATAACCTGGGGACCCGAGCACCGTGTAGCTGGAACTACCCGGTGCTTTTTATTGCCGTTTTAGTAATGATATCAGATAAAACCTGGTTCATGATTTCAGACATACAGCCCCTTGCTGAAATAGCGGTCGCCCCGGTCCGGGAACACGGTGACGATGGTGCCGGTGGCTCCGGCAGCAACGAGCTTCTTCACCGCCGTCAGGGCGGCGCCGGAGCTGGGGCCGGCGAAGATCCCCTCCTGGGACGCCAGCTGCCGGCAGCTTTCGAAGGCTTCGGTGTCCTTTACCTTAATAACGCGATCCACCAGCGACATATCCATGGTGTCGGCGATAAAATCATTGCCGATGCCCTCAATATCATAATCGCCAGGCTCGCCGCCGCCCATGGTGGACCCCAGGGGATCCGCCAGGATGCCGGTGATGGCCGGCTTTTTTTCTTTCAGGAAACGAGCGGTTCCGCTATAGGTGCCGCCGGAGCCTGCGCCGGCGACAAAGTAATCCAGGCTATCCCCCAGGTCCGCCCAGATTTCCGGCCCGGTGGTTTCATAATGGGCCTGGGGATTGGCCATGTTATGGAACTGGCCCAGGGAAAGGGCGCCGGGGATACTTTCCCGCAGCTCGTTGGCCTTCGCTTCCGCGCCCAGCATTCCACCCTCTGCGGGCGTATTGATGACCCGGGCTCCCAGGGCCCGCATCAGGGCCTGCTTTTCCAGGCTGAACTTTTCCGGTACCACGAAGATGACCTGATAGCCCCGATTCAGGGCGGCGAAGGCGATGCCCAGGCCTGTGTTTCCTGCCGTGGCCTCCACAATGGTGCCTCCGGCCTTCAGCGTGCCTTTTTCCTCGGCGGCGGTGACCATAAACAGGCCGGTTCTATCCTTGACGGAGCCGGCGGGATTCCATAATTCCAGCTTCGCATATACCTTTGCTTCCTCCGGAAAGCCCAGATGATTCAGCCGCAGCAGCGGCGTGTTCCCGATCAGTTCCCGCGTGGATTGATAGATTGCCATGAATACCATCCTCCTTCGTCGAAATGGAATGTTTGCCTAAGGGTTATTCCTTTGATTTACGAAAGCTATCTTGCTCCCCCTTGTCCCGCGGGGGTTCATATCAGCGTAAGATTCATCCCACGATGGGTGTCCCTCCACAGCTGGATCCATAACATTAAACCTCTCTTTTACCTACTTGTCAAGTAGGGATATTCAAGACACTGGCAGCCGATTTCCCTTTTGACAGAAAGGGCAATGGGCTGTATACTTCTCCCATCCTCTTCGAGAAATCGGATTTTCGGGGAGGAAAAGAAGCGGGTTTCCAATATCCAGGGTTGAAAAGGAACATAGACAAGCTATGACGGAGGCTCACCGCGAGATGCAGGACAAAACAATGGGATTGGACGCGAGGATACAGTCGCTGACGGATGGCATCCTCCAGGACTATGAAAACGACCGCGTGATCGATCGGCTGGAGATGTTTGGCCAGCCGGACAGGCTGACCATTCAGGAATTGACGGGGAAGATGCTTCGCATCGTGTTTCCAGGATACTATTGCGACTATGCCTACCGAATCTATAACCCGAAGAATCACCTCTCGGCCCTGATTGAGGATGTGGCGTTCCTGCTGAACCGGCAGATCGCCATCGCGATCAAGGGGAACGGACACTGCCCGGACGATCACATCGAGCGTACCGCGGAGGGGATTACGGCCAGCTTTTTAGAGCGACTGCCAGCGATCCGGGAGCTGGTAGAGTACGACCTGCAGGCGGCCTACGACGGGGACCCGGCGGCCTCCAGCAAGGCGGAAATCATCATAGCCTATCCCGGCTTTTACGCCATTACCATCAATCGGCTGGCTCACGCGCTGTACGAGCTGAACGTGCCCATTATCCCCCGAATCATGACGGAATACGCTCACAGCAGAACGGGGATCGACATCCATCCCGGCGCGCAGATCGGCAAGTATTTCTTCATCGACCATGGCACGGGCATCGTGGTAGGGGAGACGACAATCATTGGCGACAACGTAAAGATCTATCAGGGCGTAACCCTGGGGGCGCTATCCACCAAGGGCGGGCAGAAGCTGCACGGCAAGCGCCGCCATCCCACCATCGAGGACAACGTAACGATCTACGCCGGGGCGTCCATCCTGGGCGGGCAGACCGTGATCGGCCATGACTCCGTCATTGGGTCGAACGTGTTCATCACATACCCCATCGCGCCCTACACCCGAGTCAGCATCAAGAGCCAGGAGCTGCAGTATAAGAACGGGCAGGCCTACGTGGTGCAAAACGACCAGCCGGGGGAGGATCCGGCCTGGTTTGACGCAATATAAG
Organism: Clostridia bacterium; assembly: GCA_017470145.1. GTDB lineage: Bacteria > Bacillota > Clostridia > Christensenellales > Aristaeellaceae > Aristaeella. The sequence continues at coordinate 61,228 of JAFUFB010000001.1, read as the reverse complement.
TAACGCAACCATCTCGAAAACAAATCAAGGAGGGAAAGCATATGCCCCGCATCGCAAAAATCGACCCCAACAGCGCCTCCCCGGAGGTAAAGGCCGCCATTGACGCCCACCTGGCGCAGGGCTACCGCATCACCAATGAAAAGCTGACGCTGCTGCACAATGTGCCCTGCTTCGAGGCACTGGAGGTGCAATCCTATGCGGTGGACCGGGAGCTGGCGCGGCTGGTGGGCCAGCGGGCCGCCGATTTCTTTGAATACGCCATTTCGCTGCAGAATGATTGCCTGGTTTGCTCCACTTACTTTGGCAAGCTGCTGCGCAAATATGGCATTACGGATTTTGAGTCCTTTTCCTTCACCGAGGAGGAGGAGCTGCTGATCGCCTACGGGCGGGCCATCGCCAAGGATCCCAAGGAGGTGCCGGAGGAGCTGTTTCAAAAGATGTTGGCCCGCTTTGGGGAGGAGACCATGGTAGTGGTAACCACCATGGGGGTCTTCATGATTGCCAACAACTATTTCAACGACATTCTGCAGGTGGAGAGCGAATAAAGACTCCGCTGCGGGAGAGAATGTTTTGGGGCATGGCGGCCCATCAAACAGACAAGGAGAAAATGTGAGATGAAATTGATTGAAAGCTTCTCCGTGGACCATACACGGATTGTGCCCGGCATCTTTACCAGCCGGGTGGATCATGTGGGCGAATACTGCCTGACGACCTACGATGTTCGGATGAAGCGGCCGAACAAGGAGCCGGTCATCGACGTGGGCGCGATGCACACCCTGGAGCATCTGATCGCGACCTATCTTCGGAACGATCCGGAATGGAAGGACGAAGTGATCTATTGGGGGCCCATGGGCTGCCTCACGGGGCTTTACCTCATCCTCAAGGGCAACCGCGCGCCGCGGGAAATCTATGGGCTGCTGCTGGAAGCTTATCGTTCGGTGGAAAAGGCCCAGGAGGTGCCGGGCGCCACGGCGGAAAACTGCGGGCATTATCTGATGCATAATCTGGAAATGGCCAAATGGTACGCCCGAGAGTTTGTGGCTTATCTGGAAGCGAACGCCGACAACAGCGCCATCTTCGAATATCCCAAAACAGAGCGGCTGGTGACGGAAGATGGGCAGCGCTTCTTTGATTCGTAATGTTTTTTCACGCCTCTGTTTCGCGGAGGTGTCTTTAAGAATAGAAACCTTTTCGCTCTCCTGCTCCGCAGGGGAGCCTTTTCGTACTTCTGCTTCGATGGGGGCTTTGTGATCAAAAAGATTTTGCTCTCTCGCTTTGCGATAGAGTTTATTACTCGCTGGAGTTGACAGCTTTTTCACAAACACGGATTCTGATTGACATTTTCGATGGGATAGGATACAGTCCCTCTGTTATCTTTTGAACAGAATCATGTCGAGAAACGAAACGGCCGGCGGGGCTGGAGCCACGGAGGGAATATGGCTAAGGATCAGGAACAGATAAAACGGAGCGGCAAGGCGACCCGGGGGCTGCTGCGCCGATTCGTCGCTTACTACGCGCCGCATAAAAAGCTGTTCGCCATGGACATGACTGCCAGCCTGCTGGTGGCCCTGATCGGGGTGGTATATCCCATGATTACCCGAACCATGCTGAACGACTTGATCCCCAACCGGAACTATCGCATGGTGGTCATCTTTGGGGCAACGCTGCTGTGCCTGTATCTGATCAAGATGCTGCTGAATTATTTCATCCAATATCAGGGGCACATGATGGGCGTATACATGCAGGCCCGAATGCGTTCGGACATGTTTGCCCATCTGGAAACCTTGCCCTATGGCTTCTATGACACCCATGAAACGGGGAAGATTATGAGCCGGATGACCAACGACCTGTTCGACGTCAGCGAGCTGGCGCACCACGGGCCGGAAAACATCATCATCTCGGTGCTCAGCATCGTCATCGCTTTTGTCTATCTGAGCACCATCAACATTACGCTGACGCTGATCATCTTCGCCTGCGTGCCCTTCCTGGTCATCATTTCCTACACCCTGCGTCAGCGGATGCGCAAGGCCTTCCGGGATACCCGGTCCGCCATGGCGGACATCAACGCCAGCCTGGAAAGCTCCATCAGCGGCATCCGGGTGACCAAGGCATTCACCAACGCAGAGAAGGAGCAGGAAAAATTCGAGGAGGGGAACAATCGCTTCCGGGTGGCTCGGCGGGATTCTTACGACGCCATGGGCCGTTTCCATTCCTCCAACACATTCATCACGGATGTTTTCAATGTAGTGGTGCTCATCGCCGGTGGATTCTTCCTCTACCGGGGGGATATCCTCTTCGGGGATTACAGCGCCTTCATCGTCTCTGTAAACATGTTCATCTCCCCGGTCATGACCCTGATCAACTTCATGGAGCAGTTCGAAAACGGCGTAACGGGTTTCGAACGCTTCTGCGAGATTATGGACGCGGAATCGGAGCAGGAATCTCCGGACGCCCATGACGCGGGCCAGCTGGCGGGGCACATCCAGTTTAAGGACGTCAGCTATGCCTACGACGAGGAGAAGGAAGTGCTGCGCCACGTGGATTTGGACATCCCTCAGGGGAAGAAATTCGCCCTGGTAGGTCCCTCCGGCGGAGGAAAGACCACCCTATGCCATTTGATTCCGCATTTTTACGACGTGGAAAGCGGCCAGATTCTGCTGGACGGGCAGGAGATTCACAGCCTGACGCTGGCCAGCGTGCGGCGGAACATCGGCATCGTGCAGCAGGATATCTACCTGTTCAACGACACCATGCGGGAAAACATCCGATACGGCAAGCTGGACGCCACGGAGGAGGAGATTATCCAGGCGGCGAAGCGGGCCAATATCCATGACTACATCATGAGCCTGCCCCATGGATACGACACGCAGATCGGCGAGCGGGGCGTGCGCCTCAGCGGCGGGCAGAAGCAGCGGCTCAGCATCGCCCGGGTGTTCCTGAAAAATCCGCCCATCCTGATTCTGGACGAGGCCACCAGCGCCCTGGACAACACGACGGAGATTCTGATTCAGCAGGCACTGGATGAGCTATGCGTAGGCCGGACGACCCTGGTAGTGGCTCACCGGCTTAGCACCATCAAGAACGCGGACGAGATCGCCGTGGTGGCGGAGGGCCAGATCGTGGAGCAGGGAACCCACGAAGCCCTGATGGCGAAGAAGGGGCAATATTACGATCTGTATCAGCTGCAGTTCCGGGCCAATAGCTGAGACAGCAGTATTTTGCTCCCGAAAGGGACGAGAAACAAGGGAGATCGCGCGGCGGAAGGAGCCAGCGTAAAGATAAAAACAAAGGAGAGAGAATAGGTATGGGCAAGTATCGTAATTTTTCATTCGCCACCTATTTTGTGGCTCAGGCGGCCGCAAGAGTGACCCGGGAGGAGCTGGAACAGCAGCTGGCCTTCCTGGAGAAGCATCTGCGGATTGACAAGATCTATCTGGAGCCCTGGCGGGGCATCCTGGCTTCCCATGAACAGATCGAGATGATTCGGGAGGTGCTGCATGCCCACGATATTCAGGTCAGCGGCGGGCTGACCACGGTGATTCCGACCCCGGAAGGGGAGGCGCCGAAGCAGCGGCTGTTCAATACCTTCTGCTACAATGACGCGGCCATGCGGGCGAAGCTGAAGGAGGTAAGCGCCTTCATCGGGGCCCATTTCGATGAATTCATTATCGACGATTTCTTCTTTACGGATTGCGCCTGCGAGGATTGCCTGAAGGCCCGGGACGCATACAACCAGGCCCATGGCATCGCCGCGGGATGGCAGGCATACCGGCTGGACCTGCTGCGCAGGGTCAGCGAGGAGGATATCATCGGCCCGGCCAAGGCGGCGAACCCCGCATGCAAGATCATCATCAAATATCCCAACTGGGCGGAGAGCTATCAGGAGACGGGATACAACCCGGCGGAGCAGCGGAAGATTTTCGACAGCCTGTATACGGGCACGGAAACCAGGGATCCGGTGACTCAGGATCAGCACCTGCCCAGATACCTGAGCTACAGCCTGATGACCTATTTTGAAAACATGTGGCCCGGGCACAACGGGGGCGGCTGGTTCGACCCCTTTGACATGCATATTACGGAGCATTATCTGGAGCAGGCGTACCTGACCGCCTTCTCCCATCCCAAGGAACTGATGATGTTCTGCTTCCAGGCCATGGTGAATCATCCCTTCACCCCGCCCCTGGGATTCCAGCTGGACCGGTTGGACGACCTCCTGGACTTTGCGGGGAAGCCGGCGGGCATCCCCTGCTATCTGCCGGACAACGGCCAGGGGGAGGACAATGTACAGGACTTCCTGGGCATGGTGGGTCTTCCCATTGTTTGCACCCCTTATTTTCCAGAGGGTGGAAAGCAGTTGCTGCTGACCCGGGCGGCGGCCTTTGATCCGGAGATTTTGAGCAAGCTGGATAGGTGGCTGAAGGCTACCGGCGGGGATGCCATCGTGACCTCCGGATTCTGGGACGCGGTGAAGGATCAGGGCATGGAGAACTTCACCTCCATCCGCCTGGAGGGCAGATCCATCTCCGCCCAGGATTATCGGGTAGAGGAGAAGGAAAACATCTGCATTTATCCCCACGGGACGAAGACGATCCAGGTTCCCGTAATGGAATTTCGGAACAACGGCACCTGGGCGCTGGTAAAGGCCGCCCACGGGGAGGAAAGCTACGCCCTGCTGCTGCGGGATCCCTACGCCAATGGCAGAATCCTGAGCCTGGCCATCCCGGACGCCCGGCCGGATCTTTACCACCTGCCGGCGCCGGTGCTGAGCCGAATCCGCCAGGAGGTCCCCGTGGGAGGGGTTTGGCTGGAGGGTCCGGCACGGATCAGCCTGTTCCTGTACGACAATGATACCCTGGTGGTCTATCCCTATGTGATGGAGGGCGTGCAGCGGGAAAGAATCCAGCTGCATGTGCGGGACGGGAAGAGCCTGACCGAAAAGCCGAATGGCCGGGAGATCAAGCCCCTGTACGAAAAGAACGGGGAGGCGGTTTTTGAACTGGTGACCATGCCGGGGCGGTATACCCTGTACCAGATCAATCGCAGCTTGTAATGAATATGTTTTGGCACCCCCGCTCCGCGGGGGTGCTTCTGTTAGCATATCTTTTGCTCCCCGCTCCGCGGGGAGCTTCGATCAGCGTCTCTAAGAAGGTTTCTCCTGGACCCTGCTTCGTGGGGATGAAGCAGCATTTTTGTACAAAAAGTTTTTCTGAAAAAGAGTGGAATAATTCTCGCGGATTTGTTATAATACTTGATGGTTGTTTTTCCCTGAATTTTTTCAAGATTTTTGAGGAGGTACCTGTCTCATGAAAACCACGATCGTGAAAGTGATCGGCCGGGAGATCATCGACTCTCGCGGCAATCCCACTGTAGAAGCCGAAATCCATCTGGAAGACGGCACTGTCGCTCTGGGCACTGCGCCCAGCGGCGCCTCCACCGGCGAATTTGAAGCGCTGGAGCTGCGCGACGGCGACAAGGCCCGCTTCGGCGGCAAGGGCGTCAGCAAGGCGGTCAACAACGTGAACACCACCATCGCCAACGCCATCATCGGCCTGGACGCCATGGACACCTACGCGGTGGACGCGGCCATGATCGAAGCCGACGGCACCAAGGATAAGAGCAATCTGGGCGCCAACGCCATTCTGGCGGTGTCCATCGCCGCGGCCCGCGCTGCTGCCACCTCCCTGGGCGTGCCGCTGTACCGCTTCCTGGGCGGCGTGAACGGCAATCGGCTGCCTGTTCCCATGATGAACATCCTGAACGGCGGTGCCCATGCGGATTCTTCCGTGGACACGCAGGAATTCATGGTCATGCCCGTGGGTGCTCCCTCCTGGAAGGAAGCGCTGCGCTGGTGCTCCGAAGTTTTCCAGACCCTGAAGGGCCTGATCAAGGAAATGAAGGACGTGACCGCGGTGGGCGACGAGGGCGGCTTTGCTCCCAACAGCCTGGGCGGCGACGAGGATGCCATCGAGCTGATCCTGAAGGCCATCGAGAAGGCCGGCTACAAGCCCGGCGTGGACTTCATGCTGGCCATGGACGCGGCTTCCTCCGAATGGAAGAGCGAAAAGGGCAAGGGCTTCTATCATCAGCCCAAGTCTGGTAAGGACTTCACCAGCGATGAGCTGATCGATCACTGGGAGAGCCTGGTGGACAAGTATCCGATCATCTCCATCGAAGATGGTCTGGACGAAGAGGACTGGGAAGGCTGGCAGAAGATGACCGCTCGCCTGGGCAACAAGGTCCAGCTGGTGGGCGATGACCTGTTCGTCACCAACACCGAGCGGCTGAGCAAGGGTATCTCCCTGGGCTGCGGCAACTCCATCCTGATCAAGCTGAACCAGATCGGTTCCGTGTCCGAGACCCTGGAAGCCATCAAGATGGCTCACAAGGCCGGCTACACCGCTGTGACCTCTCACCGCTCCGGCGAGACCGAGGACACCACCATTGCTGACCTGGCCGTGGCGCTGAACACCTGCCAGATCAAGACCGGTGCGCCTTCCCGCTCCGAGCGCGTGGCGAAGTACAATCAGCTGATCCGCATCGAAGAGCAGCTGGGTGATTCCGCCTGCTATCCGGGCATCGCCGCCTTCAATGTGAAGAAGTAATTTATTCACAGCATTGTTTCCACAGAGCAGCTCTCCCCTCGGGAGAGCTGCTCTTTTAAACATCCCTTCGCGAAGTGACGTTTTCCTTTGTTTTTCCAGTGTTCTTTGTTTGTCTTTTCTGGTATGGGTCGGTATAATGGAAAGGCGCGCGACGCGGGGAGGAGGAGCTTCCATGATTGAGTTTGATCAGAAAAACAACCTGCTGATGCAGAACAAGTATCAGTACTCGCTGCAGGATGTGGCGGAGCCCAACCTGTATCGGGAGATTTTCGATTACGACCATATTCCCAAGGTGGCCTTCAATATGCGGCATGTGCCCATGTGCGTGCCGGACGAGATCTGGATGACGGATACCACGTTCCGGGATGGACAGCAGTCCGTCAGCCCCTTTACGCCTCAACAGATTCTGCATCTCTTCAAGCTCATGAGCCGGATGGGCGGGCCCAAGGGGCTCATCCGCCAGAGCGAGTTTTTCCTATACACGAAGAAGGATCAGGAGGCTGTCCGGCTGTGCCAGGAGGCGGGGCTGGAGTTTCCGGAGATTACCACTTGGATTCGCGCCAACGAAAAGGATTTTGAGCTGGTGAAGCAAGCCGGGGTTCGGGAGACAGGGATTTTGGTCTCCTGCAGCGATTACCACATTTTCAAGAAGATGCACCTGACCCGGGCCCAGGCCATGGACAAATATCTGGGCATCGTGAAGGCAGCGCTGGACCGGGGGATTCGGCCACGATGCCATTTCGAGGATATCACCCGGGCGGATTATTACGGCTTCGTGCTGCCCTTCGCGGAGCAGCTGATGAACCTGAGCCGGGAAAGTGGCATCCCCATCAAGATTCGGGCCTGCGACACCATGGGCTATGGGGTCAGCTATCCCGGCGCAGCCTTGCCCCGCAGCGTGCCGGGCATCGTCTATGGCCTGAACCACTATGCTGGGTTCCCTTCCGCGCTGCTGGAATGGCACGGGCATAACGACTTCTACAAGGTGGTGACCAATGCGGCCACGGCCTGGCTGTATGGCTGCTCCAGCGTGAACTGCACGCTGCTGGGCATCGGCGAGCGGACGGGGAACTGCCCCATGGAGGCCATGGCGGTGGAATACCAGAGCCTGCGAGGGGAGGACGGCGGTATGGACCTGACCGCTGTGACCGAAATCGCGGACTATATGGAGCGGGAGATTGGCATCGAAATCAGCCCCCGCCAGCCTCTGGTGGGTCGGCACTTCAATGTCACCCGGGCGGGCATTCACGCCGACGGCATGCTGAAGGATGAGGAGATTTACAACGCATTCGACACGGCGAAGATTCTGAACCGCCCGGCCGCTGTGGCGGTGGACAGCCGGGGCGGCACTGCCTCCATCGCCCACTGGCTGAACAATTATTTCCGCCTGGCGGAGAAGGAACAGGTGGACAAGAGCGACCCGCTGATCATCGCCATGCGGGAGCAGGTGGACGCCATGTATGCCGAGGGCCGGACCACGGTCATGGGCGATGAAGAGCTGGAAGTGTTGGTTCGCAGATTCGACGTGGAGCGGTATGAGCGGCTCCTGTTCCATAAGGGGAAATAAAAAAATGCGTTATGATGAAATGAGCAAGGAAGCGTTGCAGGAAGAACTGAGCGCGCTGAAGAAGCAATACCACAAAATGCAGACCATGGATCTGCATCTGGACATGAGCCGGGGGAAGCCCTGCATTGATCAACTGGATTTGAGCATGGGACTGATGGATGTGCTGGACTCCTCTTCCGACCTGACCTGCGACGACGGCACAGACTGCCGGAATTACGGCCAGCTGACAGGCATTGACGAGGCCCGGGAGCTGATCGGGGATATGATGGAGAACAATCCCAACGACATCATCATCTATGGCAACTCCTCCCTGAACGTCATGTACGATACGGTGAGCCGGGCCTACACCCATGGCATCATGGGGAATACCCCCTGGTGCAAGCTGGACAAGGTGAAGTTCCTGTGCCCTGTGCCCGGATATGACCGGCATTTTGCCATCACGGAATATTTCGGCATCGAGATGATCCCGGTGCCCATGAACGACCATGGGCCGGAGATGGCCATCGTGGAAAAGCTGGTGGCGGAGGACGAGAGCATCAAGGGCATCTGGTGCGTGCCCAAGTATTCCAACCCCAGCGGCATCTCCTACAGCGACGAGACGGTGCGCCGGTTTGCCCGGCTGAAGCCCGCGGCCCGGGACTTTCGCATCTTCTGGGACAACGCCTATGGCATGCATCACCTGTATGATGACCGGCAGGATTACCTGATCGAGATTCTGGCGGAATGCAAGCGGGCGGGGAATCCGGATCTGGTGTATAAATTTGCCTCCACCTCCAAGATCACCTTCCCGGGCAGCGGCATCGCCGCCCTGGCTACCTCCCCCAACAACATGGAGGATATCAAGAAGCAGCTGCGGAACCAGACCATCGGACACGACAAGGTGAACCAGCTGCGGCACGTCCGCTTTTTCCAGGATATCCACGGTATGGTGGAGCACATGCGGAAGCATGCGGACATTCTGCGGCCCAAGTTCGAAATGGTGGAAAACACCCTGGCGGAGGAACTGGGGGACAAGGGAGTAGGCAGCTGGACCACGCCCCTGGGAGGATATTTCATCGGCTTTGAAAGCCTGCCAGGCTGCGCGAAGAAGATTGTAGCCAGATGCAAGAAGGCGGGGGTGGTCATGACCCCCGCAGGCGCCACCTGGCCCTATGGCAAGGACCCCCAGGACACCAGCATCCGCATCGCCCCTACCTTCCCCCCGCTGGACGACCTGCGGGAGGCAGCACAGCTGTTCTGCCTGTGCGTAAAGATCGTCAGCGTAGAGAAGATTCTGGCGGATCGGGAAGCGTAAACATAAACAAACAGGACCTGCCTGAGCGCGGGTCCTGTTTTTGATCGCTGGATTTGTCCATATAGCATAAATTTTCCCCCGCGAAGCGGGGGAGCGAGAAAAAATCAATCAACGAAGCAAGCAAAAGCTTTCACGCCGATTGGAATCCATTTACGATTCCTTTGGCATTACAGCAGCTTCCGCAGGGCTTCACAGGCGGCGTCGAAGGCTTCATCGTTGGAGGAGAAAACGAAGGCGCCGCCGACGATGCTGCGATCCCCCTTGCGCTCCAGCCCCTTCAGCCCGTCGAACACGGCCAGATGGGGCTCCACGGTCATATCTTCGCCACCCTGGGCACGATACGCGTCCAGCACTTCCTTTACATGGCCGTCGCCATGGCCAGCGGGGACCACGCTGTTGTCCGCGAAGAGGGCGTCCTTGATGTGCATGTAGTAGATTTTATCCTTCAGCAGCTCCCAGGCTTCCAGGGTATCCTGACCGCACTGGACGAAATTCGCTGGGTCGAAGACGCCCCGTAGCTCCGGCATCTCCGTCAGGATTTCCAGACAGCGGGAAGCGATATCTCCATAGATGCCCTTCTCGTTTTCGTGGCAGAGGGCGACGCCGGAGCCGGAGGAAACCTCCACCATGCGGTGCAGCCGATCCAGCACCTCATTCCGGAACTGGGCGGGATCTTTTTCTGCCGGGAGGAAGAAGGAGAACATGCGGATGTTCTTCGCCCCCAGGACATCTGCCACCTCCAGGGTATGGCGCAGGGAATCCAGATGGGCTTCGAAATCATCCTTCTCGATATCGATCTTTCCCAAGGGGGAGCCGATGGACCAGGTGACCAGGCCGGCGTCATCCAGCTTCTGGCGAACTTCCTTCGCCTTGGCCAGGGAAATGGCGGAAACATTTTCACCATCCACGTTGCGAATCTCCAGGCCCTGGAGGCCGTTGCGCCGCAGGGCGGCAATCTGCTGATCAATCAGGGGGCTGGCTTCGTCGGCAAAAGCATAAATGCGGGGAGTGGGCATGGTTCAAATTCCTCCTTTATCTTTACTCAATCCCTTCGCGGGAATCCGAAAATAATATATCGCAGGTGAGCTTTTTTTTCAACCGGAAAGTGGACTTGACGGCGGGAAAATGGAATGATATAACAAAGCGAAACCAAATCCATCGGGGATGGAGGCGGAGAAAGGATGGAGAGAGATACGAATGAAGGTAGGACTGTTAATCGCCATTGAGCGGGAATTGAAGGCTTTTCTGGAAAGCGGAGAAGCGATTCGGGAGGAGAATTGCTGCGGCCGGAAGGTCTATCGGGCCCAGATGGGAGAAAACGAGGTCATCGCTCTGTGCTCCGGGTGGGGAGAGATTGACGCTGCGGCGGGGACGCAGCTGCTCATCGCCTGCTACGGCTGCCAGCAGGTATGGAATTTCGGGGTCACCGGCGCGCTGGATCCGGCGCTGAAGGTGGAGGATCTGTTTGTGGTTCAGGGGGCCTGCCATTATGATTACGATGTTTCCCTGATCGACGCGGTGAAGCCCCATCAGTATAGCGAATTCCCGGATGAATTCATTCCCCTGGATCGGGGGCTGATTGAGAAGGCGAAGGAGGCGGCTCCAGAGCTGCGGGAAACCCGGGTGGCCAGCGGCGACCGATTCGTAGAGGATCGGGCCTTCAAGCGAGAACTGTTTGAAAAGGGGTGCCAGATCTGCGACATGGAGATTGCGGCCATCGCCCGGGTGTGCTTCCTGAATCAGGTGCCCTGCCTGTCCATCAAATGCATCAGCGACACCTACGAAGGGGATGGGGGAGATTTCCAGACCAATGTGGAGCGCAGCGCGGCGGCGGCTTTCCGGACACTGCGGAAGCTGCTGGAGGCCTAAGGGAAAACTCCTCTGTGGAGAGGAAAAGCGAGAAAGGGATTATTTTTTGGCCCTTGCCCCAGGGCGTATCTTTTGGTATAATATCCGGCGTATGCCGTAATGACATCTATTTCATGTATGAAGGGATGACTTTAAATGAAAAAGCAAGCTTTGCTGGCCCTGATGCTGGCCCTGACCCTGGCGCTGACCGGATGCACCCTGGTGCAGAAGGACGCGGCGGTGGACGCCGCCACCGAGATTCTCCGCCTGGGCGACGCGGTGGTGACCAAGGGCGAGATTCAGGAACAGGTGAATTCTCAGCTGGACTACATGACTTATATTTACTCCCTGTATGGATACAGCTTCGACCCCACCTCCGCGGACGCCATTGCCGACGCGCAGGATACGGTGATCAACAGCTTTAAGACCCAGCTGGTTTCCCAGGCGAAGATTGCGGAGCTGGGGCTGGACGAGCTGACGGCGGAGGAGGAAGCTGAGGCCCAGGCCAACGCGGAGGAGACCTATCAGAGCAATCTGGACTACATCCTGGACGCCAACTACGCCGACAGCGAGCTGACCGATGAGGAGAAGACGGAGCAGGCCAAGGCGGAGCTGGAAAAGCTGGGATACAGCCTGGAGGCTGCCCTGGAAGACGCGAAGGAGACCGTTCTGAACGACAAGCTGCGGGCCGAGATCATTAAGGACGTGGCCGTGACGGACGAGGAGATCCAGGCGGAGTTTGACAGCCGCGTGGCTTCCGCTAAGGACACCTATGAGAACAACACCGCCTCCTGGACCACGGCGGCCAACAACGGCACCACGCTGTATTACACCCCCGCTGGCGTCCGCTTTGTGAAGCAGATTCTGATCAAATTCCTGGAGGACGATCAGACCAAGATCGACGCGGCGAACGCCGCCGTGACCGACGCCAACAGCAAGATCACGGAAGCTGACTCCAAGGTTTCCGACGCCCAGGCCATCCTGGATGACGAGAACGCCACCGAAGAGGACAAGACCGCTGCGGAGGGCGATCTGGCCGCCGCGCAGGAAGAGCTGGCTGCCGCCCAGGAAGCCCTGACCGCGGCCCAGGCCGAGGCCCAGGAAGCGCTGGAAACCGCTTTCGCCAACATCGACACCGCTGCGGATGAAGTGCTCTCCGAGCTGGAAGTTGGCGCGGATTGGGATACGCTGATGGCGGACAAGAACCAGGATCCTGGCATGCAGAGCGGCATCACCGCCGAGCGGGGATATGCCGTTTCTGCGGATATGACCAGCTTCGATCCCGCCTTTGTGCAGGCGGCCATGGCGCTGGAGAACGTTGGCGATGTGTCCGACAAGACCCGGGGCGATTCCTATGGCTATTACATCATCAAGTATGTATCCGATGCGGTGGAAGGCCCCATCGACCTGGCGGAAGTGAAGGACGATCTGGAAGCGACCCTGCTTTCCACCAAGCAGGATTCCACCTATGACGAGACCATCCAGTCCTGGGTGGACGCGGCGGAATTTAAGCTGGACACCAAGCCGCTGAACAACTGACGAAGCGCATACGTTGAAATGAAAACCGGGGATGCCGCCTGAATTGCCGGCATCCCCTTTTTGCAAAACAAGGGAGAAACCAAGCATGGTGATCTATTCATCCGGATATTGGAAGATGCTGGCCCGGCGGGCGCTGAAGGAGCATTGGCTGACTGCGCTGCTGATTGCGTTGGTGGTCAATTTGCCCTCCCTGCTGGTGCAGGGCATCGCGGCCATGACGGGAAACGATTTGCTGACCCAGGTGCAGGAGCTGCTGTATGGTTCCCTTTCGGAAAGCGGGCTGGTGAATGAGCGAGCACTGATCTCTGGACTGCAGGCCCTGGAGGAGTCCACGGGCATCTGGGTGATGCAGGGGCTGAATATCGTGGCCTGGCTGCTGACCCCCTGTCTGACCCTGGGCATGGTCAGCTGGATGCTGAGCCGCCATCGGGGGCAGGAGGATCCGGGGGTGACCGGCGTCTTTAGCAGGATGAATCTGTTCTTCAAGGGCATCGGGCTGCGGCTGTACACCGCGTGGCGGGTGTTCCTGTTCATGCTGCCGGGGGTCTTGCTGAGCGTGGCGGCCCTATTGCCCCTGTGGCTCAGCGACAGTTCCTCCCGCATCTCTGTGCTTTCCGCGGCCAATACCTCCCTGGGGCTGCAGTCCGCCGCTATGATGGCGACCATCGCCCTGGGAATCATCGCGGCGATGAAATATGCCCTGGGGGATATGGTGCTGGCGGATCACCCGGACATGGGGCCGATTCGCGCGGCGAAGGAGAGCAAGCGATTGACCCAGGGGAAGAAGGGCCAGCTGTTTTTCCTGTATACCAGCTTCCTCTTCTGGTATCTGCTGGAGATGATGGTCTCCGGAGTGGTGCTGGATATGTTGGGAGCGGTGCCGGCGCTGATGGTGCAAATGCTGATCAGCCTGGCGATCTCCGTTTATCTGCATATGGCGGTCTCAGCCTTTTATCTGGGCTGCGTGGCGCCGCCGGTGCAGCCCGGGGGCCCCATTATCGACGAAAGCGGGATTGTGGATTAAAAATGGCGAAGAAGATTGTATTGACCGGCGGCGGTACCCTGGGCCATGTGACGCCGCATCTGGCGTTGATCCCTCATCTGCAGGCGGCAGGATATGAAATACATTACGTAGGCACGGAAAACGGCATGGAGGCTCCGAAGATGCGGTCTGTGCCCGGCATCCATTATCACGCAGTGAAAAGCGGAAAGCTGCGCCGATATTTTTCCTGGCAGAATTTTACGGATCCTTTTCGGGTCATTGCGGGAGCCATCCAGTCCGCCCGGCTGATGGGGAAAATCAAGCCGGATGTGGTGTTCAGCAAGGGAGGCTTCGTGGCGGTGCCGGTGGTTTTTGGCGCCTGGTTGCATCGGGTGCCGGTGCTTTGCCATGAAAGCGACCTGACGCCCGGCCTGGCGAACAAGCTGTGTCGCCCCTTTGCGAAAAAATTTGCTACCACCTTCCCGGAATGCGCGGAGGCCCTGGGCAAGAAAGCGGAGATGACGGGTACGCCCCTGCGACCGGAGCTCTTTGAGGGCAGCCGGGAGAAGGGCTTGCGCCTGTTTGGCTTCTCGGGGGAAAAGCCGGTGCTGCTGATGATGGGCGGATCCTCTGGCGCCCAGAGCGTGAACAAAGCCCTGCGGGAAGCGCTGAATCGCCTGACGGCGACCTTTGATGTGGCCCATATTTGCGGCAAGGGAAATCTGGAGCCCGCCCTGGCGGGAAGACAAGGGTACTGCCAGATTGAGTTTCTGGACGCGGACCTGCCGGACGCCCTGGCGGCGACGGATCTGGTGCTGAGCCGGGCGGGGGCCAATGCTCTGGGAGAATTCCAGCATCTGGGCCGGCCCATGCTGCTGGTGCCCTATCCCAAGGGAGCCAGCCGGGGAGACCAGATTCTGAACGCTCGCAGCCTGGAAAAGCGGGGCCTTTGCCATGTGTTGATGCAGGAGCAGATGAATCCAGCTACCCTGGCGGACGCAATCATGGAAACCTGGGCGGATCGGGAGAAGCTGGAGGCAGCGCTGAGGAACGCGCCCCCGGCGGACGGCACGAAACGAGTGCTGGAGATGATTGAGGAAATCCAAAGGAAAGGCTAAGATCTCGCCCTCCCCGAAGGAGGAGGGCGAGAAACCAGCGCGGCGAGAAATCAAAAAAATAGTGCTGGACAAACAGGGCTTCCTTTGGTATAATACAGTTTGCTGGATGCGCCGATGTGGCTCAGTTGGTAGAGCAGCCGATTCGTAATCAGCAGGTCAGGGGTTCGAGTCCCCTCATCGGCTCCAGCTTCGGGGTGTAGCGCAGCTTGGTAGCGCGTTTGGTTCGGGACCAAAAGGTCGCGAGTTCGAATCTCGCCACTCCGACAGGGATGCCGGGCGCCTGGATGGGCGGCCCGGTGTTTTTCGTCTCCAAATTTGTTGGAAGGTTTTCGCCGAAATTTGCTGAAAGGCTTTCCGCCTCTTGACAGGAAAGGCGGAACTGTGTATGATAGCTCTCGAACTGAATACCTTATCACGAGTGATGGAGGGATGGGCCCGATGAAGTCACGGCAACCGGCGGGGCTCCGCTTGGTGCCAAATCCCGCAGTGCGCGGTTCCGCGGCTGACAGATAAGGAGTTTCCAGCAGGAAAATTCCCCGTCCGTGCCGCTTATGCGCCGGGCGTTTTTTCGTGGGTGTTCAGCCAGGCGGCAGGGGAGGACAGACGCGCCCCTGCGTGAAAGAGATCGAATTCAAAGGAAGGAGAATTTGAAGATGCGTAAACTGTTTACTTCTGAATCCGTGACGGAGGGACATCCGGACAAGCTGTGCGACCAGGTGAGCGACGCGATTCTGGACGCGATTTTGGAGCAGGATCCCCATGCCCGGGTGGCCTGCGAGACCTTTGCGACCACGGGCGTGGTTTCCGTGATGGGCGAGGTTTCTACCTCTGCTTATGTGGAAATTCCGGATATCGTGCGCAAGGTTGTGCTGGATATCGGCTACGATTCCTCTGAAAAGTGCTTTGACGGCGCTTCCTGCGGCGTGCTGACGGCGATTCATGCCCAGAGCCCGGATATCGCGCAGGGCGTGGATCAGGCCCTGGAGGGCCGATCCGAGTCCCTGGGAGATACCGGGGCAGGGGACCAGGGCATGATGTTCGGCTTTGCCTGCGATGAAACGCCGGAACGGCTGCCCATGGCCATCGCCCTGAGCCATCGGCTGGCCCGGCGGCTGACGGCGGTTCGCAAGGATGGCACGCTGCCCTGGCTGCGGCCGGATGGCAAGACCCAGGTGACCGTGGTGTACGAAGACGACAAGCCCGTGGCGGTGGATACCATTGTCATTTCTACCCAGCATGCCCCCGAGGTTTCCCAGGAGGAGATTCGGGAAGCGCTGCTGAAGCATGTGGTGGAGCCTGTTGTGCCGGCGGAGCTGCTGAACGCGGACACCAAGTATTTCATCAATCCCACCGGCCGTTTCGTGATCGGCGGGCCGGCCGGCGATACCGGACTGACCGGGCGGAAGATCATCGTGGATACCTATGGTGGATACGCCCCCCATGGCGGCGGCGCCTTCTCCGGCAAGGATCCCACCAAGGTGGACCGCAGCGCCGCCTATGCCGCGCGGCACGCGGCGCTGAACGTGGTGGCCGCCGGACTGGCCAGGAAATGCCAGATTCAGCTGGCCTATGCCATCGGCGTGGCGAACCCCGTCAGCATCCTGGTAGAAACCTTTGGCACGGGCGTGGTTCCGGATGAAAAGATCAGCGAGGCGGTGCAAAAGGTGTTCGACTTCCGGCCCGCCGCCATCATCCAGCGGCTGAATCTGCGGCGGCCCATTTATCGCCAAACCGCTGCTTACGGCCACTTTGGCCGGCTGGATCTGGACCTGCCCTGGGAGAAGGATGACCAGGTGGAGGCCCTGAAGGCCGCGGTGCAATAATGCCCCCTTTGTCTTTGAAGGAAAAGCTTGGAAAATTACATTTTCACGCCCCCGCTTTGCGGGGGCGTTCTGCTGGAGCATTTCTCTAATATAATGACAAGCAAGGATTTTCAAAGACTTCATAAACCAGCCTTGGTGTAATTGACAAAATTGATTTATTAAAATTATATTTGAATAAATATATCTTCTTGCAGGATTTTCGTTTGTTGTGTCGAATCTCTAATTTGGAGTGATTTGGTTCGCTCCGGAAAGAGAGGATCATTGATCATGAAGGATCAGAAAAATATTCCCCTGGAAGGCGCCTCCTGCGCCGTAAAAGACATGGGCGGCCAGGCCGTGATGGAGGGCGTCATGATGCGCTCCGGTAACGCCACCGCCGTCACCGTGCGCCGCCCGGACGGCACCATGGTTACCAAGCGGACCCCCTTCGTGGCCCCGAAGGATAAGCACCCCTGGATGGGCAAGCCCTTCATCCGGGGTATCGTGAACATGGCCACTATGCTGTACTTTGGCATGAATACTCTGGAATCCTCTACCCAGATGCTGGGCATCCTGGACGAGGAGCCCACCAAGTTCGAAAAATGGCTGGCAAAGAAGCTGGGCAAGGGCGTGGACAAGATCGTCATGGCGGTGGCTATCGTGCTGGCCGTGTTCCTGAGCATCGGGCTGTTCATGGCCATCCCCGCGGGGGTGGAGAGCCTGCTGAAGTCCGCCGGCATGGGCCCCCTGGGCTACACCCTGCTGGGAGGCCTGGTGAAGATCCTGATCCTGGTTGGATACATGGTGGCGGTGGCCTTTGTGCCGGATGTACGGCGAACCTTCCAGTACCATGGCGCGGAGCATAAATCCGTCCACTGCTTTGAATCCAACCTGGAGCTGAACCCGAAGAACGCCCAGACCTTCTCCCGGTTGCATCCCCGCTGCGGAACGGCCTTCCTGTTGATTGTGTTTTCTATCAGCATCCTGCTGTTCCTGGTGCTGAACATCCTGGTGCCCATTGATAATTACTTCCTGCGGGTACTGTTCCATCTGGCCATGCTGCCCATCGTGGCGGGGGTTAGCTATGAGGTGTTGATGGGCCTGGCCCACAGCGACAGCAAGCTGGCCCACATCCTGCGCTGGCCGGGGCTGCAGATGCAGCGGCTGACCACCCGGGAGCCGGACGAATCCATGCTGGAATGCGCCATCGTGTCCGTCAATGTCGTGCTCTACGGCCTGCCGAAGCACGCGGAAAAGACGCCGGAGGGCTGGGCCATCCTGCGGGATTATCACGAATCCGAAAAAGATTATGTGCCGCCGGTGAAGGAAGAAGAGGAAGAGGATAAGGTGCCCGCTTGAACACACGTACACTGCTTTTGAAGGCAACGAAGGAGCTGAAGGCGGCCGGGGTGCCGGATCCGGAATACGACAGCGCCATCCTCCTGGCCCGGGTCATGGACGCGCCGCCGCTGCAGCTGCGCTTGGGATTGACGGAGGAGCCGACAAAGGAGGAGCTGGCGGAGTTTCGCCGGCTGATGGATCGGCGGGTCGCCCGGGAGCCCCTGCAATACATCGAAGGGAAAACGGTTTTCAATTTCTATGAATACACCGTTCGCCCGGGAGTGCTGATCCCTCGACCGGAGACTGCACTGCTGGCGAACTGGGCGGGCAGATGGCTGATGGAGTGGTTCTTTTTCCATGTGCCCCATTACGAGCCGGACGAGGAACGGTTTCCCTGGGATCAGCTGCCACACGCCCAGCTGTTAGACCTGTGCTGCGGCAGCGGCTGCCTGGGGCTGAGCGCCTCCGTGGGGGACGGGCCCATCGATCTGACCATGACCGACCTGAGCCCGGAGGCCCTGGAGGTGGCCCGGGAAAACGCCCGATACAGGGAAATCCCCTGCGAAATTCTGCAAGGGGATCTGTTCGAGGCGGTTCAGGGGCGGAAGTTTGACCTCATCGTTTCCAATCCCCCCTACATTCCCTCCGAGGAATGCGACCACCTGCAGGCCGAGGTTATGCATGAGCCCCGCATGGCGCTGGACGGCGGAGTGGACGGGCTGGACTTCTATCGCCGGATTATTCAGGAAGTGCCGGACCATCTGCGGCCGGACGGCGCGCTGATGATGGAAATGGGCATGGGCCAAGTCGATGCCATCCGGAAGATGCTGGAGGACCGAGGCGCCAACTACATCGAAGTGAAGAAGGACGACCAGGGCATCCAGCGGATGATCCTGGCGGAATTCGGCCAGCATCGGTTTGACACGTACTAATGATCGCAGGAATGCCCGGGGTCGGGAAACAGAGGAAAGTAAGGTTATATTCGAAATCACGCATCATGCACGGAAGAGCGCGAAGAAAAGATGTTTGAAAAGCTGCAAACCCTGAAGGAAAGATACGAGGAACTGACCCAGACCATGGCCCAGCCGGAGGTCACGGCGGATTTCGCCCGCCTGCAGCAGGTCATGAAGGAGCGGGGCGAAATCGAGCCCATCGTGGCAAAATTCGAGGAATATCAGGCTTTGCAGCGGCACCTGGCGGAGGCCCGGGAGCTGATGAGCGACCCGGACATGGCGGAGGAAGCCCGGGCGGAGGCTCAGGAGCTGGCCGGCCGGGAAGGCCCCCTGCTGGAGGAGCTGAAGCTGATGCTGGTGCCCTCGGACCCATTGGATTCCCGCAACGTGATGATGGAAATCCGGGCCGGGGTGGGCGGGGAGGAAGCTGCCCTTTTCGCCGGGGATTTGCTGCGGATGTACCAGAAATACTGTGACCGGGGCGGGCTGCAAATGCAGATTCTGTCCCTGGCGGATACGGAGCTGGGAGGTGTGACGGAGGCGCTGATGATGATCTCCGGGCCAGAGGCCTACGCCCGGATGAAGTTCGAAAGCGGCGTCCACTGCGTAAAAAGGGTACCGGTGACGGAAAGCGGCGGCCGTATCCATACCTCCACCGCCTCGGTGGTGGTCTATCCGGAGGCGGAGGAAAGCGAGCTGGTGATTCGCCCGGAGGATATCCGGCTGGATCTGTACCGGGCCTCCGGCCATGGGGGCCAGAAGGTGAACAAGACGGAAACCGCCGTGCGCCTGACCCACCTGCCCACGGGCATGGTGGTTACCTGCCAGGATGAACGCAGCCAACTGCAGAACAAGGCCCGGGCCATGGAGGTGCTGCGCAGCCGCCTGCTGGACAAGCAGCGGCAGGAATCCCAGGCCACCCTGGACGCGGACCGGAAGGGGCAGATCGCTGGCGGGGATCGCAGCCAGAAGATTCGAACCTATTTCTTTAACCACGACACGGTGGTGGACCAGCGGATTGGCCTGTCCGTGCCCAGGGTGCAGAACACCATGAATGGGGATCTGGATCCCTTCATCAGCGCCCTGCGCCTGGCGGAGAAGACGGAGAAGCTGCAGTCGCTGCATAGTTGAGCAAGTAAAAGCTTCCCGCGGAGCGGGGAGCGAAAAAACAAATAATCCAAGGAACACCCCCCGCGCAGCGGGGGTGTGTAAACAGTTCGAAAAGCAATTTTTCCTTAAGAATAAGAGGAAAGCTTCCCCCGTGCAGCGGGGGAGTGAAAACGCTTGAAAATGAATTCCCCTTAGAGAAGGAGCAAAGATGCAAACCAAAGTCATGGACGCCAACTCGCCGGAAGCCATCGAACTGGCTGCCCGGCTTTTTTCGCAGGGACAGCTGGTGGGTTTCCCCACGGAGACGGTGTATGGCCTGGGAGCTAACGCCCTGGATCCCCAGGCGGTGCTTTCCATTTTCGCGGCCAAGGGCCGGCCGGCGGATAATCCTCTCATCGTCCATATTTGGCGACGGGAACAGCTGGAGGGCTTGTGCGAAATACCCCAGGGGGCGGAGCAACTGATGGACGCCTTCTGGCCGGGCCCCCTGACCCTGCTTTTCCCCCGGACGGAGCGGGTACCCAAGGAGGTCACTGCCGGACTGCCCACCGTGGCCATTCGCATGCCCTCTATGCCCTGCACCCGGAAGCTGCTGCAGGCCTGTGATCTGCCCATCGCCGCTCCCAGCGCCAACCGATCCGGTCGGCCTTCTCCCACCCTGGCCAGCCATGTGCTGGAGGACATGGATGGCCGCATCCCTTTGATTCTGGACGGCGGGGAATGCCAGGTGGGGCTGGAATCCACGGTGCTGGATCTGACCCACGGAGAACCCACCATCCTGCGACCCGGCGGCATTACGAAGGAGATGGCGGAGGAGGTGCTGGGTCGGGAGGTAGCCCTGGCGGGCAGCATCCTGCGCCCCCTGCAGGAGGGGGAGGTAGCCCTGTCCCCCGGAATGCGATACAAGCATTACGCCCCCCAGGGCAACGTGACCCTGGTGGAAGGGGAAGAAGCGGCTGTGGTGCGGGCTCTGCGGGAAAACTGCCTGCTGGATCGGCAGGCGGGGAAAAGCAGCTGCGTCCTTTGCTTTACGGAGCATATGGAAGCCCTGGCGGATTGCGATCCCCACGACATCGGCTCCATCCAGGATCAGGCCCAGGTGGCTCATCGGCTGTTTGACACCCTGCGCCAGCTGGACCAGGAGGGCCGGGAAACCATCTACAGCGAGGTCGTGCCGCCGGAGGGGGTGGGGTTGGCCGTCATGAACCGGTTAGGCCGGGCTGCGGCCTTCCGGACGATGAAGGTATAAAATTCCACGCCTCCCATAGAGCAGAGGCCTGGAGGAGGGCGATCCCTCCCGGGCGGCAAAGTCGGGTTCACGAAGGCACACAAGATAAAAAATTTCCTGTTGACAGTCCGACGGGAAGGTGCTATAATCCTTTCCTGTCAGCGGAAGCGCGAGGTCTTCCCTGAGCGCCGAAGCCCTTTGGAGAAGCCGGTCCTATGGCTTGCGCCTGTAGCTCAGTTGGATAGAGCAACGGCCTTCTAAGCCGTGGGTCGGGGGTTCGAGCCCCTCCAGGCGCGCCATCATGGTGGGTATAGCGTAGTTGGTTAACGCGTCAGATTGTGGCTCTGAAGACCGTGGGTTCGAGTCCCACTACTCACCCCATTTTCTTTCGATCTGCGGCTCCTGTGATTTGGCAGAAAGATTTACCTACGTTGGGGTGTAGCCAAGTGGTAAGGCACGGGACTTTGACTCCCGCATTCGTAGGTTCGAGCCCTGCCACCCCAGCTTTGCGACCCATTAGCTCAGTTGGCAGAGCACTTGACTTTTAATCAAGGTGTCTGGAGTTCGAATCTCCAATGGGTCACTTTCTCTGCCGATCCTGGATTCGCTCGTGCGGGCGTGGCGGAATTGGCAGACGCGCCAGATTTAGGTTCTGGTGTCCCAGACGTAAGAGTTCGAGTCTCTTCGTCCGCACAGTTTTCTTTTTTCCCCACGGGTGTGGATATGCGGTAGTAGCTCAGTTGGTAGAGCGCCACCTTGCCAAGGTGGAGGTCGCGAGTCCGAGCCTCGTCTACCGCTCCATTTTTTTAAGCGGGTGTAACTCAATGGTAGAGTTCCAGCCTTCCAAGCTGGCTACGTGGGTTCGATTCCCATCACCCGCTCATGAAGCCGCCGGAAGGCGGTTTTTTTGTATATTCACGGAAAGCTTGACTTTTGGACGAAAGTGACTATGATCATGGATGAAAATTGTATTTTGCAAAACCTTTTTTGAAGCAGGAGGCGAAGAGAAATGAAAACCCTCTATCTGGAATGCGGCATGGGCGCCGCGGGAGATATGCTGATGGCGGCGCTGCTGGAGCTGATCCCGGACCGGCAGGTGTTTCTCGACAAAATGAACGCCCTGGGGCTGCCTGGGGTAGCGGTGGAGGTGGAGCCTGCCGTAAAGTGCGGTATCACTGGCACGCATATGAAGATTACCGTCCATGGCGAGGAAGAAGAATCTGTGGACGTGCATGAACACGACCATGAACACCATCATGACCATGACCACGAACACGACCATGACAACGAACACGACCATGAGCATGAGCACCATCATGAGCACGAACATGATCATGATCATGAGCACGAACATGAGCATGAGCATCATTATGACCATGATCACGACCACGAGCACGACCACGACCATGAGGACCATCACCATCACCATCACACCTCCGTGGCGGATATCGAGGGCATCATCGACGGGCTGGATGTCTCTGCCCGGGTGAAGGCGGATGCCAAGGCCGTCTATGCCCTGATCGCGGAGGCGGAAAGCAAGGTTCATGGGCACCCCATCAGCGAAATTCATTTCCACGAGGTGGGCACGTTGGACGCGGTGGCGGACGTGGTAGGCGTATGCCTGCTGATGGAGATGATTGGCGCGGAACAGATCGTCGCCTCTCCTGTTCATGTAGGCAGCGGCTATGTTCGCTGCATGCATGGGGTGCTGCCGGTGCCGGCCCCGGCCACGGCGCTGATTCTGACTGGGATTCCCACCTATGGCGGCCAGATCAAGGGAGAATTATGCACCCCCACGGGGGCGGCGCTGCTGAAGCATTTCGCGGGTAGCTTTGGCGATCGGCCCATGATGGCGGTGCAGGCCATTGGATACGGCATGGGCAAGAAGGACTTCGAGCGGGCGAATTGCGTCCGGGCCTTCCTGGGAGAAGGGGAGAACGCCCGAGAGCCCCTGACCCGGCTGGAGTGCAACCTGGACGACATCACGGGGGAGGAACTGGGCTTCGCCCAGGAGCAGCTGATGAAGGCGGGGGCCTTTGATGTCTATACCATTCCCATCGGGATGAAAAAATCCCGCCCCGGCATCCTGCTGAACGTCATTTGCAGCCCGGAAAACGCGGACCACCTGGCCCAGCTGATCATGAAGCACACCACCACCCTGGGCATTCGGCGGCAGGACATGACCCGGTATTTCCTCCACCGGCATATCGACACCGTGGATACGACCTACGGCCCGGTGCGGGTCAAGCGGGCGGAAGGCATGGGGGTCAAAAAACAGAAGGCGGAATACGATGATCTGGCAGCCCTGGCGGTGAAAAACGGGGTGAGCCTGAAGGAGATTCGCAACGCGGTTCCCCAGGAATGAGGGAGCCGCCATGGGGACACGGGAAAGACACCGTGTCCCTTTTCTCTTGCAGCTCTCTGCGCGTGGAAGTCTGCCGGGAGGAGAAAAATCCGGATTGCAAGGGGCGAAAGAATATGATAAGATACCTTCACTGGCGGCGGGAGAAAAGCATCCTCCCGAGGGAAAGAAAAGAATTCAGAAAAGCGAAAGGAAAGTGAGCATCATGGTATATTATGTCAACATCGCGGCCGGCCGGGAAGGGGACGGCAGCAAGGCCTATCCCTTCCGACACATCAACGACGCGGCGAAGGTGGCCCAGCCCGGGGATGAAGTCATCGTGGCGCCCGGCGTCTATCGGGAGTATGTGAACCCCCGCCATGCCGGCACGGAGGAGAACCGGATTACCTATCGCAGCGAGCAGATCGGCGCCGCCCGGATTACCGGGGCGGAGGAGCTGACGGGATGGGAAAAATACAAGGGGAATGTATGGACCGCCCGGGTGAAAAACAGCCTCTTCGGCAGCTACAATCCTTATACCACCCTGGTGGGCGGGGATTGGTATTTCGCCCCCATGGTTCGGCACACCGGCGCGGTGTTCGTCAATGACCTGATGATGTACGAAACCGTGACGCTGGAGGAATGCCTGGCGGCGGAGGTGGATCCCTGCTCCTGGCGGCCGGAGGAGTCCACCTGGAAGTGGTTCACCCGGCAGGAAGGGGACGAAACCGTGCTCTTCGCCAATTTCCACGACCTGAACCCGAACGAGCAGAAGGTGGAAATCTCCGCGCGGCGGAACGTATTCATGCCCTCGGAGACGGGCATTGGATACATCACGGTCAGCGGCTTCCTGATGGACAAAGCCGCCACCACCTGGGCGCCTCCCGCGGCTTATCAGGATGGGCTCATGGGCCCCCATTGGAGCCGGGGATGGATCATCGAAGATTGCGAAATTTGCAACAGCCGCTGCTGCGGCATCTCCCTGGGGAAATATCTGGACCCGGAAAATGAGATGTACTTCTTCCACAAGCGGGTAAAGAACCCGACCCAGATGGAGCGGGACGCGGTGTGCCGGGGGCAGTATCATGGCTGGCTGAAGGAGAAGGTGGGTGGCCACCTGATCCGCCGCTGCCATGTACACCACTGCGAGCAGACGGGCATCGTGGGCCGCATGGGCGCGGTTTTCTCCACCATTGAGGATTGCCACATTCACCATGTATGCAATTCCTCCCAGCTGGGCGGGGCGGAGACCGCTGGCATCAAGCTGCACGCGGCCATCGACGTCACCATCCGCCGAAACCACATTCACGATTGCATCCAGGGCGTCTGGCTGGACTGGGAAGCTCAGGGCGCCCGGGTGAGCCAGAACCTGTTCCACGACAATATGCGCCCGGAAGGGGTCAAGCAGGGGCAGGGCAACATGTTCTCCACGGACGTGTTTATCGAGGTGGGCCATGGGCCGACCCTGGTGGACAACAACGTGATGCTGTCCAAGGTGTCCATCACCATTCCCAGCGAAGGCATCGCCGCGGTGCATAACCTGATGCTGGGCGGCTTCTCCCTGATCAATTCCGGGGTGGACAGCGTGGTGAATGGTCAGCGGGAGCCCCGCTACACCCCCTATCACATTCGGCACCGGACGGAGGTGGCCGGGTTTATGACCATCCTGCATGGGGATGATCGGGTGTATAACAACCTCATGATTCAGCATTATCCCGTGTCCAACCCGGAGCTGGGGCCGGATGGCCATGAGTATGAGGTGGTAGGCACTGCGCCCTTTGACATCTTCCCCTCCTGGGAGGAATGGATTGGCCAGTTCGACCTGGACAGCGCGGAGCCCAACCATCACGGGCTGAACGAGGCTCATTTTGGCCATCTGCCGGCCTGGGTGGGGGGCAATGCCTATCTGAACGGCGCCACCGTCAGCCGGCATGAAAAGACCGGCTTCCAGGGGGAGGCCCAGGCGGAGATCAGCTGGGAGGAGCGGGATGGCCACTTCATCCTGAAGACCAATGCCTTCGAGCTGGTGAAGGACTTCCGGGCGGGCATCGTGACCAGCGATCTGCTTGGTAAGGCTTTTGAGCCGGAGCAGCGGTTTGAGAATCCGGACGGAACGGACATCGTTTTCGACCGGGATTTCGCCGGGAACCATCGGGGCGTGGATACCCTGCCCGGGCCCTTCGCGGAAGGAAAGACGGAGTATATTCTCTGGTAAAAGGAAAGCAATAACAGGGGAGGGCGCTGCCATCCCCTGTTTTCAGAGAAGGAGCGGCGAATGGCACGCCCTCAAGAAAGAGAAGGGAGCATGTGATTTCATGGATCGGAAAGCGTATCTGGCAAAAATAGACGAAGTTATCGCCGCGGGCCCTTGGCATGCGGACTGGGAGAGCCTGGCGACCCACCCGGTGCCCGCCTGGTATGGCGAAAAGCGGCTGGGCATCTTCCTGCATTGGGGGCCCTTCTCCGTGCCGGCTTATCATGACTGGTATGCCCGGAATATGTACATCCAGGGCTCGGAGGAATATGAGCATCATCTGAAGCATTGGGGCAAGCATAAGGACTTTGGATATAAGGACTTCATCCCGATGTTCAAAATGGAAAATTTTGCGCCAGAGGAATGGGCGCGGTTGTTCCGGGAGGCGGGGGCGGACTATGTGGTGCCCGTGGCGGAGCATCACGATGGCTTCCAGAACTACGGCAGCGAGCTTAGCCGATGGAACGCAGTGGACATGGGGCCCCATCGGGATATCACCGGGGATCTGTTGAACGCCTGCGAGAAGGAAGGCATGACCCGGGGCGTTTCCAGCCATCGGGTAGAGCATTGGTTCTTCCTCTCCCACGGGCGGGAGTTTGACAGCGACGTGGGCAACCCGCCGGATCGGGACAGCCTGTATTGGCCGGCCATGCCGGAGCCGGCGGACCATCACGATCTGTTCGCCCAGCCCTATCCCACCCAGGAATTCCTGGAGGACTGGCTGATGCGCTGCTGCGAGCTGGTGGACCGGATGAAGCCCGCCATCCTGTATTTCGACTGGTGGATTGAGCACGAAAGCGTGAAGCCCTATCTGCAGAAATTCGCTGCCTATTACTATAACCGGGCGGAGGAATGGGGCGGCTGCGTCATTAACTATAAGCACGACGCCTTCCCCTTCGGCGTGGCGGTGGCGGACATGGAACGGGGCTCGTTTGCGGAGCCCAAGCCCTTCCTGTGGCAGAGCGACACCAGCGTCATGCGGCATTCCTGGTGCTATTCCGAGCAGCCGGGGAAGGCGGATTACAAATCTCCGGCGGAGATTATACAGACCCTGGCGGATGTGGTGGCCAAGAATGGCCGGCTGCTGCTGAACTTCGGGCCTAAGCCGGACGGCACCTTCCGGGAGAAGGATCTGGAGGTGCTTTCTGCCATGGCGGCATGGATGCGGGACAATGGTGAGGCCATCCATGGCACGCAGCTGTGGCGGATCTGTGGGGAAGGCCCCACGAAGACGGAGGAGGGCCAGTTCTCCGACGGGGCAGCCGCGGGTTGGACCAGCCAGGATTTCCGCTTCATGTGCCGGGGAAATCGGATTTACGCCATCAACATGGTGTGCCCGGAGGATGGCAAAATCCGCATTACCAGCCTGCGTCACTCCAAGGAGACGGGCACGCTGCCCCTGTTCCATGGCATCATTGAGGAGGTCAAGGTGCTGGGGATGGCGGAGGCGCCGGCCTGGCAGCGGACGGAAGAGGCCCTGGAGGTGGATTTGGGCCCTTGGCGCAGCGACATGCCCGTAGTGGTTCGGGTACGGGTGAAGTAACCAAAATTTCAGATTGACAATTCCTGGGGAGCATGATAGAATATCCGGTGTTGAGCGCTCGTAGCTCAGTTGGATAGAGTGTCAGACTCCGACTCTGAAGGTCACAGGTTCGAATCCTGCCGGGCGTACATTTCCGGAAGCCTCGAAAGCAAGGCTTCCGGATTTTTTTCGGCCAGGCCGGCGGAATCAGGGCGGAGGCAAGCCAATTGGACGTTTATGGGCTGATGAAAAGGAGAACCCAGGAGCAGCCTTGTCGAAAATGGGAAGATTGATAGTGAAAAATCAAACGAACTGGAAACACACAATATTTTGTATTTCCGGTTGACAAGTGTTCCTACATATAGTAGAATAACCATCGCCGCCCAAGGCGGACAACAGCCCGAAAAAGGGCAGGAGAATGGGGTTAAGTATGCGGATTATTAAGCGGAATGGGTCGGAAATGACCTTTGATCCGGAGAAGATTCTGGTGGCGGTGTCCAAGGCCAATAATCAGGCCGACGCCAGCGAAAGGCTGCCGGAGGCGGAGATAAAAGAGATTACGGAGAAGGTGACGGCCCTGTGCGAAGAGCTGGGCCGGGCGCCCAGCGTGGAGGAGGTACAGGATATGGTGGAGCGCCAGCTGGTGCTCCACGGCAGCTTTGATGTGGCGAAAAGGTACATCACCTATCGCTACACCCGGGCCCTGGCCCGCCACGCCAACACCACGGACAACAAGATTTTGAGCCTCATCGAGTGCGTCAATGAAGAAGCGAAGCAGGAAAATTCCAACAAGAATCCTGTCATCAACTCCACCCAGCGGGACTATATGGCCGGCGAGGTGTCCAAGGACTTGAGCGAGCGGGTGCTGCTGCCCCAGGATATCGTGGAGGCCCACGAGGCGGGCATCATCCATTTCCACGACATGGACTACTATGCCCAGCACATGCACAATTGTGACCTGGTGAACCTGGAGGATATGCTGCAGAACGGCACGGTGATTACCGGGACGCTGATCGAGAAGCCCCACAGCTTCTCCACCGCCTGCAACATCGCCACGCAGATCATCGCCCAGGTGGCCTCCAACCAATATGGCGGCCAGAGCATCTCCCTGGCCCATTTGGCTCCCTTCGTGGAGATCAGCCGGCAGAAGATTCGCCGGGAGCTGGAAAAGGAATTCGCGGAGCTGAAGATCGACCTGGGCGAGGAAGCCATGGAAAAGCTGGTGCACAGCCACCTGCTGAGCGAGATTCAGCGCGGCGTGCAGACCATTCAGTACCAGGTGGTTACGCTGCTGACCACCAATGGCCAGGCGCCCTTCGTCACGGTGTACATGTACCTGAACGAGGCCAAGAGCGAACAGGAAAAGGCGGACTTAGCCCTGATTATCGAAGAGGTGCTGCGCCAGCGGTTTGAGGGCGTGAAGAACGAGCAGGGCATCTGGGTGACGCCGGCCTTCCCGAAGCTGATCTACGTGCTGGAGGAGGACAATGTCCGGGAGGGGACGCCCTACTTCTATCTGACCCAGCTGGCCGCGAAATGCACCGCCAAGCGCATGGTGCCGGACTATATCTCCGAAAAGGTGATGAAGACCCTGAAGGGCGGGGACGTGTATACCTGCATGGGTTGCCGCTCCTTCCTGACGCCGGATCGGTTTACCGACGCGGGCATCGGCAACATCGCCAACGCCCAAAACTACGAGCCGGGCAAGCATAAATACTATGGCCGGTTCAACCAGGGCGTGGTGACGGTGAACCTGGTGGACATCGGCCTGTCCGCCCAGGGGGATATGGACCGTTTCTGGCAGATTTTTGACGAGCGGATGGAGCTGTGCCATCGGGCGCTGCGCTGCCGCCACGACCGGCTGAAGGGGACGGTGTCCGATGTGGCGCCCATCCTGTGGCAATACGGCGCCCTGGCCCGGCTGAACAAGGGCGAGGTCATCGACCGGCTGCTGTACGACGGATACAGCACCCTGAGCCTGGGCTACGCGGGGCTGTGGGAATGCGTCCGGGCCCTGAACGGCAAAAAGCTGACGGAGCCGGAGGGCGAAAAGCTGGGCCTGGAGATCATGCAGAAGCTGAACGACTATACCGGCAAGTGGAAGAAGGCCGAGAACATCGACTATTCCATTTACGGCACGCCCCTGGAATCCACCACCTATAAATTCGCCAAATGCCTGCAGAAGCGCTTCGGTGTCATTGAGAACATTACGGACAAGGGATACATCACCAATTCCTACCACATCCACGTGACGGAGCCTATCAATGCCTTCGACAAGATTCGCATTGAGAGCCGGTTCCAGGCCCTGAGCCCCGGCGGCGCCATCAGCTACGTGGAAGTGCCGAACATGAACGATAACCTGGAAGCGGTCATCAAGGTGATGCAGTACATCTATGACAACATTCTGTATGCCGAGCTGAACACCAAGAGCGATTACTGCCAGGTTTGCGGATGGGATGGGGAGATCGAGATTAAGGAAACCCAGGGCAAGCTGGTATGGACCTGCCCCTGCTGCGGCAACACGGATCAGAACAAGATGAACGTGGCTCGGCGGACCTGCGGCTATATCGGTACCCAGTTCTGGAACCAGGGCCGTACCCAGGAGATCAAGGAACGGGTGCTGCATCTGTAAATCAAAGTATAAACCAAATCAGCCCAGGGGAGTGCCCCTGGGCTGATTTCCGGAGGGAGAGAAGGGCTATATGTATTACGGCGCCATCAAGAACTGCGACATCGCCAACGGCGTGGGCGTCCGGGTGACGCTGTTCGTCTCCGGATGCACCAATTGCTGCCCCGGGTGCTTTCAGCCGGAAACCTGGGACTTTGCCTACGGTCAGCCCTTTACGGCGGAAACGGAGCAGGAGCTGATGGAAATGCTGGCGCCGGACTATATCGACGGGCTGACTCTGCTGGGAGGCGACCCCTTCGAACCCCGGAATCAGGAGGCGCTGCTGCCCTTCCTGCAAAGGGTGAAGCAGGCCTATCCCGGCAAGAATATCTGGGCCTATACAGGCTTCACACTGGAGCAATTGGAAACGGAGGGAAGCTATCCTCGGTGCGAGACCACGGATGCCATGCTGGGGCTCATCGATATCCTGGTGGACGGGCCCTTTGTCGAGGCGCAAAAAAATATCCGCCTGCGCTTTCGGGGGTCCGAAAACCAGCGGATCATTGATATGAATGCCAGCCGGGCGGCGGGAGGGATCATCTGCGAGTCATGATTTTTCCAGCGACAGCAGATAGGCCTCCAGATCGGTAAAGGGCTCCAGCAGGGAGTCCTTTTTTAAATACAGGGGATGATGGGGATGGCCGGCCTTGCTGCGGGGCCCGGCGGTATACCATCGGGCGCCATATTCCCGGCCAATCTGGATCATCTCCCGCACGCAGAGGGGCAGATAAGCCCGCTTTTCGATCACCGCGCCCCAGGCCGCCCAGATGGCAGGGGCCTCTTTGCTTTGCTCCAGGGCATACCGGAAGGCCTTCATGTTTTCCGCGTGCAGGGAAAGATTCCATTCCCGGTCCATATCCTCTGGCAGGGTGGCCCGCTGGGCATAGACATTGAACATGATGAAGGAATCATAGCCATTGAAAAGGGCGATGCGCTCCGCGCTTTTCAGGGTGTTGTCCAGCCGGCCAGGGATGGCGGTGGAGGGATTCACTCCGATACAGATCAGGGGCTTTTGGCCGCGGGTTCCCAGGATGTACCGATATTCCGAATAATGATCCGGCACATAGAGCCAGGCATCCCGGTCATAATCCTGATTGGTGGGGAGCAGGGCCTCCTCAAAGGGGAGGATTCGGGTTTGCTGCGTGGCAGCGGCGGGAATATGTCTCATGGCGAAAACAATCAAAAAGCGAGCCGCCAGGCCGGGAAATCCCCAGACTCTGGGCGGTTCGCATCGGAGGTCGGAAAGAAAACGAAAAATCAGGCAACGGGGCGGATCAGGATCAGGGGAGTCAATTCATCCCCCTGGCCGGAGGGATTATCCCCCAGGGCGTCCTGAATCTGATCGTCCGTCAGGGGAAAATGGGTTCCCTTGCCCAGCTGATTCTGGTCGATATCGTTGGCGTCCATCAGCACCGTGGGCACGCCGGTTTTCCGCTCCAGCTCGTCACAGAGCTCCTGGGCGTTGGTGTTGTTGATCAGGGCCAGATCGTGATACCGCTCGAAGGAGGAGCGATAATAGAACCCGTCGATGCCGGCGACACCGGGGCCCACGATTTCGTAGAACACGCCCTTCTTGCCGAAGGGCTTGGTGAGAGCGGAGGCGATGGCCGCGAAGACAACCTTGGGGGCGCCCACCATGTCGATGGCCAGCTGCAGCTTATAAGGATCGTGCATGCCGATGCCCGCGGTGGTCTCCGAGGCGTGGGGGGAAAGGAGCCGGGCCCAGAAGCCGGGCTTTTCCTGCTCCTTGGTCCGCACATTGCCGGTACACATGGCCATGACCTTGGCGCCGAAGGCCAGGCAATCCCCCGGCTGATACAGGGGAAGGACGTATTTTCTGACCAATTCCGCCTGATCTTCCCCGACTTCGACAAAATGGGTCTGAATGGCGAAGCGGTCATACGCCAGGCCATCCTTCCCGGCGCGGCGGCCCCGGTCAAAATAAGTCACGCCGTGAAGCTCCCGGCGCTGTTCCTCCCGATTTTTGGATTCGCTGCCCATGGAAAACAAACCTCCCGAAACATAGTAGGTCCGGCGCTTATTATACATGCAAGCCCCGTCCTTCGTCAATTGTTGCGGGCGGGAAAGAAAAGAGGTATAATACCCGGACGGGAATGATTTATCCCGAAGGCTTTGGAGGTTAAGCATCAATGAGCGAACAAGCCCAGCGCCAAAAGGCGCTGACCGACGCGGTGATCCTGATTCCGTCCCTGGAGCCGGATGAACGGCTGCCCGCGTATATCCAAAAGCTGGTGGAAAGCGGCTTCGGCCACGTGGTAGTGGTGGACGACGGGTCCAGCCAGGAATATCAGGCGATTTTCAAGCGGATCGAGGAGATCGACCCGCGAGTGAAGGTGCTGCATCACGACGTGAACCACGGCAAGGGCGTGGCCCTGAAGACGGGGTACCGCTGGATTCAGGAGAATCTGGCGGGCATCAGCGGCGTTATTACCGCCGACGCGGATGGGCAGCACACCGTGCCGGACTGCGTGCACCTGGCGGAGGAGCTGGAAAAGGGGACCCGGGCCCTCTATCTGGGCAGCCGGGATTTCAGCCTGGAGAATGTGCCCCCCAAGAGCCGGGCGGGGAACCGGGCCACCAGCGTGCTGTTTTTCCTGCTGTATGGCAAATGGCTGCAGGATACCCAGACGGGTCTGCGGGCCTTCCGCCGGGAGGATCTGCAGTTTATGATCGACGTGGAGGGCGAGCGGTTCGAATATGAGATGAACGTGCTGATCGCCTGTGCCCGGAATGATCTGCCCATGATTCCCATTACCATCGAGACCATCTATGAAAACGAGAATAAGGGGACTCATTATCATCCCTTCAAGGACAGCATGCGGATTTTCAAGGTCATCATTCGGGGCTTTGTGAAATTCATGGGCGTCAGCCTGCTGTGCTTCCTGGTGGACCAGGGGATCTTCAATCTGCTGAACATTGCGGTGTTCGACAACAAAATCGCCAAGGCGGCGAAGTATATTTTCCTGGCCACTGTCATCGCGCGAGTCATCAGCGCGGCGCTGAATTTCACCCTGAACAAGAAGGTGGTGTTCCGGCAGCAGGGGGGCACGGGCAAGGCGGCGCTGCGCTATGTGGCGCTGGCGGTGGCCATCATGGGCCTTAGCGCCAGCGGCGTATGGCTGCTGGGCCAAATTGGCATGAACAGCACCCTGGCCAAGCTGATCGTTGATTTCCTGCTGTATTTCCTGAGCTATCGGGTGCAGCAGAAATGGGTTTTTATTACTCCTTCCGCTTAGGACAGTTCGCCTTCTTGCAGGCTTTGCAGGAATCCAGCTCAATCTCGTCCCCGGGGATCATCATTTCTACCAGCTTCCCCTGGCGGGAATCCTCCCGGAAGCCCAGGCGGGCGAAAAATCCCGCGGCACCTTCTGGGGCAAGCAGACGAACCTCCCGGGCGAAATGATCCTGGGCCTTGAACAGCAGCAGCCGCAGCGTCAGATCCCCCAGCTTCTGCCCGCGATATTCAGGCAGCACGCCCAGATCCCCGATCCAGAAGCTGCCCTCCCGCCACCAGAGGCGGCCGGCGCCGGCGGGGACATCGTCCAGATAAACCACAACGCTCTGGGCCTCCTGGTCCAGGGCATCCACCCCCTGGGCAAAGACACCCTGCCGGACAGAGAGCACATCGGTCAGATCCGCGCCTTGGGGAAACCATTTTCCGGAAATCATAAATCAATCACCTCGCGGAGGAATTTAACATGGAAAAGGAAAAAATCGAACGAATTAACGAGTTGGCCCGGAAACGGAAGGCCGAGGGCCTGACCCCGGCGGAGGAGGCAGAGCAGGACGCCTTGCGCAAGGAATACATCGCCGGATTCCGGAACAACCTGCAGGAGCTGCTGGACAGCGTCGTGGTGCAGAACCCGGACGGTACCCAGCATAAGCTGCAGAAAAAGCAGCCCTGAAGGAATATATCCGGAAGGAAACCGCTTGTCAAGCGGCGGGGCTTTGGCTATAATGGGAAGCGGGCTTGTATGCCCAGCGAAGGAAAGGAGAAAAGAGCAATGAGTGAATTCAATAACGAAGAGAACCTGGAAATGGACGAGGATCTGATCATCTTTGAGACGGAGGACGGGGAAGAGGTGACCTTCGTCATCGAGGATTACTTCTTCTACAACGGCGATGAATACGCCGTGCTGACGGAATACGACACGGAGGCCGACCAGGTGAAGGACGAAGGCTCCATCATCTGCAAGATCGAAACCAGCGAGGACGAGAACGGGGAGGAGATCGAGGAATTCGTCCCCGTGGAGGACGACGCCCTGGCGGAGAAGCTGATCGAAATCGCCAACGCCCAGCTGGCGGAGGACGAGGAAGAAGAGGAATAAAGCCAAATTGTTTCAGCCCGGCCGCTTTCCGGCCGGGCTGATGCTGAAAAAGGGCCCTTCCAGGAGCGGGAGAGCCAAGAACTGAATCTGCGAAAAGAAGGAAGAACGATCATCATGAGTCGAACCGGACGAATTATCCTTTGCGTGTTGTGCGCGCTGCTGATGGCCGCCGTGCCCTTTGTGATTTCCTCGCCCAGCCTGCTGAGCGAGGTGAAGTGGGATCTGATGGACCAGCTGGATTCCGAGGAGGGAGAGGAGCTGGACTTTGGTCGCCTGCTGTTCTCTCACGCCTACGCAGAGGAAGAGGATGAACTGATGGAAGAGATTGTGGAGGAAGGGGATTCCGACCTGGGCCCGGCCCTCTACGAGCTGCCGCTGGATTTCTCCGTGCCCCCGAAGGCCAGCGAAGCCAATTTCTCGGAGGAAGGGTATGAGGACGCTTCCATCCGCGTGAAGATGGAGCGGCGGGAGGAGGATGGCGTCATCTGGCATCTGGCCTTCGTGCAGGTGGCCTCTGCCAGCCAGATTCGCACCGCCACGGCTCTCTCCAGCAGCCTGGCGGAGGATTACGCGGAGGGGGACGCGGCGAAGCTCGAAAAAGACCTGAAAAAGGTGCTGACATCCACAAAGACCAACACGGTTTCCGCCATCGCGGAGATGAACCACGCGGTGGTGGCCATCGGCGGGGATAACTTCATTGACCGGCCGGAAAAAACCACCTTTGAATATCGCATGACCAACAAGATCCGCGCCAAGACCAACAAGACCAAGGATATGCTGATCATCGATGAAAACGGTGATTTCCATCTGGTGCTGGCGGCGCCCGCCAAGGAGCAGACCGCCGCCCTGGAGGCGGTGGCGGCGGCCCATCAGATCGTGAACGCCATGACCTTCGGCCCGGCGCTGGTGATCGATGGGGCGGAGCAGGAGATCAGCAAGGATTACGGATACAACCCCAACGGCAACGAGCCCCGGGCGGCCATCGGGCAGATCGGCCATCTGAGCTATGTGCTGGCCATCGCCGAGGGCCGGGGCGCCTCCAGCGGCATCAGCCAGCAGGGCCTGGCCCATTTCATGGCAGAGCTGGGATGCCAGCAGGCCTTCAACCTGGACGGGGGCAACTCCGCCGAGATGTACTTCCATGGCGAGATTTACAAGGGCCAGGCGGGGAAGGAAAGAGGCCTGAGCGATATCATTTATTTCGCGACTGCGTTGCCGGAGGAATAAGCGGATGAATCTGTATGACGAAGCGGAGAAGATCAGCCTGCTGGGCCTGGAGGTTTATCGATTCGGGTTCTTCGTGCTGCTGGGGATCATCGGCGCGGCGGTGGTAATGGGCTTCCTGTCCTGGGCGCGGCGGGCTCGGAAGGGGACCGCCCCCCTGCTGCTGTTCCTGTCCATGCTGCTGGGCGGCCTTTGCAGCCGGCTGTTCTTCTGCCTGCTGACCCAGGAGCTGGGGGCCATGATGCCCCTCTCCGGATGGGCAAACCTGGCCGGCGGCGGATGGAGCATGATGGGCCTGGTGGCCGGGGTGCTGGCGGCAGGGTGGCTGACGGGGAAAATTACCCGGCAGCCAGCGGGGCTGACATTGGACATCGCGGCCTGCGCCCTGCCCATCTTCATGGCCCTGGAGCGGACGGGGGAAGGCGGCGTGCCGGAGTTCGATTACAGCCGGCCCCTGATGACCAGCTTTTTGAACGATACCTTCCTGACCTTCGCGGAGGCGGATGGGTACCATCTGGCCACCTATCGCCTGGCGGCCCTGGTGATGTTGATTCTTTTGCCGATCCTGGTCTGGGACATGACCCGCAGCCGGCGGGATGGGGACACCTGCCTGCTGTTCCTGCTGCTGTTCGGCGGATGCTCCGTGCTGCTGGAGAGCCTGCGGTATGATCGATTCCTGAGCATCACCTTCGTGGGGCTGGAGCACGTGATGGCGGCGGTGTATTTGGGCATCGGCGTAATCATTCTGGCGGCCCGGGCCGGCAAGCGGCAGAAAAAGCTGGGAATGGTGGCAGTCGTCAGCGTGTTCCTGGCGGCGGGCATCGCCATCGGGCTGGAGTTTGCCCTGGACCGCACGGGTATTCATGCCCTGCTGCTTTACGGCATCTATCTGCTGGTGATGGCGGTGCCGGTGGCGCTGGGTATTCGGCTCCGGAGCCTGGAAAGGAAGGCATAAATCGAATGAGCCTTCCCGCAGGGGAAGAAAAACAGGAGGGCAAGGAAGCGTGATCATCGATGTGCACACGCACATTTTTCCGGAGCGGATCGCGAAGGCGGCGGTAAGCAAGCTGCAGGCTGGATCCCACACGGCGTGCTTTTCCGACGGCACGGCGGCGGGGCTTTCCGCCCGGGAGCGGGCCGCGGGGGTGGAGATGGCCTGGGTGCAGCCTGTGGCGACGAATCCGGCCAAGCTGTCCCATATGAACGATTTCGTCCTCCAGATCAATGAAAACACCGGGGAAACCGGCCTCCTTTCTTTCGGGGCCATGCATCCCGCCAGCCCGGACTGGGAGGCGGAGCTGGAGCGGCTGAAGGCGGCGAAGGTGCCCGGCATCAAGCTGCATCCGCCCTATCAGGGGGTGGATATCGATGCCCCTCGCAGCCTGGCGGTGCTAAAAAAATGCCGGGAGCTGGGCCTGATGGTGCTGATCCACAGCGGCGAGGACGTGGGCGTGCCCAACGCGACGCAGGCGGATCCCCGGAAGATTCGACGGGCCCTGGACGCGGTGGGGGGGATCACCCTGATCGCGGCTCACATGGGCGGATGGAATCAGTGGCAGGAGGCGAAGCGCCTGCTGCCGGAGACCGGGGTCTATCTGGACACGGCCTTTGCCCTGGGACGAATGACCCCCGCGCCGGATGACTATCCCTGGCGGGAAGAGGACCTGCGGCTGCTGGGGGAGGAAGCATTCTGCGACATGGTGGCCGCCTTCGGCGCGGACCGCGTCCTCTTCGGCACGGACAGCCCCTGGGGGGATCCAGAGGCGGAAGTGAAACAGATCCGCGGGCTGCCCCTGCGGGAAGAAGAGATTCAGAAGATTTTAAGCCGGAACGCGGCCAAGCTGCTGGTCAAAGAGATGTGAGCGCCCATGCTCCGACATAGATCAATTATGCCCCCGTCATCCAGCTGGATGACGGGGGTTTCTTGCGCAAAAAGCTCAAAGGATTTTCACAGGATATTCACCTGCATCCACATTTCTGTTCATAAAAACATGATAAGATCGGTTTGTTCAATCGAAGGAGGAACGTGAAACGATGAGTGAAACGACGAAACGAAAGTCCGGGAAGAAGAAAAAACGGATTTTTCGCAGGATTCTCGGAATCCTGATTGTCCTGATCCTGCTGGCCGGCGCGGGGGTTTATACCTGGGCCAAGCTGCGGGATCAATACACCGTGACCTACGATGAGTACACCGCCACCACGGGGACCATCTCCAATTCCCTTAGCTTCAGCGGCAGCCTGGCCCTGCGGGACAGCGAAACCTACACCGCCAGCGGCAAGGCCACGGTGCGAACTGTGTACGTCGCCAATGGGGACGAGGTCAAAAAGGGTGATAAGCTGGTGCGGCTCAGCAACGGCAGCACCGTGACGGCGGATTTTGATGGCCGGGTGAACCAGGTCAGCGTGGAAGTGGGCGACGAGGTGGCCAGCGGCGAGAGCCTGGTCCAGATCGCGGATTTTGAGCACATGCAGGTGTCCTTCCGGGTGGATGAATACGACATTGGCGACGTGGCGGTAGGGGATCGATGCACGGTCACCGCCACGGCTACGGAAAAGGTGTTTGAGTCCGCGGTGGAAAGCATTAACTATATCTCCTCATCCACCGGCAACGTAGCCTATTATACCGCCACTGCCTATGTGGACGTGGACGGGGATGTCTACCCCGGCATGCAGGTAACGGTCACCATTCCTCAGGAGGAAGCGGTGGACGTGGTGGTGCTGAAGGCCGACGCCCTCAGCTTTACCTTCGAGAATCAGGCCTTTGTCTTCAAGATGAAGGAGGATGAAACCCTGGAGCAGGTCCAGGTGGAGGTGGGCGTCAGCAACGGCAACTATGTGGAGATCAAGTCCGGCCTGGAGAGCGGGGAAACGGTATACGTGGTCAGCGAGGTAAAGGAAGATTCCCTGAACGGCCTGTTCTCCAGCATGTTCGGCCAGACCCAGTTCAATCAGCAGAATAATAACCGTCAAAACGGCGGAGGCCAGAACTGGCAGAATCGGCAGAATAACAACAATGGCGGCGGCGCGCCCTCCGGCGGTTCCCCCGGACAAAATGGCGGTGGTCGGTAAAATGGACAGCGTATTTTTCCGGATGGAGAACATCAACAAGTTTTACCACATGGGCGATGAGGACATGCAGGTGCTGAAAGATGTGAATCTGGAGATTCAGGAAGGGGAGTATCTCTCCGTACTGGGCCCCAGCGGCAGCGGCAAGAGTACCCTGATGAACATCATCGGATGCCTGGACACCGCCACCTCCGGCCAATATATCCTGCGGGATCACGTGATCGAGGACATGACGGAAAGCGAGCTGGCGGATATCCGCAGCCAGGCGGTGGGCTTCGTTTTTCAGAACAGCCAGCTGCTGCCCCGGCTGGACGCGGTGCGGAATGTGGAATTGCCCCTGATCTACGCCGGAGTCAGCCAGCGGGAAAGAACCCGCCGGGCCAAGGAGATGCTGGACAGGGTGGGCCTGGCGGACCGCATGGGCCATTATCCCAACCAGCTTTCCGGCGGCCAGCAGCAGCGGGTGGCCATCGCCCGGGCCTTGGTAACCAACCCTGGCATTCTGCTGGCGGACGAGCCCACCGGCGCCCTGGATCAGAAGACGGGCAAGCAGATCATGCAGCTGTTTCGGGAGCTGAACGAGGAAGGCCGGTCCATCATCATGATCACCCATGACATGAACATCGCCGCCAACGCGAAGCGAGTGGTGCATATCATCGACGGGGTGCTGACGGAAGGGGGTGGAACAGCGGATGCTTAAAGCCATCAAAAGACCCTTCGTCATGATCGGGGAATGCTTCCGCATGAGCCTAAGCAACATCTGGGGGTCCAAGGTGCGATCCTTCCTGACGGTGCTGGGCATCCTGATCGGCGTCATGGCGGTCATCACCCTGATCACCACCGTCAATGGCGTTACCGGATCCATCACGGATAGCTTTCTCAGCATGGGCGCGGGGACGCTGACGGTCTCCGTCACGGGGAGCGACCTGAAATCCGGCATGACCAAGGCGGATCTGGAGGAGCTGGCGGCCCTGGAGGAAGTAGAGGGCGTGACCCCTACCGTTAGCATCAACAACGCTCGGGTCAGCCGGGGCGGAAATTACGAAAGCCGGATCTCCGTCAGCGGCAAGAACGCCTATTATTTCCTCAGCAATGAGGAGGTGGTGCAGCGGGGCCGGGCCTTAAACTTCATCGACGAGGACAATATGAGCTATGTGTGCCTCATCGATGATGAAATGATCGAGGACTTCTTCTTCGGGGTGGATCCCGTAGGGAAAAACCTGTACATCAACGGCATTCCCTTCCTGGTAGTGGGCATCTTCTCCGCGGACAGTACGGAGAGCATCGCCTCCATCTTCCTGGGCTCCCCCAGCATTCTGATTCCCTACACTACGGCGCTGAAGATGAACAGCGCCAACGAGGTCACCAGCTTTACGGTGTACATGGCGGAGGGGGTCACCAGCGAGCAGGTCTCCGACGCGGTGGAGGCGGCCATGGACGTGATGTTCTCCTTCGAGGAGGATTGCTTCACCATTACCACCATGGACGCCATTGAGAACACCATGGAGACCATGATGGGCATGATGACCACCCTGCTGGCTGGCATCGCCAGCATTGCGCTGTTGGTGGGCGGCATCGGGATTATGAACATGATGCTGACCACCGTGACGGAGCGGACGGTAGAAATCGGCCTGAAGAAGGCCCTGGGAGCCCGACAATGGCAGATTCAGCTGCAGTTCCTGATCGAGAGCTTCCTGCTGAGCCTGATCGGTGGCCTGGCAGGCATCGGATTAGGCCTGCTGCTGAGCATGATCCTGAGCAACGTCATGGGCACGACCTTCCGAATCAGCACGGACGCCATCCTGCTGGGCTTCGGGTTCTCCGCCGCCATCGGCATCATCTTTGGCTGGGCCCCGGCGAGAAAGGCCAGCAGACTGAACCCCATCGACGCCCTGCGTTCCATGTAAAAATAAATTAATATAAAGGAGAAACACAAAATGAAAAAGCAAGTTGCTGCACTGTTCCTGGCCCTGTGCCTGATGACTACCGCCGCCCTGGCGGAGACCATCTCCTTCAACGGCAACGTGGAAGCCAGCGCCACCGCCCAGGTGTACGCCCCCATCGGCGGCACCGTGGAGGAGACCCTGGTGAAGGAAGGGCAAAGCGTCACCGCGGATACGACCATTGCCCGGGTAAAGACCAACAAGGTCTACGCCCCGGAGGATGGCACCATCACCTCCGTGTTCGGCGGCGCCGGGGAAGACGCCACCGCGGTGGTGGAGCGCTATGGCGGCGTCATGTATCTGGAGGGGCAATATACCATGACCATCGCCGCCACCACGGGCAAGGCCTATGAGGCGGTGGAGAATTACATCGTCCATTCCGGCGAAACCGTCTATCTGGTGGCGGCCAAGCGCACCACCTATCGGGGCAAGGGCGTCATCACTGGCGTGGATGGCAACAGCTTTACCGTGCTGGTGACGGAAGGCAGATTCTTCATCGGGGACGCCATCGACATCATGCGGGATTCCGCCTATACGCTGGTGAGCCGTATCGGCCGGGGCAATATCGCCCGGGTTTCCCCCACAGCCATCGGCGGGGAGGGAACCATCGTTTCCACCGCTGTGCAGGCGGGAGACACGGTAAAGAAGGGACAGCTGTTGTTCGAAACCGTGGACGCCGCCTATGACGGCGCAGAGATTACCAGCCCGGAAATCAAGGCGGGAGTGGATGGCATCATCGCCAGCCTGCAGGTTTCTCAGGGCGCCAGCGTGACCCAGAACAGCGTCGTGGCGGAGATTTATCCCAAGGATGCGGTCTGGGTCGTGGCGGATGTGGCGGAGGCCGATCTGCAGGATCTTTCCCTGGGCCAGAAGGTGAAGGTGGAGCTGGATTGGAATCAGGATCAGGGTGTCTCCTATGAGGGCACGGTGGATCTGATTTCCGCCCTGGGTACGATCGGGGAGGAAAGCACCACCTATCCTGTGTATATCTCTTTCATTCCGGATGAGAACACCCGCTATGGCATGACCGCAGTGGTGACCACCCTGGAGGAAGACGAGATCAAAGCGGCGCCGGTTTCCTCGCCGGAACCTGAAACCGAGGAGACGGAGACCGAAGGCGAAGCTTAATCATAGCCCAAACAAAACCGCGGAGCGAGAGCTCCGCGGTTTTAATAAGCTTTGATCCCGGAAAACACTGATCGATTCAAACCCACCGGGAAAACGTGAATAGAGATGGCTTCTTTCGTCCCTTGCTTCGCGGGGGAACTTTCAGCAATGATTTACAACCCCGTGGTCACAAAGCCGCTGACCTGGGCGGGGGCGTTGACGTAGAGGATGGTATAAGCAGTGTCGGAGTGATAGAACAGATAGATCAGGGTATCCTCCCCGAAGGTCCAA
The DNA here is from genome assembly GCA_017470145.1 of Clostridia bacterium. Taxonomy (GTDB): domain Bacteria; phylum Bacillota; class Clostridia; order Christensenellales; family Aristaeellaceae; genus Aristaeella. The sequence goes on along the minus strand of JAFUFB010000001.1, from coordinate 19,079 downwards.
CCCCGGCAGCTCTTCAGATCTCCGGCGCTGTAATGCCCGGGATAGATCTGGTCCATGAAGGTGACGATCTGGGCGGCGCCGGCCTCCTGATGTTCCCCATAGACGGAATCCAAGGCGCCGCTGAGGTAAAGGAAATCCGCGTCCGGGGCGGCGGAGGAGAAGTCGTAGGAGATCATCTTCAGCTGATCGTTATAGAACATATACACCAGATCGGCGGTAAACTTGCTGACCTCCACCGGGCTCAGGGGATAGAGAATGCTCCAGGCGCCGTTGAACCGCTCCACCAGCTCAATGTTCTCCAGAGCCTTCACCAGCTCCAGGGACATGTTCCACTGCACTTTTTCCCGGAAGGAGAAGACGCCAGACGCCGGCGTGGGGGTGGCGGAGGGAATGGGCGTGCCCCAGATGTCGGAAAGCAGCCCGGCGGCCAGGGCGGAAATTGGGGCAGCCGCCAGCAGCAGCGCCAGGGAAAGTGAAAGCAATTTCCGTTTCAAAATGATTCATCCCTTTCAGAATAACTGTTCTTGCCATGGAGGGACAGAACAGCACTCCTATTCTAATAATTTTCCGAAGGAAAGGCAAGGAGAAATCGGTTCCTCCTACTTTTTTGTTGCCTTTCCGGCGTTTATCCTGTATGATAAGGCGCGCGGGGTGAAGCGTCTCTTCGCGCACATGCAAGAAAAATCACAGTGTATATAGAACATAGAAAAGAGGTTGAGCGTTCGTGATTCGAAAATATACCTTCGGAACCCCTTTCCCCACCGGGGCGGTGGTGCAAAGCCTGGAAGCCGCGGCGGGGGAGGTGCCTTTTTTTGAAACCGGCAGGGAAGGGGAGAAGGTGATCTTCCGGCGGACCATGACCCCGGAGGAGATGATCTTCGGTCTGGGGGAAAACGTCCGGGGGATGAACAAACGAGGCCATTTGTATCGGGCCTGGAACACGGATATGTTCAACCATTCCGAAAACCAGCCCAGCCTGTACGCCTCCCACAATTTCCTGATCTTCTTCCGGCCGGGGCAGGTCTTCGGGGTCTATTTTGACGACCCCGGTCTGGTGACCTTCGACCTGGGAGAATCCCACGGGACGGAGGCAGTCATCACCTCCGAGAATGGGAATCTGGACGTTTACCTCCTGGAAGGGCATTCCGCCAGGGCCATCGCCCGGGAGTTCCGCCAGCTGACGGGCGGGAGCTATACGCCGCCTCGCTGGGCCTTTGGCTATATCCAGAGCCGCTGGGGCTACGCGGGGGAGGAAGCGGTCCGCGCCGTGGTGGAGAACCATCGCCAGCGCCATATCCCCCTGGATGGGGTCTGCCTGGATATCGATTATATGGTGGATTATAAAAACTTCAGCTGGAAGCCGGAATTTTTCCCGGATTGGAAGGCCTTCAACGGGGAGATGAAGGAGCGGCACATCCGTCTGATTCCCATTATCGACGCGGGCATCAAGCAGGAGGAGGGATATGCTCCCTATGATTCCGGCAAGGCCCGGGATGTGTTCTGCAAGAAGGAGGACGGCAGCGATTTCATCGCCTCCGTCTGGCCGGGCATGTGCGCCTTTCCGGATTTCCTGAACCCGGAGGCCCGGGAGTGGTTCGGCGATCTGTATCAGCCCCTGCTGGAGGAGGGCATCGAGGGCTTCTGGAACGATATGAACGAGCCTGCCCTGTTCTTCACGGAGGATTCCCTGCGGGAAGGCTTCGCGAAGGCGGAATATCAGCGCCAGCATCTGGACGATTACGAGGGCATGTGGGCCCTGGGAAATGTTTTCAGCGGCATGGCCAACAACCCGGCGGATTACAGGCGGTTCTATCACCAGACACCCCAGGGCAAGATTTGCCACGATCAAGTGCATAATATTTACGGCGCGGGCATGACCCACGCCACGGCGGAGGGGATTCGCCGCTATCAGCCGGACCGGCGCTATTTGCTGTTCTCCCGCTCCTCCTTTATCGGCGCCCACCGGGACGGGGGCGTCTGGCAGGGGGACAACTTCTCCTGGTGGAGCCATATCAAGATGGCCATGCAGATGATGCCGGGGCTGAACATGAGCGGCTTCCTCTTCAGCGGATGCGACCTGGGGGGCTTTGGCATGGACACGACGGAGGACCTGCTGGCCCGATTCCTGCAGCTGGGGGTGTTCACGCCCCTGATGCGGAATCATTCCGCCCTGCATACCCGGGATCAGGAGATCTACCGCTTCGATTCCTGGGAGGGCATGCGGGACACGGTCACCGTGCGCTACGCCTTGCTGCCCTATCTGTACAGCGAATTCATGAAGGCCGCCCTGCGGGATGAGATGTACTTCCGACCCCTGGCCTTCGATTATCCCCAGGATGGCCGGGCCTGCCGGGTGGAGGATCAGCTGATGCTGGGGGAGGATTGCATGATCGCCCCGGTGTACGAGCCCAATGCCGTTGGCCGGTATGTGTATCTGCCGGAGGATATGCTGATGATCCGCTTCCGCTCCGGCCAGGATTACGATCTGGAGCCCCTGGAAAAGAGCGACCATTACATTGCCCTGGGGCTGCATGAATTCCCCCTGTTCGTAAAGAAGGGCCGCTTCGCCCTGCTTTGCGGGGGCGGGGAGTGCACGGAGGAGCTGGACGATACCCGCCTGACCGCCCTGGGATGGGTGGAGGGCCCGGCCCAGTACGAGCTGTACCGGGACGATGGCGTCAGCGTGAATCCCCAGCTGGAAGAGGGGCTCACCACCCTACAGCTGCAGGGAGAAGCGGGAAAATATGTTTGGCAGATCGACCGATAACAGGGAGGCATACTTATGACGCGGAAGGAAGCTCCTCAGGAAAGCGCCCTGGAGATCATCGAGGCGCAGAAGATGGACATCGCCCTGCGGGACGCAGTCATCGCCACCTTGACCAACACCTATAACACCGTCTGGCTGATTACCGATGTGGAGACCGAAAGCTGCACCCTGTTCCATTCGGACATGGAAGCCGTCCATGCGGAGGCCATCCAGAACGCCCTGAGCCACGCGAAATACACGGACACGAAAACCCAGTATGTCAATACCATGGTGGCGGAGGAAGACCGGGATTGGATGCAGGAAAGGATCTCCTTACCTTATATGCTGCGGCAATTCGAAACCCGGGATCAGTATTCCGTCCATTTTGTCCGCACCCTGGCCACGGGCCCTCGGTATTATCGCATCGACCTGGGCAAGGTGACCCTGCCGGAGGGAAAAATCGGCGTCATGATGGGCTTCAAGGATGTGGACGACGTCATTCTGCAGGACCGGGCCACCCAGAAGGCTCTGGAGCAGGCGAAAAAGACGGAGGAGGAGAACCGTCGGCTGATGTCGGAGGTGCAGAACGCCGCCAAGCTGGCGGACCTGATGGGGTCGGTATCCTCCCTGCTGACTAACATGCCCGCCATGAGCTTCTCCAAGGATATCAAGACTCGGAAATATCAGGCCTGCAATCAGGCCTTCGCGGAATATGCTGGCAAGAAGACGCCGGAGGAGGTCATCGGCTGCACGGATCATGATCTGTTCGACAAGGAAACGGCGGATCATTTCGTGGCGGACGACACCCGGACCATCTCCATGGACAAGGCCTATGTCTTCTTCGAGGATGTGCCGGACGCCACGGGTCAGGTGATCCGTAATCTGCAGACCACCAAGATCAAATTCACAGACACCAATGGCCGGCTGTGCCTGCTGGGCATGTGCGTCGATGTGACGGAGATTTCCCGCATCAAGATGGCGGAGGCAGAGGCCCACGCCAAGCAGCAGGAGCTGGAGGAGAAGCTGGCCTTGCAGGAGGAGTTGTTGGCCCAGGAAAAGAAGCGCCTGGAGCTGAATAACATGATCACCGCCATGGCCTCGGATTACCGCACGGTGTATCATGTGGACCTGGACACGGACGACGGGGTGTGCTATCGGGCGGATCCCACTGACACGGAGCAGACCCGGGAGGGAATCCACTTTCCCTATTATGAGCGCTTCAAATGGTACGCGGAGCACTCCGTGGCCGAGAGCTATCGGGAAGGCTTCCTGAAGTTCATTGATCCGGACCGCATCCGCGCCGGCCTGGCGGAAAAACCCATCCTGGTTTATCGCTATCTGGCTCAGCGCCAGGGCATGGAGTATTATGAAATGATCCGGGTGGCCGGCGTTCGGCATATTGAGAATCGCACGGATCACCGGGTCCATGCCATCGGCCTGGGGCTCACCGTCATCGACGAGGAGATGCGCCAGGCCCTGGCTCAACAGGCAGCCCTGCAGGAAGCCCTGGAGGCGGCGGAGGACGCTAACCGGGCCAAGACCATCTTCCTGTCTAACATGAGCCATGAGATTCGCACCCCCATGAACGCCATCATCGGCCTGGATAATATCGCCCTGAACGATCCCACCCTTTCCTCCACGGCCCGGGAGCATCTGGAGAAAATCGGGGCCTCCGCCCATCATCTGCTGGGCATCATCAATGATATCCTGGATATGAGCCGAATCGAGTCCGGTCGGATGGTCATCAAGAGCGAGGAATTTTCCTTCGCCAAAGCCCTGGCTCAGGTGAACACCATCATCAGCGGCCAGTGTCGGGACAAGGGGCTGGATTACGATTGCCGGGTCAAGGGACATGTGGCGGATTATTACATCGGCGACGACATGAAGCTGCGCCAGGTGATGATCAACATCCTGGGCAACGCCGTCAAATTTACCCCTGCCGGGGGCCGGGTATCCTTTACCCTGGAGGAAACCGCCCGCTTCGACGGCCGGGCCACCCTGCGCCTGGTCATTGCAGACACCGGTATCGGCATGAGCCCGGAATATTTGCCCAAGCTGTTTGACCCCTTCAGCCAGGAGGATTCCTCCAGTACCAGTAAATATGGCAGCACGGGCCTGGGCATGCCCATCACCAAGAGCATTGTGGAATTGATGAACGGGCAAATCGAGGTGGAAAGCGAGAAGGGCAAGGGCACCACCTTCACCGTCACAGTGACCCTGCTGGAATCTGACCGCCAGAGCGATGGGGATGAGGCCATGGAAGCCATCCATCCTCATGATCTGTGCGTGCTGGTCATCGACGATGACCCCATCGCCTGCGAGCATGCCCAGCTGGTGCTGGGTCAGGTGGGCGTCAATTGCGAAAAAGCCCTCTCGGGAGCCGAGGGGCTGGAGATGGTTCGCCTGCGGCATGCTCGCAGGGAGCCCTATAACCTGATTCTGGTGGACTGGCGGATGCCGGAGATGGACGGGGTGGAAACCACCCGGCAGATTCGCGTCGCCGTGGGCGATGAAATTCCTGTCATTATCCTGACCTCCTTCAGCTGGGATGAGATCGCCGACGAAGCTAAGGCTGCCGGAGTAGATACCTTCGTGGCCAAGCCCCTGTTCGCCGGCTCCGTGCTGGATGAATTCCGGGAAGCCTTCCAGAAGAAGAATTCCCGCCTGATTCGAGAAACTGCGGATCTGAAGGGCCGGCGGGTGCTGCTGGCCGAGGATGTGCCCGTCAACGCGGAAATCATGATGATGGTGCTCTCCATGCGGGAAATCGAGGTGGAGCTGGCGGAGAATGGCCGCATCGCCGTGGAGATGTTCGAGCGGAACGCCCCGGGATATTTTGACGCCATCCTGATGGATATGCGCATGCCGGAGATGGACGGGCTGGAAGCTACCCGCCGCATCCGGGCCATGGGCCACGCGGATTCCGCAAACATCCCCATCATTGCCCTGACGGCCAACGCCTTTGACGAGGATGTGCAGCGCAGCATGCAGGCCGGGTTGAATGCTCATCTGAGCAAGCCCGTGGAGCCCGAAGCGCTGTTCAAAGCCCTGGAGAGCCTGATCAAACCCTGAGTAAAATGCCCTCCCCCTGAAATAAAGTAAAAAATCTTCTCCCCGAAGGGGAGAAGAAAAACCCCAATGCCCTCCCCCGCAAGGGGGAGGGCGAATTATTTACTTCACCGGAAGTACGATCTCCGCGGGCGCAAACCCTTCCGCCGACACCGTCAGCTTGGCTTCGCCCGCCTCCTCTCCGGCCCGCAGCACCGCCAGCGCCCGGCCCAGATAGCTGGTAAACCGGCCCCGGGTGTAATTCTCCTCCGTAATGGGATTTCCGCTGCCGAAGCCCTGCAGCGCTGCCGCGCCGGAAACCTCCGCCGTCAGCGCTACATCCGCGTCCGGAACCACGTGGCCTGCTTCATCCACCAGCTCTGCGTATACATATCCCAGCGCTTCGCCGTCCGCGCGCAGCTCGGCCTGCTCCGCCGTCAGGCGGAGGACGACGGGCTTCCCAGAGGTAATCAACTGATCCCGGGAGATTTCTTTTCCGCCAACATAGCTGATGGCCTCCAGGGTGCCGGGCTGATAAGCAATACTGAACTGGAAGCTCAGGGGCAGACCCTGCACCAATGCCTCGCCGGCCTTCTTGCGGCCCAGGCTCTGGCCATTCAGCAGCAGCTCCACTTCCTCCGCGCTGCTGAACACCGCGATGTTGACCTGGCGGCCTTCCTGTCCTGCCCAATTCCATCTGCGCCAGATGCCGGGGAAGCCCCAGTTGGACAGGTTTTCCACCTTGTCAAACACCGCGGGGTCGTAGGAGAACAGCCCCGTTTCCTGGCTGCCCCAGACGATGCGGCGATAGATTCCCTGAGGACGGATGAACCCAGTGATGTCGAAATCCGCGTCGTTGGCCGTCCGCCAGGGATAGGCGTTGCCGGCGCCCCAGGGGTTGCCGATGCGGGGATCGCCGGGCTCATAGAAGTTGGCTTGCCCCAGGCCTGCCTCGCCGATGTAGTCCCAGGCGGTCCAGGTGAAATCCCCGATGATCCAGGGGGTCTTTTCGATGGTGGGCCAGTGGATCCCGATCTCTTTGGGATAGTTTTCGCTGCCCAGGATCACCCGCTCCGGGAACATCTCGTGATCCGTGGGATATTTATTCTCCATATAATTGTATCCCACGATATCCAGCCCGTTGGCGAAGCCTTCGGTGTATTCCTCCCACAGCAGATCCTTTTTTTCGCTGATGTCCGCGTTCTGCAGCGAGCCAGAGAAGGACTCCTGGAATTTTTTCATCTGTTCTGCCATCAGCTGATCATCCAATCCGTTCCAGAAGGAGCAGATGGCGTTGGAAACCGGTCGGCTACCGTCCAGACGATGGAAGGCTTCCGCCAGCTTGGTGGCCCATAGATAGCCGTCCCCCAGGCCGGCCCGCTCGGTAATCTCGTTGCCGGTGGACCAGATGATGACGCTGGGATGGCACCGATCCCGCTTGACGAAGGCGGTCAGATCCTTCTCCCAATCCGTTTCGAAATACTGGTTGTAATCCCCGGGCTGCTTCCCCATACCCCAGGCGTCAAAAATTTCGTCGAATACGTACACGCCCAGCCGGTCACAGGCCTCTATCAGCGCGGAGGAGGGGGGATTGTGGGTGGTGCGGATGGCGTTGTATCCCAGCGCCTTCATTTTCTGCAGCTTCCGGGTCTCCGCGTCGTAAAGGCTGACGATGCCGATGACACCATTGTCATGGTGCAGGCAGCCGCCCTTGAGCTTTACGGTTTTGCCATTGATCCGCAGCCCGTGCTTTACATCCGCCTCCACCGTCCGGATACCGAAGAGCGCCTGCTCCGTGTCGGTGGTAGGATGATCCGCGGGAACCATATGGGTTTTGTAGGTCCCCCGATCCACTGCCGTGGCCCGCAGGTAGTACAGATTCGGCTCCTCCGCGCTCCACAGCCGGGGCGCGTCTACCGTCAGGGTCATATAGGCCGTGCCGGAGGCGAGGGGAGGAATCTGCGTCAGGGTTTTGCTGGCCCGGACCGTTTCTCCGTTATCCTCCCGCACCAGTTCAAAGCAGACCTCTGCCAGCTTGTTCTCCGCCGTTTCGTTTCTGATCTCGGCGGAAACCTGCAGATAGGCCGTTTCCGGCGCGCCGTCCGCAGTATACTCGATCTTTTTCGTGGACCCCCGCAGCCCGCCGCAGGCGATGCGCAGCTTTGGGGTGTGCAGCAGCTCCACGCCCCGGAACAGCCCCGCTCCAGAATACCAACGGGAGTTGGGCTGCATGCTGGGGTTGAGGGTGATGAGGATGCTGTTCTTTTGCCCAGGATAGACCAGATGGGTAATATCCACCTCGAAGGGTGCGTATCCATAGTGCTGCAGGGCGGCCTTGTTGCCGTTGATCTCCACCGTGGCGTTCATCATGGCCCCGTCGAAGCGCAGCAGAATCTGATCCTCCGCCCATTCGGCTGGCAGGTTGATCTCTTTCATGTAGTGCGCCACTCCGGCGTTGTAATATCCGCTGGCCGCCCCGGAAACCGCTTCGGGGAACACATCCGACTCGATCATGTAATCATGGGGCAGGTTCACCGTCCGGTCGCCGTAATCCCCCCGCATCCGCTTGCCATGGTCCAAGATTCCGTTGCCGAAAAGCCAATCCCGATTCAGTTTCATGCTGCGCATTCCGTTCTCTCTCCTTTGAAGTGATTGTGTGATCCATTTGTGCGGGAACAAAGCCCGCCTCTTTTCTTGCCTTTCAACGCTTTGAATTATATCCGATCATAGGGGAAAAGTAAATCGCCCCAGCCCGTTTTCCGCGGAAAATGCCGTAGAAAATTTGAACAACCCCCTTGACGAGCCCGGGAGAATGTGCTAAACTAACCTCTGTTCGAAAGGACGAGGTCGCATGGCTCAGTTGGTAGGACGAACTGTTCCAAATGTCCAACTGGACTGGTAGGCCGAAGGTACGAAATTGTGGTGGCATGGCTCAGTCGGTAGAGCACATCGTTCACATCGATGGGGTCGTTGGTTCGAGTCCAACTGTCACCACACAGAAATCAGGATCACCCTTGCGGTGGTCCTGATTTCTGTATCAGTCACAATCTGATTCCGAATCAATGATCATCTGAGATGTGAACACATCGATTGGGCGCGGAGCCGAAGCGCCGCCGGTGGCGGATGAAGCGAGGCGGAAGCGTAGTGAGCAACAAGTCATGCGAGCGGCAGCGAAGCAGGACGCCGATTGCGAACTTGACCGAACGAGCGAAGCGAAGTGAGACCGTTGGTTCGAGTCCAACTGTCACCACCAAGAAACCCTTGAAGTTCACCGCTTCAAGGGTTTTACTATGTTCATTTTTGAAACATTTTTGCCATCATAATTGTCACATATTTTATCTTACATACCGTTTAAGCCAATCAGGCATTGCGGGATCATCTATTTCCCATGATTCTTCAAGAGATTCTTCCTTCCGCTTGCAGCCTTATTGTATACAGTGGTCTCAGCCACCCGGACTGCTGCTCAATTTCGTCCTTTAATGCTTCATGTACCAATCAGTTCGCTGAACAAATATTCCTCTGCATCAATAACATCCTCTATACTCAAAAACTGACAAACAGAATCTTCAGAAACACAAAAGAATGATGAAATAGGTTTTACTTCTCCTTTTCGAAGATCCATTCCCATATCTCCCATTTCATCACCTATTTGGTGTACAGTAATAACGTTCCCGGCTTTATAAATACACAATTGTAAAACAGATTCATCAAATCCAGCTACTGAGCAAATATTCATATCAGGATAATTTAAGAAACAGGCCCTGGTAAAAAACAAACCCCTGTTTCCAGAGGTTTATCAATGGTCTGGCCGCTGCTTCCGAAGCGTTTTTTCATGACTGTCTGTTGCAGCCGGATTATACCCGGATCACGCCGGCGTGCTTCCATTCGCGGGTCCAGCGGGTCAGAATGCCCGGCGCTCCGGGAATTATCCGCCCGGCGGCTGTTTCGTGGACGGACGCCGCGGGGGCGGCGGTGCACATGGCGCAGGCGGCCTCCGGCGCGATACCGAATATATGAATCAGATTTTCCAGGGCTTTCGGCATAGTCAGTACGGATCCTGCCAGGGTGCCGTCCGCCAGCCTGGCCTGACTGGCCTGCACGATTACCTTCTGGCCGCCGAGGGCGTATTCGCCGTCCGGCATGCCAGCCGCCTCCATGGCGTCGGTGATGGCCACCGCCCGTTCCGGGCCTTTGCAGCGGGCGATGAGGCGGACGATGTCCCGGTGCAGATGCACCCCGTCGCAGATCATTTCACAGTACAGCCTGTCGTCTGTCATAGCGGCGCCGGGTACGCCCGGCTTCCGATGATGCACCGGCGTCTGGGCGTTGAAGGTATGGGTCACGTGGTCGGCGCCCCAGTCCGCAGCGGCGTGCACCGTCTCCGCATCCGCCGAAGTATGGCCGATGGAAACATGGATCCCCGCGGCCGCGGCTTTCCGGATGAAGCCCTCGCTGCCTGCCCGCTCCGGAGCCAGGGTGATCAGGCTGACAATTTCCGGATGGCCGTCCGTCATCCAGAGGAAATCCTCCCACGATGGATCCCGGAAAAACTCCTTCCGCTGGGCACCGGCTCGTTCCTCCCGCAGGAAGGGGGCTTCCATATGCGCTCCGAGGATACGGGCGCCGTTCTCCTCCGGACGTTTCATGATCTGCCGAATCCCCCGCAGGGCATTCTTTGTCTCCTCCGGGGAAGCGCTCATGGTGGTTGGACAGAAGGCGGCGACACCCAGTTCCGCCAGGTCCCGGCTCATGGCGCGGACCGCTTCCTCCCCATCCATGGTATCATGCCCCCGGAAGGCATGAATATGGACATCCACAAAACCCGGTACCAGGAAATCCCCACCCAGGTCCAGAACTTCCTCTCCCTCCCCGGGAGACAGGAATTCTCCGGTTTCCACGATCACACCGCCCTCCAGGCGGAGATGCAGGCCTTTTTGGAATTCTCTGCCGTCAAAAACAACAGCGTTGACAATCAGCATACCTTTTCTTCCCCTCTCAGTCCATCAGCACTTTCACAACGAGCTTCCGGTCCGGCACGGGCGCCGCAGGTGACAGAGGCCTCCTGTCTTTCTCCGGATAAAGCCCGGGGGCATGTGCCTCTCCCGGCAGGAAAACCGTAACTCCGCCTTCCTCCAGCTCAAAGGGCACCTGCCGGTCCGCTTCGCAGAACCAGACGTCGTTTTCCGGCTTTCCGGAGAGTTCCCTGCCTTCCCGGCCGTACAGGAAGCCTTCCCGGCCCTGCAGGATGATCTGAATGTCGGCATAGCGGCGATGTACTTCAAAGACCGGCTCCTTCGGCTCCAGCCGGTTTTCCGACACAACGGCGTACACTTTCTCCCCGTCAATGTCCGTCCTGCCGGGTTCCAGCGCCTCCGGATCCGTTTCCTGCAGCCAGCGAACCGCGGTTTCAAAGTTGGGGCTGATCCCCGCGTATTTCCCAATGGCGTCCAGGGTGTCAAGAATCATTTTTCTTCCTCCTTGTCCAGCCAGAACCGGACTGCGCCAATCATCCCGGCGTCATTTCCCAGTTCCGCGCTCTCAATCTGCAGTCCTTCTGCGAACCGGGGCATGCATCTCCGCAGGACCGCCTTCCGAAGGGGATTGATCAGCAGCTTCTGTTGCCGGCTTACGCCTCCCCCGATGAGGATCATCTCCGGATTAAAGAGATGCACCAGGCTGGTGAGCCCTTCCGCAATATCCCGGATCCAGTCTTCCAGGACGCTCCGAAAGACTTCGTTTCCCTGCCCGATTTCCCCGAAGATGATCTTCCCGTTCAGGCCCTCCCGGCCTGTGCGTTCCGCGCACTGCCGCACCAGTGCGGTGGTGGAGGCGTAATACTCAAAAACGCCCCGCTTGCCACAGGGACAGAGCGGACCGTCCGCCCGGAGCGTAAACTGCCCCAGTTCTCCGGCAATGCCCCGCCGCCCATCCAGGAGCCGGCCGCCGGTGATCACGCCGCCGCCCACGCCAGTGCCCAGGGTGATCATCAGTACATCCCGAAGGCCTCTTGCCCGGCCGATGAAAGCTTCTCCGAGGACAGCCGCGTTCGCGTCGTTCAGCGCCCGGGTTTTTACGCCGAAGGCTTTCTCCAGGGCAGCCTTCAGCTGTGTCCCCTCGTATCCGGGGATATTCCCGTTGGTGCCGATGACCACGCCGGTCTCCGAATCCACCTGGCCGCAGGCGGAAACCGCGATTCCCTCCGGCTTTTCCGGCCAGGAAGCCAGGAACGTCTCCGCCGTTTTCAGCACCGTTTCCAGCAGGGGGGTTTTGTACCCGTCAAAAGAAACGCTTGCGGAGATTGTTTCATACAGGTTTCCCAGGCGGTCCGCCCGACCCATCTTGACTTCCGTGCCGCCCAGATCAATCGCCAGAATCATACGACCACCGCCATAAACCGCGCCGCGATCTCAAGCGGTCGGGTAATCGCGCCGCCGACAACCACGGCCCAGGCGCCGATCTCCAGCATTTTCTTCGCCTGTTCCGGCGTATGCACGCGGCCCTCCGCGATCACAGGGCAGGGCAGTTCCGCCGCCATCTCCCGGACGAGTTCAAAGTTCGGACCGTCCTTGCAGTGGGCGGTAGCCGCTGTATATCCGTTCATGGTGGAGCCCACCAGATCCGCGCCGGCTTCATAGGCGGCTTTCGCTTCCTCCAGCGTGGCGCAGTCTGCCATGATGATGATATTCGGGTACTTTTCCTTTACCTCCTGGAGGAATTCCGGCGCAGTTTTCCCGTCTCCCCGGACAGTATCCGTGCAGTCGATGGATACAATATCAGCCAGCGCGTTCATGCACTCATCCACCTCGCGCATGGTCATGGTGATCCGACCGGTATAACCCGGGTATTCCCGTTTAATCAGGCCGATGACGGGCAGGCCCGTTTCCTCCTTGATGCCGGTGATATCCCGCACAGAGCTGGTACGAATCATCTTAGCACCGGCCTGTTTCGCTGCCCGGGCCATCAGCGGCATGACGGAGCGCTCCGGGTCGTACAGCGGTTCCCCGGGGGTGGCCTGGCAGGAAACGATGATCGTTCCTTTCATGATCTGAAACAGTTCCTCTTTTGTCATAGCTGCAGTCCTTCTTTCCTATAATTATTCACTTAATATTCTTCCCAGTTATGTTGCTCCGGCTGATACTTGCCGGAGGAATAATGCCGGTACATGGCATGGGCAAACTTCAGGTAGTCGTATTCCTCCAGGGCTTCCACAATTGCTTCGTGCTTCACGACAGAATTTGCCAGATGGGGCAGCTTTTCCTCCAGCTGATAGCCGGAATCCACGGCCCAGATCGCGTTCAGCAGGGACATGAGCACCGGATTGCCCACGGAGCTGAAAAGCAGCTGGTGAAATTCCCGGTCCTCCCGGGCAAAAGCGCCGCTCTCTTCCCAGCTGACGCGCATCTGCGATACGATCTCCCGCATCTTCTCGATATCCTCCTGCCGGATGCTGTCAAATGCCTGGCGCATATAGCCCAGCTCCAGCGTTTTTCGGATGTCGAACATCTGGCGGATCTTCTTCTCATCCTCCGCCAGGCGGAAGAAGAGCGCATTCTGGAAAACGAAATCCATCGTGAATTCCCGCACTTCCGTTCCCCGCCCCGGGCAGGCCTCCACCATGCCCATCAGCTCCATGCTTTTGATAGCCTCCCGGATCACATTGCGGCTGACCCCGATTTCCCGGGAAAGCTCCCCCTCGCTGGGAAGCAGATCCCCGGGCTTCAGCTGGTGGCGCAGAATATAATCATGGATTTCCCGGAAGGCTGCGATGTATCGCTTCTCCCGCTTCTTTTCCTGTCCTTCGGCACTCAAAACGGTTTGGCCTTCTGTCATTCGGTGCTAAATGTCCTACATTTCGAGACCATTATATTGGAACCAGGGAAGCGTGTCAAGGCGTAACACGTCATATTTTGGCTTGTTTTATCCCAATTTTTCAATTTTTCCATCAAGACAGGGTTGACAGACGTTTTTAATTGTAGTATATTTCAGTCAGAACCTGTGAAACGCAGGAAGAGAATCGTTATCAGCCGGGAAAACCGGCCAATCAAAAAAGGAGGATCCAGATTATGAAGAAACTCATCGCCCTGTTCCTGTGCCTGATTCTGGCGCTGCCGGCGTTCGCTCTGGCGGATGACCAGGTGGAAATCACCCTGTGGACCTACCCCATCGGCAGCTGGGGAAATGCTGAAACCGTGGACGGCATCATCAAGGACTTCAATGCCGTGCATCCCGAGATCAAAGTGACCGTTCAGTACCTGGACTACCAGTCCGGTGATGATCAGGTGACCACCGCCATCGAAGCGAAGACCACGCCCGACATCATCATGGAAGGTCCGGAACGCCTGGTCGCCAACTGGGGCGCGGCTGGCAAGATGCTGGACATCAGCGACCTGTGGGCAGACACGAAGGATGACATCATCGCCGCCAGCGCTGCCGTGGAAGCGGCCTGCAAAAACGCCGAAGGTGTCTACTATGAATATCCGCTGTGCATGACCACCCACTGCATGGTCATCAACTACAACGATTTCGAAAAAGCCGGTGCCCTCCAGTATATTGATGAAGAAAAGCACACCTGGACCACCGAAGGCTTCCTGAACGCACTGGACGCGCTGAATGCAGCCGGTTTCGCCCCCACCGCGGTCGTATACTGCGGCGGCCAGGGCGGCGACCAAGGTACCCGCGCGCTGGTAACCAACCTGTATTCCGGCCAGTTCACCGCGCCGGATCACTCCGCCTACACCATGGACAGTGAAGCGAACATCAAGGCGCTGCAGCTGCTCCAGCAGCTCGTGAATGACGGGAAGCTGGATGCTGATGCCGGTATCGTCGCCGGTGATGAAATCGCCCTGTTCTGCAACTCCACCATCTCCATCGGCTTCTGCTGGAACGCCTCCGCGGCCGTTTCCAACAAAGCCAGCCTGGCGGAAGACGTGAAGGTATTCCCGATGGCCTTCCCCTCTGACGACGGCGTGCCGGAACTGCAGGGCGGCATCTGGGGCTTCGGCCTGTTCGACAATGGCAATGAAGCCAAAGTGGCCGCTGCCAAGACCTTCGTGAAGTGGGTATGCGACGATCCGGCCCAGGCCGCGAAGAGCGTATACGCCTCCGGTTTCTTCCCCACCCGCGCTTCCCTCGGCGACATCTACGCCGGCACCGACAAGGCTGAGAACGGCGAGTATGCCATCTTCATGCCCTACCTCGGCGACTATTACCAGGTCACTCCCAACTGGGCCGCGCAGCGGACCGAATGGTGGAACCTGCTCCAGCGCATCTTCGCCGGCGGCGATGTGGCGGCTGAAGTGGCGGTCTATTGCCAGAACGCAAATAAATAACCCGTATACCGGTTTTGATCCAGAACTAATCAGGCGCGTCTCCGTTCCCCCTCCGGGCCGGGGGCGCGCCTGTCCTTTTTAAGGAGGGAAATATCCCGATGACGACCCGAGCTTTCCCCGCCCGCAGGGTGGTTTCCCCGGCCATGAGAGCGGCGCGCCGGCGGGAAAACATCGCCGCTTATCTCTTCATGGCGCCCAGCCTGGTCTTCTTCCTGGGCTTCGTGATTTTCCCCATGGGCATGTGCCTGGTCACCAGCTTTTTCAATTACACCATGACCGATTTCAGCTGGATCGGTCTGGCCAATTACGTCGAAATGTTCCAGGATGCCATCTTCGGCAAGGCGCTGGTCAACACGATTGTCATCGTGCTGGTCAGCGTGCCGGTCACCTGTATGTTTTCCCTGTGGGTGGCATCGCTGATCTATAAAATGAGGGACCGCCACACATCTTTCTTCCGGTGCGTTTTCTACCTGCCAGTGGTCACCGGTTCCGTAGCGGTCACCGTGGTCTGGAAATGGATTTTCAACAACTATTACGGCGTGCTGAACTATGTGTTCAAAAATCTCGGGCTGATCACCCGGAATATCAACTGGCTGGGCAATCCGGACTACGCCCTGGCCTGTATCATCACGATCCTGCTGACCACTTCCGTCGGGCAGCCCATCGTGCTCTACGTCTCCGCCCTGAGCAACGTGGACCATTCCCTGATCGAGGCGGCTTCCGTGGACGGAGCGACAAACATGCAGGTGTTCTGGAAGATCAAATGGCCCCAGGTCATGCCCACCACCCTGTATATCCTGGTCATCACCACGATCAACAGTTTCCAGTGTTTCGCACTGATCCAGCTGCTGACCTCCGGCGGGCCAAACAATTCCACCCAGACCATTATGTACTACATCTACTACAACGCCTTCAAGCTGAGCCGCTACGGATACGGCAGCGCCATGGGCATCATCCTGGCGATCATTATCGCCGTGTTCAGCGCGATTCAGTTCAGGCTGGCCAAGACCGATAACGGCTGAAAGGAGGAGACCTTATGCAAACGACTGCAAACCTGCCGCGCCGGATCAAAGACAAGCCGGACAATACGGATCACAGCGTCCATCAGGTAACCGCCTACACCGTGATCGGGGTCATCCTGCTGATTATCCTGGCGCTGCTGTTCATCTTCCCGCTTTACTGGATCCTGACCGGATCCTTCAAGACCCAGCAGGCAGTCAATTCTGCCGTGCCGGTCTGGTTCCCTACGGGTGAAACCGTCACCATGCGCAACTATAACGAGCTGTTCAACCGCCCGGCGATTACCTGGCTGCTGAATACCGTGTTCATCTGCGCTGCGGCTATGGGCCTGACCTGTATCGCGGCCTCCATGGGCGGTTATGCGCTGGCCAAAAAACGCTTCTCCGGGCGGGCGCTGCTCTTCTCCGTATTCATCTGCGCCATGGCCCTGCCCAAGCAGGTTATCCTGATCCCGCTGCTGAAGGAACTGGCTTTCCTGAAGCTGCACAATACGCTCTGGGCTGTGATTCTGCCGACTGTAGGCTGGCCCTTCGGCGTTTTCCTGATGAAGCAGTTCAGCGAGAATATTCCCGGGGAGCTGCTGGAGGCCGCCCGGATCGACGGCGCCGGCGAAGCACGGACCTTCATCGAGATCGTCATTCCGCTGATCAAGCCGGGCATCGGTGCCCTGGCGATCTTCACCTTCATCACGGCCTGGAACGACTATTTCCTGCAACTGATCATGCTGAACGATACCAAGGTGCTGACAATCTCCCTGGGCATCGCCAAGCTGCAGACGGAACTGTCCACGGACTTCGGCCTGATCATGGCCGGCGCGGCCCTGGGTTCCGTCCCGATCATCATTATTTTCCTGATCTTCCAGAAATTCTTCACCCGCGGCATCACTATGGGTGCTGTCAAGGGCTAACCATTCCAGGGAAGGAGTATGCATATGTCTGTTCAGAAATACCGGGGCGTGATCCCCGCGTTCTATGCCTGCTATGACGAGGAAGGCCGTATCAGTCCCAACCGGGCCAAGCGCCTGGCCAGGCACCTGGTGAACAAGGGCGTTCAGGGCCTCTATGTAGGCGGTTCCTCCGGGGAATGCATCTACCAGGAAAAGGAAGAGCGCATGGCCCTGCTGGAGGCGGTCATGGAGGAAGTGAAGGGCGAATGCCTGATCATCGCTCATGTGGCCTGTAACAATACTGAGGAATCCTGCCAGCTGGCCGCCCATGCGGAGCGCGCGGGCGTGGACGCCAT
Source organism: Clostridia bacterium (assembly GCA_017470145.1). GTDB lineage: Bacteria > Bacillota > Clostridia > Christensenellales > Aristaeellaceae > Aristaeella. The sequence continues at coordinate 1,694 of JAFUFB010000001.1, read as the reverse complement.
CGCCAGCATTCCCCCGATCTACTTTCGGCTGCCGGAATACGCCATCGCGCAGTACTGGAACGATATTTCCGCAGCGGCGCCAAACACGGACTTCATCATCTATAACATTCCCCAGCTGGCCGGCGTCACCCTGACCCCGGGGCTCTTTAAAACCATGCGGCAGAATCCGCGGGTAATCGGCGTCAAAAACTCCAGCATGCCCACCTATGATATCGAGATGTTCCTGCGGGCCGGCGGAGAAAACTGTGTGGTTTTCAACGGGCCGGATGAGCAGTTTGTCGCCGGCCGCTGCTGCGGCGCGGCGGGCGGTATCGGCGGCACCTATGCTGCGATGCCGGAGCTGTTCCTGACCATGGACCGGCTGATCCGCGAAGGTACACCGGAAAAAGCCCGGCCCATCCAGCACGAGGTCAATGCCATCATTGAGGATATGTGCGGATGCCACGGCAGCATGTACGCCGTCATCAAGGCCATTCTGAAAATCAACGAAAACCTGGAGCTGGGTTCTGTGCGCAGGCCCATGCCGGCGCTGATTCCGGAAGACATGCCGAAGGTGGAAGCCGCAGCAGCCCGAATCCGGAAAGCCATCCGGACTTTTGCCGGCTGAGGGGGAAAAGCCTATGAAAAAACACATTGTCTGTTTCGGAGATTCCAACACTCACGGATACTGTGCGGATCCGAAGGACTGTGCAGACGGCGGAATCCGTTACAACGAGTCGGAAAGGTGGACCTGTCTGCTGGAGGAACTTCTGGGCCCGGACACGTTGGTCCTGGAGGAAGGCCTCAGCGGCCGGACAACGGTCTTCTCCGATCCCCTTCATGAATGTATGTCCGGTCTGGACGCAATCTACAGCGTACTCATGAGCCACGAGCCGGTGGATCTCCTGATTATCATGCTGGGCACCAACGATACGAAAGAACGCTTCAGCGCCAACGCCGCGTGCATCGGCATCGGGATGGAGCGCCTGATTATGAAGGCGAAGGAAATTCCCTGCTGGCGGGACAAGCCCCGGATCCTGGTCATCTCCCCGCCGCATATCAGCGAAGGACTTTACGCGGTCCCCGAGGGAGAGCCTATGGGCGCCGGATGTCCGGAAAAATCCCGGCAGCTGGCGAAATACTTTGCCGCTGCTGCGGAACGCCAGTGCTGCGCGTTCTTTGACGCAGAAGGCGTCGCAGAATTCAATACCCTGGACTGCATGCACCTGACCCGCAGGGGCCACCGCCAGCTGGCGGATGTTCTGGGAAAGATCGTTCCCGAACTGCTTGACTGAACCGGAGTTTCTTCTTCATCTCCTCCTTTTTTCGGTACCCTTAAAGGGAAACCGAGGTTGTAAACCCCGGTTTCCGGCCAACGACAAACCTCCAGAAATGGAGGTTTGTTTTATTCAATTGGTTGTACCAGGTTGTTCGAAGCAGGTATCATACCGGTTTATTTCGTTCTCGTATATTCGTCTGTAAGCGGTAAATAAAATCATACCTTTTTTGTGGCCCACTTGCATGAGATAATGTCCCCGGATCTGAGGAAGTCTCGAGACTTCCATAGAAATCTCAAGAATTGGAGGGACACATGAACGCGTGGGATGTTAAACGGGAAGCTGCCATACCAATGTGGCAGGCCAGGATCAAAGCCTGCAGATCCAGCGAACTAAACGTCAAGGAGTGGTGCGCAGCCAACGGTATAGATCGCAGGA